>CAWDYS010000005.1:0-159832 GCA_963806765.1 uncultured Nitrososphaerota archaeon | reverse complement strand
GTGAGATTTGAACTAAGGTGAGTTCACATCTGCGTCGAAAATCTCACAAAAAGGGTCTGAAGATGAAGAAATACCGCTTTGAATCCTCAACTTGTGAGCCTAACTGCTGCTACGAAGCACGGGCGAAGGCGCAATGAACCCTGTGAATGGGAAGAATTCCCTGAATTTATATTCGCTCCACCTTTAGTTGCAATCGTTGACAAGGCCGGTCAGGTACGTGGGGTTGGCCATAGCCGCCGGGCGAGCTTCCACCCTTCTGTCCTCTTCGTCACTACCCTTGTGGATGTCAACTACGGCAATGATAGCGGCGGGACCAATGTGGTTGCCGGATTCCCCCTACCCTATCTCTACTTTCCGGAGGGACTCTCGCCCGGATGTACCATCGCCAGTGTCCCTTCCCTGGCCTGCCGGTTTACATTTCAGCCGGCATACGCCCTCGGAGACTTTCTGCTCTGGTTCTCGATCACCATGTTGATCGTGTATTCCTTCGCAATCCGGAGACCCTCGCTCGCACTCGTCGCACTGGGTTTGGCGGCAGGTCTAGCTGCTACGCTACTCACCCTCCTTGTCCCTCCGTTGACGATCGTGGCGCCCACGCCAGGCAGTGAAGCCTTGGCGGGATGGACGCCGATGGGTTTCCCATGGAACTACTTCATCAACGGGCAGGCCTTCAACGTCACGAGTGCGGGGGCCGACTATCTCTTCTGGGCAGGGATCATGCTGGCAGCGGTCTGCCTCGCAAATGCACTCGCTAGGAGAGGGAACCGCCTTCCTTGCCCAGGGAGTCTTCAACGGTGAGACCAGCGGACAACGGAGGTACTGTTTGACGAAGATAGAGGGCCTAACTATCGGGGAACGAAATATCGAGCGCGTCTCCTTGTTTGTTCTCTTGAATTTGTATTCTGGTCCTGTCCTTCTTCGCGTTCTCAGATGTAACCCAGAGATAGCCCTTAAGTTGGTCGCGCCTCCTACCGAATAACCTCGGATAGCTCGGGTAACCTCGTTCTGTGGGTCCAATAATCAGCCCAAGGTTCACAAGGTGCGCACAGAGATCGATCTCTCGTTGATCGCCTACGTTGATTACTACCGTGGCCAATCCTCCCACCCATGATAGCTGATAGCGCTCAGTGGCTCCATCGAGTTCAAGCCATGCTACACAGTTCCGCGCCGGAGCATTAAGAGCTGAATTTTTGAGAATTAGTGACTGCTACTCTGTAGACGGTGACCCTGGTCTTCGTTGTGCCTTGCCCTTCTTGTCCCGATAGTATGACGGTGTCTATCTCGAAGTCATTGAGTACAAAGCTTGTCGTATTCCTTACGATTCTCACCTTGGGCATCCTCAATTGGGTATAGAGGATGCTGAATCCGAACGCGGCAAGGGCGCCAGCCAGGGCGCCAACCAACCCATCCAGTACAGTGGAATCAGACATTATCTGGAACGTTTGGATGGTAGCCTAAAAAGAGAACGAGATGAGGAAACAAGACAACGACGAAGACACTACCTAATTGAAGTTTAGTAGGAGGTGATGGTAGGTGCGCTTACAAGAGGGTTAACTTAAGATAGCATACTGAAGGCTTACAATAAGGGTGCGGCGCTGTGCAGTGCGAGCAGTCCGTGCAGCGCTGTGCAGTCGTTAGATTCTTGTACAATTCTGGAGAATCCTTCACAGAAGCTGCAAGACGCTCGTCAGCGAATCACTGCACGCCTTCTCCGACTCCGGGTCGCCGTTCACGAGCATGAGAGGGGTGGTCACTCCTCTGAAGTCCTTCACTACGTCCTGGGGTATCACGGTCGCCCAGACCCTGCCGTTCGCTCTCCTCACGTCCTGAGGGAACGCGTAGGGGCCGGTCCTTGCCGCCTTCGGATATAATCTGCCTCTGATACGCTTCCTGTAGAAGACTGTCGCGCGACATAGCCTATCGTGCGCGAGGGAAGATAAGCACCCATGACGCTATAGAAAGCGGACCCTAGGAATCAGGACGCACCGGGCGTGCAGACCCACTCGTTTGCGGCCGCGCTGCAGTCATGGAGTGATATCCAGTATTGGGCGGGCGTGTTTGGGATCAATACGAGCACGCCTCCTCGGCTGACTGCGAAGTAACTGACCGAGACGTGCGCGACGGGCACAGTCGTGATGCCTCCAGCGCAATTCACGCAGTCAAAGTAGAGTATCCTTTCTGGAACGACAGGTGCGAAGAACAGAAACGCTCCCAATCCCACGACGAGCAGCGCCATCGCCCCCACCTGCTTCTGCGAGGTCATATCTCGGACGAAAAGCTGGTGCAGAGATTAGCCTTTCTCATATCATTCTGGGAAATGTTGATATGTCGAAACGGCAGCTTCGGCCCTGAATTGTGAGACTCCGAACTATTGCCCTCTGTCTGCTCGTCGCATTCGCCTCGGTCCAGACGCTACTGGCAATCGTAGGCGCCTTCACACCGAGCACGAGTTCACTTGGCAGCACAATGGGAGTCTTCGGGCTCCACACGCAGACCAACCCCGTGTCTGGCTACTCCATCCCTCTCGCGGCGGGGGGATGGGTCGCGGTAGGTGTCGTCCTGCTTCAGGGTCGGATAGCTGGCGGCTTCAGACGGTCGCGGGTCAAGAGTCTCTTTGCGAGCAGGGGGTTCGGGCCCGATGTCTACGACTTGATGGTCACGATGCGCGGCGGAGGCTCCAGGATAACACTCCTCGAGAACATGGAGACCCCGAGGAACCGGCTGGAGCTCTCCGAGCTGACCGGGATCGACTGGAGGGAGGTCGACAGGGAGGTCTCCATACTCGAGAAGTACGGGCTGGTGAAGATCTACGCGCAAACAGGGACCGTGAAGATGTACCAGGTGACGGAGCAGGGCAAGCTGCTGATGAACCTGGTTGGAGAATTGAACGGCAAATGACGGGTCTTGGCTCGAGGAAGTTGCCCAAGCCCACCATCGGCATGATCGGGGCGACCCTGCTGGTCATAATAGGTTTCGCCGTCTACTTCGCTGGGCGGTACCTTGGATTATCTCATGCCAAACCTGAAAATAGTTTTGCGGCGCAAATCTCCAGCGAAGCCTATTCAATTGCCTGGCTCTAAAATGACAGGAACAAGCTCAGGTAGGGCAGCCCTGGTTCTCATCTTAATCCTGGTCTTCGCCGTCGTTTCGTATGTACTGCTGGGCCCCGGTTCCTTAAGAGGTGGTCCACCCGTAGGGGAGTCTGCTAGTGCCCCGACAACCAGCTCCACCACTACCTCCACAACAACCCATACTAAGAGTTCTGCCACGCAAAGTCAGACAACTTCTCCAGGTTCAGCCATTGATGCAGGAGGGACCAGTGGTCCACTGGGTGGATCATTTCCAAAGGAGGGCTCTTTCGAAGTGACCCTAAACTCTAGTATGTACGCTGAATTGGTCTGGAATGCGACTGGTATCATCGATGTGTATCTCTATAATACGACTGGAGGACAGGCATTCTCGAATACTGGACAGCAGTCTGGAAATTACACTTTCTGTGTTCCCACGACAGGCAGCTATGGCATCAAGTTTCAAGATCCCAATGTCTTGAACAACGCGCCTGTTATCCAATCGAGCGTGTACGTGTATGAAATCAAAGGCGGCGCATGCTCCCCTTCCCGATGAGGCGATTGGTGCAATTCAGTGAAAGCAACAAAGCAAAGGCATGATTCAGTAGACCTAGCATGGAAGCGAGTCTTCCGTGAGGCGGGCTGGTCGCTCGTTATTGTGGTCGTCCTGACATCGGGCCTGGTGGCTTGGATACTGATACCTTCGGTGGCGACAAGCCTGGAGACCGGGGTTGACGCCTACTCGAACAGCGTGGGGACCTACATTGTGGTCAATACTGGTGGTGGTCGGTGCGTACCGGCTTTCGGAGGATGCGCCTCTCTGCTGCCTCAGAATGTCACGGATGCCATCGCCAGAATCCCGGGGGTAGAGAAGACGTACCCGATAATCCTCAATCTCACCACGCTATACGTAAGGAATTCTACTGGTCAGGTCACGATGTACGAAGGCGAGACCAGCGCCCTGCTCGGCGGTCCGAAGGGCTTTCCACCAAGCCTCTTGGTTCTTGCCGCAGGAAGATATCCGAGTAACGCACCCGAGTTCGACATAAACAGGGCGCCGAACGTTCAGTTGAACGCCACAGAGGAGGTGGACATCGCATGCCAGTTCTGCCTCCACCCGGCCCAATCCCACGGAAACGTAACGGACCCCTTCGAAGCGACTGCTGTGGGGTCGCTCGCGCTCAATCCTCTGTTCGCCAATGTCTTCATTCTCTGGAACTCAACACTGATGCTTCACAAACTCGGCCCTACATTGTACAGGCAGACGTGGGATGGGAATGGAAGCAACTACATCATAGTGAAGGTCGATAGCGTCGCTGACGTCCCACGCGTTGTCAACGCGACCCAGCAGCTTATCCAGCCACCCCAGTACGGCCTCTTCACCGTGGTCTATAACCAGGCGTTGTCTCAGAGCCTGCAGTCGTTAACCTCTCAGACCGCGCCGCTGTACGAGCTCATCGGGGCCGTTTCGCTCATCGCAGTAGCAGGAGTCTCGTTTCTGGTGTCGCTCTTGATTGCCAGAAGAAGGGACTGGGAGGCGGGCGTCTACCTCACGCAGGGCTGGAGTTGGAGAGAAGTGTACACCCTGTACTCTGCCTACTTCCTCTTCCTCTCGCTGGCCTCTTTCGCCATCGCGGCCGTCTTGTCGACGTTCGCCAGTCGCTACTTCACCGCCACATACAACGTGTATGGCACCTTCACCACCTTCACTGCGGCGGTCGTTCCTCTCTACCTGATCAGCGGCCTCGCATTCGCCATCGTGCTGGCCTTCCTTTCATCATACATCATCGTCAGGAGGCAGAAGCGGATGGGACTTGACGATATCGTGAGGGAGTACTAGAATGAAGATCACACCGAGGGTGATGACCCAACGACCCGAAGGGCACTGAGACTCAGCACCAGTCGAGCGCTGCGCGAAGTAGGCTGGTCGGTCGTCATAGTCGGTGTCCTCACCTCCGGCCTCACCGCCTGGATCCTGATACCATCGATTGGCTCCACGCTCAGCTCTAATCTGACAACTTACGCCAACGGTGTGGGCACCTACATCTCTGTGGAGGGAAGCGGGGGCGTGATCCCCCAGAGTACGATACGCAACATCTCGGCCATCCCAGGCGTCCAGGAGGTCTACCCATTCGTCGTCAATGGGACCTACTTCGTGGTCCACAACTTCAACACCACCCTTGGTACCGGGCAATGGCATGTAATCCCCCTGGCCAGCTTCGGGGTTTCAAGCGTGCTCGTTGGCGGACCTAGCGGTTTCCCTCCTGCTCTGCTCACCCTCTCCTCAGGCAAGGCTCCGGGAAACGAACCAGCTTTCGCCTTCGAACCCTACTTGGGGGATTCACAACCTCCCCAAACCGATGTCCAACTCGGAGTCGCCCAGGAGGTGGCAATCGGGTGCGGGGCCTGCGCCAATGTCAGCATAGTCGGTTCGCACTTTAACGCCACAGCAGTTGGCGAGGTAGCAGTAAATCCGCTATTCAGCGACATAGCCCTCTTCTGGAACTCCACGTTCATGATGAACCATCTCGGGCCGCAGCTGTACCAAGAGGAATGGGGGAGCAACAGGAGCAACTACCTGATAGTCAAGGTGGACAGCGTGGCCGACGTCCCGAGGGTGGGGAGCGCCATCGGCCAGCTCCTCCCTCCTCCCTTCCAAGCCAACTACGACCAGGTCTTCGCCCAGGACGCCCAGAGACTTCGTGACCCAGACGGCCCCCCTGTATGAAATCATCGGGCTCATCTCCCTGGTCGCGGTCATTGCGATAACGTTCCTGGTGTCCCATCTGGTCGCGGGCAAGAGGAGCTGGGAGGCGGGGATGCTGCTGACCCAGGGGTGGAAGTGGAGGGAGTCTTACTCTCTCTTCTCGTACTACTTCCTGATGCTCTCAATAGTATCGTTTGCCTTGGCCGCCGTCATCTCCGTGGCCGCCAGCCACTTCTTCACCTCCACCTACTACATCTTCGCCCAGCAGGTGACTGTCACGGCCGCAGCCGACCCGTTCTACGTGGTCACCGGCCTCCTACTGGCCATACTGATGTCCCCGTTCGCCTCCTGGACGGTCGTCCGAAGACTAAAGAGGATGGGGCTCGACGGAATCCTGAGGGCGTACTAGGATGATCAAGCTCGAAGGGGTCTACAAGAACTACGGCGCCATCAGGGTGCTTGAGGGGATTGACCTGCAGGTCGAGGAAGGAAAGCCGCTCTGCCTTCTGGGAAGGAGTGGCTGCGGAAAATCAACCCTCCTGAAGCTCGTCGCGCTGATAACGAGGCCGGACAAGGGAACCCTGACCATCGACGGCAACGACGTAACCAAGATCAGCGACCCGGAGATGGATGAGTTGAGGAGGGAGAAGGTGTCTTACACCTTCCAGGAGCCACTCCTGATCCCGTACATCACCGCGCTGGAGAACGTCACAGAGGTCACCGGGGCGCCGAAGGAGAAGGCGGTGGAAGTGCTGACCCAGCTCGGCCTCGGAGACAGGCTGAGCCACCACCCAGCGAAGCTGAGCGGAGGGGAGAAGAAGAGGGTGGACGTGGCTCGGGCCATACTGAGGAACACTCACATCCTCGTGGCGGACGAGCCTCTCTCCAATCTGGATCCGGAGACAGGTGAGAAGGTGATGGCGTTGCTGAAGGCGCACGCTGAGAGGGGCGGTATCCTCGTCTACTCGTCCGTGGAGCCCTCGGAGACGAGGTACGCAGCCCAAGTCATGAATATGGAGCGCAAGTAGCTTCTCTCGAGCAGAAGCTGCGAGAGAGGATGGCCAGAGACGACTAGCGAGAGCAACAATTGAGATAGATAGTGAACTAGAGAAGGGTGCGTCGCTGTGCAGAACGGGCAGTCCGTGCAGCGCTGTGCAGTCGTTAGATCCTTGTGCAATTCGGGAGAATCTCTCAAAGAAGCTGTAAGACGCTCGTCAGTGAATCACTGCACGCCTTCTCCGACTCCGGGTCGCCGTTCACGAGCATAAGAGGGGTGGTCACTCCCCTGAAGCCCTTCACTCCGTCTTGAGGTATCACGGTAGCCCAGATCCTGCCATTGGCGAGGTTCTCCACGAACAGTATCAGGGGCTTGCCCTCCTTCGTCGCCAGCCTCAGCTCGGCGACCAGCTTGGCCCGGGGTATCCACCTCTGCTTTGCCGAGCCCTGCTCCGACAGGGTCAGCGCCTTGAATGCGGCGATGGACCTCACACTCCCGTCGTCTTCCAAGAAGAGCAGGTCAGGCGCTCCGTGAAGGAGACTAACTTTGCAGTTCTTACCAAGATTTCTCAGCTTCTCATGGAAGCGCATCAGGGCCTGGTTGCCCTTCTCCCTGTTCGCAAGACCGTCCTCCCTCGTCAGCCTGTGAGGAGGGTCAATAGCGACGGTGGCACTCGGAAGCAAAGCCGGCTGGGACTTATCGGCTCCAAGTAGCGCTTGGTTCTCCTGTTCCGGATTCCAACTGATTTCGCCGAGTTCTTCTTCGACGATTTCTGCCCTTTCTACTAGGGATTCCAGGTTGCTGGATACCCGATTGATTATCGCCGCATCGTTCTTGTGCACGTCGGCCCATCTTTGATAGCTCCTCAGCACATGATCAATCACCGAGTTTTCGTGTCTCAGCTCAAAAAGAACAGAGTCGACCGTTGGGATATTGTCAACTATGGAATGCTTCAGATCCTGGAACGCCGCGGCGAGTTTCGAGCTCCTCTCGTCAGCGGAAGTCCTATCGACCTTTGCGGCCTCCTGCAGCTCGCTGATTTGCTTCTGCATGGGAGCGAGCACCTCATCGACCCTCTTCGCCACCAGCTCTATGATGTTCACCCTCTCCATCTGGACGCGCTGCGAATGGTCGAGCATCCTGTGGTACAGCCCCCAAGAGAAGACGAAGGAGAAGAGCAGCACCGGAATCCAAACGACTAACAGGATCGGACCCTGAAAGACGCTCGAACTCCGCGCGACCCCGCCGAAGATGACCTCCATGAGGTAAGCGGCTATGAGCGAGAGGGTAACAACGGCGATGAGCCTCCTCATGGTCTCAAGCAGGGTCTGCCGAGAGAAGTGCGTCGTCACGTCCAGAGTCACATAGGCGACCACGTACAGGACCGCCCAAGTCGACAGATCATCGACGATGGCCATCCCCGTTCCCCTCCTCGATCTCCAGGAGGCGCAACCAAAGGCAGACTTTTACGACGAAATCTTCAGCGTCTATCCAATCGTCTTCCATGGCGATGAGAAGCTTCAGGGCGGTGGGAAGGCGGCTTCTGGAGCTGAACTCCTTGAAGTGCCTCAAGCAGAGCATCTTTGTCGTTCTTGCTTCCAGTCCCACTCGCAAGCATCACCCCTATCACGATTATACCCGATATTCATGGTATATAACATTTATGACCGAAAATGCTGGCATAATCTTATATTCTGGAGCGGCAAGCGCATGCCATTAGAAACATGCCAGAAGAGACCCTCGTAGTCAACGGAAAGGAATACCTCTACTTCTCATTCTACGATTCTGCGACCAAACAGAAGAAGCGGCTATACTGCGGACCGAAGTCCGACCCCGAGGCCAAAAAGAGGGCGGAGCTGTTCGAGGAAAGGCACAAACTGGGCCAGCAACGAAGAAAAACGACGATCGGGCGTTATCTTAGAATCTTGAGTCTGGGGGCCGAGGCCGCCATTTACAATACGGACGAAAGCAAGCAAGTCTATCCAATGCCTGGTCGATGCTTTTCTTGATCTCCAGTGGGTCGGGGGTGACTACACGGCCCTGTTCGGATGGCTCAACGGGGATGAGCGGATGCTCGACAGGCTCGAAGGAGTTCGCCAGAAACTGCAGGATGACATGAAGAACATACAGGAAGTCGAACCAAACTTCAGGGAATTCCTTCGAGAAGCATACCCCGATTGGTTCAACCACGTCAGATATCGGAAGAGCGAAGATGAGCAGGAGAGGCCTGAACGGGATCCCGCATGGAAGTACCACATTGACCAGAGCCCGGGCAACATCGTTCTCGAGATGCTCAAGGGCGGAATCGACGCACACGAACACGCTCTGATGCGAATCGACACCTCTCTGGGAATCGCGCGCAACAACCATCTGGACGCGATTGTCGAAGCAATCGAATTCCTAGGCCTCACGAAAGCAATTACAGACTCAAGAGCGGTCTTTCGGGAGGCGCTTGAACTTGCGGCCTAGCTCGTTATCAATCACTCAGTCGACGTTGACTCTGACTCATGTACTCTCGTACTCTTATTCAGCATTTCTGAAACGACCTTTCTTGTGCCAGCTTTGGCCCATTCCACTTCCTCGTTGATCTGCTTTCTGCTCTTTGTCTGCTTTTGCAGTTTAGACGTCGTCGCTTCGAGCCTGCCGAGCCTTTCCTCCCCGTAAAGCATCTGCTTGATGGCAAACCGGATGAACTCGCTCTTCGTAGCGTACTCTCCGGCTTCGACCAGCATCTCTATCCTCTGCGAGTCTTTGTCAGGAAGGTTCAGGAGCAACTTGCTTCCCATCATCTATCACGTATAGGTAATGCATATACTTTACATATATTTATGCCTTCAGAAGCTCCCTGGTCTTCCAGACCTTGAACCTTCCCTTCACAACGTCGAAGTCTTTGTCGCTCGACCAGATGCCATCATGGTCCTTTAGGGTCAAGGCCAGAGCGACCAGAGGGATATCCGACTTGTCCCTCTTGCCTATGAGCTCGTTGGCCTCGTTCAGTTTGCTCTCGATGATATCGTTGTTCGCGACCAGCACGGGCATCGACCTGATCAAGGCTTGAGCCTCAGAGCTGCCCAGCCGTCTCTTCGTGGTAACGATCCTGTAGATCTCCGCTAGAGTGAACTCGGTCGTGACGAATATGAGGTCGCCGGAGAAGAGAACCCTGTTCTCGAGGCCCCTGTATACCAGCGTGGAATAGAGCACCGTTGCATCCGCGAGCAGGACGCGAGGTCTGTAGGTCATGTGAACCCACTCACGTCGGAAGTTTGACCACGACTTCGGAGTCCGGCAGCTGAGCGATGTACTCCCATCCCTGGCTTATGTGCGACTTCAGCTCGCCGACCGGGATCACCTTCTGCCTGTTCCCGTTGTTCGCCATAGCCCCCAGCAGCCTCTCCCTGACCATCTTCTGGAACTCCTCGTCCGACGTGTCAGCGAAGTTGATCTTCTCGATCTCCTCGGGCTTGAAGCCGGCGACGAGCAGGAGCTGCTCCTTCAGCTCGCTCTTGACGTTCGCCTTCTCCTGGTGCAGGATGGTGAGCGCGGGTATGCCCTTCGCATACTCCGCCATCAGTTCGTCGTTGGACGGCTTCATGTAGCTGTTTGAGACCCCTATGGAGTGTCCCATCAGTAGGCTCGGTTATGATCGGCCTGACCCCGGCGACCTCCATCCTCGTCTTGAAGAACTTCCTGAAGCCGTGCACCTGCTGGAACTCGTGACGCAACCCCTCCTTGTCCGACCTCAGCCCTATGCGCGCGTAGAGCCGCCCCAGCTGGTCTCTCAGCGTCTTCGAGGTGACGGGCGCAGCCTTCGACGGGTCTTTGGCGCCCTTGTAGGTCCCCCAGTCGTCTCTTATCAGGGGGCTCTCGGGACCCACCTGCTCGCCGGCCTTCTCTCTCATGGCCCGGTACTCCTGCAGGTACTTGTAGCACTCCGGCGTCATGAAGGAATGGTACTGTTCGTTCTCCCCGTGGTACACGGTAAGCTTGGCGAACTCGTAGTCCCCCAGCCTGACGGGCTCGAGGTCGCGCCACTTGAGCCAGTCGAAGGCCCCCATGCGCACGCCGCTCGAGGTCAGAACGAGGACGACGCACTTCATGCGCAGGTCGCAGCTGTCGAGGATCTTCCTCGAGCTCGTCGGGAGTAGGCGCCCGGTCTGAGCCGTACCTCCTCGTGGGAGGAAGGATCTTGCCGATGCGGACCCAGTTGAGCGTGTCGGAGTCGTTCATCGACAGGAAGAGCCTAAGCGCGACCCTGAAGATGCGGATCGTGTGCCCCGAGACCTGCTCCTTCCGTGCCTGGATGTAGGAGGAGACGAGCCGTTCGGCCTTGGCGGGACTCTTCTTCGCTATGGCGACAAAGTCATCCGGTTTGACGCCGCAGGAATCGAAGAACATCCTGAGCTTTATGAGGTAGTTCTCCTCCGTCTGGTCGTTCCTGAAGGCCCGCTTCAGATTCTCGATAGACCGTCCTTCTAGCCCGTGCGACATGGTTCCCGGCGGGATTGGGGCTGGAAACGTATAAAAATGTGGTGTTTGAGCGTATAGATAAGCGCCGGGAGTGGGATTTGAACCCACGACCCCACTAAAGGAGACAGGCTCACTAGCGTGAAAGTTTCCAGGCTTACGCACAGGCGGTTCTGCGCCCTTCCAGGCTAGGCGACCCCGGCAGGAGGCCCCCTAACAGCCTCGGCTTAAATGTCTGGGGGGTGCAGCAGGGGGTGCGATGGTTTGAAGGGTACCTGAAGGTCGATGGGTGGTCCTCCGGCTGCAGGTCCGTGCAGAGGCTCCTGGACCACTTGGCGAGGAAGACGAAGTCCGAGTCGTCGAGGAGGCACCACCTCGAGATCGTGGCCCTCGCCGGTTCCGTCACCTCTCTTAGGATAGCCGAGGCCGGTGCGAAGTAAGCGCTCAGCTTCTGGGGTCGCGGGATGCGGGCGAATCTGGACCCGAGGTCCACTTCACGACCCTGTCATATGCCCGGATTGCGTCGGTCATCGTGATTATGCCGAGGAGCCGGCCCGAACCCGACTCCACGACTGGAAGTTGGCCGACCTCGTTCGTGACGATCTTGTTCATGGCTTCCAAGAGGCTCTCGTCAGAGCCCGCGACCACGACGTTCTTCGTCATCACACTATCGACAGGGGTAGACCCCTTCTTCTCGAAGGGGACCCCGAGGAGGTCGCTCATGGTCACTATCCCAAGCACCTGGCCGGAAGGCCCAACGACCGGGACGCCCGTGTGGCCCCTATCCAAGATGGCTCGGTACGCCTCATCGACGCGCGCGTCTGGGGTCAGGGAGAACACGTCCGGGTTCATAGCGTCGGCAACGCGCATCTTGGTCAGCAGCGGCGTGCTGTACTCACCGAGGTGCGCCGGCGAGTCGGACCTCCTGAGCACCTGGCTCCTGTAGATTGTG
Source organism: uncultured Nitrososphaerota archaeon (assembly GCA_963806765.1). GTDB lineage: Archaea > Thermoproteota > Nitrososphaeria > Nitrososphaerales > Gagatemarchaeaceae > Gagatemarchaeum. The sequence goes on along the minus strand of CAWDYS010000005.1, from coordinate 147,644 downwards.
TACTTGGGACCGACTACGAAGTAGGCCACGAGGACGGCGAAGACTGCGGGCACGAGCAGCGAGAGCGACCCCGTCATCTCGCTCACCATGAGTATGACCGCGATGGGGGCCCTCCCCACCCCTCCGAAGAGCGCCATCATCCCCACGATCACCAGCGGCGCGGGGACCGGAATCCAGCCAGGGAACGCGGAGTTGATTACGACCCAGAAGACGGCCCCGAGGAAGCCCCCGATGACGAGGGAGGGGGCGAAGACACCGGCGCTACCGCCCGACCCGACAGTGAACGACGTCGCGATGACTTTGAGGAAGACGATCAGGAGCAGAGTCAGGATGAGAGGCAGGGTGAAGAAGTTCGGGCCGATCACAGAGAGGTTGCCGTTGATTAGGTCCTGAAGGAAACCGTACCCGAGCCCGAGGACCTGAGGGAAGAAGATGCCTATGACGCCCGTCACGGCCGCGCCGAGCATCGGACGGAAGTACCTTGGCGTGGAAAGAGAGCCGAAGAGCCGCTTTGCGGAGTAGAAAGCGGTCGAGTAGAACTTCCCGGCTAGTCCGCAGGCGAGGCCCAGAACCAGGTAGATAGGAATCGTGCTGAGGTTAGTGAAGGTGTAGGAGGGAATCGGGTTCCCGAATATCGGCGCGAAGCCCGTAATCGAGGCGAATATCAGGTATCCCGCGGGCGCGGCGATGAAAGCGGGCACCAGGGCCTCGACCTCGAAGTCTCCACCGCTGTACAGGATCTCGCCGCTCAGTATCGCCCCTGCGAAGGGAGCCTTGAAGATGGCGCCTATCCCAGCGCCCAGCCCTACCGCGACCGCTATCCTCCTCTCCCTGACGGAGAGCCCCAACGCGTCGGCTATGAAGATTCCGAACCCGGCCCCAATCTGGGCCGTGGGACCCTCCCTACCTCCGCTGCCTCCTGAGCCGAGGGTGAACATTGACGCGACCGCCTTCACGAGGGGGATGCGCCGCCTGACCTTGCCGTCCCGCCTGTGAAACGCCGCTATGGCTTCGTCCGTGCCATGACCCTCCGCCTCTGGGGCGAGGGAGTAGATGATGACTCCCGCGATCAAGCCGCCGACTATCGTGGAGACCGGCACGAGGAGGTAATCCGGGTGGGCGCCGACTATCGACTGGATCTCTCCGGCCGGGCTCGGCGGAAAGAAACCCGTTATCCCACCAAGGACCAGGATGGTGACCAGGTGGATGCCGTAGTAGAACGCGGTCGCTCCGAGACCGGCAACGACCCCGATGAGGCCCCCTACGACGGTCCATTTGCCCAGGTAGTTCTGGTCCATCAGCCGCTTGAGCGGGGCGAGGCGGTCCCTGAGCCAGCTCATGGTGGAATCTGCCAACTCCCTAGTCATTTAACGTGTGCGCCGGCAAAGCCCTCTGAGGCGAGTCTCACTGCTCATCTCCTCCAGGGACGATCAGTCAGGGGACGACTGCGCCGAAATGAGGGCTGGCGGTTCCTACCCCGGATGACTTGCAGCCCGAGGTCCGCCACTCTATCTTGTGGACGGACCGAGGTGCTTGTATTGCTGACTCCATAGAAGTTGGCGGGCAACGTGACTTTGGGCCCCAGGGGCTCAAGTTCCGCTTGAATATCATGTGTCCCGTCGGGAGTCGAACCAGTTTGAACTACAAACCCACACCCGGCTCTAGAACCGTTGCGATTGCAGACCGGCGGAGGGTACCCAATCCAGCTCCATTTTCGGCCCAAATCCGTCGGAATCGGACCGCGGGTCATGCCATCCCCGAAGAAAGACTCGGGGTCAATCGTCAGCGACCTCCAACACGATGTCGACTCTGTCGTCAGTCTCAGTGAGTCTCCCACAGTTGAATTGCCTGCACTGCGTAGGCCTTCTGTCTCGTTCAATCAGGCAGCCGGATTGAGGATTGTAGTATTGACACCACTCAGGGTCGATACCCTTTGCAAGAAGAGCGCCCCACTCCGCTTCGTGAGCACGCATGTGGACCTCCAGCGGGTCAAACAGCGGTTCTACGCCGTACTCCTCAGGATGATCATGAAAACCTCGTGCCCACTCTTCGAACCAGGAAGACTTGTCACGGGTATCGTGTTCGTCTCTAGCGTAGATCCTGCAGCAAGAGTGTGTCGGACACTCTTTGCAGGTCTTGGCGTTCTCGTACTCCATCAACGTTATGGTTGCGGAATTCTGTTGTTGTGAGACACTCACGTCGTTTCACCCGCAGCCATGGCGCGATGAGTCGGTGCCACTTTCTTCCACTCTTCTCCCATCCATCACGATATATGAGTTCCTTCTCCAGCTCGGCTCGTCTCCGACCTCAGACTGCGGCCCGTCCCGAATTCTCAGAATTCTCTCCGTGGAGGCCAGATACAGAAATGGATAGTCAGGGCGTTGACCCGAATGCGAGAGGTTTTCAGCTTAGGTCGTCCCGTATTAGGGGGCCTTACTAGGCTAGGCGACTCCGGAAGCAGACGCTCCTCCCGCCTCAGTTTGAATTCGTTAGTCCCGCATCCAGTGCAACTGGAAGGGTGAACATCCCTGGCTTCCCGGTGGCGTGAAGGGCTGCGCGGATCGTAGACTCTGCTCAGAAGCCTTCCGTCTCGTCTGACTCTTCGGCCTCTTTGTGCTCTGAGGCCTTCTTCCAGAGCTTGGGATAGGTGCCTTGGTCCATTATGACACGCTTCACGGGGAAGGCTATTCCCTTCTTGGTCCCCAGGACCTCGTCCGTTGTCATCTTTGCCTCGGCTATGGCGACCAGCTCGCCCTTGGCGGAGAGGAGGACCACCGTCTCACCCTTCTCTATGCTCGGGGATATCGAGAGAATCCCTGGCACCGCGAGCATGGCCCCGTGGCATATCGCGTCCACGGCCGCGTCCTTCATGACGACCTTCTTGATTCCGCCGATGGTCGCCTCGACGGGCATGACGAGGGTCCTTATCCTGGACTCGTCGCCGTTCTTCATCCTGTAGACGGCATCGTACAGGTCGTGGAGCGAGACGAAACCGTTCTCCTCCTTGAGGGGCCCGACCTTCGTTCGCCGGAGCTCCACCATAGTTGCGCCAACGGCGAGCACCTCTCCTATGTCGTAGATCAGCTTCCGGATGTAGGTCCCCGACTGGCAGCGCACGCGGATCAGGAAGAGGTTGCCCTGCTGTTCGAGTATCTCCATCTCGTGGATTCGCCTGCTCCGGACCTGGCGCTTCACCGAGGAGCGCTGGGGGGGCTTCTGGAATATCTCGTCCGTGAACTCCTTGACGACGCGGTCCACCTCCTCGCGGGGCACCGAGGAGTGGATCCTCATTACCGCCACATACTCCTTTGGGAAGAGGAGCAGGAGTGAGAGGGCCTTCGTGGCGTGACCCAGCCCGATGGGGAGGAGCCCCGAGACCCCCGGGTCCAGGGTCCCGCTGTGACCCGCCTTCTCGACCTCCATCATCCTCCTCACCCACGAGACCACCTCGTGGCTTGTGGGGCCCCGGGTCTTGTCGAGCGGTATCAGGCCGTAGCTTAGGTAGAGCGAGATGGGTCTCTTCGCGGGTTCGAACCCGTGGCCGGAGTCGGTCGACTCCTCGGCTACCGTTATCATTTCCTGCTGGGTCAAGCGCGAATCGCGGAGACGTAGTCCATGATCTCCTTGGCAACCTTGTCCGCGGCAACCCCGTCCGTGCCGACCACCAACTGGAACGGCGAGAGGTCCCTGCCGAACTCGATCTTGTAGAGATTCTTGTAGAGTGAGTAGTTCTCCTCGTCTCTTTTCGCAATGACCTTCAGGCACTCCTCGGGCGTGGAAGAGTCCCTCTTGGCCATCCGGACGGACCTGCTGGCGGGAGTGCCAGAGAGCCAGACCTTGATCCCCTTCTTGGTAAGCCAGGGCACGGTGTAGCTGGTGATAACGACGTTTCCCTTGTCCACCTTCTTCAGCAGGCGCGAGTCGACCTCTTTGTCGAATTTTGAGGATCCCTTGCGCTTCTCGAGGAACTTCATCCCCTCTGCTGTGTCCCACCAGTCGTCGCCCGTGGCGTGGTAGCCGTCTTCAATGGCGATCTCCTTGAGTATGTCTCCGCCGCCGACGAGGAGCACGTTCAGCCTAGAGGCGATTATCTTCGCGACGGTGGTCTTCCCCACGGCGGGCATCCCGCACATTATGATGGCATCCAAGGCCTATCACGTGGGGGAGGTCCCGAGGAGCTTGCTGAGCAGGGTGCCGAAGGTCAGCGAGGAAAGGAAGTACCACCAGATCAGGACCATCGTTCCCGCGCTCGAGACGATGTACGGAATCGGGATTGGGGAGTGCGCCACGACGGTACCGAGGCCGCCGAGCTCTCCCGCCATGAAGTAGTACACCAGGATGAACGGGACCCACGTGACGATGAGAACCTTGAAGCGGCCGGTGGAGGCCTTGAGCTTCATCTGGTCCATCTGAGGTTTCAGCTTCTTCAGTTTCTCCTCTTTCGCTCGGTCTTTTTTCTGTATGGCCTGGCGCAGCTCTTTGTCGAAGGCAGAGGTCTCGGCCCTGAGCCGTTTCTCCTTCTTCAGGTCCACGAGCAGTCTGGTTGCAACATTGGACACGAAACCGAGTCCGATGGCCGTCAGGCTAACAATCAGCGTCGTCTCAGGGATCCCTATGTTGAGGGTCATGCCGTAGCGCTCCTTACGAGCTTGCGTATCTGTTCAGCTGCTTCATCAGCTTTGCCCTCGCCGTTCTGGATGAAGGATATGGGGGCGCCGCTCACCAGCGAGGCTGCGGAGAGGAAGGTCCTCGCGAGTGTCAGCTCTGCTGTCACTTCCTCCTCGGTGACCTTGTCCCTGTATCGGGTCTTGTCGTTCTCCCTCCTGGACACGATCTCTCTGGGGGTGGCCTCGATTAGCAGAAGGTGGGTTGGTTTGAGCGACTGGATTACCGCCAAGGGGAGTCCCGGCCAGAAACCTTCTGGGGTCCTTACGAAGAGGTGTGTGTCGACGAAGACGACCCTCCCCCTCCCGCGGCTGATTCTCTGGGCCGCTATCGTCTGGAGGCGCTTCTGCTTCTCCACGGGAAGCTTCCTCATCTCGTCCCTGTGCTTCACCCAGCGCAGCCGCTTCGCAGCTTCAAACATGGCGGTCCCGAATACGGCGAGAGACGCCCCGTCGATGGAGCCGACGGACTTCTCCACCACAGTGCTCTTACCGACGCCCGCTATCCCGACGACGACTATGCGGAGCCCCATGGCTATCAGGTCTGTCCCAGGACTCCCGCCAGCCTTGGCGAGAACTCCTCTCAGCTGCTCCTTAACGAGCATCTGGTAGTACTGAAGAATGATATCGACCATCAGCAGCAGCCCAATCCCCGTGCCGAAGACCCCAAACAGGTCTGAAATCGACGCGACGAGCCCGATGATGATACCACCGATTATCGTGATGGGCGGGATGTAGCGATTCATTACCTGCTCCAGTGAGAGCCCCGAGCGTCTGAACCCTGGCACCTGGACGTCCGCGTTCATCAGGTTCTTGGCCACGGCCCTCGACGAGAGCCCGCCGATCTCGACCCAGATCCTCGCGAAGATGACCGCGAACGTCACAAGGAACGCCACGAAGATCACCGCCCTGAGCGGGTCGGCCGCCGTGGACGCGAGTCCCTGAGGCGGCGAGATGTAGTAGACCAGACCTCCGGTTGGGTTGCCGTTCGTGTCGTAGCCCGAGACGATCCAGTGAAGCCAGCTAGCACCCTTTGCGTCATTGTAGAGAAGGCGCGCTACGAACGCCACGTTCGCGGTGAGCGCGGACACGAGGATGACAGGGATGTTCGAGACGTACAGGAGCTTGATGGGATAGACTCCCTGGAACCCCTTGAACTTGACCGAAGTGATGGGGACCTCCACCCTCATGCCCTCAATGTAGATGATGAAGAGTATCACGGCTATGCTGAGGACGAAGGTAATCAGGTCCGGATACTGATTGGGTCTGAGGACGATTGAACCCAGGCTGTTGGAGAACGCCGCGCTGATGAAGGCCGGGATGAACCCGAAGATGACCGTCGGCCCAGTGCTCGACGACGTCGTGCTGACCAGCTGCGGCGAGAACGTGTACCACATGAAGGTCTGCGCTACGCCGCCGAGGATGAAGAGGCTGATCCCGCTGCCTATGCCCCAGCCTTTCTGGATCATCTCGTCGAGCAGGAGGACCACCATGCTGGCGAAGAACAGCTGGAAGAAGATGACTATGGCCTGGGTGCTCCCGAGGGCCCCGAGAGCGCCGCCCAGTATGTACGCGCCCGATTCCACCGCGATGACCACGAAGGTTAGAATCTTCGTTGACGATCCGAAGATCGCCCTGTCGTCTGGATTCCCCAGGTCGAGCTTCAGGAGGTCGCTCCCCTGCAGCAGCTGGAGGATGAGTCCGGCCGTCACTATGGGGCCTATGCCGAGCTCCATGAGGGTCCCCTGGCTCGAGGCGAAGATTATTCTGAGGAACGCGAACTGGTCGGTCTTGTTTCCATAATCATAGAGCGGGGTAATCGCCATAATGAGATAGAGGACCAGGGCTAGCCCTGTCCAGATGAACTTCTCAGAGAGGCCGGGCTTCTGCTTTGGCTTCGGGACCTCGGGTAGAATCGTCGCCGCGCTCTTGACGAAGTCTCTCATGGAAGCCATAGTAGCAAACTCCGGTCTAGGCTACTATCTTACCACCGGCTTCTTCAAGCTTTTTCTTGGCTCTCTCCGTGAACAGTTCGACCTTCACGTTGAAGGCCCGCTTCACGCTCCCCGAACCCAGCAACTTCTCCACGCCCATCGCGGAGAGGTCCAGAGAGATAGGTCCGTCAGAGCCATGCTCAGCGATACCTTCGAGATCTCCGACGTTTAGCCACTTCTCGGCCCTGTGAGCCCCGGGGACGAAGAACGGATCCCTGCCGAAGTGGTCGGGGTCGTTTATGGTCATCCAGGACCACTTGTGCTTGTGGAGGCCGGCGTTCCCGTGACCTCCCTGCTTCCCCGAGTGGCGGTGCTGTCCGATCTGACCGTAACCCATCGTCCTTGAGCCCCTCATCCTCCTCATCTTGCGAAGTCTCGTCGGCATCTCTCACATCATCCTCCTTACGATGTCTGGCAGAGTCGGGTTCTCGCCCAGAATTCCGCCCTCCCGGAACTGGCGCCTGGAGGAACGCTTGAATCCTCCCCGAGGCGGCGAGAGCCCCATGTAGGGCTTGAGGCCGGCTATTGACGAGAGCGTCGAACCTTGCTTGATCATCTTTGATGCAAGCTCGGAGTGGTCCTTGTATCCTATCGACTTCAGGGACTCTTCGTCCAGCGTCTTGGAGTTGCTGACCCGTCCTCTTGCCTTCAGGAGCGACCCTAGGAGCTCGGCATCGAGCTTGCTCCAGGCCACGTAGTCCTTGCAGAGGTGGAGGGCCCCGACGGTCGAGGGGTCGTCAACGACCACCGTCGCCGCGAAGCGCTTGCCGATTCCGAGCTCGATGAGCGTCGTGCGAACCTCGGCTCTTGTGTTTATCAGACCGTGGAGGTTAACGACGAGGAGGCTGGTCATTTTTCCATATCCTCACACATTCAGTCCTCTGGATTTTGAGAACGCGTCGTAGACTGCGTTGGCAAGGGAGGACAGGGTGTCCGTCGACCCGTACGTCCTTGCCCAGACGTCCTTGACTCCGGCGAGCGCGAGCAGGTTTGCAAGCGCAGGACCTGCGACCGTCCCCAGGGACCTCGGCGCTGGCAGCAGCTCCACTCGGACGCTTCCCGCCTTCCCGACTATCCTGTATGGCACCGAGTGCTTCGTGCCGCACCTGCACTCCCAGCTGCCACAGCCAATCTGGACGGGTATGACATTGAGAAGCGCGTCGCTGGTCGCCTTGTCGATGGCCGACTTCATCTGCGCGGCCTTGCCCTTGCCGACCCCGAAGAAACCATTCCCGTTGCCGACGGCCACCACGGCCCCAAAGCGGGTGAGCTCGCCTGCGTCGGTCTGCTTCTGGACTATCCCCACGCTTACCACCTCGGACTTCAAGTCGGGGACCAAGGTCTTTACAATCTCGGGTTCCCTCAGCTTCAGGCCGAGCTGGAATATCTCGTCCAGCGAGGTCATCTTGCCCTCCTGGACCATCTTTCCAAGCTTGGTCCGCGGGACCCAGGGCGCTTCCTCCCTGTCGTCTCTCCTTCGGCGTTCGGACATCACTTGGCCCCCACTATCGCATCCTTGGTGCGAGCGTAGTTCTGAGCGTAGTCTTCAGGTCTGAACCCCTGCTTCAGCAATCCGGAAAAGCGCTTGTCGTAGACTTCCTTGTCCTTTGCAAGTTCCGTCGCATACTTTGCGATGTTCTCCCCCTTCAGCCGCTCCTCGGAGGGCATCGCCTCCTCGGCGAACGGTATCTCCACCCCACCGTCTATGACGCCCTTCACAAAGGCGGAGATCCTCGACCCCTTGACGAATGGGGCCACGCCGTTGTACAAGAAGGCGCTCTCAATTCCCTTCCGTCTTGCGTTCTTCCCAGCCCACAGACCGAGTAGGTAGCATGCGGGGACCGACTTGAGCGAGCCCTTCCAGCCGAGCTTCCTCAGCGCGTGGGAGTGGGCGGACGCCAGGACGAGGTCGCCCGTCACCGTAGGCTTCAGGAACTGGGCACTTACGTTCTTGGTGGATATCCTTACCGCCAGGAGGGTCCCCCTGGAGGATATCGCCTTCCTCCTCGAGTTGTAGTTCGTAGCGCCGCTCCTCCTCCTCCGGTACATGGGAACGTAATTGGCCATGGCTATCGCCGCGACTCCTTCATGATCTCGATCAGGTGCTTGACTCCCCTTACCTGGCCGCCCTTGACCTGCCTGTAGAGCTTCCGGTACTGGTCCTTGCTTATCTCGTTGCGTTCGCGAGCGACCTTGAGCCTCCACCTCAGGGCCCTGACCTTCAGGACCCAGACAGTCTTTCGCGTGGTCCTGGCCGTCTTGGTGCCTCGGAAGGAGCCTTGTCCCCGGGACTTGCCCTTCTTGTGCTTGGTCCTGGCCCTTCCCCTTGAGACGCCTTGCACCGGCGCCACCTTGATCCCTCCCATGCCGGCGAGGCCGCGGATGGTACTCCTGGTGATGGCGTCCTGGATGAGGTCCTGAGACTTCGGGGTCGAAGATTATCCTGTCCTTGCCTACGCCTAGGACGTCGGCCGCGAGCCTTCTCTTACTTCTTAGATTCAATTACTCTCAACCTCTGTGGATTCAGCACCCTGAGACCGAGCTCTGACGCCCTCTTCATTATCTCGGCCCTCTTCCTTGAACCGACCGTGCGACCTATCCTGACCACGTCCTTCTCGGGGACTACCTTCATCAGGTCGTGGGCGTTGTGCACTAGTACTTCGGTGTGACCGCTTGAATGGTAGCCCCGGACCTGGTGTGGTCCCCTGTAGCCGACCTTGACCCGCCTGGGCCAGCCCTTGATCGACTTCCTGACTTTGTTATCCATTCCCTTCGGCTTCCTCCACTCCGGATGAAGGCGGACGTATCGCCAGCTCTCTGGTCTCACGAACTCCGGCCTGTGCTCCGCTATGGTTCTCCTGAGCCTCGAGGAGGTTCTCGAGTTTGGGGGCCTCTGAGTCCATCTTTTTCGCGGATTTCTTAGCCATTGTTTACCAGCCTTTCTTCTTCTCGTAGACGTAGACGCCGTCCAAGAAGATTCTTTGGTCCTTGCGCTTGATCTTGGTGGCCTGTTCTAGATTAGCAGAAGTCTGTCCAACATCTTCGAGCGAAACACCCTTAATAATAATATCGTCACCCTCGACAGTCACCTTGCAGTCACCGACTATCTTGGTGACTCTCGCAGACCTCTCGCCCATGAAGTTCTCGACGACCACGGTGTCTCCCTTGACCTTGACCGTCACAGGGAAGTGCGCAAAGACGACCTTCATCCTGTAGAGGTAGCCCTCGGTCACCCCCGTGACCATGTTCCTGACGATGGAGGAGACGGTGTTGGAGGACACCACGTCCTTCTTCTTGCCTGAGAACGAGGTAACCTGGATCCTGCCTTTCTCGACGCCAAGATTCACGTGTATCTTGTTGAAGTTCTTCTTCACGGTCCCGAGCGGGCCCTTGACCGCGAGCACCCTCCCGTCGACCGAAGCGCTGACGCCTTCGTGGAGGTCTACGCCTTGGACTGCTGGCCCCTTAGTAGACGTAGCCAAGTAATCTCCCCCCTATGTTCTTCTCCTGCGCCTCCATGTGCGACAGGACTCCCTCAGGCGTCGAGATGATGAGCATTCCCACCCCGACAGCGGGAAGATACCGGCTTTCCCACTTGGTGTAGTCCTTTGCCCTGATCGGATATCTGGGTATGATGGCCCCGCACTTGTTGATCCTCCCCAGCAACTGGACCCTGAGCTTTCCTGAGACCCCGTCGTCGACGAACTCGAACTCGCCGATGTACCGCTTCTTCTGTAGCACGCGCATCACTTCGCTGGCCAGGTTCGATGCGGGGATAATCACGGCTTCCTTCTTTCTTCTCATCTCCGCGTTCTGCAGCGAGGCGAAGAGGTTTGCGAGGATGTTGGTAACGGTCATTTTGTCATATCTCTCCTAGTCGTATTTCCTGAAGCCCAGCTTCTCGGCTACTTCTCGGAAGCACTGTCTGCAGAGGATGAGGTCGTAGCTTCGGATGACCGCCCCGTACTGTCCGCAGCGCCTGCAATAGCGCGTCGACTTGCCGTACTTTCTGACCTTAGGGTGTCGCTCCTTCACTGCAAGGTCACCCCGAACTGATTCTTGAAGTATTCAATCGCTTCCGCCTTGTTGACGACGTGCCCCTTCCCGATTCGGCCTGACTTGTGCAGCCGCCTCGTAACCCTCGCTCCCGGCCTTTCGAGCAGTACCGAGACGTTCATCCCCCATATGCCTACCTCCGGGTCGTATCTTATGCCTGGAATCTCGATGTGCTCTTTCAGCCCGAAGGAGACGCTGCCCCTGTCGTCAAAGCTCGAATCGGACATCTTCTTCTCACGCGCGGCCAGAAGGCGGGCTATGAGTGCGTTCGTCCCTTCGCCCCTTATGGTCACGACCAGCCCTATGGGCTCACCGCGGTGGGTCCCGAACTCTCTCACGGACTTCTTCGCTTTCCTTGTGCTGGGTTTCTGTCCCGTTATCTGTTCAAGGACCTTTCTGGCGCGTTCGACCGCCTCCCCTGACTTGCCGACGCCGATGTTAACCACTACCTTGCCTACGGTGATGCGCCGCATTGGGCTCTCGATGACCTGTGTTTGGCTCACTCTACTCTTGCACCTCTATCGCGGGGGCGTCCACTCCCACTGGGAATATCAACCGAGCCGGCAACTCAGTCTCTCCGCCCGGGAGCGAGATGGTGACCATCTTCTCCCTTGAGACCGTGCCCTTCTTGACGTCTGAAATATTCCCTATCTGGCCTGCCCTCTCACCCGAGAGAACTAGCCCAAGGGAGCCCTTCGTCGAGCTTGACGCTGGAAACGACGCTCTGTTCGGGGACCTTCATCAGGACGGCGTCCCCAGGGGAAAGCGCCAAGCCGTCGTTGAGCATCGACCTGCCGTCGTGGAAGCCGTACTGTATTCGTCCTCCCGTAATCTTCGACTTCGAGTTGATCCTACAGAGCTTCAGGTTCGCATGATCCTTGCCCACCTTCCGAGCGGTCAGACCGTCCGACGACGGGATGAGGCGGAACGCCAATCCCTCCTTGGGGACGGCTATGACATTGAACAATCCAACCGGGAAGGAAGCGTCGCGGCGAGGGACACCATCCACGAGTATCTGGGCGTGCGACAGCACGTTGTCAATCTCTCGCTTGTTCTGGACGAGATGAAGCAGGTCTCGTAGCGCCACACCGAGGGGATAGGCGTTCGGTATCGAGTACGGGCCGGGGGACGGGTTGATGATGAAACGGCTCGACTTTCTCTCGATGTCCCAAGAGCGTGGGGCGCTCAGCCGCTTGAGACTCTTACTGCCACTTTTCTTTGCCATTCAGGTTCTACTCTCCTTGTACCTTGCGTTTCCTGAGCTTGTCGTCGAGGTTGACGTTGGTTATCATGACCTTGGAGGCATCTATGGCCGCCAGCGCTGTCCCCCCGGCGATCTTCTCCCTGTTGACGCCTTCCACGAAGAGCTTCCCCTTCTGTCCGTCGACCCGGGAGACCTTCCCCTCGATTCCCTTGAATCCGCCGCGGACTATCTTTACCGAGTCGCCCTTCCTGGGCCTCAGAGTCCTCTTCTTGTATTTCTGACGCAATTCGCCCGATAATGGAGAACCAAATTTCATTTCATGGTCACCTATACAACTATGGAAGCGATGTTAGCAAGCCGTGGCCACTTCTCAGCTGCCTCGCTCGCCACTGGTCCCTTTATATCGGTACCCTTCATCTCGCCCTCTGGAGTTACAAGTACTGCGGCGTTGTCTTCGAAGCAGACCCGCAGCCCGCTTACTCGACGGACGGGATACTTCTGCCTCACTATGACCGCGCCGAAGGTCTGCTTCCTCAGGTCCGGCGGGCCTCGCTTTACGACGCAGATGATGTGGTCCCCGACCGAGGCTGCGGGATACCTGCTCAGCCTGGTCTTCGCCTTCGATACCATGATTATCCTGAGGGTCTTGGCGCCGGTGTTGTCGGCACACGTAATGACGGCGTTGAGGGGAAGAGCCCTGGTGATGTATGTCTTGAACTCCTCCACCCCCTTTGCGGAAACCGCTCTGGACTTGGTAGACATCCCTACTCGTTGCTCCTTGCTTGTACAACGACGAAAGATATTGTCTTGGACAGGGGTCTGCACTCAGCGATCGTGACGACGTCACCCTCCTTGACCTCGATGCAGGGGGACATGTGCGCGTGAACCTTCCCTCTCCTTCTCTCATACCTGTTGTACTTCGGAATCTTGTACAGGAACTCCCTCTGTATGACCACCGTCTGTTTGTCAGAGATTGAGACCACCCTGCCCGTCAGGATCTTGCCACGGACCTTGACGTGGCCGTGGAACGGGCACCGAGAATCCCCGCAGGTCTTCTTCGGAGGGGGGACCATCAGCCCAGCTGAACTCATACCCTGGATCCCCTGGACAGCCTGTCCTCAATCCTTCCGTTCATCTCATCACCTACCACAACCTTGCCGTCTTCCAGAAGCTGAAGCACTGTCCCAGTCTTGGGGACCGTGATTTTCTTGCTTGTTGAGACTATCGTGATCATCCGCATGCTCTCCAGCGCGACGGTTCCACGGAAGCCCACCATGAGCGGGTTGGAGGACTGCACTATTGCGACGTCCATTCCGAGCAGTCGCATCATTCCGCGATCCCCTTCTCCTTCATGACCGTCAGCAGCCTGGCGATATCCTTCCGTATCCGCGGTATCTTACCGGACTGCTTCTGTATCATTCCTCTCGCCGAGAGACCATTGAGCTTGATGAGCTCCCCTCTGAGCTCGAAAAGACGGTCTCGGAGTCTGATCCGAGTCCTGTTCTCTAAGATTCTTTGCTTTCACTCTTGGCAACTTGTTCCACCGTTTCTACTACAGCTGGTCCCGCCGGCTCGGTCGGCTCGGCTTCAACTTCGTCCACGACTTCCTCTTCGGTCTCCCCGGCCACTTCCTCCTTGGGCTCAGCCTTCTCTTCCGTCAGGGGTTGTGCCGCCTCCTCGACCTTCGGCTCTGCCGCTGGCTCGGTCTTTGGTTCGGCCTTCGGTTGTCTCCGGCGCGGCTTGACTTGGGTGGCGGGCTTCACCTCGGCTTGGGGCGTCTCAACCTTCTCCGCGACCGATGCTTCTGGCGTCGGAGCGGCGACTGGTGCGGCTTCAGGCGCGGTTGGAGCCTGCGACGCAGGCGCCGTCTGTGGCGCTTCGGCTGGTTGCTCTATGTACTCCACCATCGGAGGCATTGAGTCCTTCAGCGCTATCGAGACCTGTATGCCGTAGAGCCCGAGCTTCAGCAGAACGTCAGTGGTAGCTTCCCGGACGACCTGCTTGGATGCCTCGCCGCTCTTGGGAACCACGCCCATCCTGTATTTCTCGCTGTGCGACCTATCGCTTCTGAGTTTCCCTGCTACCCCTATCTCCACGCCGGACGCTCCAGCGGCCATGATTGAGTTCATGGTCCACGTCGCGGCCCTCCTGAACGCCGTCCCCCTTGCGACTATCTGGGCCGTCCGCGCGGCCATGATGCGCGGGTTCGAGCTCGGGGGCCTCGACCTCGGAGACCGCTATCTGGGGATTCGGGAGGTTAAACTTCGCCGCCACCCGCTCTGTCAGGTCTTTGATTCCCGTGCCCCGCCTGCCAATCGCAAGACCTGGGCGTGTGACAAAGACGGTGATTCTCGAACCGATAGGATTCTTCTGGATATCGACACCAGCGTAACCGGCTTCCCTGAGTTCTTTCTCGAGGTACTCGTCAATCTCCGCATAGGTGCGGTTCATCGCGAGGATGCTCTTCACTGCGCTCTTCTCAGAGGCAGACATCAGAGTTCTCTCCCGACGAATTCAACGTGGACCAGGATGTGAAAGTTGGGACTGCTGCTTCCGTGCGCCCGCGGGACAAAATCCTTCAAGACCCTACCGGCGAGGGCGGAGGAATGGATCAAGCGGACGCGGTCGGGGTCCAGCCCCTTGAACTCGCAGTTCGCCTGTAGATTGCGTAGTATCGAGAGTATGGCCTTCGCCGGCTTCACCGGGAAGGAGCCTGAGGGGAACCCCACAAGCTGGCTTCTGTGGCCCACCTTGAGCTTGTGACGCCTGAATGGAATGGGGCTCTTCATCTCTTCTACGTTCTCGAGGAGCGCTATTGCTTTGGTTAGCGTCATCATCCTTACGGTGTTGCAGATCTCGCGTGCGGCTTTGGGGGAGATGTTGACCTCCCTCCCGCTAGCCCTGACATGAATCGCTGGGTCAAATGCCTTGAAACTATACGCGAATTGAGGCAACTACCGGCTTCCGTAAACCACGCTCGATTTCTGAAGAGCATAAATACTTTGCGAGATGAGAAATGGTCCCGTCGTCCGGTGGTGGACGTTTCGTGGTTAAGCGGAGCAAGGCAAGACCAGCGACTAGTGATCCTTAGCATCGTCCAGCGTCGCTCCGAGGTAGCCGTAGACGCCCGTCTTCAGGACCTTCATCGAGAGCAGGGCACACTTTATCCTCGCTGGCCCGAGGTCGGATGTACCCAGCATCTTCAGGATGTCCTCCTTCGAGAGCTCCTTCACCCACTCGAGCGGCCTTCCCTTTGCGAGTTCCGTCAGCATCGATGCCGAGGCTTGGCTTATGGCGCACCCTTTACCGAGGAACTTGATGTCCTCTATCTTCTGGTCGTCAGACACCTTCACCTGGATCTCTATCTCGTCGCCGCACAGCGGGTTCGAGTCCCTGGAGTCGATGTCGTGGGGGTCGAGCTTCCCGAAGTTCCGAGGGTTCCGATAGTAATCCAGTATCAGCTCCCGGTAGATGTCACTGCTGCTCATAGACAGAAGATCCTCCGGGCTTTGGAGAGCGCGCTCATAAGAGCATCGACGTCGTCGCGCGAGTTGTAGACGTAGAAGCTCGCTCTGGTCGTGGCAGAGATACCCAGCGCGTCGTGCAGCGGCTGGGCGCAATGCTGCCCGGAGCGGATGGCGACCCCCTCCTCGTCAAGGATCGAGGCGAGGTCGTGCGGGTGGATGTCCCCCAGGTTGAAGGAGACGACGCCGCCCCTCAGAGACGCATCCCTTGGCCCGTAGACCGTCATTCCGGGGACCCGCCCCATCTGCTCCAGTGCGTAAGCGGTGAGCTCTTGCTCGTGCCGCCTGATCTTCTCCATCCCCAGCGAGTTGAGGTAGTCGATCGCAGCGGCCAGCCCCACGGCTCCCTCGACGTTCTGTGACCCAGCCTCGAACTTGTACGGCAGGTCGTTCCATTGGGCACCAGAGAGGTGGACCGCCTTGATCATGTCGCCGCCGCTCTGGAATGGCTCCATGTCCTGCAGAATCGCCTTCCTCCCGAAGAGTATCCCTATCCCCGTGGGTCCCAGCATCTTGTGTCCCGAGAAGGCCAAGAAGTCGCAGCCCATCCTCTGGATGTCGACAGGCATGTGCGGCACCGACTGCGCCGCGTCCACCACGGTGACGGCCCCGACGCGCCGGGCAGACGAACACAACCTGGCCGCGTCGTTTATGGTTCCGAGCACGTTCGAGCACTGCGTGAAGGCCACCAGCGCGGGGGACTGGTCCATGAGCGCGTCGAACTCGTCGTACCTCAGACACCCATCCGGCGTGATCCCGACGTACTCTATTCGTGCGCCCGCCTCCTTGGCCAGGAGCTGCCAAGGCACGATGTTGCTGTGGTGCTCCATGATGGTGAGCACTATGAGGTCTCCCTTCCTGAGGTGATGGCTCCCCCAGGCGTATCTCACAAGGTTTATCGACTCGGTCGCGCCCTTCGTAAAGAGCACCTCCTCGAAGGCCGACGCGTTGATGAACGATCCGACCTTCTTCCTCGCAGCGTCGAATGCCTCGGTGGCCTCTATGCTGAGCTGATGCACACCTCTGTGGGGGTTCGCGTTGTGCTTGCTGTAGAAATCGACCATCGATTTGATGACCGATTTGGGCTTCTGTGTCGTGGCTCCGTTGTCAAGATAGACGAGTCGTTTGCCGTGAATCTTTCTCTTCAGTATCGGGAAGTCCTTGCGGACCTGCTCGACCTGGAGCGATTGCGAACTCAGCAACGGCACACATCCAAATGGCTAAACCTCAACAAAAATCGCGTCTTCCTCTATTTTAACATTAAACACTCGCAAAGGAACCTCCGCGGGAGGATTGTAGACCTCCCCGGTCTTCAGGTCGAACTGGGAGAGATGGAGCGCGCAGACTACCGCTCCATCCAGGATGAAACCTTTGGAGAGGTCGTAGTCCTCATGGGTGCAGACCTCCGAGACCGCATGGACCTCTCCGCCGAGGTTGGAGAGCAGGATCTTCGTGCCCTCGAGCCTCCACCCCCGCCATCGCGCCGGGCTGGAGTTCGGAGAGAGGGAGGGCACGAACGAAGCGAGTCGTGACATTCACGCCCTGTACTTGTAGTGTCTCTCGAAGACGTCTTCAGACTGCTTGATCTCGACGGGAGCCTCCCCCGTGATTGCCAGCAGTGCCTCCCTGTCGATGAGCCTCCGCCTTTCTCCGTACCACTTGCCTTCGATTATGAACTTCGCGCCCTCGCGAGCCATCTCGACAGGAATCCGGGAGACGACGGGCTCGAAGAATCCGAGCACGATCATCTTCTTCGCTTCGTCCTGGGGCAGCCCCCTTGCCATCAGGTAGAATACCTGGTCATCGTCCACTTGGGCGACGGAGGCTGAGTGCGTCGCCTTGACCTCGTTCGTCTCAATGTCCAGCCCCGGTATGCCGTCGGAGCGGGCGCCCTTGTCGAGGAGCATGGCATGGTGCGCCAGGTACGAACTCGCGTTCTTCGCCGCGTGGTTGATCTTTATCATCCCCTTGAATATCGACTGAGACTGATCCTTCAGCACCCCCCTCGCGTGGAGCGCAGCCGTGGTGTCCTGGGCGTCGTGAATCAGGTTGGACTCGAGGTCGAACCGCTGCTTCCTGTTGCAGAAGAAGACCTCGAATCCTTCGACGGTCGACCCCCTGCCGGACATCACGATGTCCATGCGTGAGCGGGAGATGGTGGAGCCCAGCAGAATTGATGTGATGTTGACGTGTGAGTCGCTCGCGGCGTCCACACGCTTGTTGGAGAGATAGGTGCCCATCTCATCGAGGAGCTGCAGCGAGCTGGCATCGACGTGCGACGAGCTTCCCGCTCTCACCTCCAGGAGAGAGCTGACCAAGTAGTTCCGCGCGACCTCGCCAGTATAGAGCTCCTCGAGAAAGTTGAGTTTCGAGGAATCCTCCACGTAGATCATCGACTGGTCGATCACGCTCGTACCAGGGTTCTTCACGATCAACATCTTCCGCAGCGGGGACGAGACTTCGACCCCTCCGGGCACGTGGATGAAGGTCCCCGTGTTGAAGAACGCGTTGTTGAAGGCGGCGAATTTCTCCCCCTTCGACTTTGCAAGCTTGTTCTCGAACAGACCCCGCATCAACCCCTCCTTCTTGGAGATGGCCTCGTGGAGGGTCATGACTTCGAGCCCGCTCTTTGCCAGCGACTCGTCGAGGTCGACGTGAATCGTCGTCGAGTTCCCCTGGAGGATTATGTTGGTCTCCTTGCCCGTCAGATGGCCCTCGAAGTGGGATCGGAGGTCCAATACCTCGTTCGGGGGGGCGACCGAGAACTGCGAGGGGTCAAACTGGGAGACCCCGGCGTACTTTGTATAGAGCGGCGAGAGTTCCAGCGGGAGTCTTAGGAACTCGCCGAGCGCGTCTGTCCGGAAGGACCTGAGCCACCCTGGCTCCTTCAGGCTCCGTGATAGAGCGTCAACCTTTTCTTCGGTGAAAGCCCCCATCGTTTGCTGGGCCATGATACCACCCGTGGGGGACGGAGTTGTTTAACCTACCGCGCCCGTCATCTCGAGCGCCATGAGCCTGTTGAGCTCGATAGCGTAGATCATGGGAAACTCCTTGGTGAAAGGTTCCACGAACCCGTTGACGATCATGCTGAGCGCATCCCTCTCGTTTATTCCCCTGGCCATCAGGTAGAAGAGCTGTTCCTCCCCGACCTTGCCGACGCTCGCCTCGTGGGTGACCGTCGCGTCGTCTGCCATGACCTCCATGTAGGGGAAGGTGGATGTCTTGGACTGTTCGTCCAAGAGCAGCGCGTCGCACCTCACGGTAGACTTGACGTTGTGCGCGCCCCTCGCGATGTGCAGGAGGCCTCTGTAGATGGAGACCCCTCCGTCCTTGGAGACCGACTTCGAGATTATCTTGGAGGAGGTGTCGGAGGCAAGGTGAACGACCTTTCCTCCTGTGTCCTGAATCTGGTTTGCCCCGGCGTACGCCATCGAGAGGATCTCCGCCTTCGCGTTGCGCCCGAGAAGATAGATGGAGGGATACTTCATGTTCCGTCCGGACCCAACCTCGCCGTTCAGCCAGGTGACGCTCGAGTCCTCGTACGCGTGCGCCCGCTTCGTGACGAGGTTGTAGACGTTCTTGCTCCAGTTCTGAATTGTGATGTACTTGATCTTCGCGCCCTTCTTCGCTATCAGCTCTACGACCGCGGCGTGGAGCATGGACTTCTGGTACATGGCGGCGGTGCACCCTTCGATGTACTGGACCTCACTGTTCGGTTCCGCGACTATGAGAGTCCTCTCAAACTGTCCCATTCCCTGCGCGTTGATCCTGAAGTAGGACTGCAGGGGCATCGCTATCTTGACGCCCTCAGGGATGTAGATGAACGGACCGTCGCTCCAGACGGCGCTGTTGAGCGCCGCAAACTTGTTGTCGCTGGCCGGGACTATCGACCCCATGTACTTCTTGATGAGGTCCGGGTACTCCTTCACCGCATCACCGACGCTCGTGAATATCACTCCCTGCGCCGATAGGTCCTTCTGGAGGCTGTTGTAGACCTCCTGGCTCTCGTATATCGCTCCAACGCCCGCGAGGAATCTTCGTTCGGCCTCCGGGATGCCGAGCTTCTCGAAGGTGTTCCGAATCTCGGGTGGGACATCCTCCCACTTCTTCGCCGTCTCCTTTGCCGGTTGGGCGTAGTAGTAGAAGTCCTGGAAGTGTATCGGAGACAGGTCCACCCCCCAAGTCGGGACGGGGCGGACAAGGAAGTTCTTCAGCGCCCTGAGCCTGAACTCCTCCATCCATATCGGTTCGTCACGGATACGGGAAATTTCCTTGACGACGTCCTCGTTTATCCCCTTGTGGCTGTGCTCCAGATAGGTCGTGGAGTCGGCGAATCCGTACTTGGCCTGATAATCGTCAGACACAATGTCGGCAGCAGAAGTCGCGGACATCTTGAATTATTACCTAAGTTATAGTATTTAATGATTGCTTTCCGGGGCTCTTTAGGCGACGACGCCCGCCTGTTCTTTGAGCCAGCTGTAGCCCTTCTCCTCGAGCTTCAGGGAGAGCTCCTCCCCTCCGGACGCGGTTATCTTGCCTTCGTAGAGAACGTGGACGAAGTTCGGTTTGATGTACTTCAGGATCCGCTGGTAGTGCGTGATTATGAGAACGCCCAGCTCGGTGCCCACCAGCTTGCTCACGCCCTCAGCGACGACCCTCAGGGCGTCGATGTCGAGCCCGGAATCGGTCTCGTCGAGTATCGCGAACCTTGGCTTCATGAGAGCCATCTGCAGAATCTCCGCCCGCTTCTTCTCCCCTCCTGAGAAACCCTCGTTAAGGTACCTGTTCATGAAGGACTCGTCGACGCCGAGGAGCTTCATCTTCTCGTTCATCGCCTCCCTGAACTCGAAGAGTGTTGGTGCCTGATTCTTTTCGTCGGTGTGGACCGAGTTGTACGCTGCTCGTAGGAAGGAGAACATGGTCACCCCGGGGACCGTGATAGGGTACTGGAAGGCAAGGAAGAGTCCACTCTTGGCCCTCTTGTCTGGGGTATAGCCGAGGATGCTCTGTCCGTCGACCAATATATCGCCCTTCGTTACCTTGTACTTCGAGTGCCCGAGCAGGGTGTAAGCAAGCGTGCTCTTGCCCGACCCGTTGGGGCCCATCAGCGCGTGGACTTCGCCCTGACTCACAGACAAGTCAACGCCCTTGAGAATCTCCTTGCCCTCTACTGACACATGAAGGTCGCGGATTTCCAGCTTCGACATGGAAGAGTGCTTTTCACTGCCCCGGTTCTGATTATTTAAACGTTATAACCTGGGTTATATTGTCATGGCATCATATCGGACCACCACGCCGAGATGGTCTGGCCAGTCGACAAAACGCCGAGAAGTGGGCCTAGGGGACACAGTGCTTGGCAATCTTGGCGGCGACGGCCTCCAAGAACTCCCTGTCGATGGAGGAGTGCGCGTTGAGCTCATCGCTGTCGATGTCTATCTCTCCGACGACTCTTCCTTCTAGGTGGACGGGGACGACGATCTCAGATTTCGTCTTTGCAAAACATTCGAGGTACCGCGAGTCTTTGCTGACGTCGGAGACTATCTCGGTCCTTCCCGACTTCGCAGCCCATCCGCACACACCCTTCCCGACGGGAATGACAGTGTGTATGGTGGCCGCCGGCCCGGCCCAGGCGCTAAGATGCAGGTCATTCCCCCTGAGGAGGTAGATGCCCACCCAGTTGTAGGTGGGGACCTGGTTGAGAAGCCGAACGACCTTCTGCCTCACCTCGGCGCCGTTGGGAGATACCGCGGCCAGCTCGACCTCCAATAGGAGTTCCTTGGCTCTGTCCCTGTCTAAGCGCAGAGCGTTCTTCATTCAGGCTTGCTCCTGAGGGTTGACTTGCAGAGCGTGGCCTCGACGAGGGCGCTGGAGAAAGGACGCTGCAAATTTTTACGTTCGTCTCCGCCCTCAAGTCGATATTTAAACGATAGCGAACGCAAGCACGGATGTTGTTGCTTCCTAGAGTCCCGTGCTTGCTTCGAACTGGCTGGTCTTCATCTGGACCTCGCCAGTGGCTCTCAGAGTCCTCGACGGCCCTCTTCCTTGTCATCGCAATTCCTCAGCTCCTCCGGTCACGTCTTTCGTCCCACTAGCATTTGATGGAGGAGGACCTCGTGCATCGTGGCCAAGGGAGTCGTCGGGGCGACCGTCGGCCGCTCGAGGCGTCATAGCATGGGCGGGCTCCATCCAAGATTTTTAACGGCGGGATTGAGATGACTGGCAGTGAATACTTACAAAGACGAGGTCGAGTTCTTCGGCCACCCAATGGTCAGATCCAGGCACCGCAATACTATAGAGGTAACAAGACACCCGAACCTTACGATCAGGGGGGACTGCATAGTCGGAGTACGCGCCGACAAGGGACTCTCGGACCTGTCGAAGGGCGTCAGGGACGCCATCATGGTCGACGGGAGCGAGGTCTCCATTACTATCGAGGTCATCCCAGAGAGACTTTGTCGTCAGGGCGGCGGGAAGCAGCAGGTTGTCCCTCGAGGACGCCCACGAGATGGTGATCAGGAAGAGCGAGTTCGTCTCTCCCAGGACGCTCGCAATCAGGGCAGACGCGGCGGCGAAAGACATTCCGAGGAGGATGGTGGAAAGCCTAAGGAACCCCGACTGCCGGGGCCTCCTCAGGATAGAGGTGCGAGTCTGATGCCATACACGGTCGTCGCGAACACGATGCAGGCTCTGGTCAAGTACCATGGACTGAAAGACTGGAAGCTCAGGATACCATATCACGACAGCATCTCGGTGAATACCACGTCGCTCTACTCCGAGGTGAGGGTGACGGAGGGCGGCAAGGGACGGTTGTTGGTGGCAGGCACGGAAAACGAGGATGCGCTCCGGAGGCTAGAAGCCGTGTCGCAGAGGCTGACGGGAAAAAGGTTCTCGAACCTTGGGCTCGAGATTGAATCCAAGAACACACCTGGGGTCGAGGGAAAAGGGCTGGGGTTCTCATCTTCGGCAGGTGCAGCGTTGACTTTCGCCATCAACCGGGCCGTGAGCAGGGGTCCACCCGACATGACAGAGCCTCTCAAGGGTCTCGAGGCTCTTCGCGGCCTCCGCCTCCAGGACGATGGTTGGCGGTTTCTCCAGACTCTACGCGGGCCAGGGAGACAATGACACGTATTCGGAAAAAATCGCCGACGGAAAGGACCTGCCCCTGAGGACGGTCATAGTCCCCCTGCCCTCCACGGTGAAAACGGAGTCGGCCCACGAGGAGGTCGAGAGCTCGCCCTTCTTCAAGGCCAGGATAGAATCAGCTGCCAAGCGGTGCGACCTGGTCGAGAAGGCAATCAGGGGCGGCGACCTCGCGAAGCTTGGCGAGCTCGTTGAGCAGGACACCATGGAACTGCACGGCGTGACGATGACCGGAGAGAACCGGATGATGGTGATGAGCGCCGACACGATCAATGTCATAACCAAGGTCAGGGAGCTTCGCTCGAATAGCGTTCAGGCCTACTTCTCGATGCAGACGGGTCCCTCTGTCTTCATCAACACCAGCGAGGAAGACGAGCCAAGGGTGAAGAAGGCGATGAGCAAGATGGGGTACCGCTCCCTTTCGTCCTCCGTGGGAAGGGAAGCCAGGGTCAAGCGCGCCTAGTACTGGTTTGGGTTTAATACGGAATCAGGGGTATTCGGTGGAAGTGATTGCCCGAAATGTCTAGGCTGGTCAGCGTGTACATGAAGGAGCTGAGGAAAACAAGGAAAGAGAAGCCCAAGCACGTCAGGGAGGCTCTAGAGACCTACATCCAGCTGTGGGAGGACGTCATCCGGAAGGGGCTCGTGCGACCCTGGGACGAAATCGACTTTGCGCTGAAGGAGATTGAAGCGCACGGAGGGCTCTACCGAGCAGCCCAGGACTGACGCGTTAGTCCATCACCTCTCCACCGTCTACAACGAGGCCCTGACCTGTCACATAGCTCGAGGCGTCGCTGGCGAGGAAGACGGCGACCTTGGCCACCTCATCTGGGGAACCGAAGCGTTTGAGGGGGATGCTCTCTGTATAGGCCTTCACACTGTCCTCCGTCAGCCAGTCGACCCAGCCGGTCCTTATGGAACCAAGTATCATGCAGTTCACGGCTATCTCAGGCGCCAGTGTCCTTGCTAAGGACTTGGTCAGGGTGAGTATCGAGGCCTTCATAGAAGCATAGACTATGCCGCTGACATCGCCCGTCAGCGCTGGCGTTGACGAGATGTTCACAATCCTTCCTCCCTGGGGCTTCATTAGAGGGACAGCCTTCTGGGAGCAGAGGAAAGTGCCGATGAGGTCGACCGCGAAGACCTTCTTCCACATGTCGACATTGATCTCCTCGAGCTTGGTGTTCCAGATATCCGCGTTGGCCAGCCCTGCGCAGTTCACCAGTATGTCAAGCCCTCCGAGCTCGGTACCTATCCTCTCGAACATCGAATCGACGCTGGAGACGTCCGATACGTCTGCCTGAATTACCAGGGCTCTCCCCCCGTCCGACTTGATAGAATCTGCAATCTGCTGAGCTTCGCCCTCGCTGCTGCGGTGGTTTATCACCACGACGGCGCCTTCCTTCGCGAAGGCCCGTGCTATCGCGGCGCCGATACCCCGGCTAGAACCTGTGACCAGCGCCCGCTTACCTCGGAGGCTCATCGAGTCCGGGGCGCTCGACTTTCTCTTAAGGTTTGAACGCGGTGACTATGGTCTGGGCATCCTGTCCTTTGCCGTTCCGCCGACGGAGTATTCCTTGAGGAACTTGAGGTTGAAGAGCGAAGCTGCCGCAGAGTTCCTGACTAGCTCGTCTTCGTCCTTGAGCGCCGCTTCCAGCGTCGCTCTCGCGGATTGGTTTCCTATCGAGCCCAGCGCAGCGGCCGACTCATGGCGCACAATCGGCTCCAGGTCGTGCCTGACTGCTTCTTCGAGCGCGGGAACGCCCGAGGCGAGTCCCATCTGGCCCAGCGTGAAGGCGGCCTCGTGTTTCACCAGGGGGTCTGGGTCATGGAGCACGACATCGGACAGGATCGGGACTGCTGCCTCCCCACCTAGCTCCGCGAGGATGGTGACAGCATGCACACGGAGTACTAGGCTCGGTTCGTGGGTGAGGACGTCGATGAAGAATTGTTCATTCTTGGCATCGTACTCTCCTTCCATCTGCTTCATCACCGCGAGGCAGTGCTTCTCGTCATCGACGACAGAGCTCGTATACACGCTTCACTGCCGAAATCCCGGAATCATATAACCTAAACGATGGACGTCAGATCAGAGTCAGCACTGCGGCCAGCGCGCCATCCTCGGAGTCCGTCTCTCGGGACGACCCGGTGACCACCACAGCGTCTCCCTCCCCAAGGCCCACCTTCCGAATCGTAATCCACGGCTCCCCGGGACCGTCCTTTTCGCAATCGGTGCCCTCGCCGGGGACGGTGAACCGTCCCGCCTTGAAGACGGCCGTGAACGCCCCACCGGCACCCGCCTTTATGGCGGCGTCCCTCTGTTCGATTCCATAGCGGACCATCCTGGCGGCATCGGCGACGGCTACGGCCCAGCATCGCTCACCGAGATTTAGGCCCCGCGCGTCCACCCGGGAGGACCACAGGAGGAGGGAGGAAATCTTGCGGTACTCTCTCTCACCCTTCTTGCTCAGGACGCACCCGTTGGCTTCTATGACTATGAGGTCGTTGTCCTTCAGCCTCTTGATCAGGGTCCTCACCTCTCCCTGCCCGAGCCCGGTCAGCGAGCCAAGCCTGCCACGGCCGACGGACTCTGTCCTTCCAATGGCGATCAGTGCCTTGAGGACGTGGACCTGCGTAAATACGGCCCTGGGTCCCCTGTATTCGGAATCAAGAACCTCTCTGAGAGTCTCCAGAACCATCTGGTTGGCGTGCAACTTGGAGTTATTTCTCCTTTTGTGGCGCGAGCAGAGCGGGGGATGCCTATGGGGAAGCACAAGCAGGGGCGTAGGTCGCACTCAGGCCGCAGTCAGCTCCATGCGTACACCGAGCCGTTCGACGCGAGGAGCTCGTCGGCGCCCGTCTGAGCGACCTGCCAGTGGGAGGTCTCGTTGTAGGACCAGAGGAACCACGAGTATCTCTGTCCGTTCTGCACACCGTCTATTCCGTTCACTAGGTGCTCTCCGTACTGCGGATACCAGGTGTCATTCAGGTTTCCATTGGTGACCACCACGGTGAGCAGGTAGACGTTCCAGCCAGGCTGTACTTGCGTGTTGTTGTACCATCGTTGCGTTCCGTTGCCGAAGTCGAGGAGGATGTTCGTGGTAGCCACGAAGCCTCGGGCCCCCGTGGCTTGATGGAGTTCACTCAGATACGTGCTCGCGTTGCTCTCAGCCTGATTGTACTGGAACAAATAGAACGCTGCGACCGTCGATGAGACAAGCATCCCTGCCACCAGAGCCACTACCAAGACCAAGAGCGGCTTTGAGCTGGTCAATACGGGCTGGATAATCCAGACAGGCCTTTAAACGTTACATAGGTCCGCAAAGGTCGCAGGTGGGAACGAAATGACCGAGAAACTACGGATAGGGGATGCGGGTCCCAAGGGGAAGGGTGTCTTCGCGGTCACGAGGATAGACCCAGGCGAGCTTGTCTGGGACTATGAAGGGAATGAGCAGTGGATAAGCGACATCCCAGAAGGGCTCAGGGAGTACGCGTTCCAGGTGGACTACGACAGGTACATTGTACCCGAGAAGGGGTCCGTGGGCTGGTACCTCAACCACTCCTGCGAACCGAACTCCGTCATACTCGGCCGGACGAGGATAGTCGCTCTGAGCACGATTGAGCCCGGGGACGAGGTCACCTTCGACTACTCAACGAACGTCGGGTGGGATGGCTTCATGATGCAGTGCAGATGCGGCGCTCCTCGGTGCAGGAGGGTGGTGCGTAGCTACACATTCCTGAGTCCCGAATTGAGGGGCAGGTACGGAGCGTGCGTCTCAAGGTTCCTCCTCGAAAGGAGAGGCTAGAAACTCATTCCTGCTCGGAGACCCGCACAGGATTATATCTTCGGAATGGCAACTGTCCCCCGTGCACAAACGAGCGCTGTACTCCCAGCTTGCCAGGTACTACGACAAGATCTACTGGAGCAAGGATTACGACCGTGAGGTGCAATTCCTAGTCACCCTCTTCCAAAGATCAGGCGTGACGGGAAGGAAACTCCTGGAGGTCGGGTGCGGGACGGGCAACCACACGAAGGCTTTCGTAGCGCGGGGCTACAAAGTGACCGCGGTCGACCTGAGCGGCGCCGTCCTGAAGATAGCGGAGGGGAAGGTGAGACGGGGAGCGGAGTTTGTCCGGGGGGACATGAGGGACCTCGACGAAGTGGTCGAAGGCGAGTATGACGCGGTGGTCTGCCTCTTCAGCACGATATCATACAACCTCACGAAGTCAGACTTGAGGAAGACACTCCGCGGGTTCTGTGATCACGCGAAAGAAGACGGGGTCGTCGCGTTCGACACCCATTTCACGAAGAGAGGGTTCATGGATGGGTACAGGGGCGAGGACATCTTCGACGACGGGAAGGTCATCGGTGCCAGGCTGAGCACATCGAAGCGCATCGGCGACGTCGGAGAGATCTCCTTCACGTACCTAATCAAGGACGGCCGGAAGGTGATCACTCTCAGAGGCGATGTCCACCGGCTCGGTCTCTTCGTCCCAGAGGACTTCTTGCTGATAATGAAGGAGGTCGGATTCAAGAAGACGGAGGTCTATTCGGACTGGACCTTCAGGAGACGCGTCAGCACTGCCCCCTTCAAGGACACGGTGTTCGTCGGCCGCAAGGTCGAGTAACTGTTACCTTGACGCAGCTATCGCTGGTGGTAGGAAGAAGCGGGCCCGGTGGGATTTGAACTCGTGGACGCTGGCGCGTCTCCCACGACATGCTGGTATCTCCCAAGAGCTCAGCTAAGAGCCAGCCGCTCTAACCTGGCTGAGCCACGGGCCCGTCGTGCCAAAGCCCCTGAAAAGGGGAATATTTACTTTCCATTGGGACGACTAATTATTAACGGCCCGGCCGTCGCACTGGCGGTAGAAGACCTTTGGGAAAACTGACCTTCGTGGGCCTCGGACTCGGAGACCAGGGGACGAGCATCGCCGGCGTGAACGCAATCAGGCAATCTGATCTCAGCTTACCTCGAGTACTACACGACACCCCACGCGCCCCGCCTGCTCCAGGAGCTCGAGGGAGCGACGGGCAAGACCATAATCGTGGTCGACAGGACGTTCGTGGAGGATGGCAGGAACATACTCCGGGAGTCGAGAAGCGGCAACGTTGTCCTCGCGGTCCAGGGTGACCCCATGATCGCGACGACCCACAGCGACCTCAGGGTCAGGGCCAACGCCGACGGCATCGAGACCTCGGTGATCTACGGCACCACGATTCCGGCAGCGGCCGCGAGCGCGAGCGGGCTCCACTACTACAAATTCGGCGCCACGGTGACTTTCACTAAGGACAGCGTGAACTACCACCAGCAGGTCTACGGGAGGGTCCACCAGAACTTGCTTGAAGGGTCACACACGCTGCTTCTCCTCGAGTTCGACACCGAGATGGGGGAGGGCGCGACCCCGCTATCCCTGATGGAAGGCCTCCTCTCCGCCGAGAAGAACTTCAAGAGGGAGGTTGTCAGCGAGCGGACGTTTATGGTGGTGCTAAGCAGGGTGGGGACCGAAGGAGAGAGGATACAGGCGGGCACCTTCGAGGAACTGCGGACCCTCGACTTTGGGGAGCCCCCACACGTCGCAATAATCACCGGGAAGATGCACTTCAGCGAGACCGAATCGCTCGCCTCCGTCTGCGGGCTGGAGGTGAGGGAGGATAGGGGACAACACCGCCTCGGTCAAGAGGACGGCCCAGGTGCTCGTGCCGAGATACGTTGAAAAGGCTAAGAAGGCCCTGGAGGCCGCGAGGGGCAGCTTGAAGCAGGGCTACGACGAACTCTTCGAGAACAGCGAGCTCTATGTGAGGGATGCGGAGAGCTTCCTCGCCGATGGACAGGACGAGCTGGCAATGCTCAGCATCGGATACGCCGAAGGATTGATTCGACGCGCTGACGTTCACCGGGAAGATTGAACTGGATTGGTAGGATCATGAAGCAGAAAGAAATCCTGAGGGCGGTCTATGTGACGAGGTTGCGCGACTGCACTGCGACCGTCGAAGCCGTCTCATCCGCCCTGGACGAGACCCCGGAGGAGGTTCGCCGTGGGATTGAAGAAGCGTCGCAGAGCGGCATGGTGGAAATCAGGGATGGGGAGCTCGAGTCTCACAGCGAAAGGAAGGGGCGAGCTTACCGTCGTCATGCTAGGCGGCGCGTTCGAGATAATACACCCCGGTCACGTGCACGCCATGGCCGAGGCCAAGGGGCTCGGCGACACGCTCGTAGTGGTGGTCGCAGCTGACTCGAGCGTCCTGAAGAACAAGGGGCGCGAGCCGGTGACACCCCAGGACTGGAGGGTCAGGCTAGTCTCGACGCTCAGGAGTGTGGATGTGGCGCTCCCCGGAGGGCTGGGCAGCATCTACGACACACTGGAGAGGGTCAGGCCAGACATCGTAGCCCTCGGATACGATCAGAAGCACAACCCAAAGGACATTGAAGCGGAGGCGGCGAGGAGGGGGATGCATCCCAAGGTCATTAGGCTGACCTCCCCTATACCGGGGGTCAAGACCTCGAAGATAGTAAGCACTCTCTGAGACTAGGCGAATACCGCCACCGTGACCTCATCGCCGTCCTTGAGTCCGAGGTCCTGCCTGAAGTTCACGGGCGAGATTATTTCCATGACGCTGTCGTCGTAGTGGGTTCGCTCGATCACGAGCACTGCTGCCGGGATTTTCCCGTTCACCACTGCGCGGTAGCACCTCGCTCCGCCGTAGGTGCGCATCCCGTTCTCGAAACCCTGCACCTTCAGGCCTTCGCGGGAACGAAGCTCGCGCTTCTGCTCCATCTGGATGGGCGACTCGAGCTTCAGGTTCAGCGTTCCAAGGAACGGGTCGAACCCGAGGATCTTCACGAACTGGTGCATGTATCCTTCGTTCCCGATGTAGTAGGCGGCCTCGCCGAGCCCGCGGAAGAGCCGGCCCTTGAATACCATGTCCTTGCCCTTCTCCTCGACCGCAGCCTTCAGCTGGGAGTAGTGGGAGCGAACCAGGTCGTAGCCCTTCGGTGTGAGCTTCATCGCGAATCGGAGCCCTGCCCGCCTTCTCTCGATCAGGCCCAGCTTCTCGAGCTTCTGAAGGTGCTGGGAGGATGCTTGCTGGCTCTGACCCATCTTCGAGGCGAGCTCCTCGGAGGACACGGTCACGAACTTCTGGTGGGCCTTGAGCTTTACCAGCTCATACAGCTCGGACATCAGGATTGGACTCAACTTCTCCATCTATCAAATCATCTCGGCGGTGTGTCAACGTCAGCCTGTGCTTCGACGTATAAGACCGTATTTCCACATCCGCCTGAGGGTCTTTGACCCGACGTGATGGTCGAAAACCGCGGCGGGAGGTCAGGCAGATGCACTCTTGTGCCTCCTGATGTCCTTCTGCAGGCTCTCTATGGAAGAGAGAAGAGCCCGCCTTCGCGTCTCTTCCACGATGATTCCGCGGGCGTCTTCTGTGATCATCCTTGCCACGTCTATCTTCCTGCGGACTCCGTTGACCACATTGTCGAAGACTGCAAAGGGCGAGAGGTGGGCGTGGAGTTCCTCGATGGCGGCGAAGTACTCCTTGGTCTTCTTCGCCTTGCCCTGGGTTATTGTCACGAGAAGCAACCTCTTCAGCTCGCCCACCGTGTCCAAGAGGCCCAAAAGATAGGCCTCGTCGGAGACTCCGAGAGAGTGGCCATCCATGATCGGTCTGCCGAGAACTATGGACTCGACGGTCGAGGCTTCCACGAACTCCGTCTCCGGGGATATCAGGTACCTCGAGAGGTTGCCGAGCGCGTCCTTCCTGAGCCTCTGCAGCACCTTCTGCGCGTTGTCTATCTCATCCCTCGCCTGCTTGGTCTTTCCGGAATGAAGAAGGACTATCCCCCTCGAGCAAGACAGGATTACGTCCCTGCTCTCCTTCAGGATTCGTTCTCTGCGGTCTAGCGTCAGCTGCAAGTTCACTTGTATCCTGTCTAGGGAGTCCTCTGCGGTCCTGAGGTTCAAGGATGTTCGCCCTTGGCTCGAGAACGCTACGACATAAGCTTACCCCGAAGGCAAGAACCTTTCTATAATTCAACTGACCACGGGCGGGCGCGGGTTGGTAACTCAGTACGAACGCGGTCGCGGCAAAGGAATACAAGTGCATGGAAATTCTGAAGCGCGAGGGGTGGGTGGTTGGCCGGAGCGCGGCGTCGCACAGTCCGGTGGACATCTTCGCCGCGAAGGATGGAAAAGTGCTGCTGGTCCAGGTCAAGAGTGGGAAGGCGCAGGTCAAGCGCGAAGAGTTGAGGGAATTAGTTAAATGGGCAGAGGCATTCAACGCAGACGCTGAAGTTTGGCATTTCAAGGGGAGAGGGAATCTCCAGAAGAGGCGCGTCTCGGTGGCAAGGGAGTGAGATAGTGGAAGTGAGGTGCTACCTCTGCGACCAGGAACTCGACAAGGACGCGAAACCGTTCAAGATAGGAATCAAGGAGGAGTTAGTGTGCAACGAATGCTACCAGAAGACGGTCAACAGGCGGAAGACCCTCGACAAGGGCAAGTAGCAGCGCTGAATTCGGATAGACAGGGCGTGTGGGCTAGGCCGCCGCGTAGGCTGTGTTTGAGTTCCTCGATAATCTGCAGACACTTCTGTATCGATTCTTCGTCCTCTCCCTGTTCGTGGCAGGAGAGGGCCTTCTCGTACTGCTCGAGTGCCGTCAAGGCGTTGATCAGGGTCGAGCCGACCTCGGAGAGCGAGAGTAGGCCGGCCATCTCGTACCATTCGGCGGCCTGTTCGTAATCATTGAGGTTCTCGAAACAGCTCGCAATCCACTCGCAGAGCTTGACCTTGTGCTCGGATGACTGTAGCCTCTGGAACTCCTGCTTGAGGACGCTCACGGCCGTGTCTCGCTCGCCGCTCCTCGCTAGGTCGAAGACCTCGGATACGCTCACCATCGCTGTATCAACCAATCCACCGGTTAATAGAGGAATGCTCTATAATTGTTGAGCCCGAAATCAAACTCCCAACTTCCTTATCTCGGCCGTTTCGAGCTCCCGCAGTTTCCTCCGAGTTACTGCCTCGCGGTACCTCCTCTTCTCGTCGGCGGTGACCGGGACGATGGGATCCACATGCGTCGGTCTCCCCCTGTCGTCCAGCGCCACGTACGTCAGGAAACAGGAGCCCACGTGGGTCACCTTGCCAGTAATCAGGTCCTCCGACTCCATTCTCACCCCAATCTCCATCGACGTCTTGCCCACGTAGTTGACGGAGGCCTTCAGGACGAGCAGGTTGCCAAGGTAGACGGGAGCGATGAAGTTCATCCTGTCAATGGAGACCGTCACGACGTTCTTCTTGGCGTGGCGAAACGCGACGACGGCAGCTATCTCGTCCATGTATTTCATTATGGAGCCGCCGAAGACGTTCCCCTTGATGTTCGCGTCGGTCGGCATCATGATTCTTACGGATGTCGTCGTGGACTCGGCGACCGGCCTCCCGGCCTTCGTGCCTTTGGCCATATCTCGTCGGTTGTGCGTGGGGAGAGATTGATAAAGGTAGTTTCCGCGAATCAGACTTGCATGGAGTACGTCACGCCAGAGGAGATGCGCGAGGCCGAGGCGAGGGCGTCTTCCTATGGTCTCGACGAGCAGACGCTGATGGAGAACGCCGGCACGGCCATAGCCAAAGCCGTCGATGAGAGGTACGCTCACGTTCAGGGAAGGAGAGTCCTCGTGGTTTGCGGCCTAGGGAACAACGGGGGCGACGGGCTGGTCACTGCCAGGCTCCTCGGGAGGGTTTGGAGTGTGCGCGTCCTGCTCCTGGGACCCGCCGCCTCCATAAAGACAGAGACGGCGGCGAAGAACTTGGCCCTCCTCGGCCACTCTGTGGAGGAGATTGAGGTCACAGATGAGGCTTCCCTCTTCGGCCACAGCGATTGGTTCTCATGGGCGGACATAATCATCGATTGCATCCTCGGGACCGGTGTCAGGGGCGAGGTCAGGGAGCCCATGGCAACGGCCATACGTATGATAAACGCCTCGAAAGCCGTGAAGATTGCGGCAGACATTCCATCCGGGCTCGACCCCCTCACCGGAGGAGCCAGCTCGGCCACCGTGCGGGCTGACCTCACCGTCGCTCTTCACAGGGCGAAGGTGGGGCTCCGCGGGAAAGGCGAATATACAGGGGAGGTGGTCGTCGCCCCCATCGGGATGATTGAGTGAAATGATCGTCCGACAGATTCCGGTGGGACCGATGAGGAACTTCGACTATCTGCTCATGGAGGAGGCATCCCGGGAGGCCATCGCCATTGACTCCGGATGGGAGACCGGTCCCGTGGTAAGAGCAGCGCTCGAGGACGAGATGAGGGTCCGATATGTCGTGGCCAGCCATGGGCACTTCGACCACGTAAAGACACTAGGGGAGCTCGCCGGAAAGCTCGGCGCGAAGACCGTGGCCCACGAGTCGTCGGGGCTCTTGACCGACCTCAGGGTCAAAGGCGGCGACAACCTAACGGTCGGAGGGACCGCCGTTGGAATCATCCACACCCCCGGACACACGCCCGACAGCATCTGCCTCTTCGACGGGCACAATCTCTTCACCGGCGACACCCTGTTCATAGGGAACTGCGGGAGGACCGACCTGCCGGGAGGGTCCACCGCCGAGCTGTTCCGGAGCCTCCACACCGTGTTGATGGCCCTGCCTAGACAGGCCGTGATCTATCCAGGTCACGACTACGGAGAAGTGCCGAGTAGGACTCTTGGGGAGGAGGTGAAACTGAACCCCACGCTGCTGGCGAGAGACCTGAGAGACTTCGCGGGAGTCGAGTAAGACTAGCCGAACCACTTCTCGAGTGACTCGTTCCTGGTGCCCTCGGCGTCCTCGAGCCGTCTTGCGGCCGCTTCGACCCTCTCTGCCGAGAAGGAGTGCTCATCGACCAGGAATGCCTTGACCGCGTCGGCCTTGAACGCCTTCCAGACCGGTCTGACGCCGCTGTCTGCCGGCGGCGCCAGGAAGAGACTCCTGATCGCCGGGTAATTGATCCTAGCGAGCTCCTCCCTGAGCGGCTCGACCTTCTCGAGGGATCCGTAGGTCCTCAGGAACTTCAGGGCCCGGGCTGGGCCGACCCCCCTGAAGCCGTCAGGATTGAAGTCAGTCCCGACCAGGATGCCGAGATCGACGAGCTGCTCACGACTGAATTGAAGGTCGTGAAGGGTCTCTGCCAGACTGATGCTCTCCGGCTCGACATCGATGAAGACGTTCTTGCTCGGAAGTCGCCTCCTCCCAGATATCGTAACGTTCCTGACCAGTAGAGGCGCGCCGAAGAGCAGCGAGTCATGGTCCTGCGAGGCGACGCCGTCGACCGTCCCCTCCGCCGCCATCACCGAGGCCTGCGCCTCACCCTCGGAGGGGGCATCTATCCAGGGGATGCCCATGGCGTCCAGGAGCCGCTTGGAGTCGACAATCATGTCGTCCCTGAGGGAAGTCGAGGCCTCTGCGTACTTCCTCGCGCCAGCCGTGTCGCCGGCCGCGACCGCCTCCACATACTGCCTGCTCGCCTCTTCCCGGACCTTCCGCCTGCGGTGTATCTCTTCCGTCTTCAGCTCAGGCGGGGCACCATCAAAAACGTAGACGAGCTTGATGTTGAGCTCCATGAGGTTGATGTTCCGGTAGAAGAGCCCGCTGAGATGGCTTGTGACCCGGCCGCTGGAATCCTTCAGGTGCTCTCCTCCGACACCCCTGATTATGGCGAGGAACTGGTAGAGGGTATTGTAGGCGTCGACGGCGAGCTTCCTGTTGGAAAGGCTTGCCAGCTCGACCCTTCGCCGCGGGATGACGTCACCAAGATCCACGCCCATGTTACGACGGTTGCCTTCGTTCTATGAATAGTTACCCCTCGCCGTATCGAGTCGTCTCGAGGGGCGTCTCGACGAACTCGACCCTCCTCTTCTCCTTGGCGACCCACCTTATGCTCACGGCGCCCAGGATCTCCAGGTCCATTAGGCACTTGTTGAGCTCGTGGATCGAGTAGGTGTCCGACTTCTTGAGGAAGTCCATTATCTCGTCGTCCGTCACCGCCTTCTTCTCCTTGACGAACTCGAATACCTGGTATCTGAGTGGAGGTTTCATTAATCATCCAGTTCCGAAAGGATAGACAGGCACTCCGGTGGCTCGTATTAAACCTTCAATCACACGTTCTTGAGCTGGCTGGACAGTCTGCTCGCTCCCACGAGCTCGGACTGGGCGACAAAGGGGGCGGCCGCGACGACCTGCTCCACCTTGTCAATCATCCCTTCGACCTCCGGGACAACGATGTCGATGATGAGCGCGTAAAGCCCGAACGCGATGGGCTCCTCTCTGCTGTTTTTGAGAACCATGTCCTTCTCGAGTCGGCCCTCTACCGAGTCGAGGAGCTGCTGGGAAGGCACCTCTGGGCCCGTCGGGAGAACCTTAATCCTCACTAGATATGAGCCCATCTCGTTAACTCACTATGGCCCTTCAAAACCGCAACTGATGCACTTGTACTTCCTCGAGAACTTCCTGCACCTCTCGCAGCGCCATACGAACACCTGATGGCAGTTTGGGCAGTAGAACCTGGAGGCCTTCTCCCGAGGCATTATCGGCCTGTTGCAGGAAGTACAGGTGGGAAGCGTGATGCTCTTCTGCGACAAACTGGCAGGCCTCTCCGGCACTACCACATATACCTTGCTGAAAACGAATGGTTCCAACGGCCTAGGCGAGGGAAGAGAGAACCTGCCGGGCCTCCGCAGAGAGCATGATGCTGGCGAGCTGCAGGGTTCCCTTCGCCCCAAGGGCCGAGAGCAGCGCGGTGGCGTGGAAGTCAAAGTCCGTCGTGGCGAGCTTCTCGGAGACCTTCCTAGACCCCACGGCAGAGACTATCTTATCGAGGTCGCCGTTGGAGAGGCCTTCGTAAAGGTGCCTCAGGCGCCTCATCACCCTGAACTCGTTTCCGAACTCCTCCGACCAGTCCCGCTGATAGTTCCCGAGAAGGGACGGGTCGGCGCTCTCGATCGAGTCAGCCACCCACCTGGCGGCGATTGAGCCCCCGGCAACCGAGCTGAGTATGCCGCCAGCCGTGGTCGGCTTGACCTGACCCGCCGACTCGCCCACCAGAACGGTCCGACCCGAGACGAACTCCCCCACCTGACCCCCCACGTATATGGGCGCGGCCACCTTTGTCAGGACCTTGAACTTCCTGCCTGCCAAGAAGGAATCGAGCGTCTTGAAGCTGTTTATCCCGAACCCAGCGGCTCCGACCTTGGCTACCCCGTCGCCGCGGGGAATCACCCAGGCAAAGAAACCGGGATACCTCTTCTGGTCGATGAAGACCTGCACCTCTCCGTCCGTGAACCAGTCACCTTCGACTTCGTACTTGGCTGCGGGCATCAGGCGCAGCCTGTTGCGCTTCAGGAGCCCCGCCGGCCCGGTGGCATCCACGTAGTAGGAGCAACCATAGGTCGAGCCCGCCGAGACCATGACGTGGCCATCTACCTCCGCGGTACCGTCCACCCGGACGCCGGTACTCAGCGTGGCGCCGGCCGAGACCGCCATCGATGCCAGCTGCTTCTCGTAGGCGCTCCTGTCGATGACAACCACCTCGAACCTCGACGCGTCGAGGGAAGCAACCATCCCGGAGGGGGAACGGATCACGCTGGTGGTCACCCGGCTCTGAATGCGGCCTCTCCTCCGGAGGTACGTAGTGTCTCATCGCCCGCAAGGACACGAGGCCGTCACACTTCTCAGGCTCCCCGACCTCCTTGTCCTCCTCGAGGACGAGGACCTTCAGACCTCTGGAGGCGGCCCCGATGGCGAAGCTCAGACCGCCGACGCTACCGCCTCCCACGACGACATCGTAGACAGAGGTCAATCCTTGAGGTAAACCCTTAACCAGTTCCGCTATAACCCTTGCACCGAAACGAGAAGAAAAAATGGTCGAAATCAAGCAGGTGATTGTGGTTCGGACTGACCTGAAGATGGGCAAGGGCAAGCTGGCCGCCCAAGTCGCGCATGCGGCGCTTTCGGCGGCAGAAGAGAGCAAATTGAGGCGAGGATCATTCTATGATGAGTGGAGGAGTCAGGGACAGGCGAAGGTCGTGGTGAAGGGGGCTGGCGAACCGGAGCTCCAAGAGCTCTTCAAGAAGGCAAGGGCCATGGGGCTTCCCTCTGCGCTGATTCAGGACGCCGGGCGGACGCAACTGGAGCCGGGCACGGTCACGTGCCTTGGAATCGGGCCGGCGCCGGCCGATCTCATCGACAAGGTAACAGGCCAGCTCAAGCTACTATGAGCCTCCAGCCGCCG
Organism: uncultured Nitrososphaerota archaeon; assembly: GCA_963806765.1. Lineage (GTDB taxonomy): Archaea > Thermoproteota > Nitrososphaeria > Nitrososphaerales > Gagatemarchaeaceae > Gagatemarchaeum. Next base: position 110,800 of record CAWDYS010000005.1, on the reverse strand, counting down.
CCCCCCGACCTGGCGTCCGGGATGACGGTCTACGCCACCGCGACCGAAAGGCGTTCCGGCATGCTGAGGACCACGCGGGAGGACTTCCAAGTCAACGAGATTCTCGACCTAGGGCTTGTCGAGCGGGAGAGGAAGAGCGGGTACGTCCCTGTGTACAGCGTGAGGAAGAACGGGGTCGACACCCCTCACGCTGCGGAGGAGTCTGGCGGCCAGCCTGAAGAGCAAGGTGAACTTCGCGGGCCTGAAGGACAGCAACGCCGTGACGGTGCAGTACGCAAGCGCCAGGTCTAGCGAATCCGATGACCCGCCGTCGGTTCATGGAAGGATGTTCGACGCAGAGAGGATTGGCTACCTCCCTCGGCCCGTGAACCGCGCCATGATGACGGGGAACTCCTTCAGGATAGTCGTCAGGACAGCGCAGGACATCGCTCGTTCGGTGGAGGAGGTCTACCAAGCCTGCGCCAAGAGGAGGATCCCGAACTTCTTCGGGTACCAGCGGTTCGGTCTCCGGGGGATGGTCAACCACAGGGTGGGCCGGGCTATCCTTGCCCGGGACTTTAGGGGAGCGGTCCAAGTCTTCCTTGGAGAGCACAGGGAAGGCGAGAGCCCCGAGTCACGGGAAGCCAGGACGCTAGCCGGCGAGGAGCGATATCGCGAAGCGCTGAGGCAGTTCTCACGCAGGCAGGACATCGAGCGGCGGGTCGCCACTCGACTTGCCGAGAAGCCCGGCGACTATCTAGGCGCACTAAGGCGGATCCCGATGGTCCCTCGGAGGCTGTTCGTACAGGCGTACCAGTCATACCTATTCAACAGGACCGCAAGCGAGGCATCCAAGGCCGGGCTCGACATCTCGCGTGCAGAAGACGGCGACAACTGGGCGAATCTGGCCCCCGACCTGCTCAGGTGCACCAAGACGCACGGTGTCAAAGAGCCCGTCCTCGGCCAGGCGGTCCCGCTCATCCAGATTGTGGGCTACGGTTTCAGGAACTACGGCTCGAGGTTCGACAAGCTGATGATGGCCGTCCTGGAGGAGGAGTCCGTGGAACCGCCGAGGTTCTACATCAAGGAAGCCGAGGAGCTGAGCAACGAAGGGGGGTTCAGGCACGCTCCCCTGCTCGCGAAGGACCTGACACAGGAGTCCATCCCGGGCGGCGCCGCACTCTCGTTCAGCCTTGGGAAGGGCGAGTACGCGACCACGTTGCTCAGGGAAGTGCTGAAACCCGAGGATCCGCTTCACGCGGGGTTCTGAACCCCAATCCGTTTATATCGCATGGAAAAGGCTCCGAATTTGGGGACGATGGCAGAGAGGGAAGTCTACGACATCACCATCATTGGCGGCGGTCCCACGGGTCTCTTCGCGTCGTTCTACTCCGGCCTGCGGCAGATGAAGACCAAACTAGTCGACGCACTCGAGGAACTTGGCGGGCAGGTCGCGGTCCTCTATCCGGAGAAGGTCATCTACGATGTCGGAGGCTTCCCGAGGGTGACCGGCAAGGAGCTCGTCAAGGGGATGGTCGAACAGGCCCTGAAGTTCAACCCGACCGTAGTCCTCGGGGAAAGAATCGTCTCAATCAAGGCCGTCGAGGGAGGTCTTGTTCAGCTCGACTCGGCCAAGGGGACACAGCACCTCTCCAAGACCGTTCTCGTCGCGGCGGGAGTGGGCGCCTTCTCACCGAACCGGACGGACGCCACAGGGGCGGCGGCCTACGAAGGGCACGGCGTCTACTACTTCCTGAAGGACAGGAACATAATGAGGGGGAAGAGGATACTAATAGTGGGCGGAGGCGACTCCGCGGTCGACTGGGCTCTAAACCTGAATAAGTGGTCAGAGAAGGTCACCCTCATTCACAGACGGGACGTCTTCAGGGCCCACGAGGAGAGCGTCGCGGAGCTCATGAGATGCGGCGTCGAGGTGAAGCTCTTCGTTGAGCTGAAGGAGGTGGTAGGTGACGGGCGGAATGTCACCTCCGTCGTCCTGTACGACAGCAGGACCAAGGTCGAGAGCAGGATTGAGGTGGACGCCATATTGGTGAACATCGGGTTCAGGGCGGACCTCGGCCCCATCAAGGACTGGGGACTCCGGATTACGGGGAGGGAAATCGTCACCAGCGGGAGGATGGAGACTGACACTCCAGGCGTCTTCGTGGCAGGTGACATCGCGGCAGCTGAAGGCACGGTCAAGCTGAACCTGATTGCAGTGGGTTTCGCGCAGGCTGCGGTTGCAGTCAACGTCGCGAAGAACCACATAGATCCGAAGGCTAGGATCTTCCCTGGGCACAGCACCGAAATGAAGGTCTAATTCAAGCCGAGGACTCGTCTGTAGTTGTAGTCGTTCGATATCGAGGGGTTGAGCGGGTCTATCAGGACGCACTCGAACCAGGAGTGCTTCCCGTCTTTGTAGTAGATGTAGGAGCCCAGAATCTTCAGATTGGGGAACTTCTCACCGACACGTCTCTCCGCCACCCCCTGGACCGGTTCATCCGACTTCATCCTGAGGACACCAAGGTGCTTGGGCCTGCGGCCTGATGTCGGCCTCTTCCTCCTCATCCCGCCTCTCGAAACCTTGATTCTTACTACGACCACGCCGTCTTTGGCCTTGTACCCGAGCATCCTCGCACGGTCAAGCCTCGATGGCTTCTCCAGCCTCTCGATGGTGGGACCCCTCCTGAGCAGCACGGCCCGGGCGGAGATGTCTCCCGCCTTCTCGTGGAAGACCTTGTGCCAAGACTTTCCAATCTCCGAGTACAAAGTAAACGGATGGCCGTTTCGAGAGGAGCAGATAAATCTTCTCTATCAGCGCCGCTCGAAGAACTGCGCTATCTTCGACCCGGTCACGCTGATCGCCATCCTCTGCGCCTCCGAGGTCTGACCTCCGATGTGCGGGGTCGCAATCAGGTTCGGGGCAGAAAGCAAGCTCGGGTCCGGCGGCTCCTTCTCAAAGACATCAAGGGCAGCGCCTGCTATGGTCCCCGTCGTCAGCGCCTGAATCAGCGCGGGCTCATCGATGACCTCCCCGCGCGAGGTGTTGATCAGGAACGCGCCCTTCTTCATGAGGGAGAGACGTCTCGAATCCACCAGGCCGCGCGTCTCGGGGGAGAGAGGGACATGGAGCGTCAAGAAATCGGACGACGAGAACAGGGTGTCGAGGTCGACCATCGTGCAACCGATTGAAGTGAGAACGTCCCTGCTAATCTCTGTGATATCGTAGCCCAGCACAGACATGCCCAAGGCCTTGGCGACCTCGCCCACCCTCCTGCCAATCCTTCCTATACCGGCTATCCCCAGCGTCCTTCCCCTGAGCTCGACGCCGATGAACTTCTCCTTCTCCCACCTGCCGGAGCGAGTCGAGGCATCGGCGGCGGGCGTCTTCCGGGCCAGCGCGAGCATGAGCCCGACGACCTGCTCGGCAACGGCCTCGACGAGAGCCTCCGGGCTGTTGACGACCTCGATTCCCCTCGCGTTGGCAGCGCGCAAGTCAATGTTGTCGAGACCGGTTCCGGGCCTCGCGATGATCTTCAGCTTTGCGGCTCGGTCAATCACCGCCGAGTCTATCTTGGTCCTGCTCCTGACGACGACCACGTCGTAGTCCACAATCTTCTCCAGAAGCTCCTCCGGGGTTATCTTTGGCAAGTAGTCAACCTCGAAGTCTTCGGGAAGCGCAAGCGAAGTCACGTCAACTGTGTCGCAGATCAGGACCCTGCGGTTCGCCAAGTTCTTACCCTCTTGCTCCGGTGAGCGCCCTGCCTGCTGTTAAGGATATTGGAGATCCCTCCCTGCTGAGATGCGGCACGTATGGACACTCATGGTAGGCAAGATCGTCTAGGCGTGCTCGGGAAGACACAGCGAACGAGACATATTCAGAGAGCCGGAGCGCGCCCCGTCCCACCATCTGGACCCCAAAGAGCCTGTGTGTGACCCGGTCATAGGAGAGTGAGATTGTCAGATCTTCGCTCCCGCCTTCGGACTCGAACTCGACCACATCCTTACCCAGCCTCCGGGCTTCATCCGCGTCGATTCCCGCCACGCATAGCTCGACCCCGAAGAGGTCGAGCGCGATGCACCTGGATAAGGACGCCACTGCCGCTCCACCTGCGGCGTTGGCGCCGGCTGCCTTCCCCATGGCAAGCGAGGAGGAATGGAGCCTTGAAGGAAGAGACCCCGAGCCGCACCTGAGCTCAGCACAGTCTCCGGCGGCGTAGACGTCCTTGCGCGAAGTCCTCATCGACTCGTCGACAACTACCCCACCATGGTCGCCTTTCGTGCAATCGATCTCAGGGAGACGGGGCGAGATCCGCGGGAGTATCACGACCCCGTCGCAAGGATGAACGGCCCCCGCCGAGACTACGGCCTCCGCGCGGTTGACTCCGACAATCGCGTCGATGGACTCGTGCAGCAGACTGACGCCTCGGGACGATGCGGCACTCGAAATCATTCCCAGCACGCGCCGTTCGAAACGTGGAAGTGCGCCTCCTCCCAGGAAGACCGAGACCCTCGAATGGCGAGACAATGCCTGGGCGACCATGAGGGAGACAGAAAGGGGGCCGGTGAGAGCGAGTTGGGTGAGGCCTCCCGCGGCTCTTGCGAGGGCGATGTAGTCGTCGGCGGAGTACAGCGTGTAAACCCCCAGCTTCGAGGCTCCCCTGAGGTCGCCGGGCACCGGGGTCGAGCCCGTCGCGAGGACGAGGGCATCGAACTCGAGGCGGCCGTTCCGCGTTCGAGCGGTTCTTGCGGCGCAGTCGACCGAGATCACCGGCTCGTCAAGTCTTAGCTCGATTCCAAACCTTCCTTTGAGGTCGTCAGGATCTGCCACGCTCAGTTCTTCCTGAGCGAAGTCACCCGTGAGAAGACGAGGAAGGAGGCTCTTGTTGCGGGCCAACTGGTGGCAGCCCTCTGCGATGGTAACGGCCGCTCCCATCCTGCTCGCCGCGACTGCCGCGGCCACGCCCGCAACCCCGCCGCCCGCGACGAGTAACCTGGTCACGTTCGGGAAGGCCATCGACCGCTGCTATAGGGATGGTTCTTCCCGACGGTCGGAATTGGGGAGAGCCGGTTGAAACTGACCCGCGCCAAGTCCAGCCCGCACAGGGTCAATTCGTCCTTCCGAAGGCTTCATTATGGCCTTCCCCGCGCATCGCCAGCGGATTGCTAGTTGGAATTGTCGGTAAACCAAACGTTGGCAAGTCGACCTTCTTCTCCGCAGCGACCCTCAAGAACGTCCCCATCGCCGACTATCCGTTCACGACCATAGACCCGAACCTCGGCATGGGGTACCTCAGGACAAGGTGCGTCTGCAAGGAGATGTCCGCAACGGACACGCCCAAGAACTCCGTCTGCAACGACGGTGTTCGGCTCATCCCGGTCAAGCTCGTCGATGTGGCGGGGCTTGTCGCGGGCGCCTCGACTGGAAGAGGCAGGGGCAACCAGTTCCTGGACGAGTTGAGGCAGGCTGACGCGCTCATCCACGTCGTCGACGCCTCAGGGGGGACGGATGAGGAGGGAAGGAAGGTCGAGCCTGGCACCCACGACCCTGTCTCAGACGTCAGAATGGTCGAGAACGAGCTCGACCTCTGGATGTTGGGCATCATCAGCAGGGACTGGGAGAAGACGGCTCGCCAGGCGGAACAGGCCAGCTCGAGCATCGTCGCGCACCTCGCACAGAGGCTGACCGGGCTGGGAATCGACGAAGAGGGCATCGAGGAAGCTCTCCTGCGGCTCAGACTGAAGCCGGACAAGCCCGCGGATTGGAAGGAAGAGGGTCTCATGAGTCTAGTGAGGGTGCTGCGGGAGACGAACAAGCCCAGCCTCATCGCAGCCAACAAGGCTGACCTTCACGGCGCGGAGGAGAAGGTCGATGCACTCCGAAAGACGGAGAAGATGGTGGTCCCGTGCGCGGCCGAGGCCGAACTCCTCCTACGGAGGGCATCGGAGCACGGTCTGATCAGTTATACTCCGGGAGACCGGTCTTTCGAGGTCGTCAGACCCGACCTTACCCACCAGCAGTCAAGGGCGCTGCAACTCGTGAAGGAGAGAGTTCTGGATGTCTATGGCAGCACCGGGGTGCAGCAGGCGATAGACCAGGCCTATTTCGGCCTCCTCAAAGCCATCGTCGTCTACCCCGTGGAGGACGAGACGAAGCTGTCCGACAAGAACGGCAACGTACTTCCAGATGCCTACGTAATGCGGGGAGGCTCGACGGCTCTGGAGCTCGCAAAGAAGGTTCACACCGACCTCGCAAAGAGCTTCCTCTATGCGATCGACGCGAAGACCGGCATGAGGGTCTCCGGAGAACATCCGCTCAAGAATGGGGATATACTGAAGATAGTCTCAAGCAGCAGGCGCAGCTGAGGACTTCGGGTGCCGGGACCACCGTGGCCGCGGCGGGTTTGCTCACGAGCTTGGTCTTCCGGACCCCAACGTGCCTCAGCCTGGTTACCTTCTTGGCTTCGTTGTAGACGTCGGATGCGACCTTCTGGAGCACCGTCTCCTGCACGAACTGGTCATAGGTCAGAGAAGCCGCCCTTTCGGAGATGGTGCGGTCCATCACCGCCCGAATCCCATGCTTCCTGGAAGAGTTCATCCTTCCCTGCGATAGCGCGATGCAGTACACCCTCACCACGTATCCGTCCTTTGTCTTGTAGTCCTTGATGAAATCGGACATTGACGATCCCCGTCTCATGAGGCTCCTCAGATACTCCCGAGAATACTCGTGGCCCTTCAGGACGGTGTAGGCGGTATCACCCTCGACCCTGTCGATCTGGAAGTAGAGCTTGAAGCTGTAGTGCTGCGGGTCCTGCTTCAGTATGTCGTAGAGCGTCGTCTCGACTACCCTGCCCCCCGGATTCTCGACATCGGTCAGCGGAACCCTGCCAATAGGAGCGTTACCGAACGATGGGGAAGCGAGGACAGTCACCCACTGCTTCGCCTTCCACTTGTCCTTTACCTTACCCGCTCCTTTCTTTACCAAGCTAGGAAACGCCCCCCGATTATCCCGACTTAAAAACTCAGCCTTTGACTAACCGATCCTTTCCTTCCCTCCCATGTAGGGGACCAGCGGCTTGGGAATGACTATCGAACCATCTGCCTGCTGGAAGTTCTCCACCACAGCCACGAGAGCCCTGGTTGTCACCGCGGTCGAGTTGAGTATGTGAACCAGCCGGGGGTCATCGGCGGGTTTTTCCCTGTATCGTATCATCAGCCGCCGGGCCTGATAGTCGGTGACGTTGCTGCACGAGACCATCTCTCTGAACTTCTGCTGCGCGGGCATCCATGCCTCGAGATCGTACTTCTTTGCCGCCACGGTCCCCATGTCCCCCGTGCACACGTTCACGACCCTGTAGTGCAGACCTAGGCTCTGGAAGATGGCCTCCGCGTTCCCGATTAATTGCTCGTGGATATCCCAGCTCTCCTCAGGACGCGAGAAGACGACCTGTTCAATCTTGTAGAACTGGTGGGTCCTGAAGATTCCCTTGGTGTCCTTCCCATGCGCCCCTGCCTCCACCCTGAAATTCGGACTAAAACCGCAGTACTTTAGCGGAAGGGAGCGGCCGTCGAGGATCTCGTCCATGTGCATCGCGACGAGTGGATGCTCGGAGGTCGCAATCAGGTAGAGGTCCTCACCTTCGACCTTGTAGATTACCGGCCCGAAGTCGTTGAGGTCGACCACTCCCTGATAGGCCTCGCGCTTCATCATGAGAGGAGGACCGACTGGTGTGAACCCCTTCTGTACGAGAAGGTCGAGCGCGTACCGCATGATCGACTGCTCCAGCAGGAGCGCGTCACCCTTCAGGAAGAAGAAACGGGCGCCAGCCACCTTCGCGGCCCGCTCCATGTCGACCAGCCCGAGGGCCGTAAGCACATCGATGTGGTCGCGCAGCTGGAACCCAGCCGACCTTGGTGCGCCGAAGGTTCGGATCGTCACGTTTCCGCTGTCGTCTGGTCCGACGGGAACCGAACCGTCCAGGATGTTGGGAAGCCCCATGAGGATTTCCCTTACCCGCCTCTGGGCCTCGTCTCCCCTTGTGTCGAGATCCTTGATGCGCTGGGGAATCCCCTTCACTTCGCCCAGTTTCTCCGACAGGTCTGTTCCGGATTTCTTGAGCGCCGCAACCTCAGCGGTGAGCTGGTTCTGCCTGTGCCTCATATCGTCGACCTCCTTCTTGATGAGTCGCCACTCGCGGTCCAGAGCGATGGCCTCGTCAACCAGTGGAAGCTTGTCATCCCATCCTCTCCTGCGGAGGTCGTGGCGGATGACATCCGGGGTCTCCCGAACGAGTTTCACGTCGAGCATACTACAGCGACCCCGGGACGACCCGAAAGATAATCATGACGCTAGGGACCATACCTCCCCGAAGAGCCTCGCATCCGAGAGAAGGCTCAGGGCGGAAGAGACGCAGCTGGAGGGGCGGGGTGAAATCACCTTGAAGCTAAGCAGAGGACCTTTCCTGGTAGATGAGAACCGTTGGTCTCTCGGGAGTGGGTGGTTGTCCGGACCCAGCGCGGCCTCGAGAGACTCGGCCTCCCTCTCTCCGAGACACTCGAATTCTATCTCAATGATAAGGGTCATTCTGAAACCTTCCGAAGCACAGTCCTTGTGAACTCGTCCCTCCTCGTCGTCATGATCTTCGCACCGGCGGCCCTCCTGTGCCCTCCACCCACGCCTCCAACGAGCTCCGCGGCCTGTCTCATGATGTCGCCAAGGTTGACCTCCTTTGGGAAGAAGTCCCCCAGCCGGGAGGAGAACTTCAGTTCCATCTCGCCGGAGCGGGCACAGGCGAGGACCATCTTGTCCTTGTACTTGTCCGAAGATGCGAGAAGCGAGGATATCGAACCCGCCATCCTCTCCTCTATGAAATCATCGCCCACGACCACTGCCACGTCCCCATGAATAGAGACCTTGTCGCCCGCCGTCTGCAGGACCTGCAGGGCCTTGTTAATCCTGATCCGGTACTCTCCGATGAGTCTGAGCGCTTCGGACAGCGCGCCGTCCCTGTCGCCGAGAGAGATGGCGATGCCCACGTCGGTGGCGTCCATCCTGCCGCAGGCGTTGATGAGCGTCGAGAACTCCCGCGCGTCGTGCAGAGGAGTCAGCGCGTCCTCGTCGCGCAGCGAGTAGATCTCCCCTATTACCTCGGATATGACCGCCGAACCGTCTCCGTCCGTGCCCACGAAACTAGTCAGCACCTCCAAGAGCTTCTGCTTCTCCTCGTCGGAGAGTTCGGCGAGGTTGCGCCACCTTCCATGCTCCTTCAGGACGAAGCCCGAGTTGGAGAGTGCCGCAAGGCACGCGTCCTTGGCACCTGAGAGGCCCGTAAGGTATGGGGTGTAGGTCATGGCGATGGCCTCGTGGATTGGGCGCGTTTCTCTCCCGTGGAAGAGGAAGTCCTTCGAGACCGATATCAAGCCCTTCTCAACTCCGTCCTCCAGGACCTTCCTGTTGAGCCCGGCCAGCGAACGGCCCGGACCTCGGTCCTGGCGGTCGCCGAGGGCCCCGATGATTGCGGATGGCGACAGGTCCTTGTTCGCCTCGTCGATTGCGAGCGCAAGGACATATGCCATGGTTGAGGAGCTGACCTCCGTTCCGCCGTCGTAGCCGAAACCCCAGGCGTTCATCACGCGGGGATGGCCGTAGTACTCGGGGGACAGCTGATGGTGGTCGACGATGAGGAAGTTCTCCCCAAAGGCAGCCGTCAGCTTGGTCGACGAGCCCGGATCCCAAGTCGGTGAAAAGATAGAAGTCGAACCGGTCTTTCTTGAGGGCATCCAATGCCTTCATGTCGAGGTCCGGTATAGCCCTGACCGAGGCGATGGCCCCCATCCTGACAAGGGCCTGGAATGCTATTGACCCGCTGGAGAGGCCGTCGGCATCGATGTGGGTAACCACGAGAATTCGCTTTCTCTCCTTGGATAACCTCGAAAGGAGCTTCGATTCCTCCGAGGCTCTTGCCGTGAGGGCTGCAGGGTCGGGCATGCCTGATGCCAGACCTCCACTAGGTCAGTTGAGCTACAACGGCGGCGTACTTGAAGTCGCTCGGCAGGATTCCCATCTTCTTGTAGTGTTTGGACAGTCGGTATATCTTTGCCTCTATGAGCTCCAGGGAGCGCACGTTCCTCCTGTCAGACTTGTACGTGGAGAGGTGCTGTTGGACACGCTTTGCCCGCTCGAGCAGGTTCTGTAGGTCTTCCGGGATCGCGGGGGCGAGCTTGTTCTCCCTCAAGAGTGTGGAGATGGACTTGCCAATGATTGGTTTCACGAGCGGGATTCCATGCTCGTCCCTCAGTCGGACCCCAATCTGGCTTGGTGTCAACCCCTCCCTGCCCATCTTTATCGTCATGGCGCTAACCTCATCGGCGCTATAGGTCAGCCAGCTCGGAGGCCTCTTGCTCGTGGGTCTCGTTTGGTGGCTCTTCCCGTGCCGATGGGAATGAATTCTTGCCAATATGAAACAACCTTGACTCCGAAGTCGGCCTGTTTAAAACCGTTGCCCAGAGTTCGAACCGATGTACCACCCGGCGAACTTTCTGAGGGCCTCTCCCCTGTGGGAGATCGCACACTTCTCCTCCATGGTCAGCTGTCCCATCGACCTCCTGTCGCCCCTGGGGACGAAGACCGGGTCGAAGCCGAATCCGTTCCCACCTGAAGGCGACCTCGAGATGTGGCCGCTCACCACGCCCTCGAAGATTTGGGGCTCCCCCTTGGGATCGCAGAAAGCTACTGCACTCTGGAAGTGGGCGCTTCTCGACTTCGCTCCTTCCAGGAGCGCAAGGAGCCCCTGGATTCCCACGGTCTTGAAGACATACGAGGATGACGGACCGGGGAAACCCCGGAGGGCGTCGACGAAGAGGCCCGCGTCCTCGACTATCAATGGGCGGTCGTACTTGCGGGAGGCGGCCCTGGCGGAGAAGGCGGCGACTTCGGAGACGGTGTCTGCCTGTATCTCCACACCCTTCCCGTCGAAGGGCACCACCCTCACCCCGAAGCGCGAAAGAGTGACCCGTGCCTCCTGAATCTTGCCCGGGTTGGAGGTCGCGAAGGTTACGGACTTACTCGAGCCTCGCATATCTCCCCCTCCTCTCGATCTCAAGGAGTTTCCTTCCGACGGCCCTCGCCCGCGCGTCCCCCACCTCGCTGGCGTATCCCTTCATGAAGGATGCCATCACGCTCACGGCCATCTCGGAGTGGGCGCCGGAGAGCGTTTCCTTGATCAGTCTCAGGTCGACCGCGTGGTCCTCCACCTTGACTGAGTGGGTGGAGAGCCCAAAGTCTATCAGGCGGACCCCTTCCTTGTCCACGAGCACATTGGACGTGGTCAGGTCGCCGTGCATGATCCCGCCGCGGTGGAGCATCCCTACCGCGACCCCGAACTGGGCCGATACGCTCTCTCCGTCAGCCTCTGGTGTGCCGAGGAGGGATTTCAGCCTCGGCCCCTCAATCTCCTGCATCACTATGAGCGACTCGGGCTGCGATACGAAGTAGAGGTAGGGGGCGTTCACTCCTGCCGACTTGGCGTCGTGGAGAATCTCTGCCTCGTGGACTGTGCGCTGAGCCCTGATCTCGGCGTCGAGCAGAGGATGCCTATAGGGGAGCGGCTTTCTGAATTTGAAGATGGCCCTCTCTCCCGCCCACTGCCCCGAGAATATGTCCGCCTCGGCCCCGCGATAGACCAGTCTCAAGAACTCGCCCTCCATGGGAGTGGCACTGTGTCAAGCCTCCAGGACTGCCTGATCACGCTCTTCTCGACGGGGACGGTGATGCCCGCCCTGAACGCCAGAAGACCAGTCCAGGCTATCTGTGCTCCGCAGTCACCACTGTAGCGCGGCGGGACGACGCTGAGACTCGCGGCATGTCGTCGGACCATGATGTTCAGCATCTCCGAGAGTCTCTTGTTTGCCGCCACTCCTCCGACCACCATGACCTCCTTGCTCCCGGTGAAAGCGAGAGCTCTCTCTGTTACCTCCACCGTCGTCGCGAACGCGCTTTCCTGCACCGAGAAGCAGACGTCCTCGAACGGTTCGCCCCTGTCGACCAGCCGCTTCGCCGCGGTGAGCAGCCCCGAGAAGGAGACGTCATTGCCCTTCACGGTGTAGGGCAGTTTCAGGTATCTGTGCGAGCGCGATGCCGCTTCTTCTATCCGTCTTCCGCAGGGCGAAGAGTAGCCGAAGTGCCGGCCGAGCTGGTCGAGGAGCTGCCCCAATGTAAGGTCAAGTGTCTCGCCCAGCACCCTCCACATCCCGGACGAGAAAGAGATGACCATAGTATGCCCACCTGATATCAGCAGGACAAGCGGGGACTTGGCTCCGGTCAGCAGGCAGCCGAGCTCTATGTGCCCGATGGCGTGGTTCACAGGGACCAGCGGCCTGTCCAGCGCGAGGGACAGCGCCCGCGCCGAGACCGCGCCGACTCTGAGACACGGTCCGAGGCCAGGTCCCATCGCATAGGCCACGGCGTCCAAGCTGGCGGCCGTCCTGCCCGAGGCGGTGAGGGCTTCCTGGATGACCTTGGCTGCGACCACTGTATGATGGTTGGCGGCCTCGGTCGGGTGGATTCCGCTCCCCTCCTGCGGCAGATACACGTCCTTCACGTCGCTAAGAAGGCCATCCTTCTCCGTGACGACCGACGCCGAGAACGTGTGGGCAGTGCTCTCGATCCCAAGGACGCAGAGATTCCCCCTCACGACTCTATCCTTCGGGTCAGTACGGGCGGAGTGCTGATAAAGTTATGCCGGAGCGATATGACCCAGAATACGTCTTATCTTGTGGGATGAACAGTATCTAGCGAGCAGAAACCCAGAGCCCCGAGTGAGCCCCTGGGACCGGCGGGAGCCCGTCGGCGACCGGATCTCGTCATTCGGGACTCTTATCGACACTTGACGCCGGTCCTTCGCCATTTCTTGGCGGACAGGGTGTATAGCGCATCTCAAAGCCAGTATCTCGTGAGAATACGAGGCTAGCGCGTGGAAGGGAGCCTACGGATAGGCTTCCCCCATGCTATCCGATGGAATTCATGGAAACCTTCCGGAAAGTCGAAGGTTCCGACGATGAACTCGACGATGGCTGGGACCCCTTCTCTGTTCGCCTTGAGCGCCCTCTTCAGTGAACCGCGTATCTCAGCCGGCCTCTCCACCCTCTCACCGTGCACCTTGTTGGCCTGGGCGAAGAGCATGAAATCGGGTTGCGCCGTGAACTTCGTAGCAGTGATCTTGCCGCTCTTGAGCCAGTACTTCTGGTAGTACTGCTCCCAGCCCAGCCCGTGGTTGTTGAACAGGACCCAAGTGACGGGGGCCTTGTACTGCACGGCGGTAGGGACCTCCTTCATGGCGAATTGGAAGGCGGCGTCGCCTGTGGTACAGACGACATTCATCTTGGGCATTGTGAGTTTCGCCGCTATCGAGCCCACTACACCCATCCCGAAGCAGGTCTGCTCAGGCATCCCGAGGCACCCGCCGACGTTGAGTACCTTGTAGTACGGGAAGTAGTAGGACCAGAGGTCTTGCGACCCATTTTCATTGGCAAGTATGGTGTCCTTCCCGAAGACTTCGTTCAGCTCGCGCACGACCCTCCTGCTCCTAACCTGGACCTCGTCGGAACTGCACTCTAGGGAGACTGTGTCCTCAAACTCCTTCTTTGCCTTCTTGAGGTCCGCAATGCGCTGGGTCCGAATCTTCCCCTTCTTCATCAGCGTGGCCATGCATGAGGCGATGTCTGCGAGCGCGAGCTTGGCGTCGCCCACGAGGGCGACGTCGGGGACCAAGTTCCGGCCTATCTCGAACGGGTCCACGTCGATTTGGATTACCTTAACGCCCTTGGGGACGTACGTCCAAACCCCGGTTGCGAACTCTTCGTTCTTCGAACCGACCGTGATTATCAGGTCGGCCTCCTCGTACACCTTCTTTGAAATCGCCGTTCGATAGATGCCTACCAGCCCGAACGCGAGGGGATGGTCCTCAGGGATTGCGCCGCGGCCCGATGCCGTGGTCACTACCGGAATCAAGAGCGACTCCGCGAGTTCGATCAGCTCGGCTGAAGCTTGGGACAGGATGACGCCCCCTCCGGCGACGATCAGCGGCCTCTCGCTCTTTGCGATTATGCGCGCGGCTTCAAGGACATCGCTATGGTCGGGACGGGATCTCCTTGCCGGAACTCGTCTGTAAGGAGGACCGTGATACTCCGCGTTTCCGACGTCCATCGGTATCTCGAGGAAGATTGGACCCGGCTTCCCGCCAGAGGCGAGGGTAAACGCCCTGCGCATGGCCCATCCCACGTTTTCAGGCTTCGTGACTCTGTGAGCCCACTTTGATACCGGTCTGAAGCTGGGAACCATGTCCGTCTCCTGCATCTGCGCCTTCCCCTCCGTCTTCATCTCAGAGGACGGCACTGGGGCGATGATTGGTATACATCCGGTGTTCGCCTCGAGAAACCCCGCGAACATGTTGGCCACACCAGGTCCCGGGCTGTTCATCACTATGCCGGGTCGGGCGGTCAGCCTAGCATGGGCCATTGCCATCTGGACGCTCGAGAGCTCGTGTCGAACAAGGATGGGGCGAATCTCCGTCTCCGAAAGATGGTCCCAGAACATCCATGGCCCCGCGACGAGACCGAAGACAAACTGAGTCTTCTCGCGCACAAGTGCATCGACGACGCTCTTCCAAGCGTTCACAAGGCCATAATCGTGTACTGATTATTTATCGCTTCTCGGTCGCGATCAGAGATGGCTCGGACGGACTGCCGAGGCACGCCTGAAGGAGGCTCGAACCTACCACGGCTTGTCGACCGGGACGGGCTGCTGGAGTCCATCCACAGGGATGTGGCGACCGTTGATCCAGTTTGCCCGGGGAGATGCCAGAAACAGGACGACATCCGCCACCTCCTCCGGCTTGCCGAGACGCCCCATCGGGAAGCCATCACGGAGGTATGCTGCGAAGGACTCGGGCTCATTCAATCTGAACTTGTCCCAGCTCCCACCAGGCCATGTGATGGCACCCGGAGAGATCGTGTTCACGCGAATCCTATCTTGCGCGAGCTCCAAGGCGAGCCTCTCGGTCAGAAAGATGACTGACGCCTTCGATGAACCATACTGGCCGTTTCCCATCATCTGCGGCTTCCATCCGGAGAGGGAAGCAATGTTGACGATGCTGCCTCCACCCCGCTTCCGCATGTGAGGCACTGCGAGGCGCGTCATCCTGACTGTCTGAAAGAGATTGATTTCGAATGTCTTCTCCCAATCTTCGTCGCTACTCTCCATGAGGTCTCCGCCGATGAGACCACCAACGTTGTTCACCAGGATGTCGACGCCTCCGAGCTCGGCTGCGCACCGGTCCATGAAGCGCGAGGCATCCTCGGGATTGCAGACGTCGGCCTGCACCGCGGCCACGTGGTGATTTCTGGACCGGAGGTCATCTGCGGAGAGGGAGAGCTCTTCACTGTTTCGCGCGCAGATGCCGATCTTGCATCCCTCCTCGGCGAAAGCTCGGGCGATGCGGAGACCGATTCCTTTGCTTCCCCCCGTTATGAGAACGACCTTGCCCTTCAGACCGAGATCCATCGCTTCCCATTCCCTCTATCGCGTCGACTTGAGCCGTGGGTCCAGCAGGTCCCGCAGCCCGTCGCCGAGGAGGCTGAATCCCATTACAACTATGAATATCATTATGGCCGGAAAGATTGGATACCACCAAGCGTGCTGTATGAAGTCCTGGCCGGTGAAGACGATTCTGCCCCACTCTGGGATTGGTACCTGCGCCCCCAAGCCTAGATAGCCAAGTACGGAGAAGAGGACTAGCACCGTCCCTATGTCGGCCGTTGCATAGGCGATTAGGATCGGGGTGACGTTCGGGAAGAAGTGGGTGAATACTATTCGTCTCTGAGAGACGCCCGTAATCTTGGAGAACTTCACATACTCCTTGGTGTTCAGCGCAAGCGCTTCTCCCCTTGCAATCCTTGCGTAAGCCGGCCACCACACAATCATGAGCGCGTACATTGCGTTTTGTATGCTGGCCCCCAAGGCCGCGGCAATCGCCAAGGCCAACACTAGACCCGGGAAGGCGCGGAATACATCGGTGATGCGCATGAGGAGCTCGTCGACAAACCCTCCTCGCAGCGCAGCGAAGGTCCCAATCAGAGCGCCCACCAGAAGAGCCACTGCGACGATTGCCAAGGGGACGAACATGTCTATCGGGGTTGCGTAGACCAACTGTCTGAAGAGGTCACTTCCGAGTTGGTCCGTGCCGAACGGATGTGCGAGCGACGGCGGGGCCAGTTCGTGCATTATGTCGATTGCCTTGTCGTTGAACGGCAGGATGTACTGCCCGAAGAAGTAGACCAACGCTGAAAGCAGGTAGAAGAAGACGAGTATCCCAGCACCGATGGCTGAGACTGGTTTCGTCTTCAGAGAAGAGAGGAGGGAGAATACCGACCTGAGTTGCCTTGTTACCGACGCGACCGTTCTGCTCAGCCTTTGGCTCAAGTCCTCATGCTCACCTAGAGACGGACCCTCGGGTCCAGGTACGTGTACAGAACGTCGGCCACAAGGTTGGCAGCAACGACACCGATGGCGTAGACGAGCGTGGTTCCAATCACGGACGGGAAGTCATAGTTTAGGATGGAGTTGACGGCGAACGAGCCTATCCCCGGCCAGGAGAAGATGTATTCCACCACGAGGGTACCGCCGAGAAGGGCGCTCACGCTGAGCGCGAGCACGGTCGTGGCCGCCGTGAGGGAATTCCTGAAAGCGTGCGTCCATATGACCTGAGACTCGGCGAGCCCCTTCGACCTGGCAGTCCTAATGTAGTCCTGGTTTAGGGACTCGATCATTGAGGCCCTTAGGACCCTCGCGCCTATGCCGTACCCGAGAAACGCCAGCACGGTGGCCGGCAGTATTATGTGATTCACGCGTTCACGAAGAGACTGAGCTTCCCCGTGATCAGGGTGTCCAGAAGTATCATGCCGGTTATCCGGGGCGCGACCAGACCAGGAGACAGCTCGCCTCCGGAGGGGAATATCGGGATGAGGTGGGTGAAGATTATCGACGCGACCAGAGCCGCCAGGAAAGGAGGTGTGGCGATGCCGCTGAGGTATGTGAGTCTGATGACGTGATCCGTTTTTGTGTCGTGCTTAACGGCGGCGTAGACTCCGAAGACTGTTCCGAAGAACATTGATAGGATGGTTGCCGCTATGACGAGTTCTACCGTTGCAGGGAAGTAGTTCCCAATCTCGTAGAGCACGGGTAGCTTCGTGGATGGAGACAGGCCCCAGTTGCCCGTTACGATGTCATACATGTAGTAGCCGTACTGCTGCCAGAGAGGGTCGTTCAGATGATACTCGATGGTAAGCTGGTGAATGACAGCGGCGTTGGTGATGATACCGGCCCACGCTCTCGCCGCGTTCGGGACCATCACCCTCGCCACGATGAAGCTCAGGAACGTGACCCCTACGAGCACGGGAATTATCGAGGCGAGCCTAACGAGTAGGAATCGGGGGATCCTCATCAGCTATGAAACGCTCTCCGCGAAGTGACATGCGACCAAATGCTTGGGTTGAATTTCACGCAAGAGTGGCTCATCTGTCTTGCAGATGTCCTGTGCGAACTGACACCGCGGGTTGAACCGGCAACCTGGCGGAGGGGCGGTCGCGCTTGTCACGTCGCCCGGAATTCCCTGGAGGGGGGTGCTCGACCCGAGTTCTGGGACAGAGCGGATGAGCCCCAATGTGTATGGGTGTCGCGAGTGCTCAATTATCGTCTCTGCGTCGCCCAGCTCCACGATCTTGCCCGCGTACATGACTGCGATTCGGTCGCTCATGTACCTAGCGACATCGATGTTGTGTGTGATCAGGAGGTAGCTAAGGTTGTACTCCTTCTGGACTGCTTTGAGTAGGTTCAATATCTGAGCCTGGACCGAGACGTCCAGCGCGCTCGTCGGTTCGTCCAGAACCACGAACTTCGGTGTCGTTACCACTGCGCGCGCGATGCCTATCCTCTGCTTCTGGCCACCGCTGAACTGGTGGGGATACTTGTAGAGGATGCCCGCGGAGTCGAGGCCAACAAGTCCTAGGACCTCCTCAGCCCTGTTGATGTAGTGGCTCTCGTCGAAACCCCCTATAGCCCTGAGGGGCTCCGTCACTATGGATTCCACGGTCATCCTCGGGTCGAGTGAAGAAGAAGGGTCCTGAAAGACAACCTGGCAATAGCGCTTGAGTTCCTTGAGTTCCTTCCCTTTCAGCTTCCAGAGGTCCTTCCCTTGGAAGAAGACAGAACCTTTGGTAGGTCGGTAGAGGAGCAGGAGTGCCAGTCCGAGAGTCGTCTTCCCTGAACCACTCTCTCCAACCAGTGCCAGGGTTTCTCCCGAAAAGACCGCCAACGAAACCCCGTCTACGGCATGGACGACCTTGCCCCTATCATGCTTCAGAGTCTTGCCTCCCAGCGAGAAGTGGATGACGAGTTCCCGCAACTCAATCAGTGGAGGTGTACTCCCACTCTGTTGCTCAGACACGTTTCTCTCCTCCGTACAAGTGGCAGGCGACGCTGTGCCCCGCTGTTGCCACCGGCGTCCATGCCGGAATCTTCTCTGCGCACGGTTCGAACGCGTACGGGCACCTGGAATGGAACTTGCATCCCGAGGGCAGATTCCTGAGGTCAGGTACTGTCCCTGGAATGGATTGGATCGAGGGAGACCTCTTGTAGCCGGTTGGGAACGATGCAATCAGACCCTTCGTATATGGGTGCTTTGGGTTAGAGAGCAGTTCGTTGGTGGGAGCCTCCTCGATTATCTCTCCTGCGTACATTACGGCGACCCTGTCGGTGATGTGCCCTACGGTCGCCAGGTCGTGGGTGATGAACATCACCGATGTGTGGACCTCGTGGATGAGGTCCCTGACGAGTTTCAGTATCTCTGCCTGTGTCGTGACGTCCAGCGCGCTCGTCGGCTCGTCCGCTATGAGAAGAGAGGGCTTCTGCGACAGCGCCATTGCTATCATGACCCGCTGCCGCATCCCTCCCGAGAGCTCGTGCGGATACCTCATGTAGACCCGCTCAGGGTCTGTGATTCGAACAAGCTTCAGCGCCTGGATTCCTTCCTCCATAATCTCCTCCTTACCCACTTCTGTGCGCTCGTTCAACTCGTTGAGTTTCGAAACGCTGCCACTCTGAATGGCGAGCCGGAATGCTTCCTGGTCCGACGTGGAAGAAACTCGCGATTCTCTCACTTTGATCGCCTCCGCGAGCTGGGAGCCTATGCTCATCACCGGATTGAGCGAAGTGAGTGGCTCTTGAAAGATCATGGAGACTTCTGTTCCCCTGATGAACCGCATCATGTTGTTGGGTATTTGCAGGAGGTCGATTCCCTTGTAGTCCACCCTCCCGCCAGGGTAGATGGCTGGCGGCGAGGGTATCAACTTCGTGATTGAGAGACCGAGGGTTGACTTCCCGCTGCCCGACTCGCCGACTATTCCCACGACCTCCTCGGGTTCTATCTCAAGATTGACTCCGTTGAGGGCTTTGACGTCGCCCCCGACCGTTGAGTATCGCATGAATAGGTTCTTTATGCTGAGAATGGGTTGCAAGCAGTCACTTCTCGCTGGCTTGCGCGTCGACACCCTCGAGATTTGTCAGCAGATTGCCTGGCGACACCCAGATGAGACCGCGGCTTGTTGCCGTCCATCCAAAGTCGCACACCGCCCGTCTTTCTTGCATGGCAGCGTGCCTCAGCGTCCATTCAGCTCGTGAGGTAGACGCCGCTGAAGTCGACTTCGGAGAAGGCGGAGTTGTAGTACAGGCCATGCACGCTGTTGGCGAAGAGTATCGGAAACGCCGGGAAGGCGTCCAGATACTGGCCTACCCACAGCCAGGTTACGTTCGTGTACTCTATCTGTGCAATCTGGTTGTACTCCGCCTGCCTCAGGGTAGCATTCAGCTGGAACAGGGCCTGAGTCCACAAGGAGTTCACCGTTGTGTCGTTGAAGTGGGCCCAGTTTATCGGTGCATTGCCCGGGATGAGGATACTTGGGCATGCGCTAGGGCACAGGGAGCCATGTGCAGCTGAGCCAGCCCATGTTGGGCGCCTGAGTGGAGTTGTTCGGGAGCGCGAAGAGGTTAATCTCGTTCGCGAAGGACGTGCCCGTCAGTGTGACGGTCAGCCCAATTTGTGAGAGCTCGGACTGTATGATCTGCCCCATCGGCTGACCCTCTGGGTAGTCTGTGGCCCACACGAAGTTGATCGGAGCTGCTCCCTTGCCGTTTGGGAAGCCAGCTTGACTCAGTAGCTGTGCCGCAAGCGTGAGGTTGTACGCATACTGCTGGAGCGCACTGTCGTGACCTATGCTCGAGCCGCAGGATACTGGGCCCATACAGGGCGAGATGTATCCGTGGTAGACTCCTTGGTCGATGGCGGTGAAGTTGAGCGTGTGCGAGATGGCCTCCCTGACGAGGAGGTTGTTGGTCGGCGCCTTTTGGGTGTTGAGCGGTATCATGACGAAGGTCTGGCTCACACCGATGTTTGGCAGGGACACGCCTGGAACCGAATTCAGGTGATTCCAGTCAGTCACCGCGGCCTGCGCGACCCCGCTTTGCAGGTCGTTCAGCCTCACTGTGACGTCGGAGACGAATCTGACCACAACCTCCGACAGCTTCGGAGTCGGGAACACGTTACCGACTCCGCCCCAGTAGGTCGGGTTGCGGACGAGGATGACTTGCTGGTTCTGCACCCACTGGCTCATCGTGAAGGGTCCAGTTCCCATTGGATTCAGCGTCATGTAGGTGTTCGGCTGTCCCGCTGTCACGCCGCCGTTGGAATCTACGTAGTGGGCACTGACCATTTGCAAGGAGGTCATGAAAGACACGAAGTCTGGCGCCGCGCTGATGAGATGGAAGACGACGGTAGATGCGTCCACAACTTTGATGCCGCTCGTGGTCGCCGCAAAGGCCACCGTGGCAGCGTCCGGCACGTTGCTCGAACTGGTGAAATGGCCGTTGAGTTGAGAGGCTGTTACGCCGGCGAGATTGACAAATTGAGCGTAGTCAACCGCGGCGGCTTGGTTCATTATGTTCGCGCTGTAGAATGTGTACCATACGTCGTACGCGGTCCACGCGTCGCCGTTGGAGAACTTGATTCCGCTCCTCATACTAAAGGTGTAGACAGAACCGTTCGGGCTCACCGTGTAGCTGCTGGCCAGTATTGGAACGATCTGGGTTGTGCTGGAGTCGTTGTAGTAGATGAGAGGCTGGTAGACGTTGTTGAATATTCCGTGCCCGGAAATCTCGACGTCGGCCCTTGGGTCAAGGGATCCTGGGTTAGAAGTGTAATCAACCACGAGGGTCTGGTTCACGGCGCCAGTCTGTGAAGACGACAGGGTGGTAGTAGACGAAGCGGAGCTCGCACTAGTTGTTGTCGACGAGCTCGAACTAAGCGCGTATACGCCAATCCCGGCGACCGCCACTACGATGATGATTACGATAACAATAGCTGTCCTTGCGATTGCCGTCCTCTTGTCGGGCCTTACAATCACAAACCGCTCTTAGCGGTCTGTAAGTATTTAAACCTAATCCCGGCTATGGCTCCGGCAAATCACTATATAAATACTTCGCTTCCATCACCCAAAAAGGCACCGAGGAAAGGGCGGATGACTCTGCGCCTCTCGCGTCACTTGTCGAGAAAGTCCCCAACGACGCGGAGGAACTTCTGCGTCTCTTCGATGAAGGGCATGTGTCCGCTCTTGTCGAAGATAACAAGCCTCGAGCCAGGTATCAGCTTTGCGATCTCCTCTGATTGCGAGACGGGAGTAATCCAGTCATGCTTCCCAACAAGAACGAGTGTTGGACAGCGAATCATCCATAAATCCTTGCGCACGTCGTACTTTGGGATTATCTCCCTGAACATTCGCGCGGCGACCAGCGGGGACCCCTTGGTCCGGCCGACCATGTTCCTCCCAACCTGGTCCACATAGTTGTGGAAATAGAGCGAGATCATCACGTCCCACCACGCCGCGAATTCTTCGTCCGTTCTGACTTTGCCGTCAAAGACTTGGGTGAACACCTTCCTCTGCTCCTTCGTCCCCGTCTTCAGGGCTATCGCTTGAGCCTCGGTCCACGTTCCCCACGAGGGCGCCGTGTCTATGAGTATCAGCTTATCCAAGTTGTGTGGGTACTTGGTCGCGTATACGAGACCCCACATCCCTCCGAACGAGTTACCCATCACGTTGATGTTTGCGAGCCCCAGCTCCTTCCTGAGTGCTTCAATGTCATCCGCAAATGTCTCGATCGTCCATGTGTCCCGTGACGAGTCCCTTGCAGACCTCCCCGTTCCTCTGTGGTCGATGAATATCATCTGGGTATGCTTCTCAAGCGGCTTTATCCAGGGCAGGTAGTAGGAGTGGTCCAACCCCGGTCCTCCGTGAAGTACGAATGTCACGGACTTTTCGCGCATCGTCTCCCCTTCCGGCTCAAACTGCAGACCGTGGACGTCAATGAACAGACGGGTGCCGTTTACTTCGATTTGCACACGTTCAATTTCACGGATTCCTGATTTAACCTTATCCGCGGCTTCATGTAGAGGACCCGAGCGGCCCTCCATGGCTGGACGGAGGTCCTATATCGCGAGCAGCGCCAGCCTGAAAGTCGACTGCGTTGACCTACTGCTTTTCCGTGAATCGCAGTGCCAGCTCGGCAACTGACACGGAGCCATTGACCAATATGTCCTCGTCTGTGTCAAATTTGGAACTGTGGTTCGGGTGCACGCATCCCTTCGACTCATTGTAGGTTCCCAAGAAGTAATAGGCGCCAGGCGCCTGCTGCAGGAACCTCGAAAAGTCTTCCCCGCCCAAGACGGCCTCACACTCGACCGTCGAACCTATCTCCCGCAGAATCTCGAAGACTTCCGTCGCAACAGCGACGTCGTTCACCGTGACAGGATAGGCATCCTTGATGAACTCGGTCCGCGCCGAAGCCCCAAACGTCGAACAGATTGAACTGGTCATCGACTCGACGAGTTCCTTCGCCCGCGTCCGCGTCCTCTCATCCAGAGTCCTTATCGTTCCCTCCAGTACGGCCTCCGACGGTATGATGTTGTTCTTGGTGCCCGAGTGGAAACTCGCAACGGTCAGGACGAATGGTTCGGTTTGATCGATGATTCGGCTCCGAATGCCCTGCAGCGCGACAATCAGCCTGCGCGGAGACGAAGATCGGGTCTATCGTCTTGTGCGGCTCAGAACCGTGCCCTCCCTTCCCAGTGACGACGATCTTGAAGTGGTCGGGGGCGGCCATCAGGGCGCCTGCCCTCAGCGCGAACACCCCAGAAGGGAAATTCGAGAAGACGTGCAGGCCGAAGACGTAGTCGACCTTGGGGTCATTCATGACGCCGGCCTCAATCATGGGCAGCGCGCCTCCTCTTCCTCCCTCCTCCTCCGCCGGCTGGAAGAGGAACTTGACGGTGCCGCGCAGCTGGTCTCTGCGCCGAGCGAGGAGCATCGCAGCACCCAGCAGCATCGCAACGTGGCTGTCGTGCCCGCAGGCGTGCATCACTCCTTCGCTCTTCGACTTGAAGGGAAGGTGGTCATTCTCTTCTTTGACCGGCAGCGCGTCCATGTCAGCTCGCAGAGCGACGACCTTGCCCGGCGAGATACCTCTCAACACGCCCATCACGCCAGTGCCGCCCACGCCTTCGTGCACCTCGATGTTCAAACCCCGTAGGGTCTCTGCGACCAGCCGAGCCGTCCCTTCCTCATGATAAGACAACTCGGGGTGCTCGTGGATTCTCCTCCTGAGACGGACCACTTCCGCCCGGATGTCTCCGAACTCGCCGATCAGTTCTTCCACCCTTGGGTCCTTTGAGCCCATAATCCCACCTACGGAGAGGCTCTGAACTCGGGCGCCCGCTCGTCGGACTGTCTCATTTCAGTTTCAGGAATTGCTTCATGTTCCTGAGGAACTTCTCGTTCTCGTCTATGTACACCATGTGGCCGCTTTCATGGAAGACCACGAGCTTCGCGCCGGAAATGTGCTTCGCAAGATACCTAGACTGGGAGATGGGTGTTACCCAATCGTGCGTCCCGACCATGATCATCGTCGGGACGTGGATTCCAGCCAGTTCGCTTCGAAGGTCGTAGTCCGACATCACGTTCTTCCACATGTAAGCACTGGTCTCTGCGGAGCCGCGCCCTCGCGCCAGGAACTCTCGCCCCATCTTGGCACTATAATGGTGAACGTAGAGCGGGAGCATGATCTTGTACCACTCCGCGGAGGCCTTGGGGGTGGTAATCTTTCCGTCGAAGACATCTTTGTACACGCGCTTCTGGTCGGCGTTTGCCCAATCGGCAATCGTCTTCTGAATCGCCTTCCAGTCTTCCTTCCAGCATGCCGTCGTGTCGAGCAAGATCAGATTGTCGATGCTCTTCTGGTGCCTCACTGCGTAGGTGAGCGCCCACATCCCTCCGAACGAGCATCCCAAGACGTTCCACTTGGGAATCCCCAGGGTCTTTCTGAGAGCCTCCAAGTCATCGGCGAACTGCTCCACCTTCAGCGTTTCCTGAGGGACCTTCCCCGACCGGCCGGTCCCACGATGGTCAACGTAGATGAGTTGCATGTACTCGGACAACGGGGCGAGCCACGGTCTGTAGGAGGAGTGATCCCCGCCTGGTCCTCCGTGCAAGATGACGCAGACGGGCTTTTCCTTCATCTCCGTTGGAGTGGGTTTGAGGAGAGTGCCTTCGACGTCGAAAAAGATCTTCGCGCCGTTTACGGTTGCTTTCAACGTCAAGCGATGGGGGTCTCTTGGTATAAAAACGTGAGAAGGAGAGGCGGTGTCAGGTCTTTAGGTTAAGGTTATCAACGAAGCCGCGGCTCCTGTCCCGAGTGTGGATTGATGCAACGCGAGATCCAAGCCTTGGAGATTTCCTGTTTCGTGCAGGCGACTGAGGATGAGGAGAAGGTGCGTGGCTCAATCCAGCGCACTCTCGCCATCCAGCAGCTGCCCGAAGAGGAGGACCTCGAGGGACACTTCGGCAACAGCATCATCAACCTCAAGTGGCACCTGACAGGGGAGCAGGCCTGGACATCCTTCCAGGCGCTCACGACGGCCCTAGGAATGGACGGCAGGAAGGAGCTCATCGAGGGAGCTCGACGCGTACTTGGACGAGCGCGGAGCGCTCTACATCAGGCTGAACAAGCAGACTCTTGTGAGCGGGCTCGCCTCATTCTCCTCGAGCGACCCCGTGAGGAATCAGGGTCAAGCCGCGAAGTTTCATGATGAAGGACCCCCCGGGGCCCTTCTACGAGAGAATCATGGCGGTCCCGCAGGGATGACCGTCCACCACGCGAGGAAGAGGTACCTGCTACTCTCGAGCGACGGACCCGTAGATGCTGAGAAACAGAAGGAGTTCACACGGATGATATTCGAGAGGTACCCCGACTTGGCGAAGAACCGGGTCATCTGGCTCAATGGAAGCCTGATAGTGAGGACCGACCACCTCCGTCTGGCCGAGATGCAGCAGAGCCTCGTCATGACTGTGGAGGGGACATCGCTGGCGACGAGGCGCGTATCCGGCTCAATCAGCAAGCTCAAAAGACTGGTCGGCCCATAGTCGGCGCTGGCATGGTCAAGTACTTCACGGAGGAATACTTCAAAGAAGTCGAGCAGCGGCTCTCAGCTGACCCGAAGTGGCAGCAGGACACCAAGGGCATCAAGACAACGATCCTCCTCAGCGCCCCGGACCGGAGCGCTCTCTTCCTGATACGGGTCGAGGATGGCGCCACGAGCATATCCAAGACCGAGGCCGGGGTGACCGTCGAGTTCTCCTTCGAAGGCATCTACGATGTCTGGACCAAGGTTGCGAAGGGCGAGGTCGACCTCCAGTCTGCCGTCCTTAAGGGACAGCTGAAGTTCAGGGGCTCGATAACGAAGATCCTCTTCTACAAGGACAGGTTCAACAGGATAACGGACGTGATCCGCTCGGTCCCCGTAGAGTTCTAGGCGACGGGGACGAACACGTAGTAAGACGCGCCGTCGGCGCTCTCCCGAGCCTCGAGCCTCATCCTCATTCCTGGGCTCAGTTTCTCGAGCGTGGTGCCCTCGATCCAAGCCAGGACCTTCAGACCCCGGCTCAGCCTGCCTATGCCCACTAGGTAGGGATCGCTCTCCACGAAGCTCGTCGGGGTGACCTGTACATACGTGTAGGTGACCAGCTCAGCTTCGGTACCGAGGTCGACCCACTCGGTGTTTCCTCCCATGCACTTCGGGCAGTCTGACTGGGGCGGGAAGCTGACGGTTCCGCAGTCCCCGCATCTTGTGGTCACGAACCTGCCCTCCTTGAGAGAGTGCCAGAACGGGTGCGTCTTGGAAATCGGCACGTTGAACCGCAGGCTGAGTGTCCTGCGCGAATGCAGCGTAGGGGGTTCGGAGTCCATCTTCATCTATCCCTCGAGAGCACCGTCACGTAGCAGTGGTGTCCGCTGCCGCCGACGTTGTGCACCAGACCCTTCCCGTTCCGGATCGGGACTTGGTGTTTGCCCGCCTCCCCCCTGAGTTGTTTTGTGATCTCCACCATCATCGAGGCGCCGGTGGCCCCCACGGGATGTCCCTTGGCCTTGAGCCCGCCGTCGACATTGACGGGTATCTTGCCTCCTATCTCGGTCTGGCCATCCCTGAGGAGCTTGGGACCTTCGCCCTTGGCGCAGAACCCGAGGTCCTCGTACGCCATAATCTCCGCGATGGTGAAGCAGTCGTGACAGGTCGCTACGTCCATCTCCTGAGGGGTAGTCTTGGCCCGCGAGTGAGCCTTGCGGGACGCATCGACCGTGGCCGCGAGGCCCACATAGTCGTCGCGCCTGCTTAGGTTCGCCGAGTCCGACGAGACGCCGATTCCCTTGATCCACACAGGAGTGTCCGTCAGACTTCCGGGCCACGTCCTCGCTCACAAGGATCACGGCGGCCGAGCCGTCGGTTATCGGACAGGCGTCGTACAGCTTGAGCGGCCAGGAGACGACCTGTGAACCGAGCACCTTCTCGATGGTTATCTCCTTCTGGAACTGCGCGAGTGGGTTCATCGACGCGTAGTGGTGGGCCTTGACCGCGACCCGGGCCATGTCCTCCTCCGTGGTCCCGAAGCGCTTCATGTGAGCGACCGCGAACAGGGCGTAGTAAGCCGGAAAAGTCATCCCGAAGTTCTCAAACTCCCAGAGATAGGAACCGGCGCGTCCCATCAGCTCGACAGACGTGAGTGTGTCGACCTCCGTCATCTTTTCGAGTCCGACGGCGAGCGCTATCTCGGCCTCCCCGCTGGCTATGCTCAGATAGGCGGACCTCACTGCTGCGCTCCCGCTCGCACACGCAGCCTCGACCCTCATCGTCCCGACCCTGTCGAACCCTGCGTACTCGTTGACTATGACCGCGGGGAGCGATTCCTCGTACCAGCCGCCCGCGCTCCCGATTGTGACGTTCTCAATCTGCTTCTTCTCAACACCCGCGTCCTGCACGGCCTGCTTGATCGACTCGAACGCTAACTCCCCTAGGCTCACGTCGGTCCTCCTGCCGAACCTCGAGTGTCCTATCCCGACGATGGCTACGTCTCTCAACGGGAGCGCCTATCCCCGGATGAGTTCCCTGGAAAGTATGTACTTCTGGACCTCGGACGTCCCCTCGATGATGTCCAGGATCTTGGCGTCCCGCAGGTACCTCTCTACGGGCAGCAGCTTGCTCAGCCCTATGCCGCCGTGAACCTGGATCGCCCGCTCGCTGGCCCATACTGCCGTCTCCGTGGCGAAGAGCTTGGCCATCGAGGCTTCCTTGATGAAGTCCTCGCCCCTGTCGCTAACACACGCTGCGCGGTAGGTCAGGAGCTTCGCGGCCTCAATCCTGGTCGCCATCTCCGCTATCAGGAACTGAATTGCCTCGAGCTTGCTGAGCGACCTGCCAAAGAGAACCCTCTTCTTCGAGTACGAGATGCACGCCTCGAGCGAGGCCTCGGCGACCCCGAGCGCGCCCGCCGCCGCTCCGATGCGACCCTCGTTGAGCACCGCCATGGCGATTAGGAAGCCGTCCCCCGGAGATCCGAGCATGTTCGTGGATGGCACCAAACAGTCGTTGAAGACCAGCTCCGCCGTACCGGTCCCCCTGCAACCCATGACCTCGAGCTTCCCACCAACCTCAAAGCCCTTCGTTCCCTTCTCCACGATTAGGGCACTCATTCCGGCGGCCTTGTCCTCCACAGTGCCGGTCCTCGTGAAGAGGACGACCACATCAGCGTAGAAACCCTGAGAGATCCAAGTCTTGGAGCCGTTAATCCGGTAGGAGTCGCCAATCTTCTCCGCCTTCGTCTGGATGTTGGCGGCGTCCGAACCCGCTCCCGGCTCAGTGAGCGCGTAGCAACCGATTATCTCGCCTTTTACCAGCCTTGGGAGGAACCTCTCCTTCTGCTCCTTGGTGCCGAACTGGGTAAGAGGATACCCGACCAGCCCGTTCTGCACTCCGATGAGGATTCCCGCCGAGAGGCTGACCTTGGCTATCTCCTCACCGATGATGACCGAGCTG
The DNA here is from genome assembly GCA_963806765.1 of uncultured Nitrososphaerota archaeon. Lineage (GTDB taxonomy): Archaea > Thermoproteota > Nitrososphaeria > Nitrososphaerales > Gagatemarchaeaceae > Gagatemarchaeum. Next base: position 82,298 of record CAWDYS010000005.1, on the reverse strand, counting down.
AGCAGGTCTAGGCCCAGACCCCCGTACTCAACGGGGGCGTTAATCCCGAGAAGCCCGTACTCGCCCATCTTCCTCACTAGGTCCCTAGGGTATTCATCGAACCTGTCGATTCTTTCTGCGAGGGGGGCTATCTCTCTTGCAGCGAAATCCCTCGCCCAATTCCTGAGCTCCTCATGCTCGGCTTTGAGGTGTATCTCCGGGGAGGACATTAACCGAAAAACCCCCGACAGACTCTATTTATCCGTTCACAACCCTTTGAATTCGGGTTCCTTCTTGGAGAGGAAGGAGGTCACGCCCTCGGAGGCGTCTTCGGTGGAGAGGAGCGTGGCGAACGCCTCGGCCTCGAAGTACTGGCCCGTGTCGGGCGGGGCCTCGGTCGCGACGTTGAGCGCCTGCTTGGCGAACTTGAGCGAGAGCGGTGCGCGCTTCGCCAGCCGGTTTGCAAACTCCTCGACGCCAGAGTGGAAGTCCGCGTTTGCGAAGACCCTGTCCACGAGCCCGGCCTTGAGCGCCTCGGCTGCAGACAGCCTGCTTCCGAAGTAGATCATCTCCCTGGCTTTGGCCAGCCCCACCAGTCTGGGGAGCCGCTGAGTTCCGCCGGCTCCTGGAATCAGGCCAAGGCTTGTCTCTGTAAGGCCGATCTGGCTGGACTCCGATGCGAGCCGGAAGTCGCAAGCCAGGGCGAGCTCGCATCCGCCCCCGAAGGCGAACCCGTTTATCGCGGCCACCACCGGCTTTGGCATCGTCTCGAAGATGCTGAAGACCTCGTACATCCTCCGTGATGCATCGAACGCCTTCACGGGGGATCCGAAGCCGAAACTGGTGAGGTCCGCGCCAGCGCTGAAGGCTCTGACTCCCTCCCCCGTCAGTACGACCACCCTAATCGACCCGTCGGAGGCCACGTCCTTGGCTGCCTCTTCGAGCTCCTCTGTCATGCGTGGGGTTATCGTGTTTAGCCGGTGCGGCCGGTTCAGGGTTATCCAGGCCAGCGGAGGAGCCTTCCTCAGGACCAGCTCTTCGAGGGTCTTCACGCTTGCGGAGTACTCGTAGAAGCCCTTCCCGGAACCGGCGCCGAGCTCGCCGTTCTTGACCATCTCCTCCAGGAGCGGGTCCGGGGAATACTCGGGCCCGTAGAGACCCTGCTTCTGCTTGAGAGCCGCGACGACCTTGTCTTCGCCCCACCTGTCGGCCATCTGAAGAATCCCGTCGGGGAAGCCCAGACCGAGCTTCACCGATAGGTCGAGGTCCTCCTTCGAGCAGACCTGGTTCCTTATCAGCCAGGCAGCCGCGTTCACCGCCACGGAGAAGAAGAGCAGCGGGTCGATGCCCGAGCCGGCCTCCTTGCCGATCTGCGGCTTCGAGGATGCGTCCTTGTACGCATAGAAACCTTCTCCCGACTTCTTCCCGAGCTTGCCCTCCCGGAACTTCTCCGCGAAGAGCGGGGCGACGGGCAGCGCTGACGTCTCCCGAGACCGCATCGCCTCCGCAGCCTTGTAGATCACGTCGATTCCCGTGTAGTCGGCGAGCTCGAAGAGGCCCATCGGTAGGCCGGCCTTGTAGACCGCCGCAGAGTCCACCTGTTCGACCGTGGCCAGTCCACGGCTCACCAGCCATGCTGCTTCGTTGAGCAGGGGCCCCAGAAGTCGGTTGACTATGAACCCGGGCACGTCCTTCTTGCACAGGACGACCTGCTTCCCCAGCGCCTTGGCGAAGGAGACAGCGGCGTCGACGGTCTCCTGGTCGGTGAGATCTCCCCGAATCACTTCGACAAGTGGCATCAGCACGGGCGGGTTGAAGAAGTGCATCCCCACGAACTTCTCCGGCCTAGCGGTCGACCGGGCTATCTCGGTGATGGGTATGGTGCTTGTGTTCGAGGCGAAGATGGCGTGGTTGTTCTCTCGGTCCAGCTGAACGAAGACCCCCGCCTTCATCGGCAGCTCTTCCGGGACGGCCTCGATAATCAGGTCGGTCGAAGCCAGTTCCCGCAGCTCGAGAGTCGCATGGATGCGGCCAAGCACCTCCGCGCTCTTCTCCTGACTCAGCACGCCCTTTTCCTTGAGTTTCGAGACGCTCCAGTGAATCTTTTTGACTCCGCCGTCCAAGAACCCCTGCTGAACGTCGTAGATCGTGACCTGGAAGCCCGCCAGCGCCGCGGCCTCTGCAATACCGTGGCCCATCGTGCCCGCACCCAAGACGCCGACTCTCTGAATCTCAGCTACCATGCTTTCATCCGTCAACTTCCCGGCGAGCGGGGTTTGTAAAGATGATGCGCGAGTACTTCCGGGCCTGGTGGGGAGGAGAAACAACGGTACAGGCTCTTCGGACCTTCTCCGTCTCTTGAGGTGCTTCCCGCGGCGCACAAAACCTAAATGGAGCGGATAAGCCGTCTCTGAAGACGATGAGGTTTACGCCGTCCCAGTCTTAGCCCGGGATAACTCCATGGGCAGATGATGAACTCGCGACGATACTGAGTCAACAAAGTATTCAAGAGGCCTCCGATGGAACAGAGGGTATGCTCGTAACCAAGAGCGTAAAGGTCCACGGGGACACGCACAGGGTCCTCAAGATGATTAAGGAACAGAGGCGTGCCAAGAGCGTGGATGAGGTTGTAAGAGACCTGGTCAGGGGCGCGACGGGCAAGAGCATCGAGCAGTTCTCGTCCCAGAAGAAGAACTCGAAGCTAACCTCATTCATAGAGTGAGGACGCAACACAGAAATATGAAGTTGAGAGGGTGTCCAGCTCGATGGCCAAGTTCGACGGCATTGTCGAGAAACGACTGTTGACGGTTACCGAGAAGGAGAACGAAGTCACGCTGGTCTTCGAGGACAACAGATACCTGTTCATCTCACTGAAGGACGGAAAGGTCCACTCCGAGAGCGTCCCCGAGTAGGGCCCCTGACTACTCCCTGCGGCTACCTCTCAACCCGGCGAAGGTAGAGCAGGCGGCAGCTTTCCCGTTAGCACGGGGCGAATCTAGACGTCTGCCTGATCTTCCTTCATTCCAGACTTGTCTATCGTGAGGATGTCAATCCCGTTGCCGCTCATCGAGTCCCTGGCGATTGCAGCCCTGATCGACGTGACCAGAAGATCCTTGGCATCCTTGTACGAAAGAGATGGGGAGTAACTTCCCTCGATGACCCCCACCGCCATCTCGGCGCCTGTACCCACCGCAGCATAGTCGTCTGCTATCACACTCCCGAGCGGGTCGAGGACCCAGACCTTGGGCTTCACGTCGATTCCGCCAAGTATGACCTGCGTGATGAACGGCGCGTAGCGCTGTTCGAACATGATGACAGACATCAGCTTCGCCACGGCCCCGGGCCTCAGGGTCCTCTTCACTTCGAGCTCCTTCAGTTTGGCGTAGACCCCGACCTGTCGGACGAGGTTCTGCATGTCCGCCACCATTCCGGCGCAGACGGCGCCGGTGCTGTCCGTGACCTTGAAGACCTTCCTCCCGCTCTTGCTGAGCACGTAGTTGGCGAGCGTTATCCGCCTCTCTGCCCCAAGCACCACGCCGTCCTTGTAGGTGATTCCCACCGCGGTGGCACCCGGCATGTAAGTATCGAATGACAAGTAAAGATCAAGCTAAGCCGCCGGCAGCACCTTATTAGCGTTTTTGCTATCTGGGATTGACCATAAGGAGCTGGGCGTCGCCACTCGCCTCGACGGAGTGGTCAGCGCCCACGAACTGCTGGGCCACGTGTAGGCTCGTCTTGAGGTGTTCCGTAATCTCGGACGTCAGCAGCGATGAAGGGCCCTTGGCAAGACAGAGCAGCGGGGCCAGCATGTCCGCCAGGTGAGGATCGACGCAGGCACCCGTGGTGAAGACCTTTGCGAACCGCCACGCGGCCTCGGAACCCACCCTCAATGCGGGTTTCCCGCGCGCCCCAATCGAGTCCGCCCCTATGAAACATGAGTCGTTGATTGCGCTGACGAGGATGGAGCTCCCAGGCGAGAGCGATTCTTCGAGATAGACTCCAACCATCTTCGGTGACAGACCGAAACGAGCCAGTCTGTGACACGGCCGAGGAGACCTGCTGTTCTGGCACCCGCTTCGGCAACATGCCAGCCCTGCTGGCAAGGGAGATGGGCGGATCGCGTTCCCTGGTCGACAGATTGAGCGGCTTGACCTCTCGACATGGTTCTATGCGTATTCTCGCTCTGCCTCCTCCGTTCGGATAGTACCCCCGCCGAGTCAGTTCGAGTGAGAAGACGATTCCTATCCGGCCCAGGGCCGCCGCGAGCACGGTGCTCACGTAGTCGGAGGTCGGGCTCCAGGGGACATCGGTCCCACCCACAAGCTCGATCTCGAGTGCGACTCCCGAGAGCGCGATTGCCGGGACGAGCGCCTGAAGCACGAGGGTGATGCTCGCCGCCGTGCCCATGTCCAGCGAGAGGGAACGGTTCACGGGCCGGCCGGGCGTGAACGTGAACTCAGTGGAACCGATTTCCCCGCCCTCTAGTGACCCTCCGCAGACTTCGCGGAGGATCTTCAGGGTGGCGGCGTGCTGTGGTCTGAGGCCGGGCACCTTGCGGCCGGCGTGGACCTTCGTGACACGAATCGGTCTGTTGAGGATTATGGAGAAGGATGTCGCAATCCGGATCGACTGCCCCCCGCCCTCGCCGAACGACCCATCTATCTCAAGAACAGTCAACCCAAGCCCCCAAAAAACGACCGCCCCGAGAACCATCCCGAAAACCGCTTAAATAGTCAACGTAACTTCGCTGGAAATAATGCCGAAGACGGCGGTGGGATTATTCGTGGGAAGGTTTCAGCCCTTTCATAACGGACACCTGGCAGCCGTCAGATATGCCCTCGAGCACGTCGACTACCTCTACATAGTCGTGGGCAGCGCCCAGAGGAGCCACGAACGCGACAATCCCTTTACTGCTGGCGAGAGAATAATGATGATCAAGGCTGCGCTCAACGAGGCCGGTGTGGATGCCAGAAGTTGGATGCTCATCCCCATCAACGACGCGGAGTCGCACTCTGTGTGGACGGCGACGCTCAAGTCCACCGTCCCCAAGTTTGACACTGTCTTCTCCAACGACTCCCTCACCATAAGACTTCTGAAGGAAGAGGGGGTCGATGTCACCCCTATCCCGTATCTAAACAGGAGCGAGTACTCGGCGACCAATGTCAGGACCCGAATCCTCGAGAGGAAGGACTGGAAAACCCTCGTCCCCCCTGCCGTTGCTCGGATGGTAAAGGACTTGGACGGGGTCGGCAGGGTTCGAAGCATGATTGCGAAGGACACGGAGGCGTCCTAGGATGGACTACCCCAAGAGGAAGCTCATCATGCTGCCCGGCCCGACCAACGTACCGGACAGGGTGATGGCCGCAATGATCAAGCCGATGATAAACCACAGGGGCGAGACTTTCACGACGCTCCTGAAGGAGGTCACGGAGAAATCGAAGCACCTCTTCCAGACCAGCGAGAGCCCGGTCATCCTCAGCGCCTCGGGAACCGCCGGGGTGGAGGCCGCGGTCTGGAACATCGTCCGCCGGCGCGACAAGGTTGTCGTGCCCGTCTTTGGGGAGTTTAGCACCCGTCTCGCCGAGGAAGTGGAGCTCGCCGGAGGCGAAGTGACCAGGGTCACCTCAGAGTTCGGCACGGTGCCGAGCATAGAGGCGGTTGAGGACGCCGTCAGGAAGATCAGCGAACTCAAGGCGATCTTCATTGTCCACAACGAGACGAGCACGGGTTGTGCGGTCCCCTACGTTGAGCATTTGGGAAGAATCGCCAGCGAGAAGGGCGCGTTCTACATCGTGGATGCGATATCGAGCCTTGGAGGATACGCGATACCGGTGGACGAGTGGGGCGTCGACCTCTGTGTGACGGGCAGCCAGAAGTGCTTGGCGGCCCCGCCGGGGCTCTCGCTTCTCTCGCTGAGCAAGAAAGCGACCGAGTTCATCAGGAAGGACCCGCCCAAGGTCAGGTACTTCGACCTGGCACGCCAGCTCGACTTCTTGGCCCGCGGAGAGACACCGTTCACTCCGGCGATCTCGCTCTATTTCGCCCTTGACGAGGCCCTGCAGATGCTAGTCGAGGAGGGACTGGACGCGAGGGTCCTAAGACACACGCGCCACGCCGACACCTTCTACACGGTGCTGGAGGCCATGGGCCTCAGGGCGTTCGCCGACTCGAATGTGAGGTCGAACACGGTGATAGCAGGCCTCTACCCCGATGGCTTGGACGACAAGGAGTTCAGGAGGAGGATGAACGAGGAGCACGACATAATCATGGGCGCCGGTTTCGGGGCACTCAGGAGCAAGATGTTCAGGGTCGGGAACATGGGGGAGGTTAGCACAGCACATGTGAACAGGACAGCGGCCGCCATGGCCCTCACTCTGAGCAAGTTCGGGCATCAGGTGGATATGCAACGGCTCGCCGGCGTTCTTGAGGCATCCAGTTAGTTCTGTCAAGTCTTCGGCACACGGCCGAGACCAACTTCCACCCTTCTGCTCTGGGGATTGCCCGCGTTCTCCTGCCTTCGGGGTTCCCCTTCACGGCTTCCTCCGGGTGGCCGATTCGCTGAAACCACAGCGACCATTATGTTTCGACTAGCATTCGCGTCCCTGTCCTCGACCTGTCCGCAGGAAGGACAGACGACTGTCCGTCCTTCGAATCTCTGAGAGGAGCCACACTTCGAGCAGTTTCGGGACGTGTAGCGCGGGTTCACATAGGTGACGGGGACACCCTCCCATCCTGCCTTGTACTCTATCTGCCTCTGGACCTCGCGGAAAGTCCAAGAATTCATCCTGCCTCTGTAGATTGCACCCTGACCGTTACCCTTGCGGTAGAGCTTCCTGATTCCCTTCAACTTCTCCATAACAATCCCGAGGTGGTTCTCCTTTGCATGGTGGACGATATGCTTCGAGATAGGATTGAGGGCTTGAACGGTCCTGTCCTTCTCCCGCTTGCCGTACTTAGCGTATAGCCTTTTGCTGATGCGCCTGTCCAGCCCAATCCTCTCACCGACCTTGGCCCGCACTGTCTTGTACCTCTCCTTGACGTCCGACACCTGAGAGGTATCGTAGACGCTAGTGTTTCCTAGGGTGTCCGATGTGGTGACGTTCCTCTCGTTGACATCGATGCCGATGCTTCCTAGGCGCTCCATGACGGCCCTCTCTTTCGATAAGGCGATTGCCAGGGCGTGGTTGGTGACTGTCACCGAGCCCCTCTTCAGGCTCGGGTCTTCGACTAACGAGAGATGGTAGCTTGAAGCCCGGAGTGTGAGATAGATGAAGTGTCTTGGTCTCGCTGGGATTCTCAGTATGAGGTGATTTAGCGAGTACGACTGGCTGTCCAATCTCAAGAAGGCCTTCTTGAAGTAAGGGACGCGCTTGCGCTTCCTGTCGCGATAGGCCCGGAAAGCGACCTCGCAGGCAGAGAGGATGTAGTGGGCGTGGAGGCCGTATGTCTTCAGGCGATGATAGGAAAGCTCGATGAGCCTGAACCTGCTTTTGGGCTTCTCGGCGAGAAGCTATCCTCAGGGCGTCGTTGCACATGAGACGAAAGTCCTCGAAGAGAGATGGGAGTTCACCCGATGCTGTGTAGCAGAACTGAACTGTCTTGGTCGCCTTCACTCACTCACATTCATCGAGCGGATTTAAGCCCCCACAAGAGCAAGAGGGGCCAACAAACCTGCCAGTTAAAGGATTTAAAGAGAGCCAAAAACACGGTGTTGCTTCAAGACAAATGTCATTTGAGAAAGGCACGCTAATCTATGTGAACTATACGGCCAAGGTGAAAGATACCGACGAGGCCATAGAGAGTACCGTGGAGGAGGAGGCAAAGAGAGCTCAACATTTACGATTCTGAAAGGAGATACGAGCCACGTCTGGTATCCATAGGTGAGGACTGGGTGCTCAAGGGGCTCGATGAGCAGATCAGCAATATGCAGTCTGGCGAACGCAAGACGGTCGAGCTCGCCCCGGAGAAGGCATGGGGGGACCGCGACCCGTCGCTTCTCCGCATGATTCCGATAAGGAAGTTCGGCGAGAAGGCCGGTGAGCTGTCCATTGGCGATGTCGTCGAGGTCGACAACAGGATGGGCGTGGTCAGGTTCATCGGGTCGGGCAGGGCCCAGGTCGACTTCAACCACCGGCTGGCGGGGAAGACGCTGATCTACGACGTGGAGGTGGTCAAGAAGGTCGAGACCGACGAGGAGAAAGTCCGCTCACTCATCAAGAGGAGGTTCCCGGGGGAAATCGGCGAGAAGGTTGAGTTCACACTCGATCCATCGGACCTGTCCATCGAGATCCCGGAGGCCGCATTCATGGCCGAAGGACTCCAGGTCATCAAGCGCGGCATCGCCAACGACGTCGTCCATTTTCTGCCCGCGGTCAAGAAGGTAACTTTCAAGGAGATCTACGCGAAGAAGGGAGAAGAGAAGGAAGCGAAGGACGAGAAGACCGCGGAGACGGCTGTTCCGATCGAAGCCAAGAAGGAAGAGACAGCGGCAGAGCCTAAGAGCTAGATAACGCCGGTCTCTTCAGCCAGGGCACGCGCAGTGCGGGGGGTCAGGCGGACTTTGGAGAGTACCGTGTACCGGTCCGGGCGTATCTCCGCGGCCTTCACCAATGCCTCAACCACCTGATCATCAGTGATAGAGATGGCGGCGGCGGTAGTGGGTGCCTTGACGTCGTTCAGAGCGCCCCTTATGGCGCGCCAGTCAAGCCCTTGAAGCTTCGCGACGAGGACGGTCCCGATGCCGCACTTCTCGCCGTGCAGCCCGTTGCCCGGGGAGATTGCGTCCAGGGCATGGCTGAAGAGATGCTCCGATCCGCTGCAGGGCCTGCTGCTCCCAGCGATGCCAGCGGCCACTCCCGTGCTTATGAGGGCCTCGACCAGGTCACGCACCGCCGACAGGTCACCCTTGCCCATCATCTTCGAGTTGTTGATTACGAGCTGCCCACTCATCAGGGCCAAGCTAGCGGCGTACCCGCCGTAGTACTCTCCCGTGGCCTCGTGCCCGAGCTGCCAGTCCCTGACTGCGGTCGAGCTTCGCGACGAGGTCCCCGCATCCGGCGGAGAAGAGCCTCGGGGCGCGGCTGCGATGATCTCGACGTCGGCGAGTATGCCGAGCGGAGGTTTGGCCTTGATGGAATAGTGCTTCTCCGTGCCCCGTATCGAGGCAAACGGGCTCGCAATGCCGTCGTGGGATGCGCTGGTGGGGACCGAGAAGAACGGTAGGTTCAGCTTGGACGCCGCGAGCTTGCCCACGTCGACCGACTTCCCCCCACCAAGTCCGATTATGCATCTAGCTTCCCTCGAGGCTCTCATGACAGCGTGGACGTTCTTCATGTCCGAGAGCTCGACGTCGACCCAGCTGACTCGCCCCTCCAGTGAAGAACCCACGACCTCGCGGACCTTCTGCTGAACGTTGAGCCCGGAAGCAACGACGATCCTCGCGCTCCTAGGCATCTCTATGAACCGCCCAAGGAGCCTGAGGACGTCCTCTCCAATCAGGATCCTCTGCGGCAGCTCCATCAGGTGCAGGCGGGAACGCACGCGGTTTCGCGTATAATGACGAAATATAAGCTTCGTCCAGACGAATCCGAGGCTCCTGAATGCAAAAGTTAATTAAGCGACCTCGTTGTGCCAGTTTTGTCCCTCCGGGGGCGACCTGTCGGATTATTGTGAGACAAGTTGGATAAATTGACCCAAGAACAGCCAAGCAACGCGACGTACCACGGGACGACGACCGTAGGTCTCGTCTGCTCAGATGGAATCATTCTGGCCACGGATACGAGGGTCACCGCCGGCGGATTCATCGCTCACAAGAGGGGCAAGAAGCTCCTGCAGGTCTCTGACAGCCTCGCCGTAACGATATCGGGCGGCGTCGCCGACGCGCAGAACGTCATCGACACTCTGAAGTACTATTCACGGAGCTACCAGATTGAGAAGGGCGTACCGCTTCCAGTGAAGTCTGCGGCCCGGATAGTCTCGAACATCCTCTTCTCGTCTCGCTACTACCCGTACATCGCCTCGGTCCTAGTTGGAGGATACGACAAGGCGGGAGGGTCGATCTACAACCTGGACTTCTTCGGTTCCATACTAAAGGAGAACGTGACCTCTACTGGAAGCGGTTCCCCGGTTGCGCTCGGGGTGTTGGAGGAAGGATACAAGGAAGGAATGAGTGTTGCAAAGGCGCTACCCCTGGCGGCGAACGCAATCATCGCGGCCATGAGGAGGAATGTCTTTACTGGAGACCACTTCGACATTGCCATAATCGACAAGTCAGGTTTCAGGGAGGTCTCAGAGCAGGACAAGGACAAGCTCCTGGCCCAGTTCTCGGGTCGCAGTTAGTCTTTGGCGCAGAAGGCAAGTCAAGTCAGCCTAATGAGTACGATACTCAACAGTATCCCAGCGGAGGCTCAGATTACAAGGATCGAGTATGAGGGGCCGCGAATCGCCCTCTACACGAAGAACCCCAGGTACCTCCACCAGAACAACTACATCATCTCTGAGATAGTCAACTCGGTCAAGAAGAGGGTGGTCACCCGGACGGAGAAGTCGATCAGGAAGCCGGAGCAGGACGTCAGGACAATCCTCGACAAGGTGCTCCCCGTCGAGGCGGAGGCGACCAACTACTTCTTCGACGATGCTACGGGCGAGATAACGGTAGAGGCCAATGCGCCGAGGCTTCTCGCTTCGGAGAACGGATACGACGTCGCCGGTCTGATGGAGCAGACGGGGTGGAAGGTCAAGGTGAGGAAGTCTCCCCACGTCGCCTCGAGCGCAATACAGACCATCTACTACGCCCTGAAGACGGGCGCGGATGAGAGGGAGAGATTCTACCGAGACCTGGGCGAGACCATATTCAGGCCGAGGTTCACGACGTCGGAGCAGATTACGATAAAGTGCCTCGGGGCAGGTCAAGAGGTTGGGAGGTCCTGCTTCCTGGTCGAGACCTCCGAGAGCAAGATTCTCCTTGATGCGGGGATCCATCCCGGATCGAGGAATGCTTGGGACGCGTACCCCAGGCTCGACTGGGCCGACGTCCAGCTCAACGAGCTCGACGCGGTCATCATCAGTCACGCCCACCTGGACCACATGGGCTTCCTGCCCGCTCTGTTCAAGTTCGGCTACGCGGGGCCGGTCTACTGCACGGAGCCGACGCTGCCGCTGATGACCCTCCTGCAGACTGACTACATCAAGATCGCGCAGATTGAGGGCGGGAGGATACTCTACGATCAGAAGGACATCCGAAACATGATCCAGCACGCGGTCACACTCCAGTACGGCACGGTCACGGACGTCTCGCCGGACATCAAGCTGGTCTTCAACAACGCAGGGCACATTCTGGGTTCTGCGACGGTTCACCTTCACATAGGGGAGGGCGCCCACAACATAGTCTACACAGGGGACTACAAGTACGGCCGGACGCAGCTCTTCGACTCGGCAACCTGGAACTATCCGAGGGTCGAGACGCTCATCACAGAGGGGACCTACGGCAACAAGGAGGACATCATGCCACCTAGGGAGGAGGTGGAGATGAACTTCGTCAACGCGATCAACAGGACGCTCTCGGAGGGAGGGAAGGTCATCATACCGATACCCGCAGTCGGAAGAGCCCAGGAGATAATCCTCGTGCTCGACCACTACATGAGGAACAGGATACTCACGGAGGCACCCGTCTTCTTGGAGGGGATGATCTCCGAGGCTACCGCTATCCACGTCTCCTACGCCGACTATCTCTCCAGGGAGCTCAGGACCAAGATGCTCGAGCAGGGAGTCAACCCCTTCGTCTCCGAGTACTTCACCTCAATAGAGCACCCGTCTGGGAGGGAGGAGGCTCTCAGGGAGGGGCCGGCCGTGATAATGGCGACTTCGGGGATGCTGGAAGGAGGCCCCGTGCTCCAGTACTTCGAGCAGGTCGCGCCCTCAGAGAGGAACAAGATACTCTTCGTATCCTACCAGGTCCAGGGGACCCTGGGAAGGAGGGTGCTCGATGGCGCCCACCAGGCGAGCCTTCTCGGCGACAACGGCAAGATAAAGATCGTGGATGTCAAGTGCCAAGTCCAGAAGGTCGAGGGATTCAGCGGGCACAGCGACTACAACCAGATAATCAGGTTCATAGGGAAGATGAGGCCGAAGCTGCAGCAGGTCATAGTGAACCACGGCGAGAAGAGGAAGACTCGAGAACCTCGCCTACGTAATCCAAAGAATCTACAGGGTCCCGACGCTGAGACCCGCCGTGCAGGAAGCGATCAGACTCTACTAGGAGAGCGAGCCTCTCCAGATGCGGACGCCCGGAGGGGTTATCACGATCCTTTCCTCGCCGAGCCTGGCCATGTCCCCGCCTATCGATGTCGAGAACTCGTAGAGCTGCTCGACAGCTCCCTTGAGCTCCTCGATGTTCTTCTGGGCCAGCGGCGTGACCCTCAGTATCACAATCACCCTCTTGGCGACGTCTTCCTGGATCTTCGCGAGGTCGTCAAGACTCTTCAGCTGCAGCGCCTTGAGGAGGATGTCGCTTTCTTTCTCCCGAACGTCGGTCTCTTCACTCAAACCTGATTCCAACTGACCGTATCACTACGAAGGAACGCCACCCCCTTTTTAAACCTAGATGAAACATCTCATATCAGCTTGTAGGACTCCCAGAAACCATCCCCCGCGTGGTGCAGGTTCTTGATGGAGACCCCCTTGCTCATGCCCGCCATCTCCTCACTCGGGACGGTAGCTCTCCCGATGGCGAGCCCCCTTCCCTTCTTGTCGTCCCGCACGACGACGAGCGCGTCTCTCCCGCCCCACTGGTCGTATCTCACGATGCCGGGCCTCATCACGTCCGCTCCCTTCAGGATGTACTTGATCGCCCCCTCATCGATGTATGCCGAGGGGAGCAGCGCCAGCGTCGGCTGCGAGCCGACGAAGGGAATCAGGGAGCCGTCCTTCTCCACTAGGGTGTACCTGCCGTCGATAAGCAGAAACCTGATCCCGGGTCCTGGCTCGACAATCTCGACCTGGGCGGAGCGCGACACGTCGAGCTTCATCCCGGAGGAACTCTGGATCCGCTCGATATAATCGCGCGAGTCGTGCTTCGACGCGATCTGTCTCTTCAATCACGACACGCGTCACCCATCAGTTTAATAAAGCCACTCTCGGAAGCCATGAAACAATCAGTGATACCATAGTGTCCGTCGATATGGCAATCAAGGTACTCGACCAGAGTCTGGGCAAAGTCGTCCTGATCAAGCTTAAGGGCAGCAAGATCATCCGCGGCTCTCTCCAGGGCTTTGATCAGCACATGAACCTCTCGCTCGAGAACGCCGAGGAGGTCTCCGAGGACGGGAACTCGACGACACTCGGAACCCTCATCGTCAGGGGAGACAACATCATCATGATCTCTCCTCCTCCGGGATAGGCTCCGAAACTTAATATTCCAACTAAAGGCTCATCCAGAGCGCGGTAATTGCCAGACCAATTTCTCCTGTTCGATGTGGGGTTGAAGCTTTGTCTTTAGACCCAACCACCCTGGCAGTCGGGATTGTGGGAGGTGCCGTCGCGGGGCTCGCGGTCTCCTATTTCGTCTTCTATAGCAGAGGGGGAAGGGCCAAGGTGCAGGTAATACAGCGCGACGAGACCGGCCAGATGAGAAGGAAGACCGTGACGGTCGACGAGCTGGATACACTCCAAGCGGGAGATGCGGACGCTCATGCTCGAGAGAGACCTACTCTCCGCTGCGCTGACCAAGGTCTACGAGGCCGAGAGCGACGGCCAGATTACGAGGGAGGAGAGAGAGATCATAGCGAGGAAGTACAGTTCCCAGATAAGGGAGTTCGAAGCGAAGCTAAGGGACAAAGAGCTGATAGTGGAGGTCGGGGAGCTCGAGAAGCTCAGGGACGAGCTCGTCTCCCTCTTCAGGGAGAAGATCCAGAACATAGAGTCGCGCCTGGACCAGGCCAAGGAAAGGCTGCAGCCGGTTCGGCAGGAGGTCAGGCAGGAGCCGCCCAGGCCCACGCGCGTCGTGACTTCGATTGCTCAGACCGAGGACCTTGAGAGGGTGGTCGAAAGGAAGTCGCCGGCCAAGAGAGATGACAGCGAGGGAGAGAAGAGGGTGAAGGCCCTTCGTGATGAGGTGATGGATGCTCTCGCCGAGCTGGAGCAGATCGATACCAGGAAAGAGAACGAGACCGCTTGAAGGACCGCCGAGAAGAGAGCCTGAACAAGATCGGCAGAGATATCGCGTCCAGGATCAAGCGCGGTGACGTGCTGGGTCTCGGGAGCGGGACCACGATGGCAGCACTTCTACCCGTCATCGCCGGTGACCTCAAGGAGGCGAGAGTCAGACCACGTTGGGTCCCCACTTCCCTCCAGATACAGCTGGTCGCCCAGAATCTGGGGCAGGAGATCGCGGCACTGGACAAGCCAGCCCTGGACCTCGTCGTCGATGGGGCAGACCAGATAGACGCGAATCTGAACCTCATCAAGGGAGGTGGGGGGGCGCTCTTCAGGGAGAAGGTCGTGATAGGCAGCGCCCGGAGGACGATAATCGTCGCCGACGAGAAGAAGCTGGCGGACAGGCTCTGCAGGGGCGGAGTCAGGGTTCCGATAGAGGCACACCCGTTCGCGAGGGTCACGGCCGCAGAGAGGCTCCGCGCGGTGGGAGGAGAACCCAAGCTGAGGCTCTCTGAGAGGGGATTCCCGTTCTACACGGAGAACGGGAATGTGCTCTTCGACACGGCCTTCGAGCCCATCGAGAGACCCTCGGTGTTAGAAGGCATGATAAGGTCAGTGCCGGGAATTGTAGCGTCGGGTATCTTCACGCCGAGACCGGTGGAGGTCTACGTGATACAGTCGGACGGTGGGTACAGGGTTCTCAAGAAGAACCAGTGACGCGCGGCGCAACCATAGGACAAATTTATAACCGGGCCGAGGTCGAGCGGCCCCAGACATCTGAAATGGTTCATGAAGTCGACTACAAGACCAAGGCCATAGACCCAAACTTCCTTCAGAAGCCAGATGAGTTTCCAGTCACGGGGAGTCACGCGTCGCACGTCGTAAGGGGCGCAGGAAAGCAGAGGCCCGACGCAGATGGCAAGCCGTATCCGACTTCGATGGGCATCCACGGGACGGCCGTCGCGGTCGATTTCGAAGCCTGCGTTGCTGACGGCGTCTGTATGGACGTATGTCCGGTCTTCGTCTTCGAATGGCTGCTGAACCCTGGCCAGGCCGGCACTGGCAAGGAAAAGATCGTCCCGCAGGGGACTTCGGAGTGGGACCAATTCCGAACCGACAAGTCGGACCCCGCGCGAGAGGCAGATTGCATATACTGCATGGCGTGTGAGACCTCCTGTCCGACTTTGGCCATAAAGATCACTCAACCCTAGCGAAGTAGCCAGAAAGAGGTTCACGCCTTAGCTCTCGACGGCAGAACGGAAAGATCACTCCGACGCGGTCGACTGGCCCGCTGCGTTAGTCATCTTGGCGCCCTTGAAGGTGTAGTTCCTGCTGGCCGAGGCTAGGACAATCATGACAGCGGTGAGCGCCAGCGCGATTCCGAAGACCATGTCGAACGCCGTGGCCGACGGCAGCTCCACTCCGGGGACTGGCCGGCCGTTCACGAGTAGGGGGGTCGTGTATGTCGTCATTATCACCGTCGCTACGACCGGCCCGATCGCGCCCCCCAAGTTCCTCAGCATGGTGTTGATCCCGAGCCCGACCGCGATGGTCGCCCTGGGCAGCGAGACGGTGATCATGTTCACCATTGGAATTATTGCGCAGACCACTCCGATCAGCGAGAAGGCTATGTCGACGGTGAGGTCTGTGGTGGTGGCCCTGTTCACGATGAAGAGCGCGAGCCCCACCATCGTGGCCAGGCCGCTGGCGAAGAGCACGGGCCTCGGTCCCAGCCGGACCACCATCCTGCCCGCAAGCGGACCCACAGCCAGCATCGCCAGCGTGGCGGGGGCCATCGTCAGCCCGGTCGAGACTATACCGAGGCCGAGGCCGAACGGACTCGGGAGCTCAGCGTAGTAGACCACGGCGAAGAAGAGCAAGAACATCACGACACCCGAAACGATTCCGATGAGGTTCGCCACCAGGACGTTCCTGATCCTAAGGAGGTCGAGGCGGATGAGCGGTTCGAGCCTGGTCCTTTCGAAGACGAAGAAGAGCGCGGTCAAGATTGCACCGGGCAGGAGGATGTCACGCTCCTCGGCCGCGAACCAGCCCAGCGAAGGTCCTTCGGTGGCGTATACGAGGAGGAAGGAGACGCCTGCCATGAGGATCAGGGCCCCAACATAGTCGACCTTCCGCTTGGGACCTGGGGAATCCTTCCTGATCACGCGCCAGACCAGGACGAAGAGGACGATGCTCAGGACGAACGCGCTGTGGAAGGCATACTGCCAGCCGAGGTCCTGGATGACGTATGAACCCACTATCAGTCCGGCCGCTGCTCCTATCGCAAACGTCCCGCTGATGATTCCCTGCGCAGGGGCTATCTTCTCCCGAGGAAAGGTGTCGGTGATTATCGCCAGGGACAACGGCACTATCGCGAAGCCGACTCCCTGGACGGCCCTCGAGAAGAGCAGGATGTATATCGAGGGAGAGAAGCCGGCTATTCCGACGCCGAATGTGTAGAAAGCAAGAGAGATCAGGACCATCCTCTTCTTCCCGTATGTGTCTCCGAGCTTCCCAAAGAGAGGTGCGACCGCGCTCCCCACTATGAGGAAGGCAGAGGTTATCCAGGAAGCAATAGTGGACGTCGTCGAGAAGTCCTTCTGTATGATAGGCACGCCAGGGATTACCATGGTCTCGACGTAGTTGATGAGGAGGGCCACGGCGGTCACGGTGACGAGCACCTTGGTAGGATATCTGAAGTCTCGGACGGATCCACCAGCGGACCGTGTGGTGTTCGTCTCACCGGTCGGAGAAACAGGACCGGACGGAATCTCCATGCCCGACGTCCCCACACAGGCCCTGGTCTTTTAACCGCGTGGCGGGGCGGCCGAGGTCCATCATCAGAACCCCCAGTTCGATGACTCCCCGCTCGACGCGTATCCGCCGACGAACCTCGACCCGCCCTCCGCAAGCTCAATCCCGCAGTCAGGACAAACAGGCTTCTTGAAGATCCAGCCTACCTTCCTGTGGCAGCATCTTTCGCAGAAGAGATTCCTGCACCTGTGGCACTGCCACGGTGTGGGCCGCCTGATCCCCCCGACGGCCGTCCTGCATTTGGCGCAGTAGCCGCGAATCATCAGACATGGACTTCGGATGGGCGTATAAGCAGCAATGAGAAAACGAGCTGGGAGGCGGCACTCGTCACCATGTGTGCGTGTCAAACGCACGCGGCCAGAAAGGGATTTAACTGGAGGTCGGAGCCTCTTTCAGACTGCCTTGGAAGACGACGCTGAGCTTCGGAGAATCAATGCGAGGAAGATGGCCCAGCTCAAGAGGAGGGTCGAACTGGCCAGCGCTCCGAAGCCGCAGGAGAAGACCAACAGGGAGATTGTAATCGAGAACCTCTATGACAGGGGGGACGAAGTGCTTCATGCGGCCTATTCCTACTACCCCAAGGAGGCGCCCGTCGTCGTCGACTATTTGGCCAAGTACATCAAGGAACACAAGGATACCGAGAAAATCAGCGGTGGAGAGCTGCTGCAGCTCTTCAGGTCCCTAGGGCTGAGATTCAGCCTGAAGACATCGATAAAGGTCCAGGAGAGGGGCAAGTTCGTGGACCTCAAGGACAAGTTCAAGTTCAACAAGGAAGAAGAGCAGGTTGGGGAGTAGGCAGGAAGAGATAGTCCCGCGGACCGTCTTCGAGCCGAAGCCGAAGGCGCCCGTGCTGGTCTGCGGCCTGCCGGGGAGCGGCTACGTCGGCAAGCTCGCCGCTGACCACTTGGTCGAGTCGTTCAGAGGGAGGCTCTTCCAGGAGTTCTACTCCGGAACATTCCCTCCCCACGCGAACGTGAACGACCAGGGCGTGGCAAGGGCGATACGGGGTGAGCTCTACTTTTGCGAAACTGGCCAGAGGAACGACCTCCTCGTCTTCACAGCCGACGCGCAGCCGACCACGGCCAAGGGAGAGTACGAGCTGACCGAAGCGGTGCTCCAGGCGGCGAAGAAGTGGGGGACGACGGTCGTCTTCTCGCTGGCCGCCTACATCACGGGGACGTTCTCTGCCGAGCAGCGGGTCTTCGGCGCGGCCGTCTCGCAGGAGCTGTTGTCGGAGCTGACCGACAGCGGGATCACGGCGATGAAGGAGGGAGGGATAAGCGGGATGAACGGGATAATGGTAGGGATGGCCGGACTGTTAGGGATGGACGGGGCGTGTCTCCTAGGTGAGACGTCTGGATACATGGTCGACCCGGTCGCATCCCAGAAGGTGCTGGAGGCCCTCTCTGGCGTCATGAAGCTGAAGATTGACCTGAGTGCCCTTACGGACAAGGCAGTCGAGGCGAAGGAGGTGATGGGTCAGATTCAGAGCATGACAGACCAGAGCATGGAGGCGAGAGGGGCCAACCGTTCCGGTCAGCCCGGCTACATTGGCTAGCCCTTGATATTCCCGATGGGTCTCAGGGCGGCCACCTTGAGCGATATGCCGGCCGTGTGCATCGTCTCGACGACCTCCGAGATGTCCTTGTAGGCCAGGCCCGCCTCCTCGGCGAGCCCGTCATAGGTCGCGGCCTTCACGTAGATGCCCTTCTTCTCCATGGCCTTCTGGAGGGCCTCGCCACTGACCTCCCTCCTTGCGGCCGTCCTGGACATGGTCCTCCCCGAACCATGAGCCGTGGACCCGAACGTCTCCGTCATCGCCTTTGCGGTCCCGAGCAGCAGGTAGGAGCCCGTCTCCATCGAGCCGCCGATGATCACCGGCTGGCCCATCTGACGGTAGGGGGCCGGGATGTCTGGGTGGCCCGGCCCGAAGCTCCGGGTCGCGCCCTTCCTGTGCACGACAAGCTCCCTTGTAGCTCCATCCAGCGCGTGTCTCTCCACCTTGGCTATGTTGTGGCAGACGTCGTAGATTATGTGCATGTCGAGGTCCTCCGGGTCGCGGTGGAAGACCTTCTGGAAGGTCTCCCTCACCCTGTGTACTATGACCTGGCGGTTTGCGAAGGCCATGTTGGCCGCGCACGCCATCGCGCCATAGTAATCCTGACCCTCCTTCGAAGAGAATGGCGCGCAGGCGAGCTCCCTGTCCCTCACGGTTATGCCGTAGCGCTTCATGGCGCCGTCGAAGACCCTCAGGTAGTCGGACCCAATCTGGTGTCCGAACCCCCTGGAACCGCAGTGAATCATGATGACGACCTGGTCGTCGTGGACGAGCCCAAAATTCTTCCCAATCTTCGTGTCGAAGAACCTGACGGGATCGACGACCTGGATTTCTAGGTAGTGGTTGCCGGAGCCCAGCGTCCCGAGCTGCTGGATGCCTCGACTCGAGGCCTGCCTGCTGACCTTTGAGGGGTCAGCCCCCTTGAGGAACCCGCCCTCCTCCACCATCCTCGTGTCCTCCTCCCAGCCGTATCCGTTCTCGCCGCACCACTTCACGCCCCAGCGCATGACGTCCTCGAAGCTCGACTGGTTGACCTTCACGAAGCCCTTGACGCCAACGCCCGTCGGGACCAACTGGAAGAGGAGGTCGACGAGTTCCTTGACCTTCGGCTTCACCTCCTTGAACCTGAGGTTGGTGCGGATGAGACGCATGCCGCAGTTGATGTCGAATCCAATGCCTCCGGGTGATATCACCCCCGTTTCTGGGTCGAAGGCTGCGACGCCTCCTATCGGGAACCCGTAGCCCCAGTGGGCGTCCGCCATGGCGTAGGAGTACCGCTGGATTCCGGGGAGAGAGGCGACGTTCGTAACCTGCTCGATGACGCCCTGGTCCATGCCATCAAGGAGCTTCTTTGTCGTGTAGACGCGCGCCGGGACGTTCATCCCTTCCTTGTAGCTCGTCGGGATTTCCCAGACGACTTCGGATATCTGCTTCGTTTGTGGAGGGACTGGCATCGGAATCGACTGGACTTGGTCGCGTCGCCTCCGTTGGGACTTTAAGTCTTTATCGTGGACTCAGATATCCAACACGACGGTGGCCTTCCAGAGCCCGCCCTGGTGCTTCACTCCGAACAAGTGCATCGTCACGGCCTTGGCATCGTTCCGGAGCCGGTGTCGCTCTCGGTCGATGACCTCACCCTCCATCTTGCAGACCAGGCTGCGATGGTCTGGGGAGACGCGCGTTTCAAACCTCTTGAAAAGAAGCGAGTCGACGTCCTTCAGCCCTATCAGTTCAGTGAGAAAGTCGTAGAGGAGCCCGTCGATGTCGCCTGCCGCGATCTTCACCTGCCGCTCAATCGCAGGTCGTACGCTCCTGCGGTCCACCATCACGTCGGTGAGGGCCATCGCGCAGGCCTCGAAGAGCTTGTCAGGAGAATCCCCCCTCGCTGCGAAGGCGACGTCCGCCAAAGCGATGTCCGGGAGGAAGCGATAGGCGGGTCTCGTCAAGAACGGAAGAGGGGGGCCCATCTCCCTTTAAAGATGCGACGGGTTCGATATTCTTTTGAAGGTCGGGGGTCCGAGAGGGCGCGTCCCTTGGAGTCCAGGCTCATCATCGACGGGGCGGTCGGGGCCCCAGTGAACCTCGCCCTCGAAGAGGCGCTCCTGAGGGAGAACAGGGCGTTGATCCTCAGGCTCTGGAGGAACGAGAGGTCGGTGATAATCGGGAGGGCGCAGCTCGCCACCTTCGAGACCGACGTCGACAGGTGCGAGAGGGAGGGGATACCGATAGTGAGGAGGTTGACCGCAGGCGGGGCGGTCTACAACGGTCCGGGGAACATCAATTGGTCGCTGTTTGTGGGCAGGGAGTTCGCAGCAGGGAGCATAAGGTACCGGTGGGGCGTCCGTGAGGTCTTCCGGATGGCAGCGGAGGTGGTGGTGCGGGCCGCTGCCTCATGCGGTGTCAAGACTTGGCTAGATGAACCCAACAGGATCCTCTCGGCCGACGGGAAGGTCAGCGGCATGGCGGCCTACCTATCCAAGGAAGGTCTGCTCTGTCATGGCACCATGCTCCTCAACGCTGACCTGGAGGAGGCTACCGTTCTGACCCGGCCGGCGGAGGTGCGCCTCGAGAGGAGGTACACAAGGTCTAGGACGATGAAGGTCGCGAACACCGGGATAGAATCAGATGCTTTTATCGCCTCCATGCGGAGCGTGGTAGAGGAGGAGACAGGAGAGAAGGTTGAGACAGGGCAGCCTACCGAGTTGGAGCGCCGGTCGACGGAGTTGCTCTTGCCGAAGTACGACGACCCGCTCTGGAACTTCGGTGACCCGTTCGAGTGGAAATCAGCTTGAGTGAACAGGACGTCACGCTGAAGGACGTGGAGGATGCAGCCCGGGTCCTCGAGGGCGTGACGAGACGGACCCCGCTGGACACTTCGAGGACCCTGAGCGAGCTGTCAGGGTTGGACCTGCACCTCAAGATGGAGAACCTGCAGAGGACCGGCTCGTTCAAGCTCAGGGGTGCCTACAACAAGATCTACTCTCTCTCGGATTCGGAGAGGAGAAGGGGAGTCGTCGCCGCCTCCGCGGGGAACCATGCCCAGGGAACGGCCCACGCTGCGACCCTCCTCGACACAAGGTCCACCATAGTCATGCCTGAGAGCGCGTCTCCGGCGAAGATAGACGCCACGAAGGGATATGGGGCGAGGGTGATTCTGCACGGGTCCTCCGTCGACGAGACACTGGAGATGGCCAAGAGGATCTCCGCGAAGGAGGGGAGTACCTTCGTCCATCCGTTCGATGACCCGAAGGTGATCGCCGGGCAGGGCACCGTCGCCTTGGAGATGCTGGACGCGCAGCCGGAGCTGGGTGTGTTGATTGTCCCGGTCGGCGGGGGCGGTCTGATTGCCGGCATGTCTGTCGCCGCGAAGGCGACCAACCCGAAGGTCAGGGTCGTGGGAGTCCAGTCTCAGGCCTTCCCGGGCATGTACATGGCGTTCAAGACGGCCCGCATCGTGCCGTTCAAGTCGGAGGAGACCATCGCGGACGGCATAGCGGTAAAGCACCCGGGGAAGCTGGACTACAGGCTCATCAGGAGGCTCGTGGACGATTTCGTCCTCGTGAGCGACAGAGACATCGAAGAGGCCGAGTTCCTGATGCTGGAGAGGATGAAGACGGTGGCTGAGCCGGCGGGCGCGGCCGGGGTTGCCGCGTGCCTCGCAGGGCTGGTCAAGGCGAAGGGGGAGAAGTGCGGCGTGGTGGTCAGCGGTGGGAACATCGACATGTACATCCTAGACCAGCTCGTGGCCAAGGGGCTCGAGAGGGGGCACCGCCTTCTCAGGGTCAGAATCACACTCTCGGACAAGCCTGGCGGCCTGAGGGACGTCCTCGCCGTTATTGCTCAGACGAGGGCGAACGTGATCAGCGTGCAGCACGAGAGGATGGGCCGCGATGTCCCCGTGGGTAGGACAGAGGTCACCCTGAACCTCGGGACCCAGAACCTTGAGCACACAAAGTCTCTGGTCTCGGCGCTGGGCAAGGCCCGGCTGAAGTACAAGCTGGTCAACTAGCCAGGGCGGGCGCGGTCGCCTCGGGCCCTTTCGGCTCCCGCTTGGTGTATCCGAAGCTCTTGAGCGAGGCCTCCAGAACGAAGAAGGAGACGAGCATGACGGCCGCCGCGGTCGTGAAGGTGGTCGAGTATCCCTGGTAGTATGAGATGTAGCCCGTGAACAGGGAACCCGTCACGGTCCCTAGGGCCCCCAGTGCGGCATATCCGCCGAGCAGGTTCCCCTGTCTCACCTGGCCTAGGTTGGACATCAGGGTCACGGATGTGGCCGAGTTCCAGACGGCGTAGACCACCCCAATCAGCCCGTAGAAGACGGAGGCAACCACGAAGAGCGGGATGCCTCGGAACGCGAGGGCCGAGGCCGCGAAGACCATGTAGAGCGCGGCTCGGACCAGGACGGCGTAGGACCCGACTCGCACACCTCCGAACCGGTTGATGATGTCACCAACCCACCTGTAGATTCCGGTCTGCAGCACGATGTTGACCAGCGAGACGACGAAGATCTCGTTGTCCATGACGCCCGATTGTGAGAGGAATGGCGTGAAGGATGTGTTCAGGAGGGAGCTGGATGTGGTGAAGAGGAAAGTGGAGAGGAACAGGAGTGCCCGGCCGGTCATTGCGCCGGCCCGCGTCGCTCGGAGAGCCCGCAGAATCTCCTTCGTCGAGGGTGGGGAGAGGACCAGGTGGCCGACCATCACGGTCATGCCGTGGTAAATCCTTGCGAAGTAGCCAGAAGGGTGGAAGGAGAGCTGGGTGGTTTCGAGGGGAACGATAGGTTCTGGGATGCGGAAGTAGGTTATCAGAATCGCCACGGCGGTCGCCCCGCCGCAGAAGAGCAGGAAGGCCCCCAGCGGGAGCGCGCTCGTCCAGACGAACCCCACAGCCAGCCCGATCATCGACCCAACGTTCGCTATCAGGTTGAGCCTCGAGAACGAGGAAATCCAGTTCTTCTTCTCTGAGGTCTCCATGACCAATAGGTTGGTTGACGCCGAGTTTGCCCCTATCACGAATCCCAGCGCAGCGTAGAGAACGGCCAGAGCGCTCAGGTGCGGAATCAGGAACATCAGGATGAAGATCGCGGTGCACCCAGAGCATGTGACAACGAAGAAGAACCTCCTCCTTGCCAGTCGGTCGGTCATCCTCCCCCAGAATATCGAGGATGGAATCAGCACGAAGTTGTAGACCGTGGTAATCAGCGCTACGTCGACGACGCTCCCGCCGAGGCTGAGGATGTAGAGCGGTACCATCGTGCTGAACCCCTGGACGCCGGCGTTCAGGGGCAGGAGTGTCAGGACCCATGCCTCCCGGCCTGGTTTCTTCTCGGGGACCGTCAATTTGGCGCTGCTCATCTGGGTGGGGCTCGGGGCGGTAGATGGTAACCCGGGGCTGGGGCGTCTATCTTCTTTGCTGTGACTGATGCTCGTCGGCTCATCCCAGCGAACCGAACTCGTGGATTACGCCCTTCAGGACCTTGATGGAGTTGAGGTAGTCACCAACTTCGACGTGCTCCCCCTCGGTGTGCTCGAGCTTCGAGTCTCCCGGACCGTAAGTTACACACGGAATCCCCAAGCGCTGGGCCATTGTGTTCATGTCACCCGTCCCCGTCTTATGGGTCAGGACAGGCCTTGTCGCGAGGTTCTTGATTATCGAACGCTGGAAAGCCCTGACGATAAGCGAGTCCTTCGGCGCCTCAAAGGCCTCTGTGGCCTCCGCGAAGCGGAGCTGGAAGTGTACGTCGGGCCTCGCGCCGGCCTGTTCGTCGACAATGCCACGGAGGTCGGACTCCACGGTGGCTGAGGTCGCCCCCGGCGGTGTCCTGATGTCTAGGGTCACCGTACAGGTCTTCGGGATCACATTTGAGTAGGTTCCTCCCCTGATCATCGTCATCGAGATGTTTACCGAACGGTAGTGGTCCTCTCCTGCTGCGCGGGCTCTCTCGTACTCGCGCATCTTCGACACAATCTCGATCGCCTCGTCCACTGCGCTTGCATGGGCCCAGGAGGAGGACGCATGACCCCCGCGTGTCTTGACGGTCAGCACCCCCTCGACCCTGCCGCGGTATCCGAGCGCCAGGCGATGCGCGCCGCCCGGTTCACCGAAGACCGCGGCCTCGTAATCGCCTCCGTCGTCGATGAGCGTGTTGACACCTAAGCTGTCACCCTCCTCCCTAGTCACGCAGGCCATCGTGACGCGCAGGGAGGGATCCCCGGAGGAGGCCGCCGCAGATATCATCGCGCACATCGGGGACTTGGCGTCGGCCGCGCCCCGGCCGTAAATCTTGTCGCCTTCCCTCCTGACCCTAATTACGCCTGGAACGGTGTCCATGTGACCGCAGAAGAGCAGGTGGCGCTTCCCGCTTCCCCTTTGACCGATAGCGTTCCCAGCACGGTCGGTGCGTACGTTCTTGAAGCCGAGGTCGCGCATCCTAGCTTGGAGAAGGCGCGAAAGCCGGGACTCCTTCATGGAGGGGGAGTAGACCCTCAGCGAATCTAGGAGGAGTTGGACTTGCTCATCCACAGGCCTATCTCCTCTCCAGTGAGACGAGGTAGTCCACAATGAGGCCCGGTATGTCGATTCCGGTCGCCGGGACCGTGTTCTTGAACTCGGTGGTGTTGTTGACCTCGTGGACGACGAGGCCTTCCGGGGACTCCATGAGGTCGACGCCGACTATCTCGCCGTCCACAGCCCTCGCGGACCGCAACGAGAGCCTCGTTGAGCTCGGGGGTTATGGGACAGGGCTCGGCCTTTCCGCCTCTGGCGGTGTTCGTCCTCCAATCCGACGACGACAACCTGTAGATTGCGGCAACAGTCCGGTCGCCCACGACGAATGACCTTATGTCCCTCGGGGGGCGCGTGACGAACTCTTGGAGGTAGTAGACCTGATACATCGGGTACATGTACTCCCTGTCCTCCAGGATTGCCTCGGCGAAGTCCCTGTCCTTCAGGAGAGCTGTGAGCCGGCCCCAGCTTCCGACCACCGGCTTTAGGACGGCAGGATAGCCAAGCGTCTCCAGTGACCTGAGCGCTGCCTCCTCGGTGAAGGAGACGAAGGTCCGGGGCGTCGGGATTCCGGCCCGTGCAAGCGCGAGGCTGCCGAAGAGCTTGTCGCTCGAGATGTATGCGGAGTGGAAACTGTTCACGACGCGGTGTCCAAGAGACTCCAGCGTCGCAGTCGCGTGGATGTTCCTGTAGTGACTGACGCACCGCTCGAGGACGGTGTAATCCGCGATTTCGCTCCCCTTCGCGGTCGCTTCGAGGGTTAGCTCCCTGGCATCGACGATGTTCACGTTGACTCCCTTCTTCTTTGCCGCGTCTATGATCGCCTTCTCCTCCCAGCGTATCAAATCATAGAGGAGCGTGAACGAGGCCACAGCTACTCCCCCCAGTCCTCTTCCTCTCAGCTCGGCGGGACGGATGGAGAGTGCACCAGACACAGCGTCCTTGACGATCTCGTAGGAGGCCCCACAGTCCTTGCAGGAGACGACCTCTCCCTGAATTGCATCGAGAGGTATCGCGAGCGCGGCGTCACATTCTGGACAGTTCATGGGTTCACCTTCAAACCTTGTCTTGCCGACGGCCCACATTATTTAATGATATTCGTCCGAATCTAGCGCAGAGTTCGCAGGATTATCGTCGTGTTTGTGTTGAGAACGCCGCTTATCCTGCGGATCTCCTCCACAGACCTGTTCACCTCTGCGATATCCTGGCCCTTGATTATCGCAGCGATGTCGAACGGCCCCGTGGTCTCGTAAATCGTCTCCACGCCCGGCACGGTCCTGATCCTCTTGCTCACTTCGGAGGTGGGGTTCGAGGGGCTCACTGAGACGTAGGTGATGGCGCTCGTCAGCTGGGGCTCGTTGACTTCGATGGTGAACTTCCTGATTGTCCCATCCTTCATGAGGTTGGAGATCCTTCGCCTGACTGCGGCCTCGGAGAGGCCGACCTTCCCCGCTACATCCACGAAGGAGACCCGCGAGTTGCCACGCAGAAACCCAAGTATCCGCTCGTCGATCTTATCCAGGCGGCTTCGCCTCCTCGGCTGCTGTGACCCTGTCCAGCACTTCGACGACCCGCCGAATCTGCCGCTCCGTTATCACGAGCGGCGGCAGCAGTCGGACGACCGTCCTGCCGGAGTAGGTGAACAGGACACGCTCCTTGAGGGAGTTAAGAAGCAGATTCTGGATGTCTACTCTCATCTCGAGGGCGAGCATGAGGCCCAGTCCCCTCGCCTCCCGTCCAATCCTGTGCCGGCCGACGAGAGCCCTCAGCTCGTCGAGGAAGAAAGATCCCTTCGAGACCGCCTGCCCCGGCAGGTCGTTCTTGATTATGTAGTCCAGAGTGGCCGTGCCGGCGGCGCAGGACAGCGGGTTCCCCCCGAAGGTGCTCGTCTGCTCTCCCTTCTTCAGGGAGTGGAGAATCTCTCTCCTCGCGATCGTGGCCCCGATGGGCACGCCACCCGCCAGGCCCTTGGCAGAGGTCAGCACGTCGGGCACCACGCCCCAGTTCTCGACGGCCCACATCTTGCCTGTGCGTCCGAGCCCTGTCTGCACTTCGTCGGCGATCATGAGGATTCCCCGCCTGTCGCAGATCTCCCGGACACCTTTGAGGTAGTCGGGCGGGGGCATTATTATCCCGCCTTCTCCCTGAATCGGCTCCAGCATCACGCCGCCCGTGTCTGCGTCGATGGCGGCCTCCAGCTCGACGAGGTTCCCGAACTCCACGTGTTTGAAGGCCTGGAGGAGGGGCTCGAAGGGCTCCTTGTACTTCCTGCTCCAGGTGGCCGAGAGAGCGCCGGCCGTCTTCCCGTGGAACCCGCCCTTCATCGCGATCAGGCCCTTCTTGCCGGTGAACTTCTTGGCGAGCTTCATTGCGACTTCGTTCGCCTCCGCCCCGCTGTTGGAGAGGAACGCCGCGTCCAGCCCTTTCGGCGCGCACGAGGTGAGTCTTTCGAGGAACGTTGCGCGGGCGTCGTTGTAGAGAGACCCATGGCAGGTTATGAGCCTCTCCGCCTGGGACTTGATGGCGGCCACCACCTCGGGGTTGCAATGGCCGACGATTGCTACGCCGTATCCTCCCATGCAGTCGATGTAGAGGTTGTTCTGGTCGTCCCACACCTCCGCCCCCGAGCCTCTGACTATCACGACGGGGAACTTCTGATAGGTCTGCGGACCGTGGAGTTCCTCAGATTCGATCGTGTTCATCATGAGCTTATCACCGTGCATCCCTTGTGCGCCATCGCGGCCGAAAGCGGGGACGGCCCGAACCCAGATGCAATCATCACTTCCTTGACGCCGCCCTCCATGGCCTCGATCCCTGCGAGGACTTTCTTCTGCATCCCGAAACCTATCTTCGGGAGAGAGGACCTGGCCTGCTCCACAGTCAGACTCTCGACGACCTTCCCGTCGAGCTTCAGCCCGCTCACGTCCGTGAGGAAGAGGACCGCGTCAGCCCTGGCCCCCATCGCCACATACGCCGCCGCCCTGTCAGAGTCGACGTTGAGGGGCTCCGCCTCCTCGCCCATGGCGACGGGGGAGACCAACGGCACGAAGCCTTTGTCCAGCAGGGCGTGAAGAACCGTTCCGTCGGCAGACTGCATCTTCCCGGTGTAGCCACCTTCGATAACCACCTTCCTGCCGCGCTCATCGACTATGAGGAGCTTCTTCTTTCGGGAGGCCCTGAGCACGCCCCCGTCGAGCCCCGAGAGCGAGACCGCCCTGATCCCGCCCACGGCGAGGGTCTCGAGGAGCTTCTTCGCTATCAGGCCGCACATCACCATGGTGAAGATGTCCATCGTCTCCCGGTCGGTGTACCGACTCTTGATTCCGTCCGGCGAGACGACGAACTTCTGTTCCTTGCCGAGCTTGGTGGCGATCTCCGTGACGATGTCGCCTCCCCCGTGCACGAGTATCAGCTGGTTTGAGACGCTCAGGCTCCTGATATCGGAGAGCAGGTCCGCCGGGAACTGGCCCTTCACGATGTCACCCCCCAGCTTTATGACGATTCTCAATTGGGTCACACCGGGTGCAGTGGGGCGTCGAAGATTCCCTGCTTCTCGTCCAGGCCGAGCATCAGGTTCATGACCTGGACGGCGTTGCCTGCGGCTCCCTTCAGAAGGTTGTCGATGGCACCGATGGCCACTATCCTGTGGCCCCGTTCGTCGAGCTCGAAGCCGATGTCGCAGAAGTTGGAGCCTATCACAACCTTCGGGTCGGGAAGCCTGAAGGGCCCCTTCCTGTCCTTGACCATGCGGATGAAGGGTTTGTCGCCGTATTGGGCGCGGTACATCTTCCAGACGGTCGAGTTCTGGAGGTCCCCTTCGTAGAAGACGTGGCACGTCGAGAGAATCCCCCTCACCATGTTTATCGCGTGGGCGGACATGGACACGGTCACCTTCCCTTCTCCCAGCCAGGAGAGCCTGCTGTTCTATCTCCCCGGTGTGTCTGTGCCCTGAGGGTTTGTAGGGTCGGACCACCCCGTACCTCTCAGAGAAATGGGTGGAGAGCGAGGGCTTGCCGCCCGCCCCGGAAGAAGCGATCTTCGCGTCCACGACTACGTGTTCCCGGTCGACGTGCACCTCACGCTGCTTGAAGAGAGGAGCCATGGCAAGGATGGATGTTATCGCCATGCACCCGGGAGAGGCCGCGAAGCTGGTCTTCGAGATCTCATCCCTGTTGAGCTCAGGGACGGCGTAGACGAACTTGGCTAGGGAGTCGGGGTCGGGGTGCTTGAAGCCGTACCAGGTCTCGTAGTCGGCTGGGTTCTTCAGCCGGAAGTCGGCGCTGAGATCCACGACCTTCAGACCTGAGGCCGCGAGCTGGGAGATCAGGCCCAGGGACTGTCCGTGGGGCAGGGCGGTGAGCACAAGGTCGGCCATCCCAGTCATCTTCGAGACGTCGTTATTGATGAACTGCAGGTCAGTCATCCCTCTCAGGTTGGGATGGACCCTGAACAGGTACTCGCCGGCGTTCTTCCTGGACGTCGCAAAGGCGAGGTCGACCTTACCGTGTTTCAGAAGGAGCCTGACGAGCTCGCCTCCGGCATACCCGGACGCCCCGACAACTCCGACGCGCACCATCTAACTCTTCGCGCTCCTGATTACGAAATCAATCATCTTCTTGGCGATCTTCGTCTTGGAGGCCGCCTGCGCACCCTTGAACTCGACGGTGTTGTTAACTTCGTGGACCACGTACCCCTCCTTTGACTCCATCACGTCGACGCCGAGTATCCCCCCTCCGACTGCGTGCGCCGCTTTGTGGATAATCTCCGTAGAGCTCCTTGTCAGGCTTGAAGGAGGTCGTCGTCGCGCCCCGGGCCACGTTGGTCCTCCACTCGTTCTCAGGGGCGTTCCGGTAGACGGTCGCGATTATCTCCTCGCCGGCGACTATGGCGCGGATGTCGCGGGGTGGCCTCTCTACGAACTCCTGGAGGTAGTACATGTGCTCTATTGGGTTGGGTATAGACTCCCTCAGCTCGACGATGGTGTCGAGGGTCTGCGCGTCCCTGGCGATGCTGACCATCCTCCCCCAGCTCCCGACGAACGGCTTCATGACTATGGGGTAGCCGAGCAGCCCCGCTGTCTGCTCGACGGATTCCGAGGAGAGCGCTACGTAGGTCTTCGGGGTCGGGACTCCGGCCTTGGCCAAGACCATCGAGGTAATCAGCTTGTTGCCGCAGACGTCGGAGACCTTCGACGTGTTTATCACGCGAGCGCCGAAGTTCTCCATGATCCTCGTCAGGAAGAGGGAACGGTAGTAGCTGATGCACCTCTGCAGAACGACGTCGCCGAAGCGGTTCTTGGCGTCGCTCTTGGTAGACTCGAAGAAGAGCATCTTCCCGTCGACCAGCTCGGTCGTGCACCCTGATTTCTTGGCTTCGTGGACCAGCCACTTCTCCTCACCCCGGATCCTGTCGAAGACGATGGTGATCTTCAACTACTCGCCCCAGTCCTCTTCAGCGACCTCGGCTGGTTTGAGCGTGACCTTGCCACCGTCGATGGAGGCAACCTCATACTCCGCGCTGCACTCCTTGCACTGGACTATCTCGCCGACGATGGCGTCCGCTGGGATGGTTACGTCTGCATCACACTCTTCGCACTTTGCTATCATCTTCTCACCTCGACTTTGTTCCTGCCTACCTCGTCTCTCAGACGGGCGTCAGCTTCCTTGAGCGAACCCCGCGCACGCAGGATCCAAGAGAGATTCTGTTTGAGAATGCGGGAGTCCTTGAGGAGCAGGCGTGGCACTAGGTGTGGGTTGGCCCCACCTTCGGTGCGCGTCAATTCAAGGGTTTTGAGTGCATCGAGCACGTTTCGCAGCTGGTCCTTATCAATCTTTAACGGTTTTCCAGTCAAGCGGGTCGAGACAGAGGGCATGACCTCGAGCACCGCCTCCTCTAGGGTCGAGCCCCTCTCCACGGCCGTTCGCACGATTTCACCGACTATCGCGTGCGCCTGTCGGAATGGAAGATCGTGCTCCCTCACCAAGTGGTTGGCGAGCTCGGTCGCCGTGGACATATCCCCTCGGACTGAGCTGAGAAGCCTATCGGGGTTGAACTTCAACGAGGAGAGCATATCGGTCATCAGAGTCGCCGATGAGACAGCATCGTCAGTGGCTCTCCAAAGATGAGGCGTGATCTCCTGGAGGTCGAGGTTGTAGGAGTTCGGCAGCGTCTTTGCGATGGCGAACGACGCCGCGAGCTCGCCAAGTACGGAACCGCACTTGGCTCTGACCATCTCTGCGACCACTGGATTCTTCTTCTGAGGCATGATGCTGCTGGTCGCGCTGTACTCGTCTGCGACCTCGACGAAGCCGAACTCGGAAGAGCTCCAGAGGATGATCTCCTCGGCCATCCGGCTGAGATTCACCATGACCATCGCCGCCACGGAGATGCTCTCGAGGGCGAAGTCCCTGGACGAGACGGCGTCCATGGCGCTCTCGGCGACCCCCTCGAAGCCCAGAAGCGACGCGACGTAGCCTCGGTCAAGCCGGATCGATGTGCCGGCCAGCGCCGCGGCGCCCATGGGCGAGAGGTTCACGCGCCGATACGTCTGTTCTGAGCGTTCCACGTCGCGCTGGACAGCCTCGAAGAGCCCCTGCAGGTGGTGCGCGACGGTGATCGGCTGGGCGTGTTGGAGGTGTGTGTATCCGGGCATCGGGAGCTTCCCGTATCTGCGGCCGAGACGAATCAGCGACCCTTGGACCCCGCAGAGTGCCGTTGCGAGTTCGAGGAGTCGGGCCCGAGTCTCCATGCGGAGCGCCGTCGCGACCTGGTCGTTCCTGCTCTTCCCTAGGTTGAGGTATCCGGCCTTGTCCATTCCTATGGCCTTGATCGCTTGCTGCTCGAGCATGTGGTGCACGTCCTCCGTGCTCCTGTCAAGGTCGAGGTGCGGAGGAAGACCGCTAAGGAACTTCAGGGACGCTGAGGCGACTTCCCGGCTGACCTCCTTCGACCTCAGCAGTGCAAGCATGTGAGCCATGTTTATCGACACGACGTGCTTCGTGAGTGGGGCGTCGAAGCCTATCGAGGAGATGAACTCATTGGCTCTTTTGCTTGACTTTTTGACTCGACTTCCTCTTAGTATGTTCGACATTTCCTTCTCTCGTGACCTTGGACGCTATCTTGGCGGCAATCCGTGACTGCAGGCCCCACAGCTCGATGAAGCCGACCGCGGAGGACTGGTCGAAGGTGGAACTCTTCGAGTACGTAGACAGTGGGATGTTGTACAGCGAGCTGGGCGAGGACCTGCCGACGATGCGCAGCCCTCCCTTGTAGAGCTTCAGGCGGACGCTCCCGCTGACCCTGCTCTGGGTGGTCTTGATGAAACTGTCAAGGGCGAAGCGCAGTGGCTCCATCCACAACCCAGAGTAGACGAGCCAGGACCACTCCCTCTCGACGCCGCCCTTGAATGCGAGTTCGTGCCTAGTAAGGACCAGCTGCTCGAGGTCTCTGTGGGCCTCTGTTATCGAGACGGCGGCGGGGGCCTCGTAGACCTCGCGGGACTTTATCCCGACCAGCCTGTCCTCGATGTGATCGATTATGCCGACTCCGTGCTTCCCCGCGAACTCGTTCACGTGTCGGATGAGAGCAAGGTCGCTCATCTCCCTCCCGTTGACCGATCGCGGCACGCCCTCGACGAAGCCGAGTTCTAGGTAGCCCGGGGCGTCAGGGGCGTCCTTGGGCTGGGTCACCCACTCGAACGCGCTCGCTGGGGGCTCGGTGTTAGAGTCCTCCAGTGGACCGCTCTCAATCGCGCGCCCCCAGAGGTTCTGGTCGATGCTGAAGATTGAGTTCGAGGGTTTGACCGGTATGTTGTGCTTCTTGGCGTAGATAATCTCCTGGTCACGGCTCATGTTCCACTCCCTGACTGGTGCGATGACGCGCAGCGAGGGGTTCAGCGCCCTCACGGTGACATCTATCCTTACCTGGTCGTTGCCCTTGCCCGTGCAACCGTGGGCCACTGCCGTGGCTCCCTCCTTCTCGGCCACCTCGACGAGTTTGGTGGCGATGAGCGGCCGTCCGAGCGCGGTCGCCAGAGGATACTTGCCTTCGTACATTCCGTTGGCGCGGATCGAGGGCAAGATGTAGTCGCTGATGAACTCCTCCTTCACGTCAATCTCGTAGTGTTTTGCAGCTCCGACGGCCTTTGATCTCGCAGCAATCTCGCCGAAGTCCTCCTTCTGGCCCAGGTCGAGTGTCAGGGTGATCACTTCCGCGTCGTATTTCTCCCTGAGCCAACCGATGATTACTGAGGTGTCCAGCCCCCCGGAATAGGCGAGCACTATCTTCTCTTTCAAGCGATTTTTGACCCTTGATGAAACGTTTTTATAGATTTTGGCCATAAAGCACCCAAATTAGGGTGTCCTTGTCACGAAATCGGTCACGCCCGGCGGCATAATAGCGGCGGTGAGAGAGGAGATTGACTACGACCTCTCCCTCCAGGATGCTCTGGCCAGGGACTATGCCAACATCAGCGCCGTGTCCAGGATGATGCAGCCCCGCATTTCGGAGAAGCTGGGAAAGGAGGTGAACCTGGAGAGCATCATCACATCCCTGAAACGGCTGCGGGGGGTGTACACGGCGGCGTCCGAGGACATCAGGATGGTGATAGCTCGAGAGCGTCGTGAACGTGAGGACCCACGTCTCGAAGATCTCGGTGGAGAAGACGCGGAAGACCCTTGAGGCCGTCAGCGCCATGCTGGCAAGCCATCAGCACGACTTCCTGCACGTCTCCGAGAGCATATCCTCAATCACGCTGATCTTCGACCAGAAGCTGCACAAGAGGATCAGGGACAGACTCCCCGACTCGGTCATTCTGGAGGAGGGGGACGACTACGCGGCAATCATCGTCCAGAGCCCCATCAAGATCAGGACGACGCCCGGATGCATCATCAACTTCTACAACCAGATAGCAAGAAGGCACGTCAACATCGAAGACACTGTGAGTCTGTCACACAGACACGATCATAGTCGTCAAGATGAGGGAGGTCGGAAAAGCATTCACGGCGCTGACCGACCTGATAACTGAAGAGAGGAAGCGACTCGAATCTCGAGAGCCTCCGCGGCGCCAGAGCGCGCGAATTCGTCAAAGTGTTTAAAAACACACCGACCGGAGCATATCTTCTTTAAGAGACCTAATGGAGAAAACTGAGGGGAGCAACCCGGCCGTCCTTCTACTTGAGGATGGCTCACTCTT
Organism: uncultured Nitrososphaerota archaeon; assembly: GCA_963806765.1. GTDB lineage: Archaea > Thermoproteota > Nitrososphaeria > Nitrososphaerales > Gagatemarchaeaceae > Gagatemarchaeum. The sequence continues at coordinate 48,096 of CAWDYS010000005.1, read as the reverse complement.
CCTCGGAAAAGGCTTCGGCGCAGAGACAACGACCGTCGCGGAGGTCGTCTTCACGACAGGCATGGTCGGATATCCTGAATCGATGACCGACCCGTCCTATGCGGGCCAGGTCCTGACGTTCACCTACCCCCTCATCGGGAACTACGGCGTCTCGAGCCTCCAGGAACTCGACCCCGTGGGTCTCCCGAGGCAGTTCGAGTCAGAGTCCATCAAGGTCAGCGGGATAATCGTCAGCGAGAACTGCGAGAGACCAAGTCACTGGGACTCCAAGCGCACCCTCTCGGAGTGGATGCGCGGCGAAGGGATACCCGGGATAAGTGGCATAGACACTCGGGCGCTCGTCACCAAGCTGAGGGAGAGAGGCGTGATGATGGGTGTACTCGCCAACGGGGTGGAACTATCCTCGAGAAGGGGAGCTGATGGTATTGCTCAAGCAGTCGTCGAAGTACGGCGCAATCGACTTCGTGAGGAAGGTATCTCCTAGGAAGGCGCAGGTCTACGGTACCTCGGAGAAGTCCGTGGTGCTTCTGGACTGCGGGACGAAGCTGAGCATCATCAGAAATCTCCTCGTCCGGGGCTACAGCGTGGTAAGAGCGCCCTTCGACTACTCCTACGCCGAGATCATGAAACACGACCCGGTCGGGGTGGTCGTGAGCAACGGACCGGGAGACCCAGTGCTCTGCGGGGACACAGTGGCAACGACCGCGCGGCTCATCGAATCCGGGTTGCCAACACTGGGGATTTGCCTCGGGCAGCAGCTGGTCGCCATCTCACAGGGAGCGACTACCTACAAGCTGAAGTACGGCCACAGAGGGCAGAACAAGCCGATCGTCGAGGTCGGGTCAGGCAAGGGATTCGTGGCGAGCGAGAACCACGGGTATTCTGTGGAGGGGGAGAGCCTCGCGAAGACAGACCTGACGCCATGGTTCGTGAACGCGGACGACAAGAGCATCGAGGGACTGATCCACTCGAAGAAGCCCTGCATCTCCGTCCAGTTCCACCCGGAGGCATCCCCGGGTCCCTACGACGCTCAGTTCGTCTTCGACAGATTCGCCTCGCTCACGGAGGACAGGAAACTGGTAGGTGAGAAAGTTCGAACCATGAGAATGTGAAGAGAGCGATAGTCCTGGGCAGTGGGGCAATCAAGATCGGAGAAGCCGGCGAGAGCCGCTGAAGCGGCCGCCAATTCGACTACTCCGGCAGTCAGTGCCTCAAAGCCCTGCGAGAAGAGGGCGTCGGCTCCTTACTGGTCAATCCAAACATCGCGACGATCCAGACGGACACGCGCATGGCGGACAAGATTTACTTCCTGCCGGTGAACCCGGACTTCGTCTCCGCTGTCATTGAGAAAGAGAGACCTGACGCGATCATGCTGGGTTTCGGCGGCCAGACCGCCCTGAACTGCGGAGTGGGCCTGGCGAGGAGGGGGACGCTCGAGAAGTACGGCGTGAAGGTCCTCGGTACACCCATCTCCGGAATCGACATCACCGAAGACAGGGAGCTCTTCAAGGAGACGATGCAGGATGTGGGGATCTCGGTGCCCAGGAGCAAGCCTGCCTACTCCCTCGAGGACGCGAGAAAGATCGTCAAGGAGATAGGTTACCCCGTGATCCTCAGAGTCGCGTACACCCTCGGAGGGAGGGGAGGCGGCGTGGCGCGGAACGACAGAGAGCTCTCGGAGATCGTTCAGAGGGGACTCAACCTCAGCATAGCGCACCAAGTCCTCATCGAGGAGTACATCGGGCACTGGAAGCAGATCGAATACGAGGTGATGCGGGACAAGAACACGAACAGCATGGTGGTCTGCAACATGGAAAACGTCCTGGGCATGAGGGTCCACACCGGCGACAACATCGTCGTCGCACCCTCCCAGACGATAACCAACCGGGAGTACCATATGCTGCGGTCCCTGTCCCTCGAGGCAGCGGCGAGGTGCGGGATTCTTGGCGAGTGCAACATGCAGTTCGCTCTGGAGCCCGGTTCGGAGCGGTACAACGCCATCGAGATCAACGCCAGGCTCTCCAGGTCCTCCGCCCTTGCTTCGAAGGCCACCGGGTACCCCATCGCCTACATCGCCGCCAAGCTCTGCCTGGGCTACTCCCTGGAGGAGCTGAAGAACAAGGTCACTGGAGTGACGACCGCCCTCTTCGAGCCATCACTGGACTATGTGGTCGTCAAGATGCCGCGGTGGGATACCAAGAAGTTCGAGGGGGCTTCGAGGAACATCGGGACGGCCATGAAGTCCATTGGGGAGGTCATGGCGATAGGCCGGAACTTTGAGGAGGCCGTCCAGAAGGCCGCGAGGATGCTCAACATCAGGTACGACGGCGCAATCAGGCGCTTCGTGGAAACGGACGACATCGAGGTCCTCAAGGAGAGGCTGAGGAACCCCACAGACCAGATAATCTTCGATGTAGTGGAGGCACTCATGGTGGGGCTGCCCGAGGACGAGGTGAGCAGGCTGAGCGTCATCGATCCCTGGTTCGTCAGCAAGCTCAAGAACATCGTGGACATGTACGGGCGCATCACAAGGAGTGGGAAGGACGGGATAGAGAGGGACCCGGAGCTGGTGCGCGAGGCGAAGAAGTCTGGTTTCTCGGACAAGCAAATCGCCGCTGCGCTGGGGATGGACGAGGAGCACGCGAGGTCGCTGAGGGAGAGGATGGAGATCAGGCCTTTCACGAAGGTCATAGACACGCTCGCCGCGGAGTGGCCAGCGCGGACGAACTACCTCTACATGACCTACAATGGCTCCGAGGACGAGGCCAAGCCGACGAGCGCTAGGAAGGTGGTGGTGCTCGGAGCTGGGCCGTACAGGATAGGCAGTTCGGTCGAGTTCGACTGGGGGACGATGAACATGGCCTGGGCGCTCAAGGCCAACGGGGTCGAAGAAGTTGTGGTCGTCAACTGCAACCCCGAGACCGTCTCGACGGACTTCGACATGAGCGACAGGCTCTACTTCGAGGAGCTGACGGTCGAGCGGATACTCACGATCTACGAGAGGGAGAAGCCGATGGGCCTGGTGCTCTGTGTCGGGGGACAGATTCCGAACGACCTCGCCCTCGAGCTCGACCAGAACGGAGTCAGCATCCTCGGAACGGCTGCGGAGTCAATAGAGCGGGCCGAGGACAGGGAGAGGTTCGGCTTCCTGCTGGACGAGGCTCGAGATACCGCAACCCAAGTGGGGGAGCTTCAGATCCACGAAGCAGGCGAGGGACTTCTGCGACGAGGTCGGATACCCCGTGATAGTCAGGCCATCGCACGTCCTCAGCGGTTCGGCGATGAAGGTTATCTGGGGAAGCAGGGATCTCGACACGTTCCTCGCCAAGGCGGTGGAGGTCAACCCCAACTATCCCGTCACGGTCAGCAAGTTCATCGAGGGCGCCAAGGAGGTCGAGGTGGACGGCATCTCCGACGGAGAGACCACGGTGATAGGCGCCATAATGGAACATGTGGAGGAGGCGGGCGTCCACTCTGGGGACGCCATCATGACAATCCCAACGATAACGATAAGCGAGGTGGCCAAGCAGAGGATGCGCGACTACAGCCGCGCCATCGCCCGAGAGCTCGGGTGCCCGGGGACCGTTCAACATCCAGTATCTCGTCATAAGGGATGACGTCCAGGTCATAGAGTGCAACCTGAGGGCTTCGCGCTCGATGCCCTTCGTCTCCAAGGCCACGGGGATGAACCTGATTGAGCTGGTCGCGCCGGTCCTACTCGGCGGGAAGCTCACAGGCCTCAGGGACGCGCCTGAGCCAAAGGGCTTCGCCGTGAAGGCGCCTCAGTTCTCGTTCATGCAGATGGAGGGCGCCGAGCCCACCGTGGGCGTCGAGATGCGGTCGACGGGCGAGGTTGCGTGCTTCGGGGACACACTGCCGGAGGCCATGAGCAGGGCGCTCATTGCGGCCGGGCTCAAAATACCTCAGAAGGGCGAGACCGGCATAATCCTCGCAGACGAGAAGTCGGACCTGACCAGGATGGGTATTCTGGTGAAGGGATTCGGCGAAGCTGGCATAGGGTTCGTGAGCACGCAGTCGATCGCGACCGCCCTGAACCCGGACGTGGTAAGGGCCTCGACGGTTGACGAGATGACCGAGATGCTGACGGGCGGGAAGGCCTCCTTCGTCATCTCGCTCAGCACCAACCTCAGCAGGATGAGGAAGGATCTCTACAAGGTCAGGAGGAAGGCGGTAGAGCTCCAGGTCCCGTTTCTGACTACGGCGGAGGAGGGAGACGCCATCCTCATGTGCGTAAAGTCCCCGCTCAAGAGCCTAATCTAGAGCGTATGCGCGAGAGGAAGTCCTTCGATGGGACGAGTGTCTCCGTGCCGTCCCTGAGGTCCTTAAGGAGGAAGTTCCCCGAGTCGAGCTCCTTCCTCCCGACGAGCAGTACCCACCGGAAGCCGGTGGAGTCTGCGTCCTCCAGCTGCTTTCTGAGACTCCTACCCCGGGGGCCGACCTCGCTCCTCACCCCCTCAGACCTGAGCTCGGCGAGCGCCTCGAGCGCGGTCTTCATCAGAGGCGGTTCGGTGTATGCCACGTAGACCGACATGGTTTCTTTGGTCTGCGGACCCAAGGATAGCGCCATCCTCTCAACTCCCCCCGCCGCGCCCGTGGCCGAGAGATTGGGTCTCCCGAAGATCTTTGGGAGGACGTCATAGCGCCCTCCTCCGCAGAGAGAACCCAGGTCGGGACGCGCTCCGTCCTTGACCTCAAAGACTATCGCGGTGTAGTAGTCCAGACCGCGGACTATGCTCAGGTTGTACTGGACTTTAGAGACACGTCTTTGTCTGAGAGCGTCCCCGAGCTCGCCGAGACCTTGGGCCGACTCCAGCCCTGCCTCCTCCAGTCTCGCTATGACCTTGTCGGGCGGGCCCACGGTCCTCCCGAAGTCGAGGAGGTCGCGCATCTCTGACCGGCCGACACCCTTTGCCTCGTATTCTCTGAGCAGCTCGTCTTCGGTCTTCTTCCCTACCTTGTCGAGAGCTCTCATCATCTCGAGGGTCTTCTCCTCTGACTGGACCTTGAGCACCTTCCTGATGTACTCCTCGACCACCCTCCTGTCACCCACGTGGAGTACGACCTCGCTCAACCCCACCCTCTTGAAGAGGTTGTAGGACAGGTCCATGACCTCGGCGTCGGAGTCTATCGTCGGGTCCCCGAAAATCTCGACGTCCCACTGGTAAAACCACCGGTATCTCGCATGCTGGGGCTCGTCGTACCGCCAGACGCCACCGTAGGAAGCGAGCTTCACCGGAGGCTTGAGCCCCTTCCTGCCGGCGACATACCTGGTCATCCCAACTGTTAGGTCGAACCTGAGCCCGACGTCCCTCCCGGCCTTGTCTTTGAAGTGGTAAATCTGTTCGTCCACCTGGCTCCCGCTCTTGGCGCGGAGGACCGACAGAGTCTCGAGGGGCGCGGGCTCCATGGACCTGAAGTTGTAGGCCCTGACCACTTCGTCGAAAGCCGTCCTTATGCGGCTGTGGAGGTCGTACTCGTCCGGATCGATGTCACGGATGCCTCTTGGAAGGGAGAGGTCCATGCCGTCACTTGTCCTTCAGCGCAGCCAGCTCGGCGAGCATCGCCGTGAGCTGTATCTCAGGGTTCGCGCCGACGACCAGCCTGTAGTCATACTCGGCGAGTATCTTGATCGCCTCCGCCATGTGTAGGGTCCCGGCGGTGATCGTCTCGTTCGAGAAGCGGAGGAAGTCCGACTCTGGTATGCCGTACACCTTGGTGAGCTCGACAAGTTTCTGGCGGGCGCCCATGAAGTCGCCGTCGAGGGCAAGGGTGATTATCTCCGCGGCCCTCCTCCTGACCAGGGCCCCGGTAACTGCGTCGACCCTCTCCATCGTCACCTCCCCGTCCGCGGCGGCAGCCTGGAGGAGGTTGATTGCCTGTCTTAGGTCTCCGTTGGTGGCTTCGTAAATCAACCCAAGCACCTTCTCGGTGGTCTTCAGCTTCTCGTTCTTCGCTATCCTCTTCAGGTAGCCGACCACTTCCTCGGCCCCCATCCGCTGGAACCTGAAGATGGCGCAGCGGCTCTGAATCGGCTCGATGATGTCCGAGGAGTAGTTGCAGACAAGGATGAACCTCGTGAACCTGGAACTCTCCTCCATTATCCGCCTCAGCGCGGTCTGCGCGTTCCTCGTCATCTCGTCTGCCTCATCCAGTATGACGAGCCTGAACGGCACCCCCTCCCTGCGGTCCGAGTAGTTCGCGAATACCTTCACCCGCTCCCTTACGATGTCTATCCCCCTCTCGTCGCTCGCGTTAAGGGAGAGCGTGTAGTCCGACTTGAGGTCGCCGAGAATCTTCTCGGCCACGATATGCGCTATGGTGGTCTTGCCGGTTCCTGGGGGTCCTGCGAAGAGCAGGTGCGGCATCTGCTGCTGCTTCTCGAGGAGCGGCCGCAGCCTCTCCTTCACCTCGGTCTGGTTGATGACATCCGCTAGGTCGTGGGGTCTGTACTTCTCGACCCACATCAGGTCTTCTATCGGCATCCCGGGAAACACCCCCGCTGTGGCATTGTACCACCACGCCCCAGCTGCCAATATAATAACTTCAGTTTGAACTTGTCCCTAAGCCACCTGCAGACCAAGGTAGAGACGGCCGAGTTCCTTGTGTTCGAGGAGCTCTCTGCACGTCCCACTATAGACCGTCTTGCCGCTCACCAGGAGGAAGGCCTTGTCGCCCATCTCCAGGGCCCGCTTCGCGTTCTGCTCGACAAGAACCGTCGTCAGGTTCATGTCCTTTGTGATGGACGATATCGTGTTGAGCACTTGGGTTGCCACCTTCGGCGCCAGGTTGGCCGTGGGCTCGTCGAAAAGCACGACGGTCGGCTTCCGCATGAGCGCCATGGCCATCGCGACCATCTGCCTCTCCCCTCCGCTGAGGTTGGCGGACTTGGTGGAGAGGTACTTTGATAGTTGAGGGAAGAGTTCGAGCGCGACCTTGATCCGCTGTGGGTAATCGCGCTCGTGCACCGTGTAGCCTGCGAGTCGCAGGTTCTCCCTGACTGTGAGATTCGTGAAGACGTTTTCTGTCTGCGGCAGGTAAGCGACCCCGGACCGGGCGACCTCGGTCGGTGACATGTGTGTTATGACCCGGTCGTCAACTTGGATAGTCCCATCGAAGACGGAGGCAATCCCCGAGATTGACTTCAGAAGCGTGCTCTTGCCGGAGCCGTTGGGGCCGACTACAACCGTGATCTTACCAGGGGCAGCTTCCATAGTCACTCCGTCGAGTATCTGCAGGTTCCCATAGCCGGCGGAAATCCCTGTGACTTTGAGCACTCTAGGCACCCAGGTAGGCCTCGACCACGTGGGGGTCGCTGATAACCTTGTCTGGCGAACCGGTGGAGATGATTTTGCCGTACGCCATCGCGATCACGTGATCGACGTATCCGAGCGCGATGTCCAGCCTGTGTTCGATTATCAGGAAGGTCACTCCGAACTCAGTGCTGAGCTTCTCGATGGTGGAGAAGATTTCATGGGCGAGCGTCGGATTGACACCCGAAATGGGCTCGTCGAGAAGGAGCACATCGGCACCGCTCATCAGCGCCCTCCCCATCTCGAGAAGTTTCATCTGCCCACCACTGAGCTTGTTGGCCTGCTTGTCCCAAAGTTTGGCCAGGCCGAGGAACTCCAGAAGCTTCGCGGCCCGCTCGGTCGAGCTCTGTTCCGGCTTCTCCCAGAGGCTGCGCACGGGCGCCCTTAGGAAGCCCTCCCCCGGGTTCTTCTTCTCAGCCACGAGCATGTTCTCCATCACGTTCAGACGCGTGAAGAGGGCGGGGATCTGGAAGGTTCTCGCTATCCCGGCGCGGTAGATCTTGTGTGGAGGCCATCCGGTAATACACTGAGACTTGTAGAAGACGTCTCCCTTGTCCGGCTTGTAGAAACCGGAGATTACGTTGACCAGAGTGGTCTTGCCCGACCCATTCGGGCCTATCAGAATCGTAATCTTGTTGGCCTCGAGGTCGAGTGATATCCCGTCGATGGCCTGGAGCTTACCGAATGACTTCTCAAGCTGTTTTACCTGCAGAATCTCTGCAGAACCGGACATATCGCAAAAAAGATGAGGGAAACCAGGGCCCTTTAAGGGTATCCTGGTTGCCAGGTTATTGAATCCGTTCCTGAGGAATAGGTACCTGCGAGGACCCACTGGGTGGTTCCTTTGAGGGTTTGCACTTCGTAGAGGTCGTAACCGACCGGGGCTACATCGCCGGATGCCTGGAGGTTTGTCCACCCTGACGCACCGAAGTAGTGGTTGGCAACGCTTGCGAACACCTGCTGGATCGCCTGACCGTTGTTCGCGTTTGCTGCCAGGACCGAGAGCGCTATCACCCACGCGGCGTCGTATGCGTTAATCGCGTAGGACACTGGTGTTGTGTGGGCCGTCGCGTTGAACTCGGCGATGAAGGAGTTGGTCGCCGCAGTAGCTGCCGGCGATTCGCCGATGGTGCTGACCAGCTTCACCTGGGCGGAGATGGGTGCAGCAGAGCTCGTGGAGTTGCTGAAATCGGTGTTCTGTGATTCACCGTCCGATCCGTACCATGTAGCGGCGAGCAGGCCCGGATCCAGGCTCTTCGCCTGAACGAGCATGTTCCCGACTTCCTGGAAGCCGATTGCGACGATGGCTACGCTGCTTGCTCCATACTTGGCAACGGCTGATTGATACTCGCTCTGCATTGTAGACAATGCGGGTGTGAAGTCGGTGGCGGTGCTGCTGTATTGGATCTCAGTCTCTGCGTGCCCTCCGAGCGCCTCGAATCTGACGATCGTGGCATTGGCTAGGCCAGTACCGTACACGCTCTGCTGGTTGACGACGACAATGTCCTTAACGTTCTGGCTCACCAGCGCGCGACCGATGGCGTAGCTCTGTGCGGCGTCGTTCGGGACGAACCTGAAGAGGTAGTCGTTGGGGATGGCGAGGCTGATAGCCGTCGATGACGGGCTAACTAAGACGATGTGGTTAGTGTCGGCGTACTGGAGGATATTGCTTGCCTCGGAGCTGGAAAGAGGACCGACCACCGCCTGTACTCCGTCTGAGGACAGGGTCTGGAGGTCGGTGAGGGCTGTGGCTGGGTTGGTGCCCGTATCCTCATAGATTGCCGCGAACTTCAGGTTGGTGTAGCCGGTGCTCTGCAGGTAGGAGTTGACGTCGTTGATAGCCAGGCCTACTGCTATCTTGATCGGGAGACCAATTCCGGACAACTGACCAGAGAGGTCTGTCAGCACTCCGATGTTGACAGTCCCGGTGAGGGTCGAGCCTCCGCTGGCGGTGACCGTGCTGGTGATGGTCGATCCCGCTCCGACGGTGGTGGTGCTTGTGGTGCCTGATGGGGAGACCGCGTAGGTGATTGCTGCGCCCACGATTAGTCCCACCACCAGAAGTGCAATTGCTATTCCTGTCGAAACAGCCTTACGTCGAGATGTTTTCGTAAGCATTCAACAAGACTCACAAACTATTTAAATCTTGGCTCTAATTTATGCATGTTAGGTGCGACAGGATTCCGGCTCTGCCTCCGTTCGCGATTAGCGCGATAGTCTACGGGTCTATCTTCGCGCTGATGAGCGTAAGCCTGACCCTCACCTACATTACCACCAAGGTCCCGAACTTCGCGCAGGGGGCGCTGGTCACTGCCGGGCTTTACACTGGTTTCGCGTTCCTGCGGGTAAACAAGATCAACCCTTACCAGTCTCTGCCCCTCTCGTTCCTCGTGGGTGGAGGCATCGCTGTCGGAATATACCTCCTCGTTCTGAATCCACTGGCGAAGCGAGGCGCCTCGGTCATACAACTGATGATCGCCACGCTCGCGGTAGATATCATATTCATAGGAATTTTCGGGATCTACTCGGATTATCTCTTCGAGGCGAAGGAGGTCTACGACGCCAAGGTCTTCTATGCCCTCACGTCGGTGGACTTCTCTTACCTTGGCGTCGATGGGGTGGTCTACATAACCCCGATTGCTCTTGCACTTGTAACCGTGGGACTCTACCTCATGCTCACGAGGACGCGCTTCGGACTCGCCATGCGGGCTACCGTCGAGAACCCCGACCTCGCCAAGGTCGTCGGTGTCAACACGCGGACAGTCTACCTGGTATCCTGGTTCCTCGCTGGGGGGATTGCGGGCATAGCGGGCGTGTTCTACTCCCTCTGGCAGGGGGGTGAACCCGACATTGGGTCCATCCTGCTCATCTCGATGTTCGCGGGGAGCATCCTCGGGGGCTTGAAGAGCATCTACGGGGCGGTCGTAGGAGGTCTGATCGTCGGCGGAAGCGAGATTGTCGTGACCACCCTCGGTGCCCAGTACATAGGACCATGGGTCACGTCCTACGAGCCTGGAATACCGCTCCTGATCATGGTGATCACATTGCTGCTGATTCCGGGAGGAATAACCTCCCTCGACTGGAGAAGACTCATCCCTGGAGGGAAGAAGTAGTTGCTCTCGCCTCTTCTCATTCTTGGGGTAACGAACTGGCCCAACTTCTTGACCTCTCTGCTCGCGGTCTTCTCGCTCTACCTGATCATCACCATCAGCTTGAACCTCGAGATGGGTTATGCCGGCATACCGAACTTCGGGAAGGTGCTCTACTTCATGGGAGGGGCGGCCTTCTCGGGGACCTTCGCAATACGCGCGGCCGAGTGGCTGATGAACGTAAAGGGCGACCCTGTCGGGTTCGACAATTTCCTCATAGCGGACAAACTGACCTCCCTGCTCCAGACCAACATTCCTGCTTCTGCGCTCCTGATCGCGATGACCGTGGCGATAGGGGCACTGACCGGGGGAATACTTGGCTACATTTCGATCTTCCCTGCGATAAGGCTCCGCGAGGACTATCTCGCCATGCTCCTTTTGGGTGCTGCCGCCTTCTTCCAGATCTTCCTTGCCAACTACACCCCCCTGATAGACGGGCCGTTCGGCATCGGGATACCTAATTTCTTCGCCTGGGCCGGACAGTACGGCACCCTCGCCGCGACCCTGCTGATCGCCGGCGTGGCGCTGGCCGTCTACATTTACGCCGAGAGGATGGTGCGCTCTCCTTTGGGCAGGACCCTCAGGGCGATGAGGGACAACGAAGCCGCGTCGGAGGCCCTCGGCAAGGACACGGTGGTGATAAGAAGGAACGTTCTGATCATAGCATCGGTGATCACCGGCATGGCCGGGGCGCTCTACACCATCTACACCGGTGACACGAACCCCGCCATCTACGACAGGGTCACCTGGACCTTCTGGCCGTGGCTCATGGTCATACTCGGCGGGGTCGCGAGCAACTCGGGTACCGCGGTCGGGACGTTCGTGTTCGTCTTCCTGCTCCAGTACATCAACACTACTAAGTACCTGCTGCAGAACATTATTCCATTCGACGTGACGTGGCTCGAGTACCTCCTGTTCGGGTCGCTGCTCATCGCGATACTTATGGTGAGGCCCCAAGGGCTGCTGAAGGAGAAACCCAGCGCGACGCTCAATCACTCGGAAATCTCGGGGATAATGGAACAGCTCGAAGGCAAGCCGCCTCCCAAACCGCCCGAAGAAAGCCAGACCGGTGGCTAGGCGAGCCTTCCGGGCCGCATAAATAGGGAGATGGACAGGTAACCCGTTTACTGGTCAACCTTGAGAGTCCTCACACTTACTGACGAGCAGATAATCTCCTTGGCAGACATGCGCGGAGCGGTGGATGAGCTGCACAAGGCGTTCTTGCTCGCGTCGGGTGGCAGCATCGAGTCGCCGATCAGGACGAGGTTCCGAATGACCGATGTGAGGAACATCCTAATCATGCCATCGCTCATAAGGGAGAACCGTGACGCTCTCAGCCTCAAACTCGTCAGCGTCTACCCGGACCTCGGAGGGGGCGTGGCGTCGACGCGAGCGGTTGTGCTGCTGATAGACGGGAGGGATGGGGAGCTCAAGTGCATCATGGGAGGCACGAGCCTGACGGGGCTCAGGACAGGAGCAGTCTCAGGACTCTCCTGCAGGCACCTAGCAAGGAAGAACTCCGAGGAGCTTGCGATGCTGGGCGCAGGCGGTCAGGGATTCTACCAGGTCAGCGGGGTCGCGTCCCAGCTCGGCATCCGCAGAGTCTCGGTCTTCGACATCGATAGGGGGAGGCAGAAGAAGCTGATGGAGAGGTGCGAGAAGGAGTCTGCATCTGGAAGCCACTGCAAGCGACAGCGTCAGATCCGCGACTTCGCGGGCGGACGTTGTCGTCACGGCTACGACCGCCAAGGCTCCCTTCCTGGACGCAGACGACGTGCGCCCTGGGACGCACGTCATAGCTATAGGGGCATACACTCCCGAGTCGAGGGAACTGGGAACGGCCCTCGTCTCGAGGGCCTCGCTCTACGTGGACTCGGTCGAGGCCGCGATGGAAGAAGCGGGCGACGTCCTGATACCGATTAGGGAGGGCGCGATCACCCAAGCCAGCATAAGGGGCGATCTTGCAGGGCTGGCCTCTGGCAAAGTCACAGGCAGGTCGAGCGACTCCGAGACCACGATACTCAAGGCGGTCGGGCTGGCCTTCGAAGACAACGCGGTCGGATGGATGGTCTACTCCCGCGCCGTCCAGTCGGGAACGGGCGGATGGATCCAGCTCTAGAAGTTCCCGCACTGGCGTGGAAGGGGCCTCTGCGGCTAAACCCCCGCGCGCGGGAGCCCGGATCTGGAATAGACTTATTTAATCCCGTGGAATGTTTAACCGTCTCCTCCTAGGAGATTGAGTTGATCGTAGTTGGAGACAGCGGGAAAAGTCATCACTGAACTGTTCATGCAGCGTGAGCGGGAGTTCCTGCTCTCCCCAGTCAGGGTGATGGCCAAGTCCACCTTCGATGGGATGGAGGTCGGGGACGTCGAGATTCCAAAGATGAGGGCCGGAGAGGCGGCCGAGATTCCGAGGTGGGTCGCAGAGGAGCTGGCGGAGCTCAGCATAGCGGAGATCCAAGAGGAACCCTTCGAAACGGAGATCTTCAAGGCGCTCACGAGAGAGAAGATGCTTGGTGCGCCTCAGCTCTCGCCCCTTCAGCCCAACTTCTACCTCAGGATGCGAAGGAGGCTCGAGACGATAAGGGTGGGCTCCGAGACAGGGAAGTACCGCAGGGAGGACTACGAGAAGCTGAAGGGCACCTGCTACGACCTAATCGGTCGTAGGCTCAGCAAGCTGCTCTCCATGAGCTCCTCGGCCACGCTGCAGACGGTCGGGGACAAGATAACCCCCGAAGAACGGGTCTTCTTTACGTCGTCGAGGTCGTTCTCCGAGGAGTGGAAGGGTGCCCTCCTGGGGGAGTCCTAGATGGCGGTAATCACGAGGAAGCTGTCAGAGCCTCTTCGAGGAGTTCCTCAGGACCTGGAAGGACAAGGGAGGTGCCCACAAGTACAGGGATAGAATCGCGCAGCTCGCGGCGACCGGTGACAAGTCGGTCGTAGTCGACTATGAGGACATCATCCAGTTTAACACCGATCTCGGGGAGAGACTGCTTTCGCTGCCCGACGAGTCGCTGAAGGAGTTCAAGATGGCCGCGTTCGAGGTCCTCAGCACCGAGAACGCGTCCTATGCAGGCCAGGTCCAGAACTCGCTCACGGTCAGGATAAGGGGGATAACCGACAAGATATCCCTGCGCAAGGTCAACACCTCCCACCTCGACAAGATGATCGCCGTCGCAGGGATGGTGGTCCGCAGCTCCGAGCTGAGGCCCCTGCTGACCGACGGCGCCTTCATCTGTCCCAACGGGCACATGACAAAGGTGCTCCAGGAAGGCGTGATAATCAAGCGGCCGCTGAAGTGCGAGGGCTGCGAGGAGACTCGGAACCTCGAGCTCGACGAGAAGCGGAGCTCGTTCATCGACAGCCAGATTCTGAGGGTCCAGGAGCTCCCCGAGGAGCTTCCCCTGGCCAGCTGCCTAGGTTCTTCGACGTGGACGTCGTCGGAGACATCGTCAACACCGCGAGGCCGGGCGACAGAATCGTGCTCAGCGGAATCGTAAGGGCAGAGCTCGACCTCACCCCGGGGCAGGCCAGGACCAGGGTCTTCAGGTCTAAGATAGACAGCAACCTCATCGAGGTTGCGGGCAAGGACCCGGGACAGATCCAAATCACGAAGGAGGACGAGTACCTGATTAGGAGCGTCGCCGCGAACCCGGACGCCTACCAGAGGCTCATCCGGTCCATTGCACCGGCCATCCTCGGCCATGATGCCGTCAAAGAGGCGATACTCCTGCTCCTCGTCGGAGGACCCCAGACGGTGCTCCCGGACGGGACGAAGCTCAGGGGGGACATAAACGTCTTCGTGGTCGGAGACCCCGGCGTCGCCAAGTCGGAGATGCTGAAGTTCGCCGCACAGGTGGCCCCGAGGGGGATGTTCGCTTCCGGCAAGGGGTCGACTGCGGCAGGGCTCTCGGCCGCCGTCATCAGGGAGAAGAACACGTTCATGCTTGAGGCAGGAGTGGTCGTACTCGCGGACCAGGGAATCGCATGCATAGACGAGTTCGACAAGATGAAGGAGGACGACAGGAGCGCCCTGCACGAGCAGATGGAGCAGCAATCTTACCACCCTTCCAACGAGATTCTATTCTCGGACGGAAAGAAGGTCAAGATAGGAGAGTTCGTCGAGAGCGCGTTCAGAGCGACCGGCGCGAAGGTGGTCCAGGGCAGAGATTGTGATATCGCGCTCCTCGGGCAGCCCACAGATGTCTACACCGCAGACCTCAGCAAGGGGAGCATCGTTAGAACATCTCTCGACCGTGTCAGCCGCCACCGGGCTCCGGGGTCTTTTGTAAGGATACGCTACTCCAATGGGAGGTCGGTTCTGGTGACTCCCGAGCACCCCGTCTTTATCTACCGCGGGGACGGCATTGCGACCGTGAGAGCGGATGGACTGGAGGTCGGGGACTTTGCCCCGGCGCCGAGGTTCATTCCGAATTCCTCTGCCCCCTTGCAACTTGCTAATCAGACCAGCACGAAGCAAAGTAAAGAGATCATGCAACCTCCGATGCTCTCGCTCAAGACAGCCAGGATTCTCGGCTATCTGATCACGGAGGGGAACTTCTACGAGGGCTCCTCGGTCGAAGTCGATTTCACTAATCTGGACCCAAGACTGCTCGACGAGATGCGCGGCCTGATGTGGGATGAGTTCCGCATCGATCCGACACTCCGAAGATCGCAGGGCAAGGACGCTGGTCTCCGGTACGTCTCGAAGACCCTCCACGCCTGGCTCAGGCTCAACTTCCCCGAGATGGTGCAGAAGGCCCGACAGAAGAGGGCACCAGCGAAGATTCTCGGAGCTTCGGTCGCGCACATAAACGCGTTCCTTGCCTCCGCCTTTCTCGGGGATGGCAGCGTCGAGTCAGAGGCGGTCTGCTACCGCACGGCTTCACAGGGGCTGGCCGAAGACTACCAAGACCTTCTTCTCAAGCTCGGCATCGCTTCGAGGATAAACATTGACAGGTCCAACGACTCGTTCAAGGTCTACATTACAGGGGACTCGCTGGAACGGTTCTTTGCCGCCATAGTGCACCCCTTCGACCCGCGGTTCAGCGACATCAGGAAGCTCAGTAGAAAGAAGCGGCAAGAACAATCGTAAGCATGACGTCCTTCCCACCAGCGTTGCCAGACTTTACATCTCTCTCCTCAAGCAGCTCGGCCGACGATACAACGGGGGGTTCCAGAGGCACCTGTCATCGGGACACGGGATAAACGTCTCCGTGATGAAGAAGAACCTTGAATCGCTGGAAGAAAGGCGCAACCACGTCCTTCGCGTGCTCGAGAGCAGCGCGTGCTCCCTTCGGGAGTTCCGCATAGAATCAGGATGGTCGCAGCAGCGACTCGCGGACCTAACTGGCATGCCACGTCGGGTGATAGACTATGCAGAGAGAGGAGGCTATCCCGACGAGGAGAGGAGGAAGATTATCGAGAAGGCCAGAACAGCGCTTCGTATTGAGTTCGAGTCGGACCAGACAATCTCCTACCTAAAGAGCCTCATGGAATTGCGGTTTCTCAGAGTCACGGATGTAGAGCTTGTCGATAACACCGGTCCCGACAAGGTCGACTGGGTTTACGACGTCACTGTCGAACCTAGTCACAACTTCATCTCGGCAGGCGTCATACTCCACAACACGGTCACAATCGCGAAGGGAGGCATCTACGCTACCCTGAACGCGCGCACTGCCATCCTCGCGGCCGCCAACCCCATCTTCGGGAAGTATGACCCGTACAAGAACCTGACCGACAACATCACCCTACCGATACCGCTTCTCACGAGGTTCGACCTGATCTTCGTGATCAAGGACACCCCGACCCCAGCCCAGGATGAGAGACTGGCCACCCACATACTGGACGTCCACAGGAAGAGAGGATACACGGACCCTCCCCCGGTCCAGTTCGACCTTCTGAAGAAGTACTTCACCTACGCAAAGAAGATCTCACCGACCCTCACCGTGGAGGCCGAGAACCGCCTGAAGGAGTACTACCTCCAGCTCAGGAGGAGCGTGGCCGAGGGACAGATAGGGGCGACGCCGAGGACGCTAGAGTCGCTGATCAGGCTCTCCAGCGCCAAGGCCCGGCTCATGCTCAGGGAACAGGTCTTGGAGGAGGACGCGCTCACGGCGATCTCGCTCATGAACAGGATGGTCGAGGACGTCCTCACGGACACAGAGACCAAGACCAAGGCGGACTTCGGCATACTCCTGGGGCAGCCCGCAGGAGAGAGGGGAAGCTCTCGACGTCAATGGAGATATTCAGGACGATGGAGGGTCCTGAGAAGAAACCGGTGGAGCTCAGACTCTTCAGGGACGAGCTCGTCAAGAGCGGGAGGTTCAAGGGCGACGACGAGGTCGACAAGATGATTCAGAAGCTCATCAAGGAAGGGATAATCTGGGAGAACAAGCCCGGGTTCTACCGAAGGGTGCAGGCCTGACACCGGGCGGGACGCATGAAGTTCGAAGAGCTGGTCCTCCCCAGCGAATTCTCGGCCTTCCTCGAAGAGGAGGGGTTCAGGGAACTCTATCCGCCACAGGAGGCAGCAGTAAAGGCGGGCCTCCTCGAGGGGAAGAACCTCGTGATCTCAAGTCCGACGGCATGTTATGATGGGAAAACGGAGGTCCTTACACGAACGGGTTGGAAGCTTTTCCGCGATACATCTCAGAACGAAGAGGTCCTGTCAATGAATCCCCAGAGCTTTGAGATGGAGTACGTCAAAGCAGAGAAGAGGGTCGAATACTTCTACCGCGGAGTGATGGTCCACGTTGAAGGCAAGGAAATCGACTTCAGAGTCACCGAGAATCATAACATGTTTGTCGGCCGCAATCATAAGCTCAGAATGAAAGAGCCGAGCGCTCCTCGATTTGCCAGTCGTTCAGGTCTGCGTTACGATTTTCTTCCCGCCCGTGAAATCAGTCGCAATTGGAAATTCAAGACCAATGGGATTTGGAAGGGCCGAAGAAAAGCGTACTTTCAGCTTCCAACGATGAGTGTTAAGGGCAGGTACCCACCGTCGAAACGACCTCTCCCGGCAATCAGGATTCCGATGCGCGATTTTCTGAATTTCTTCGGTTGGTACATCGCGGAGGGATGCACCAAGTTTGGCAACGGTAATTATGAGATAACGTTGTGCCAAAAAAAAGACCCCGTACGTGCCAGAGCTGCACTTTTGAGACTCGGTCTTGCTAACGTTTATGCGAGCGGGCCCGAACATCACCAACATTTCAGCATTAGTTGTCCACAACTTGCTCGATACCTCGTTCAATTTGGGAAAGCATTTGAGAAATTTGTGCCTGACTTCATCAAAGAATTACCTTCCAATGAGATCAGGGTGTTTCTTGAGTCATATTCCCGCGGTGACGGCCATCACGGGAGGGATGGGATAAGCCCGATTCTCAACACCACATCAAGGCTTCTTGCCGACGACCTTCAAGAATTGCTTCTCAAAGTGGGCGTGAGCAGTTCAGTGCGTTTCAAGGGAGTACCAGCGCCTCATACTATGCCAGCCGGGCACACCATCACCCCGAAGCATCCAAATTATCAAGTGGCTGGAAGGCGACTCTCAGAACACGGAATTGACTACAGGAAACCATGCAAGCCCTCCTTTGTGATTACAAGCGGTGAGCAAGTCTACTGCCTGACACTGCCGAAATATCACTTGCTTTTCGTCAGAAGGAACGGAAAGGCGCTGTGGTGCGGCAATTCAGGGAAGACCCTCATCGCGATGATGGCCGCCTACAAGAAGTCTGAAGGAGGGAAGGAAGGTGGTCTATCTCAGCCCCCTGCGGGCGCTCGCATCGGAGAAGTATGCCGAGTTCAGGAAGCTGGAGCGGTTCGGGATAAGATGCGCCATAGCGACGGGCGACTTCGACGGGAGCGGGGAGGTCCTTGGAAAGTTCGACTTTCTCGTGCTCACCAACGAGAAGTTCGACTCGATTCTCAGGCACGGGGTGAGCTGGCTCCGCTCTGTCGGTCTCTTTGTCTCCGACGAGATCCATCTCGCGGGCAGCGGCGACAGAGGGCCGACCCTCGAAATGATTCTGACCAAGGTGATCCACCTTGGACTGGACGCGCAGCTAATCTCGCTCTCCGCGACGATAAGCAACGCGGACGAGATAGCCGGGTGGCTCAGGTCGGACCTGGTCGCGGTCGACTGGAGACCGGTGCCCCTCAGGGAGGGAGTGTACGACTACGGAAGGATCATCTTCCACCCAGAGGGCGAGCTGACCATCTTGAAGTCGAACCAGGGGGCGCCCGTGGACGTGGCCATAGACTCGGTCAAGGGAGGGGGCCAGTCGCTGATCTTCGCGGGAACCAGGCGGAGGGCGGTCAGCCTGGCGACCAAGAGTTCGGAGCTGACCACTAGGTTCCTCAGCGAAGCAGAGCGCGGTCTCTGCCGTGAGGCGGCGTCGAGGATCCGCGAGAGCGAGGAGGAGACAGGGCTCAGCAGGCTTCTCGCTGAGATAGTCGAGCGGGGCTCGGCCTTCCATCATGCCGGCCTCTCCTACGAGCACAGGAAGATAATCGAGGACTACTACAGGCTCAGGGCGATAAAGGTCCTCTCCAGCACGCCCACGCTAGCAGCGGGAGTCAACCTTCCCGCAAGGAGGGTGGTCGTGGCCGACCTGAGCAGGTACGACGGCGAGACGGGCGTGAACGTCATGATCTCGGTCTTGGACTACAGACAGATGGCCGGACGGGCAGGGAGACCGCAGTACGACGACCACGGCGAGACCATCATCGTCCCACCCTCCACCTACGTCCCTGGCGAAATCCTCGAGCACTTCACCCAGACCGAACCGGAACCGATCGAGTCGAGGCTTGGGGGTGAGAGGGGGATGAGGGTCCACCTGCTCGCGGCCATAGCGAGCAGGCTTCGGATCATCACGGCTCGACATCGACGCCCTCTTCTCGAAGACGCTTCTTGCCGCGCAGGTAGGCAGGGAGAGGGTGAGCAGGCACATAGACGTGGCCCTAGGATACCTGTTGAGCGAGCAGCTTGTGGTGGAGAAGGGTGGCCTCTTCCAGGCGACCGGCTTTGGAAAGAGGGTCTCGACGCTCTACATAGACCCGATGACGGGTGTCCTGTTCAAGAAGAGCATGGGCGCAGTCGGCCGGACCGAGGACCACGCTCTCGGCCTCATCCACCTGGTCACCAGGAGCCCCGACTTCGAGCCGAAGTTCCCTCTCCGTGAGAAGCAGTACGACCAAGCCTACGAGTTCCTCGACGCACACCGGGGAAGCTTCATCATGGCTGGCGAGTCCGGGTCTCGCCTCGACCTTGACGACCTCCTCCAAGAGATGCGGACCGTGATGGTCATCGACTCATGGATTCAGGAATGGAGGGATGACGCCATACTCGAGAAGCTCGGTGTGGAGCCGGGGGACCTGCACAGGGCCGTCGAGAACGCGGACTGGCTGCTCTACTGCCTGTCGGAGCTCGCAAGGCTCTACGGCAAGTTCGAGCTGATCAAGGAGACAGAGTTCCTGCGCAAGCGGGTGCAGAGCGGCATAAGGGCTGAGCTGGTCGAGCTCACGAGACTGGAGGGGATAGGCAGGGTGAGGGCCCGCGCGCTGTATTCGGCAGGATTCACGACGCTGAAGTCGATCCGTGAGGCGGCTCCTGAGAGGCTCGCCAAGGTAGAGAAGATAGGGCAGACCGTCGCACGGAAGATAAAGGAACAGGCGGTCAGATGAGCCAGAGCGGACCTCGGTCCCTCCCAAGATCGACGGGTGGCACGCTCAGCCAAGGAGTGACTGCACAGTGGCGTAGTAGGTAGCCTCCGAGATGTTGGAGTCTGTCCTGATAGCCTCCTGAACAATATAGGTTCCCTGACGCGACAGCGCATGCGGTCTCGACACCCATTGGATAGTTGGAGGCCCGATGCCATGAACCCACCCCGCTGGTCGAGACGGGGGCGGAGTAGACAGCGTCGGAGGACGAGGTAGTACCGTTCGGAACCCCTCCCACGCAGATGATACTGCCAGACGCTACCACACAGGTCTGTCCGTAGGCCGCCATCGGATAGGCGGTGGTCGACTCCCATTGCCCGATTCCCGAGGCCGAGAGGGTCGCATAGTAGACGGCGGTTACGCCGTTGTTGTTGATGTCGATCCCTCCGACACAGGATATGTCTGTCGCGGACGCCGCGGAAGTCTCAAATGAGACGGACTGAGGATACGCGGTAGTGTGCACCCAATGGCCGATGCCTGAGGTCGATATCGGCGCGAACCATGCAGAGTTCGTCTGGATGGACGTCGCGTTCGTGCCATCTGTCTCGTTCTCGCCTCCCACGCAGTAGATGTAGCCGGAAGACGATACGCAGGCCTGGCTGTCTATCGGGACAGGGTAGGGCGTCGTCGAGTTCCACGACACCGCAGAGGAGCCGGTCAGCGCGGCAAAGTAGCTTGAGGCTATGTCGTCACCGGCATCGTCGTATGAACCGCCGATGCAATAGACGTAGTTGTCGTTCGATACGCACGACTGGAGCCCAACGGTTTGTGGATAGGAAGTGTCTCCTACCCAGTCGCTCATCCCCGACGACGACACGGTAGCTCGAATACACGTTGTTCCGTGAGGCGCCGTTGTAGTCTATCCCACCTATGCAGTAGATGGTCGCGGTTCCGTTCACGCATGACTGTCCGACGACACCGGGGGCGCCGCCGACTTCCAGTGGATAATTGGGCCCACTAACCCAAGTGGCCGATGAGGCGGGTGCGCTCAGAGAGGAGTACAGGAAGAGGGCGAGCAGCCCGACGATCACCACGACTGCAACTACTACGATTATATGCGAGATGCGCAACTGAAGCGTCCTTGTGAGCGGGTCATCCCAATCATCTTAAGGATTGTGAACGCGGGCTCCCGAGACCACCCATCCCCAAAGCCTAAGCGACGCCAAAGCGGACACCGGCGGGGATTGTATTGATTGAACGCCACGGATTTGTCGTGTCACCGAGGGTGGTCGTTCCCGTCCTGATGGTCTTGGTTGCGCTTCTCGCCGTCGCTTCGCTAAGCGGCGGGGAGGTATCGTCCACCCGCATTGTCGCGACGGTACTGGTCGGGATGGCCGTGGTAGTCGTGTTCGGTGTGCTGGCGGTACTGTCGCGCGCTCGCGGTGGGACGGGTGCGGAGGAGCGGCCGGTCCGCGAGGCGAACGGTGACCTGACATTGAACAGTGGGGGATCGAGATGAACACCAATGGATTCGCAGCCTTCATGGGCGCGGACGCCAGCTCGAGGGCCCAATCCCTGGTCGAGAGAGTTCAGCGGTTCAACAAGCAAGTCGTCGTCAGCACGGGCGAGGACTGCGTGGTAGCGTTCAGCCTCCAGCGGGAGGGGGGGTGGGACTACCCACTGATCCACGGATTCATGAAGGAAGGCGAGGGGGAGTTTGCATATCTCAGGAAGGGAGAGGGTGGTTACGTCGCTGGGAGGGACCGCCTAGGAACCAGAGGCCTGTACGTGGATGAGACATGGTCGTGTGTCGCGAGCGACCACCGCTTCTTCCCCGCTCGTCCGAGGCTCATGCCCAGAGGTTCTGAAATCGAGACCGAGTCTAGGAAGATCGTCACGGCGGAGATTGTCGCCGAGCCGTCGGGGTTGAGCCTCGAAGAGGCGGCTATTCACCTTGCGGAGCTGCTGAAGGCGTCCGTGAAGCGAAGGGTAGCCGACAGGAAGAAGGTGGCTGTCTCGTTCTCGGGAGGCCTCGACAGTTCTCTAGTCGCCTTCATCGCGTCCAAGGAGACGAGTGTTGTACTGTGCACGGCCTGCGCCGCAGGCTCCCGCGATCAGGACCAGACTAGGGCGGCTGCGGACGCCATGGGGCTTGACCTGGTCGCCAAGGAGATTGGGAAGGATGACGTCGCCGAGGAGGTCCGCTCGCTCGACCTCCCGTTTCAGCCCAGCCCTATGGACAGGGCCCTCTGGTCTCTGTATTCCACAACATCCAGAATCGCAGCGGAGCAGGGAGCAGGGCTCATCCTGCTCGGCCAGCTCGCTGACGAGCTCTTCGGCGGGTACATGAAGTACGCACTGACCGCGAAGAGGTCGCCGAAGGACGCCGAGTCGATGATGCGAGCCGACGTGGAGGAGTGCGGAGTCAGGGCTTTCATCCGGGACGAAGAGGCGTGCGCGCGTTTCGCCGAGGCGCGGTTCCCCTTCGCTGACGAGTCGGTCGTCAGCTTCGCGTTAGGACTGCCTCTGGTATACAAGATCTCTGGGGGCGAGAGGAAGATCGTGCTGAGGAGGACCGCGGCGTTGCTAGGACTGCCCGCCGAGTTGGTAGAGGCCCCGAAGAAGGCCGCGCAGTACAGCTCGGGCATTGCGAAGCTCCTGCCGTGACGGAATGTGTAAAAACCCTGACATTCCAAACGTAACCATCAGAGCGTGACCCGGGACACGACCGACGTCTATCTCCCCGCAGAGGACACAGCGGCGCTCGTGAAGGTGCTGAGCACCTATCGAGGAGAGACGTGTCTCGAAATCGGTTTCGGGAGCGGTGCGGTACTCCGGAGCCTCTCGGCGGGGTTCGAGACGGTCGTTGGGACGGACATTCTCTCCGTAGCGGAGGCCAAGGCGGCGAAGGGGGACGCCGAGGTCGTGCTCGCGGACAGAGCAGCATGCTTCAGGGAAGGGGTCTTCGACCTCGTCGCGTTCAACCCCCCGTATCTCCCCTCCGAGGTCATTGAGGACCGTACGGTCGATGGGGGGAAGGGAGGCCTCCAGGTTCCCCTCGCCTTCCTTGAAGAAGCGTTGAGGGTGTCGAAGAATGATGGCGCCATCGTAGTCCTCCTCTCGGACGAAGCGGACATAGACGAGTTCAGGGGTTTCTGCGAAGGACACGGTCTGCATGTGCACGAGAAGGGAACGACTGCCCTGTTCTTCGAGAACCTTATCGTCTTCGAGGTCCGGAGGGCACGGGCGCCCGCCTAGGGTGGGTGTACCTTGGGGAAGCGACTGGATAGAGGCTCGCTACTTCAGCCCGATGCTCGTGATGAGCATTCCCGAGTTTGCGTCGAAGACAAGCGCAATTCTCTCGCCCTTGTGGTCGTACCTGGCGAACCATATTGGCGCGTGTAGCAGCTCTGCCTCCCCGACGTCCATGTCAGTGTGCATCTGCTGAATCATGTGATACTGGGCGTGCGCCTTCTGTGATTGGGCCTGGTCGACGTAGGTCTTGGCCTGATTCTTGGCGTCTTCTTCACCAACGTCGCCGTTGAGGATGGGAATTCCCTTGGGGATCTTCGAGACGTCAAAGAGGGTCCGGTCTGCCAGATTGAACACGTAGTCCTTTGGCTGGTACTCGGTCAGCGCCTTGAGCGCTACGACCGGGAAGTTGTAGTTGTTGTCCAGCTCCTCGGCCTTTCTTGCTCCCCCTCCACCGTACATGCCCCCCATGAACATGCCGAGCTTCGCTGCCCCCAGGCTGAAATGCATCTGGGGCAGCGTCGGAGACCACATCCGGCGCGGACGGAACCCGCCGCCTCCACCGCCGCCAAATCCTCCTAGGATCACCCCGAAGAGTGCCGCTGTTGTCGCGGTCTGCGCCGTCTGCTGGAGCATGTTGGTCGCCACGATGGAGGTGCGCGCCGAGACCGGTACAATCCAGTAGGGGACCATGGAGATTGTCAGCTCTTGCAGCACGGACTCCTCCTGCATGTGCCGGTGAAGGAAGCCTTTGTCCATGAGGTCATGAATCTTGGCCATCATGGGGTCCTTGTCAGCGAATTTGAGTGGCAGCATCGTGGACTTCTGGATGCTCGTCCATCCCTCGTTCCCCATCGTGATGCCGCTGCCGCAGTACTCGCAGGTTATGACCATCTCTCCGAACTTGGGGGCTATGGGCGCCCCGCAGTTGGGACACTTGAGCGAGGTCGCCCCTATGGGCGCGAGGACGGGAGCCTTGGGCACAGATTGCGCCTGGGGCGAAGACTGCGCGCCTCCGAGGCTGGCACCGCACTTCATGCAGAAGCCGGCTCCGTCAGGATTCTGAGCGCCGCACTTTGGACAGTACAACCACAATCACTCCTAGATTGGCTTGCCGCACTGTGGGCAGAACTTCGAGTTGCCCGTCACGCTAGCACCGCAGCTGGGGCAAGTCTTGGTCTGCGCTGGGGGGCTGGCCTGCGCCGGCTGGGCGACCGCCGCGCCGCAGTTGGGACAGAACTTGACGCCGGCCTGAATTGGTGAACCGCACTGTGCGCAGCTCTGGACCTTCGCTTGAGCGGGGGCCTGCTGCAACGATGCTCCGCAGTTCGGACAGAAGGTACTCGTAGCAGCTATCAGGGAGCCGCAGTTGGGACAGGATCTGTTGGGCTGCATTCCTCCGGCCATGCCCTGTGCCATCTGCCCTCCGAAGGCATAGCCCATGCCTGCGCCTGCCCCGATTCCGACCCCGAGACCGGCTCCGATACCCGCGGTCCCGCTCTGGTTGTTCGCCGCGTCGACCATCGCCTGTCCTGCCTGGTATTGCATGTAGTTGACGCCGAGCACCTGAATCTGCGACCTGGTGTCGATTGCCTTCTGCACCTCGTCGGGAAGGCTTATCGTGAGACCGGAGATCTTGTTTATCTCTACGCCGTACTGCCCGAAGTTGTCCGGGGCCAAGGCGAGAACCGCCTGCTCGATTGTGGTCAGGTTCGCCGCGAGGTCCGTGACCTTCAGGCCCTGGCCCTTCATCTTCCCCATGGCGTTGTAGACGAGTATGACCATCTGTTCCTTCAGCCTGGACTCCACGTCGTCCGAAGTCTCTGCGGCGAATGTGCCCACGAATTGGTTGATGAAGTTCTCAGGAGAGGAGACCTTCCACCTGTACTCTCCGAAGACCCTCAGGTTGACAATCCCGAAGGTGGGGTCGGTGAACTGATACGGCTGGGTGCTTCCGAACTTGCCGTCCAGGTACCTCTTCTGGAGGTAGTAGACCTCGGCCACCTGCTGGACGCCTGTGAAGAACTTGAGGAGGTTCCCCACGATGGGGGCGTTGAAGTCGGTGAGGGCGTACCTGTTCGGCTGGTCGAAGTAGGTCAGGACCTTCCCGTCCCGGTAGAAGACCGCAATCTCATCCTCCCTGACCACTATGTTGTCATTCAGTCTGATGTTGCGGGGGACCTTCCACATCACGTTGTCCTGCTTGTTCTGGTCCTCCCAGTTGATCGTTATCGAGCCAAGCACGCTGCCGCCCGTTGGCGGGATATCCGTCGTCTTCTTCGAGAATAAACCGGTCATGCTCTCACATCACTACTGGACCATTATATTCTCTATCGCTTCCATCCGGACCGACCATTTCTGCTTGAAGTCGGAGACGGCGCTACTCAGGCGTGATAGAGTAATCTGAACTGAGTTCGGGGCGGTCGTGTCGTAGACGAGGTTGGGCGACGTGGTGAGGGACTGAAGCTGGACGGCCGAGTTCACGAACCCGTAATCGTACTCGTACAGCTTGTTGAGCTTGTCGGGATTGATAGTGATCGTGGGAACCCAGCCAGAGTATCCTTGCTGGGCGTGTCGTACCTCGCCACCCAGCTGCTGGACCTGAGAGATAAGCGACCCCACCGAAGTGAGATTGGTATAATCGCCCGCGATCGCCATCTGCTTGCGCAAACCCTCCAGATTTCCCTTGGTCTGGTCTAGCTTGTCGGCCACCTGGTTGCGAAGCAAACTGTCCGACACCCGAAGGTCCTCGAGGGTTCTGTAACCCCTTAGACCTGGGATGAGTAGCTCGAGTTTCTTCTGAAAACCCCTGTTTTCATCGACCTGCTGCCGGATATCCGGATTGTCTTGTGACATACTTTTCAAATACCCCAGATGAGAGATTCGTGGCTTTTTCTCATATAAATACTGTTTGAACCTAGAATCGGCAGGAGGGGGTCCGGAGGTCACCACTCCCCTCTTGGTTACCCCTTGCGCGGCGCCTGTTGAGAGCGGTCGTCGAGCCAGGCCCTTGCCTCAGACTGGGCCACATCGTCGTTCATTGGGAGAGGTGGATGTTTCATGAGCCATGCGCTGGGCGCGAGCAGTGGCCCGCCGATCTTCCTGTCCAGAGCGACCCTGCAGTACCTGATTGCGTCCACGACGACCCCGGCCGAGTTGGCCTTGTCATCGACTTCGAGTCTGACCTCCATGTTGAACGGGATGCCTGGGAACATCCTCCCTTCCACTCTGATGAACGCGAGCTTGGTGTTTCCGAGGAAGGGTATGAAGTCGCTGGGACCGACGTAGATCTTGTCGTCTGGGAGGCGCTCAGAGAGCACATCCTGCACGGCCTCTGTCTTCGATATCTTCTTGGATTCCAACCTTGCCGCCTCCTTCATGTTTAGGAAGTCGGTGTTGCCTCCCACGTTGATCTGGTAGGTCTTGGTGATGTCGACCCCCCTGTCCGAGCAGAGCTGGGCCAGCGTCCTGTGGACTATGGTGGCGCCGACTACACCCTTGACGTCGTCACCTACTATGGGGACGTTCCTTTCCGTGAACCTGTCCGCCCACTGCTTGCGGGAAGCGATGAAGACAGGCATGCAGTTGACCATCCCGACGCCCGCCTCGAGGGCGACGTCGGCCCAGAATTCCGTGGCCTTCTGGCTCCCCACTGGGAGGTAGTTCACCAGTATCTCGGTCCTTGTGCTCTTCAGCTGGTCGAGGATTGCGCCCCGGAGCTTTGACACCGGCTGCGTACCCTTCACTGGCTTGATCTTGTTGTCGACGAAGATTCCAACCCCGTCGAGCACAGGGGACTCCATCACGATGACGCCGCTGCCGGAGACGGAGGTTACCCAGTCCACCACGTTGGGCGGCTGGTAGATTGCCTTGGCGAGGGGCTTCCCAATCTTGTTCGCTCCGACGTCAAAAGCGCTCACGAACTCGATGTCTTCGATTCCGTATCTGCCTATCTTGTCGTTCCCGTACTTCGCCGCCTCCTTGTCGCCCGACCTTCGGAGATGCACGCCTTGGATGATTCCGGAAGCGCAGTTGCCCACGCCGATTATTCCGACCTTTACACCAGACATGTTTTATAGCCTGTAAAGTAGTCGTGGATAAACGTTTCTTTGGCCTCCGACTCTGTTAAGTATAGCACCGGGGAGAGACGCGAGAGATGGCCTTCGTAGAGAGGCTGAAGGACAAGGTCCAGAAGGAGAACCTCTGGTTCTTCATCCTTCTGTTGCTCTCGAAGAAGGCCCGGTACGGCTACGAACTCAGAGGACTGGTGAAGGAGGAGTTCGGCTTCTGGAGCGGGACCGTGACCGCCTATCGCGTCCTGTACAGCCTAGAGGCGGCGGGCATGGTGAAGAGCCAGACGGTAGAGCGGCGAAGGTACTATGAGATCACCGAGAAAGGCAGGAAAGAGATGGAAGACGCGAAGCGTTTCCTCGAGGGAGTGCTCGCCTAGGTCACCGGCCGGTCTGCAGGAGCTCCGTGGTGTAGAGCCTCTCCGTTCCCCTCGGGCCAATCAGTTCCGTGACGTTCGGGCTTCTCCGCACCGTCACTCTGCCCTTCCTCACGACGTAGATGGGTGGAGCCAGCGCCGCCAGAGCCTGAATCTCCGACTTCGCCTCCAGCACCACCATGTTTGCCGGTTTGCCCACCTCCACACCGTACCTCCGGTCTATCCGGAGGGCCTTGGCTGGGTTCGTGGTAATCAAATCGAAGGAATTCACAAGCTCCCTGTAACCGGTGAGCTGTCCGACGTGCACGGCCATGAACAGGGCCTGGAGCATGTCCCCCTTGCCCAGCGGATACCACGGATCCATTGCACAGTCGTGCCCAAGCGCAACGTTCACGCCCGATTCGAGGAGCTCCTTGACCCTGGTCATCCCCCTCCTCTTGGGGTATGAGTCGAACCTTCCCTGGATGGTTATGTTGATCAGCGGGTTAGCCACCACGGTCACTCCGGCCTTCTTCAGGATGCGACAGAGTTTGGCGGCGTAGGAGTCGTTGTACGAGCCCATGGCCGTGGCGTGCCCGGCAGTTACTCGTCCTCCGTAGTGTCTCCTGATCGTTTGGGCCGCGACGACCTCGAGGAACCTCGACTGATCGTCGTCGGTCTCGTCGACGTGTCCGTCGACGTCCTTGCCGTACTTCTGCGCAATATCGAATGCGAACTCGATGGACCTCACGCCGTCCTCCCTTGTGTACTCGTGGTGCGGGATCATCCCCACGTTGTCCGCTCCGAGTTCCAAGGACTTCTCCAGGAGTTCCTGGTTCTGTGGGTCGGTCATTATCCCGTCCTGGGGGAAGGCCGTCACCTGGACATCCATCAGGTCCTTGAACTCGTCCTTGACCGCGAGGAGGGACTTCAGCGGCGTCTGTCTCGGCTCTGTGACATCCGCGTTGGTCCTCAGGACCTGCGTTCCATGGAGGAGCATCAGTTTCAGCATCCTCGAGGCCCTCCCGTGAATCTCATCCTGGCTGATTTTCTTCTTCTTGTCTGCCCAGATCTCGATGCCTTCCAGAAGGGTGCCCGACTCATTGTACCTCGGATCCCCGTAGGCCAGCGCCGAGTCGAGATGGAAATGCATGTCTATGAACGGAGGGACGACGAGATATCCGCAGGCGTCAATCTCTTCCTCCCCTTTCTGATCGACACTGCGCGAGATCTTCGTGACGAGCCCTCCGTCGACCGCTACGTCGAAGATACCGCTTCTACCCCTGAGCCTTGCGTTACGGACGACTAGCTCCATGGAATCCGCGGAAGCCAAGGATTTCCTATTTAAGGCCGCTTGGCAACATCACCATGCTTGTGCCGTCCGGCAGCATGCAAGGACTGGCTCTGACTACCTTATGTTTGACCAGACCTGCTCGGCAGCCTGCTGAGCGGCGTCCACCGCGCTGGCTTCGTCGACGGTCTTCAGGACGCCGTCCTCGACGACGATCGTCCCGTCGACTATCACGGTCCGTACGTCTCCGCCGTTTGCATAGTACACCGAGTTCTGAAGCGGGTTGCGGAGGGGCGCCATGTGGGCCAGGTGCCTGTCTATGATCGTGATGTCCGCCTTCTTCCCTGGCGTGATCGAGCCAATGCTGCGATCCATCCCGAGTGCCCTCGCGCTGCCCATGGTCGCCAGGTGGAACACAGAACTGGCATTCATCGCCATCTTTCCGTGGGACAGAATCCGGTTTATCGCGATTGCCTGGCGCATGTTCTCCCACACATCCATGGAGAGCCAGTCCACTCCCAGACCCACAGGGATTCCCTTGGAGAGCATCAGCTCGAGGTTCGGGTAGGCGCCCACCTTCCCGTATATTACCGGGCAGTGACCGATTGCCGTCCCGCGCTGGCGGAGTATCTCCAGGTCCACCTCGTTGGCAAGGATAAGGTGCGCTGCGAGGACGTCCCTGTCAAGGAACCCCAGCCCGTCCAGGAACCCCACGGAGGTCTTCCCATAGGCCCGCTGGATGTAGGCGGCTTCCCTGTCCGATTGGGCGACGTGGATGTGGATTCCCACGCCCCGCCTGACCGCCTCCTCCTTGGCTGTTTTCAGGAGCTCCGGGCTGCAGGTGTCGGTAGCGTGGGTACCTATCCTGCAGGTGATCCTGCCGCCCGACTTGCCGTGCCAGTCCTCGATCAGCTTGATGTTCGTCTTGAGCTTCTGGTATCCCTGGTCCTCGTCGCGGCTGTAGTCGTCTTTCTCCAGGTTCCTGAGGTTCACGTCGAAGATCTTGTGAGCAATGACCCCGCGCAGGCCCACCTCCGAGACGCCGCGGGCCATGGCGTCGGCGTAGTGGTAGATGTCGTTGATGCAGGTTATCCCGTACTTTGCGCACTCGATGGCTCCGAGCACGTTGACGCGATAGGCAATGTCGTCGGTGAGGTAGTCCTCCAAGGGAAGAGCGAAACCATAGAAGTGGTTCTCCATGTCCTCGGTGAGACCTCTAAGAAAGGCTCCGGTGATGTGCGTGTGGGCGCTGACGAGGCCCGGCATGACGATGGACCGGGAACCGTCGATCACGACGTCACTATGGGGATGATTCCTGAGGACCTCCTCGGTCTTTCCGACCGCCGCAATCTTCCCGTCGGCGATGACCACGGTCCCATCTGAAATGATGGTGTCTGGTTGCGGGTCCGACGGCATCACGATTGCGTGCTTCACGACTATCGTAGGACGGCTCAACGGGAGCCTACTCCGGTGGGAGTTCCTTGAAGACCATCGAGATGTCTATTCCGCGCGCCAGATGGTATCGCCTGGACGCGAAGTAGATCAGGATTCCTGCGACCACAGCGCCCACGTTGAACCCGTACGCCAGGTGGTTGCCGCCCCAGATGCCGGGGTATGCCAGGAACAGGTAGTCGAAGATCAGGAAGACCACCGTGGTTAGCGCGCCTGCAACACCCATGATGATCTTGGCGCTCCCCTTCTCGTGCCGCCGGGCGTAGATCACCGCCGCCAATCCGACGGTCGCAAAGTAGAGCATCGTCAGCGCTGCCGTGCCATACAGGGCGACCAGCGAGCCATAATACGCTATGACGGCGGCCACAAGGCCGACTCCGATTGCTAGCTCGATGGCGTAGGCTGTCACAGGTGACCCCCATCTCGCACTGAGAGAGGCAATCCGCGTCGGCAGGAACCTGTCGAAGGCCTGCGCGAACAGATATCGTGACATGACTATCACAAGGTAGGCCAGTATCTGCACGTTCCAGAGAATCCATCCGAGGCCTAGAAGGAATCTCAGCACGGAGTTCCCTGACACGCCCATCGCAAGGGTCCAGAAGTTGAATGAGTAGTTGTAGACGAGCGTGGAATTGCTCAGGGCTTGGTTGATGAAGGCGGTCCCGCCGGCGTAGTACATTGCGGCGAAGGCTCCGGTGACCAGCGCGAAGACGGTGACGGCACCTATGGGGACGTTCCACTTCTTCGTCCGTCCTCCTCCCTTGAGTCTCTGACGAGACCGCCGGTCCGGCGCTAAGGTAAGGGTAGATGAAGAGCGCAAAGAAGGGCAGGACGAGGAAGGTGTTTCCGAAATTGAAACTCGCTCCCGAGTAACCGCTCGCGACGGAGGAGTAGGTCTCGTTGGCCCCCTGGGCGTTGAGGGAGTTCATGTAGTTCACCACGCCGGTCTGCCCGCCAACGACGAGAGAAAGGATCCCCGCGACCAGCGAAACGACTCCTATGATCGTCAGGACGGACACGAGCTTGAATCCCGCGTTCGGCTTGAACACGTTGACCAATATCAGGGCGAGTATCATCACCGTAGCAATGAGGAACTGCGGGACAGGGGCCGAGCCCGCGGTCGTCGAGGGCAGCGATAGCTGGAGGAAGCTGCTGTTCCCCAGGACCACGCCGACCGAGCCTAATGCGAACACGGCCGAGAGTGCCGTCAGCGAAAAGTATGGCATGTTGCCCATGGTCCACCCGGCGAATGTCATCACGCTTCCGACCGCGCCGTTCACGTTCCTCGAGACCCAGACGTAGTCCCCGCCAGTGCGGGCGAGTCGCGTGGAAAGCATTGTGTACACCACTATCTGCGGGATTGACAGGGCAAAAGCGATGATGGAAGCATAAACCAGGTTCAGGCCGCTGACCGAAGGAAGGAGAATCACGCTGAAACCGATGGTGCCGAGGGCGACACCGGCGGACATGTTGCTGATGTTGAGTGCGACCGCATCGAGGAGGCTTGCGTTCTTGACGAGGCCTGTGCTTTCCCTAACGTAGACGGGAACCTTGGACCCCAAACCGGATTTAGGAAGCGCCCTCAGAACTTATTTAAGCGTTCTTTAATTGAATTTTTCCCACAAAAGCTGCAGTCATTTGCGGTTCTCCCCGACTTGGTTGAAATATCGCTGGCGCATGATTTTATAGACCATGCCGACCCGCTGCGGCACGCTTGACCAGGGTATTCTTCATCACGGACGTCCACGGCTCTGACCGGTGCTTCCGGAAGTTTCTCAACGCAGCGAAGGTGTACAAGGCCGACGCCCTCATCCTGGGTGGCGACATAACTGGCAAGGTGCTCGTCCCAATCGTTGAACAGACCAACGAGAAGTACGCCCTGACACTCTTCGGAGACCACGTGACCATTGGAGGATCACAGCTGGAGGAGACGCAGAAGAAGCTCCGGGATGCCGGGCAGTACTACTATGTGACGAATCCGAAGGAGATCGAAGAATTGAACGCCTCCGGGCAGAAGATGGAGCGGGTGTTCAACGACTGCATGGTCGCGATGCTGAGATCTTGGCTGAACCTCGCCGAGGAGCGGCTCAGAGGGACCAGCATCAAGTGCTACATCTCGCCGGGGAATGACGACAAACTGGTAATAGATCAGCTGCTGGTCGACTCGGGTCAGCTCGTCAATCCCGAGAACAAGGTCGTGCAGCTTCAGGGCGGCTATGAGATGATTACGCTCGGCTACGCGAACCAGACTCCTTGGAAGAGCCCGCGGGAGGTGACGGAAGAGGAGCTGGGGAAGATGATTGAGCGGCTGGCTTCCGGTCTCGTCCGACCGGAGACTTCGATCTTCAATCTTCACGTCCCGCCCGCCGGAACCGAGCTCGACAAGGCCCCGGCGGTCGACGCCGACTTCAGGTACGTCAAGGACGGCCTCACCGTGAAGATGATTCACGCAGGGAGCACCGCGGTGAGAGCCTCCATCGAGAAGCACCAGCCCCTCCTTGGGCTGCACGGCCACATACACGAGTCAAAGGGCTTCGCACGAATAGGGAGGACTCTCTGCCTCAATCCGGGCAGCGAGTATGGGGACGGCATACTGCGCGGCGCGTTGGTGAACCTCGACGGCAACAAGGTCAAGGAGTTCATCCTGACCAGCGGTTGACGGGGTTCGGTTCTAGGTAATTCCGCATTCACCCCTTATATACCATCTACTCTCACGCGGAGTACGGAGAAGATGACCGGGCCGAAAGTGACAGTGGTACGGCACCCGATGGTTCTCGAGCAACTCACACTCGCCCGGGACAAGCGCACAAACCAAGTTGCCTTCCGCAAGGCGATCTTCCGTCTCGGCAGGCTGATGGCACACGAGTTCTTGCGGACGCTAGAGACCCAAGAGTTCCCGGTGGAGACTCCGTTTGGAAATACGACGGGTTACAAGGTGAAGGGCAATGACAAGATTGAGATAATCCTGGTCCTCCGCGCCTCAATCCCGTTCGTCGACGGCATGTACAAGGAACTGCCGATGGCGAGGACCGGCATCATCAGCGCATGGAGGGGAAAGGCACCTGGCTTCCCCATCGAGGTCAACTACGCCAAGATCCCCGACATCCATCCAGACGACATCGTGATAATTGCGGACCCTATGCTCGCCACGGGCCACACCCTGCTGAAGGTCGCGAGGAAGACCATGGAGAGGGGGAAGCCGAAACGGCTCGTCTTCTTCTCGGTGTTGGCGACGGAGAGGGGCATCCGTCACGTCGGGAAGGAGTTTCCGGAAGCCGAGTTCTACACCTGCGCAAT
The DNA here is from genome assembly GCA_963806765.1 of uncultured Nitrososphaerota archaeon. Lineage (GTDB taxonomy): Archaea > Thermoproteota > Nitrososphaeria > Nitrososphaerales > Gagatemarchaeaceae > Gagatemarchaeum. The sequence goes on along the minus strand of CAWDYS010000005.1, from coordinate 14,235 downwards.
CGACCCAAAGTTGGACGAGAACGGCTACATAGTACCTGGCCTGGGTGATGCAGGGGACAGGGCGTTCGGGTCACCGCACTGAAGCGGTCGCGACCCGGTTCTCTCGTTTGAATCGCAGAGCGTCCGCACTCAGGCTTTGGCCATTGGGCCACCTGGGCTCAGGCGGCCCATCTTCCAAGGTTTCATAACCAAATCCCAGCGGGATATGACCAGCCCGCCTGCCGAGACCAGACAGTCATCGGGTTCGTTGCCGATTAGCCTCGCTGCCTCGTTTAAGGATGCACCAAGAGGCACGACGCGGGCGGTCCGTACGGCGAGCGCCGAGACCTTGGAGTCACACCACCTCTCCGGTCTCCTTCGAGCCACGTGGAGCTGTTCCGGGGAGAACATGAACTCGATCACCGACCGGCTCGAGATGAACTCGCCCGGGCGGCCCTGGAGGAAGAGCCTCCTCACTCGCAGCTTGAGCATCGTCTTGACGGCTTCCACAGTATCGGTGTCGGATGAAATCGATACTGACCGGGAGCCAACCTGCTCCACTCGCATCTCAGAGACCAGCGAGTAGCTCCTCATCGTGCCGATCAGGTCGGCCAGAGTAACCACTGTGTGCATGTCATGGTCGCTCACGCGGGCAGCGCCGAATCTGGTGGCCTCGAACCCGCGAAGCAGGTCGCTAATCGGACTTCCGAAGTCCAGGGATCCTATCCAGACTGCAATTTCTTTGCTGGGAGTTCGGAGGAGGTCGTGGTAGCCGTTCGGTTTTGTCTTCATGAACTTCTCAAGGAACGAGTACCCACTGAGCGCCCCGTAGAGGACGAGCCCCGTCCGCCTGTCCCTTCGTGGCCCAAGCCCCTTGGTGACGGGCAGAACATGGACTTCGGAGGTGTTGAGGATGAAAGCAGTGTTGATGAGCGGGCTGTTTCCGTCAACGGTGGGGCGCTGGAGCTTGAACAGGCCGGGCATGAGGGACGAGATGCTCGGACCGTCGCCACTTCCACCCAGCGGCTTGCCCGTTGCCTGCCATGAGGGCACCACCCGGTATACCTCCATCGGGACCTTGAAGTTTTTCAGTTCGACGGGGCCTAACTTGACTATCTGGACGTCCACTTCGTTCCAGATGAAATCGTAGACGTGCTTGCTGATGCAGATGCCGCCCGGCTCGGCAAGGGACACGATCCGAGAAGCTGCGTTCACGGCATAGCCGTATACGTCATGTTCGCTGTGGATGACTTCGCCGACATCAATGCCAATCCGCACCTGGATTCTATCAGAGGTCCTGCCTATATTCTGTTCCGATATCAGGCGCTGTATCTCGATGGCACAACGGACAGCGCTGACCGCGCTGGCGAACTCAACGAGGAAGGCATCCCCGATGGTCTTAATCTCGCGTCCCCCGTGTCCGGCGAATGCCGGCCGAAGGAGTCTTCGGTGCTCCTCGAGCAAAGTCACTGCCTTTTCCGGGGCGAGCAAGCTGTACCCGACGATGTCGGTGAACAGTATCACCCCAATTCTGCGCTCACCGACAGACAGCTCCATACTCAACCTGGTTTTCGGCCTTGAGGAGAGTTGAACCCGCTATAAGCTTGTGGCCTGGGACGCTCCAGTTTCTCCACCCCTTGTTGCGAGACCTCGGTGCGCAGCCGCTCCTTGACTCCGGAGTGGGGCGGGCCTGCAGGAATCGTCAACTTTGCTTTGTCCCAACGAGCTCGACCTAATCAGCAGAACTCAGCTACCTGGTCATCTGCCGCCTGAACACGGGGACGGCTATTGCGGTCAGCACGGCTCCGAAAGCTATCAAGATGATCAGGTCCGTGGTGATGTCTGGTATCCCCGCTCCAAGGACCATGACCCTCCTCAGGGCGTCCGACGCGTAGGTGAGCGGGAGCACCTTCGATATGTCCTGCATGAACCAGGGCATCTGCTGTATCGGGAAGAAGACCCCGCTCAGGAACATCATGGGGAACATCAGGGTTGTCATCAGCATCGTTGCCGTCTGCTGGTCCTTCGCGAACGAGGTCAGCACTATGCCGAGACCGACGAAGCTGAACACACCGAGGAGGAGTAGCCCGAAGACGAGCAGGATGCTCCCGTGTATGGTCACGTTGAACAGCAGGACGGCGAGGACTAGTATGATGGCGCCCTGGAGGATCCCCCTGACCGTCTGACTAAGGGTCTTGCCCAGGATGACCGACAGCCTGTTGATGGGAGCCACCATCATCCCGTCCATGGTCCCAATCTCCTTCTCCTGAGATATCGCTCCTGGGAGACCGGTCATGACGCTCATCATGACGACCATGGCCATTATGCCGGGAGCGAGGAAGTCGAAGTAGTTGGAGGCGCCGGCAACCACGCCCTGTGTCTGCACCTTGTATGGCTGCACTGCCGCGAGGGAATTGCTCGCGTTGACCGCCGGACTGAGGGCCTGAATGTTCTGTTGGGCCATCATGGTGTCCATCCCGCTGAATACATTGGACAATGCCGTCTGGATGGTTCCCGATATTTGAGGGTTGGACTCGTCAGTCATGATAATCACCGTCCCCTGTTTACCGCTGAGGAGGCTCGCAGAGAAATTGCTCGGGATGATTATGGCGCCTTCGAGCTTGCCGTTCTGAATCGAGCTCTTGGCGTCCGAGACACTCGGTTCCGCGGAGAGTTTCATGGAGTAGGGGGACTTGCTGTTGGCCTGATTTAGGACTGAAATGAATGTCTGGCTTCCGATCGTTGAGTTGTGGTACCCAGAGTCCAAGTTGACGATTGCGACTGGAGCGTTGCTGATCGAGTTGCCGGTCGGGTAGATGAAGCCGACCATCCCCAGCATGAACAGGGGCATCACGATGAGCAGGACCAGACCGAACCTGTTCCTTTCGAGCTCGAGCAGGTCCTTCCAAGCAATTCTGAAGCTATGCGAAAGCAGAGTCCTGGCTCCCATCAGCTTCACCTTATCCTCCCAGGCCCGCCCCCGAATCCATGGCGCGTCTCCAACGGAATCTTCCGGTCCGCGCTATCTCTGACCTCGTGTCCCGTCAGGTGCAGGAAGACGTCCTCGAGCGTCGGCTGGACGCTCTCTATCGAAGTTATCTTCCCGTCCTTCCGTCTCACCGCGTCGATCACGCTGTCGAAGGCGTCTTCTCCGTGCACAAGCAGGCGGATCTGGGTGGGGCCCTCCTGGGAGGCGGACTTCACGCAGTCGAGGGTCCGGAGTGATTCAAGGAGGTCGGTCGTGAGATTGGAGATCCCCAGATTCAGGACCGTGGAGTCTTCCCCGGAGATCAGTTTTTTCAGGTTGCTCGAGGTGTCCAGGGCGACCACCTTCCCGTGGTCGATAATCGCGATGCGGTTGCATAGCATATCGGCGTCGACCATCGTGTGCGTCGTTACGATTATCGTCGTCCCGTTCTCCCTATTGAGCTTCTTGACGAATTCTCGAATCTCGACCGAGGACTGGGGGTCGAGCCCCAGTGTGGGCTCGTCCAAGAACAGCACGCGGGGCATGTTCAGCAGGGCCCGCACCACGTTCATCCTCTGGCGCATCCCCGTCGAGAACGTCCCAACCTGGGCGTTCTTCCACTTGGTCAGCTGGACCAGGTCCAGCAGCTCGTCGATTCTCTTCGTCAGCACATCCCTTGGAATGTCGAAGAGACTGCCGAAGAACCAGAGGTTCTCTCTCGCTGTCAGGCGATCGTACATTATCATCTTCTCAGAGACGATGCCTATCAGTTTGCGAACCTCGGTGTCGTCCTTTACGATGTCATAGCCGCCAATCGTGGCGGTCCCCTTGGTGGGCCTGGCCAAGGTGGAGAGTATTCGCAGAGTTGTGCTCTTGCCAGCGCCGTTGGGACCGAGCAGGCCGAATATCTCCCCCTTCCTGACGTCGAACGAAATGTCATCGAGGGCCACGAACTCGTCGAATTTCTTCGTCAGGCCCTCAACCTTGATCATTTGGTTACCTTGGGGGATGCGGTCGGCTGAGATGATTGTGGTTCCGCTCAAGCCTTCCTCTCCTCCATTGCTCGCACTGCAGCGACTGTGTTGCCAGAGGGCGTTCGACCGTCCAACTCCTTGATCGAAACCATTGTCCGAGCCAGCTCCCTCTCCAGATTGAGTCTGTACTGGCGAAGGACGAACAGCTTGTCTTGGTCGTCCAGGCTGCTTCGATCCGATTCGACCACCATGTGGACGAGCTCGATTTGCAGCTCCGAGGAGTTGAGGACGAATCTCACAAGGTCATCTGGTTCCATCAGGTCGATGAAGAGACGCCCCATAAGATTCCAGCGTTCTGGGGACGATCTAATCATCTTCTTGGCGTTGGCAATGTTCTCGAACCCTGCAGGCGTTATCTCGTAGAGAACGTGGGGCGGGCCGCCTCTCCCCTCTTTCTGAACCTTGATGTAGCCTTGCTTCGCGAGTTTCTGGAGCACGGGATATACTGCGCCGGGTCCGGGGCGCCAAGCTCCCTCAGTCTTGATCTCGATTTCCTTCATGAGGTCATATCCCCGCATCGGCTTACGGGCTACGCTCAGAAGGGCGTAGAAGTGCAATAGACCCCTCGGGGCGCCGTGGGGTTGCGGGCTTCCGTCCTCAAAGAGTCCCAGACCCTCGCGGGGGGATGGCGACCGTCTCCCTTCATCCATGGCCGAGCGCCGCAATAATAGACTATATAATTATATCTTCAACATTATCGCATACGATATACTCGTCGCGCCAGTAGAGACGCAGGTCTCAGTCATAGCAAGATCAATCTGAGCTAAGCCTTCGATTCAACAGGAATGTGGGCGGATTGATTCGGACCGCTGAAAGCAAGAAACGAAGGGCGGGCCCTGCAGGGCCCGCCCTTGAATGGGTTCGCAAATGGACTCCAAGCAACATGGTTCACTCATTGGAGGAGATTCGAATCCCCAAGGGCGTGCCCGCTCTGACGATTGCGAGCTGTCCCTACAACAAGGGCCCAATGAAGCTTACCGAAACGCAAGAAATGAACTCACAGAAGATACTTAAGCTCTGAAGACGAATCGAATTCCATGAAAGCCGCACCGAAGGGCACGCAGAAGCCGGCCAAGGGCACCACCGCAACCAAGAAGGAGTTCAAGGGATTCACGGACGAGGAACGAGCCGCGATGAAGGAGCGCGTCCAGGAGCTGAAGTCGGACGAGGCTGATGGGGAAGGCACCGTGCTCGCGAAGATTGCCGAGATGACGGAATCGGATCGCGCAATGGGCAAACGGCTCCATGCCATCATCAAAGCAAGCGCGCCTGACCTCTCGCCGAGACTCTGGTACGGGATGCCCGCGTATTCCAAGGAAGGCAAGGTCGTCTGCTTCTTCCAACCAGCCCAGAAGTTCAAGACGAGGTACGCGACGCTCGGCTTCAGCGACCAAGCGAACCTCGACGAGGGCTCCATGTGGCCGACCACCTTCGCGCTGAAGGGCTTGACTGCCGCCGAAGAGGCAAGAATCGCCGCGCTCGTGATGAGAGCGGTGGGCTGAGACCCCGAGAAATCCAGAGAACTAAGTGCATTCAGCTCGATATGGTGCCTTTCGACCCCCTAATGGGCGCATGCAGTTTAGTTCTAGGTATTGTAACGGGCCCGGCAGGGCCCGACCCCAAACAGGTTCTGAAAGTGGATTTCACGATGGAATCTTCATGAATGATTCGAGCATTGCACCCAAGTTGCTTGCAAATGTTACATGTTCAATAAATACCCCTACTGTATTATCTGATAAGCTCGAGTCATTGACAGGATTCTTTGACGCCATAAGGCCCCCCTATCACGCGCGCTACCCCACCTATCTGGCTCTCTGCTCCCTCATTATCGCTCTCCTGCTATGCTTCATGATGGTCCCGCTCGCACCGGCTGCGAAGGCGGAAACGCCGGGTACGTGGAGACTCCACGATGAATTACCCGTTCGACATACAGGGAGAATCATGCGCCACCTCGGGCGGCTACATCTACTGTGTCGCAGGCCAGAATTCGAGTCTTTACAGTTCCGATACCGACTATACCGCAGACGTCTACTATGCCCCTATCTTGCCGTCCGGAGGAATAGGCACCTGGCAGGAAACAAATAGCTACTTCACACTAAGTGTATACGGCCTCTCATGCGTCATCTCGGGCGGCTACATCTACTGCGTCGGCGGCGTTGGATGTTGGCCCATAAGCTCTACTTTGGAACAGTGTTCCGGGATTCCAGGAGCTACAGTTGGACCCGATAACGAGGTCTACTACGCGCCTGTCTTGGGGTCAGCAGGAGTAGGCACCTGGACAATTGATCCAGCAACATACCCAATAGGGACCTATGACTCATCATGCGTCAGCTCGGGCGGCTACATCTACTGCGTCGGCGGGGGCGACGGTGGGTCTCCATCAGTCTACTACGCCCAAACGGGTGTGTCGGGATGGACACAGACGACGGATTATCCTATACCAATTACACAGACATCATGCGCCATCTCGGGAGGCTACATCTACTGCTTTGGTGGCACTCAAAACATTTTTTGCGTCACGGTTTCTTGCCTAGGTGCTACAGGTGCAGGCTACTATGCCCCAATCTTAGCATCGGGAGCATTGGGTGCATGGACTGAAGCGTCATCATACCCTAGCGCCATACAGGGAGAATCATGTAACACTCTGAACGGCTACATCTACTGCGTCGGAGGCAACGCAAATACTGGCATAGTTAATGTCGGTGCTGACGTCTACTACGCGCAAGTCTCGGCGACGGGAGGAATACTCAACTGGAACCCGGGTTCTGCATATCCGACATACGTTTACGGACAATCATGCGTCATCTTGTCGCCCTATATCTACTGCGTTGGAGGCGAAGCAACCACCTATTCATACGGTTATTGTTTCGAGGGTGCATACATTACATGTCCCACGAACGCGGTCTATTACTCCCAGATTTCGGGCGCCTCGACCTCCACTTCCACGTCAACCTCCACCACAAGCACTACCACAACCACATCCACCACTACTACCAGTTCCACCACAACCACCACCTCCACCTCTTCTTCCTTCGTCCTCGTCTGTCCGAGCACTTTCGGTGGGACTCTCATGCCTCCGGGGGCGACCTTCACCGACAGCTACGGCCACACCTGGGTGGCTCCGAGCGGCCACCTAGGCGGAGGGACTTGGAGCAGCTACTTCTTCCCAGGATCGCAGTCCAGCGTCCCGGCCCCGATGCAGCAGGGCTGGGGTGGAGACTATGGGACCTACAACGGTCAATCAGGCTGGGTAGTCACGTTCTACTGCTAGCCAGGACGCGACTGAGGCTGGACCTCTGCCTGCCGCCCTGAGGAGTCCATCCGGAGAGGCCCGAACTCACCGAGTTGCTCGGAGAGTTCCTTTCCTCTATGAACTGGTGTGTTGGGGGTGCGTAATGGGCCCGGCAGGATTTGAACCCGCGACCCTCGGCTCACTTCACGGAGGGTACCGAAGGCATGCACGAACCTTAGGTTGGTTCTCGATGCCCTATCCATACTAGGCTACGGGCCCGAAGGGACGTGCAAAACAGAGGGTATTAACCAATTACGGACCTAAGGTTCTCTTCGACCGGCCGTTGCACTAGGCCAAGGTCGGTGATGATGGCCGTGACCAGCTCGGGCGGGGTCCTGTCGAACGCCGGGTTCGCCACGGGCACGCCCTTGGGCGCTATCCTCCTCCCCTTGACCCGGACGACTTCGTCGTAGGGTCTCTCCTCGATCACGACCTGGTCTTGGGTGCTGTTAGAGATCAAACGTCGACCGAGGGGCCGCCGTGTAGAAGGGCACGCCGTGTCTGTCTGCCAAGACCGCGACTTGGTATGTCCCAATCTTGTTGAACACGTAGCCGTCCCTGGTGATCCTGTCTGCGCCCACTATCACCTTGTCCACCCTTCTGCTGCTCATCATGAACCCGACCGCGGTGTCGGAGATCAGGGTGCAGTGGAACCCGTCGCGGACGAGCTCGAAGGCAGTCAGCCTGGAACCCTGTAGCGCCGGTCGCGTCTCGTTGACAATCACCTTGACACACTTCCCCGCCTCCCTGGCGGCCCGGATGACACCCAGTGCCGTCCCGTAACCGACAGTGGCCAGGGCCCCAGCATTGCACTGAGTCATCACGACGTCCCCGTCATCGAGCAGTGTGGCGCCGAATCGCCCGAGTCTCTTGTTGGCCTCCACGTCCTCCTCGGCCATCCTCTTCGCTTCTTCGACCGCTGCAGTCCTGACGCTCTCCACGCTTGACCCCGCCTTCCTGGCAGTTTCCACCACCCGGTCGATTCCCCAGAAGAGGTTCACGGCGGTGGGGCGCGTCCTCCGGAGGCCCTCGGCCGCGCTTTCTATCTCCTTGAGGAGCTGATCGCGGTCCCCGGTGCGAGAACGATTCGCGGCCAGGGCCACCCCCATCGCGGCGGCCACGCCGATCGCCGGGGCGCCCCTGACGACCATGCGCCTGATTGCGTCGGCAACGCCTTCCCATGAGTCGAAGTTCCTGTAGACCAGTCGCTGAGGCAGTGCCGTCTGGTCTATCATCTTCACGCGGCCCTCTTCCCACATGACCGTCCTCAGCGAGAAGAAGTTCTCTCTCAAATCATCCCGCCGAACCCGCGATGCGTCTAAAAGACTTTCTCGGCCTTGAAACGCTTAATATCGCTCCGGCGACGCGAGCCGATGAAAATTGGAGAGCCAGGAGAAGTCACCAGAGGTCTTGGACGCCCTGCTCAGGGGTGGGAAGGTCGTCGTCGAGGACAGCGGCAGGTTCGGGGAGCTTGAGCAGGTCGGATACGGAGAGCGGGAGGGCAAGAAGCTGGTTCTCAAGGACTACGAGGCGCTCTATCTGCTGTTCAGCGGGAGGCTGAGCATAGCTGATGAGCGCGGCAGGCGGGTGACGTTCAACAAGCTGGCGGAGACGTGCCAGGCGCGGTCGGGGGACGCCTGGACCAAGTTCATCATCTACAGAGACCTCAGGTCGAGGGGGTACATAGTGAAGGATGGGTTCGGGTTCGGGACCGACCTCAGGGTCTACGAGAGGGGAGACTTTCCGGACAAGGCCGCGAAGTTCGTCGTCTTTGCGTTGGACGAGGGCACCGAAAGGGAGGTCGAGGAACTGAGCGATTCCGTCCGCCAAATCGTCAAGATGGGAAAGGAGGCCATCGTCGCCGTGCTCGAGAGGAGGGGAGAGGTCATCTACTACAAGGTCGGCAGGGCGAACTTCCACAAGTAGTGTTACCCTTGAGCCTCCGGGCCTTCCTCTCAATCCTGAGACCGATCAACTGTGCAATGATTGGGTTTGCGGTCATCGTGGGCGCGTTCGTCTCGAAACCTGCAAGCGCCGATGCCGTCAACCTCCTTCTGGGCTTCGTGACGGGTTTCGCCGTCTGCGCCTACTCGATGGTTATCAACGATTACTATGACATAGAGGTAGACAGGGTCAACCAGCCGGACCGGCCCCTCCCGAGTGGGGCGGTCACTGTGCGATCAGCCCTCGGCCTTGCCCTGGTCATGCTCGCAATCGGCGTCCTCGCCTCCGTCGCTCTGCTGAGCTGGGCCGCGATCGCCGTCTCACTGATCTATGCCTTCCTGTCATGGCTGTACAACTACCGGGCGAAGAAGTACGGGTTATCCGGAAACCTGATTGTTGCATCTTCGCTGGCAATCCCGTTCATCTACGGAGGTGTGGTGGCGGGTGGCAGCGTCACGAGCTCGCTCCTCCTCTTCATGGCTGGAACGGCTTTCCTGTCCGGAGTCGGCAGGGAGGTCGTAAAGGCGATGGCGGACACGGTCGGGGACGAGAAGAGGGGAATAAGGTCGTTCGCAAGGGTCCACGGAATGGGGCATGCGGCTGTCACGGGCGCCTCGTTCTTCCTGGCCGCGGTCGTCTCGAGCCTGCTACCGCTGCTGCTGCTCTCTGTCAGCCTGTTCTACAGGTTCGGTGTCATAGTCCCCGACCTGATCTTCATCTACCTTGCGTACGCGATTCTCAGCAGGCCGACGGCCGACCACGCACTGAAGGTGAAGAAGCAGGCGCTCATGGGCATGCTAATAGGCCTCATCGTCTTCATAGGAGGAGCCTTCTAGAATGTGGGTCGAGAAGTACAGGCCGAAGACCATCTCCGAGATGGTCGGCAACGAGGAGGCCAGGATGGTCGTGGCCCTCTGGCTGAAGGAGTGGAGACCGGGGAAAAAGGCGATGTTGCTGGTCGGTCCGCCCGGGACGGGGAAGACCACCATGGTCACGCTCCTGGCGAAGGAGTCGGGGATGAACATGGTCGAACTCAACGCGAGCGACACTAGGACGAAGGAGACGCTCGAGAAGAAGATCGGGGAGGCAATCAGGACGGTCAATCTCTTTGGAGAAAGGTCGTTAATCTTCTTGGACGAGGTGGACGGGCTGCTCGGGAGGGCGGACTACGGCGGCGTCGAGTTCATCAAGGATGCCGTCAGAGCAACCGAGAACCCCATTATCATGGCCGCGAACGACCCGGACGCCGACGAAGTCAAGAAACTGGGTTCATCCTGCGTCACCGTCAGGTTCAAGCCCCCGCCCCCTCGCGAGGTGGAGATGTACCTGCGGAGGATCGCCCAAGGCGAGGGTGTCGAGATGACCGGCGAGGTCCTCCATGACTACGTCGTGCGGGCGGGCGGGGACCTGAGGCACGCCATCAACCTGATGCAGAGCGGGGGCATCTCCGACTCGGACGCCTCCAAGGACGTGTCGGCCACCGTGAGCCAGGGTCTGAACACCTTCTTCGAGGCCCCTGACCCTGCTTCTGCCATGGCCGCGCTCAGGACCGTCTCGCTCCCCCCAGTCGAAAAGGTGCGGGAGATTCACACCTGCGTGCTCAAGTCGAAGCTTTCGCCCGAGAAGCTGGCCGCCGGGCTTGAGGTCCTTTCCAGGGCGGACATGATCATGGGCAAGATCAGGGTCACCAACGAGTGGAGACTGCTGCGCTATCTCGACGCCATGCTGGCGCAGGAGCTCTTTCCCATTGTGAAGGGCGAGAACGTCAGATACGTCTCGGAGGACCTCCCTTTCCCGGTGCTCGTGAGGATATGGAATGACGCCAAGAAGATTAGGGAGCTCTCGGTCAGGTACGCGAGTCGTTCCTCCACAAGCGGCGCGAGCGCGGACGCAGGACCTGCCCTACCTGTTCGCCCTATGCGCGTCCGGAGACTTCAGGCGGCAGCTCGAGAGGACTCTGGACCTGGACGAGACCTATGACAAGTTCTTGGAGAAGGAGGCGGACCGATGAGAATCCTCATCGACGGCTGGTTCACGCTTCCGAGACTTGGAACTGAGGAGTTCTCTCGCCTCATGAAGCAGGGGGTGAAGTATGACAGGGTGATGGGGTTCAAGATGGGCGCGGAGACCGACCTGGAATCAGCCGTGAGGACCATCAAGTCCGCTGTTGGAGAGGAGGTCGAGCTGATGGTGCGCTGTTTCATCTGTGGAAAGGAAGCCTGCGATGGATGCTCCTACCTGAATATGTGTGACAAGAGGAAGGTCTCCTCCTTGTGTCTGTGCGCCGAACACAGCCCGGAGAAGGGCGTCTACGATCTCTACGTGAAGGCCGTTTCCGGCGCCATAGTCAGTTGAATGCCATCTCGGCGACCGGGGTGGAAGCGAGCGACCGCCAGTCAGCCAAGAATCGCTGCAATAGGGACGCGCGGGGGCTCGAGTGGTTGACCCTGAATATCCTTATCCTGTTGAACCTCTTCTCCGTGATCAATCCGGCCTTCACGAGGAATGCTAGGTGCGGCTCCACCGACGAGTGCGAAATCCCGGACCGCCGGGCTATCTCGGAGATGTTGAGCTCGTTGCATTCCAAGATTACCGATATGACCTTGACGCGCCCGTAGGACGAGAAGACATCCTCAACTTCTAGCATCGGCGACCATCCCCCTCAGTTCGTCTATGAGCTCGCTCTGCCGAGACGAGCGAGAGTCCAATCATCGTAGTACGCCCTCGTACGCCCTTCCCGGAAATCTGGGTCTCTATGATCCCCTTGCGCGACGAGCTCGTTGATGTCGTTCCAGACCTGCGTGTGATGGTTCGCTGTCACTCCCATGCTCTCGCAGAGCGCGTCGTAGCTCTTCTCGGCCTCCCCTATCGTGATGTAGGCCGAGTCGCTCTTCTTGAGGAGGTTGGAAATAGAGATGAGGATTAGCCTCTGGTGCCTGCCGAGGTAGATCGAGCTCTTCCTTCTTGAACTGTGGAGGCAGTGAGGCCTTCGCGCGCCGCACGTGCTCCGGCGTTATCCTTGGGGAGTCGTCAAGGTCGGCCATCCTCCCGGCCCTGTAGATCAGGTCGAGCGCGTACCGCGCGTCACCGTATGTGCTGGCTATCTCTGCGGCCAGCTCGAGCGAGTCGTCCTCTACGCAGCCGTCGTTGAACGCATCCTGGCTCCTGGAGCTGAGGATGTCGTAGAGCTGCTGCGACGAGTACGGGTCGAGGGATATCGAGTTCCACTGGAGGGAACTGAGCGTGCTGAGGTCCGCCGTCTTCAGGTAGTCCAGCGTCTTCGATATCAGGAGCGAGGAGAAGACCTGCGCGCCCTGGGAGATTCGCGGAGCCTGGTTATCGTATAGAGAGACGAAGGGTCCGAGGTGACGAGCGAATCGACCTCGTCGAAGGCCACGATGAGGTGTATTCGGTCCACGCGGTCACGGGTCAGTCATTTCATGAACAAGTTCAAGGGGCTTGGCTTTATTGATTACAATGGCCATGGGCTGACCGTGAACAGCAGCCTGCTCAACGTGGTCCTGCACGATTAGTGGCCATGCGATCGCGACCAAATCGGTAGATCATGCCGATCCGGCGCAAAATTTCCATCACTTCGATTCAGACAGTAACGACCGTATGATTATTCTCCGGCAGGTGATATAATTACTTAGCTTTGCTGCGGGTGAGGTTCATTTTGAAAGAAAAGCTGTAGCGATAACTATCCGGCGAGGCCCGAGGCTGTACCGCGATGTCCCCGCAAATTCATTCCTATTTCTACGGCTTGCCTTCAGCAACCGGGCGGAGGTCCTTATGGCTAATTCGAAAGGCCGGATTGTCGATTGGGAAGCCATTCTCACCGGCATCTTCCGCGGGAAGACCATTATGGAATATGGAACGAACCGAGCCATCTTCCAACAAGGACAGCCTGCGGATTCCCTGTTCTACATCAGGCGGGGAAAGGTGAAGCTCACCGTTGTATCCCAACAGGGCAAGGAAGCGATCGTCGCCATTCTGAGCGCGGGTGAGTTTTTCGGCGAAGGATGCATCGCCGGCCAGCAATTGCGCATGGCAACGGCTGTCGCCATGACAGATTGCACTCTCGACAGGATTGAGAAGTCGCTGATGACGCGTCTGCTTCACGAACGGCACGAATCTCGGAATTGTTTGTCACGCATCTGCTTTCACGCAACATTCGATACGAAGCGGATCTCGTCGACCAGCTTTTCAACTCAAGCGAGAAACGGCTGGCTCGGATTCTCCTGCTGCTTGCTCATTTTGGAAAGGAAAGCAGAGCCGAACCCGTGCTTCCCAGGATCAGTCAGGATGACCTGGCGCAAATGGTCGGCACGACCCGGTCGCGGGTCAGTCATTTCATGAACAAGTTCCGCGGGCTTGGCTTTATCGATTATGACGATGAGGGATTGACCGTTCATAGCGGCCTCCTCAACGTGGTCCTGCACGACTAGGAGCCTGTCCGAGTATTAGGAGGGGCCGCGTTCCTGGCTTCGCGCGGGCAGATGCAAGGCGACGCGACGCAGGCGATGCGGTGCCATCGTCGAGGAGCGGCAACGCCGCAGATGCCCGCGCGAAGCCGTAACCCGAAGGGCGCATGGGGGTTGCACGGCGATTGCTGTGTTGCTCGTCGTCAACGATGTCCCCGCATCGCTTCCTCCTCGCGCCTTGCGCTCACCGTGCAAGCCCCTTGCGCGCGACCCCTTCTAATACTCGGACAGGCTCCTAGAATCGATGTCGAGTTCCTCTTCAATGGCCATGATGCGTCCACTGAGGTTTTTGTTCGCAAGAGCCATGTGAAGACCATAGGCTGTAATCACCTCCATCACAGTTTGTAAGAGAAGCTATTACATCGAAGCTTGGCTTGCCTCCTTGAGCCGGGATGAGCAGTTTTAACCGGACGTTTGAGCAATACTGCACTGACACGAAATTGATCCCGGAATATAAGTCTCATCAAAAAACAGTATTGCAGTTTGAGCGGAGGAGCCTCGAAGGAAAATCTATGAGCGAACAAACCCGCGTCA
>CAWDYS010000004.1:0-171781 GCA_963806765.1 uncultured Nitrososphaerota archaeon | reverse complement strand
GAATCCCACCCCCCGCACTTTATCGTGTACGGAAGTCCAACTCTCGAGATTCGAGCGGTTGACAAGACATTCCGTCGTCAGCTAGGACACTTGGCCCTAGCGAATGTCCGTCCCGCAGTTCTTGCAGAAACTGTCCTCATTGGGGTCACACGGTGATTGACACTTCGGGCAGTATTTCATCTTCTTCCGCTCCAACTCATCCTTCGCATCAATCCTGCGCCCGCCCCGCCTGGCTAGGGAGACCATCGCCACGACCAGCGCGAGAATCGCCGCTAGTCCGAGACCATACACCCCATAGGTCAGGGCCGTGACGGTGTTGTTCAGGGAAGCTATCGTGTTCTGGTCAGAACTCACCCGCGAGTTGAGGTTACCTATGGTACTGTTCGCGGAAGAGGCCTGCGAATTGAGCGAACTGATTGTGCCTGTGAGCGAGCTGATCGAGCCTGTGAGCGAGCTGATCGTGTTGGTCATCGAGCTTATTGTGCTGTTGACCCCAGCAAGTTTGCCCTCGGCGCTGAAGCTGACCGTCATTGATGCTGATAGTCCGTCCTGCTGGGTCGCGACCACGCGGAGGGTGTGGACACCCAGTGATAGAGAGGCCGAGTCGAGAGGGAATGTGTATTGGGATGACCCTCCCTTGAGGGTGGTCAGCACCGCCCCGTCAAGGTAGACCGAGACCGATTCGACCTGCGTGCCGGTCACCGTAATGCTGCCCGAGGTGCCCGCAAAGTTCTGGTTCTGGACGGGGGACTGGACGGATATGACCGGGATTGGTGGAGTGATGTGCGCCACGGTCGAGTCGTTCAAAGACACCGTCGAGCCGGTCAGCTGAAGTGAATCCAGGCTGGTTTCTCTGAGCGCGACCTTGCTGTTCTGCGCGATGACCGTTCCTCCCGACACGCCGGTGAGGGTCACCTGGGCGTTGTTGACGTAGAGTGTGCCGTTGATTTGTGAGGACGAAATCGTGAACGTGCCGCCTTGGACCGTCGTGGAACCTAGGAAGAGGTCTCCGGTCAGAGAGGCGGACCCTGATATCTTGTCATTCGCGAAGGCCACTTGGGAGGTCTGAGGGAGGGATGTAAGCGTCTGCCCTGAGATGTAGAGGTACGGCTGTACTGTGAAGCCCTGCTGGGTGGAGATGTCGGTCGAGGACGGGACGCCGTCCGCCGAGAGCCCGGAGACGAAGATTTCGAAGGGGCCGCTCAGGTAGAGCGCACCGGGGTCGATCCCGATCGATCCGCCGGAGTTGTACGCCGATGGAAGTGTGATGTTCCCGAACCAGAGGCCGGTCGTCACATCGTACCAGAGCGGGACTTGGATCGTCTGCGTGAGCGCGGCGTAGGAGTTCTGCAGGTCCTTCGGGTAGACAGCGGCCGAGTACATGCCATACTTCACGCTGCTGCCGTTGGCGTAGTGGATGTTTGCCGAGACGGCCACCGTCTGTCCCTCGAAGAGCGCCGATGGGGAGATCGAGATGCTCGGGGTGGACGCTGAAGAGGCGACGTAGACCTGGCCGAAGTAGGAGCCGTCGACTGCCGTTCCCAGCGTGAAGGAATTGTAGGACGAACTCAGCATCACGTCGTAGAGACCCGACGGGGTGCCCGCCGGAACCGTCAAATCGCCCTGAACTTCCTGGACTGTCGAGAGGAAGCTGTTCTCGTAGAGGTGCGTAGTCGCGATGGTCTTCCCCGACTGGCTCACGAGTGATACCGTGACGTTCGATCCCACTTCGATGTCGTAGTAGACCTGATAGCCCGTCTCGGTGGATACCGCGTTCGGCGTGTTCGCGGGAGCTATCAAAGTGCCGAAGACGAAGATGGACTGCCCCGGCGCGACCACACCCGGCTCAGCCACGACCGAAGTGTCTATGATCATCGACTGCATGTCGACTCCGTTGATAATCGGGAGATAGCCGAAGACTCCATCGTTGCCGGAGATCATCATCGGGCCATCGGGGAGGTTCCCCACGATGAGCCCGTACCAGAAACTGCCGACCCCACCCTCGGCCGCGCCGTGCACGGTCGCGGCTTTGGTGTATGTGTTGGACGCCAACGAGTAGGTGGAGGCGGTGAAGCTGAAGGTTCCCGTCGAGGCCGGTGTGCCGTTCAGGGTCGTGATGTTCGCTATCACGTCTATGTCGAACTGAGTGGCATAGGGGGTGTCTGGCGAGGGCGAGATGAAGTCGGCCAGATAGCCGGTGAAGAGCCTTGCAAAACCGGTTCCTGATGTCCCACTGGAGCTCCCCTTGACAGTGACGTATGCCAGACCTGAAGCGTTGTGCGGCGACGTGAACTGGCCCGTCCATGAACCGCTGGAAGACGTGTAGGTGAGCGGCACGGTGAGGAGGTTCCCGGTGAGTGTGTCGAGTTCGGCGGTGAAGTTACCCGTGGAGACCACGGAAGCCCCGTTCTTGATGGTCGCGCCGACCGATAGAGCCGCCCCGGACAAGACGTCGAAGGGCTTGGCCCCGTTCTGGGTCACGGTCACGTTGACGCTCAGGGTCTTCCCCGATGCGGCGCCAAGACCGTAGTGCGCCATCTCGCCGATGTTAGGGGCGCCCCACCCTGTCGCCATGTTGTAGCCGCTCTGTGAGACCCATGGGATGGTGTATCCGAAGGTGATCGGATGGTAGACTTTGGGATAGAGGGAGGGGCTCTGCGCCAGGCTGTAGAGGCTGGGGTTGATAAGCCCGAGTTCAGATTTCGAGGATGACATCAGCAGTGTCAGCAGCCCTGCAAGGAGGGGCGAGGATTCACTGGTCCCTCCGGAGACCTCTGTGAGGTTGCCAGGGACCACCACTATTATGCCCGGAAAGATGTTGGCGTTGAGGGAAAGGTCGGGCACCTCCCTGCCGAAGGCGAATCCCGAAGGAGCCGTAAGAGCGGATTGGTACCACGGCCTGGGTTCGAGGACGCTCACGCCGCCGGTGCCTCCCCCATAGTTGATTCCGAGGGGGACGAAACCGTAGTTTGACCAGGCGGTCTGCAAGAAGGAGGAGACCTGTGGCCCGTTGAACGTGAGGTAGGTTGAAGTGCCTCCGACCGCCACCACGTATGGAGATGACGACGGGTAGGCTACCGAGCCCTCCGGCCCTCCTGAGTTACCGCTCCCCCCTACGTCTCCGGTGGAGGAGATGAACGTGATGCCTTCCGCGGAGCCAAGCATGTAGTACTGGTCAGCCAGCACGACGTTCAGGTCGAAGGTGCTCGCTCCGAGCGAGGAGAGGGTGGCCTCGGGCAAGCCGAAGCTCTGCGAAAGGTCGCTTACCTTGCCCTGGGCCACTATCGCCGCGATCGCCGTGGAGACCGGCAGTGCTCCGTTGCCAATGTACAGGTCGATGGTCGCCCCGGGGGCCATGGTGTGGGCGGACTCGACGTCTAGGCTGATCTCGGGCGCCCATCCTTCGGAGGTCCCAAGGCCGGGGTTGTAGGCATCAATCGGGATCACGTTCAGCTTAGAGTCTGGCAGGCCGAAGATCTGGTCGAAGTACTGCAGCTGCTGAGCGATGTAGGGGTCACCAAAGAAGTCGAGTATTCCGATGGTGTAGCCTGTCCCGGTGTCTCCCTTCGCGTAGAGCGAGGTGGCGTTGTACACCGACTGGAGCTCGGTCAGAGGATACGCTTCCAGTGGGGCAGTCTGGTTGGTCTGGGCGATTTGTGAGGCGAGGACCGGGATGGTCTTCTGTGTCACTAGGTCCGGCGGATGTCTGAGAAGCACGGCGGTGACGTTCGACGAGTAAACGAAGGCCCCCGGAATCGGCGACACCCCGTCTGCGCTGTAGTAAGAGCTGGTTCCGTTCGAGTAGATCTCCATGCGCAGCCCCAGGGACTGCGTGACCTGGGAAGCGGTGCCCTGGGCGGTGATTATCGAGTCCAGGCTGCTGCCGACGACCGTCAGACCTCGTTGCTCGAGATAGGCTAGCGCGGCCTGATACTCTTCGGTGGGCAGGAGCTCTGGGCCTGCGCCTGCGAGATGAATTGATGATAGAGCGGCGAGCCCGGAGTGGAGATCTGCTGGACGAGGTACTCGAGGGCTTGCTCGTTCTGGAGAGGAATCCCTACCGTGACGGTCACGGGGGTGGAAGGAGGGAGCTGCCCCGTTGGCTTGTAGCCGGTGAGCAGGGTCGGGACGACCGACGTCTGGATCGGAGCGGTCGAAGCGCCAATGGCGGGAGTGACGCCGAGGGCGTTGTGTGCAGGGACCGTTACGATCAGGGAGAGAGCGAGCAGCGAGATTACGAGCGAAGCGAAAGATAACGAGCGGAAACGCCCCACGCTATCAAGAATCAACGCTTAGTCAAATCTCCTCTTGTTATTTAAATCTCAGTCTGAATCCCTCGTATACTCTGTGGTCGACGCGTTGGAATTGGTCTTCTGAGGCTAGACGGACCCCCGGGGACCAGCAGGTTAGCCTATGGTGGAGAGGCTGTACTTGCCCTTCAGAAGCTTCCCCTCGTCGAACCGGTCCAGCCTGAAGGCGGAGACGTCGTAGTCCTCGAATCGTCCGCTCATGACGAGCGAGGCCATCAGCCTTCCGAACTCCGGACAGAGCTTGAACCCGTGCCCGCTCAGACCGACCAGACAGTGGATACCCGGGAATCCGTAACGGGAGAGCTCGTCGATTATGGGCTGCTGGTCGGGGGTGTTGTCGTAGACGCCGCTGTAGCCGCGTTCGAACCTTCCCTTGGACGCCATTACCGGGTAGACCTTCGCGGTCCAATTGGAGTACTTCTCGACCTCCTCGAACGAAACGCCCTCTTGGTAGTTGTCGGGATCGGCTGCAGGACTGGACACGTCGAGCCTCCGCCTCCATGCTGCCGACGAAGAGGAGGTTCTGCCCTTCGGCTTTATAGTAGGCCGAACGTGGAAAGTCGAAGACAACGGGCCGGCGTCCTTGGAATTCCTCTGGACGACGGAAGATCCCGACTGGGTGTCTGACTGTCTTTATGGGCATTGGAATCCCCATGGCCCCGAATATTGGTCCGGACCAGACTCCGGTCGCCAGAACGACCCTTCGCGCCTGCACATCGCCGCTGGTGGTCGTGAGCGAGTACCCCTCGCCAGCCCTGCTGACGCTCAGGAGGGCCGTCCCGGTCAGGACTCGCGCGCCTAGGTGTTCGGCGGCCCCGGCGAACGAGCCTGCGGTCGTGGAGGGCTCGGCGTAACCCATCTGCGGCTCGTACACGACAGAAGTGAAATCGCTCGCGTCGAGCAGGGGCTCCAGGCGTCTGGCCTCTTCCTTGTCCACGAAATCGGACCTTATCCCCATCTGCTTGAACATCTTCAGGTTCTCACGGACGAGACCTTCGGATGCCGCATCGACCCCTATCAGCAGCCCCGTCTCACGGTAGCCGGATGTGTATCCAGGGAGCAGGGAGTCGAAGTCTCGGAAGAAGCGATACGCTGCGGAGCGCCATCTGAGCAACCACAGGGACGCTGTAGTGAGTCCTCACCAGGGCCGTGGAACGGCTGGTCTGTCCGGAGGCGATTCCAGGCCCGCGCTCGATCAGGAGAGGACTCGGGGAACCCTCCTTGGCGAGGTGGTATAGGACGCTTGACCCGGTCGAGCCCCCGCCGATGACCGCAACCTCTGTTCGCACTGGGTGAGCCCCTAGGCAGTTATCGAGGCGGCCTTCGACTGGCTGAAGACATCTGAGGCCTCCTTGACCGTGGCCCCCTCGTGGACTATCGCCCTGATGGCCTTTATCATCGCGACCGGATGGTCGTTCTGCCAGATGTTCCTCCCCATGTCGACCCCAATGGCTCCCTGCTGGAGCGCGTCGTGGGCCAGCTGGAAGACATCCGCATCTGTGTTCAGCTTGGGGCCGCCGGCCACCACCAGCGGGACCGGACATCCCTCGACCACCTTTGAGAAGCCCTCACAGTAGTAGGTCTTCACGACATGGGCGCCTATCTCTGCGGCAATCCTACAGGCGAGCGCCAGGTATCTGGCGTCACGCTTCTCGAGCTCCTTCCCGACCGCGGTGATCGCCACGACGGGCATCCCGTGCTCTTCGCCTTCGTCAACCAGCTTCGCCAAGTTCAGCAGGGTCTGCCTCTCGTGTGCGGTGCCGACGAAAATCGAAATGGAGACTGCTGAGGCGTTCACTCGCAGCGCGTCCTTCATCCCCACGGTGAGTCCCTCGTCGCTCAGGTCGTTCTGCAGAACACTCGCGCCACCCGAGACCCGCAGGAGAATCGGTATGTCCCAGGTCGGGTCGACGGACGTCCTCAGGACGCCACGCGTCACCGAGAGGACGTCGGCATAGGGGACGAGGGGCTCGAACGTCCTTCGAGGCACCTCGAGCCTCCGCGTAGGACCCATGAAGTAGCCATGGTCGCAGGCCAGCATGACAGAGCGGCCGTCCGATGGCTTGATCATCCTGGAGAGCCTGTTCTTTAGACCCCAGTCCATCTCTGCTATTGCACCTTTGAGTCGTTTCGAATCGGCACGTGATATATGTTATGCTTCGCGCGCGCAAAGTCCAGAGGAGAACGGCCGAGAATTCCAGCGTGGGTTTGGACCATGGGAAAGGGTCGAGCTGGACGTGAGGATATTCCTGGCTTCGGCAACGCTTGTGGTTCTTGATCGACGGCTCGACATCTCTCTCGCTCAACGGAATGGAAGGGAAGGCCGCGCGAAGCCGTCGAGCGTGGGGAAGCTGTCTCCGACGGCGAGCGTCGTCGGGGAACTCTACCTCATTCCTCGGCCGCCGGCCACAGTGAGGACTTCCCCCGTTATCCAGTCGGCCTCGTCCGACGCGAGGAAGGTGGCTGCGGCCGCCACGTCGGAGGTCCTGCCGAGCCGTTTGAGGAGAGATTCGTCGACGCTGCGCAGCTTTGTCTCCTGGGACATCCAGCCGAGCATGTCTGTCTCCGTGGCGCCTGGACAGATCGCGTTAACGGTGATTTCCGGTCCGAGTCTGACGGCGAGCGACCGTGTGAGCCCTATCATCCCGGCCTTTGATGAGACGTAGTCAGGGAATCTCAGGGCGGAGGGCTGCGCCAGGGCCGAGATGGAGGAGATGTTGATAATCTTACCTCCCTTCTGAGTGAGCATCAGCGGCGCTACCTCCCTGCAGCAGAGGTACGCCCCCTTGAGGTTCACGCCCAGCACCCGGTCCCAGTCCTCGTCGGTCGAGTCGAGGAAGTCCTTTGCGATAAGTATCCCGGCGTTGTTGACGAGTATATCGACCCGGCCGAACTTCCCGACCGCCTTCGAAAGCATCCGCTTGACCTCGGGGGTCTTCGAGACGTCTGCCCTGACCGGCAGCGCCTTGCCCCCTTCCGCCTTGATCTCCTCCACGACTCTCTTGCCCTCCTCCTCTGAGCTGTGGTAGTTCACGACGACCCGGGCCCCCTCGGAGGCGTACATCTTCGCTATGGCTGCACCAATCCCTTTGCTGGCGCCCGTCACTATGGCCACCTTTCCCTTGAGACGTTGCGCCATGGTTCGGTGGCCAGTTCGGTCCAAGCGGGTAATATAGGTTGGGCCTGTTTGGCCGCTCGAAATCTCCCCGATCATCGCGCCGACGCTGGTGCCAGAGGAGTGTGCTGATCCTCTCAGTTCGACCACCGACAACCATAAACCACGGAGCGACCTGTCGACTCGCTAGGACATGGCTGCTGCAAGACGGCGCAAAGACCGCCCGATCCCAGCGGAAGAGAAAGTCAATGAGCCGATGACGGAAGCCGAGTTCGACCAGCTCTTTCATGACGTCTCGAACTGGGGTCGCTGGGGCGAGGCTGACCAGAAGGGGACTCTCAATTACATAACGCCGGACCGCATAAAGAACGCTGCCCTGCTCGTGCGTTCTGGCCGGTCCGTCTCGATGGCTAGAGAGATTGACACGGTCACCGCCGTCGACAATCCCGATCCTGCGATTCACCACATGATTCGTGGATATGACATCCCGGCCGCGGAGGGCGAGCCGCAGTTCGTCTCGGACTACCTCGGATGCGGTTGCCATGGAAACGCGCACTCGCACATCGACGCGCTCTGCCATGTGGCGTACAAGGGCAGGCTCTACAACAACAGGCCGCTCAGCAGTGTAACATCCCGGGGCGCCGACGTGTTGGACATCACGACCTACGGGAACGGAATTGTGGGCCGAGGAGTCCTCCTGGACATTCCGAGGCTTCGGGGAAGCCGGTGGTTGGAGCCGGGCGACGCTGTGACCTCCAGAGACCTAGAAGCAGCGGAGGAAGCACAGGGGGTGCGGCTGCGCGAGGGAGACCTGTTCGTCTTCCGCGTCGGGCATCCGCTCCGCCGCAAGGTTCTGGGACCATGGAACTGCGACCACGGTGGACAGGGAAGGGCGGGACTCCACCCAACGGCCATGCGCCTCCTGCACGAACGGAAGATTGCGGCGTTCCTCCCGGACGGCGACGGCGAGACCGTCCCGAGCAGAGTCCAAGGAGTGACCCACCCCGTCCACGCTCTGCAGATAGGCGCGATGGGACTGGCATGCGGCGACAGCCTGCAGTTCGAGGAACTCGCGAAGGTCTGCGACGAGGAGGGACGCTGGGAGTTCATGGTGACCGTCGCCCCCCTGAGACTTCCCCGCGGGACAGGTTCCCTCGTGAATCCCATCGCGATATTCTGATAGCCCATCGAGAGCAGCACAGGGCACCCCGCCAAGGACAACTCCAAGGATTGAAGGTTTGGAAGCGCCGGCGACGCACACGACCGTCGACGGTCCAGCGACGCCCGCGGCCCAGCTCATAAAAGGGCCGGGAGGATCCTGCCAGAGCGGCGAGCGCCGGCCGAGGTCTTGCGGAAGACTAAAAAGGAAAGGTGGGTTCCTTTTGGAAAGCGGGCACATAGTGATTACTACAAAGGTATCCGAGCGGGTCTACATGATCGACACGGTCGCGCTCGGTCGCCCCAGGTCGGTGGCGGCGTACGTCCTGAAGGGATCCAAGGTCGCCCTGGTCGACTGCGGCTATGCCGCCTCGGCTGGGACAGTGCTCGAAGGGATGCGCGAGCTCGGCATATCCCCTTCGGAGGTGGATTACATCGTGCCAACGCACGTGCACCTCGACCACGCGGGCGCCGCAGGAGAGCTCATCAAGCAGATGCCGAGGGCCACGGTTATCGCCCAAGAACGGGGTATCCCCCACCTCGTCGACCCGACCCGCCTGATCCAGAGCGCGGCCAGAGTGTTTGGTGAGGAGGCGATCAACGCGTTCGGGAGGCCCACGGGGATAGACAAGGAGAGGATCGTCGCCGTCGGGGAAGAGCTCCATATCGATCTTGGCGGGCTTTCGTTCACCGCTCTTCACTCTCCTGGGCATGCCCCCCACCAGATCTCAGTCTTCGTCGAGGAGAAGAAGGTGCTCATTGCGGCGGACGCCATCGGGGCAGTCTACCCGGCGGTGCCGGTCGTAATCCCGACGACCCCTCCGCCGAGCCTGGACCCAGCCGAACTCGGGAGGACAACAGAGCGGCTCGCACAGTTTGGCGCGGAGACCCTGCTTGCGCCCCACTTCGGCGTCCGGACCGATGTACTCTATGTCCTGGAGAGGACCAAGAAGAAGACGTGGGAGTGGGTTGCCAGCGTGAGGTCGCTCAAGCGGTCAGGCGGCTCTCTAGAGGAAGTGACCGCTGCCCTGAAGAAGGGCGTGGCCGTGGAGTCCGGAATCGGCGAGCAGGACCTTCCTTCCTACGCCGACATTACGATCAGGGCAAGCGCGATGGGAATCCTGCACTACCTCGAGAAGAACCCGTAGAGAACTTTAAGAGACTTTTGAGGGCTGGTTCGGGCATGGCCACGGAGAGGAGGTTTGCTGCGTTCAGTAAGAAGGCCGTCCCGCCGAGGATGAGAAGGATGCCCGAGGGAGGCATGTGCATCTCCGCGTTCGTAATCATCTCGAAACGCAGTGAGCCGAGGAGCGTCCTCATGGGGAAGATCGACAAGAACGCGAACTGGGATCACATCGGCGCGCTCGACCCCAAGAGGGTGGAGCGCCTGAGAATGGGCTGGATGCTCCCGTCCTCCCATCTGATGCTCTACGAGACCCCTGAGGGTGCAGCCAGGAGGATACTGAGGGAGCAGCTCGAACATCCGCGACATGAAGCTCGACGGGCCTCTGACGTTCGTGGACACCTCGGGGACCGAGAATCACTGGGACATCGGTTTCATCTACACGGGGACACGGGACCTGTTACCGAAGAGTCCGGCCTGGTGCGAGCTGCGTTTCGTGCAGCCAGGCGAACTCAGGGGTGATGAAGTGGTCCGCTCCCAGATCGATGTCCTTGCGTACGCCGGTAAGCGAAAGACCCAGTAGCAGGTCAACTCAGGAAGATTTATGCGGGCCCGAGGCGTGAGAAGCCCGATTGCAAAGGGCCCCTCCCGTCGAGAAATGGCGCGTCCTAGCCTTCACCTCTCTCGGGCACCTGATCAACGACGGATGGGTCACGTTCGTGCCGCTGATGGCTGATGTCATTGTAAATACGAACCATGTTCCGCTCGTCGTTGTCACCCTGATCTCGGTCTCCTTCTACTCCTCGTCCGCCCTCCTCAACTTCTTCGTCGGACACCTCGCAGACAGGGGCTCGCAGGGGAACATCTTGGCGAGAGGGATTGCGTTGCTCTCCCTCACCTTTCTTGGATTCCTCCTTGCGCTCGCGTACCCCAGCAACAGTCTCCTCTATGTGATAGTCGCCGCGGTTGCGATTCTTGCGGGACTGGGCAGCGCATCCTACCACCCCATAGGCGCGGCCATCCTCCAGACCTCGTTCGGTCCAGGAGACAGCGGGAAGGCCATGGGTTTCAACGGGGCGTTCGGACAAATCGGGTCTGCGGCATTCCCCCCGCTCTTCTTCGCCCTGGCCTTTCTCTTCGACCGTGGGAATCCCAGCAGCCCGACCGCCCTCTCGCTGGCCCTAGTGACGATGTCGGCCATGGGGCTCGTCGGTGCGCTGGCCATCTGGAGAGGGCTGCACGGGTACACGATCGTGAGGAGTTCTGGGGATGGCGAAGGACGCCCCGGCATGAGAGAAGTGCTCACAAGTGGAATCCTGGTCCTTACGGTCATGACAGCGGTGAGGTCAATCGCCAACACAGGGGTCTCGGTCTGGCTGCCCATCTACATCACCTCCGTAAAGGGAGAGGGCGTCGGGTCGCAGCTTGGGTTCACGCTGGCTGCGATGTTCCTAGGCGCTATTCCCGGCCAGCTCGTCTTCGGGACGCTCGTGGAGCGCCTTGACAAGAGATACGTTCTGGGCGCGAGCTCGGGCGGTGCCGCGATCGCGGTCGTGGGGTACGTCTTCACGGGAGGGTACCTGGGACTGGCCTTCATCACGCTCTTCGGGTTCTTCTCCTTCAGCTCCTTCCCCACTCTCCTCAGCCTCGCTTCCGACTATGTGCCGTCCTCCTCCTGGTCCGCTGCCAACGGGTTCGTCTGGGGCCTCGGGATAATGGGAGGGAACGTCATCGGGCCGGCGCTGACCCAGTTGATGATAGGAGAGGATTACTCCAGGCTGAGCTTCGCGTTCGTCGTGCTGGCTGTCATTGGATTGGCCGGGGCACTGGTCACCCCGCTCATGGCCAAGCCAAAGAGCAGAGACAGAATGGTCTCAGAAAAAAGGGACCGATGATCCCACGCCCGGCGTGGGATCTAGAATCGACCTACTCGAAGTCGCCGCCGCCCATGCCGCCCATTCCACCGCCGGGCGGCCCCGATGGGCCCTTGGACTTGCCGGAAGCGATGACGTCGTCGATCCTGAGGATCATGCATGCGGCCTCTGTGGCCGACCTGATGATCTGCTCCTTCACGGCGAGCGGCTCGAGTACGTTCTCCCTGTGCATGTCCATTACCTTGGCCTGCTTCGCTTCGATTCCGAACCACTTCCCGCCCTCGGCGTGCTTCGCCCTGATCTCCACCATAGTGTCGATGGGGTCGAGGCCTGCGTTGGTAGCGAGCGCGACCGGAATCGTCTCAAGCGCCTCTGCGAACTTCTGGGCTGCGAGCTGCTCTCTGCCGTTGAGGGTGTCGGTCCACTTTAGGATCCTCGATGCCATCTCCGCTTCTGGGGCACCTCCGCCCGCGACTATGGCAGGCTTCTCGATGACGTCCTTCGTCACCATGATCGCATCGTGGAGGGAGCGCTCCGCTTCGTCGACGATTCTCTGTGTCCCTCCCCTGACGAGGATGGTCACCGCCTTCGGGTTCTTGGTGCCTTCGATGAAGACCCACTTGTCCTGCTCTATCTTGCGTTCCTCGACCAGGTCAGCGTGACCGAGATCCTTCGAGGAGAGGTCTTCGAAGTTGTTGGCGATGCGCGCTCCTGTGGCCTTTGCCAGGTTGGTCATGTCGCTCTCCTTGACGCGCCTCACAGCCAGGATCCCCGCCTTGGCGAGGTAGTGCTGGGCGATGTCGTCCAGGCCCTTCTGGCAGATGAGCACGTTGGCGCCGATGGCGACGACCTTGTCCACCATCTCCTTGAGCATGTGCGTCTCCTCGTCGAGGAACTTCTTCATCATCGAGGGGTCGCTGATGTTCAGCTTAGCGTCGAACTCCGTCTTCTCTATCTCGAATGCCGCGTTGACGATGGCGATCTTTGCGCCCTCGATGCGCCTCGGCATGCCCGAGTGGGCGACCTCCTTGTCGAGCACGAAGCCCATGATGAGATTGGTGTCCTTGAGCGAACCTCCCGGCTTCTTCTCCACCTTGATGTTGCTGATGTCCACCTTGTATGTCGTGCCCGTCTTCTCGGCTATCTGGATTGCGGCCGCGACCACGAGTTCGGCCAGGTCCTGGGCCTCGCGCGACACCAGCTTGGTCTGCATGCTGGTCCTTGCGATCTTGATGAGCCATTCCTTGTTGGTTGGGGGAATCTTTTCCGCGAACTCTTCTAGGAACTCGACCGCCTTGCGGGCGGCCTTGTTGTAGCCCTCGACGATCACGGTTGGGTGAACGCCCTTGTCGATGAGTTCCTCCGCCTTCTCCAGCAGCGCGCCCGCGAGTATCACCGCGGAGGTCGTGCCGTCGCCCACCTCGTTGTCGGTGGCCTTCGAGACCTCGACGAGCATCTTAGCCGCGGGGTGCTGGACGTCGATCTCCTTCAGCATCGTCGCGCCGTCGTTGGTGATCGTGACGTCACCGAGCGAGTCGACGAGCATCTTGTCCATGCCGCGGGGACCCACCGAGCTCTTGACGATCTCGGCGATCAGCTTCGCAGCCTGGATGTTGTTCCTCTGAGCTTCCTTGCCCCTAGACTGGTTGCTCCCTTCCTTCAGGATGAAGACGGGAGTGCCGCCAGACGTCATGGCAGGAATAGCAGTTGTAGACATATTTTCCTATAACACCACGCAACTATACAACTTCGAGTTGTATATAAAAAATTCGGATTGGGCCTCCCCGGAGCGTGCGGGCCCTCCTGCCTTCGGGAGCAGACCGCTAATAACCATCCTCTCCTTGCCTCTCTTGCTTGAGTTTCGGGACCACCCAGTCCTGCGTTGCACTCGCAATCTTCGCCGCGACCTACGCGGCCCTGATTCTCAGGAACGTCCGGAGGACGTCTGTACCAATCTGGCTGATTCTTCTGGCTGGGGCGGCCGCCATGGTCATCTCGGGGTCGATTGGGGTGGCGGATGCCTACGCCGCGGTGAACCTCCAAGTAATCGTCTTTCTCTTCAGCATGTTCGTCCTTGTAACTGCCCTCGACATCTCCGGCGCCCTGGAGGCCTTCGCAGGAAGAGTGCTCCGAAGGGCGAGGAGACCCCAGGACGTCCTCTACCTGAGCTTCTTCGGGTTCGCCCTCCTGTCGATGGTGCTGATGAACGACACCATAGCACTCATGGGGACTCCGATAATGCTCTCTATCGCGCGGAGGATGAAGATGAATGCCAAGCCTCTCCTGCTCACCCTGGCCTTCGCGGTGACCGTGGGCAGCGCGGCCACTCCGATGGGCAACCCGCAGAACCTCCTGATAGCGGTCGCGAGCGGGCTCGACGCGCCCGTGCTCAGGTTCGCGTACTACCTTCTGGTACCGGTCCTCATCGACCTCGTGCTGACCGCGCTGGCGCTCAGATTCCTCTTCAGGAAGGAGATTGGAAGCCTCCCGGTATCCGCTGTGGTGGAGACCGGAGAATCGGAGGGCATCCGGCGAGACGGACCTCTTGCCCGGAAGGCCACGGCCGTGGTGATACTCACGATGTCAGGGATACTCCTGGTCAACATCATCGCCATCTTCGGAGTACACGAGCCGTTTGGGATAAGCGAGGTATCTTTCTTTGGCGCGGTGCTTCTCCTCGGAATCAGCGGAAAGGGCAGAGAGATTCTGGAAAGACTTGACTGGGGAATCCTTGTGCTCTTCGCCGCCCTATTCGTCCTCATGCAGGCGGTCTCAGACAACGGAATCATAGCCTATGTCGCAGGCTATCTCCCATCGATAAGCGCCGCACACCCTGCTGCCGCGGTATCTTCAATCCTCGCGTCTTCGGTCGTCCTGAGTCAGGTGCTGAGCAACGTGCCCATGGTCGCGCTCTACATCCCACTTATGAAAACGCTCGGATTCACCTCGGCCTCCGCGTATGCGTGGGCGGCCCTCGCCGGGGGGAGCACCCTGGCGGGCAACCTCACACTGCTGGGTGCCGCGTCCAACCTGATAATCGCCCAGGGTGCGGAGAGGCAGGGCTACCGCCTTGGGTTCTTTGAGTTCATGAAGATAGGGGCGGTCATAACAATCATTGATGTGGCCGTCCTCTACACCTATCTTCTGATCGTGTGACCGGGAGCCTGTCCGGTCTTCTTCAGATGCTTCTCAATCTCAGCCGCGAGCTTGATGTCCAGCAGTGTAATCCCCCCTTCGTCGTGGGTCTGAATCTCGAGGCGGACGGTCGTCCAGCGGATGTGGATGTCAGGATGGTGGTCCAGCCTCTCGGCGACGGTTGAGATGTCATCGACGAACCCTATTCCATCCATGAACTCGCCGAACTTGAAGTCCTTCGAGATGAAGTTGCCCTTCCTCCTCCATCCTGGCATCGATCCTATCATCTCGTCGACCTGAGCTGCCGATAGTCGTGTCATCGGACGCTTGGTGGGAGGCTGAGGGGTTAAAGCCAGCCAAACCCCTCATGGTCGTCCGGGCCCGTAGTCCTTCTTTTGAGCGGATTGACAATCACTATTGACCACGCCTGATTAACGGACGCGAATCGGCCTGTGTCCTGTGAGGGAAGACGTGAGGCTAGCGAAGGCCAGGGTTAGTGCGTTGGGCAGATCTTCGCAGGACCGGATTGGCGCAATGACGGGCTTGGCCGACCCAGCGACGAGCAACGGGCTCAGGATGGTCGCCAATCCTCCAAACATGTCGAGGGCTTTGAGGAACGTGGGCGCTGTGCTTCTCATCTCTCCAGACCCGTTCACGGGTGTCCCGGGCGCAGCGCTGCTGGGAGCCTCGTACCTCATGAAGGGCAGAGAGGCCGCGAATCTCCAATCCCTGGCACGGGAGACGGCCCTGACCGTGCGAACGATTCGCGAGCTGCAATCGTTCCTCTGACTTGCGAATTATTCTTAAGCAGCCAGAATTAGATTCGGGGGCAGTCGTCCATGGATGCAAAGCCGAGCAAGGGATTGAAGGTGAAGGTCAACGCAGTCAGGGAAGCCATCTTCGGAGAGGATGGGGTCGAGGTGAAGAAGGTGGTGGCCCCGCCGGGAAAGAACGCCGTCGGAACGATGACGGGAAGGACACTCGTTGGATACGCCGAGGTCGAGATGGATGCGCTGGGGGGGAGCAAACACTGGTACCCCGTCGATCAGCTCACGACCGCGAAGGGCGAGAAGATAGTCGAAGAAGAGATCGCAGTGGAAGTCAAGGAAGGCTCTTCGGAAGAACCTGAAGACGAAGAGTGACCCCTACCGGAACGACGTTGTGAAAATCTCCATAAGCTAAAATCAGGTCGAGATTCAACCCGAGTGCACCAGAGAATGGAAAGACATGAGCTCCCCGGAATAGCTGATATCGAGGCCGCGCGGAAGAGGATTGAAGGGGTCGCGGTCCGGACACCGTTGGTCGACTCCCCTGCGCTCTCGAGAAGGTTGGGCCGGGAGGTCTATCTCAAGCTGGAGTGCTTCCAGCCGATACGGGTCTTCAAGATCAGGGGCGCGTACAACAAGACTCTCGCAGGTGAAGGAGGACAGCGTTGTTGCAGTATCCTCGGGCAACCACGGGATGGCGGTCGCCTATTCGGCCAGGGCCTTCGGCAAGAAGTGCACCGTGTTCCTCCCGGAGAACCCGGTGAAGGAAAAGGCCGACGCCATCGCGGAGTATGGGGCCGAGATTGTGAAGTACGGCAGGTACCACAACGAAAGAGAGGAGCGGGCGCGACAGATGGTCAAGGAGACGGGCGCCGCCCTGGTGCATCCGTTCAACGACCCAGCCATAATCGCTGGACAGGGGACGTGCGGTCTGGAAGTCACAGAGCAGCTCACCGACGTCGATTCAATCATAGTGCCCGTGGGGGGCGGAGGGCTGGTATCCGGGATCTCAATCGCAGTCAGGGCCAAGAGTCCGAGAACGAAGATATTCGGAGTGGAGCCTGCGACGGCGGCCAAGCTGAGCGCCGCCTTGAAGGCGGGCAGGCTTGTGAGCATCGAAGACCCCCATTCGATAGCAGACGGGCTGATACCGCCTTCTGTGGGCGACCTCACATTCAAGGCGTGCTCCGAGAACGTCAGCGGGGTATTCACGGTCACCGACGAAGAGATTCTTGACGCCATGAGGATTCTGATCAGGGAAGCGAGGATCTTCCCCGAACCCTCCTCGGCAGCCCCCTTGGCCGCCTTGCTCGCCGGCAGAGACACGGACAAGCTCGGGAAGAGGGTCGTCCTTATCGTGTCAGGCGGGAACGTCTCCCAGAAGCTTCTGGGACAGCTCCTCACATCATAGCATCAAACGGCGCGCACAGAATCTCACATTGGCGAGGCTGGAGACAGACCTGGAAGGCTGCCGTCCAGTTCGACATGAGGCGTATTAGCATCTCGTCGAAGAATACCTTAATAGTTGACGACGAGGCTGGCCGGATTTACCTATGACAAGAGTCGGCATAGAAGCGCTCTATGTTTATTCACCCGAGTACTACGTCGATAACGCCGAGCTGGCGCTTGCAAGGGGCAAGGAGCCCAGACACTTCACCGAGGGTGTGGGCATCAAGGCCTTCGCCATGGCGCCTCCGAACGAGGACCAGGCGAGCATGGCAGCGACCGCCGCCTACAGGCTCATGGAGGCCCACGGGATTTCCCCGTCGGACATCTTCAGGATAGACACCCCGACGGAGAGCGGCATGGACTCGTCCAGGGCCCTGGTCTCCGACGTCATCGGGATGCTCGAGCAGGTCTACGGGAAGGGGAGCCTATCCCACGTCCTCGGCTACGAGCAGAAGTTCGCCTGCGTCAGCGGGATGGAGAGGTACCTTGACACCAGCGCCTGGTTCGGCGCCAAGTGGAACCCAAGGAAGTACGCCCTCATCCTCGCCACCGACATCGCGAAGTACAACCTCAACAGCGGCGAGGAGCCCACCCAGGGCGCCGCTTCGGCAGCCCTGCTGATCGGGTCCGACGCCCGGGTCCTCGAGATTGTCCCTGGAGAGCTCGGATCCGCCCTGAGGCACGAGATGAGGGACTTCAAGAAGCCTGGAGCCAGGACGATCGCAATGGTCGACGGGGCCGTCTCCTACGCATCCTACCTGAGCGAGATGAAGGAGGCCTGGCTGAACTTCCAGGCTGCGGTGCGCGGCGCTGGGCTGATAAGGCCCGAGGCGGACCAGTCGACTCTGGATTTCATCGACAGGGCGATCTACCACAACCCGCACAAGAAGATGGTGATATCTGCCTACGCCTCGCTCCTCATCCACGAGTGGAGGAGCCTTCCCCGTTGGAAGGCAATCGAGGAGACGATAGGGCCTGAACCCACCCGTGCAGGGCTGGACGACCTCGCCTACTACATGAGCGACGCTTACAAGGACTACCGCAGGAAGTTCATGAAGGCACAGCAGTTCGTGGACGACTTCGAGAAGCGCATCGGCAGCTCCCTCATCGCGCCGGACCTGGTCGGCAACTCCTACTCGGTCTCGGTATTCGTGGGGCTCGACAGCCTCCTTGAGAACGACAAGGAAGATCTGACAGGGAAATCGGTGGTCCTCTGCGGCTATGGGAGCGGAAGCCACGCGGTGATCCTTGGGAACCGGATCCCCGAAGGATACAGGGAGGTCTCAAAGAATCTCGACTTCATGAAGAGGCTCCTCTCCCGAAGGAAGCTCAGCATCGACGAGTACGAGCGGATCCACCGGGGGGAGATACAGCCGGAGGACTGGGCCGCCGGACCCGGGAAGAGGTTCATTCTGACCAGCATAGGACAGAAGGAGACTCCTTCCGAAGGGGACAGACAGTACGTCATCTCAGGCTAGCACCTGAATAGACTGCAGAGTCCCCCTTCCTAGGGCGGACATCGGACCCGATGCCTCAAGGTGGGCCTTCAGGGCACTCTAGGGTGCGCTCACGGACGGAGGAGGCGGTGGGATTACCATCGGGGTCGGGGGAGGCTGCGTCGAGATGTCGTCGGGCATCGAGAAGAATGCCACCACCATCATGATATCTGCTATGAAGATCACTACCAGTCCAACGATGACGATCGTCAGAGCCGCCCCGATGAGGTAGAGGAGCGCGGCCGTGGCGAACATCTTGACGTTCAGTCGGCCGGCAATCTTCGTGAAGCCTCTCCTCAGGAAGATGGCCGAGACGACATAGAAGACCCATATCAGCGCCAGTCCGATGAGCGCACCCACCACGAGCCCGCCCAGACCCGCCAGGTTGCCGGAGGAGAACGAAGTGCCGTTGAGGTTTCTGAGAGAGTTGGGCCCGGACAACAGCGTCATGCCGTTGAGCCGCGTGAACCGGAGGACGCTCCCCAAGATGACCACCGCGCCGACCACTATCCCCACTATCGCCAGAATCACGGCAATGACCGTGTCCTTGAAGATCGACCTGTCCCCGACTACGTCTGCGATGTTGCTTACAGCGACGAGAATCAGGATCCACCCGATTACCGAGAGGACGGTCCCTACCACCGGGATGATGAAGAGCAGAACCAGTAACGACCCGATACCCCCGAACGTCCTGGCCGTTGATAGCGAGCCCATCTCAAAAGTGCTTTCTGGGGTTCGCTAATAAGCTCAGGCGCGTCCACTGCCTGCACCAGGCAAGAGGGGGAGCGATTCTAGAGACGTTTCAGAGTCTTCCCTTCGCTGATCATGTAGAGATGGTCTGCGAGGCTGCCGTCTGCCTCGTCCTGTGTGGAAAAGACCACATCTATCCCCGCCTCGGCCGTTAGCCTCCGGTACGTTCCGATGAAATTCTCCTTCTCGTGGAGGTTTGAGAAGGCCTCGTCGACCAAGATTGCCCGCGGGGAGGAGAGAAGGGCGGTGGCAAGAGACACCCTCTCCTTCATCCCGAGGCTAAGGGTCCTGACTCGGCCCCCGAAGTCGATTCCAAGGTCCGCCTTGACCTTTGAGACACGCCCCTGGTCAAGGGGGATCTTCTTGAGCCTCGCACCCCACTGGAGGTGATCGTCCACTTGCAGATGGGGAATCGAGGAGCCTGGGGTCACCATTACGACGCCCCTTCGCTCAACAGGCAGCCGGGTGACATCCACTCCACCGACCCGCACGACTCCTTCGTCAATCGGAAGCTGACCGGCTATCGCCTTTAGGAAGCAGGACTTCCCCGAACCGTTTCTTCCGGCCAGGCATATGAAGCCCCCGTCGTTCAGGTCGGCAGAGAGGGCGAAGTCTCCGAGTCTCCTCTTGACACTCGCCTCCATCAAGACCGGCGCCCCCGTCTCCTGACGAAGTGGCCCGCCAGGGCAATCGGCAGAGCCACGAGTATCATCGCCGCGGAAGCGGTCACGGCCGCGTTCAGACCCCCTGACATGTTGCCGCTGAAGAAATTGAAGATCGTCACCGACGCGGGGCTCACGCCGTAGAACGGGTACTGGAGCACGTAGTAGGCGATTATGGAGATAGAGCCGAACTCGCTGAGCGCCCTGCTCATCGAGATCAACGAAGCGCTCGAAAGACCGTCAAACGAGTCCGGAAGGACGACCGAGAACAGGGTTCGGAGCCTGGATGCGCCAAGCCCCATCGCGAAGTCCTCTGCGGAAGGTTCTCTGGACTCGAAGTATGGCTGCATGGACTTCACGTAGATAGGGGCCGACATGATGACGAGGGCGGTCACGAGCCCCAGGAGCGTGTTATAGAAATTGATGCCGAGACCCAATAGGATCTTTCCGGTCGGGGTCACCGGGCTGTCCAGGATGAGCAGCGCTACTCCTATGATCGGGTGAGGTACGCTGATGGGGATGTCGACGAGTGACTCTGCTAGCCGGTCCTTCCCCCTCGCGAGATAGTAGGCAAGGGGCGTGAAGAGGACGACATTGACTGCCACCGCCACGGCTGAGGAGAAGAGCGAGAGCTCAATCGAGCGGAGGACGAGGGTGCTGTAGCCGGCCGGGTTCCGGAACGGGCCGAGACCATAGTAGAGAAGAACGATGATGGGGATGAGAAGAAGGACTAGTGCAGTGAGGGAAATGGCTCTAAGCCAGTTCATCTGTGGTGCACCGGTACCCCGTGATTGGTCCCGGCTATATAGGCCCGGCCGTCACTAGTGTTCCTTGCGTGAGCAAGGCCTGAATTGCCGGTGGAAGCGTCTGTGGTGCAGCGACGCTGTTGTACAGGAGAAGTGTTGAGGGAATCACGAGCCCGTAGGATGCGAGGCTCGCGGCATTCTTCACGACGTACTGAACGAACTGCAGTGCCTCAGCGGTGTTGACGCTGCTCAAGGGTATGGTGATGCAGAGAACTATGGCCGCCGCAACGTTCTTCACGCCGCCTGCCGTGTACGAGAATTGGGAGTAGAATGTGTTCAGGCTGAAGCTCCCCAAGTTCACATGCGAGTTCAGCGAGAGATACCCAATGCCGTCTGAAATCGCTGCGGACCTGTAGATGAAGAGGAACTGGATCTGCCCGGACTGAAGTGGAGCGACGAGGGCAGCCGCACTTGCACCAGTGACATTTCCTCCGGATTTCAGGAGGGGTGAGGCGTAAGCCTGCTGGTTGCCGGCTGAGTATAGGTAACCTGCCGCCTCGAGAACCAACCATCCTCTATACCCTGCTGGATCAGCGGTCGGGTTCGAGATTCCGACCTTGACGCTTCCTGAGCTTAGGGACGTGAAGAAGGCGTTCCAGTCGGAGGTGGCGTTGGACTTGACCGCCGTCTGGGCCTGGGTTATCATGGTGGATGCCGCGGCGTTGGTGAGGGTCGCGTTCGAGTAGGCCACCGCCATCTGGTCCTCCGCGAATCCTATGGCCCAGTTAGAGGAGAGCGTCCCAAGGTGAGCAGGAGCAGTTGCGGACAGCGATGCCGAGATGAATACGTCGTCTGGAGCGCCTGCCACTATCGCGCTTGCGTCAGCGTTCGAACCTCCCGATATCACTGGTGCGACTGGGATTCCCGTGGATTTTGAAAAGCCGGCCAGGAGAGCCGTCGTTTCGGTTGAATATGCATCAGCCGAGTATGAGATTACGGGAGCCAGCGCGATCGATGTGGTCGTGACCGTCGTCGACGGGCCCGTCACCGTGGCGGTCACGGTCGTCGAAGGACCGGTCACCGTGGCCGTGGTAGGGCTGACCACAGTATCCGTAGTGGTGATGGTAGGACCGAAGATGGTATCCGTGGTCGTCGCGGAGGATACAGTGATTACCTCGTAGGCAGCGACGATTAGAACGATTGCCACCACGACCGCCGCTAAGCCTACGACCGTGGCGATGCCCCGTCTCTGGTGTGTTAGAATCATGAGCGTTATGCAGAGGCCTGCATAACACTATATTTATGCGTTAGGTTCTGCCTATGGTCCGCTGCTTCCAAGGGACCCTCACGAACTTCGCTCTGTGCTCTCCAGCAAGAGCAAGGGTCTTGGCTCGAGGGCGCAAGACAGGTCGTCATCTCATCCTCAGGCAGTGACAGTGAAGTCTGGCAGCATCCGATCCGTGAAGAGAGCGCCAAGCTGGGGAAGCGAACTACTCAGTCTTTGGCGATTATGACTTCGGTAGACTTGATGATGACCTCGACTAGCGGAGAGTAGTGGCGAAAATCAGAATGAACGTGAGCTTCGAAGATGGTACGGAACGTGGATTCACCCAGACCTAAGACTTAAAGTCAAGCTTCAGTCAAATTGGCCTCGAGTTGGGAACCACCCGCAAGGTGAACCTGCAGCCCGCCTTCCGTCTTTCTCTTGAAGAGGGCAAGAATGTGGTCTTGGACCAGACGGACGCGCTCCTGCTCCGGCGGATATCCGAGACCAGCTCCCTCACGGAGGGCGCCAAGCTCTCCGGGATATCATACAGGAACGCTTGGGACAGGATAAAGTCCATCGAGTCGAACCTCGGAATGAAGATCGTCAAGACGAAGGTGGGGGGGGCGACCGGAGGAGGCGCGACTCTTACCTCAGAGGCTGTCTCCCTGCTACATGATTTTCGCAAGGTCCGAAAGTACCTCTTTGATGCACTCGACGAACCGGAGTACATGGCCCACGCGAGTTACAAGCTGAGCGCGCGAAACAGGTTCAGGGTCAAGATAACCAAGATTCAGAAGGGCGAAGTGACAGTTTCGATCAAGATGAAGGTGACAACCCCGGCTGAGCTCACATCAATAATATCGAGGGAGGCGGTGGAAGACCTCGACCTCAAGGAGGGGGATGAGGTCCTGGCCATAATCAAGTCGACAGAAGTGATCATTGCCAAGGAGGCCTCGGAGCAGAAGAGGCGGACCTGATTGAGAAGGGATATGCTCTGGTTTATGGCGTAACCTAGTTCAGCACGGCATCTATCTTCTGCTTGTACATCGCCGCCGGACCTGCGCCTACGGTCCTCGATGCGACGTCGCCGTTCTTGAACACCATGATGGTCGGGATGCTCATTATTCCGAACTTTTCGGCCAAGTCCGGGCTTTCATCCGTGTTGATCTTGACGAACTTTGCCTTGCCTGCGTATTCCTTGGACAGAGCCTCGATGATGGGCGAGACCATCCTGCAGGGACCGCACCAGTCTGCGTAGAAGTCCACCACCGCGGGGATCTCTGAGTGTAGGACCTCTTTCTCGAAGTCCTTGCTCTGAAGGTGTAACATTGTCTTGCTCTCCAAATGGTTCAGCTCGAATTCCGGTTTTTTGCGCGTATATACGTTTTGTTCTGATTTCCGTCGTATCTAGATCGCGAACTTGGCGGAGGCTTCCTTGTCGTGCTTCTTGAGCTCCGCGAGGACGGCTTCCTTGTCGGATTCGGAGGTCACCTGCGTGTACAGGAGGCCCTTCACCACGCCGCCCTCCCTGAACGTGTCGATGTACCATCCGCAGACCAGCCAGTCGTGCTGGTTCTGCTTGCTGCGGAGTATCGTTATCCCGTTGTGTGGATTCGGATGATATACATGGAAGGGGATGGATTCATACTGGCTCTTCACATTGGTGGGAATCATGTGCGCACCCGGAGGTATCGAGTCGAGGCCACCTGAGAGAAATCTCTTCCTCGGTGGGCGGACACCGTAGGCGCGGCTCATTTGCTATCTCTTTGACCCGTAGGGCGGAAGATTGTAAACTTTGCTCATTCCTTGAACCCGAGCTTCCCGCAGATCTGCTCAAAGACATCTATGTGGGCCTCGAACCATGGGTTGAGGGAGTACATCATCCCGTACTTCTCCCCGGACGTCACGAGAAGCGAGTTGTTCACGAGGATTCGGACGTGGTGCTGAATAGCCTTGTACTGAAGGCCCAGGTCACCGGCAAGCTGGTTCATGTTGCTAGGCTTGGCCCTGAGTCTCCGGATTATCCTCGCCCGGTTCTCGCCGCCTCTGCTGCCTCCGAGCAGGAAGAGAAGCAGCCTGCGAAAATCCGGGTCGTCGGACATTCGCCCTGAATTCAACTTTACGGTATTTATCGGTTGAGAACTCTGAATTGGGAAAAAGAGTTAAACGAGTCAGCGCGGCAGCGCACAAAAGGCATGGAGACTGCTGATCCTCGTCGCGACGCTGTTCTCGGCATTCAACGTGATTCTGCTCCTCGGCCTGATTTATTTGTACGCAAGGATCGTCAAGAAGACCCGCGCGGGTTATTCCGCGGGGCTTCTAATCTTCGCAGTGCTGCTACTGTTCCACAACGTCGTCACCCTGTTCGGCTACGCGGTCATGGGAGGGCTCTACAGCGACCAGCTATACCCGGTCCTGGTGGCGATAACGGTCTGCGAGTTCGGCGCCCTCCTCGCCCTGTTGAAGGTCACAGTTTAGATATCAGGGGTGGCAAACCAGCGGCATGAAGGGTTCAAGGGTCTTCGGGGTACTCATACTGCTGCTCGGGCTGCTCGCCGTTCCCTTCTTCAAGGACGCCATCGCAGGCCTTCTCCTCACTGGAATCTGGGCGGGGATGCTCATTCTCGTGCTGGTATTCGTGGTCGGAGGGACAATACTCGTGGCCATTCGGGGCGAAGACTAGCCGTAGCTGGGGTAACGGTTCCTTACGAGCGTCAGCATGTCTGATGTGAGCCTTTCGTCGACCTTAGCTTGGGCCTGATCATGAATCGGGAGCGTGCGTCGGGTCAGCACGAAGGGGCCGTGTGCGTACGCCTTGCCCGACTCGGGCACCACCGGCGCAAGAGAAGCGAGCAACTCGGCGAGCCCTGGAGCACCTTCTCCTCCGTCTCCAAGGCCCCTGACCATGGCGGGGTTCATCTCTCTGTATCCAAATGAGAGGGGGGCAGAGATGGCGTAGTGCTGCAGGTCGACCGCGCTCCTCGAACCTATCACCAGAGGGGATGGTTTGAAGATAGTGTCAAGTTTTAGGTGCCAGGACTCCTCAGGGCTGGCGATTACGGCATCATAGAAACCGTGCGAATTCGAAGGGGAGACGGTGTAACTCCATCCGTTGGGGTTCCGAGCGTATCTCCTGAAGATCATCTCGGAGACCACAGGGCCGTCCAGTACCTCCATAGAACTCCAGATAGGCCGCTGGCATATTAAGTCTACAGCGTGCAGGTTCCCCCGCATGGGTAATCAAGGGAGCAGGATCCGTCGGAGCTCTCTGCCATACTCCTCCACAATCCCAGCGCTGAAGTCCCACGGCAGGCCGGCCCTGGCGAACAGTTCCGGCAAAGGCCTGGACCCTCCCAGCGCAAGGGCCGCCCTGAAGGCTTCGACTGCGTCATCCGGGTTGCGGAGGTATCTCGACCACACGCCGAGGGCGCCGAGCTGGGCGATTCCGTACTCGATATAGTAGAACGGCGACTGGAAGAGATGAAGCTGGCGATGCCACAGCGAGCGCTTCTCGTCTTGCAGGCCCTCCCAGCT
Organism: uncultured Nitrososphaerota archaeon; assembly: GCA_963806765.1. Lineage (GTDB taxonomy): Archaea > Thermoproteota > Nitrososphaeria > Nitrososphaerales > Gagatemarchaeaceae > Gagatemarchaeum. The sequence continues at coordinate 146,395 of CAWDYS010000004.1, read as the reverse complement.
CACGCCGGGGCTGAACCTGTCGTAGGTCTTCTCCCATGCATCACTGCGTTCCTCCCTCGTGTGTGAGGGGTTCGTGTAGAGCCAGTGTTGGAAGGCATCTATTGTAGAGATCCAGGGGAGCAGACTCGTTATCGAGAGGAAATGGTTGCGCCTTGACCGGGCGGCGTCAGCTTTGTCATAGAAGGTGTAGGCGATGTGCTCGCCTCCCAAGAGCTCCATGCTCATCGACGCGACCTCCGCGAACTCCATCGGAATATTGTCGCTCCTGTAGAGGTAGTGGAGTTTCTTCTCTCTCATCTCGAAGACGTGGAACGCGTGGCCCGACTCGTGCAGAAGCGTCCATACGTCCTGGTCTCTCCCGACCGAGTTCATGAAGATGAAGGGGAGCCTTAGGTCGAGAAACTCCGCGTTGTACCCGCCGGGGGCTTTCCCGAGTACGGCTCTCCAGGTCCAACAGGTTCAGACTTCATCATCCTCCTGAAGTCCTCGGAGAAATTGGGGTGGACCTTCTCAAAGACCTGCTCGCACCCGTGAACCAGCTCTGAAGTGGTCTTGAACGGGCGGAGCGGAGCCTCCCCATGGGGGTCCACCGCGAGGTCCCATGGTCTCAGCGAATCAAGACCCAGCTCTTTCTGCCGCTCGCGGTAGACCTCTCTCACCAGAGGGACGATCTGTTTCTCGACCGCGTCATGGAACCGGAAACAATCATCAGGACCGTAGTCGAACCTCTCGCGGCTGACGAAGCTGTAGTCTCTGAAGTTCTCGAAACCTGCGTTGCGGGCTATCCGGTCGCGCAGAGTGACCATCCCGTCGAAGATGCCGTCCAACTGATCCCCGTCGCGGGCCACGCGACCCTGGGTGAGCCTCCAGGACTCCTCCCTCGCGGCACGGTCCTGCAACTCCAGGTACTTGCTCATCTCTGGGATCGTCCTCTCACGTCCGTCATGGTAGACGGTCATCGAGCCCGTGATGCGCTGGTGCTGCTGCGCAAGCTTCCTCTCCCCCTTCTCGAGCTCGACGTTCGCTTCCCGGAAGACCTTGACGCTGTTCTCGATCTTCCTCTCGAGGAGCCCGTAGCCGTCGGGAGGGAGGAGCCTTCGATGGTCTGAGGCCGCAAACTTGCGGTTGAGATTGAACTGCGCAACCTTCACCTTCGGTTCGACGTTTTCCACGAAGGCGAGATACGCATCGTTGTACTCCTTCCTGTCCGTCTGCTCCGTCATCCGGACGTACCGAATCGACGCCGCCTCCGACATCGCAATGAAGAGCTCAGAGTAATCATCGAGCCACGACTGGAGGTCCTCGACGGAGCCAATCGCTCGTTGCTGCAACTCAGTGAAGTACCCCTCTGCCTGGTTCCAGTCCGCCAGGTCGACCTTCTGGGGCAGAAACCTGTGCGGGTACTCGCGCGGGAGGCTCTCGTAGTCGAGCGACATATCAGGCCGGAGCGGGATTGACGGATGGCCTAAAGGTTATGCCAGAATGGTTGGCCGGACTACCTAGCAGGCAGCCGGGCAGCCGAGGAGAGGACATTACTCGGATTCGCTCAATCAGTCCTCGTAGAGAGCTGTGGAGAGGTACCTTTCACCTTCGTCTGGAAGAACAGCCACGATCACCTTTCCCTTGCCAATCTGCCTCGCCCTCTTCAGCGCTACGTACATGATTGCGCCTGCGCTCATTCCCATCAGCAGCCCCTCCTTCTTCGCCGTTTCCCGTGCCACCTTGAACGTCTCCTCCTTCTCTTCCCCTATCTCGACGACCTCGTCGAAGGCATCCCTCCTGAACAACTGCGTTGGGAATAGTTCACCGGGGTTTCTGAGGCCCTGTATGCTCACACCCAGCTTCGGCGTGACGCCGGTTATCCTGACATGAGGTAGCTGCTCCCTTATTCGCATGGAGACGCCGACCCCCGTCCCCGCCGTGCCAACGCCCACGACCACCTCGTCGAGGTTGCCGTTGGTCTGCTCGATTATCTCTCTGCCCGTGGTCTGGTAGTGCGCCATTATGTTGGCTGGGTCGCTGAACTGGTCGATGTCTATGTACCTCTTGGAAGTGTCCTGCTTGAGCAGTTCCCGCTTGTGCTCTATCGCTCCAGCCGTTCCCTTTGCCCCGGGAGTCAGGATCAGCTCCGCGCCGTAGGCCTTGATTATCTTCCTCCTCTCGACGCTCACCGATTCCGGCATTACCAAGGTAATCTTGTAACCCTTCACCGCTGCAATCATCGCCAACGCGATGCCGGTATTCCCCGACGTAGCCTCCAAGATCGTCTTTTCTCCGTCTAGACTCCCAGCGCTCTGGGCGTACTCCATTAGGTAGAGGCCCAGCCTGTCCTTGACGGAGCCCCCCGCGTTGTACCACTCGAGCTTCGCGAAGATGGTCGCGTCCTCGGGTCCGGTCAGCCTGTTTATCCTCACCAGTGGAGTCTGCCCTATCAACTCTGTAACATCTCTTACAACTCTCGACAAGGCTCGTTCTGGATGCCGTCGATTCATTTTGGTAATAACTTTTTAGGATACAAAATGCACCAAAGAATACTGCCAAGCTTGTCTCGGCTTGCGGCTGCGAAGAACTTGACCATCGCCGCATCAGGCATGGATAGGGAGACTGAAGGGGAAGAGAGAGAACCGCGCTCGATGACTCACTTCACGCGCTGGTAGGTATCTTGGCTGACGGCAGGTGGGGAGGTGTCTCTCCCCCTGCCTCGACCTTTGGGGCGGCTCCCTGACCCTAGAGCCGACCGCGATCTACCAGCGTCTTCCCGCGGACGATGAGGGACCCCCTGCCCGAGGTGAAGTTCACCCCGAACGCCCTGAACGAGAGGACCCCAGCAGAGTGCGAGTTCTGGCCGTAGCCGTAGCTCGAGGAGAGGGTTCAGTCCCACCATCATGGACGACGCCTGCCGCGCCTGGTCTGAAGCCGCGGCGGCCAACTTGCCAAGCGCAGCCGAGGAGGACTTGCTGCTCCAACCGGTGACCCGCCCGTCCTTGAACTCCAGAGTGCCATCCTTGATCATGCCGAAACGGGTCACCGTCGGCGAGAACGTGAACGTCCCCGAGACAGAGGTCGGATCCACCTCGGCGTAGACGTAGCCCGGCGCTATGTAGCACATGTTGTTCTCACTCTCCAGGTCCTTCGCGTCGACGACCCCGTCGTCGACCTCATTCACGCCGGTGAGTCTGAAGGTGAGCTTAGAGCCTGGTGTCTTCAAGGTCACATCGGAACCTGCAGCAAATGTTGACGAGAGCACGCTCGCCCTCCTGCCTATGCTCTTGTAGTCTGCGAGGGCGGCATTCAGCTGGTGGGTGACGATGGCATCGACGGACCGACCGAGGATCGACGGTGCGTCCCCACCGATGTAGCCGAAAGCCAGACGGACGCCGCGAAGCCGAGCCTTGGCCGCGGCCTTGTACCAGGACTCACCATATGCGGTGGAGGCGTTCACCTCTTCTCTCGGGAGCCTTTGAGTGTAGTTCCCAAGAACCGGTCCCGGTATGAAGACGTAGGCGTCGGTGGCAGAAAGCAGCTTGTACTCGTGCTTCCCCATCTTGCCGAGCATGTCCTTCGGCGTCGCACGGACGCCCTCGACGTAGGTGTCTTCGTCCTCGAAAATAGTCAGCGGGAGGGCGCCCATCTTTCTCGCCTCGAGCACCACGTGACGGGCGAAGGGCAGGCCATTGTTCCAAGTCTCGACGGTCAGGGATTCACCCTTCTTTAGAGCGAGAGACTCAGTCAGCACCTTCTTTGCGACCTTCCGGTAGAGGTCGTCATTCGAAGAATTCGTGTTCAACAATGAAGCAGGCGGTCTTCTCGATACTTAACTGTTTGAGAACTCTGGTCCAAAGGAGACCTCTGCTTCGTCATATCGGATGGAATGAGACGGGCAACGAGACGCCGAAGAGTGCCACAAGAATGAGGCTCATGATGAAGGTCACGATGACCGCGATTACCGCTATGCCGATGGCCCCCAGCCACCCGACCTCGAAGAGAGACCGGTAGAACGCGAGCCACGCGACGAATGCGAGCAGCACCGCAAAGGCGCCCGCGGAATGGCCGATCAGCGCTCCCAGGAAGAACGAGACCCCGACCAAGACAATCACGTAGACGATTGCCCCGCCCAGGGTGGCCCACATCGCCTCTCCGAAGGTCGCCTTGCCTTTGGTCACGGCCTTGGCTGCGATGTACACCGGGAGTGAGACTATCGCCCATAATATGACGAGCGCAACTAGTAGGATGAGAAGGTCGATGAGCCCAGCCACGGGAGGGTAGCCAGGCCTGGGAGATTTAAGACTAACAGGCGCGAGTCGAACTGTCACAGAGATAAATAGCAACCCGCGGAGAAATCACCCATGCAAGTCCCTTCCCAGATGTACATCGATGGAAGGTGGGTCGACGCCGAAGACGCGGAGATGGTGTCGGTCCTAAACCCCGCAAACCAAGACGTTCTCGCGACGGTCCCAAAGGGGAGCAGGCAGGATGCGCGCAAGGCAATCGATGCTGCCTCAGCTGCAGCGGCGAAGGCAGAATCGATGACCGCCTTCGAGAGGTCGAAGGTCCTCCTTAGAGTGGCCAGCCTCCTAGAGCAGAACGCACAGGAGATGGCCACCCTCATAGCGAAGAACGTCGGGAAACCCATCGCCGACTCAGAAGCGGAGACCTCGAGGGGGGTGCTGACGCTGACCTTCGCCTCGGAGGAGGCGAAGAGGATTTACGGGCAGACGATACCACTGGACTCGCACCCATTCCCGCCCGGGAACCAGAACAGGCTGGGCTTTACGATTCGCGAACCCATTGGAGTGGTGGGGGCGATATCGCCGTTCAACTTTCCGCTCAACCTGCTGCTGCACAAGGTGGCGCCGGCGGTCGCAGCGGGGAACACCGTTGTGGTGAAGCCCCCGAGTGATGGCCCGCTCCCGGCGCTGGCGATTGCGAAGTTCTTCGAGATGGCCGGTCTCCCCGGTGGGATTCTCAACGTCGTGCTCGGGTCAGGAGGCGACGTGGGGGACGAGATTGTCGCCAGCGGGAAGGTCGACGCGATCAGACTTCACCGGGGACACGGAGACCGGAAGGACGATAGCTGAGAAGGCCGCCCGGACCAACAAGAAGGTGATCCTGGAGCTCGGAGGGCACAATCCGCTGATAGTCCTCGACGACGCGAAACTCGTGAACGCGGTCAGCTCCGCACTCGCGGGTACGTTCTCCTACGCTGGGCAGGTATGCACGGCGACGCGGAGGATAATCCTGAGCGAGAGGGTCAAGGAGAGGTTCCTCACGCAGTTTGAACAGGCGGTCGGGACACTGAGGGTCGGCGACCCGATGGACCGCACCACGGGCGTCGGGCCCGTCATAAACGCCCGGAGCCTGGAGAAGATAGACGGTCTTGTCAGAGATGCCAAGGAGAAGGGCGCGAAGATCAGGATGGGTGGGTCTCGTATCAGCTATGGAGAGGCTCGCAAACGGGAACTACTACTCGCCCACGATAGTCGACGGCGTCGTCGCGGGGATGGAGATAGCCCAGAAGGAGGTTTTCGGTCCAGTCTCGGCGATCATGGAGGCCGCGAACGACGACGAAGCCGTAGAGATGGCAAACAACACCATCTATGGACTGCAGGCATCCATCTACACCTCTGACCTGGCCCGAGGGCTGAGGCTCGCCAAGAGAGTCAAGGCTGGGGCCGTCATGATTAACGACCGGACCAACCTGCGCTGGGACAACGCGCCGTTTGGCGGGATCAAGCGGAGCGGGATGGGCAGGGAAGGGGTCAGCCTCGCAATCAGCGAACTCACCGAGCTGAAGTTCATAGTGGCTAACATCGCCGAGTAGTGCCAGCATTAGCTGAAGTCGTTCCGGATGAGTTCGAGCTGGTTCTGCGAGCCCAGCTTCTTCACTCGAAGGTAGCCGAGCTGTTCGAGCCGCTTGGCCTGCCTCCAGGCTGTGGTTCTCGGCACGTCGAACCTCTCCCTTATCTCGGCCTCCACCACCTTTCCTCCTTTATCCCTGATGAAACGGAGCATCTCGATGTCATCCGGCCTCAGGGCCCCCGGACCAGCCAAGGCGGACCTCCTTCTTCTCCGGAGAGTGACCCCCGCCGCGGCAGCCAGAATCACGGCGACTGCGACGACTCCAACCAGCGAATAGGAAAAGGGGGAGGATTCAGGGGTGTTTCCCTGGTAGTAAGTCCCGGTCGACGACGTGGAGGTGGAAGACTCCGCCGAGGAGGTGCTCGAGCCGGATGCGGGGGCGCTCGAAGTTACGCTCGATGCCACGGCACTTGTCGAGCTCGTTCGCACCGAGCTAGAAGTCTGTGTCAGCGAGGTTGCTATCGGCAGACCATAGTAATCTGCCACAATCCCGGGCCTAAGACCATGACGGGGCTTCCGCTGTGCTCCGAGACGGAGGTCGGCACACCGGAGAGCGAGAGGATGGTCGACTCGTAAGGCAACTCAAGGGTCGAGTTAGCATTCCATGTGAAGTCCACGGTCCAGACGGAACCCTGCTTCGTCGTCAAGGCGTTGGTGTAATACGTGAGAGAGACCAGCGAATCGCCGAGTGTGTAGATGGTGATGTTCCCGTTGCCGACCAGGTAGGATTCGGGCGAGCCGGACTGGTCCACAGCTGAGGATGTCTCCGACCTGATTCGAGAGCAACGGCACGACGACCGAAGTGGTGTTCTGGGGCACGACGAGCGTCTGATTAACTGCCGCCTCTCCATCGCTGGACAAAACGATGGAAGTCGACTGTACGTACTGCACCGGGGTGACCGAGGCAGACGCGAGATTCGTGTTCGCCCCCACGACTACCAGCATCACGAGCAGGCCTATGGTGGCCAGGGTCGTCCTCAAACTCAAGTGACCAGCGGCCAGAGCTGAATCGGGGCAGCCAATAACCTTGCGAGGCGGGGTTGGTAAGAAAGAAGGAGCTCGAGGGCCTTTCGACCCCCGACTCCCGAGCGCGGTTGTCGGCTTTGGGGTGTCAGTGACCGGTGTCTTGCGCAATTTCGTGCACTACGAGGGCCATGAGTCTGTTGGGCCTGAGTCGCCTGCTGCAAACCTGTGTCGAAGTTCCCGGACTGGAACGACTGGATGGCGGTACCAAGGAGGTCTTTTGCCTGGCTGAGTTGGCCCTGTATCTGCTGGGCCTGGGAGGAAGTGAGGTTTGCCTTCTGTGCCATCTGCTGGAGCTGAGTCAGCCACGGGGTAAGGATGATCTGGATGTACTGGACTCCTTTGGAGTCCTTCATGGCATCGGCGAGAGTGTTGATGTCTGAGGCGACCTGCTGCAGGTGGCTCGCAGCATCATTCAGGAGGGCGGAGATGGTGTTGACCTGTGCTTCTGTGGAGGCTCGATGTGATCGAGCCGAGAAGCGAGGCGGCCTGGGTAATGTCGGCGGACGCCTTACCGAGGTTCGTGTTGGCGTCGCTGCAGGTGCTGGCTGAAGCGTTCTTCGAGCTGCAGAGATTCTTGACTGTCGTCTGGAGTCTGGCTTGTCCTGTTCTGCAGCCTCTGGATTGCGGTCTGCAGATAGTGGACTTGATTCTCGATACTGACGGAGACCACTACCTCAGACTGCAGGGACTGCGCCGCGCCCCTGAACGCATTCATGGCTCCCAGCGCGTCGCGGGCCGCCTGAGTGGAGTTGGTGCTGACCTCGGATTGGGCCTTGGTAAGCAACTGGTCGCCCTGTGCAATCAGAGTCTGGGCCTTTGTGACGTTGACCCCCTGCTGCTGGGCGATTGAGAGGACCTGTCCCGCATAGCCCTGGGCCGCCTGGGCAAGCTGTATCAGTGTGTTGGCTGAATTCGTTTGAGACTGTTGGTTCGGTTGCGCTAGAACGGGGACTATCCCCAATACTAGAGAAGGAGATGACCACCGCGCTTGCGATGATTGTCTTCGGTTTCGACTGCATGCCAGATGTATCTTCGTGTTTAGTGTAAAAGGGACGGCCTGTGGGACGTGGAACGATTGTTCCACCGGCAGTCCAAGGCGCCATTTTCGTCTACTGTCGAATTAGTCTTCGTTTGGGGACGGTTCCAGGTCGCGGAGAGCCTCTTCGAAGGTCCGGACGCGGGGGGAGACACAGGGCTCGATCATTGTCTTCCTTTAATAGTCCACGAATGCTTGAACGCAACGAAATGACAGACGAGAAACAGGACGAGGAGACCAGGATGAATTTCTACGGCAACAAGGCAGTGGCCAAGTTCGTCATGGCCGAGGGCGTCCCGAAGACGACAGGTGCGTTCAGAAGGATGATAAGCTTCAGGGAGTTCTGAGAAACTGGACAGCAAGAAGGGCGCTGCCCTCGTTGTCTGCCTCGGAAACGTGATGTTCACGAAGCATCCGCAGCAGATCACCGTCATGGACAAGGTAACCGGAAAGACAATCGCCACCTTCGCGTAAAGAAAAGACGACCCGGGCCGGCCGATGGCAGGTCCGAGCGAGGATTGCGCCTTGCAATCCAGAAACAAACCCCAGCTTAGGCGTGCGGGGATTGCCAGAGGCCTATTACGTTCCCTTCGCTGTCCTTGAAATAAGCGGTGAAGCCCATCTCACCGATGGACTGCTTCTTTCCCACTGCTTTCCCACCAAGCTTCTTGACCTTCGCGAGGGTCTTGTCGATGTCCTCCACTGCTATGGTCACCACCGGTACCTTGAGCGGCCCTCCCCTGGCACCCATGCCGCCGTTGATTGCACCCGGGTTCTTCGGCATACTGTCCTTGCCCACCTCCGTTGTGGTTAGCCCCCAGTACTCCATCCCGCCGTACTGCTCGATGTCCCATCCGAATGCCTTCTTGTAGAAGGCAGAGGCTCGCTTGACGTCGTCCGCCGGTATCTCGAAGTGAACTACTGAGTCCATGACATATGTCATACTGTGCGACTATTTAACCGGAATAGGGAAGAAAAGGATAGTTGCCCCAGGAAGAGTGTTTTCAGGTTGCAAACCCCGCGGAAATCGGATGACGGATGGAATGTCATTCAACTTTCTTCTCGCGAGGTCCTTGCCGCTGATTGTTGCTCTCTCGTCCACGGTGTCGCACGTCAGTGAAACTTCAAGGATCGACAAGAGATGCAACGGGCGCGGGCAGAGGGCTCAATCGAATCCCCCAGGCGAAGAGAGTGTGCAATCTTGACAGAGGCTGGAGGTTTCTAGAGCGCGGGGCTAAAATGCCGCAGCCATGAGTCTCAAGCGTGGAGTCTGACCTTCATCGTTCGATGAAGCAGATGGTACGCTGCGAGTCTGGAGCTCGACCACTACCGCGTGATCGAGGAGCCCCTCTTCCCACCCACGAGCAGGATATCGTGGGCGGGGTACAGGCCGGACCTTCTAGGGTTTCGCTCAGACCTCCGAATGGAGGAGATAGCAGTCGTCGAGTGTGAGACTCATCCGAGCATGACGAGGTTCATATCCAAGAATTACTCAAGCCTATGGTTTGAGCCCTCGATACTGCACGACGGGTCGATAAGACGAATACTGGCGGTTCCCCGCGGCAGGCTCAATCGTGTCGACCTGAGATTGCGACAGAAGTGGGAGATATGGGTGCTCGGTTCGACGCGGCCGCTCGAGAAGATACCGGCCATTGGATAGATGCCTATGGGAAGACGTTCCCCGGGCACTCACTATGTTCTCGGTGTTTTAGGTAAACCATATGGCTGAAGCATAAGAACGGTGGTTGCTCAGACTTGCTTCGCAGTCAGGATCCGGAGACTGAAAAGCCCCCGGGTGAGGGGAGAGAGTATGAAGGCCGAAGAGGGCGACCCGTCTGGAACTTGAGGTTCCCTAGCGACCTGCTGGCTACCGGCCCCGTAAAGGTCGCCCACGGATGGCCCGACTCCCCCAGATTCACTCGGACGCCGCCCGAACTGAGCTTCCTGAGTCTCAAGTGTTTCCTTTCCTGAGCGCTTGGGGAGGGAGCCGCGGGCATCATGACCGATCGAAGCGGGAAATCCACGGACGGACAATCGTGTCAGCCCAAGTGCACAGCAGGCTTCCGCTTGGAAGGCACGCTATGGGCTCGGCTGTGCATCGCTGGGACCAGGCCAGTCAGCGAACTGCTGCGCGCCACAGTTTGGACAGAACTTCGCATCGGGTTCTATCTGGGTGCCACATCTCCCACACAGCCTGGAGACCGGCTGCACTGGGTAAGGGGTCTCCAGAACGGTGCCCCTGGCGCCCCTGCTCCTCATGACCATCACCAATACCAGGACGAGTATTGCCGCTATCACGACGCCCGCGATGACGTATGTCGGCAAGGAGAGACTGCTCGAAGTGGACTGCGAAGTCGAGGTCTCAGACGAGAACGACATGGTGACCGTCGTCCCTGCGCGAGGAAGAGAGTAGGTCGCGGAGACCCTTCCGAGGTAGGAGTAGTTGGGGGTGCCAATTGATAGTGTAGAGAAACCGTTCCCAGCATAGGCGACGTGGAGGTTATACGCCGCTTCCCCGGTGTTCCCTCCGAAGTTATAGTACGACGGGAAAGATGTCTGCGGCCCTGTCGGAGAGTCGCCGTAGAACAGTCCGAGGGAGGCGCTCAGCTGGGTGAAGGTCGTCGATTCTCCGTTTCCTTCCCCTCCGAAGACGAACTCCGTATCATAGAACTGCCCGTTGGGGACAGTGGCGTTCCCTGAGACATAGAAATACGCGCTCTGGACCAGGGGATCGTGTATCGTGGCATTGTCGAACCAGTTGATGGCCTGTGCCGGCGCGGACCCGTTTCCGATTACCTGAGTACCCATCTGCACGAGGACCCCCTGTCCCGGAGTTGCTGTCTCACTGATTATCAGTGCCAGCTGGAGGGGTAGAAGGTACGTGGAGTTCGAAGACTGGAAGGAGTAGTAGTATCCGGGGTAACCGTAGTTGTAGAAGGAGTAAGCGTATCCTCCATCGGTCGATGTGATCGTGCTGTTGCTGAGAAACCCTGAGACACTGGAGTTCCAGATGTTGTCAGCCCAAGAGACCTGGGAAGCGCTCGTGACAAAATCGGGTGTGTTCTGGACCCAGTAGGACTGCTGCAAACCTCCCTGCTCGTTGACCACCAGCATGGAGTTCAGCTGTAGAGTGGCGCCGGAGAGCGTGTCGTTGTACAGAGCGGCTGAGGCATTGTAGGCCCCGAGGGAGGCGATGGCCGCGACGCCCACGACATCGCTGCTCTCGGTGGTATAGGGGGTCACTATCCCAGAGTCGTTGTACAACCCGAAGGCCGCGACGCCCGAAGACTGCGGAGGGGTGAGAGGCACGGTGATGAACGGGCTTATCGGAAATGTCTGGAAGTTGTAGCTCACGTTCGCGGTGTATCCGTAGGCGAAGAAGACGATGTAGTAGACGCCTTCCGGCACACTCGCGGAGTGCTGGACGCTGGTGCCGTTGTAAAGGAACACCGCGGGGTGAATATCACCGTAGCCGCTGTCGAACAGATTGAACTGCGAAGTGGTCATGAGAGCGGTGGACAGGCTTGTGTTGCTGCTCATCGAGATGGAGATGGTGGTGGGGGTCGACGGCGCATCGATTTGGAATGGCTGATAGTATCCGTAGGGGAGGACCATCTGATAAGGTAGGACGAGGGACGATGCGCTATGCGGAGCGCTAACAATGGGCGACGCGACGATAAGGAGGGCAAGCAAGAGTGCCCCGGTTGAACCGGTTCCCTGCAATGGTGCGCGGATTATTTGTCCTGCTATATAGAGACTGCATTCTACTTAGAAATGGAAACCGCCTGAACCATCTTCGCGGTTCTATTCTCACCGACTGTTCCATGAACCACCGTGAGTAAGATCTCCCGACCTTCCTTAAATCGCGTGACCGAGGTCCTGCTCCGGCATTACAGAACGGAATTATAGGGAAGAAATACACCCCCTGTCTTAGCGTGATTCCCAGACACTTCTTCCTTACGAACGGCGTTGGAAGGCACAAGGAACGCCTGCAGTCCTTCGAGCTAGCGCTGAGGGACGCGAGGATACAGCACTGCAACCTAGTCGGCGTGTCCAGCATAATCCCGGCCGGTTGCAAGCTCGTTCCGAGAGAGAAAGGCAGAAAGATGCTCACCCCCGGTGAGATCACCTTTGTCGTCCTTGCGAGGAACGAGACGAACGAGCCACACAGGCTGATCGTCTCCTCGGTAGGCCTTGCCATCCCTTCGAAGAAGGGCCAGTATGGCTACATATCCGAGCACCACACCTTCGGACAGACTGAGGAGGCGGCGGGGGACTACGTCGAGGACCTGGCGGCGACCATGCTGGCCACCACCATGGGCATCGAGTTCAACCCTGAGACGGCCTGGCGGGAGAGGGAGCAGCTGTTCAAGTCGAGCGGGATGATAATCAAGACGACCCACATCACTCAGTCTGCAGCCGGCGACAAGAATGGTCTCTGGACCTCAACGGTCGCCGCCGCGGTCTTCGTCCCGTGATTACGCCGGCCAGTCGACCACCGGCCCACGTGGCAGGCTGTTTCTAGGTCACTGCAGCCTGAATGGCGCATCGGATCACTCGATGAACCTGTTCAGGAACTTGTCGTCGGAGGCCCTGTACCGGTACTTCCCCACGACGACCTCCTTCCCCTTCCTGACCTGTTCGACGAACTCCGGCGCCGATTCAAGCCATTCGACGATGTTCCCCTGCCTGTCCCTGAGGAAGGCCCACTCACCGTCCTTCTTCTTGAACCCGGTCCATTCGAGAAGGTTCAGGGCCTTTTCCAGGGCCTTGTTCAGTCATCGCGGGAGGCGGCGGTGGCTCAAGGGCTGTCCCGGACCTGCCAGCGTGAATCTTTCGTTTCTCCTCAAGGAGCACCCGTTTCTTCTTCTGGAGTTCCTCGATGGAGAGGTCCGCAGATTTCAGCTCCGCATCAATCTGTCTCTCCCTGTCCTCGGTGCTGGCCATGTGATTCGATTCGCCAGCCTTGGTGCTATTTAGACTTCCGATGGGATGCGAGCCATGGTAGAAAAAAAGGGGCGTCGAGTACGGTCTAACCCTGAACAGTGCCGTTCAGTAAGACCATGTACTCGGTGGATCCCGATTTCAGGTCCAGCGATATGGACGCGGTTGTGCCGACGAAGCCTGCCTCTCGATGCTCCCTGGAGGATGAACGCGCCGGTCGGGCTGGTTGCTCCTTGTCCGGTTATGCTCGTGGCTGATGGGCTCATTACGGCAGAGCCGGATGAGATGGTGTACGTGGTCCCGCCTACGACAACACTCCCGGTAATCGAGAGCGTGTACCCTTCGGCGAGGTTGTTGGAGACTGTGAATACTAGTGAGCCTGATGCCGTCCCATTCGTGCTCGTGGTTCCGACGATCACGTACTGACCGGTAGTGCTCGTGAAGGCTATTGCCTGTCCGACTGGGACGGTGACCTTGCTCTGAGGTTGGCCAAACCCTGGGCCGCCCATTCCTCGGTCACCACCCTGGTTGAGAGGGAAGCCAAAGCCGTCTGACCATGGGGGGAAGGTTGTGCCGGTCGAAGAACCGGTCGTGGAAGACGCTGATGTCGATGTCTGCGCGCTTGCTGTCGACATTGCTGGGTACGCCAGCAGTATCGCTATGAAGGCTATCGTCGATGCCGTGACTATCGCTGTTTTTGCGAACCTGGTTGTCATTTTCAGAGTTCGAGCCCTGCTCCGCATATTTACAGGAATTCCGAAATCGTTCCCTAATTGCTAGCGAATCGATGCAAGATGGACCCCCCAAGAGTAGAAATAGGACATCAACTCGGGACGGGTCGTTCTTGGCAAGACACCTCGACGACATAGAGACGCCGGCCCTCATCCTGGACATGGACAGGATGGAGAGGAACATCAAGAGGATGGCGAAGTTCGCGAAGGAGTGCGGGGTCTCACTGCGACCCCACGTGAAGACCCACAAGTCTCCGGAGATAGCGAAGATTCAGCTCGCCGCCGGCTCCAGCGGGGTCTGTCTCCAGAAGGTAAGCGAGGTGGAGGTGTTCGCGGGTGCGGGGATCCACGACATATTCCTGACAAACGAAGTCGTGGTGCCCCAGAAGATTCAACGGCTGGCTCGAATAGCGGAGAAGACCCACGTCGGAGTCGCCGCCGACGACGTCGATGTGGTCAGGACGACGGGGAGAATCTTCAAAGACGCAGGCGCGAAGCTGGACGTCTACGTCGACATCGACGCCGGGATGGGCCGCTGCGGGGTCCAGGCGAGGGACGCGCCCAAGATTGCAAAGGAGATCTCAAGACACGGCAGCCTTGTCTTCAGGGGGATCATGGGGTACGAAGGGCACGTCAACGGCGCTAAGACAAAGGACGAGCAGGTCAGGCTCTCGAACGCCGCCATGGACAAGATCGTCGCCGCGAAGATGGAGGTCGAGAGAGCCGGGCTGGCTGTGGACGTTGTCAGCGTGGGCTCCTCGGTGAGCACCTGGATCAACGCCATGCACCCCGCCACGACCGAGGTTCAGCCCGGGATGTACGCGCTAAATGACCACGTGCTGGTCAGCCGCGGCGTGGCGACGATGCGGGATTGCGCGCTGACCGTGCTCGCGACGGTGATGAGCAAACCCGCCAGAGACAGGGCCGTTGTGGACGCTGGGTCCAAGGCGTTCAACTTCGACATGGGGCTCTACCCTGTTCCGCTGGACAGGGAGGGCGTGGTCATGGAGCACTTCTCCGAAGAGCACGGGTGGTTGCACCTCACCGAGAGGGGAAGGGAGGTCAGAATCGGAGACCGAGTCCGATTCGTGCCCGCCCACTGCTGCACGGCGGTCAATCAGCACGACGAGATGGTCGGCATAAGGGGCGACAGGGTGGAGAGAATCATACCGGTGCTGGCGCGCGGGAAGATGCGCTGAACTGTCTTCAAGCCTTCGGGCTGCTCCGGCGGGACGCGTCTCCACCCTTTCCTAATGCTCGATGACCGCTTCTTCGGTGGGAGATCAGGGCTGCGAGGTCTGGATCTGGCCGGTCCCGATTGTCGTGGACACGGGTGACTCTGTTTCGCATGATGAGTCGCAATCGCAACCACAATCGCAGCTGCAGTCGCACTCACAGTGGCAGCCGGACCCGTCTCCACGCGCGGAGCGGGAGACGAGTGAGGCCAAGAACTGCGTGTACGACAAGTAAGCAAGGTTTGAGAGGTACGCAAGATACTCGGTCAGATCCGACGGCGCGGCGATTGGTGCGATCGCTGGTCCAACCTGGACAGCAGAGGGCGTGGTCGCGTTCTGGCCCGCGGCCTCTCCGACAGCTTTTGCAACGTTGCTCATGGCTAAGAACGAGAACCGACTCGTAGCCTATATGAGCATTCGGAGATGAGACGCCTATGTCGGCGGAGGCTCCTATCACGGAGCGGTCAGAGCGTCATCCCGCGGTTGCGGCAGATTCAAGACACTGTGAGAAGAAGTGGCTGTGACATCTAGCAAACAAATCTCCGAGATTCTGCTAAGAAAGAGATATTGCCCTCCGCCTCGGATGGCCAACTCCGAGACGGCCAAAGAAATGACGCCTCACCCAAGTTCGAAGTCAACAGAGAGCAAGACCCGTACCTCCCAGGAAGGAAGACGGTCTGATGCGAGGGCATGGGGGCTCGGCGGGGTCAGAGACACTCCGGACGCCCGCGACCATTCGTATATCCCGCCACCGGAGATAATCAAGAATCTGCCCCCAAGAGTGGACCTGAAGAAGTACTTCCCGGCGGTGTACAACCAGGGTCAGGTCAACAGTTGTACTTCAAATGCTATCGCCGCCGCGATGGAGTACGACGCCCTGAGGCAGGGCATCAAGGAGGTCTTCACCCCGTCACGGCTGTTCATCTATTACAACGAGCGTGAGATGGAGGGCACGGTGGGGAAGGATGCAGGCGGTCAGATCAGGGACGGGATCAAGAGCATCGCAAAGCAGGGAGACTGTCCTGAGCAACACTGGCCGTACTCAGCCGAGATGGTGACGCAGAGGCCTCCAGGTAAGTGCTACTCTCAGGCTCGAAGCTTCAAGGCGCTGGAATACCAGAGAATCGGGCACAACCTCGATCACATGAGGGCCTGCCTGGCCTCGGGGTATCCGTTCGTATTCGGCATCAAGGTCTTCTCCAGTTTCCAGGGAGACGCGGTCAGGAAGAGCGGCCGTCTGGACATGCCCAGGAAGGGAGAGAAGACGGTGGGTCTCCATGCGGTCGTCGCGTGCGGCTATGACGATTCCAGGCGTCGGTTCACAGTAAGGAATTCATGGGGGAGCGGCTGGGGCAAGCGCGGCTACTTCACAATGCCCTACGACTACCTACTCGACTCGAAGATTTCGCACGATTTCTGGACAATCCGCGTCGTGAGGTAGGCGCGGGTCAGAAGGTGATGCGGAGGACGTCATGTCGGGCTGGTGAAATCCGCAACCCGTACGGGCAACACATTAACAATCCTGCGATTGGCATGGAGCAGCGAGCGCAAGGATGGTTCTAACCGAGCAGGAGATTCTCAACAAGCTGCGGTCCATGTCAAGTCCTGAAGCAGTCAGGGGTATGGTCCGGTACGGGATAAACACCGAGAAGACCCTCGGCGTATCCATCCCGCAGCTGAGGAGCCTCGCCAAAGAGATCGGACGGGACCATGCACTCGCCGATAGGCTCTGGTCGTCCGGCATCCACGAGGCAAGGATCCTGGCGACCATGATAGAAGACCCGGGGGCACTGACCGGCAGGCAGATGGACCGCTGGGTGAAGGATTTCGACTCTTGGGATGTTTGTGACCAGTGCTGCGGCAACCTCTTCGACAGGACGGGCCTCGCGTATCAGAAGGCGGTGGAGTGGGCCGAGAGAGACGAGGAGTTCGTGAAGAGGGCCGGATTCGTCCTGATGGCGGCGCTGGCGGTCCATGACCGAAAGCAGCCTGACGAGAGGTTCGCGGACTTCCTGCCCATCATCGAGCGGCACTCCATGGACGAGAGGAACTTCGTGAGGAAGGCGGTGAACTGGGCCCTGAGACAGATTGGGAAGAGGAGTGTCGAGCTCAACAAGCAGGCGATCCAGACGGCGGTTAGAATCCAGCGGTCCGACTCGAGCGCGTCCAGGTGGATAGCATCCGATGCGCTCCGAGAGCTGAGGAGCGAGTCGGTTCGAAGGAGACTGCACCTCAAGCGCGTCGCTTCAAGAGCCTGATGGCCGTGCGAAGATACGCTTTTTAGACATCCTCCGGAATCTCTCTGCAGTGACAGGCAGCAGCGGAAAACTCACCAGGGATGAGAAGGTGGAGAACCTTCTCTTCAACTACTCGATGATACTCATGGCCACCTTTGAGGCGGCCTTCGCCAATCTTGCCTCCACGATGGGCGACGTCCTGGCAAAGACCGGCAGCGCGATGGCAGATGCGATGACCAGCAGCTTCGGAGGCGGGTCGGAAGCCGGAAGCGACTCCAGCACGAACCTTGACGACCTTGGCCCGCGCACCTCAGAGAAGTTGAAAGACTCCTTCGCTGAGTTCAGGACACAAGCCCGCTCGGACTTCTCGGCGAAGAGCAGCTCGATAAGGAAGATGTTGCAGGACCCCATGATCGACGAAGGAGTGAAGATAGTCGAGAGTTTCGATTTCAAACTTCCGAGACTCACGGAGCAGCTGAGCGACGACGACCTCTCGAAGTACATGGCCCTTCTCAACAACAAGGACGCGAAGTTCGAGAAGATGCTGCAGAAGCTCGCGGTGTGGCAGGAGAAGGTGCCAAGGCCTGCGTTCGGTGACAAGTGACCCTCTCGGCTGGGCGACTCATGCCGGATGACACCGGTTCGAGAAGCCGGTCGAACTAGGCGAGGCTTTAAGACCCCACTCGGGCAATCTGAGTTGGTGTAGAAATCTGTCAGCAAATGTCAACCCATACGGCGCTTTCAGCTTCAAGGTAGTCATCGATGGCGTCCCCGCCATCGACTTCGCGGAGTGCATCCTGCCGGCCGTCTCGGTTGAGGCGGTCGAGTACAGGCAGGGAGCCGACGCCGAGAACAACGTCCACAAGCTACCCGGTTTGGTGAAGTACGGCAACCTTGTCCTCAAGCGGGGGATTGCCAATTCCGCGGATTCCCTTGCTCTCTGGAGCTGGATCTCGGGTTTCACCCAAGGGAACGGGGCAACTCGCGCTCTCAGCGTGGACCTGCTCGACAGAGAGAGGAACCCCGTCTTTCAGTGGAGCTTCACCATCGCATGGCCCGTGAAGTACGAGTCGCCGGTCCTCAATGGCAAGAGCAACACGCTGGCCATCGAGACTCTTGAGCCTCGCGGTGGAAGGCATGAAAGTCTCGGTCCCCGGACAGACCACCTAGAGCCGAAGGGAACGACCACGGACCAGGGGTCCTCGGGCACGGGAGTATCCAATCAGGGAAGGCCGCGGGTCATCCTCGACGTGGAACTCGAGAAGGGATTCTTCCTACTTGTCCTGAAGAACACAGGGGACGAGCCGGCGGTGAAGGTCGTAACGAAGATTGGAGGGAAGATCCTCGGGCCGGACGGGAAGTTGATAATCAATGACCTGAACATCTTCCGCGGCGTCGAGTTCTTCGCTCCTGGGAAGGAGTTCCGCATCGTGTTGGGTTCGTCGGCGGCGTACTTCTCTGCGAAGCAACCCACCCGATTCACCGCGGTGATAACGTACTCAGACAACAACAGGAACAACTACGGCGAGACGATAACGCACGACCTGTCGATCTACAAGGACCTCCCGCATCCGGTAGAGCGCATGTAGCGATAGTCTGGGTCTAGCCTCACAAACAGGCGGCTCGGGTCACTCCTTGGGAGAGGTTCCTTTGGCAACCGTGCGGCTCGAGCGCCCTTCATTTCTCTGCCGCAGGAAGGACAGGAACGCGGCGTAGCCCTTCGCCTTGATCCGCCTCGATACTATCGCTGTCGAGAGGTCTGCTGTCAGGGGCTCGAGCTTCCGGAGGACCTCCTCCCTCAGTGTCTGCAGGTCCCTGTCCAGGACGACCAGGAAGTACTCGTCCGAACCCAAGGTGGAGTAGGCCTCGATGACGCGTGGTTCGTTCTTTATGTACTCATAGAGTTTCGCGACGTCCTCATCGCCCAGGGCGGTCATCGTCCCGACGAAGGCGAACGCGTCGACCCCAATCAAAGACCAATCTATCTCGGCGGTAATCCTGAGAGCGCCTTTCTTCTTCAGATTCTCAAGGTGCTTCGCCACGGTTCTCTTGTCTACGTCCAGCATTTCGGCGAGCTGCTTGTGAGTGAGGCTTCCATCCTCGGCCAGCAGCTCCATCATCTCGAGGTCCAACCCATCCGGCCTGAATTGACCGCCGGCGGGCCGCTGTTTTCTGCTGTCACGCAACATAGTTTTGCACTTCCTTTGTTCGAATCACGCAAGAACAATTAAGTCTTTGTCCAGTTACAGCAGCTCGGCCGGTGTCGAGAAGAGCTTGGAAATCTCAGCGTTCGCTGGTGGGTTTCTCACCGTCTTTGGCACGATCTTCCTAGCGGAGCTGACCGACAAGGACGCGCTCCTTCTGCTGTCCCTTGCCACGAAGATGAGACCGCTGCTTGTGTTCGCTGCGGGTTCCATCGCGTTCACTATGACCTCCGCAATCATAGTCTTGCTCGGCTCCGCTCTGGTTCAGTATGTTCCGATCTTCTGGGTGAAGATCGCTGGGGGTGCGATAATGCTCTGCTACGCGGTGCTCGAGTACCTGCGCGGGCTGAGAATCGAAGAGGAGGTAGAGACTGGGGAGGAGCGGCTCTTCAAACACTTCGGCAGGAGGGAGGTCTACGCGTTCCTTGGCATACTCGGTTCGCTCATAGCCCTCGACCTCGCGGGCGACGCCACCGAGCTCCTCACGGTTGTGTTCGTGGCCCAGTTCGATAACGCCCTGCTTGTCTTCACGGGCGCCGTGGCCGCGCTGGTCGCCGCCAGCGCAGTGGAGACAGCGCTCGGGAGCGGACTCGGGAAGTTACTCTCAGCCAAGAGGGTTCGTAACCTCTCAGTTGTTGTGTTCCTTGTTATCGGGTCGGTCATAATATTCACCAGCGGAATCCTTCCGTAGGGCCGGCCCATGGAGGGATGCCCCGGCTAGGGTTGCGGGGTGGCCCGCCAAGCCCTGAGCGCTTCGTACCAGAATATCCCGCAGACGAGGGCGAGCAGCGCCGTGAACCATCCGACGATAGGGAGGCCTGAATACTCGGCGAAGGAAATCCACCCTGTGTAGCCAACCAGAACTGTGAAGAAGACGGCGTAGAAGACGAACCGCGGGATGAGGGAGGTACCTATCCTGAGAAAGTCGCGCATGACGTCCACCTTCACCTCGTTCGAGATTTCGTACTCTCCGTTCTCCTCGCGGACCAACCCCAGCTCCTTCAGCTTGCTGAGGTGATACTGGGCCAGCGAGGGGTTGGAGAGGCTGAGCGCTCTCTGGACTTCCCTCACCCCGACCCGGTTCTTCTTCAGGGCGTAGACGTATACCCTGAGGGTGTTCCCCTTGAGTTCTGCGTCGACCCTTCCCTTCTCCACCAAGACTCCGGTCATGCCAGAAGAAGCTCCATCCCCTATTAAGTCAGGCGAACAAGAACAAGCCGAGGGCGGCGGCAGCTAGGAGGCCGTCACTACCAAGCTGGCCGACGCCCCCTCTCCGATCACGGTCACGAGGTACTGCTGGCCCTTGATGATCTTGCCCACGGGAGTCTGGATGGCCATGCCCATGAACCCGAGCAGTATGGTGCCGTGATGCGTGAGGGTCGCCGTGGCTCCCGGTGGGAGCTCCATCCCTCTCTGCGCGAACAGCGTCGCCGAGATTGCGCTTGCACTCGTGCTTGACATCATTGAGCTCATGAAGAGCTGCACCTGCACGAGCGTGCCGTTGCTGAGGACGATGAAGATGGCCGACTGGCCAAGCGCCGTCGGGAGCACTCCTCCTTGTCCGGAGGCGGTGGCGTTGACCACGGGCGTGAGGGTAACTAGGTTGAGCACGGTCGAGTTGCCGCCGGTGTTCAGCACCTTCAGGTTAAGGTACGTCTCGTTGAGAGATGCCGACCCGATGGACAGGTGAGCGGTGGATGTCAGCTGGATGGTCTGCCACCAGCTGGAAACCGTCAGGTTCATCTGGGAACCCACCTGCTCCTGCTGCACGGTCAGTGCCGTGGAGGGGACGGGGTAGGCGGAAGCGATGGACTGGATGATGAACACAGGGCTCGTCTGGGTTCCGGTGTTGATCACGGTGGGCGAGATGTCGATCATCGC
This sequence comes from uncultured Nitrososphaerota archaeon, assembly GCA_963806765.1. Lineage (GTDB taxonomy): Archaea > Thermoproteota > Nitrososphaeria > Nitrososphaerales > Gagatemarchaeaceae > Gagatemarchaeum. The sequence goes on along the minus strand of CAWDYS010000004.1, from coordinate 125,242 downwards.
CGCGCAGGGCGTGGAGGTCGTGACGCCTATGCCGCTCGCGATGGGAATCGTGAGCCCGCTTGTCTGGACGAAGGCCGTGTAGTTCCGACCGTAATAGGTCACCTCGGCGCTTGTTATATTGAAGCGGATCATGTCGTATGTCCCGGTGTTGATCTTGACCGAGGAGATGGTCTGGCTGATGTTGACGGTACCCAGCGAGCTCGATGGACCCTGACGCCTTGACCGTGGTCCAGCCGCTGCTGCTGGACGCTCCTGACAGGTGTACCGCCAGATTGGCGTAGTTGACGTATACCTTGGTCACTCCGATCGGTACGGTGGGCGGATCGGTCAGCATGATTGAAAGGGTCCCCTGGCCTTGCTGGGTCGAGGACTGTTGGGTAGAGGATTGCTGAGTTGTGGATTGCTGTGACGATGACTGTTGGGCCGAGGTCTGGGACGAGGACTGGGATGAGGACTGACTCGGGCCGGAGACGGTCGTCGTCGGTCCAGAGTTACTGGACACTCCTGTTGTTGTCGTGAGCAGGACTCCGGAGAACGTCGAAACTAGGATAAGAGCGAACGCTGCTACCGCAGCCACCGTCGCTGCGAGTGCCGTTGACTTCTTGGTGTTCATGGTTGGGGGTGGTAGGGCGACTGACTTGAACCAGCATTTTTGAACACCCCAACTCCCAGAATGTCCCTTGAATCAGGAACGTTTAGCGAGGTTGAACGGTCGGGCCAACCCATCTGAAGCCCTCAACGGTCTTTCATTGGGCGCACCTGAGCGGCCCCATCTTGGGCCCAAAGGCATCAGGAATTGGGCTGTTATCTCGGCCATCTCCTCTGCAGTTTCTCGGGCCAGCCGCACTCGGTTAGTGTGTCCGATTCTCACGGCCGACAACTGGGGAGGGCCTGATTCATCGGACCGCGAGAGGTCCCGAACGCGTCGCATCGTTGGCACTCAGCCATCATTGGCTCAGGTGTCGTGACTCCGGGGGTTGCCTGCGTGGTCGCGGTCGTGATCTCCAGGGCCAATGGTAGCGCCTTCCCTCCCTCCGAAAGGGCCTTTTGCGCAATCAGTGCGGCGCCTAGTGCCCCTACTATCTGCGGCTCGGGTGGGATGAGCATCTTTGTCTTGAGTTCCTTCTCCAGTGCAGCGACCATCCCTGCGTTCTTCGCCACGCCCCCGGTGAACACTACCCTCTCCCTGACCCCCACGCATCTGATCATCGAGCCAATCCGCCTTCCTATAGACTCGCAGAGACCCGCAGCCACGTCTTCCCGACTCCTGCCGTTCGTGAGCAGGGATATCACCTCGGACTCGGAGAAGACCGTGCACATGCTGTTAATCCTCGCCGGAGAAGTGCTCTTGAGAGCCAGCTCGCCCATCTTGGAGACCCGAACGTGCAGGACCCTGGCCATCACCTCGAGGAACCGGCCCGTGCCCGCGGCGCACTTGTCGTTCATCAGGAAGTTAGCCACCTGGCTCCCCTCGCTCAGGCTGATCACCTTGCTGTCCTGGCCCCCTATGTCAACGATCGTCCTCGCGTCTGGGCAGAGCGACTTTGCTCCTTCGGCGTGGGCGGTTATCTCGGTCACCGTCTTGTTGGCCTCGGTGAAGACCCGCCTGCCGTACCCCGTCGAGACGATGTAGTCCAGGTCGCCTCGGGCTAGGTGGGCTTCCTCAAGTGCCATCTTGAGGGCCCGCCGTGCGGCCCCGTTGCCGTCGTAGCCGGACGGGAGGAGATGGAAGGCGAGTACTCTTCCTTCGGCCAAGACGGCGACCTTCGTCGCCACCGCGCCGATGTCAACCCCCGCCACTGGCAATTCGGCTCACCAGCGGTCAGGCGGGCTGGAGCATCTCGGTGAAGGCTTCCACCCTCGTCCTGATCTGCTCCACATCCTCCGTCCCGTAGTCGGTCTCGATCTTCAGCATCGGGACGCCGGCCTTCTTGAGGGCCTTCTCGACCTTGATGGACTCGATGTTGTAGGTGTGGCAGTATTGGAGCACGTTGTAGACGACCCCGCTCGCGTTGAACTCCTTGGCCATGTCGACGACCTTGTCCACCCTCTCGTCGTTGGGGGTGAAGCAAGCGCACGAGATGCTGGAGTACTTGCTCCAGATGGCCTCCAAGAGGCTGTCCATGGAGTCGCCCTTGGGCTCCACGAGGTCGGTGAAGTACCGGGAGCCTATGCGACTCTCCTCGGCCACGACGGGCACCCCGAGAGACTCGATTATCGAGTGCAGCTTCCAGTTAGGGATGGCCATGGGGCATCCGGAGAACATGAGCCTCGGCTTGTCCGGGTCCCCGACGCCCACGCCCGCCCTGTTGCGCTTCTCCAGCTCGTCCGCGAGTTCGTTAGTCTTCTGTGTGAACCTGTTCACGTCGTCGTAGAAGCTGACCTGGTTTACGAGCAACGCGTCCAGCCCGCTGATCGGTGGAGGAGAAGCCTTGCGCGTCTCGGCTACCCGCTTCAGCGCCGACCGCTTGGCGTTGATGAGTCTAATGGCCTCCTTGAGGTCGTCCTTCTCGATGTGGTTTCCCGTCAGGTTCTCTATCTGCTCCTTGAACTGTTTTATCTCCGCAAGCCAGAGCGACTTGGACTGCGGCGTGTCAATCTTGTGGGGAATCTCCATCACGTAGGTGGGGGCGTAGTCCCCGAGCACTTCGTAGACCTTCTTCTTCGCGTCGCAGGTCGTCTCCCCGACGACCAGGTCGCAGGAGTTGAAGTAGGGGCAGGTCCCTCCGACCTTGAACCCGAAGAATGACTTGACGAGGGGACAGATGTTCCTTGGCAGCACGGCCTCCGCATCGGGTATCGAGAAGTCGGCCCCTCCGCACAGGCCCACCATGGTGGCATCTGCGGCGTAGACGAGCTCCTCGGGGACGTATAGGCAGAAGGCGCCGATGATCTTCTTGCCCGCCTTCTTGCGGTCAACCAACTCCTTGATGCGCAGACCGTGTACCTCCGAGATGACGAAGTCAAAGTACTGCATCCCGGTCGGCCGGTTCTTCTGCGTCAGGAACAAGTCGCCATAGCCCTTGGCCAGGGCGTTGAGGAGAACGTCGTGCTTCTCCAGGTTCAGCCCCAGGTCCTTCCACATGTCCACGTATTGCTGGTTTGCCACGTTCAAGTACCTAGTAAGCGCTTATGATTACGCGGTATATAGAACTGAGCTCGGTTTCTCAACATGAGAACCAAGCCGCCTGAAGCCGCTTTCAGCTCGCTCGACCGCTGGAACGCAGACTTCGGTCCCACTTCATTCGGGAACCCTTGCGCCGCAGGCCCCGCAGAACACCGCCCCGTCCCGGAGCCTCGACCCGCACTTTATGCAGTAATTGAGCGGACCGCTGCCCGCCCCAGACGGTGTGTCCGGCGAAGGTTTGGAGCCCGTCTGCGGGACCAAGGGTCACCGAACCCTACCGGACCGAGCCCGACAGTGAAGTTGGACCTCGTTGACTTGTAGGTCAGCCCGAGGTAGCCCCCTATGAGCCCGAAGATGAAGCCGATGAAGAGTCCGCCGAGCGCCGGCAGCGCCCCCGATGAAGACCATCACCACCGCCATGATGCCGCCGGCCTTCCTCCTGCTGGGGTTCCCGGATTTCAGAAGTATGCCCCCGACGATTATCAGGGCCCCCGCCAATATGCCGAACCCCCCGACTATGTAGACAAGGCCGCTCACTCCTGAAGTGTTGAATGTGGGCACACCATTACCCGGGAAGGCCGTTGAGGGGGTCACCGAGGCCGTTCACCATGGAAGAGAGGGAGCCAGCGAGAAGGTCGACCACTGAGCCTCCAATCACGTAGAATACGCCTCCCACCATCGTGAAGATGACGGCGGTGGAGTTGCGCAATGTCGGCCGTCTACCCTCTCGGATGAAGGTTCTTATTTAATGGATGGAACCCCGAACTCGGCGTACCGTGAGGTGCTTCACTTTATTAGTCGAGGGTCACTCCCGTCATCGATTGACGATAAGGGTGCACCTGGCCGGGCACCTTGGCAATTACACCAAGAGGAACGTGGATATCGAGATTTCCCAGGCCAGTGACGTCCTGGATCTTTTGATGCGACTCTCCACCATCTTCCCTGCCGTAAGAGATCGGATACTCGATGAACAGGACAGGACGAGACCCTACGTCAACATCTTCGTGAACGGGGATAACATCAGGGACCTTCAGAACGAGCAGACGAAGGTCAGGGACGGAGACGATGTGTACGTACTCCCGTCGGTGGCAGGAGGATAGGAGGATTTGAGATGAACCAGAGTAACCTCGTCATGGTGGGGACGAAGAAAGGGGCCTTCGTCTTCGAGTCGAAGGATGGGAGAAGGACGTGGAAGTCGACCGGACCTCACTTCAAGGGGACCCAGGTCTACCACGTCACACGGGATCGCAGGAGCAAAGCGATTCTCGCGGCGGTCGATAGCTTCGTGTGGGGTCCGACCGTCGCCAGGAGCACCGATCTTGGGAAGACGTGGAAGGAGAGCAAGAAATCCCCCAAGTTCCCGAAGGGAAGCAACCTTTCGGTCGGGAGGGTGTGGTGCATCCAGCCTGCCGGTGACGAGGAGCCGGATGTCATATACTGCGGGACAGACCCCGCGGCGCTCTTCAAGAGCAAGGACGCGGGGGACACCTGGGCGCTGAACCAGGGACTCTTCAACCATGCGACGAGACCGAAGTGGCAGGCGGGCTTCGGCGGCCTCTGCCTTCATTCGATACTGGTCGACCCGAGGGACTCGGATTCGCTCGTCGTGGCGATATCCTCTGTGGGAATCCTCAAGTCCACCGACGGGGGGAAGACCTGGGCATTCCGGAACAAGGCCATTCTCGCGGACTTCCTGCCGCCTGGGCACCAGTTTCCCGAGTACGGTCAGTGCCCCCACCATCTCGTCCGCCATCCGTCCCTCCCAGATGTGATCTATCAACAGAACCACTGTGGCGTATACCGGAGCGATGACGGGGCCGAGACTTGGGTGGACATCAGCAAGGGGCTGCCCGCCCGATTCGGCTTCGCAATCGCCGCCGACTTCAACGACCCCAAGAGAGTCTACGTGGCACCGGAGGAGTCGGGGGCCGCGCGTCTCCCGCCTGACGGAAGGTTCCTCGTCTGGGGTTCCGACGATGCGGGGAAGAGCTGGTCACCGCTGAGCTCAGGCCTCCCCAGGCACTCCTTCTACAACGTTCTGAGGCAAGGGATGGCTTCGGACATGGAGGACCCCTGCGGCGTCTACTTTGGCACCACCACCGGACAGGCTCTACGGGAGCAGGAACGGTGGGAGAAGATGGGAGCTGATCGCCGACGGTCTGCCACCAATCTACTCGGTAGACACAGGCTGAGGCATAGGAGCCGAGACATCCCTCCGGCAACCTTCTCGGAACAACCCTGATGCCCTTGTCGAGAAGCCGCTTAGCTTTCTGACATCGGTCAATAAATACCGGTTGAAATCAAGAGACTCGCATGTCCGAGCTGAGAAATCAGGAGGGCGGTCAAGGAAAGATATTCGAAGATTGCAACTTCCTCGGAGTCGGCCTGCTGCGGCGGGGATGGCTGTGACGTTGAGTCTGGCCTCATAGCCCTCGACAGTTCAGTGCCGGCGGAGGCTTCTACGGTCAATGCTGGTTGCGGGTCTCCTCTTCAGCTAGTTGCGCCCGTGGAGGGAGACGTGGTACTCGACCTAGGGAGCGGTGGCGGGATAGACATCTTCAGGGCTTCGCAGCTGGTGGGTGCCAGGGGGAAGGCGATTGGCGTCGATGCGACCCCCGAGATGGTCTGGAGGGCTCGAGAGACGCAGGCGAAGTATGGGAGCAAGTACTCTAACGTGGAGTTCAGACTGGGCGAGATAGAACATCTGCCGATTCCGTCAAGCAGCGTGGATTACGTGATATCGAATTGTGTGATCAACCTTTCCCCGGACAAGCTCGCAGTCTTCAGCGAATCCTTTCGGGCCCTGAAGGACGGCGGTGTCTTTGCGGTCGCGGACATCACTCTCCAGAGCGAGCTCCCGGCTGACGCGAGGGCGGACATGGATGCGTGGTCCGCCTGCCTCGCAGGGGCGCTGACGGACTCGGACTACAGGAGCAAGCTCAGTCAGCGCCGGATTCACCAATGTCGAGATCGAGCACATATCGGACTCCAACATCGGGGAGTACCCGTTCAAGTACTACAGCTCACACATCAAGGCGACGAAGCCCCATCTCCGGCCTCTGAAAGCTCAGTGACGCGCCTCTCTATCTCGTCCCTTATCCTCCGCACCTCTCCGATGGGCTTTCCCTTGGGGTCTGGAAGGTCCCAGTCCACCAGCTTCTTCTGCATCTGGGCCAGCATTGGTCTCGGGCAGGCTTCCTCGACGGAACACCCCATCGTGACGACCGAGGCTGGCCTGGCTAATCATCTCGCTTGTTAGCATCTTGGGCGAGTTCGACCCGATTTCGATGTCCCTCTCTTTCATCGCCTGGACGACGACCGGGTTCACATTCGAGGACGGGACCGTTCCGGCGCTTGAGGCCCTCATGCCGAGCTTCTCTGCGAACGCTTCGGCCATCTGGCTTCTGCCTGCGTTCTCAACACAGACGAATAGGACCTTTGGTCGAGACGATTCACTCACTTATCGTATCACCCGTTCGAGCAACTCGACGACTGGAGACGCGTTCACGCTGTAGAATACCCACCTTCCTCTCTTACTCCTTTGAACCAGACCAGCTTGTTCCAACAGGCCGAGGTGATGCGATGCGGTCGGCTGCGGCAAATCGAGGGCAGACTCAAGCTCGCACACGCACATCTCTCGTTTGGAGAGGAGCAGCAGGATCTTTATCCTATTGGAATCACCAATCGCTCCAAGAAGCCTCTCTGCCCGTCGAATCTTCAGTGCATACTCTGGAGACGCGAGCTTCTCTCCCTCGACCCTTGCCTGTCTGATGTCCGAGGGTTGGCAGATTCCGAGCTGAATCAGCCGCTGAACCGATTTGGTCTGCTCAGGCTTCATGGCTCCTTGTCCTCTCTAGTGCGCTCCGACAGTATAAGAGGTGCGATTCTCGTCCTAGGCAGAGTCAACCTGAAGAATCTCGGTTTCAACCAAAGGGCGACGTAGACGAGCCCAATCATGACAGGAACCTCAATCAGTGGTCCCACGACGGTGGCGAAGGCCTGACTCGAGCTCAAGGCCAAAGACTGCTATCGCGACGGCGATCGCGAGTTCGAAATTGTTGCTCGCTGCTGTGAAGGACGTGGTGACGGTCTCTTGGTAGGAGAATCCGAGCTTCCATGACAGCAGAAAAGATGAGACAAACATGAGAAGGAAGTAGGCAATCAGCGGGATGGCGATTCGCACCAGGTCCAATGGGAGCTGAACGAAGTACCTGCCCTGAAGGCTGAACATAATGACAAGCGTGAAGAGCAGACCCACCAGCGCGGTCGGTCGTAGTTTTGAAAGAAACTTATCCTCATACCACTCCTCTCCTCTGCGCTCGAGGCCGTATCGCGTTGTTATCCCCATGGCGAAAGGCACACCCAAGAAGATCGCAACGCTTCGCGCAATGTCCCAGGGGTTAACGTTGATCGCAGTTGCAGCCGCACTAGGGTCAAGCCAAGTCGGCAATACCGTGATGAAGAAGTAGGCGTACACTGAGTATAGGGCTATCTGAAACGCCGCGTTCAGCGCAACTATGATTGCCGCATACTCGCTGTCCCCGCCGGCAAGCATGTTCCATACCAATACCATGGCAATGCAACGGGCCAAACCGACCAAGATTACACCGTCCCGGAAGAGGGGAAGATCCGGGAGGAGAACCCAGGCGAGTCCAAACATCAGGACTGGGCCCAGCGCCCAGTTGAGAAGAAGCGAGACGCTCATCATCTTTCCTGCGGAGCGGACCTTTCCGATTTCCCGGTAGTCGACTGCCGCGAGCGGCGGATACATCATCCAGATCAAACCAGCTGCGATCGGAAGCGAGACCGAGTCGATTTGAACGGAATTGATCAGCGGGCCGGTCTCGGGGAAGACGGATCCGATCAGTACGCCTGCACCCATTGCCACGAAGATCCAGATAGGCAGAAACCTGTCCAGAAGGGAGAGGCTGCCTAGGATTTCCTTGGAGGGCTCGCCCGACATCCTCTTACCGCAAAATGCGGCAATCCATCGATATATATGAATATGTCCTTCCGATGCTTTGTTGCACCGGCCCAAAGACGACCTTGCACGGTCAAAGAACAAGAGACCCACAAGCAGGACCCCGGGTCTCGCACCGCATCGCAGGCTAAGGTTTAACTCGCAGACGCCCCCACTTAGCCAGAAGAGGAGTTGGGGGGGTTAACCGATGATTGTAGATGTGCATGCGATTAGCGGTACGAAAGACGCAGAGGATGTCCGTCACTTCTTGGCGGACACTCTGAATTATCCCTTCGTCGACGCGGATGAATGGCTCATCTTGGCCCTGTCGCCCTCCGAGTTGGGCATCTCTTCAACGAAGGAGAACGATCCCCACGAATTCTATCTCTTGTGCGACGACCTCGAGGCAAGTGCAAAGGACCTGCGAGGCAAGGGAGTCGAGTTCACCCGGACGATTTCGGAGACCAGCCTCGGGTATATTGCTTCAATCAAACTCCCCGGCGGAGGCGAGATAGGTCTGTGTCAGCAGAAGGACCAGTCCGCGCCCCAGCCTTCAGCGTGAATCCTCGTCTGCGGTGGCCAGTGCGGCGCAGCCTTCTAGAATTGGGCCGTCGGGACAGTGTTCCTTGCGGGTGGAGCCAATTTATAGCGACCGAGAGACTGCAGAGGTGTGAAAGAAGCAGTCTTCCGGCCAATCGGCGTCGTGCACACGAGCGCGATGCCCGACGAGATCAGGAGCAGGGTTCCTGGAATCGAATCGGAGATAGAGGTATTTCCCGAGTTCGAACCTGGCCTCGAGGGGCTTGCCGGCTTCTCGCACATATTCGTGATGGGGTACTTTCACGAACTGAGGCCCGAACAGATAGGACCACTCCAGGTGAAGCCGAAGGCCTATGTTTACAAAGGGCTCAAGGTCGAAGACCTTCCGACGGTGGGGGTCTTCGCTCTCGACTCGCCGACGCGCCCGAATCCCATCGGCCTGTCCCTAGTCCGACTCCTCAGGATCGAGAAGAACAGGCTCTTCGTGTCAGAGTTGGACTACTTCGACGGCACCCCAGTCATTGACATCAAGCCGTACAAGTCGAGCTATCGGGTCGAATCGTACAGCCTTCCCGAATGGCTCACGCGATTGCATGAGAAGGTCGGTCGGAGCTAGGCACCTCGGCAGCAGGGAGGGGCCGGGGGTCATCCTCCACTCAGGATGGCGTAGAGCGGTTCATCGGTCATCGGGGTGGACGCCAGGAAGACCTCCCTGCGTGCCTTGGACAGAGCGTTCTCCACGGCGTTTACCATGGCGGGCAGCGAGCCTATCCTTCCGGCCTCGCCCGCCCCTCTGGCTCCGTGGAGATGCTGCGAGGTTGTCAGACGTATCGGGGTGTGTGAGAACTTCGGCTTGGCCAGCGCGGATGGGATCACGTACGAACCGACCAGCTGGCCGCATTGATCGTATCCCACCTCTTCCTGAAGAGCTTCCCCTATCGATTGGAGCGTTCCTCCCTCCGACTGGGCGACCAGCGCCGACGGGTCCAGCACGGTCCCGAAGTCGTCGAAGGTCAGATGCTGGAGCACTCTGACCGAGCCCGTTGATCTGTCGACCTCTGCCAAGGAGATGTGGCACCCCAGAGAGAAGGTCGAGCTTTCCGACCTGTAGGTCGCCTCCACGGCTACCCCCGCACCAAGTTCTTTGGCCGCACCGACGAAGTCGAGTTCGCGGCTGTCGCCGTCCCTGTATCTCAGGTGGAATGACCCGGCGCTGAAGGTCACAGAGGTGATTCTGCCCCGGGCCGAGCCCGCTAGACTCTTCTCTATCCGACCGACAAGAAGTGGACAGGCCATCAGGGCGGCAGAGCCAGCGTAAGTGATGCTCCTGCTGGATTGCGTCCCGATGCTGAGGCGAGACGTCGTCGTGTCCCCGAAGAGCACCTCGACCGGGCTCCTCCCGGGGTGCAGCTTCCTCGAGATGATTGCAGCCAGCGTCCGCTCGCTCCCCTGCCCCGTGGGGGCGACGGAGGCGAACAGGAGCAGTTTCCCACTCTTCGTCAACTCGAGGCGGACCGTCTCTGCCGACGGAGGGGCGGACTCGGCGAGGTAGAACGACAGCCCGAACCCCCTGAGCGTCGGCCCAGCGCCTGTTGATGCGCGATGTAGGACCGCCTGCGTCGCTCTCGAGTTCCTGGCTCGCTCGAGGAGTTCGAGCGAACGCAGCTGGGGTCTCGACGCCCCGAACGGGCTCCTGTCAGGGGAGGTGCCGCCGACCAGATTCGCCTTCCTCACCGAGAACTGATCCAGACCGAGCCTCATCGCTATCTGGTTCAGGACGCGTTCGAGGATGAATGTCGCGACCATGCCTCCCGAGCCCCTGATTGGCCCCATCATCACCTTGTTCGTGGCGACGGCCGTGACGCTCACTCCCACGTCCTTCACCGCGTAGGGGCCCGTGGCCATGGCGACCATCTGGTCTATCGCGGTGGCGCCGTGCCCGATCTCCGTCCCCGGCGGGCCTAGGGAGGCACCGGCTGAGCCCCCGAAGAACGCGCCGGCATCCACGAGCACCCGGTCCCTGAAAGCAAGGATCCTGCCCGAGTCGTCGTAGCCTACCTGGACGTCATGGGTCTGGTCCGGGCGATGGGTAAGGGTCACTAACCGTTCCTCCGGAAGAGGGATCCACTTCAGGTTCCGTCGAAGATTCCGGGATATCAGGTAAGTGATCAAGTCCTCGGCATAAGGGAATATCTTGCCGCCGAAGGCTCCGCCGACCGCCGTCTGAATCACGCGGACCGGTCTCGGTTCTGCAGTGGAGCCGAGGAGGAACTGCTGGAGCAGGTGCGGGGACTGAGTCGACGAGTAAACTATGGAGTCAGTCTGCCTGTGCTCGACCGCGATTCCCCTCCCTTCTATCGGATAGGGGGATATCCGGGGAACATGAAAGAGCAGGTTCAGAGCGTGGGGCGACCTCTTCAGAGCTTCGGCCGGGCGCCCAGCTTCGGACTCTCTCCTTAGAACGACGTTCGACGAAGCGGTCGAGAGCCACTTGTCCTTGCCACGGACGGCGCGGGCAGGGTCAGAGACCACGGGCAGGGGTCGATAACTGACCTTCATCCGTTCCAGAGAGTCCTCCAGTGCCAGCCTCCTAGAGGCCACCACCGCCGCGACTGGCTGGCCCTGGTAGACGACCTCCGTCTCCGCCTGCGGGTACTCCCGCCAGACGTTCGGGCCGAGGAGACCCTGTAAATCGGGCCGGGTGAAGACCGCGACCACGCCTTCGACCCGGCGGGCCTCGCGCGAGTCGACCTCCGTGATCGTTGCGTGGGCGAGCGGGGACCTGAGGAACCCCACGTGGAGCTGGTCGCTGAGACTCAGGTCCTCGACGAACGTCGCGGACCCGGTCAGGTGGGACCGGAGCTCCTTCTGGGGGTGCTTGACCAACAGCGAAAGGACCCGCCCGCAAGAAGATAAGCCTAGGCTCGGTCGACGGCTCATTCGGTCGGAGATCCACTACCCTCATTCGTCGCTCAGTCTCAGGACCAGGGCTGGCATGGCCATCAATCGCTTTTTAGGCGGGAACCATTCCGGCCGCTTCCGTTCGACCTTGTTCGGCACGTTCCTGGACGAGTTCCTGAGGGCCACGATAGCCCTCCTGGTGGTCGTGGATCCGGCAGGGCTGGTGCCCGTGGTCTTGTCGCTGACGAAGGGCATGAAGAAGGAGGAGAGGAAGGGCACATTCAGGGTCGCGCTGCTTGCTGGTTTTGTTCTCCTAGTAGTCTTCGCCCTGACGGGTCAGGGACTCCTCATGGTATTTGGCATCACAATCGACAGCTTCATGATTGCTGGTGGGATCTTGCTCCTCATCCTTGCCATGCAAATGATCTTCCGCGGGGGATTCATCGAATCTGGCTCTTCGGCGGATGAAGTGGGCGTCGTCCCCATCGCGTTCCCGCTGCTCGTGGGACCGGGTGCCATAACGACCACCATCGTCACGCTTCAGACCGACGGAATCATGATCGCGCTACTTTCAATTGCCGTAGTGATGTCCCTGACGTGGCTGGTGCTCCGATACCTGGACAGAATCGATTCCTTGCTAGGCAGGAGGGGCACCGCAGGCCTCTCCACGCTCATGGCCGTCTTCATTGCGGCAATCGCAGTACAGTTCATCCTGACAGGAATCCAGTTCTACTACCCCGCCAGCTAGCGATCGCGTTGTGGTCGCCGGTCGTGAGTGTCCAAAAGGTGGAAGAGTGAAAAGCCCACATTCGGGCTTAATCCACCTCGCTAGTATCATACTCCGTCTCGTAAGATTGAAACGAGTTAAACGAGAGAGTTTCTTGCTGGGTGGTGAAAGAAAAAGCTTGAAGCCTCAAAGCGCAGAACCGCCCCTGCTTCGGGACGACGCCAATCCCCAGTCTTCAGCGGGCACGGTTCTGACGGAGTCCAGAGCGATGTTGCTACGGGGTAGACGATCTGAGTGAAGACGCTGCCCCAAGAGCATGGACTGATCGTTTCGTGGATCCTCACGATCGCGGGGCCGTTTTGCTGTCCAAAGAGTTCCAACCATACGGGATTGGCCTAATCATCATACTGCTACCGACGCTCCTGGTCTACGACCGGCTCATCATTGGGTTGAGACTTTGGTCTATTGGGAAGATGGACCTGCTCGGGGTGCTGGTCGAGAGGGTGGGGGCACGAGCCATGATTCTACTCTTGGTCGCACTCGCCTACACCGGTGCGGGTTTGCTGCTTCACTTGATGCCCGGGATTCCGGTCCTGGCGACAGCCATTATCCTGCTGCTGGAAGGAATCACCTTTCGATATCTGAGGGAGAGACACATGGTGGCAAGGGCGCTCTCGATTCTGACTGTGAATTCTCAGTTCCTCCTGATCAATTCGGCTCTCAGTGGAGATGTCACGAGTTTCGAGGTAATTGCGTTTACTTTGATGTCATTAGTGAACTTGCTCCTTGTTGCGGATGTTGTCCAGCAGGTCGATACCCTCAGGATTCACCACGGACTGTCCAGGTGGGGTTGGTTCGGGTTGATGTGCCCTTCCTCGTGGGAGGAGTGATTATTGCCGCGGCAATCACAGTCGAATCATCCGCTTACTTCCTGTCATTCGTTGTCCTGCTGATAGCCGTCCAGGTGACGTTCCGCTTCTTCTTGCGAGGCAGGAGCATGAGGACAATTGGAGTCTCCTCATCGGTCATCGAGGCGCTCGCGCTTCTGCTGCTCCTTTTGCGTTTCTACCTGATTCTATGAGACGTCGCTGTCATTGTGGAATTCAAGGCACCAGCAAACGAGAAAGGCCCAGCAAAAGTGTGCGCCGAAGGGAACTTGTTCGGATGCCACAGGTTGCCCTAGCTAGCGCGCTGGTCGCCCTAGGCGTTCGCGAAGGCCACGTTGTGGGCTAGAAGGGCGATGTACCTCGTCGGACCGCAATGTCTACCAAGTCGGGGGAAGAGGAAAACATATGTTATTATTTATATAGCACTTAGGGAAGGCTTGCTGTCTTGCACCAAAGGAGCGCCATCGCGCCTCTGTTTATTGCAATTCTAGTGATAATTGTCGTTGGAGTTGCAGTCTGTCGGAGCCTACGTCGTTCTCTCGTCCCCAAGCACGAGCACTTCCGATACTTCGAGCGTGACATCATCCGCATCTTTGACGGTGTCTTCTTCGACCCCATCGATTTCGCCTCCCTCCTCAACTGCGACGTCGGCTTCGGCAACTTCAGCCTCGACCACAAGCAGTTCGAAGACGACGAGCTCGACGACTGCGAGTAGTTCGACACCGACGACGACCAGCACCACAGCTTCTTCGACAACGACTGCAAGTTCAGCTTCCAAGAGCACAACGACTAGTACCTCAGCGCTGACGACGACAAGCTCCACTTCGAGGATCGCCACGAGCAGCACTTCGACGCTGACGAGCACCAGCAGTAGTGCTTCGACGGCAACCACTGCGAGCTCTACGCCATCGACTACCGGCACTACGACTTCGCGCACGTCTGCAAGTTCAACAACTTCTACTGCCACAACCTCCAGCACAACAACTTCGTCCACAACCCGCTCAACTTCCACGGGCACATCCAGTAGCGCGAGTTCATCGACCGGTACCCTGCCTACGTCGTGCAGCACAACCAGCGTGAGCACCAGCACGAGCTCCACTTCCGAGAACGTAGTGCCTCTTCTCAGTGCTTACTCGGCCATGACCATAGAATCCAACGGGACCTCCAGCACGTCTTCCGCATCTTCGACTGGCACTGCAACCTCATACGGTTACACTGAGTCCTACATAACCAACTACGCGAGCTCCACCACCTACAAGGTAACCATTACAACCACCGAATCAGGCCAGCCCGCCTCATCAGACACCATTTGGATCTTGAAGGACGGGACAATCTTGGCCGTCAACATCGCCGGATTCAACTTCACAGGCGCAACTGCCCAGCAATACGGCAACGGTGCTTTCGTCGGGTTCACCCTTCAAATCGAGGCAGATTCAGAGATTGGCACATACACAGCTTCGAACTACTTCCACACTGTAGGAGCGTCCACCACCGTGTCAATCGGGCCGACCAAGGTGTCGGTGACGAGCTATTCTGCAAATACACTGCCGGAGATCATAGCCACATGTACGGGAAGCACAACACTCACTGCCTACGCGTTCTCCGTGGGGATGCCCCAGGGGACGAGCAGCCCTCTTGTGACCTATGAGCACTTCGCGGGCAGCGACACGACAGGCGGCCAGACTGACACCTTCGATTACGTGCTGCAAGTTACCTCTATTACTCTGACCTAAAGACCGAGAGGTCCTCAGGCCCCGAATCGTTTCGAGAACGAGGCTCCACCGATAAAGGCCATTGTTGGAACTCGAAAGGCCTTTATCTTTTTGGAATGGTGAAGCAAACCGATATGCCCACTACAGTCAAGGTTGGAGACATCGCGAAGAGAGAGATTGTTTCAATTGATCGAGGCAAGTCCGTTATCGAAGCGGTGAGACTGATGTTCCTGGAGAACATAGGTTCGGTTGTCGTCAGTGATGCCGGGAGGTATGTCGGAATAGTCACCGAGAGAGACATCCTGAGGAAGCTCGTGTTGAATTCCTTGGAGGCATCAGACGTGAGAGTTGGGGATATCATGAGCAGCCCGCTCATAACCGTACAGTCTGCAGAAAGCCTGGGGAGGGCCGCACTCATCATGACGGAGAAGAGGATAAGACGCATTCTGGTCGTCGAGAACGACAAGATAACTGGGATCGTTACAGAAAGAGACTTGCAAAAAGCCACGCTAGACCTGCTTATCTCACTCGCAAACGCTTGATCTTCTCCCGGCCATCCTTGAGATTGCGGGCAGAGTCGGGGCGCCGGTCGTGAGCGAGGCGTAGGCGTCAGAGAGCCACCGGCGCTTTTCAACATCTACGGTGTCGCATACGTCTCGGTCGGGCTCTTACTTGAAGAACGCCATGGCCTCAGACTCTCTGGTAGTCATCCTCGAGTCTTACAATATCGTCCTCGCTGAAAGTGCCAACCACAATTTCCAAGACCTTCGCCCCGAGCAGCCCCGCGCCGAGGCGGTGCTTAGCCCCCACAGGGACTACGGCCTCCTGATTTGGATGAAGTCTACGCTTCTTGCCGTTGATCTCCACGAGCGCCTCGCCTTCGAGGCAAATCCACCTCTCGCTGCGCTTGGAGTGGTATTGCAAGCTCAGGCGCTGGCCTGGATTGATCACAATGGTTTTCACCGTGACGCTGTCGCCGTTGGTGATGTAGGTGGTGAAGCGGCCCCACGGTCTCTTGGTCACAAGTCCTCGATTCAAGGCACGAACCGCCGCAGGTTCGAGCGGGGGTTCTTCTTCTTTGTCCTGGATGCTCCTGTAATCGGAAACCGACCGCGTCTTACGTCTCAGCGATGCACGGCCCATATTACTGAGTGCTTTCATGCAATTGGAATATTTGAAAATTCTTGCCTCAATCCATATTATTCTATGGAAAGGGGCAATAGACAGGGCATGGCTAGTAGTGTCATAGCATGTCGCTTAAGATGCGGAGATAACATCCATTCAACCCCTTTGAAGGAGCGAAAAACCTAAAGCGGTCGATGGAACGATATGCAGAACCAAGAGGTGCGCAAGTTCTTCTGTCTAAACTAAACGATGCATACGCACATTCAGAAGTTCTGGTCGATCCCGAATGGGTCGAGAAGAACATTGGGAATCCATCCGTAAGGGTAGTTGAAGTCAGCTATGACCCCGATTCGAGTTACAAAACTGGCCACGTCCCTGGGTCCGTCCTCTTCGATTGGAGACGCGATATGCGCAGCACGACTAATCGGGACTTATCGGATGGTGGCCGGCTCAATGAACTCCTTCGCCGCTCTGGAGTATCAGAAGATACAGAAATTGTCCTCTATGGGGACTTCAGCAACTGGTTCGCCGCGTATGCTTTCTGGATTCTTAGTTACTACGGCGTAAAAGGTGTTAGGCTCATGAACGGAGGAAGGAAGAAGTGGCTGCTCGAGAGAAGGCCGCTGAGCACCGAGGTGCCCACCTACGCCAGAGGTTCCGGGAAGAAGGTCGCCGCTCCAAGGGAGAGGATAAGGGCGTACATGGACTACGTCAGAAAGGGGCTGGCCAAGAAGGACCGCGTTCTTCTCGACGCGAGGAGCGTGGATGAGTACACTGGCAAGATAGCCGTTCCCCCAGAATACCCGAACGAGCTCCCGCAGTGCGCCGGGCATATTCCCGGAGCGATTAACATCCCATGGGACTCCGCGATCAACGAAGACGAGACCTTCAAGTCGGCCAAGGATCTTGAATCTATCTACGGATCCAGGGGTGTAACCGCAGACAAGGAAATAATAATCTACTGCCGAATTGGAGAAAGGTCTTCTCACACCTGGTTTGCCCTGAAGTACTTGCTCGGCTTTCCTATTGTCAAGAACTACGACGGCTCTTGGGCCGAATGGGGTAATTCGATAAATTCACCAGTCGAAAGAGGGGAGTCGAGAACGCCTGAGCCGATTACTCGCGGGTCCATACCTATCCGCTCCTCTTCCCACACATCGCTCTGATGCTCCAACCCTTTGAACACATCGAACCTCAATGCGCTGCACGCCCAACGGATTACCTCGAACAATGGACTGCTCGTAGCACACGGCTTCGCGCAGAAGAGAATCAGTGCGATGGTCCAGGACAGCTCGGGCCATAGACCGGGTCTTCTCCCGCTGAAGTGTCTTGTGAAGGATCGAATCTGAGCGGCGGGCAAATATACCAACCTCGTGGGCCTCACACATCTTGACGACGGGAGAAGTGGCCATATCCATGAGGGGCCTCACCAAGAGATTCGGTGAACGGACCGCCGTCGATAGTATTTCTCTCGACATCGCCCGTGGGATCGTCTACGGCCTGCTAGGCCCTAACGGGGCTGGCAAGACGACTGTCGTGCGCATGCTCTCCACGATAGTAAAGCCCACCTCAGGTAGCGCGACCGTGAACGGCCACGACGTGCTGAGGGAACCTGGGGAGGTGAGGAAGAGCATCGGCGTGCTGCCCGAGGACACCGGCCTCTACGACAGGCTGAACGCGACTGAGACGCTGCGCTTCTACGGTGGGATGCAGGGTTTGAGCGGGGATCAGCTCGAAGATCGGATCGACCAGCTCCTCCGTCTGCTCGACCTCAATGACCGCAGGAGGGATAGGGTCGCGACGTACTCGAGGGGTATGAGGCAGAAGCTCGCGCTCGCCCGGGCGCTGGTCCACGATCCTCCGATCCTGTTGCTGGACGAGCCGACGCTGGGCCTCGACGTGATATCCACGCTGGCGATAAGGGACTACGCGAAGCAGGTCGCGAGGGAGGGCAAGACGGTGCTGCTGAACACCAACAACATGTACGAGGCCCAGCTGCTCTGCGACCGACTGACTATAATCAGTAGGGGCGCAGTCCGGGCGAGCGGAACGGTGAGG
This sequence comes from uncultured Nitrososphaerota archaeon, assembly GCA_963806765.1. Lineage (GTDB taxonomy): Archaea > Thermoproteota > Nitrososphaeria > Nitrososphaerales > Gagatemarchaeaceae > Gagatemarchaeum. Next base: position 107,205 of record CAWDYS010000004.1, on the reverse strand, counting down.
GACCTCGAGGAGCTGGCCAAGATCAAGGGGCTTGAGGAGGTCTTCGTGAACTTGGTGAGGAGCGACCATGACGTCCCGAGGTAGAGTGATGCGCCTCATAGTACGCAAGGAGGCACTGGAGATGCTGAGGGACAGGCGCACCATCCTGACCACCCTTGTAATCCCGCTGCTGGCGTTCCCTCTCCTTTTCGGGGTGGTGGGCTACCTCGAGAACCCGACGGCCAACCCTTCGCCCGTCCTGTTGATCAACCTCGACTTCGTCAACGGTAGCTACACCTCGACGCTGACGAACGACCTGCTCCACGCGAACGGGCTCTCAATTACTCTCTCGAGCACCGCGAACGCCACCGCCGCAGTTCAAACCGGTAAGTACGACGTCGCGCTGACCATCCCTCCGGGGTTCTCATCCTCGATCGGGGAAGGGCGCCAGTCAAACCTCACCCTCTACTATGACCCCGCCAACGGCCGCGCGCTTCAGGGTATATCAGTCATAGAGGGGGTGGTCTCATCAGCCTCGCAGTCGATCTCGTCCTCGAGGCTCTCTGGACTGGGCATCACGGACGCGGATTTGAACCCGATAGGCCTGAGCGCCGAGCAGGTCGGGAAGGCCCAGACCGCGTCCCGCATCCTGATCGCGGACCTCTTCCCGAGCTTCCTGCTCTACTTCACCTTCCTAGGCGCATTCTACTTCATGGTGGATGACATAGCTGGGGAGAAAGAGAGGAGAAGCCTCGAGGCGCTCTTCACGCTCGCTCCGAGCAGGACGACCATCTTCCTCGGCAAGTACACGGTGGCATTCCTCCTCGCCATGCTTACGACGGTGCTCGGGCTCGCAGGCACGCTCTTCGGCCTTGACGCGTTCAGCTTCGGTGGGTCTGGCAGCGCGTCCCTCCCGCTCGTCTTCTACCCTGAGGTAATCGCCCTCGTCGCGCTCGCTGCGCTCTCGATGTGCGCGCTGGGATTCTCCATCTCTACGTTCGCGAAGAACGTCCGGGAGGCGCAGCAGTACCTGAGCCCAATCTTCTTCGTCTTCTTCATCCCACTCTACTTCACCTTCTCACTGCCCCCGAGCGAACTCTCCCAGTTCGCGGCCATCCCTCTGGTCGGCTTCTCCATCCTGATCCGAGACATGGTCCTCGGCACCTTGACGGTCGGTGAGCTTACCCTGGCGGTGGCCGTGAACGTCGCGTTCCTGTTCCTAATGGTCTGGGTCGGGCTCAGGCTGCTGGGGTCCGAGAAGGCGATACTGAGGAGCGGGTGACCCAGGAAGAACTTGATGGAGGGCCAGGCAACCCGTCCGCTTGCTTTCGTGGGCGAGCACTACGTGATAAAAGGAAAGGTACGCACCCGTGGTAAATTCCTTGGTCGTAGAGAGAAGTTGATCCTGAATCACAGCCCTTGTGATCCTTGAGGCCTTAAACAGCGAAAGCTCACTTGTTTCATCGTCTTCTGTAGCAAGTGCGGAGCGTCGTCCGGATGTCACAGGCCGGCAAGCTGCGGGTGCGTGGCTCTGCGGACGGAGCCCACAGTGATGTTGCAGTGGGGGTCGACGGCCTGAGTGAAGATACTGCCCCGAAAACACGGATTGACTGTGTCGTGGACCCTTACGATCGCCGCGGGAGTGTTGCAGTCCAACGACCGAAATCCCGTCTCGAGCCTGCCTTAAGCCGGATGGGTGGCCTTCAGGGACCAGAGCGACTTGAGCCTGCCGCACCAATCCGATATCTTGTTCTCGCTCTCAGCCTTGTTCCTCGTGGCCTGTGAAACCACAAGGTGCTCGACGTAGTCGCAGTCAGGAATCAGGCTCTTGGTCCTCGCGATGGCTTCCTCGCCCGACTTTCCCATGTTCGCGCAGAAGATGGCGACCTTCTTCCCGGAAAGGTCGTGGTCGCCCAAGTAGGTCCTCATGGCGGGAGTCGGTCTGGCGTTCCAAACAGGAGTGCCTAGGATGACAAAGTCGAAGTCAAGGGGGTTCTTTGTCGTCTCCGCGAGTCTCGTCTTCTTCTCCCTGGTGGAGTCGTAGCCGTTCGTGAAGAAGCTGAAGAGGCCATCCCTCTTTTTCTGATCTGTCAGCTCCTCGATCTCCGCCCCGAGCTCCTGGGCCACCTTCTCGGCCACGAACTTCGTGTTGCCGGTCCTAGAGTAGTAGACGACCAGTGTCTTCATTTGTCATTCCCGATTGCCTGACCGACGACGGGCATGTACACAATAAAGTGTTTACCGGCTAGCCGACTCTACTTCAGTGGGTCGAGTATCTGTGCGATCAGTTAGGCGCCAAATTGAGCGCTCCCTGTCGGTTCACTTCGCCGTCCCCAAGTCATCTCCGCATTCTGGTTATTGCACGTGTATGAATGATTCGACAGAGGAACTTGGGGAAGTCAATCCTATTCCCAAGCAAGATGCTGGTGAGATCCAAGAGGCCGCCCCTGCTGGAACCCGGAAAACCGCCCAAGCCAGAGTCCTTTGGCGGCCAAGACACCGATTACGCCGTTCAGTTTCGTGTGCGGCCACGGATTAGCCTTGATTCACGCGTTCTTGTCCCCGCAAATGCCATTGTCTATCGATTGCAGCCGGGAGAGGGGCACACCTCCATCCCCATATCTCAGGGCCTCGGCCCAAACTCGCATATAGAGTTATTACCCTTCATTCGATCGTTCGCTTTGTACGGATAGTATCTTGTTAGATTCAACCGCTCAGGATGGGAAAAAAGGCGCTGACATCACTGAGCCTGAAGAACTAGGTGAGGAACCAAAGTCAGTGACTTTCACCTGGGGAATCGTAATGGTTCGGACCAAGAAGCTGCTCCACATCCTCGATAAATTGGCTCGTTATCGAATCTTCTCTGACATCGGCTGGTTCTACATTGCAGTCACGATAGCGGCTGGCGCGTTCATGATTTGGCTGATGGCTGATGAGACGTATCTCGTCTTGAGCAGCAGCCTCGCCCTGCGCTGCGCAATCGGAGCTGCTCCGGTCGCCCAGTGCCACGCCAACAACCTTGTCGCGGGCACCCGGCCTGCACTGACCTCAAACCTGCTACTACCGGGAATCAACCAATACATCCCAGTCCTCTATGGCATGATAGGAATAGTCGTCGCAGTAGTCGTCCACGAAGGGAACCACGGGGTCATCGCACGGAGGCTGAACCTTCCGGTGAAGTCGACCGGCCTCTTGTTCTTCTTCGTCGTCCCGCTCGGAGCCTTCGTGGAAATCGACGAGAAACTGACCAAGAAACTGAGAGCGAGGGATTCGGGGAGAATCTGGGCGGGCGGCCCGGGAAGCAACGTCGTGGTCGGTACGGTAGCTTTGATTCTACTGATCCTGCTCTTGGGAGGTCTGGTTCCGCTGTCGAGTGGGGTGTTGGTCACCCAGTATTCTGCGTCCAGTCCAGCCTTTGAGCTGCACAGCGAGGGTCACCTTCAGGCTGGCGACTTCATAATCGCAGTCAACGGCACGCAGATCAACAGCGAGCAGAATCTGGCAAGTTTCATGTCTGACACCAAGCCAAACGAGACTCTCTTGATATCAATTGGGCACCAGGGCGAAGTCAAACGTACCCCGTCACGCTGGGCTCTAATCCAGGCAACGAAAGTATAGGGTTCATCGGCGTTAGCGTGAGCAGTCAGAATCTGTCCTCCATAAGGAATACCTACGCCGCTGCCTACATCCATGATCCAATCCTCTATCTCGTTGTTCCTGGGGTCGTTCCCCAAGCAGAGACGGGCGTTCCGTTCTCCGGGACACTCCACGCGGATTATGGTTCGCCAATTCTGGGGTCCTCATGGTACCCGCTCGCCCTAGCACTTTTCTGGATATTCTTCATCGACATGAACCTCGCCTTCTTCAACTCGATACCGCTCTATCCGCTCGACGGAGGCCAAGCCCTATTGACCTGGCTCAGCCATTCTGGCAAGAAGTGGCTAGAGGGGAGGGCGAAGCTGCTCACCACGATCTCCTCCACGGCGATGCTTGCCCTGATACTCGCGGTCGTGTTCCTTCCCACGATTCTCAGCTGTGATACCGTACTAGGTTCGACGCAACCAAGCTCGCCACGCCAAAATGGAAACTAGATTGAGCGTCCACACAAATTCCAGGAACAATTCCTTCTGAGTTCTCGCCTGCGCCAAGAATCCAGATGAATGGCGCACCCCAACTCCGTGGCATGGACAACTCAGAGATGAAAGAGGCCGATTTGAAGTTCAGCTGACGTCGCTCTCTTCAGTGACCGCGGCGCCCGTAGCACCGGCGGCAGCCACGCGTAGGGTACTTCATCATCGTCTTCAGCTGGCCCTCAGCCAATCGTATTCGCGGTCACGATAGAGGAAAGAAGGCAGAATTACGGCGTCTTACCACGTCAAGTTGTCCTGCACGATGTCGAGGGCTCGTGAGATGAACTTGGGCAGCCTTAGGGGCTTTCGTCGGAGTAGAACGGTTCGTTCTCTTGCCAATTCAAGTCACCGATGATTGGACGACTCAATCCGTACCCTATTCGGACGCAACATCTGCAAACAATCTGGGTGCAAAGCACGAATTATTCATGAAGATTCCATCTCGAAATCCACTTCTCGAACCCACTTGGGGTCTGGCCCCATCGCGCCGGTTACTCGCCTTCAGTGCACCAGTTCTCAATAGAAAGGAACTCAGCGAGTTGCTCGGGCTTCCGGAAAGCAATATTAGACGCGTGAAGGATTCAAAGTCACAGCCATGTCCATACGACTATCATCTGGGGAAGAAATCCCAATAGAGATGCACAAGGTAAGGATGGTGCAAAAGATCCAGCTGGTTCCTATTGACGAACGGCTCAAAGCCATAGGAGAAGCGGGCTACAACACGTTCCTACTCAAGACGAAAGACATCTTCCTAGACATGCTGACCGACAGCGGAGTCAACGCCATGAGCGACAACCAGTTCGCAGGCATGATGAGCGTGGACGACGCCTACGCTGGAAGCATGACGTTCTTCGAGTTCGCGAAGGCCGTGGAAGACGTGCTGGGATTCAAGCACGTCATGAACGTCCATCAGGGCAGAGCGGCTGAACACCTCCTGGCGAAGGTCTTCGCCAAGCCCGGCGGAGTGGTCCCCACCAACTACCACTTCACCACGACCAAGGCCCACATCGAGCTCCAGGGTATGCAGGTTCTGGAGATCTACTACGACGAGGCGCTGAAGACCGAGAGCTCGAACCAGTTCAAGGGCAACATGGACCCTAACAAGCTGAAGAGCGTCATCGAGAAGCACGGCAGAGACAAGATAGCCTTCGTGCGGATGGAGGCCACGACCAACCTTATCGGCGGACAACCGTTCTCAATGAAGAACCTGAAGGAGATAAGGCAAATCTGCACCGAGAACGACCTTCTTTTAGTCATAGATGGAAGCCTGATCTCCGAAAACGCGTATTTCATAAGACAACGGGACAAAGAGTACGAGAACAAGTCGGTCGGAGAGATAGTGAAGGAGATGTGCAGCATGGCGGACGTCTACTACATGAGCGGAAGAAAGAACACGTCCGTCAGAGGCGGCTGCATAGCGACCAACAACCTCAAGCTGTTCGAGCTGATACAACCCTGGCTGCCCGTCTACGAGGGCTTCTCCACCTACGGCGGCATGTCGATGAGAGAGATCGGCGCCATGTCTGTCGGAATGAGAGAGATGGTCGACCCGAACGTCGCGGGCTGTTCAGTGGAGCAGATCAAGTACTTCGTCAACAGGCTCGTCAAGGCAGGCATCCCCGTGGTTACCCCGCCGGGCGGACTGGGCTGCCACCTTGACGCAAAGAGGTTCCTCCCGCGCGTCCCGCAGTCGCAGTACCCCGCGGGCGCGCTGGCAGCGGCCCTCTACATAGCTTCTGGAATAAGGAGCATGGAGAGAGGCACTGTATCCATGGATAGGGACAAGGAGGGAAGAGACGTCTTCGCAGATGCCGAATTGACGAGGATAGCCCTGCCCAGAAGAGTCTACACCAAGTCTCACATCGAGTTCGCCATTGACAGGATAGAGTGGCTCTATCGGCACAGGGATCTGGTGAAGGGGCTGAGGTTCGTCTCCGAACCGCCGGTTCTAAGGTTCTTCTTCGGGAAGCTGGAGCCTCTGGACGACTGGGGACTGAAACTGAAGGAAGCATTCAAGAAAGAGATGGGCGACGCCTAAGCCTCTCCTCGGAACCTTCCTCTCGCCATGCGGCTCGACTGGTCAGACCAGTCCACACTCAGCGCGTGGACTGAGAGTTCGGACTTGATATAAGCCTGCATTCTTGGACGGTAGGAAACAATGGAACTCAAGTCCTTCGGCGGGACAGGCAGGCAGGTGAGCGCCATAGGGATGGGCACCTACTACGACTTCCCCTGGATCATCAAGGCGCGGCTCGGGAGCAGGGGAGGCGCGGCCTCCAAGGCCGAAGCGCTCAGGGCAGGCCTTGACGGAGGCATTACGCTGATAGACACGGCCGAGATATACAACTCGGAGCCGCTCGTGGCGGAGGCGATAGCCGGGCGCAAGAGGGAGGACCTCTTCATCGCCACCAAGGTCATGTTCCTGCACCTGCGGCACGATGCGCTGGTCAGGTCCCTCGAAAGGAGCCTGAGGAACCTCAAACTCAGCTACGTGGACCTATACCAGATTCATCAGCCTAGCCCGTTCGTGCGAATCGAGGAGACCATGGGGGCGCTGGAGGAGATGGTCGACAGGGGCCTCACTCGCTCGGTGGGGATTTCGAACTTCTCCCTGAAGCAGACCCTCGCCGCGACCAAGGCGATGAAGAAGCACCGCCTTACATCAATCCAGATGCCATACCACCTCGCTGACAGGCGCATGGAGAGGGAGATACTTCCCTTCTGCCGGAAGGAGAATGTCGCATTCCTCGCATACTTCCCGATGGGTCACGGGAAGCTGGTCGCGAACCCGAAGCTCCAGGAGATTGGGGCGAGGCATGGGAAGAGCGCATCCCAGGTGGCGCTCAACTGGCTGCTCGCGCAGGAGAACGTCTTCCCCATCCCGAGGGCGTCCAACGCGGCGCACGTCCGAGAGAACCTCGGCTCAACGGACTGGAGGCTCTCCGACGAGGAGAAGGGCGAGCTGGACAGGTTCTTCCCCCCTCCGCGCTGATTGCATTCCCGACCGACGGGACACCTCTTCAGGTTCCCAGATCACCGGTCTTGCCACGGGTGCGGTGCGGCCGAGCATGTCGTTGAATGCTGACGTCACGGATCCCCGATGATGCAAACCGCCAACCCCGGTTGGGCACCACAGAGTTTTAGAACCTGCCTTACGTCGTTTGCGGCTGGCGTGCCGAGAACGCTGGTCTGTGGCAGATGCGGGGCATCGTTCGAATGCGGAGCTTCGGTCGACTGCTGGTGCGCCGCAATGCAAATCCAGACGCATCGTCTGACGGAGATGAAGAGGCAGAGCAAGGACTGCCTTTGCAAGAACTGCCTTGCGGAACTGGTTGGGTCTTCCTGAGGTTACGCTCAGTGCGGCGGTTTCTTCTTCTTCGGGACCATGTCAGGACTTTTATGGAAAGCATCCGGATTTAAGTCTGAGCCAGCGGTCTAGGGACAGGACTGTCTGGGTCAACAGTCAGGGGACGTCAGCGGCTTTAGTGTGGGCAGAATGGGGAATCCGGACGGTCCGGGTTCCACTGCCACCCATGGGACTCGCTGGGGCACAGCAGAATGTCCTGTGTCAGACGCTCTCCCTTCGAGCATTACAACGGCTCTGGCATTTCGTGTATGACTTTCGCGAACTCTTCGACCAGTTCCGCCACCCTGTCTGCGTCCTTCTTTGTATAGAGCACTTTCTTCGGGATGGCGACCAGCTCCTTTCGAAATGCCTCTCCCTTCTCCTGTACCTTGCGCTGGTAGTCCGACCATTCCCTCAGCTTGCTCTCCAGTTCTTCTTTCGAATGTTCCCGGGCCATCTTATCGCCGCTCTCCGTGAGGCCTCCCCACTTATCTGCGTGGCTCCCGAAAGTCTGCTGGGAACACCATGGTGGTCATTCTCCAGTCGCAGTCTCGGCGGTTTGAGAGTCCTCTCCTCGCGAGGTCAGAGTCTCGGACGATTTCCTAGCAAAGAGGCTTCGATGGACGGCCAGTTGTCTTGTCATCGAAGGCCGTATATTGCGCGATTTTAGGGTTCGAACCCAGAGCATGCAGCGAGCGCGAAACTGAATGCCTTTGGAGAATCCGGCTCAGGAGGCGCTGAGGGTGCTCGAAGAGGCGGAGAAGAGGAAGGTGACCCTCAAGCTCCTCGGAGGCCTGGCATTCTATCTTCGCTGCCCATCGGCCAAGCGCCCGGATCTTGCTCGGACCTATGTCGACATCGACACCATCGGTCGCCAGAAGGACTCTCCTCGGATCAGGACGCTCTTCACCGACCTCGGGTACACGGCCAGGGACCGGTTCAACGCGCTCCAGGGTTACAGGAGGCTCATCTACGATGACCTCGAGAACGGCAGGCGCGTCGACGTGTTCTTGGACATCTTCGAGATGTGCCATACCTTCGATTTCAGCAAGAGACTGGAGCTCGACCGCTACACGCTCTCGCTCTCGGATCTGTTGATCACCAAGCTCCAGATCGTCGAGATCACCCCCAAGGACTTCAAGGACCTGCTCGCCCTGCTTATCGATCACGATGTCGACTTCGGCGATGGTGCGCCCATAGACGCACGGTACATCGCCAAGCTCTGCAGCGCAGACTGGGGCGTCTACACCACTCTGACCATCAACCTCGACAAGCTGGTGGAACAAATCAGGGCGCTGGACACCACCGAGGCCGAGCGGACGCTCGTGACCGACCGCATAGGCCGCCTGAGAGGCGCCATCGAGGCCGTCCCGAAGGGGTGGCGATGGAAGGCGAGGGCGGCGGTGGGGCAGAAGACGCGCTGGTACGAACTTCCAGAGGGAATCTGAGACCCGACCAAGATTCTGCGGGGAGGCGCTCTACCCCGCTTTGGCCCTGATCCTTTCCTCTATCTCGATGCGAAGCCATTCGATGCTGAGCCAGGCGGCGGTGAGTCTCAGGCGCTCCACAGAGGTGCCGTTGACACCGTATCTGAGCAGGGTCGTCATCTCTTCGGGCGTCAGCTTGTCGTAGGCGGTCCTGAGCTTGGCGTACCCATCTGGGGTGACTCCCGTCAGCCTGCCGCTGGTCGCCTCGCCTTCGACCTCTAGGAACACCCTTCGGAGGTCTTCGACGTTCATTCCGGTCATGAAGGGCCCCACGTTGATGAACCGCTGATTGATTGACTGGACTCCGATGGCCCAGCTGTGGAGCGACGCCAGCAGGCCACGCCTCTCCTCATCCTTCCGCTGTCTGTCCGACCGGCTGGTCGCTTGGTCATCAATCTCTATGGAGAGCGAGAAGACCTTGATTATCGTGTAGCGCACGACCCCGTCGACCACATCGGCGATGGTCCCCAGATAGCCCTGGAGCTCCGGGGTGGTCGGGTCGGAAGGGGCGTCGAGCAGCCTGTACGCGACCGCGTACGTGGGGTCCCCCACGACGTCGAACAAGGTAACGATGTCAGCCAGGGTGTTGAGCTCCACATCCGGGAAGCGCAGGACCCACTCGCTGACCAACCGCTCGCCCGAATTCTTGAAGTCGTGAACGTCGCCGATGACCTTGGCTATGCCCGACTTGTTGTCGTCCTTTGTTTCGCAGGTCGAGACCTCGAAGGCGAGCGACTGGAGCTGGGCCCAAAGTTCCTCGGTCTTCTGCAGGCACTTTACCCTCAGTTCCTTCTTCTCGTCGGCCCTCTTCTGGATGATCTGCAGGCGGTTCTCCACGAGGAAGATGGCTATCGGGAAGAGGAGGGATCCGGTTATGGCAAGGAACGACTGGGACTGGAGGTAGTTCCACACTTGTGAGTAGTAGCCCTGCGCAGGGTTCGCCTGCTGGTAGACGAAGAAGAGGAATAGGTTGACTATGACGATCAGTATGAGGGGACTGATGATCCAGACAGTGAAACTGTTCGAGAACCGAGGGCTCGTCTTCGCCAAGTGCCTTTTGGACCGCACTCCCGTATAAAAATCTGGAAGAACAGTCTAGGGGACGGCTTGGGCTCCGGATACATACTGTGACCAGATCTTCAGCCGTGAGATAGTGTACGCAAAGACGAAACCGACCGCCACCGCAAAGATGTAGGCTATCGTATAGAAGACCACGGTCGAGAGCAGCAGGGTGAGGACATACTGGATGGCCGTGGCGGCAGAGCCGTTGAGGAAGTACCTGGAGAATCGCCCGCGAGAGAGGAGCGGGCTGCGGAACACGACCTCGGACTTCCAGGTGTAGTCCGTGAAGATCGAGGTCAAGACAGACTATGAGGGTCGAGACCGGTAGAGGAAAATGCAGGTCGTGCGTGAGGAGGTAGAGCCACCCGTCAATCATCAGGGCGTTCACAGCCCCGGTCACTGCGTAGATTATCGAGAGGCGGTTGACGTAGAACCTGAAGACGCCTCTGATTGTTGTTGCCATCCCACCACGGTCTCCCTGCCAAGGGTCAAAAGGAGGATGTATGTTTGTATCTAGAGTCAGGCGCCCGTTTGAGGGGATTTCGAGGTTAGGGCCGCGCCCTCTTCGGTGCGAAGCCTTCATATCTCACCTCCAAAGCGTCGTTGTCGTCCTGATGGGCAGGAGTAGATGTACTTCCAATGGGCGTGATTGCCGATACCTTCGGAGGCCAAGTAGTTTGGTCCTTTGTCTCACAGTTTGAAGTGGCCGAAGGCGTTCTCATAGTTGTCCTGCTGCTGCTCTTTGCCATCGTGATGGAGGCCTGCGGATTTGGTTTCCTGTTCGACTCTCCGATCCTCAGCAAACATCTCAAGTCTCCCCTCTCCCATCTCTTCACTTCTCTGGCAGCCTTGGGGATAGCGTCCTTTGTCCTTCTCGTCCTGTGCAACATGAAGCAGCTGAATAACGTTCTCGACATCAACGGCTGGAACCTTGTACAGTATCCGTTGAGCCTCCTCGGGTTCCTTGGCGGTAGCGCCCTGGGACAAAATGGTCGGGTGGGATACGGAGCGCTCGCTCTTCTGATATGGGGGCTGACAATCGCCGCCCTGTCTCTGGCCAGGGGGTTCGCAAAGGCGGTGAAGTTCTTTGCACTGCCATCCATCCTGTTTCTTACGGTCGTGGTCCTCCTCTTTGACCCTGGAGAAATGGACAGTCAGGCAGTCAACGTGGTGTCAGGGTTCACCTTCAATGGCATGTCGCTTCTGAGCAACTGGTCCCTCCTCACCATCTCTCTCTTCTTGACCGCTTTCGAACTTCTGTATCACAGATTGGGGAAGGAGAGCATCCGATTTCTCAATCGACAGCGTCAAAGCGCTGGCATGGGCTGACCCCAATAGAGCCTAGGTCGCCGGGACGAAGAGAGACAAGCTGGTTATCGATTCGTTTGTCCCCCCATTTGGATGGAGATACAGGGTGTAGACCCCGGGACCATGAGCTGCCTCGAAACTGGCTATCGAGAACACGATCTTAAAGCTCCCGGAATTGGACTGGGTCCACTGCTGGGCGTAGGAGTACTGAGCTGGCGCGCACTTGTTTCCCTGAGGACACGGGGCGAAGACCTCTGTGACAAGCGTGCCCGGATTGTATGCCCCTCGATACTGGCAGTAGGCCGGTTCGTACAGTTCGCTGATTTGGGCGCAGGTCGGGGAGATTGTCAGTTCGCTGGCGTCAATCGGAACAGGTGTCGGGTCGTAGTAGACTACCATGAGCGCGCCGGATGACGCTCCGGTCCAGCCCGTCAGGTCTTGCTGGGTCGAGCCCTGAAGCGTGACTGTGGTCCCACTCAGACTGAAGGGACTCGGACGTGATGTAGCTGTTCTCGAAATCTTCCACCAGGTACAGCGCGTCAGTGGTGGAGTTGTACGCTATCCCTATCGACACGCTGGTGTGGAAAGCATCCAGGATGTTGTCACGGTGGCCGTTGTTGCAGCAGACAACATCGCGATGCATGAGCCCGGACTCGGAGTTTGCAATCCCACTCTCAATGGTCCGAAGATTACAGGCTGTTGGAAAGACCGCCTCGGTTTCCTGGGGGGAATAGGTGCAGTAATTCAGATAGACGTTCTCCTCGACGTACCCTCCTCCCCCGAGAAGCGTGTACCTCATGTACGGCTTGTATCCCTGGACGTCCCAGTGCCCGAACGTCCCGTAGTAGGCCAGCGAGTCGGCATGCTGCTGACCCGACTCGACGGGGCTCAGGGTCACTTTCGGGATGCCGGATTGGTTCCGGTCGCTGTTGATCAGTCCCAGCGTGTACTGGACCAGTTGAGAGTAGTTTGCTGGTTCGCTGATGTTCACACCACTGGCATTGAGGTCCGGGTTCGTAGGTTGGGAAGGGGAGTAGATCAGAGTGGGGGTAATGAGAGGCGGAGGCTCCGGAGCAGGCTGGCCTGCAATCTCCGACGACCCCGTCTGCGAAGTCGCCTTTGAGGAGCCCAGGAAGGCTTGGGAGGCCCCAATCGAGACTATGATCAGAACAACGAGAGCGGCTACCCAGACCTTCTTGCGCTTTGGCTTCGGGTCTCTTGTCGGCCGATGATCAGACTCACTCTTCAACCGATTTGCTATCTCCTCCCGGCTGATGTTAAGTCTTCGCACTCTCCGGTATCGCGCTGCGGCAACCGGTCAGGTTCTTCAATCGCATCGGAACAACCATCAGGCGGCGGGATGTGCCCCCTATCCCGGTCTCAGATGCTGCGCCAGCCCAATCCTATCTAAGATTGACAGATACCGAGGGTCAGATCGGACGTCGTCCAGTTCGTAGTCCATGGCCACTGCGTAGATGGCGCGGTCGTGGGCTGCGTAGGCCTTCTCCAGCCAATCGAAGGCTGCGTCATTCTCTTTCAGGAGGAAATGAATCTGGGCTATCACGAAGGGGCTGAAGGTCTTCATCCCGTATGAAGGTTCAATCTCGGCGAGAAGCCTGTGACACTCCTCCGTTTTACCCATGTAGGCATGTACGTAGGCGTAAGCCAGTTTCGCGTCGGTCGGAGGCGCGAGCGCACTGTAGACATCGGCCGCTCCGAGCGCTTCGACGAACATCGATTTCCTCAGGTACACCTGGATGAGGCTCGGATAGACCGTTGAGAAGCCCGGATCCATGTCTATCACTTTCTTGCCCTGTTCAATCGCCTTGTCGAACTCTCTGCCGTAGTAAAGACCGTCCATCAGATTGGTGTTGATGATTAGCGACAGGGGGCTCAGCTCGACCGCCTTCCGTATCTCTGCCATTGCTTCGGCGTGCCTCAACTCAAATCCGAGGAGGTGTGAGTACCACTGGTGCGCTGTGGGGTAGCTTGGGTTGAGCTCAATCGCTCTCCTGAATTCTGCTTCGCCCTTGACAAGGTTCCGCTCGTAAGCAGAGAATATGGACGCTATGACTGTGTGAGCCTCGGCGAGGTCGTCGTCCAGCGAAAGCGCCTTCTTGACATTTTCTATCGCCTTGGGATAGTAGACCACCGGATCTTCATAGAAATTGGCCGCCATGACCTGATAGCACTGGGCCATCCCGGCATAGCCGAGGGCGAAGTTCTCATCTAGACCGACGGCCTGCGAGAAGAGCTCGGCTGCCTTCCTGAGGGCATCGGGGTTCCTCTTGTTCCAGTGGAACATCCCCTTCAGGTACAGGGTATGGGCCTCGGGGTCACTGGTGGCGCCCTTCTCGATTCTCTTCAGTCCCGAATCACGCATCCGGACCTTGAGGGCTTCCGCGACTTTCTGCGCGACCTCGCTTTGGATGGCGAAGATGTCATTGAGCTCCTTGTCGTAGTTCTGAGACCAGAGGTGCCCCTCGTTGCGGGCGTCGATGAGCTGGACAGTAATCCTGACCTTGTTCGCCGCCTTCCTCACGCTCCCCTCTATCAAGGTCCCGGCGTTCAGCTCCCTGCCGATTTCGCCTATCCTCTTCGTTGAGTTCTTGTACTGCATGGTCGAAGTCCTGGCGATGACGGTGAGCTCGGTTACCGTGGCGAGAGAAGTTATCAGCTCCTCTGTCATGCCCTCGGCGAAGTACTCGTCGTTGGGGTCAGGGCTCATGTTCTTCAGCGGGAGGACCGCGACCCTCCGCACGTCCAGCTCCGCGTCCTCCTTCCTTGTCTCCATCTCCCAGGGCATGACTATCCTGTAGACTTCGACGGGGATGCTGACGTTCTTTAGAGTCTTGCCCTCAAGCTTCTCCAGAGGGAATCCTATCTTGTTCCTGACTTGGTCGTAGACCTGCGCCGAGATGCAGACGCCACCCGGAGGCGCGAGCGGCTCGATGCGGGAGGAGACGTTGACCGCGTCGCCGAGGATGTCCCCCTCCGCGTGGACCACGTCGCCGGCGTGGACGCCAACGCGGATCTGGATGCGCCTCTCCTGAGGCAGGCCTGCGTTCCTGTCGTGCATTGCCTGCTGGATGTCCGTTGAGCACATTACCGCGTCCAGAGCGCTTGGGAACTCGGCCAGGAAGGCGTCCCCGATGGTCTTGACCTCCCTGCCGTTGTGTCTGGGGAAGACTGAGCGGAGGAGTACCCGGTGCTCCTCCAGCACGAGGAGCGTGCGGGTCTCGTCGGCTTGGGACAGGGCCGTGTAGCCCACGATGTCGGTGAACATGATAACTGCGAGTCTCCGCTCGGATTGGACTGCCATCGGTCAGGAAGCCTGTGGCGTCACTCGAGTTAAAACCATTTGCTGCGACGCGTTCAGAAATGCAGGTTACTGGGTGTTGACTCTCGAGTCAAGCCCGGGTCGGGCGCGACTTGGGCCTGTGAATGAGAGCGGTCTGCAACAAAGAGGGGTGAAGGTGGGGAGGCGATCGCGCGCTGTACTGGAGGAAGGCAAGGAGGAATAGCCACACAGTCAAGACAGCGACGCGTACTCGTTGAACCCGAAGGGCTCCAGCCTCCGTTTAATGGGATTGATCTACAGGCGGCGGTCACTTCTGACATTTGCAAGCTTATTACTCCGACCTGCGAAGATACGTCATGCTAGACAAGGCCGGTTTCGTGACGTTCGTGACGGTCAAGAAGATGGACCGCGCGATTAAGTTCTACACGGAGGGACTGGGAGGGAAGCTCAAATCAAGGGGAGAAGGCGACATGAAAGACTCCTTCGCCTCTGTGAAGATAGGCAAGAACGAGTTCTGGCTGATAACGCCGTCGGCCTGGGAGAAGCGCGAGCTCACCTACAACGCCTTCGTCGTGGACGACATCCAAGCGGCGGTCTCTGAACTGAGGAGCAAGGGGGTCAAGTTCAGCCGGGCCGAGCGGTCGGGGCCGGAGACGAAAATCGATGGGCCGATAACCCGCGACCCGTGGGGGTCCGAGGCCTTCTTCAAGGACTCGGAGGGCAATCTCCTCATGCTGTGGCAGGGCCCGTAGTCTGGGCCGATCTCGAACCGCCGATGCGCGCGACCCGCCAGCCCTAGTCCCGCTACGCCTCTTCCATCTCGGTTGACTGGCTGGCTGTGACCGGAATATCTGGGAACGTCCTTTCCATCCTCGATTCCGCAACGGCCGCCGCCTCAGAGAGGACGCTCTCGGCTTCCTCGTTGGCAACGCCGAAGTCTATCGAGGAGCCGCTCGCCGAGCCGGCGTCGACGAGGATTCCGCCGAGCAGGCCCGATATCTCGCTCATCCCGCTTTCCGCCTCAGGCACCAAGCCCGCGATGCTCTGCCTCAGGCCGCTGACGATGGAAGTGGCCGGCGCGAGGGTGGCAACGATATCGCCCAGGTCGTTTATCGTGTTGATTCTCAGCAGTATCTGCTCGAGGGCCAGCCTCGATTGCGTCACCATCCTGTTCATCTTCCTGAGCTCTCCCAGCTCGTTCGCGTACACCGACGCCCTTGCCGAATCGTACTTCTGCGTCGCCGACACTATCTTGCTGAAGAGGTCTGCGTCCTTCTCCCGCAGCTTCGTCATGGTCCCGTCGAGCTTGGCGACTACCACCTGGATCTCACGGTTCGCCTTGTCAAGACGGGGCTTGAGCGGCTCCCCCTGGTTCATGCTGCCGCGAAGCTTCCCGCCCTTCTTTTCTTGATCCCAATTTCTAGCGAACGCTGACATACCAGCACTCCTGTGCCCGGAGTAGGTTATACCGACGAGGGTGAAGGCGCCTTCACGCTTCGATTAACCTAGCGTCCGGGAGAGGCCGCGCCGACCGCTGGACCGGGACGACGGACTCGTCCGGCCTCTGGCAGGCGTGTTCCGCCCGTATCGACATCAAAGTCGCAAGTGAGCCACTCACTGCTGATGGCTCCTCCGTGTGCCCTGTAGAATGATATCGCATCCTTGTTCCAGTCAAGAACCAGCAGGCGCAGCCTCTTGCACTTCTCCTGCTTCGCAAGCTCAAAGACCCGCTTCAGGAGCATGCTCCCCACCTTCTTGCGTCTGTGCTCAGGTCTCACGTAGAGATCATCCAGGTAGAGGCTCTTTCCGACCCAGGTGTAGTAGGCGAAGAAGTAGACGGCGGCCCCCAGGACCTTCCCGTCCTCCTCGGCGACGAAGAAGCCAAACGACTCCCTCTCCCGCCTCATCTGTTCGAGCGAGTTTCTGACTTGTTCCGGGGCCCTTTCGAAGGTCGCGAGGTCCTTGATCAGCCCCAGAAGGACTGGAAAGTCCCTCTCTTCCCCTTTCCTGATGACTACCGTCAAGGTCTCTTGCCGCCACCGAAAGGTGCTGTCTTATCAAGAAACCGCTTGGCTGGATTGAATGCCGGGCGCGATTCAGTCTGGAGGGGGTTGGGCGCCGATATCACCCTCTGCGGCATGGCGCGCGTGACCGACACCCGCGAGAATGCTTATGCTCAACCACACGGCGAGAGGCGGTCGTGCACCTCGAGGCCTCCGTCACAGTAAGGGCGCCGCGGGAGAAGGTCTACGCGGCGTACACCGACTTTGAGTCCATGCCGAAGTGGGCAGAGCTGTCGGGCGCGGTGAAGGTGACTAAGAGGGTGGGAGACACAGTCCAATTGGAGAGCGAGGGCGCTCCCGGCGGGAGGAGCCGGATGGCAGGGAGGAGGCTGACACTCACGCAGCCGAGCATGGTCGAGTCCGAGAGCGAAACGAGGTTCACCCGGACGAAGAGGACCGTCTCGTTCGAAGAGATCCCTGAAGGAACGAAGGTGACGGCAAAGCTCGATGTTCAGGTCAAAGGGCTGTGGGCCAAGATTCTGGCTACGAGGGAGAGGGAGGAATTCGAGCCCTCGATACTGGGAGAGCTGGCATCCTTCGCTCGATACGTCGAGGGCATGTCCTAGCCGACCATCGGGCTCCTCGGGGGGAAAGCCTCCGCGTCACTTTAGATTTCCAACGATGGCCGCGTCCGTATTGCTCACGGTCTTCTCAATGTCAGAGGCCGTCTGGAGGAGCTTCGAGCGCACGTCCATCAGCATTTGCAGCCGCATCACACTCTCTTCGCTCAGCTCGTTATCGGAGTCGAGCTTGTCCTGGAGACTGCGCCACCACCGACGCGAGCTGCTGGCTGGTTATGCACACGGAGTTGGGTCCGCACGGCGATGAACCGGACGCTCCTTGACCAGCTTCGCCGAGACCCTGCGCGAGCACCTGCGCCTGCAGCTGGTCCAGGTCATCCAGAGTCGCGCGCAGGGCCTGCTTCGCCTGCAGCTGCGCCTCCGCCGCCTGCATCTGGGCTTGGAGGTCCCTGTCACCGTCCTGCACCATCATGAGGATGACGAGAACCGCCATTTCGGCGACCTCGCCACCGTCCTCGAGCGAGGCGCTCGGCTGCTGGGAGCCCGCGGCGGGAAGCGAACCGGCAAAGCGCTGCACAATCGCGGTCCGCAGCGCGTTCACATCGAGGGCAGACCGCCTGGCCTCGATCTTTGCCTGCTGCTCCACCCATAGTCTCACCGAAGGCTGCAGGGAAGCAAGCATCGGTCCATAGCGTTTCCTGACGTCAGGTCCGGAGTTGCCCTTCAAGATCGCCGTTGTCCGGAGAGACCCGACCGCCTAATAAAAATGACAGACTGCGGGTAATCGATCTATTCCAAGATTCAGGGTCCGGTCATCCGCTTCTCAATCTCCCGCTCCTTGGCCCTCGCCTCCCTGACCTGTCTGCGCATCCGTGTCGAGAAGAGATAGTTGACGGCGCCCATGTAGAGCCACACCAGCGTCAGCACGATTATCAGACCCTCGAAGACGAGGAGTGAAGGGTCGACGAGGTTCACAGTGACGGTCGTCTTGCCCGTCGCGAAAGGGAGCAGAAGCTGGGAGAAATACGACGCCAGGAGCAGCACGGAGACGACCAGAGTGACGATGGAGAGCATCCTGAGCCTCCCACTGCCTGCCTCGATGTGCTGCGCGAAGTCCTCGTGCGCTTCGTCGATTATGATGGCCGGTTCAGCCTTTTCAGACAACGGTGAAAACTGGCCATTTCAGGATAAAACTGTTGCTCACCTATGATACGTCCGGCCCGAGCTTCTCCCAGACCTTCTCCCATTCTCGCCGCACCTCGGCGCCCTCGGGGGTGATGAAGTAGACCTCGTGCTCGTCCTGCTGCCCGCGCCGGATGAGCTTCCTGGATTCGAGGAACCCTGCGAACTCCATGAACTTGGGGAAGTTCAGGCCCATCCCCTGGGCGAGCCGGGTCGGCCCGCGCGGTCCGTCGAGGAGGAGCTTCAGTATCTCCATGTAGATCAGGATGTTAGGCCTCCTCTTCATCCCCCTCCAATGTCGCAGGGACGGTAATAAGCAAGCAAACGACGCTCGAAACGTACCTAAGATACGTATCTTAGATGAGTCACTAAGATGTGCAATTCTCTATAAGCAGCGTCAGTCCTTTCGGCCCATGTTCACAAGTTCGCAGCAGAAGACGGTGGTGAAACCGGGCAGCGACGGCGCGGACGTACGCGCGCCCTCCCTCTGGCTGGGCTTTGGGCCGACGGGCGGCAGGATATCACTGAAGCACGTCGAGATGAGGCAGAGGCTCCTTGTCTCCGGGCGCCGGGCGGACGAGCTGGCCGCACTTCTTGCCTACGCAGGCCGAGAGGCAGGCCTGAGGACGCTCGTCCTGGACCTCGACGGCAGCATCGCTGAGCGGGTCTCGGGCTACTTCGAGTCCTACGACTACACATGCTTCCTCTACGACGCCTTTCAGCTCGAGGAGGAGGACGCCACCAGGCACGGCCAGCTGATAGCGGCCGCGTACACTGCTGCGCTAGGCCTGAGCTCGGAGGAGGAGGCGATAATGGTGGCGGCCCTCCACAAGCTCGCGCAGGGTGACATCAGGGCCAGCCCCGCCGTGCTCTTCGAGGCCTTGGGGACGGTCGAGGGTTTTCGGGGGTTCTACGTCGAGAGACTGCAGGGGAGGATAGGCGGCCTCAAGTTCCTGGAATCTGCCGAGAACGGCTCCCTCAGGTCGCTGCTGCCCCTCGGAGGCTCCCTAATCAGCTTCAGGAGCACCAGCTATCCGCAGGCGATGGAGGTCGCCGCGGCCGCCTTCATTGCGAAGCTCCTGGTGATGCTTCCTAGCGCAAAGACCGGTCCGGACCTGGTCATCATGAACGGCGCCCACCGGATCTTCAGGACCACGCCCCGCGTCGAGCACGCGAACAGACTCCTCACCGAGCTCCTCGATTCGCCGACGACGTTCGTGCTAGCCTCCGACGAGAGGCAGTTCCTCAGCCAGCCTGTCCAGGACGCGTTCCCCTTCAAGATAATGTCGAGCGACGCGTGGAACGAGGGGGTCGAAGCCCGCTGGAAGGGGACCACCCGCGAGCCGGTCCTCCCCAACGCCTTCGTGATGGCCGACGGGCACTTCGGGCACCAGAGGACGTTCATAGCTAGGTCGTTCGAGGCCAGGAAGGCCGAGGCTGAGGAAGGGTCCTTCGGGCCCCGAGCCGGGCAGGGCCCCCGACGACGGGCTCACGCTCATCATCCTCGACGACGTCAAGCGCTACGGGGCACCGACGAGGGAGTCCCTGATTGACTTTCTCTCGGGAGAGTATGGGGCCGACGCGGTGAAGCGCGAGCTCGACAGGCTCCACTCGCAGGGCCACATCAGCCTCCAGGAGAAGGAGGTGCGGGCCGGAGGTCCGCCCATGCTGGTCTACGCGCTCACGCCGAGCGGGGAGACCCTGCTGGAGGCGCTGGGACAGTGACGACCACCGTGGGCTCGGTGCCGCGGATACAGACGCAGTGCAGGGCGATAGACACGCTCACCGACGGAGGGCTGGCCACCGGCACGATAACCCAGATATTCGGCGAGAAGGCGCTGGGCAAGTCGATAATCTCGTTCCAGACGGCCTGCGCCGCGGTCGCGGGCGGGTCGAGCGCAATCATACTCGACACCGAGCAGTCCTACGCGAGCGTACCTAATCCCCTACTGGCAGGAGAGGATGAGCAGGCGGTTCGGCAGGAACATCCCGATCCACGACGTGAAGCTCGAGAGGGCTCCCAAGGTCGGGGGGAAGAAGAAGGCGGTGACCCGCGGGCAGGTCATCTCGGCGTTCAGCAGCACTCTGGACCAGCTCGGGATAGTCTACAGCGACTCCCACCTCGGCTCGCTCGCCGACATCGTCTCCCCTGAGTTCCACGCCGAGCCTCCCGGCGAACGACGGGCCCTCCGTGATGATACTGCAGGTCCCCGACGTGATTGACCTGCTCGCCCTCCACGGGGTAGACGCGAAGAAGCAGGTCTCGGAGGGAGGGAGGGTCGAGCTCCGGCTGCAGTCGACGCCCGTCTACCAGTCGGTCCTGCACCAGATAATCAGGGAGACCAGCGCCAAGCTCCTCGTCTACGACTCCGTCTCCGCGCCCTTCAAGGCGACGTTCACGAACACGCAGGACCTCCCGGCGCGCTCCGCGGGCCTCGCGATGCTCCTCGCCCACTCCCAGAGGCTCTGCGTCGAGTTCGGCATCGCGGTGGAGGTGGTGAGCCACGTCTCCATCGACCCGATCAAGGCCTGGGACAGGCGCCCCTACGGAGGGGTGATACTCGGCCACGAGGCGAAGTTCTCGCTCGAGCTGACCAAGGGCACGGCGAAGAGGAACGCCGAGGCGGAGGCGGTCAACCCGGAGGACGAGGCGGAGGGCGTGAAGGCCTTCTGGGTGGCGCGGCACCCCGCGATGGAGGAGTACTCGAAGTTCGGGTACTCGAAGGTGGACGAGGAGGGGTTCCACTGATGGGCTGGCCGCTGAAGGGGTTCGTCCTCATCGTCGGCCTGTTCTCGCTGACGGTCGGGTTCTGGCCCCTCTGGGTGCCGTGCTTCGGGTATCTCGGGTACTCGCTCTGGTCGGCAACGAGGAGGAGGAACGTCTACGTGAGGGACAAGAAGGGCGGAGAGCCGGTGCCCCCTAAGTCTGAACAAGGTTGGAATCTTCAGGAAGCGGTACGTGCTGGCCAGTCTGTTCTTCATACTCGCTCTGGTGGCTTCGCATGCGGGCGGGACGTTCTCGCCGCTCGTGTTCCTTTCTATTGGGGTCGCCATCGTCCTCTCAGGCGTGCTGCGCTTCGGTCCGAGCATTTCGAGCGTGAAACCCGTCCCAGGTTCGATCCTCCTGAGGAGCAGGTGGTTCCCCCTCTCCTGGACGTCGCTCGTCGAGGTGAAGTTCGGCACCTCCCAGATGGCCAGGGCGCTCTCTTCGATAGGGTGCGAGATGCTACTCACGACCGACTCGGAGAAGATTTCTGTCTATCTCCCGGTAAGGACGCTTGCCCTCTCGACGCCGCAGGCCGACCGCAAGATCGTCGAGAAGCTGGCGCTGGTCGCAAAATCGCTGGGCTCAAAGGGTGCATACGTCCTGCCGCTCGACGGTGCGGAAGCGGGCGCACGGCTCGCCTGGTCCCTGAAGGCGGTCGACCTAGCGCTTGAGCACGGGAGGAACGGAGTCGTCTCCCTGAACTCGACGCAGTTCGACGCCCTCGTGCTGAAGCCGGAGGGGCATCTCATCAGGGCGGCCTCGGGGTACATCAAGGTCCCGAACGTCAAGGAAGGCACGGTGACCCTTCCGTCGGCAGGCCACAAGCTCCAGAGCCAGCCGCTCGTGTGGGAGGCGCTCGAAGTGTTGGCAGAGAAGTTCCAGGTGCGGGAGGCCGATGCCTACACGAACTTCCTCAGCAGTGTCTGCGCGACCCAGGGTGAGGGGCTGGGCGATAGGCTGGCCAACGAGGGGCGGGACGGGTCGGCGACGGTGATGATAAGTTCCCTCGGCGCCCAGCAGGTCGAGGCTGACCAGGCCACAGCTGAGAGCGATAGTGAGGGCTTACGGCTAGACCTGTGTCCCCGCATCCGCATGTGACGGCATCGAGTTTCAGCCCATGACCGGAACCTAGTCCAGCGACACCCTTCGTAGACCGGGAACCTTGTCGAATTCCCTGTCCGTGGAGACGATTGTCCCGTCGTACTCCGACGCCTCGGCCGCGATGAGGGAATCGAAGTACCCGAGGGCGAACTCCTCCTCGTAGAGCGCCGCCAGGTAGAGTGTCTTCGGGGTGACAGGGTGTACCGAGGTGACCGCGCCGGGGAAGTCGAGCGCGAGCAGGGTCATCTCCTCCCTCCTGGCCCCCGCCGGGAAGCCGCGGCTCTTCAGGACCACGTCGAATTCCATCAGGGCGAAGGTTCCCAGCAGGAGCCCGTTACCAAGCCTGCGGAGCTGGGCCGTGGCCTTCCCGTGGAACCTGTCCGAGGGATCCGCGGCGGCGAAGAGCGCCACCGTGTCAACTATCGGCATCGCTCTTGGTCAGCTTTGCAAGAAAACGGTCCGCTTCGTGGTCCTCCTCCCTGAACCCGAGTTTGTTGAGGCTTCCCGCAAACCTCTTCCCTGCGGCGGAGGCGAGGATAACGCCCCCCGCGAAGGGGACGGCGACGAGTCTTTCGCCCTTCACGATCCCTGCCGCGGCGCGCACCCGCTTCTCGAGCACGACCCTGTACTTGGAGTCAACGACGACAGTCGATTCGGCCATGTGATTGTCCCACGTTTTCTTATTCTGTCCCACTATTTAAACGCCAGCCGATGGCCACCCTCAGGCAAGGGCAGCCCGGCTTAACGCTCGGCCTCGAACTTCTTGCCGACCCGTTCCGCGGCTCCGGTCGCGGCCTCGACGGCGTTGATGATGCTCGTCCTGAACGAACCCTTCTCGAGCTCGTAGATCCCGGCGATGGTCGTCCCGGCCGGCGTGGTGACGGCATCACGGAGCTCCGTGACACTCATTCCCGTCTCGCGCAGGAGCTTGGCCGTGCCGACGAGCGTCTGCGCGGCCAGCTTGAAGGCGGTATCTCTTGGCAGCCCAACCTTGAGTCCCGCGGTCACGAGCGCGTCGATTAGGATGGCGATGTATGCTGGACCGCTGCCGCTCAGAGCGGTGACCGCGTCAAGCTGCGACTCCGGCACCTCCACGACCTCGCCCAGCCTTCCCAGTATGAACTCGACGTCGCGGACATCTGCCTCCGAGAGGTTCCCTCCCCGCGAGTAGGCGGTCGCCGCCTCGCCGACCTGCGCTGCCATGTTGGTCATCGCGCGCACGACCTTCGCAGTCGGGAGATGCCGCCCGAGCCTCGAGAGCGAGATCGCCGCCATGAGCGAGATGACGATCTTGCCGCCGCAGTAGGGAGAAATCTTGTCGAGAAGCTCCCTCGCATCCGCAGCCTTGACCGAGAGGATGACTATGTCCGCGCTCCTCGCAGCTGCCTCGTTATCGGTCGTGACCTGCATCTTCGCCGGAAGAGGGCGCCGCAGCGTCGAGATGTTCCTCTTCGTTACGATGACCTGTGAGACCTTCGGGGACTTCGCGGTGGCCCTCGCCACCGCCTCGCCTATCTTTCCGGCGCCCAGGACTGCGACAATCAACGCAGAGCACAGTGAGAGCGGGCGTTATTACCCTTGGCCTCGAGCGTGAACTCAGTCGAGTGGCCTAAGAGGACTGTCATGTTGACCCTTCATTTGAGCAATGACGTCGAGGCCAGCCAGTTCGACATCGGATTGACCTCGATAAGGCTCGTAAGGGTCGGCAACGTCATACAGATTGTGTTCAGCAGCTCGCGCGAAGCCCGATTCCTTTACAAGGACTTGGCGGAAAGACATAAACGGGATAAGGAGGCTTTGAAAGACGAATGACCGCGAAGAACATGACGAAGAAGAAAGAGGCTGAACTTCGACTCATCGCGGATTCTACGTACGACGCAGTACGAGCCACCGCGGCCAAGGTACCAAACGTCGCGAGAAAGAGCTAGCGGCAACTCAGATATCTCCCTGGAGGTCTTCCCGGGTCGGGGGCAAGGGAGCAGAGATGAGACAGGACAGAACGCTTAGCACGAGGGACCTTGTGACCACGGGGCTCGTCATCCTTCTGATCCTTGCGGTAGCATATTGGGTCGGGTACGCCATCTACGCGCTCCTGGGGCTTCTTGCCGGACACCAGCTTGTCTTCGGTCCCCCGTTCGAGGTCAGGCTCCTTGGCGTAGCTCTGATCGTCGTCGGGGTTGCGTTCGCAGCCGACGTCTTCAGGTTCAGGCGCCCTTGGGACGTCTGGGTCTCCACCTCCGTCACCTTCATGAAGCTGATGAGGAGGCTGTCCCTTTCGGACAAGGTGGCGAGGACCGAGCCGTTCGTCCCGCTAGGCCCCTACGTCTACGTGAGGAGCCCGATGTACTTTGGCGTGGTCGCTCTCACGCTCGGGTTCGGCCTCGCAGTCGCGTCACTGGCTGTGCTGCTCTGGGGGCTCATCCTTGTTTGCTGGTACTGGTTCTTCCTCATCCCCTTCGAGGAGAGGGAGCTCCTGGCCCTCTTCGGGACGAGCTACGCGGACTACCGCCGGCAGGTTCCGAAACTATTCCCCTACGGCAGGAAGTACAGACAGACACAGAACGCCCGCCCCATCAAGGACATCTCTCACAGTTTCTGAAGCTCACGGAGCATCGACCGCGTCTCCTTGAACACCGACTCGATGCCTTCGGGTTCCCCCTTCTTCATCGCGTATGAGGCGCCCAGGAGGACGGCGCCGGGGATGTCGGCAATCGGGCCAAGCGGGTCGGGAGAGAGCAGCACCGCCACTCCTACCTTCCTCAGCGTCCTTGAGATCGAATTCGGCTTGACGACCTGATTGAGACTCTTCTTGGTCTCGGTGTTGGACAGGCTCATGGCTACCTGGGCCGTATCCTGGGAGGTTCTGACGAGAGAATGAGTCCCTACCCTCACGAGCCTTGCCTGGCCTTTCAACCTCGCTTAGTCGGGCTTGGGCCGTTAATCAGGGGTGGTCAAGAGTTCTTGGCGCCGCAGTCAGCTATGGTAACGTTCCTGCAGTGGAGTGGACCTTGAACCCTCTCGGATCGTTCATTGGATTCCTGTGATTGGCTGGATGTGAATCTCTTCGCCGTTCTCGCCGAGGGCACTAAGAGATTGTCTATTGCCGCTTGAAGACTATTCTCTTCCGACCCTCGTCAAATGTAATCTCGAAACGGTGGAACGCCGTGTCTCTCCCGATGATTGAATATGGAATCGCCGACTTGTCTCTGGGAACCCAGACCTGAATCCCACGGAAGCTACAAAATGGTTTACCCTCCTTCATAAGTTGGAGTTCTGGAAGAGCCATAATATCGCAAACCAAAGTCCCTCCAGCACCTGTGGCAGTGTTTGTATAGGGTTTGTCGCCCTTCATGACCGGCTTTAGGCCCAACAGGTTTGCTTCTTCCGTCTGGACGAATGTCTTGTCCGACCCAGAATCAACCAAACCAATCGACCCATACTCGGCGGTAGGCGACCTCAGTTTTGTCTCTACGAGTGGCAGCTTGATACTATTGTAGGAATTCGCATTTCTAAGTCTGTAGAAGAGATAAGGGCAAACGATAATCCTATCCGTTATCTCTCTCTGGGGCGAATTCTAAGCACTCCGCTCTGCTGGCGCCCTAAAGCACCATTACTTTCGAAGTTGGTACTCGCATGATGAACGGCGTCTTCGAGTTATTGTACTTCTTTGCGGCCTCATATACTACCTTGGCGGTCTCGCCACGAGCGACTACTTTGTTATCTACGACACCAATCCATTCGTCTACGTACTCCCCCAGTTTATCTCCAATCGACAAGACGTACTTGTATTCGCTCGCAGACTGAGTGCTCATAGGAGATTTCATGCTAGTTTGGCCTCTTTTATAATCTTTCGGAGTCCGTTCTTAACCGACACGGAGTGTAAATCTATGCTCATTGCGCTCAACTACTGAATACACCCACCTGTTGTTATTTAAGCGCAGAAACGGGCTCTAGGTTATCCGACGAAAGATGCCAGCGAATCGCAAGGAAGAATAAAACGCAAAGAGCAGAAGCGAGCCAAAGAGTCTGGGGAGGCGCTTTGATGGGAATTGGACGTTAAGAAGAACCAAAACAGGGGCGAGCCCCATTGGATTCGAATCCAGCCAAGAAAGCGTTGCTTACAGCGAAGTTCTAAGAACTCCGGAATCCTTGGGAGTCACAAATTGAGAGAGGCGGAGAGAGCTCGAAACCCTCTCTTTCTCGTACTTAGGTTCCCTTAATGGGTGAGATGCGAATCTCTTCGCCATTCTAGAGTACGCTGCCTCAAGCCGCTGCATGTGCTTTGCGACCACGAGTTCTCGTGGGAGCAATCTCCGAGATGCAATTCGCAGGGACGGAACTCAGGGATTCATTGACG
This sequence comes from uncultured Nitrososphaerota archaeon, assembly GCA_963806765.1. Taxonomy (GTDB): domain Archaea; phylum Thermoproteota; class Nitrososphaeria; order Nitrososphaerales; family Gagatemarchaeaceae; genus Gagatemarchaeum. The sequence goes on along the minus strand of CAWDYS010000004.1, from coordinate 80,601 downwards.
TGTTAGAAATGGAGGTCTCAGCCTGCCAGCACCACAGGATTCGCCGCGAAACTTAAGTGAGACGAACTCCCCAATCGGCCGAGTACGAAATGTACTGCCGTAGCTGCGGTAGAGCGGTCGACGAGGGCAACGCCTTCTGCCCCCATTGTGGAGCCCAGATAAGCGGGAGCCCGGCGGCGCCGGTCGCGCCGCAAGTTGAGAAGTACACGCCAGCGGCAAAGAAGAAACCGAGGACCGGATACTTTGTCACCCTCATCGGGGGAGGCCTCATTTTCCTGAGCGGCATCGGGTATCTCATACTAGGGAATCCGGCCGCGGGGGTTCTGGGAATCATCTTCGGCATCCTGGTCGTGGTCTTCGCACGGAGGCTGCACGCGGCGGCGGACCTGAAGGCGGCGGGGATCTACGGCATGATTCCGTTCTTCATAGGTTGGTTCGTCCTGTTGGCCAGCGGGACCCTGCTTCCCTTTGACCTCGTGGTCAGTCTCTCCGGCGTCTTCGCGGCGATCGGCAGTTCCGCCATGCTCGCGGGAAAGTAGGCCCCTCAGCAGAGAAGCGCCGAAGCCCTTCCCTTGGGGCAGAAAGCACAACAAGACGGGGGAGGGCAGGAAGGACGATCAGTGAATAGCAGCGTACAGTGTGAACTCGGACGGTTCGAGGCTCCTCTCGACCGGATTCACCTTGAGGCCCAAGGTCTCGAGCGATGTGAGCCCGAGCAATGGCACCTGGTCGTCTGAGCCAATCAGGAGCCGCACCGGTGCCCTGTCACCTCTTATCTCGACCTCCGCCTGGGCGATGGCCACCATCTTCCTTGTCCCATCGGCGAGCCTGACGATCACGGAACCCATCGGCAGGATTCCTGCGCTCCTCGCCACTGATTCCGAAATCGTCGTCAGTGTAGCTCCGGTATCCGCGATCATCTCAACATCCGCGTGTCCCTTCGGACCGTGGATCCGCACTTTGACCCGCGTTTTCTCCCACCATCGATTCACCGTGATGCAATCCGGCCATTAAACATTAGCGCCACAGTTCCCCGAATCGGCTCGCCTGGGTCTTCGAAGCGTCGCCAGGGGCGAAGTTCGTCTACCATCTCATCAGGGCGGAGCATCCGGTCGGTCAGGCGACGCTGTGCCTGCGCTCAGGGCTGGCGAGGAGGATGATGCAGGCTTCGCTCAGCAGTCTGGAGCCCAAGCCGAACAGAGCAGTGGGGACGTCCTTGAGACGTCCCTGGCCGTAGTGGGTTCTCTTTCCTCTTCCAGCCAGGATCAATCCGCTCGAGACGACGGAAGGAACGCCCATTTGGACTGTGGAAGCTCGCGGCTCAGTCCTCAGTGCTATCTCTCCATTCTTTCTAAGAGCTTAACGTGCACTCATCATCGCCGCGAAGCTGAGAGACTTCCTTACATCTCTTCGTGGATGTGCTCCGCTTCGACTCTTATCAGTATTCGCGGGTCCTTTGGGGTTCGGTCCTCCCAGGGGTATTTGGGTTTCCCAAGGTACTTCATGCTCATCTTGTCGATGTGCTCTTCTGCCCCCGCCTCCGTGATTCCAATGGTCTTTCCCCGTATCGAGACGCTCGAGTATGGGTTGTCCATGTCAAAGACGGTGATCGCGACTCGTTGGTCTCTCCTGAGGTTCTTGGTGCGCTGCCTGCTCCTAGTCGTGTTGAGTATGATGGTATCCCCTTCACGGTCTATCCAGAGAGGTGCCACCTGAGGTGAGCCGTCCTGCATCAGCGTCGCCACGCTCCCGAAGTTCTTTCCGTCGATGAGCTTCTTCGTCTTGGTCGATAATCTCATGGCGGAGACCGACCTATCTTAGGTGCCGGTGATTGGTATGTTGCGAACTCGACCAAATCTTCCATCTAGTGGAATCGACCCGGACGCGGATAAGAGGATATAGCCGAGACCGGCTGCGAGCCGACCTCGGAATCAAGAACGTCGTCTGGACCTCGAGCGATTCAGTGCTGGCCGTCCCCTACGACGAGCCGCCCGCCTACCTGCCCGTGAGGAAGGAGTCGGGCGCAACGAGACCCTGCACTCTATGGAGAAGGCTAAGCGCTTGCTGGGGTATCAGCCTGAACACAGCCGGTGCGGTCCGATTACCTTGCAGATTTCCTCTTCCACGAAGTGACCAAAGCGGCTACTGACACCGCAACTACCACGAGCATTGGAAACAGAAAGTCAGACGAGACACTCGAGCTTGGTGTTGTCGAGCTCGATTGGGTGGTGATGCTACTGGGCGTGGATGAGGTTGTCGAGGTCGTAGCACTTGTTGACGAGCTTGATGTGGTCGAAGCCGAAGCCGTTAGAAGAACAGGCTCCATACCGACCTCGACAGAGTTGCCCAGAGGGGAGATACTGGCGTTTAGGTTCTGGTACTCGGTGAACCCCTTAGGCGGCGAGTACGGGAGCGGAGTCAGGCTGGAATCGGCAAAGACAATCTGACCGGCACTTCCATCTGCCAACGAGAGGTTGCACGCCCATATTCCGCCGGACAGCGTGCAGGGACCGTCGAAGGTCGAACCGACGAGCCAGCGATAGGTCTGGGTGTAATCCTGATTGATTTCGCTCTCGGCCGAGGACGTTCCGAACCCCAGGAGGCCTTCCTGCGGCTGGAACTCGGAGAACCACACCGCGACCGAGACGTTCTCGCTCGCCTGCAAGATGTACCAGCGAGACACGAACGCGGACTGCTGGTCGGCCGTCCCGAGCAGGTTCTGGGAGATGATGTCGGACGGGAAGCCGCCCTCCGTCGCTATGAGCGGGAGCTTCGAGAGCCCGTAGGTCGCCATTATGGAGCGGACGTCGCCGACCACCGTCGAGAGGGGCGTCCCTGCCCACGCTTGGATGCCGCCCTGCGGGGTGGCTATCCCAACGGTGGCACACGCGCTGTTGTTCGTGAAACAGGCGTAAGGGTGGAAAGCGACACCGTCTGCGTACGCCCCTCCTCCCGCCGCGAAGTACTCGGCCAGCCAGCACTCGGAGTTGATGCAACCGGGGGAGTACTCCTTGACGCCGATCCTTGACGCCGACGGGGACAGGACGATTGCGCTCGGGTCGATGGCCTTGATGTCACCGTACGCGTGCTGCGCCATGGTCACCAACTCTGACATGGACCCCGAGTAGGTCTGGTTCAGGTTGGCCTCGTTCCAGAGCTCGAAGTAGCGTATCTGGCCGTTGTACCTGGTGACGAGCGCTTTGACGAAGCCGTCCCAGTCGTTGATGTTGGTCGGCGCGGCCGCGCAGCCCGTCACGTTCTCCGAGGCCGTCAGGATGCAGTTCTGGGCGGGGTGGGAGGAGGCCCACTCGGGGGTGGACCAGAACGTGTACATGAACTGGGTGACCCCGGCCGACTTCGCCTGGGCGATGGTAGAGTCGAGGGCGGCCCAGCTGTAGGTCCCGTTCGTAGGCTCGACGTCGTTCCACTCGGTGCCTTCGGTCTTACCCAGGGTCCCGACGGGGATGGTGATGGGCCAAGACGGGGTGACGTTCAGGTAGGCAACGGATACGCCGAAGAAGGTCGAGGGAACCGGCTTGTTGACCGCGGCAGAGCCGGACGTCTGTGCCGCTGCCCCTGCGCCCGCGGACAACGCGAAGAGGAGGAGAACGCAGGCTGCTGCGATTCGCCTTCGGATCTTCAAACGATAAACCTCCCTCCAAATCTCAACTGGTGTTAATACGGCGTTCGATGGGGTTCCCAGCAGGAACGACCGAACTACAGTTGCACCATAGGTAATCGAGATGACTGCTTAGGACGCTTGGCTTGCTAACACCACGATAGTCGCCCTCATCCAGGCGTGGTAGTCACGCAGGCAGGTGTGTGTGCCTGGATTTGGCATGGTGATTGTCCGCGACTGTCCCTATTTCAGGTCGGGCGAGGTCGTGCCGGCGGTGACAGTCGACAATGGCCGCCCATGAGTGCTAGTCCCCTTGGACTTTCCATGCCTTGAGAGCCTCATCCCACGCCTTGAACTCCTTGGGAAGGTTCTGGAGCTTGGAACCGAGCGCGGCAGCGTAGGACTCCGCAAGCTTCTCTGAATACCGGGAGTCGAAAGACCACCTGAACCTTTGACCGCATGGGAGGAAGGTTGCCGCCCTCAGATTCATCCGATTCCGTTGCTCAATGGCTGAAACTGAATTCGTTCGGACAAAAGTATAAACCAGAATCGGGTACGGCGCGCCGGATGTGTCGAGTTTGGAACCTCCTCAGCGAAGGAACAGGCGCACGACACTTCTCGTAATTGTCGTCGCCGCAGTCTTCGTCGCGGCTGGCGTGGCCTACGCCGCCAGTGACTCCATGGCCAACAACCTCCAGACGACCTCCGTCTCGACATACTCGAACTCGTCCTCGGTTTCGTCATCGGGCATGGAGGGCGTCGTCACCGGCTACGTCACGGCAGGACCCTCCCAGCCTGCCTGCACGGCAGGCCGAGAGCTGCAACGAGAACATGACGGGGTACTCGGTCATCTTTACGCCCCAGTGCGCGGGGTGCCAGTCGCAGACGGCTGCGCTCAACCCCGCCGGGCACTACTCGATTCTCCTCCCGCCGGGGAGTTACGCGGTCACAGGCCTGGACCCCAGTTGCCCCTGGGTGGGCTGCTCGACGGCCTTCCCGCAGCCGGTGACGGTGGTCGGCGGGATGCAGGTCGAGCTCGACGTGCAGATTGACACGGGAATAAGATAACGGATCCGTCCTCGCTTTCCTGCTCCAAGTCTTCTTGTCCTAGTGAGAAAGCGCACTGGCCAATGTCTTGAGGGAGGAACAGGCGCCCCTTCACTGGAATCTACTGGACGGGCCCCTGACTCGAGCCGGGATCAGGCTCCGAGTGCTGAGCGCCACACTTGGGACAGAACCTTGTGGTCGGCGCGATCGGGTTGCCGCAGTTGGCGCAGAACTCAGACGGAGGTCGCGCCGGTGCCGCTGGCTCTTGTCCCCGACCCCTGGGACCGCCCCTCCCCCTTGTCGCCATGACCACCGCGACGATGACCACGGCGGCGATGGCGGCCCCCGCGGCCACGTAAACGAGGTAGGAAGGCCCGCCTCCCGTGGAGGAGGATTGAGATACGGTGGTCGTCGCGGACGAAGAAGTCGTCGCGGGCGCAGATGAACTAGTCGCTGACGAAGTCGTCGCGGGCGAAGATGAACTCGTCGCGGATCCTGTGGTCGAAGAGGAGACGGAGCTGAGTGGCCGAGCCGGTAGTGGGGCCGACACTGAAGATGAACGCGTCACCCGGAAATGCGTAGCCCGGCGATGTTGATACCAGCTCGACGGCCCCTGGGTCTCCCACGATGAGCGTCCCGGAGCCGATTGCAATCGCAGAGCCGAACTCGGAACTGTAGTACCCGTACGACACGCTCGGGGCCGTAATGCCCGCAATCAGCCCGAAGGTTGTGGCGTTGTAGACGTAGACGGCCCCACCGGTAATCGTGCTAGAAGTGACCACGGTGCCGTTGTACGGCGCCCCGGCGGCGATTAGGCCGTTCCCGGCCGCGACGGTGAAGCCGAAGCTGGGCGGGTATGCCTGCGTTGCCGTGGACCCGCTGAATGTCTTGAGGAGCGTCCAGGATGCGGTATTGTAGACGTACGCGTTCCCTATCTCCGGTCCGCCGGCCACAGACTCGAAGGGCGCTCCCACGACCAGCAAGGAACCGGTTCCTGCCAGAGAGAATCCGAACTCGCCGTTCAGTTGCGCGCTGGGGCTGGTGAGCGTCTTGACCAGCGCAAGGTTAGAGGCGCTAAAGACGTAGACGTTTCCCGCCCCCAAGTGGCCACCCGCTGTCTCGTTCTGGGCAGCCACAATCACGTAGTGGGCGTCGCGTAGACGGTCGAGCCGAACGCCCCCTCGAAACCCGGGCTGGGGGACTTGAGCGACTCGATGAGCGAGCCTGTCGTGGCATTGTAGACGTAGGCGCGCCCGGCGAACCCGAGGGTTGTGTTCTCCGTCACCGCCCCGACCACGAGCAGAGACCCACTGGTCGCAAGCACGCCGCCGAACTCTCCCACGGACTGGGCGTTCGGGCTCGAAAGTGTGTACGCCAGCTTCCCTGTGGTCAGGCTGTAGGCGTAGACATGCCCGGCCGCCAGTTTCCCGCTCGCGTTCTCACCCGGGGCGCCCACTATCGCCAGGTTCCCGCTCACGGCTACAGACCAGCCGAACGACCCAAGCTTTTGGGGAGCCGGGCTCGTCAGGGTCCTGAGAAGGGCCCCGCTGGACGAGTTGTAGACGTAGACGTTCCCAGCCGCCGCCAGCTTGCTCGAGGTCTCGTTGGGTGCACCGACCACAAGAAAGGGCCCGCCGACAGCCAGCGACTCCCCGAACAGCCCCGCGGTGGTCCCCGCGCTCGGGGAGCCCGTCCCGGGACTGGTGAGCTGGAAGGAGGGGGACTGTGCCGCCGCGGTGGCGGTGGTGGTCTTCTGGCCCACGAGTGTGACGGAGGAGGAAGTCGAGGTCGTGGAAGCAGCCGAAGCGGACGTCGTCTGCGCGGGCGTGATGGTGGCGCTGAAAGTGCCAGAAGCACTCGGGAGCGCGAAGACCCCCGCGACATTCGCGATGATGACTGCGATAGCGATAAGAGCGATGGTCGCGGTCACAGTCCCCACCCTCCCTGTCGCACGCCTGTCACCCAGTCTCGAGCGACCTCGTCCTTTCGCCAACCGCCCGACCGAGTGTGACCCGGTTCGGAAGAAAGCGCCCGGGTGCTTCTTCGCCATGTCACACGGTGCCGGCTGCAATCTATTTAGCCGATTTCCCAGATGACTCCACAATCAATGCGAAATCCCACCGCCCTCATGCGTGCCGGGCCTCCCGGTGAACTAATGCAGACGCCTTCATGGTGTATCTTCGAGATGAAGAGTCACGCGGGTTCCTCAGAGCAGCGTGACAGCGGTACCTCGGAGGTCCATGGTACGGACGCGCCCCGAATTTGAGCTCGAATCTGGCCAGGAGGGTCTTTGGTTGGCCGCTGACGTTCGCACGAAGTCTACACGCGGCAGCAGACATGAGGAAGGCGAGGCTCTATGGCATGATACCGTTCTTCATCGGATGGATCGTCCTGATAGCCAGCGGGACACCGTTTCCCTTTGACCTCGTGGTCAGTCTCTCCGGCGTTTTCGCGGCGGTTGGCAGTTCCGCCATGCTCGCGGGAAAGTAGGCTCCGAAGAGAGGAACGGTAACTCAAAAGTTGCCTTTTCCAGTTGAAGGTGAAGTGGAGAGGGGTACGCGTGGTGATGAACCCCGGCGGCGGGTCGACTCGCTTGTCGAAAGGCATCTATTCACATTCGGAGCTGTCAACGCCCTACCGCTGGGAATCCCCTTCACAGTCGCGGGGTAAATGCGGTCTTTTCTGACCAAGACGCCATCCCAAGGCCGGAAACTTCCGAGCGGCGTTAGTAATCGACCATGACCGAAGAATCTGTGGTCGTGATCTTGGGGCGAATTCCAACCAGCGCGAATTGGCTCGTGACGGCAGCGCTGAGACTCGTGGAGTACTTGGGTCCGAAATCATGTATCAAAGAGATGGTCCTTCTCCCCCCTGTCTTCTTTTCATACACTGAGAACCAACCGAACCTAGATGAAACACGCAGATTTTCCAGAACTGCTTCAAGGTTCATGGCGCCACTCCTGGCCAGCATCTCTGCGGCCGAACCATGAGAGACCGTCTGCCTGCCAAGTTCCTCCATCTTGTCATCCGGTAACATTGCCAGGATCACTCTAAACACATCCTTCCGCATCTTGAGGTATCCGAATTCTTCGAGCAGAAGCTCGTCCCGCGTATGGCTGGAGAGTAACTGATTCACAAGCGCATTCAGGCTGACCTTGTGTGTCTTGGCCTCTTCTTCGAGTGACTCGAAGACGTCCGTCCAGACCCTGAAGTGTGCAGAAACACTCGGCTTCGCTGAATCGCCGTCGTTACTGCTGTACATTTTGACCGCAGACCGTTGCCATTGTTGCACTATATACAGTGGTCTGCTTTGGTCTACAGAGGGCTCGTCCTGTCTTTATCCTGAAGAGACACCTTAGAGTCAGGTAATAGAATTGTCAGACAACTCTAAGGGCAAGGTATCGAGACGCAGGTTCGTCGCTGGAACGGTGGCCGGCCTCGCCGTTGGCGCGGTAGTAGGGGTCGCAGGCGGGTATCTAGGTGCGGGAAGCAAGACCACCACGGAAACCACGACCATGCCTGCCGTGACAAACACCACGACGCTGCCGGCGGTCACGAGCACCACGACTTCGACGGTCACCCTATCTGGGCTTCCGGCGAGCTGGGACTACAGTGCTGATGTGGTCGTGGTCGGATTTGGAGGTGCAGGCGGAGCGGCAGCGTACGAAGCAAGCAAGGCGGGTGTCAGCACAATCATCCTGGAGAGAATGGCTGCCGGAGGGGGAGCTCGAACATCAACGGCGGTGTTGTGTACATGGGTGGTGGGACAGCGACACAGGAAGGTCTGCTCTTCGTCACGGATTCCACGCAGAACATGTACAACTACATCCTGAACGCAGGAGGGTTCGGCGCCGACAAGGATCTGACTACCACATTCTGTAACGAGAGTCTTGACCTTTACAGTTGGCTGACGAACACGCTGGGCGTCAAGTTCAACCAAGTCTTCCAAGACAGGTATCCAGCAGCCGCCAACCCCACTTGGGGGCTCTACTGGTCGGGCGACGAGAACCACTATTCTTCTGTCGCGACACCGGTGCCACGTGGACACACGGTAATGGGAATACCCGACAACACCACGCACAGCGGCAGCGGGGTCTTCCAGCCGCTCCAGACCGCCGTCCAAAAGGCGGGCTCGCAGATTCTCTACAACACCCTCGGCCAGAAGCTGGTAGTCAATCCTCAATCCGGCCGCGTGGTGGGCGTCGAAGCGACGCAGGGCAGCAAGAGCATCTTCGTCGAAGCCAAGAGAGCGGTCGTTCTCACGGCTGGCGGATTCGCCTACAACCCTGACATGATCGCAATGTACGCTCCAGCCTTCACTGGCGTCTCACCGCTAGGGACACCAGGAGACGACGGAAGCGGCATCAAGATGGGTCAGGCGGTGGGCGCCGACCTGCGGAACATGAGCGACGTCTTCGCAGCGGGATTCACCACCGCTCCCGACATCTCCGGCAGCACGGTCATAGACTACTACAACCCTGGTTGTATGGGAATAATGGTCAACCAGCAGGGCCTGCGTTACATGGCCGAGGACCACTACCTGTCCTGGGCGGGGATTGCCATCATCGAACAGAACAACCCGTCCTACCTGATTATCGACAGCGCCATCTACAAGACGTGCAACTCACCGACATCTGTCGCCACTGCTGGGACAATACACGACCTGGGAGTCGCCTTGAAGATGCCGTCCGGCGTGCTTGAAGACACGGTCGCCCTCTACAACTCGTATGCGCAGAACGGTCAGGACCCCATCTTCAACAAGTACAAGGGACTAATCGCACCCATCACGACGGCGCCGTTCTACGCTCTCATGGCGATTGGCACCGCCGCCTTCACCATGGGAGGGCTCAGGACCAATGCGACCTCGCAGGTGCTCGACACTGCCGGCAACCCCATTCCCGGGCTCTACTCAGCGGGCCGAAACGCCGCCCAAATCTGCGCTTCGAACTATCAAGGCAGCGGAACCTCCTACGCAAGTGCGCTGATCTTCGGCCGGATTGCAGGACAGAAGGCCGCTGCTGAGACACCCTGGACATCTTAGACTCGTTGTTCGGGAGGTTCGTCAGCAGAGAGGTGGGAAGCTCCTCGCCGGGGCTTCCTGCTCCTCACTTTTCCCGTCCGCTGGCCGCGCTTTGCTGGAGTAACCTTGCGGATTCTTGCTGATACGAGGTCACCTTCGCCTATCGCCAAGGTCTCACGGTTCTCCTTTGGAATCGCCACTCGCTGAGTTCACAGCAAAAGGCCGCCGTTTTGGTCGGCCGCGGAAGTTCGTGGCTCAGTCCTCAGCGCTATCTCTCCATTCTTCCCAAGAGCTTAACGTGCACTCATCACAGCCGCGAAGCCGCTGCGCAAGGAGTTCAACCTTAGTGGTCGCCCTTGTTTACATTTCTTCGTGAATGTGCTCCGCTTCGACTCTTATCAATACTCGTGGGTCCTTTGGGGTCCGGTCATCCCAGGGGTATTTGGGTTTCCCAAGGTACTTCATGCTCATCTTGTCGATGTGCTCTTCTGCCCCCGCCTCCGTGATTCCAATGGTCTTTCCCCGTATCGAGACGCTCGAGTATGGGTTGTCCATGTCAAAGACGGTGATCGCGACTCGTTGGTCTCTCCTGAGGTTCTTGGTGCGCTGCCTGCTCCTAGTCGTGTTGAGTATGATTGTGTCTCCTTCACGGTCTATCCAGAGAGGTGCCACCTGAGGTGAGCCGTCCTGCATCAGCGTCGCCACGCTTCCGAAGTTCTCTCCGTCGATGAGCTCCTTCGCCTTGGTCGACAATCTCATGGCGGAGTTCGACCTATCTCGGGCGCCGGTTATAGGTTGAATGTGGACCATTAGACATGGCTGGGTCTTCTTGAGCAGAAGGAACGTCCGAGCGCCATCGGGACCGGATCAGGCGTCGAGACACGCAACATAGCCTCGCCGATGTCGAGCTGGCGGGGAAGTACCTAAGATACGTATCTTAGATGAGTCACTATGATGTGCAATTCTCTATAAGCGGCGTCCATCGTTTCGGTTCATGTTCATCTGTTCGAAGCTGATGGGGCCGCAGCTCAAGGCAACAGTGAGGTACCATGGCTGAAACGCTGGTCGACTATGATTCGGAGGAGTTCCGGAAGCTCGGCGCGGTGCTTGCCGCCCTCGTGGACGTCAGGGAAGCGGAGATTGTGTCCGCATGCAAGGAAGTGATAGATGCTGTGTTTCCGGACTCGGTGGGCAAGCTGGTGATACAGACGCTCCGGGAGACTACAAGACTGTCTTCGACTGCATAATCGGCGAAATTGCGGTCGTGAACAAAGAGATGGTCTTGTTCGTAGCGGAAAGGACGGCCCTTTACGACCATGTCTCAGGACGCAGAATCAAGATGTCTGATACCAGGAAAGAAGAACCTGAGTCGACTGGAAGTTCTATGGCATCGGCGTGACGCACACTCTCTCGCCTATGAAGTGCAAGAATTGGAGGTGTCGATTCGCGTAGAACTTCACAAGTGCAGCTGGCTTGAGATTCGGATCGACCCGTCTGCATCAACCTCGACCAACCCAAGATTGTTTCTGATCCACTTGAACCAAGCGATGATAGTCTGAGCTCTTCTTGGCAGTGTCGTGCCACTAAGATCGGAAGACCTCTTCAACAATGCTTCGATTTCAGCTCTAGTGAAGACACGTGTCGGATCTGATGAGATGCTCTCGAAAATGGCGTTGACGATAGGGTATCGTAGTAGCAACTTACACATTTCGTCGACGCGCTTGTCCGTTCGTAGCCTGAGAAACACCTCACCCGTTGAGTGAGCTTGTACGTGTTCCCTTCCATGGTTATCAGACCCAGCTCTTCCGCTGCTGCCCGATAATACGAGCTCTGTCGTTTCGTGAAATTGAACGCCTTGGTCATTCTCTGTGCAGTATCGTAGCCCTCCATCACTCGGAAAGGTAACTCCATGATCTTGCTGACGGAGTCTGCTTGTGGTGGCAGCTTCACGTCGACAGCGATATTCTGGTACCGGCGAGCCGTTACCGGATTTGAGACATGGACTTTGAAACTGCTACCTTTGACCAGCTTTATTGAATCGAAACTTGTGGACGGATTGAATTCATACTCCCAGAAGAAGTACAGTTCTTCCTCTTGGTCGTAGCAGGTGAAGAACGACCGAATTGGTTTCTTCCCTTGAAAAGTCCGGTACGGATAGTACAACTGTCGGATGTTGAACGAGCTAGGAATCCCCATCTTGGACTCGAAGAGTAGTTCTTGGTCCACATTCTCGTATCCCCCGTCTACTTCAATCTGGGCTCCCTGAACTGTAACCTGCGAGCTTGACACGTCAAAGGAGAAGTGCGGTGTGTTTCGCCTTCCTCTGAATGCGGGGAAGATGTTTGAGGTATCAGCCACTTTCTCTAGGAGTCTCGAAGAAAAGGCGTAATCAAGGGCGATCCCCTCGCTATCAATCCGGTTCCCAACCATGGTGGGAATCGGGTAGCTTGTCTCGTGCACAATTGGCGCCTTTTCCATGGACTCGAGTTCATGGAACCCGTTACCGTGAACGATCACATACTCTCTGCGACTCACAGGAAGTAGGAATACGCCGTTTTGTTTGAAGATGCTGGGTGAGTCTTCTATGCTGTCCATTTTCGCCATGAGGCGAGGTTCCTCGTGCGAAAACTGCTTGACTTGGGCAGCTGTGACATGGTTAACGGGCTTGGATAGGTCAAGCTCGAGTTCATCAATGATGTCCGTCCACTTCTCCCATTTCCTCGAGCGAGGTTCTTCAGTAAAAACTTGTCCATCCTTCTCTGATGTCTTTTGGGTGGTTCATAATTCATGATCACAAGTTCTTCGATTTCGCCTCGACCGGTGCCCTTTGAGCTGATTGCTCGTGCTGCTCTCACTATCTCAAACGTATTGTTTCGGAAGTATCTCTCGTATAAGTGGCTCCAGAAAACTCCGCGATTGAGAATTGCTCAGCATCACATAGCATCCCTTCCTGTCGAGAGCGGCGAAGGTCTTTGCAAGGCGCGCCTGCTGTTCAGGTCCGAACCCTTCCTTCGTGTACGAAGTAAAACGCGACGTCGAAGTCAGAGGCTGATAAGGCGGGTCGAAGTACACGAAATCACCTTTCTTCGCCTCGCGAACCGCCTCTTCGAAGTCCAATGCCGTAATGCTGATCTTGCCATGGTCTTGAAGAGCCTTGTTGACCGCTCGGAGATTGGCAAGAGAGAACAACGTTGGTCGTTCATACCTACCGAAAGGTACGTTGAATCCTCCTTTTGAGTTCACTCGGTATAATCCGTTATAGCAGGTCTTGTTGAGGAAGACCAACAGAGCGCTTTACGAACCTGGGGGCGGTTCAGGAAGTTCTGTGGTAGGTCAATGGAATTGTACTCATCCCTGTTCTTGTAGAAGAGAAGTTTGTCATCGGTCTGTTTTTGCAGGACGTGGAGATCTGCAACAAGAGCATCGAACCTGAGCTTGATCGCAGCCCAGAGATTCATCAAGTCCTTGTTGGCATCGTTCAGGTTCGCTTTCTTGATCGGGCGAATGTCTCGTAACTCGAAGAATACAGCTCCAGCACCTACGAATGGTTCAAAATAGTTCTTAAAACTTTGTGGGTACAGGTCATCAAACTGATCAAGAAGTTGGGACTTGCCTCCAGCCCATTTCAAAAAAGGGGCAGGCTGAACATGAAGGACACCAGCTGCTTGATCTTCCATCTCGCAGAGGTAACACCCAGAGATCGGCTCGTTCTATAAGGATGATCTTAATTCTATTCCCAGTGCTTGTTTGTTGCCTTTTCCGAGGCGAGACTCCACTTCCAGACTCAAATTGGATGCCGTTTCAAATTCAGAAGCCAGAAGTGGTTATTGAGCCCCATACCTGATTGGGTATTGTTTTGTCGGGGACGCGCTCCTTCAGGAATAACGCGTGTTGCAGTCTGAAAGACAGCATGAAGATTAATTAATTCTGAGGCAGCCAGAAGGAGATACAGAACAGGAGCGTGCTCTCTTGAAGTCCACCTATGTCCCTTTGATTGACTGGATGTGGGCACAATACTAAGGACGAAAGGATTCTCGGCTTACCACCCGTTCTGACAGGCCAGGGACCAAGACAATTCCAATAGGGGTAGGTCAAGTAGCCTTAAAATAGAATGGGTAGGTCTAGGGAAGTCTTCAAATGACCAAGGGAACTCGAACGAGCAGTTTTGGTGTTTCGAAGCGAGAAGGTCACGATTCTTCAAAATTCTACAGTGGAAGGCTGTACAGCGGAGGGGTCATAAAGGAGAATGAAGAAGAAGTACAGAACCCAGTAGGGCCCGCCCTCGACAGCATACTTTGTCAAGATAGCAGACGTATGAGCAACATCCCCGATTCTAGCGTTCATCTGATGGTCACATCACCACCATACAACGTTGGTAAGGAATATGACGCAGATCTGGACCTCCGAGAGTACTTCTCGTTATTAAAAGAAGTCTTCAGCGAGACCTATCGAGTTCTTGTTCCAGGAGGCAGAGTGTGCATCAATATAGCTAACGTGGGGAGGAAGCCCTACATTCCTTACCACAAGTTCGTCATCGATGCAATGAATGAGATCGGATTCTTGATGAGAGGGGAGGTGATATGGGTAAAGGGTGCTGGTGCAGGGTCCTCAACCGCGTGGGGAAGTTGGAAATCCGCGTCCAATCCTACGCTGCGGGATGTTCACGAGTACATTCTCATATTCTCCAAAGACAAATTCTCTCGAATCAGTAAGGGCAAGGAGAGCACGATAACGAGAGATGAGTTTCTGGATTTTACAAAGAGCGTCTGGGAGTTCGCGCCACAGTCAGCAAGACAAGCCGGTCACCCGGCCCCTTTTCCGGAAGAACTCCCCTATCGGTGCATCCAGACTTTTCACGTTCAAAAACGAAGTCGTCCTCGATCCCTTCTGTGGAGTGGGTACTACCGCCGTTTCCGCCATCAAGACGAACCGACACTTTGTGTGTATGGATAGCAATCAAGAGTACGTAGAGAAGGCGAGGAACAGGGTAGCCCCGTTGTTAGAGCAAAGCAAGCTTGTTCAGTTCTCGCCCCAGTAGTCGACCCAACGCTTGTACGGGTCAAAGTCGAGAGTTGGTCTCTCCCAACGAATTCTGATACATCTAGTTCTCTTGTGCCCCAGCAGCATTTCCATGGCTTCCGCAGAAAACTCCACGCCTCGTGGGTTGGTACCTTCCTTGGGAAGCTTGAGGTATTTGTCCCGTCCCAGCTTCTCGAACACTTCCTGTTGAGCCGCAAGTGGAATTAGACACAACCCTCCATTGTCGCCCCACCTTATTCGGGCAAGAAGAATGTCGCAAGAGGGAGCATATCCTCGCCGAAATGATCTTGCCTTCTCCGCGTCGACCGTCCAAATCACTTTCACACCCGATGACCCACTGGAAGTAATCGTCTTGATTGAGATGGGTTCCCCGCAGACTCTCACATCGATTTCGGGTTCTGTGATTGGAATTCGTGTTTCGACGTTGTCCTTGCCAAACTTGTGAATCAACAAGGCAATCAGGACTCTTTCCCGGACTGATCCGACCTCCATCCCCAGCTTCCCCGCTCTTGAAGCATCCAGCTCTGCAAGTTGAAACAGGTGCGGGAGTCGTTTCCTTACCCTCTCGCAGGCCTCCTCATCCTCGAATAACTCTTGAATTCGACTCAAGCCCTATTCGACACCGAGAATCCCCAGAGAATGGATTTAGGTGTTCGCAGAGCACAGCCGGCGAATAGTTCTGACACGCTAGGGCAATAGGGAATGCCCGAGAGAGATTGAACTCTCTCGAATTCTTGGTCAGGTCCCCGGGATTGGCTGGATGTGGATCTCTTCGCCGTTCTCGCCCAGAGCACAACCGCATCCGATCGATGGGAATCTTCAGTCGTTGTACTTGGGCTTCAAGAACTCGATGAGTACAGCCTCGACCGTCCTCGCCTGCTTGAAAGTCTCGGTCGGCACCGTCTTGAGTGTGCACTTTGACATGTAGAACTCCCTTACCTGTCCCATGGTCTTGAACCTCCGCTCCTTTGTGAGAAGCTTCTTCGTTAGGGTGTGACCGAACTTCTGCGTACGCTTGGGCGAATACGAGAACAAATCCCCCATTCTGTAGTTGACCCAGTGTCCCCCTTTCCCTGCCTCGCCAACGTAGATTGGTTCCTTCCCCTCATAGATTATGTACGCTCCCGGATGCTGGAGGACATCGGTTCTGGCCCGCCAATTGACCGGCCGCTTGATGACTTCTTCGAACCTCCATCTGCGACATTTGGCAAGTTCGCTGACCTTCATTCTCGCGTAATCCAGGATTTCTTCGAGCGACACGACCGGGAGATTCTGGTCGAAGGTAATAGACCTGTAGGACGCAGAGACCGGTTATCGTAAGGCGGGTAAGGGAGCGCGAAGCTCCCTTTGCTACTTTAGGTGCCTGTGATTGGCTGGATGTGGATCTCTTCGCCGTTCTCGCCCAAGGCACAGCCGCAGCCGGCAACGTGGCCGCCTCGCCTCAGGGTGCCCCTGTAGAGTCCGTCCTCGAGCTTGCTGCCCGACCTTCTTCTCCCAGGCGTCGATGGGCATGCCGAACTTCTGCTGGACCTTGTCCCTATACCATTCAGGAATGACATTAAATGAACAAAATGGTATGATCCTCAGGTCCGGGGTGAGGTAGTGGATGTCGCAGCGCTGGAGGCGCTCCTCGTCCTGATTATATTTGTCCTGAAAATGCATCATCCCTAGGAACATCGACTTCAGGTGGAAGTCGCCGATGGCGGCGTAGTCGTGCCTGATGAGGGCGTTGGTTATCATCTTGCCGAAGGAGAGCCCCCTGGGCTGCTTCTCCCTGTTGACGAAGGAGTTTATCTGGGTTAGGACCTTGGCGGCGATGAGGTACCTGTTCGTCCCCGAGTATATCTCGTCGGTCTTCTCCTCGAGGTACTCGACGAGCCCCTGGATGTCGACGAAGTTGGTGAGGGGGACGAGCTTCTTGGTGTCGGCGTCCTCGAAGACGTAGGTGCCGGCGCCGCAGGCGAAGTGGATCGAGAGCTCGTACTGCTCCTTCTTGGTGAAGGCCTCGATGAACGAGGTGAGGGGCGAGCAGGAGGGGACGGGGAACCAGCCCTCGGAGGTTATCTCCCCGTTGGTCTGCTCCTCTATCCTCTTGATGCAGTCGGGTATCGTGATGCGGTACTTCCCGCGCTCCGTGGCGGTCATGCGGCCGGTCAGCGAGACGGGCTGGAAGTTGACGGCGTGGACGGTGCCGAGGTTCTTGTGGCCGAAGTCGATTATCGAGCCGAGCTCGTGGTCGTTGATGCCCTTGATGACCGTCGGGACGAGGACGACGCCGATGCCCGCCCTCTTGCACGCCTCGATGGCGTAGGGGGCCTCCCAGTGGTTCTTGGGGTTGGTCCTGGGCGAGGTGCCGTCGAAGGACATGTAGAGGTTGGAGACGCCGGCGACCTTGAGGCGCTGGGCCATCGCCGGGGTCGAGGGCGAGGTTGATGCCGTTGGTGTTGAGCTGGATGTGGTCGACGCCCTCCTCCTTCAGTATCTGGATTATCTCGGGCAGATCGTCGCGTATGGTCGGCTCGCCGCCGGTTATCTGGACGGAGTTGCCGGGGACGGGGCGCTCGGCCTTCAGGGTGCGGGCCATCTCGCGTATCTGGGGGAGGGTCGGCTCGTAGACGTAGGCGCCCTCGAGGCCCTTCTTGACGTAGAAGAAGCAGTACCAGCAGGTCAGGTCGCAGCGGTTGGTGACGATGATGTTGGAGAGGCCGGTGTGGGAGAGGTGGTTGGAGCACAACCCGCAGTTGGCGGGGCACGAGCAGACGTCCATGGGGACGTTCGCGGCGTGGGTGCCCTTGCCGTCCTTCCAGTAGCGTGAGAATTTGGCGAACATTTCGTAGGAGCCGAAGTAGAGCTCCTCGGTCTCGCCGTGCTGGGGGCACGTCTTGGTCATGAAGACCTTGCCCTCCCTCTCGAAGATTATCGCGGGGAGTATCTTGTTACATTCGGGGCAGATCGACTGCGTCTGTCTGATGAACTTGCCCTTTGAGACCTCCCTGTGGAGTTCTAGGGAGATATCTGCAATCTGAGCCATTGCTCTGACCACCGTATTAGTTATGTTATAAGCCTTTTAACTTCTATGAGGGTGAATGGTGAATTATGCTATGTGCCCACGAGTGCATCACGAGTGAGTCACGGTCGGCGATTCCGGAGCTGGGCGCGCCCTTTGCTGAAGGGGGATCCCGAGGCTAATTCGAGAGGGTCAGCGAAGTGATGGTCCAGTCGTAGCCGAAGGAGAAGGTTCCTGTCGAGCCGGTCTGGGTCCCCTGCATCGTCAGGGCCTGTATCAAGCCGTAGTTCGTCCCGGGAAAGACGACCGCGTCCATGCCGAAGCTGGTCAGAGCGTAGCTTGTGCTGCACGTCCCGTAGGTTATCGGGCCTCCGTTCCGGATGGCGTAGCCGGTGTCGTTCACAAGGACGCCGCCGATCCTGACGTTTCCCTGGCCCAGGTTGGTGAGATCAGATTGGGGTGGCAGGAAGCCGTTGAGCTGGGGGTTGAAGTTGTACTCGACCTCGAACATCCACGGTGCCGTGGCGTAGAGGAAGGCGTCATATGCCTGTAACCCCGTCAGGTTCGCGCCCGCTCCGTGCGAGATAGCGAGGAGCGTCCCGTTGGACAGCACCCACGCGGTGTAGGTGGCTGTTTGCGAGAACCCGAGGATGGAAGTCGTGAAGTTAAGCGCTACTTTGTATGTCGTGAGCTGCCCGGAGGTGGAGGTCCTGAGGACACCGAAGGCGTAGGGCTCGTCCGGCGTGCTCACATTACCCCCCGACGTCCCGAATTCCACCGTCCCGCTGGAGAACGTCTGGAATAGCTTCACGAAACCGAGGAGCGCAGTCGTGTTGGTCACCAGCGTCGTGGTCGTGCAGGAGGACGTGCTCGCGGCGGAGGACGAGGCTAGGGTTGTCGAAGCCGTCGAGGAACTGACAGGGTTGGTCTTTGCGGAAGTCGTGGCAGAGGACGATGTCGCGGGGAGCGACGAGGAAAGCGTAGAACTCGTCGTGGAGGGTCCGCGGAAGAAGACGAAGGTCGCCACACTTGCCACGGCAACCATGACGATGATGGCTAGGATGAGAAGTCCCCGGGCAATTCCGTGCCTCCCGACGGGCATTAATGGCTGGTGAGACTCATGATGACTATTTATTGGATAGGGTCAACTCCTGACGGACCCCTATGCCGCAGGTTCGGCGGGATTGTGTTCACTTGTAGTACCTGAACTCGAGCAGCAGGCAGGCCTTGAGGCAGCGGAAGGGCCCGTGGGCCTCGCCCGGCTCGTGGAAGATGTAGGACCCGCCCCGGATCATCTCTCCGGTCTTCGTGTTGAGCATCTCGCCATCGATGTAGTAGGCCTCCTCGTAGAAGTCGTGGACGACGGGCTCGGGCATCTTCACCCCTGCCGGGATGCGTAGGAAGTGTGAGTAGCTTCCATCGGAGTGCCTGTGGAGGATCGCCTCGACGACACCCTCGGGCTCTCCCTTCGCCTGCTTCCACTGCTTCGGGTCCCTCATCTTTGAGACGTCTGCGTAGGCGCCGGGCTTGATGGGCACGGACCTCGCCGCGGGACGACTCTACAAAGGCTTGGCGGAGTCGGGCCGGCGTCAGTCTGGGGTTCTGGGGCGGACTGGTGCTGACCCTTGTCATAGCATACCCCGTGCTGTTCTGGGCGGTTTCGAGGATGGGTCTGTTTGACAAGAAACCAGACTGACTAACGATGGTAGCACGGCTCGCCGGTTAGGATAGTCCATGCGCCGTTCGTTCCATAACTCCGGTGCAATCCTGCCGTTGGTGAATGGTGAATTGAGCGTGGAGTGGCTCTGAGACGGTAATCTGACCCCGGGATGGTCTGCTAGCATCCAGGCTCGAAGACTTGAGTAGGATGAGGAATTCGTCTTTGGTGATGCCCGCTTCAGCGATGATTTCCATCAACAATCCCTTTCCGATGGGGTCGTGCCGCGGAATCGTGATGCGGCTTCCTCCTTTGTTCCGCAGGAGAAGGTGGCTCCCGGACTGCCGAACCGGAAAGAAGCCGATCTTCTCCAGGGCCTTGAGCACATCTCTCCACGAGAGGCTCGGAAGTCTGGAGGCCCTGGGCAACTACACCGTTACCTGGACGAGTCTGGCCTTCTTGTCTTTGGCTTCCGCTTCCACGTCTTGCAGGTAGAGCCTTATGGCCTCCTGGACGTTCTTGAGTGCCTCCGCCTCGGTCCTGCCCTCGGTGAGACACCCGGGGAGCTCGATGCACCTCGCGACGAAGCCCTCTCCTCGCTGGCGCTTGAGCGATACGTGATAGTTTCTAGTCTCCATCAATGGATTTGATTGGTGCGCCATATTTATCCTGCTCTGTGCTGTCCAGCGTCAGCGCTGCGGGGGCGGGCGCAGGGACTTCCAAGGGTGAATGGTGAACTGAGCGTGGATTGGCGACGCCCCCTGTGGGTAATCTGATTTGGTTCCACCCGGTGTCTGCCTGGTGCCTACAGGCTCTCTCGCACGAACAGGATGCTCTCGGTGTAAGAGAACTGCGCACCGTCCTTGAAGGTTCCACTAATCGTGAGAGGGTAATCTTGGTTGCTCGCGAAGTCTGGCCCGAAGAGGGTGAGCTTCGAGCGCGGTGCTCTGCCCCGGCAGAAGGGGGTTGGATGAGCTGACGTTGAAGATGAACGGGTAAGTTGGGTTGGCTCCCTGGACGCCGGGGGGCGGAACCCACTCAAGAGTGGCGTTCAGCGAAGCGATGGGGGCGCCCCCGACGTTCACAAGAAGCATGCTGACCACAGGCTCTCCGTGGACATAGGGCGGGACGGGACCGGTGACCGTGACGACCTCCACCGGGTAGCTGGTGGCCGAAGACGAAGAACTGGAGCTTGTGGTGGGGTTGGAGGCGGAGCTTGAGAAGGAAGTGACGCTCGTTGTTGAGCTGGAGTACGACGGGAGCAAGACAAGAGCTCCTCCTATCGCGACTCCTGAGATGGCAACAGCCACGACAAGGACCAGCACAATGCGTGGCGCGTTTCTCCTTGGCAGCACACCGATTCATCGATTGTGGTGACCGTTTTCGTTAATAGGTTTGTCAGGACCCGCGCCAGAGGGAGTCTGGCGGACGCCAGGCGGACGAGCGCCAGAGTGGACTTGGGTGGAATACGTGATAAATAGAAGGGCGCCGGTAATCGATCCGATCTGTCTTGGGAGGCACAATCAGAATCGAGGGCGACAACCTGGTCTTCGAGATTAATGGGATTGACGAGATACTCTCCTTCAAGAGGACCATTTCGGTCCCGCTGGAACACGTGACATCCGTCTTGACCGAGAGGGTCCCATGGAACTTTTCCAAGCAGATGAGGGTCGGAGGGACCGGCATTCCCTTGATTGTCAAGGACGGCAGATACCTCAGCGACGACGGGATGATGTTCTTCGAGATGCACAACCCCGACAAGTGCATCACAGTCAACCTGAACCACGAGACCTACAAGAGCATCGTCTTCGAGGTTGACGACAAGACGGCGGCCGCGCTGGCCATCCAGGCGGCGCTCAGCTCCCGCCGGGATTCGAACGCAGCGGATGGACGTGGATAAATAGACTGGTCGGACTCGAGTGCCCGAAGGACTTTGGGACAGGCGCAGTTCGTCGACGTAATGAACGGGCTTGTGCTGAGAGGCGAGCCATTCGCGGTCGCGACCGTTGTGAAGATCGAAGGGTCGGTGCAGGGCAAGGTGGGATTCAAGATCCTGATTTCCAAGGAAGGGGAGGTGCTGTGCGGCTTTCTGGGCGGCTCCTGCCCGGAATCGGCCATAGCGGAGGCGGCCAAGGAGACCTTGAGCTCGGGGACTCCGAAGACGGTGAGGGTGTTCCTGGAGAGGGTCGAGGACGCCGTTGGGACGATGGTGACGGACCAGAACAGGGACGAGATCCATCTGGAGACCAACTGCGGCGGGAAGATGGAGGTGTTCATCGAGCCGTACCTGCCGCATCAGAGAATCGTCTTGATTGGCCGTGGCGGGAAGAACGACCTTGAGGATGCGCTGATCAGGCTCGGGAAGGGCCTCGACTTTGAGGTAGTCGTGATAGACCACAGCCCCGTGCTGAGCGAGAAGCCGGACCTGCTGCTCGACGACCTGGGCTTTGACATCGCCTCGTTCAAATTCTTGGAGTCCGATTCGGTGATAGTCCTCACCCACGGGGAGCGGGACGCCGATGTCCTACAGACGCTTTCAGGGTTCAGGCTGAGGTATGTCGGCCTCCTAGGAAGCAGGCTGAGGGTCGACGAGGTCCTGGTAGCGCTGCGGGGCAGGGGAGCGGACGAGAAGTTCGTCTCCTCAGTCAGGGCTCCTGTCGGCGCCGACATCGGTGCAAGGACACCGTCGGAGATAGCGCTCAGCATCATGGCCGAGGTCGTGGCGACGAAGTACGGGAAGGCGGTGCTCCGGAAGGATGCGAGAGCGGCCCAGGAAGGGCTCAGAAGCTGAAGGTGGCGTCGGCCTGCAGCATCTTCTCCCTCGAGCTCGTCCCTTGAAGCGACCCCGAAACCCTCGTCGAGCTCGGATTCTGATATCCCTTCTTCCTCGAGCGACTCCCTCTCGGCGTAGAACAGGTGCCCTGCGCCATCCCTGGGGAGCAGTTCGAGGAAGCCTTGGGCGTACGACCTGTCGACGCCCTTCAGCGCGCCCCTGACGCCCCTGCCTAGGTAGGCGAATGTGATCTCGTGCTCCTCGTCCCCGCCGAGTATCCCGAGGGCAAGCCGGAGGCCCTCGATTTGGTAGGCGCTGCCCACCGGCGACCTAAGGAACGAGATGAAGACTCTCTTGGGCAAATCTCTCGCCTAGAGGAAGTTGATTACCTTCTCCTTCTCCATCATTTCCACGAGCCCGTCGTAGCCTATGACGTGGACGGTGGGCGGCATCCTTGCCTTCAGGCCCCTCCGGGCGACGTCCTCGTCGATGGCGTACACCTCTCCTGGCGTCTGAATCCGAGGCGATGAGTAGACTGCGTCCTGGAGCAGCACGATGCGGGCGCCGGCGTCCGCTGCCGCGAAGGAGAGCGCGACGTCGACGAACGGCTCGTCGATTAGGTAGACGGTCATGTCCAACCGGCCCTCACAGGTTGATTATCCTGTCGCAATGGCTGACCATCTCGGAGGCCTTGGTCGCCCCCGTCATCTGGACGCGCTTCAGATAGTCCTTCCCGTCTTCCAGCCCCCTGTTGTCCGTGCAGGTCAGGCACGCGAAGACGCTAGCGCCGTGGTCGAGGAGTGAGTCGACGTGGTCCTTGGGGAGCCGGTCCATGGCCGAGAAGTCCTCGGTCGCGAGGGCGTTGTACACCCCGTCCATGTACATGAAGATGGTCACGCTGTCCGACCTTTTCAGGGCGGCGCTGGCGATGTGGTAGGCGGTCTCCCACCGCTGGGTCTGGTAGGGGCCCTGGCGGAGGACGATTCCGAAGGAGGTCAATTCTGGCGCAAGAACCGGAATAGCTCAGATAAGCATTTCTTGGTGTCCGACGGACGGGACTGCCTTGACCCTTGGATGGCTGGGCCGACGGGCGAGGAGCCTCGCCGGCAGGAGCGATTAACCTTGGCTTCGGAGGGGGATTCCCAGAAGGAGGGCGACCGCTCTGTCTTCCTCTTCGAGCACTTCAGGGACGGGATGAGGGCGGAGGACATACTCATCAGCTCGGGGTTCCACACCCACTCCGGGGCCCCGCCGCCGGACGTGAGGACGGGCTGCGACCTCTCCGTGTCGGTCCCGACCAGCGAGGCGGTCGCGGCGGAGAACAAGTCTGAGGGAGCACGGGATCAAGGTCTGGGACACGATCTTCAGGTTCAGCGGGGCCCTCCCTGAGCTGCAGATATCAGCAAGCTGGTGAAGCGGGTCGACTTTGGGGACTGGGTCATGGTCAGGGTGGGGAACATGAAGCTGACCTATCAGAAGAAGACCGGCGTCATTGTCAACATATCGGGCGGGGGCTGTCCGGACATCCCCCTCCTAGCCGTGAAGATGGTCGGGAAGACCCTGCAGGATGCCGTACCGCCGGCCCAGATCGGCTTCACCCTCTGCGCCTACACCCTCCAGAAGGCCTACGAGGTGGCGCTGAAGCAGTGGAAGGAGGCGCGGTAGATGCTCCTCCTCTCGGGGACGCTGCCGATGCCTACGGGGGCCGTCACCGTGGGGTGGGTCGGGTTCGACGGGGGGAGGATGCGCATAGGCGAGATGGAGGTTCCTCGCGAGATGCTCTCAATCGGTGCCACGGCGATGATGGCCGCTGCGCTGAAGACGACCGAGGCGCTGGGAATCGAGCCCCCCATGAGCGTGGTCGCGGGGGATCTGGGGGAAGGCGACGGCTCAAAGCTGGTCTACAGGTACCTCACGGAGGATGCCGGAGGGCTCCGCCCGTCGACAGTGACCCTCCATTACATACTGCCGCTCAGGAACGAGTTCCTCGGCTTCGTCGAGATGGCGGACTACTGGGCGAAGAGGCCGTTCCTGATAGCCGACGCGGGGGCGCTCCTCATCGCAAAGGCGACGAGGGTCTGCGACAAGTTCGACCTCTTCACCCCCGACGCCGGGGAGATTCTCGTTCCTTGCAGATCCCGACGCAGGGCATCCGGCCTACGTCAAGGCCGCGCTGTTCGAGGTCGACACGACGGAGGTCCCAAGGCTGATAGCCCAGGCCTACTCGGAGGGCAACTCCCCCCGCTACCTCCTGGTGAAGGGGCCCACCGACTACATAGTGGACAGCGGGAAGATTGTCTACTCCGTGTCCCAGCCGGAGATACCTGTCCTGGAGCCCATCGGAGGGACGGGAGACACGCTGACCGGGATAGTCTCCGCGCTGATAGCGGGAGGCATCGACCCCGTGAAGGCGTGCCTGGTCGGGTCGAAGGCCAACAGACTGGCAGGGGAGCTATGCAACCCCACTCCCGCGACGAGGGTCTTCGAGATTGTCGGCCGCATCGAGGAGTCGGTCAGGAAGACCCTAGACGGGCAAGTCTAGCGCCCGATGGTGGTCGCCCAGAAGGAGACGTGATGTACCCTTCACAAGACGGCAAACCGTCGGTTAGGGCGTAATGCGTTTACCTTGACAAAACCGTCGCCCATATATATCCCCCCTCGGGCTTCTTTCAACCATGGAGAAGACAGTCACGGTGCACGACGACAGAGCCGCGGCGTCGCAAGTTGGCGCACCCGGCGCTGCCCCGGTGCAGGTGACATCTGTCGTCGACTGCAGAGACCAACTCTGCCCCAAGCCCATCCTCATGGTCAAGAAGGCCCTCTCCGACGCGGCACTCAACCAAATCCTCGAGGTCATAGTGAACGAGCACGTCTCCAAGGAGAACGTCCTGAAGTACTGCTGGAACCACGGCCAGGAAGTGTTCAAGTCCTATGAGGACGGCCCCGACTTCCACATCTTTGTGAAGAAGTCCCCTGAGGTGAAGGTCGAGAAGCCGATGCCCGTTGTCGGCCCGTGCGGCGCCCGGTGGGATTGACAGGCACCGAACATCAAAGGTGGAGTGATTACAATGGATGAGTTCTACAGTTTCGTCGGAAAGAAGCTGAGCGAGGGGAAGAGGGTCGTCGTAGCGACAGTCATCGAGGCGGAGGGATTGGCGCCACAGGGTGGCGGGGCGGCGATGGCCATCACCGAGGAAGGCCCGACGTGCGGGACGGTTGGGGGCGGTTGCGTTGAAAGATATATCGTCAAATCGGCAAGGAGAGTGTTCCAAGACGGCAAGTCCAGGTTGGAAGAGTTCAACCTTGGAGACGACAGCTGGTCTGGGATCGGGATGTCGTGCGGCGGAAAGGTCAAGATGCTGATGCAATTGGTGGAACCCACGGAACGGCTCATAGTCTTCGGCTCGGGAGGGGTCGCGAGGAGCTGCTGCCAGATTGCGAAGATGCTC
The DNA here is from genome assembly GCA_963806765.1 of uncultured Nitrososphaerota archaeon. Taxonomy (GTDB): domain Archaea; phylum Thermoproteota; class Nitrososphaeria; order Nitrososphaerales; family Gagatemarchaeaceae; genus Gagatemarchaeum. Next base: position 54,989 of record CAWDYS010000004.1, on the reverse strand, counting down.
GGCTACGACGTCATAGTGCTCGACCCCTTCGCAGACGTGGAGCAGTTCCCAGGGTGCGAGGTCTACACCCAGGGAATCCTGCACAAGATCAAGGAGATACCGATAACCCCGTTCGACAGCATACTGATGCTGACGGACCACAGGTACGACTTCGAGGCTCTGCAGTCGGTCTTCGAATCCAAGGCGAGGTACATCGGGATGATTGGCTCCAAGAATAGGATAAACGGGGTGTTCAAGGAGCTCGTCGAGCAGGGTGCCTCCCTTGAGAAGCTCTTCTCGGTGTACGCGCCGGTGGGGGTGGACATCGGGGCGGTGTCGCCGGCCGAGATAGCGGTGAGCATAATGGCAGAGGTGATAAGCGCGAGGAAGGGCGGGACCCTCCAGCACCTTCGCCTCACCAGGCTGCTCGAGAGCCCGGAGAAGACGCATCCCCCGAAGGATGAGGTGGCGGAGACCAAGGGCGATGAGCAGGTCCTCGGGGCCGCGCCGAAATCCCAGTAGACCTTCTCCCTCCAATCTCAGACCAGCACAGGACAGCACAGCCTAGACTTCGGTCTGGGCAGATCGGGTTCGAATAATCGAAGAAAGGCCTGGCAGTCTCCACGACAGGAAGGTTCTGATTTAGCAACTGAGGGTCAATCGAGAGACGGAGGTCTTATTACCGCTGGAGGTGGAATTCGAGTCATCAAATTGCCAGAAGACACCCTCAAGGGCAAAGGGACGAAGGATTCACCGTGGATTCTGAAGACGCCGCCCGGGACCTCCAAGTTCGAGGCGTACAGGGACGAGACGTCTGCCCCTCCGACTCTCGTGGTGCAGGTGGGCAAGACCCAGCTCCGCTATGACCTGCGGGCCATCGACGACCTCCATGCGATGCTCAAGAAGCGCGGCGACTGGATGCTCCTCGGCAGCGCCGACGAGCAGAAGCCGGCGGCCGAGGGGACGGTAGAGGAGTGGGGACGCTCACCAAAGAACCCCGTCGGCGGATGGTACGGGACGAAGAAGGGCCTTCGCGGGCGGTTTGGGATGTACGTGCCGCCGGTCCTCGAGGCCATGGGGCTCGCCGAGGTCGAGCACAACCCCAAGAACAACAGGATGAAGGTCCTATAGCCGGCGACTGACGAGGAACCGGACAAAAAGCGGAGGCTGGCACCCTTGGCAGGGTGCTCAGCTTATCGAGAAGACGGCTTGCACAGAGGCTGAAATCTGCAGGGATTGGGGTGGGATTATGGTGGTGGAGACGGAGCTCTCGACGCCCGCGGTGAGGACGTAGGGCGAAGGGTAGCTCGGGCTGGCGTCGAGGGAGACGACCCCCACGACCGTTACGCCCAGCGTGGTCGCGATGATTTTGGCCTGGGCTGCTGCGTCTTGGACGGCGAGCTGGAGCGCCTGGTTCGTGGCCTGCTGGATGGCTGCGTTAGAGGCGGTGAACTGGATTCCGTAGATCTCGTTGGCTCCCTGCGCCACTGCCGCGTCGATCGCCTGGCCTACCTTGGCGCCTAGCGTTCCGACCGAAGCGCCCGACACTTGGACCGTGACCTCCAACTCGTTCGACACCTGGTAGCCCGTGATAATAGCCAAGCCGTTCTTGTCGTAGGTGGTCTGCGGGCTTATGTTGTATGACGTGGTCTGGATGCTGCTGCTGTTGATGCCTATTGCTCCGAGGGCGGCAATCGCGTTGTTCATGGTGACCGCGTTCGCCTGGGCAGCCGCCTGGGCCGATGGGGCTTGGGTCGTGAGCCCGATGGTGAGGATGGCTCTGTCGGGCGCGATGTTCACCAGCCCGCTGCCTGAGACTGTGATGGTGCCGTTGACCTGCGGATTGGTGGACCCCGTCGCGTTGTGGATCCCGATGGAGCTCGTCGCCCCGGAGCCGGCGATGAGCCCGTAGGTCTGGATCGAGAGGAGGGCGAGCGCCACGATCGCCCCTGCCGCTATGAGCCTCTGCCTTCCTGTGTTCCGTGTTGCGTTGGACATTACTTGTCGCAGTCTGGATGGGCACCTCGGGGGATAATGCTAAGCCCCCGAACAGTTGTCCGCAAATCAGAACACCCCGACAAGAGGGTGTTCAATCCAGGTTCTGCAACTTCCGGAGAGAACGAGTTGCCTGTGAGTGAATCCCATGACTGTTGGGATGCTCGGGTTGTCTCTGGTGGGGATCCGGCGTACGTCATGCAGTCAGACAACCGCGAGATTCGCCCGACGCAGGCTTATTAGACGCTCGTAACCCACAGGTCCAGTCGTGAAAGCGTCAGAAGGAAGGCACCAAGTCCCAATCAAGCTCAACAGAAGGTCCCCGACTCCCTCCCTCGCGCCCTTCACCGATTACTTCCAGGGCTTCGAACGCGTCGGAGCCGTCCGGTCGGTCTTCGGCGACAGGACGGAGGAGGTCCTCGGGAGACTGCGAGTCGGGTTCATGCCGAACAAACGGATGTTCATGGGAATAAGGGACAACGACGGCAACATCTCGGTCGGGACCTACCACCTCAGGGTGAGCCCGCTCAGGACCCTCTACCTCGATGTCGTCCACGAGCTATTCCACATCAACCAGCGGATGACGGACGGGAAGTTCTTCCACGATGAGTTCATGAAGTTCATGGCTGACAGGTCGCTGTACTACGCCAGCCCCATCGAGATCCCGGCCTACGAGCACACGGTGAGAGAGGCAGAGCGCATAGGCATGACGAAGGAGGAGATACTGGAGTACCTCAAGTTCGGCGAAGTTCCCCCCAAGGTCTGGCGGAGATTCCTGAAGGCGATGAGGCTGAAGATTGGGCCGGTGACCGCCAAGCGAGTCACGAGGTTCCCCGTGAAGGTCAGGAGGGACGTCTCGCCGGAGCTGCACCCGTTCTCGGACTACTTCAGGGGGTTCGAGAAGGTCCCGGCGGTGACACGGCTCTTCGGAGAGTCGACCAAGGACTTCCTGAGTGGTCTGAAGGTGGAGTTCATCGACAGTCCGTTCCCGACAATCTACCCTAGCGAAGAGGACGGGCACCTGATAGTCGCCAGCGATTACTTCCGCAACGGCCCGGTGAAATCGATCTACCTTGACGCGTTCCTCTGCCTCAACATGCTGAAGGCCATCTCGGAAGCGGGCTCCGACCAGGGCTCCGAAGACGGGCGCTGGAACAGCCCGGGCATGATTCGGGCGCACTCCGAGATGGTGAGGGAGGCGAGGAGGCTCGGGCTTGCGGACGACGAGATACTGGAGCGCCTCAGGCTGCCAAGCTTCCTGATGTCGCGGTCGGGCTACAGGAAGTTCCTGAAGGCCCTGGGTCTCAGACCCGTCTAGGCGGTCGCGGCCTTTCCTGAGGAGTAATCCTTCTCGAGGGCGGCCTTGTACTTCTTCCAGTCCGCGCTGAGACTTCGCTCCAGCTGCGCCTTCACCTCAGGCTCAATCGTCTTGTACGTAATCTTCGCCGAGATGGTTAGCTTCGTCCTGTTCCCGCCCGCAGGCGTCAGACGATAGTCGAAGCTGGACTCCTTCTCCTCGTTTATCGCTTCATTGTGCCAGCCGTTCGGGGGTTTCAGCGCGATTATCCGCACGCCTTCCTTCTCAACCCCTTCCCTCTTGTAGCGCTGTATCCAGACGAAGCCGTCCCTGCGCTTCCTGAGGATGTGACGCGGATAGGGACCCCCGATTATCGTAGTGTCGTCGTCCCTGAAGTCTGTCAGCCACTCGTAGGCGTACCGCAGCGGAACGTTGATCGTCTCTGAGATTCTGTAGCGGAGCATCGCTCGCATCTTCGCCCCTTTGGCAGTTAAGCCAATCGGTTCGCACCGCATCTTATAACGGCAGGGACAGCTGGTGACGGCAGGGACATGCCCAACCGTGATAATTCGAGGAAAGCCCTTCTCTTCGGTATCATGGCCGGGCTCATCCTCCTGAACCTCTTCACGTTCATCGCCGCCTTCCCCGAGACCCAGACCATCGACTCGGGGTGCTGCGGGAATCGGCCTCTGGCGAAGGACTTCTCGGCGTTCTACGTGGGCGCGTGGAGGCTTCTCAACGACCAGTCGAACGTTTACACCCCCGGCAACGTCAACGATGGCGGCCCCCTGACCCTGCCCCAGCCAGAGGGCTACAAGTACCTCCCGTCCTTCCTGATGATGGTGGCCCCCCTCCTAGCGCTGGGATACCAGCAGGCCCTGACGGCGTTCGACGTCTTCCAGTTCCTCCTGCTGCCGCTCATCGCGCTGCTCGTCTACAGGCTTGTGGGCGAGAAGGGGCTGGCCGTCACCGTCGTGGTAGCGGTCATCGCGCTGCTCCAGCCGTCCCCTCTGCCTCACTGGGGGCTCTCGGCGAGCTACTACTGGCAATGGGCAGAGGGACAGCCGAAGGTGCTCGAGACGTTCCTCATCCTCGCCTCGTTCTACCTAGGGAAGACGAAGAGGCCTTTGCTCTCCGGTGCCGTCCTCGCGCTCTCCGTCTTCGATGTGAGGTTCGCCCTCCTCGCGCTGCCCCTCTTCGTCATGTACAACCGTGCCAGCCTGAGTAAAGCGGGTCTGACCTTCGTGGCGGCATCCCTCCTGACCAACGCGGCGCTGCTCCTCCCGGGCGTCGGCTCCGGGTTCGTGACGATGGTCTTCAGCACGGGCCTATACACTCCCATCTACTACTACGTCCTGATACCGCTGCTGACGATTCTCTCGATAACGGTGGTAAACGTCCGCGGAGTAATCTCGGCCTTCAGGGCGTAGAGAATATTAACGAAGACGAGGAGTGTGAGCCCCGATGGTTCTCAATACGGTGGTCCTCTGGGTCCACATATTCGGCGCAGTCGGGTGGCTCGGAGACTGCGATGATCTTCGGCATCGTCATCGGTCCCTCATTGGCCAAGATGACCCCTCAGGGAAGGACCGAGTTCTTCGTCAAGGTTATTCCGAAGTTCCTGAGGTACGTGGAAGGCTTCGCTATCCTAACCGTCGTGTTCGGGGTCATCACGGCCGCGGCGTTCCTCAACGGCGACTTCTCGTCGGTATCATTTTCCACGTCGTTCGGGAGGTACATCTCGATAGGTGCCGTGATCGCTCTTGTGGCCATCGGCCTCGCCTTTACGGTCATAACCCCGACGGCCCGCAAGATCGTGAGAATAAGTGAGGGCCTGATGAAGACGCCTGGCCCCCCTCCTCCGGAGCTCCTCGCGGCCTCCAAGAGACTGAAGGTGTCGACGACGGTGGCGCTGGTCCTTCTGATTATCGTCACGATGTTCATGGTCGCGGGTGCGACGGGCCTCTAGCGGCCCCGTCGACGCAAGGCGCGGTCAGGCCGGCGGGGGCTTGGGCGTCCCGGGCTCCGGAATCTGCTCTTCCTTCCGTCCCCTTCGGAACAGGCTCCCCAGGACGCTGCTGTGCTGGGCATACTCGTGGTTGATGTACTCCATGAGGAGATAGAAGCTCGTCTCGAACTGCTCCTTGTTGTCATTCTTGAACTTGAAAAGGGGCAGGCTGTGGTGGGGTTCCTGCCAGACTTCCTCGAACGCCTTGAGCGGTCGGATCTTGTCCTGTTTCCTCGCCCTTTCCTCGAGGATTCTCCTGTCGACGTCCATGACCACTATCAGGTGTCGGCTCCTGTTGCTCCCGCTGAGGAAGTACTCCCTCGTGATGTGCCTCGGGGCGGTGGAGTCTATGATGACAGAATGCCCGTACGCGAGGGCGAGGTCGCGGAGGCTACTTAGGACCTTGTAGACCAGGTCCTCGTCGTGCGCCGGAGCCAGGTCGTTGAAGAGCATGTGGCGCACCTCGTCAGGGTTGATCCTGACCGAATCCCTCACGCTCTCCAGGAGTCGCCTCGACAGGAAGCTTTTTCCGGAGGTCGGAGGGCCGATGACGAGTATCGTCCAGAGAGGTGCCATCTTCCTTGCGCTGGTGCGACGTGCATGATTATTCCGAATTAAGGTTTAGCTGGGTCGAACTGCCCAAACGCGGTCGAATCGGCCCCCGCCGTGGTCAGCGGGAAGCGAAAGACCGAAAAGGGAGAGGATTTCACACAGCCTCATGTTTTCGAAGAGCTTCAGCGTGGCCGTCGTGGTCTCGGACGCGAAGAAATCTGCAAAGTGGTACAAAGCGAAGCTGGGCTTCAACGCCTCAGTCGAAGAGCACTGGGTCACCGTCTGGCCGAAGGGCTCGACGTGGAAGATCCACCTCTGCGAGGGGAAGCTCGAGCCAGGGAACACGGGAATCTCCTTCTACGTCGACGACGTGGAGAAGACCGTTTCTGCGCTCAAGAAGAAGGGTGTGAACTTCTCCAAGGACTACACCAAGGCCGAGTGGGGAGAGTTCGCCATGCTCGACGACCCCGACGGCAACGTCTTCTGGATCAGCAAGGGAAGCCCCTAGGTCCACTCTTCGCTTCACGGAGAAAAGGACTGGTTCGGCGGACTGACGACCGTGGATAGCGATAGCACTTGAGCCTAAGCGAGAAAGCCGGTTCGGCGCTCGAGGCGCTGGGCCTCACCAAGACGCAGGTCAAGGCCTACGTCGCGCTCATCGAGAAGGGTACCATGACGGCCAGCGAGGTCAGCAGGGCCGCGAGGATCCCGTACTCCAAGGTCTACGAGGCCCTGGAGGGCCTGCACACAAACGGGTGGATAGAGGAGCAGAAGAGCAGACCAATCCTGTACACCGCCAAGTCCCCCGACTCCGCGATGGAGGGGATGAACTCCAGGCACGACGCCGAGAGGAGGGAGAGGGAGCAGCTCGTCCTGAAGGAGCTTACGGGGATCTATGAGAAGAAGGGGGAGCAGGAGAAGCCGGAGATCTGGATCCTGAGGGGGACGGGGGAGATCCTCTCGAGGCTCAGGACGATGGTGCTCGACTGCAGGAACGAGCTCCTTCTCGCGCTCCCTTCGGTCGTCGCGCCCTACGCCGAGGAGATAGCGGGGATTCTTGTCGCGCTCAAGGAGAAGGGCGTCAAGATAGAGGTACTGGTCGCGAAGGACTTCCCGGAATCGACCCAGACGGTCCTCAGCTCAGTCGCCGAGATGAAGATCAGGAGCATGCTCTACGGGGGAGGGGTCATCGCTGACTCGAAGCAGGTCGTGCTCCTCCTCGGAGGAGGAGAGACCGCCAGCTCTGCCCTGGCGATCTGGGCGGAGCACATAGGCCTCGCCGGGTTCGCCAAGGACTACTTCCAGATCCTCTGGAACTCGCCCGATACTTCGAAGAAGCGCTAGGGCGCAGCCGGTCGTGGAAACCCTTTTGGTTGGGCACGGCCGGGTCGGCTATGCCGTTTGATAAGAAACGAGGAGTCGGTCCTTCTCAGGCTCACCCACGAGCTCGGCCTGACCCAGGTCGAGGCCGAGACCTACCTGGAGGCGCTGAAGGAAGGCTCCATACGCGTGGGTCACAGGGCCGGCCAGCCCCTCATGGCGAGAGGGATGCTCATCCGGGCCGCCGACGAAAAGGTCTATCTGCCCGTACATCCAAGGTTGGCAATATCGAACTTGTTCAGATCGTTCCCGGACAGGACATCGGCGCAGATGAAGGCGAAGAGGAGGATGGCCGACAAGCTTACTTTGGAGCTCATCCCGGCGTTCGAAGTGAGGAGAGGGCATGATTGAGCCAGCCGGGACATGAGCACGAGATAGTCATGGTCGGGATGGTCAACGTCGACAGGGACAACTACCTGCAGGGGGTCGTTGACGTCTGGAGGTGCAGGTCCTGCAGGAGGCTCTTCTGCGACGACAAGCGCTACGGAGAGCCGCTCAGGCCGAGCGTCGGGTTCGAGGAGATAGGCCAGAACGAGCAGTGGGCCATACTCACGTGCACCAACATCAGGGAGGTCTTCATGATGAGCCTGGGTGTGGAGCCGGGCAAGAGGATCGCCCACACCTGCAAGGACGGCGCTCAGCACGAGTTCGTGGTCCTCGACGACTGGACCATCGCGCCCGACGACGGCGAGTCGGTCCACAGGCTCTTCATGGTCAAGGACCACCTCAACAAGCATATCGAGGCAGGGTTCTACAAGCTGCGGATGCTGAAGTAGTTGAAGCTGAAGACGGTCTCGGCTGCGGTAACGCTCATCAACGGCGTGTGGACGATCGCCGCTGGGGTCTACTGGAACCGGGTATTCGAACCTGTCAATCCACCTATCCTGACCTCGCTTCAGCTCGGAAAACATCGTACTGATTGTGCTCGGCGTAATCCTGGTGCTCGATTCAATCGCCTGCTACTTGGGCTGGACTGAGGCCTTATACGCCTCGGCCGCGATTTCTGCTCTTGGCGTCATGGATATCGCTGTCGGAGGAATTCAACTCGCCACCCCAGCCTTCGTCGGATCTGCGCTTCTGGGCCTTTTGGCGATTGCCGTGGACCTCCTTGCTGCGAGAAGAAGGGTGTTCATCCCGGAAGAGGACCACCCGCTGAACCTTCCGGTGTTCGGCTAGAGTCTGAACAGGGATAACCCCCCAGTCTCCACCATTCTGGCCATTCTTCGCCTGACGTCTGATACGTCAACGGAGAAGTAAGACGCGCCTCTCCAATCGAGCAGTGGCAGCCCTCGACGCGCGACCCCAAGGGCGACATCCTGCTCGCCTTTCTGCATGTGCACGAAGGCCGCGCAGACCAGAATCAGACCCTGGAGGAGCCTCTTCTCGTCCCCCTCCTCGACCCTCCAGAGCGACTCCAGCACCTCGTGGGCCTCCCAGAACCTCTCGGCGTTGAACAGGGCGACCGCCTCGTCCACGGCCTGCTCCTTCGGGAGGTATGGTGGAGGTGACCTGGAGATCCTTGACGAACTCAATCACGACCATGGGTGAGATGGAGGCCATGAATGTCTCGAAGTCCCCACGTGTGAACTCAGGAACACGTCGAGTTCGAGCGCCCCGTAGGACGTCCACTTGGGGTTCACCGCCCTTCCTGCGAGGTCGGCCGCGATGCGCCTGATGGAAGAGAGCAGCGAGGCGCGGTCCGTGTCCTTGGGGACGAGCCGGATCAGGAACCTCATGAGACAGCGTCGATCCCTAGATGACGGGCTCGGAACTCAAGATCGTGGATCACAAATCACCTGGGCTAATGTCGTCACTGCCCGCCTCTCCCGAAGAAGGGCGCCCTAGCATATCATTCTTTCGTGGCGACAATGGCTGCGGCCCTAGGTTCAAATATGGGCGAAAAGCGCTCCTGAGTTGCTAGGTGTCGCGGGTGGTAGAGATCAATCTGACGTGCCATCTTGAGGGGTTCCGTAGATTCCTGATTAACAGCACCTGCAGGAGCTTCATACCCGAATCCTACCTCAGGGACTCGGAGGTCTTTCCGGAGAAGGAGATGGACCCGGGGTCGATCTACATAGAGGCCGCCGACAAGGTGACCCTCACGAAGATCAGGGACATCACTTTCATCAACGCCCAGGACATCCTGGGGATAATCTACACCTCCAAGAGCGGTCACACGAAGCTAAAGTGGCGTCAGACCAGGGGACCCATCGGGAGACTTACGGGGGACGCGAGCACCAACAGCCTCGTTAACCTCTCGATGGCCAGGATAATCACGCCACAGGAGGTCGAGGAGATAGTGAGGAACGCCGAGACAGGCACCCGCGAGCCCATGGAACGGCAGGTCAGCGAGCCGGGGATGTCCGAGCCGGAGAACGAGTTCCCGGAGGCAGGGCAGACGGCGGCGGAGCTCCTTGGCGTGGAGCCAGAACAGCCCAGGGAAGAGGCTGACGAGTCAGAATAGGACGTTCAGTCTCTTTTAATACCGGCGGGTTGAAACTCGGAACATGGTTCAGGTCAGAGTTCACAGAATCAGCAGCGTTACTGAACCCCTCACCGGGATGCCCGCCAAACAGATAGAACTGGTAGAGGTGAAACAGAGAGGCTCCCAGACCTTCGGGATGGGGGACGAGGGGAGGATGGTCCAGAGCATGGTCAACCAGCTGCAGTCCATGGGCCTCGTCCCGCAGATTCGCGAGATGGTCTTCCCCAAGATAACGATGGTCCTGACAGAGAGCGAGTACGACTTGTTCGGGATGAGGCTCGACGTCAACGACATCTATGACCTCGAGATCAAGAACGGCGGGTTCACGCTGAGGAAGTCCACGGAAGGGACCTAGTCCCTCCCTTTTGGAGAAAGGCAGTAATACATCCCGGCTCCCCGGATGACGCGTCTTGCCGAAGGTACAGGTAGGCGATAGGGCGCCCGACTTTGCGCTTCGTTCACAGAGCGACGAGGAGATTCACCTCAGCGACTATATCGGGAAGAAGAACGTAGTGCTCTACTTCTACCCGAAGGACTTCACCGCGGGCTGTACGGCAGAGGCGAAGGGATTCAGGGAGAGCTATCAGGCCTTCTATGACAGCGAGACCGAGGTGATAGGGGTGAGCTCGGACAGCGTCGAGACCCACCAGCGGTTCTCGCAGAAGTGCGGTCTTCCGTTCAACATCCTGAGCGACGCCGGCAAGCGGGTGCGAGAGCTGTACGGGGTCTCGTCCATCTTTGGCCTCTCAGGGCGGGTGACGTTCGTCATCGACAAGGGAGGTGTCGTGAGACACGTGTTCTCGTCGCAGCTTCAGCCGACGAAACACATCAGGGAGGCGCTGGAGGCATTGAGGACGGTGCAGGGATCCGCGAAGGCTACCTGATTATGAGCACGCTGCAAGGAGCGTGCGAGACGAGCGCGCCGGAGACGCTGCCCAGCAGCATCTTCCTGAATCCGCTCAGGCCCCTCGTCCCGACGACAATCAGCTCGACCCTCCACTCCTGGGCGTAATCCGAAATCGCTTCGACGACGGAGGGTACGTTCTCCACTGTCTCTCCTCTGACCTTCAGCCCCTGCCCCTGCGCCTTGGAGACGATGCCTCCCACCAGGGCCTCCGCCTCCTTCTTCGCCCTGTCGATGAACTCCTCTGACGACGGCCCGGACCCCACGGCACCGGGGACAGCCGTCGCCGCGTACACGGGTGTCGGGATCACGCTGAGGACGTAGAGATTCGCGTCGCTCCTCCTGGCGAGGTCAATCGCCGCATCCGCAGCCCTCAAGGAATTGGGGGATCCGTCCACCGCTACCAAGATTCCTTTGAACGAGCTCATAGCTTGCTCGTGGACGATTCCAACTTATGAAGATAATGGTGCGGCTGGAGGACAACGGACCAGAATCCGCCTAGTCTCCCACTCCGCCGTCCAGAGACGGAGACGTCCCTCCCTCAGAACAGACCTCGTTGTGGCCTCACCGCCTCTGGTGCTTAAAGGACTGATGAATATGCTGAAGCACGACAAGACTTGGTCTAGCCGAACGGGAACGGATTCTCAAGCTCAGCGCAGATGGCTACAGTTTGAATGCAATCTCATCAGAACTCCGTCGGAGCAAGTCCACAGTGTACTATCATGTGAGAAAGAAGATCGGGAGGAGAATCAAGCCGCCGAGCCTAAAGTCGACGCTGAACACAGAATCTCGGGGAATTCTTGGGGGCCTTCGCCAGCGATGGTAGTTCCCTGCTTGATAGAAACTCATACCACTACAGAACAACAATCGTACTTTCAATCGACCAGAGTGAGTACGCCCAGATTCTTGCGGACAAAATGGAGAAAGTTCTAGGAAAAAGGCCGAATGTATGGCGATATCCCAGGCAAAACACCATTCGTGTTACGATTCATGGGAAAGAGATTCTCAATTTTCTGAGGCGCTTTCTGTCTTGGACTGGAAACAAGACACACACCATTGCGTTCAGACGCGAGTGGTTGATTCGAAGCAAGTCTTTTCGCATTGGTGTGATCCGCGGCTTGATTGCGGGGGACGGCTCGGTCAGCGTCCAGAAGTCATGCGTCTCTTTTGCCGTGACTTCGAAGAGACTGGCAAAGCAGTATGCCGAAGCTCTCGAGTTGTCTGGGATTGAGAGCCACTGGCATAGCTCCAGGAGAAGAAGGCGCAGAGCCCCAATCCATTCCGTGACCGTAAGAGGGGTTCACAGTCTGAATAAGCTCAACTCAAGAATAGGTTTAACTGACCCTCTTAGGCGGAACCTGCTCAACAAGATTCTGGAGCGGCGTTGATCCAGTGGTTAGGATATGGGCTTCCCATCTCCTTTCCAAGGAAAGGAGGGAGTCAGCCTATTGCGCGGGTCCGAATCCCGCACGCCGCACTCCATACTCCCAAGTTGAGCAAATTCTATAAATGAAACCCCGGCTGCGCAAATTCATGCAAAAGGACCTCCTGGACGGCATCTCGGCAAGGGTAAAGGAACTCGACAGGGGAGGATATGCCCGGGTCTACAGGAGCAAGGGCCGGGAATACCCTACGAGCCTGCACGTTCTGGTCAGCAGGGTCCTGGACGCGGCGGGGGCGAAGTACCGGACAGGCGAGCCCATCTTCCCCGGGTCGGCAAGGCTCGCTGACTTTGCGGTCGGGAAGAGATTGATCCTGCTCGGGGGCGACATCAGCGCCGAGGAGAGGAAGAAGGCGTTCCGCGCGGGGAGCGACTGCGTCGTGATCTCGGAGAGCGAGACGCGGAGCGATGTCTTCGACTTCGGTACCAGGGTCGCGCCCTCGGGCGACCGCTCCATGGGGAGGCTTCAGACGATCTTCCTCGACGACCCGTCGTTCAACTTCGACTACGCGCACATCCTCCCGAAGACCGAGAAGTGCTCGGTGATGCACGGACACACCTCCTCGGTGCTCGTCGAACTCGCAGGCTCCCCCAGGGACGGGATGGTCGTCGACTTCAACGACGCCAAGCCGATAGTCAAGGAGGCGGTGCGGGGACTGGACCACAAGCTCTTCATCAGCAGCAGGTACGTCCTAGGGAGGGAAGGAGGGAGCGTCCGCATAGGGTTCGACACGGTCCACGGGAGGTTCGAGATGAAGGTCCCGAGCAAGACCACAGTCCTCCTCGAGGAGGAGGCGACGGTGGAGAACCTGGCGCAGGAGCTGGTCCGGAGGATAGCCCCGGGGATGCCTGAGAACGTGGAGGCGGTCGGCGTCTACGTCTACGAGGGCCTCAACAAGGGATCGCACCTGCTTGCCCAGGTCCACAAGAGGGAGGCCGAGCGGCCACGGAAGTCATAGTCCTCCTCTCCGGAGGCATCGACTCCGCCGCCTGCCTCTACCTCTCGAAGAAGAGAGGGTACACGAATAGGGCGCTCACGGTCAGGTTCCACGGGATGGCAGAGGGAGAGGTGCGGGCCGCGACGCGGCTTGCGGACGCGGCGGGGGTAAAGGAGCACAGATTCTTCCCGATGCCGGAGCTGAGGGAGCTGGGTGACATCCGCGCGCCCGGCCGGCTCTCGGCGATGCCTCCGACCTTCATCCCCATGAAGAACTCCATCTACTACAGTGTGGCCGCGGCGTTCGCCGAGGAGGTCGGGGCCTCTCGGGTGGTGGGAGGGCACAACCTCGACGATGGGGAGCTCTTCGAGGACACGAGCGACAGGTTCTTCGCGAGCATGCAGAAGGCGATCAGGACGGCCTCGGTCAGACTGAGGGAGCAGGACTTCAGGATATGGAGGCCGCTCCGGAGGATGAGGAAGGCCGAGGTCGTGGCCCTCGCGGCGAGTCTGGACGTCCCGCTGGAGATGACGTGGAGCTGTCACAGGGAGCGGAGCACGCACTGCTGGGAGTGCGAGGGATGCGTCCAGAGGGAACGGTCGTTCCGTCAGGCGGGGATTGATGACCCCCTCCGGGCCCGAAAAGACCGAAAGGGTATAAAATGAGTGGTCTCCGCCCAGATTCGTGCGTCGAGGGAAGGATCAGGATGAGCAGATTGCTGACACGCAATTCATAGACACACTGGCCGACACCCAGAGCGAGCCTGCCGAGGTCGTCATTGATGGCGGCGTGGCCGACCTTCAGGTGCTCTACCACAACGGGCAGACCTCCATACCCGTCTTCCTGACGATACAGACCTCCACGGGGATGCACAGGGGGGTCCACATGAGCAGGCTGGTCCACGCAGCCGGCTCCAGGGAGGGGCTCGGCATCGAGGGGTGGCTGAAGTCGATCTGCCGGGAGGTGAACGCGACCCAGCCCGGTTCATGGGTCACCTGCAGGTTCGAGATCCCCTACTCCGACCAGTTCATCCCGGTCACGATCAGGACGAGCGAGAAGGGTGCCGTCAGATACCAGTTCAACGCGAGGGGAATGACGGCCTGCCCCTGCAGCAGGAGGATGATCGGCATAGGCCACATGCAGAGGGCGGAGATTACATTGGTCCTAGACAGGAAGGGCAGAGCTGGACATGATGGAGACCATAGGGGAGATGATGGAGTGCTTCTCGGCCATGCCCACCGAGAAGATGAAGAGAATCGAGGAGGCGAAGAAGATCCTCGAGGCGCAGGCGAACGGAAGGTTCGCAGAGGACCTGGTCAGGGAGTGCGCAAAGAGGTTCCCGAACTCGCTCTTCATACGGTCCAGATGCTTCGAGTCGATACACGCGCACGACGCCATCGCTACCTGGTCGAAGAAGGCCGGCTGGACGCCTCTCCTCTAGGGCGCGAGGCTGCCGCTACTGCTGAATCTCTTGCTGCGGTGCGGGCGGAGCAGGCTGCGCCGCCGGCTGCTCGGCCGGGGCGGGGGTTGGAGCCACGGCAGCGGGCTTGGCCTCGGGCTTCGTCATGTAGCCGTTGTTCTCGAGCCACTCGGCGTGGTCCTTGATGTATCGCCAGATGATGTCAGCCTTCTTGTTGTCGAAGTCCCATGGCGAGACGAGGACGATGTCCCTTTCTCTAATCCACATACGCCGCTTCATCTTCCCGCGAATCCTCGAGAGCCTCGTCATCCCATCGACACAGGCGACTATGACCTGGTTCCCTCCAGAGATCTTGACCACGCGGCCGAGGATCTCTCCCTGCTGGGGGAGGACCAGTTCCTTCAGGTGCGCTTCGTTCAGGACCTTTCTCTTACCCAACTCAATCTCCTCACTTGGGAGTAGCATGCTCCGCACAGGCTCTTGAATGTTCTGGAATCCTCATTGAAGATGACGCTGGAGTGCGACCGGCAGACCCAGCGCTGGCACTCGCCGCACTGGACCTTGGCCACGGAGTTGCAGTTGTAGCACTTCACCAACGCGAACCGCTCCTCCATCCGCCTCGGCGCCCCCTGTAGCTGGAGTTCCTCCTCCCTCCTCCGCCGTGTCTCTGGTTCTGCAGCTCGGTGATCGTGCCACGCGTGTTGACGTAGAAGTTGTGCTCGGCGTCCTCGGGCCGCATCGGCTTGATCACGGCCTTGGTCAGGCCCATGATCCTTGCGAAGTCCGTGTCCTCTTCGTAGGAGACGAGGGTGAAGGCCTTGCCGGTATCGCCCGCTCTCGCGGTTCTTCCGACCCTGTGGAAGTAGAGCACCGGGTCCTCGGGGACGTCGTAGTTGATTATGCAGTCCACCTGGGCGATGTCGATGCCCCTGCTCGCCACGTCTGTGGCCACCAGGACGTCGGCGTGCCCCGACCTGAAGACGCCCATCGAGTGGTCTCTCTGATGCTGGCTGAGGTCGCCGTGAAGCGGCACCGCGTTGATGTAGTTCCTCTGGAGTTCCCTCGCGAGCTTGTGCGCGCCGTACTTGGTCCTGCAGAAGATAATGGCGCTCTCGGGCTTTTCCGTCTGGAGTAGATCAAGGAGCAGGTTCTGCTTGTCCTTCTGTTCGACCATTGCGTAGAACTGCTCAAGCGTGTCCACGGTCGGCTCGTCCGCCGAGACCAGTATCTTCTCGGGATCGCGCATGTACTTGTTGGCGATGTCCATTATCCTCCTCGGCATCGTCGCCGAGAAGAGGCCCATCTGCCTTGGCTCGGGGATCGAGTCCAGGATGAACTCGATGTCCTCTATGAACCCCATGTCGAGCATCGTGTCTGCCTCGTCGAGGATGACGTACTTGACCCGGCTGAGGTCGAGGCTGCCCCTCTTGAGGTGGTCCATAATGCGGCCGGGGGTGCCCACAACGACGTGCACACCGCGGTCGAGCGCCTCGAACTGGACGTTTATCGACTGACCACCGTAGATGGTCACGAGCTTATCCTAGTGAAGGCAGCGAGCTTCTTCAGCCTCGGCCGTTATCTGTACCGCCAGCTCCCTCGTCGGGGCTAGGACCAGGGCCTGCACGTCCCACGTATCGGGGTTTATCTTCTGTAGCAGCGGGAGTCCGAACGCCGCCGTCTTTCCGCTTCCTGTCTTTGCCTGTCCTATCACGTTACGGCCTGATAAAAGGGGACCGATTCCGCGTTCCTGGATTGCGAATGGCTTCTCAAATCCAAGCGACTTCACACCCTTCAATATCTGAGGGTGTAAATCCATTTCTTCGAAACTGTTCATTTTCTTTTGTTTTCCACGGCAAAATCGACGTCAGAGAATCAGAGCGTAATCGTCCTGAATCAACAAGACTGCGACTTGCAGCAAGGATTAAGTGTCAAGACGCACTATTTAAGCGTATCAGCATTTCCCTCAAGAACGGGAGCTTTCAGACGTAACTGAGAAATACCAAAGCAGCCTGTCTTGGGCAACCATATTGAGCCTGGACGCAAATCAGGGCAACGAGGCGGTCTCCAAGCTGAAGCTCGACGTGAAGGCGCTCACTCTTCTCTACGAGTCGGATGCCGCGCTCAAGGAAATCGTCGACGGGGCGTTCACGCACTCCGGCGACGCCGAGATGCTGAGGTTCGCTGCTCTCCTCCAGACTGGACGGAAGCCCGGCGGCCGCGGGCCACTGCTCATCGCCCTGGGAGAGATACTGCTCGCATCGTTCCTGGCCATCCTGGGCGTCGTCGCGTTCATCCCGTCGCTCTCAGGAATGCTCACCCCTCATCAGTTCATAGACTACTTCTCGAAGGCCTTGGCGCCGTCGTTCAGTTCGGGCCCGCTGTACATAGGTGCCCCGGCCCTAGATTTTGTCTTCGCCTCGGTCCTAATGCTGTGCGCACTTTACACGCTGAGGCAGGCGTCCCTGAACTTCAAGGAATCAAGCCTCTCAATTGAGACCAGGGTCAGATAGTGGCCCTCTCGACAGGACACCGAGCAGCGCTGGCGGTCAAGCTCGCAGCCCTTGTCGTGGGAGCGGTGGTTGCGGCCTTCGCCACGGGCTATCTCTATGATGACCTGAGCTACCTGGCCCAGGTTGGCAGCTTCTCCCTTGGCGACGTCGTAGTCGCTGTGGCAGCAATGAGCCTCGCGCTGACGGGGGTGTCACTTATGGCGTCGCTCCCCCAGTCCCTGCGGGCGAGGTTCTCCAGACCGCGCAAGGTCCGAGCTCACGAAGCCCGTCTATGGCATGGGGACTATGATCGCCATCGGCATTGGCGCCACTCTCGGGTCCCCTCTCTTCATACTGATTCCCCAGAACATCATCCAGTACGAGTTCGTCTCGGTGGGTTCGCTGGTCCTCGCGACGGTGCTCTCGGTCCTGATGGCAAGGGTGTATGCGAACATGTACTCGGAGATGAGGCAGAAGGGCCTGGAGGCGGTGGGCGGCCCGTCGTTCACGAGGGTCGCGGTCGGGGTGAGGAGCGCCAGGTACTTCATCGCCAGGATGTCCATGTGGGTGGCGAACACAGCGCTCGCCGCCTACTCTAAGATCGTCTTCTTGGTCTTCGACTACGAGTACTTTCCGAAGATCCTCAATCGGTTCGGGGTGACGGGGTCCGCGGCCACCGTCGTCATCTATGCCCTCGCGATTGGGCTCATCGGATGGACGGTGCTTGACTCTCTGTTCGAAAGGAAGCTCCTCAGGGCCACTGGGGTGCTGCAGATACTCCTCACCGGAATTCTTGTCGCAATCCTCGTCTACGACGGGGCTCTTCTGGGCTCGACTGGGTCGTGGGCCCTTTCGGGTATCCTGAAGTTCACCGCGGGCGGGAACTGGGCCGTCGCACTTGTGATCAACACTGGATTCCTGTACCTCCTCTTCTTCGGCTTTCAGGAGATTCAGTCCCTAGAACAGGACGCGGTCCAGCGCACCAGCGTCCCAATCGTTTCTTGGATCAGGAGAGGATACACGATGGAGAAGGCGAGGTATCTCGGGGTGGCGATGATCCTGACCGTCGTAATCACCGCCGCGATAAACATCTTCTACGGGCTGGCGGTCTTCGCCGCCCATCCCGACCCGGCAGCCCTCCTCCAGGCTCAGATACCGGCACTGTACCTCGCAACGACCTTCCTTGGCCCCGGGCAGGAGCTGCTCATCGCGATAGCCTTCCTCGTTGCTACGGTGACCACGTTCGTCCCAGCGTTCCTCGCGGCGACCCGACACCTCTCCGCGCTAGGGGACGACGGGTACCTTCCCCAATCACTCGCCCGTTTCTCGTGGATCTTCACGTTGATCTCGATTTTCCTTCTTGCCGTTGGAAACCAGAACTTCCTAGTCGACATCACCGACTTCATGGTCCTGGTCAGCCTCGGCATCATAGTTCTCTCGGCTGTCTGGATGAAGGACGCGCGAGGGGAACGGCGCTCTGCGGCAGACGCGCTCCCGGTTCTTGTGGGCGCCAGCTGTTTCGTCGCGGGCGGCGCTGTCTATCTGCTCAGTCCCTCGGTGGTGATCTTCGGGACCTTGGCAATCCTCTTCGCCTATCTCCTCTTCGACATCTTGGAGCTCGGGCCTCTGGGAACCCGAATCTTCCTCTCATTCTTCAGTCTGGCGTGCCTCCCCCTCCTTTCGATATTCCCCTATGCCGCGCATGCCAATGGGTCCTTCCTATCCCTGCTCCCAATCACTGCCGCGGGAGCACAGGACCTGCTCATCTACATGCTCATGGCGGCTCCGCTGCTTCTCCTCGCTAACGTGTACGTAGACGCGAGGATTGTAAGGCGGACACGAAGATAGCGCGTATCTTACGGAGCCGGTTGTTCAGGCTTGGGGGGCCGGACGGATAGGCCAAGCGCCTCGATGATTACGCTCCCGCGGGGGCCAAGAAGCTTAAGCCTGTCCTTGGCCATCTTCTGGTCGAGCTTCCTCATCTCATCGAGCGCCTCGCCGGATTGCGCGATGAGAGCCGAGACCTGCTGCATGAACCCGAGGCAGTCCAGCGTGGCCAGGATGTCCTTCCCCTGTGCCTCAAGCCTGTCGAGCCTGAGCTTCTCCTTCTTCAGAGGTGAAATGGCGTCGAGGAGCTGGCTCATCGTGCTCTTCAGGGACACTAGGTCAAGGTGCTTGCTTAGCGCCGGCTCGCCGGTCACGTCGACCTTCCCCTTGCCGTCGCTGTACTCGGCGGTGACGAACGACTCCTTGCTGGACCTAGAGAAGACCATGCTCACACTCGCGTTCGTCTCCTGGTGCACGAAGTTCGAGACCAAATGGTTCTTGGAGGCCCTGGCGGTAGAGAGGACGTAGGTATCGAGCTTCTCGTAGTCCGGGACCGATTCCTTGCGGAGCCAAGCCTTGCCGAGCCTCACGGGAAGCTTGATTCCCTTGCGCAGCGCGGAGAGCGCGAACTCGCCGCGGAAGAGAGGAGAGTTCGCAGTGTTCAGCTGGAACTGATACTCGATCTTCCCGGCGCACTTGCACTCAACCGTTGCGTTGTACGAGCTCTCGGAGAGCTCCAAGACGACTTCCTCGTCGAGGACGGGGAGTGGGGTGGCCGCCAGGTATGACTCCAGGCTCCTCAGAGCCTTCAAGCGTTCGGCCTCGGACGCGGAGGACGACTCCTTGACCCAGTTCGTGAGCCTTGCGTTCAGACCCTCTCTCTGCTGCCCGATGGCCGCGCCCGCGAACTCATTGATTACCTTGGAAAGGTGGTTGACAATCTCCTTGTCGAGCGGCAATCCGTCGAAGTCACCGGAAATCCTGGAGGCGAGCTTGTCGAGCCCGCGGAGCTGCTCCTCGACCCCCTCCATGTGCGTCCTCTGTTCCTCGATGGACTGGGACCAGGCCTGGGAATACCTCACTGCGTCCACAAGGTCGGTGAAGAACAACCTCGCGCGGGCAGATGATTCCGACATTGCTTGAGACGTCATCTGTAGGGACGGACGGCTTAGTTAAGGTTGGCATTCATGGCCGCGGTGTGTCACGCGGGGTCCGTACGGGCGTCATAGAAGGTCTCCCGAGTTCAACTCCGACCCAGGAGCGCGCCAAAAAACCCTGAGATGACGTCGCGTACGGACAGGAGGAGGACGTGGTCTATTCTGCCTCCCCTCGCGTCAATCTCCGACAATCGTTTGACCCTGAAATAGATTGGTGGGTGTGGGTCGAAGCTCAGCCAGTCGATGAACCTCGCCTGCGGGGAGTACTTCTCGTAGTAGAGCTGTCTGAAGCCTATCTGCGTGAGGGCGGACGCCAAGACGCCGGGCTTCCCCAGCACCGCCGCGGAAGCCGTGTCGGCCCGAGTCTCAAGGAACTTCCCGACCAGGTAGATTACGGCGAACGCCAGGATGAAGTAGAATAGGCCCAGCTCTAGGAGCAGCGGTAGCCAGAGGTAGAGCCCCCCGATGTACATGACGCTCGTCACGGCGAAGAGGATTATCGGGTCACGCCCCCTGATGTGACCGAGCTCGTGGCCGATAATCGACTCGAGCTCGTCGTCGCTGAGGTCCTCCAGTGCGCCCGCCGTGATTGTAATCGAAGATCTCTGGGGGGAAATGCCCGTGGCAGCGGCATTGTCCACCGGAGTGTTCACGACGGTGATCTTGGGCAGCGGCAAGCGGAACCGTTCGGCGGCCGCCTGGACCAGCGCGTAGGGGTTCCTCGTCTTGACCTCGATGTCCTCAAGGCTGCAGTTCACACCCGCTTGGACCAGGATGCCATGAATGGCGAGCTTAGTCTCCGGATACTCCACGTTCCCTGCGAAGACCGTCTTCCCGAACTGCTCTCTTATCTGCCGCATGACTTGGTTTCCTCGTCTCCACAGTGACTTGAGCGCCTCCGGGGTGGAAATCACTGTGACCACCGTTACCACGGGCTGGTCCTTCGTGGGCCGGACCGCTCCTGCACCCATCACCAGCCTGTCGGAGAAGAAGAGGGCGAACGCCTGGATAATCAGCATCGCGATCAGGGCGCCGTCTCCCAGCAGGAAGATGAAGAGGAAGCTCGCTACGATGAGGACGAGGTAGAGGTTGACTGTGTTCCCGGCGAAGATTCTCTTGATTAGCTCCCGGCGAAAGCTCGTGCCCGTCTGACTGGGCGCCTCCATCTTCTCCTCCTTTCCGAGCGAGAAGACGAAGTGGAGGCTGGTCCGCTTCGCGTTGGTCAGGTACGCCACCATGACCGCCTCGATGTCATCCGCCACGCGGGTGCAGATCTGATCGATTCTGGGGGCATTCGTGTCGTAGTCACCGAATTCCACGGTAGCCCCCGCAGTCGACAGTGAGAGCCTGACCGACGTCGTGGACGGGGAGGCGATGACCGGCTCGCGGATTTTCGTGAGATCTAGGTTCCAGGAGAACTCGACGCTGTCGTCCTCCTTCGACTCGGCCCGCTGATAGGAAGGAGGTGTGAAGTAGCGGAGATTTGGGGTAAGGTAGTAGGTTTCGATGAACGCGGCCAGTCCCTTCAGTGCGGGGGGCGGAACACTTTCGCCAATCTCGATTCTCTTCCTAGCCTCTCCGCCGCTGGCCGTGTCTTCGGGAGTCAAACGAAACACACAGGTTGTAGCTCATCGAGTCACAAATCCCCCTTATTTGAGTTGACGGAACCCCGGGTTGACCCAGAGATCCCCGTCAGGCCGGGGTGGGGAGAAACTTCGCGACTAGGGAGTTGAACTCGGTGGCGTTCTCGATGTGGGGGAAGTGCCTTGCTTTGGAGACCGTTGCGCCTTGGGCGTGCGGCATCGAGGATACGGTCAGCTCGCCGATTCGCCTGAGCCAGAGGGCGCTTTCCTCGCCGTTGATCACGAGGGTCCTGCACGCAATCTTGCCGACATGCGTCTTGAACGGAGGGAACTTTGTCCTGAGCTCGGCGATGGTCTTGGCGTTGTCCTCCATCATCTTTCTCTGTGTCTCCGGCAATTCGGCGAACGCTCCGGCACGGTCCTGAACACCGTCCACATTCAGCTCGACGGCCTTCACCGTCTGCCCGGCGTCGAGGGCCTTCAGGGAAGGATAGAGTGACTTGCTCTGGAACCTCCTCGCCGACAGCGCCACCGAAGGGCTGTGCAGAAGGAGCGAGAGCATCTGGCCCCTGCTGCTTTCGTCCTCGACGAGCAGGGTGGAGATGGCGGGTTCCACGAGGACCAAGGAACTGACAATGTCAGGGTGTTCCGCGGCCAGGTACGCCGCTACGAAACCGCCGTAGGAATGGCCGACGACGTTCACTGGCCCTGCGCCGAGCTTCGTGACGAAGGCCTTGAGATCCGCCGCGTTGTTCTCTATTGTGCTGTCGGTGACGTCGCCATCCCTCTTGTTCGGGTAGGCGTAGCGCCTGCTGTAGGAGACGACCCTGTAGTCCTTTGAGAACGGACCCATCTGCGAGCTCCAGGCGCGGTAGTCCGTGGGGATGCCGTGAACGAAGACGATTGATCGGCCTGCGCCCGATTCCTCATAGTAGAGGCTCACTCCGTTGACGTCCATGGTGGGCATTGGTTCCAGGCGCCGCCCCGTACACTATAAGCTGTTCGAGATGCTCCGGTCCTCGGTCGTGTGGACGTTCGGCGCGGATGGGTCTAGGCAGGGTGCGTTGTGGTGCTAATCCACCGTCAGCACGCCGCTCATCCAGCCCGCCGTCGACATCGCGCCGGCGGTACCGTCAGGGCCAGATCCGCACGTGGATTCGCACAACCATGTGAATGTGCCCACCGCCCCGGTCGTGAAGAAGGCGACGACCGTCGATTGTGTTGCAATGGGAAGATTCAGCCCGAGTGAGGGCACCGTGAAGGTGTGTGAGATTTCGCTGAGAGGCATACTGGCCATGGTCTGAGCTCCCCTGAGGACTATGCCGTTCGGCCCCTGTGTCGAGTTGATGGCGGTGTTGTTGTAGACCATCTCCGACCCGCCGTTTGTCCCCATTACGTTGGCGTACTTTGCCGCCGATAGATTGGCGTTGCCATCATCGTAGTTCGTGACTACCAGGCTCGATCAGGCGGTGCGCGGGCAGCGTGATGTTCGCAGATGACTCTAGGCCGTTCGACCCGAGGACATAGTATGCAGGTTGATCGCCGACCGTCGAGTTGAAGAGGTTGTTCGTGGTGATTATGAGAGTCAGGACGTACGGCGCCGAAGAGTTCCCGCCGTTAACAGTCGATGTTACCGTTGTCCCTGCGCCGCCGAAGCCACCCTTCTGTGAGACGCCCAGTCCCAAGCCAGCCCCAGCGAGTACGCTGGCGACTACCAGACCGGCAATCATGAGCGCGGAGGTGCTCTGGCTCATGTATTCACCCTCATTCCTCTTTCACTTAAAATGTTCTCTGCCTGACTGGAACCAGCCGGGGACCCTGCGACCTAGGTCCTGACTTCTTGCGACCCGGGGTCCACAGGCGATATATCGGACCTCAGAAACGCAGGAGCCATGGCCCCCGGCGACTCTAGAGTGTCCAAGGCGCGAATCGCGGTCGTCTTGTTCGTGGTCACACTTATCGCAGCTTCGGCCCTTTACTTCGCCCTCTCGTCGGCAAACCCCCAGCCTCCCGCCACGGTACTCACCGAGAGCCCTCCGACAGGCCCGAGTTCTTCCGCCCAGACTACGAGCACAAGTGTAGTCATCGCCAGCTACTCCAGCACCGGTGCCCTGAGTAGTGGTGCTTCCAGCACGAACATCCTGAGCACCAGCACTCCCGAAATAATCACGTCAGGCACGGGAACTTCGAGCTCAAGTGCTCTCAGCACGAGCGCATCAACTTCAAGCACCTCCATAACCATCTCGAGCATCTACAGTACCTCGAGCATCTCGAGCATCTCGAGCATCTCGAGCACATCAAGCGCGTCAACGACCTCGAGCACTTCAAGCGCTTCAAGCGCTTCGACCACATCCACTAAGTCAACTACATCAAGCAAATCAACCACATCCACCACTTCAGCCACGACCTCTTCCACAACGACCGGCGCTCTGGTCAATCCGCTGTGCACCTCGTTGCCGTGCGCCCCGATGATCACCGGTTGGCTGCACACCCAGGCCGGCAGCACAAGCGTCTACGACGCCAACGGGAGCGTGGTCCCCCTACGAGGAGTGGACGATGATGGTCTCGACTTCGGAACCGGCAACCCAGCGAGCTCTCCTGATCCGTGCGGAAAGGGCTACAGCATACCTTCGACTTCGTTCGCGAACATCGCGGCTTGGGGGTTCAACTCGGTTAGAGTCCCCATATCTTGGGAGAACATGGAGCCCACAGCGCCCACGATGGCGTCGAACGGCACCTGGATTCACCACTGGAACTCTGCCTTCATGGGCGAACTTGACTCGGTCGTCTCCGATTTCGCCAAGACGCACATAGCCGTAATCTTCGACTTCGCCCAGGTCGACGTCTCTTCCGCCTTCCAGCAGGCCCCCGAGAAGGTGCAAGGAGGAGAGTGTGAAGGCTGGGGGAATCCAAACTGGCTCTATCCGAGCATAACATCCCCCACCACCAGCCAGGAACTGGCCACGGCGATGTGCAACTTCTTCAACGACCGGTCAGTGGTTGGCAGCAAGGCTCCTCCTCCAATCGAGTCCATGGAGGCGGCGGAACAGATGCTTGCTTCCAGGTACGCCAACAACACGGCGGTGGTTGGAATCGACATCTTCAACGAGCCCTGGTTTGACTCCGCATGCGGTTCCTCGGCATCGGAGGGGAACCTCCTTACTGGCTTCTACACGGAGATGGGACAGGCCATATCGGAGGCGAACCCCCACATCCTGCTCATCTTCGAGGACTCGGTGCCCGGCCTCATGGCGAGCTCGCCTATCATCTCGTCACCTCCTGACGTCGCGAATGCGATGTACGAGTTCCATATCTACACTGGGAGCTGGGCGACGGCGCAGCCCTACGTCGAGGCCTTTCTCAACAACGCGGAGCGCTGGGGCATCCCGTCGTGGATGGGGGAGTTCGACGCCTTCGAAGCGGGTTGCACAGGCACCAACTGCGCGCTCGATCCAAACTGGCAGGTGGACACTCAATCCCTGCTCGCCTTCTGCAACTCGAACGGGATCAACTGGGCGTACTTCTCCTATTACTCGCTCGGCACGAGCATGCAGACCCCGATACCGCACTCGGAGATTCTCGCCGTCCTGCGCAACGCGCTCTAGCCTGAGCACCGGAAGCTCGAGCGGGGCCCTGCAGAGCGGAGACAAAAAATACAACACCAAGAATGAACTTCTCAAAGTCAGTTTCGGGATGTTTGGACGCTCATCGCTCACGCAAACGATTTATCGGCTGCCGGGTCTTGGGCTCTCAATGGACTCATCCCTCCGGAGTGGATCGAGATGAAGTTGAGGCGCAGGACACAGTTCGAGATTAGCCCATTACCACCCTTCAACTTCCGGCTGACCGTGAGAAAACCGGCTGGCTGGGACTTATTCACCTCAGGGGAGGTTTATGAGGCCGAGACACTCTGGACGGGCATCCGTTTCGGCGGGAGGCCTATCGGGCTGAAGATCCAGTCGCGGGGCACGGTAGAGAGGCCGCGGATGGTGGTCGGAGTCTATGCTGGGCGTGAAATCTCCACGAGAGACGCAGAGAGACTGCGTGGAATCATATTGGTTTGCCTAGGCGCGGAGCAGGACTTGGGGGACTTCTATGACTTCGCCAGGAAGGACGGCATACTGAAGCATGCGGTCGAGGACCTGTACGGGATGCACGATACCCAGGCTGTCTCTCTCTTCAACTCGGTCGTCCTCGCCATCTGCCTCCAGATGGCCAGGCTCAAGAGGAGCAACCAGATGATGGAGGCGATCGACCGCAGGTATGGCGAAACAATCGAGTTCGATGGGAAGCGGGTCGTTCTGCAACCGACCCCCGGTAGGATTGCGAAGCTCGACCCGGAGGCCTTCGCCAAGGAGTGCAAGCTCGGCTACCGGGCCAAGTACATCGTCGGGTCGGCGAAGATGATAGGCTCAGGGTTCCCAGAGATGCAGGACATAATGAAGATGCCACCGGGGGAGGCGAAGGAAGAAGCTGATGGAATTGCCTGGGATAGGGGACTACGCGGCTGACATCATCAACCCTCACGCAGGGTTCCCCATCGATGCATGGTCGGTCGACGTCTTCGGGCTCCTCTTCTTCGGGAAGCAGCCCGAGAACAGGAGGGAGGCTATCGAAGAGGTGAAGCAGGAGGGAATCAGGCGTTGGGGCAGGTGGAGCTGGATGGCCTTCTTCTACGTCGCCCAGGACCTCCGGAAGCTGTCGGAGCGCCTCGGTATACAGCTGCGGCTGGAGTGAAGCCCCAGGCGCGCCTGAGATTGGGCGCGTGGGTCTGAAGTGCAGTGCCTGAAGAAGTTCGGAGCAGCATCTCTCCGGTGGGATGACGACCTCTGACTGCGGGAGACGCGCCATTACGGAACGATTGTCGTACCAGTCCTTCCGGCAAGGGCCTCTTCTGTCTCTTCTAGGGAGCTGATAACCACACGTCTTCCTCCGGACTCCAGGAACATGACCGCGCTCTCAATCTTTGGACCCATGCTCCCGGATTCGAACTGGCCTTGCTCTAGGTAGCTTCTGCACTCCTGCACGGTCATTCTATCGATGGGGCGCTGGTTGGGCTTCCCGTAGTCCAGAAAGACTCTCTCCACATCCGTCAGTAACAGCATGACGTCCGCCTTGACGATGCTCGCTAGGAGGGCGGCGCTCAAGTCCTTGTCTATCACCGCTTCGACGCCCCTGGATTGGTCGCCTGCAGTAACGGGAACGCCCCCTCCCCCCGCCGCGATAACGATGGTCCCAAGGTCCATCAAATCTCGAATCGTCTCCCCCTGCACTATCGACAAAGGAATCGGGGAGGGTACAGCCATCCTGTATCCTCGTCCGCTATCATTGATGAGGTGCCAGCCCTTCTCTTCTTTCAATCGAGCCGCTTCATCCGCCGAGTAGAATCGACCCACGGGCTTCGTGGGGTTCTTGAAGGCTGGATCACTTGTCTCGACGACCGTCTCCGTCAGGACCGTCGCCACCCGCAGGCCGAGTCCAACCCTTCTGAGCTCGTCCCGCAGCGACTGCTGAATCATGTACCCCATCATGCCCTGAGACTCGGCACCGCAGACGTCGAGCGGCATTGGGGGGAGCGTGTCTTTTGCAAGTTCCTCCTTCAGGAGGATGTCGCCTACCTGCGGACCGTTGCCGTGAGTGATCAACACGCTGTGACCCTGCTGCACAATCCCCACGAGGTGCTTGCAGGCTTTGCGGACGCTGTCGAACTGCTCCTCTGCCGTTCCTTTGGTGTTCCGGGCCAGGATGGCGTTTCCTCCCAGCGCGACAAGAATCCTGAGGGATGTCATCCCTAGGACCCCGAGCTTCTCGAGCAGCCTCAAGATTCCGACGTCCCCACCCGCCGGAGGTTTCCAGTCAACGGCGACTACCTCCACGTCCTGAGAACGAAGGTCATCGGCGAAGGTCGAGATCCCGATGTTCACGACCTTGAGCCTCCTTGTCAGAATGCCCCCTTCTTTCGTACTCTTCGCTTTGGGCATCTTAGTCTGACCTCCCGGAGATTGCGGCCTCGATCTTCTCGCCGGATGCGATGAGCGCGGAGACCCTCGTGGCCTGAGCATTGCTTGGCATGATCAGGACTCCCGCGTCGGATAGGGCCTTCTCCTGGCCGGCGAGGCCCTGGAAGTCACTCTCTGTCCCGACCACAGAGGCGACGACGGGAAGATGCCGTCCCGCCTTCTTGGCGAGAGCCTTGGCCTTCTGGATGACGGGTACGAGCTGCCCAGCAGGATCGGGGTTTGAACCGTAACCCAGCTCCACATCGATTAGGATGATAGCCGTCTCCGGATCTCTGGCCTCTTGGAGGATCCTCAGGTTCCTCAGACTGAAGTCCATCATCGGGTGGGCCCGCCCTTCGACAAACTCCTCAGACCCCATGTCGATGCAGGCGTGCCTCTTGCTGGGAGCGTCCCCGGGTACCCTTTCCTCGGGTGTAATGGGGGCGTTAGAGTACACCCTGCCGAACAATGGTTGGAGTATGCTCGATGACTCGTAGCAGAGCGTTCCTCCCGCGAAGATGCCGCGAACGTACCGCTGGCGTCTGGCCAGTTTCTTGTGTTCTGCCAGAGCGACAGAGATTATCTCCTCGGAGATGAGACCGGTGGCACCTTGGAGCTTCATTCCAACGAGCTCGCAGGCGACACCCGCGGCATCCTCAAGGGTATCCGAGGCCCTGAGCTTGCCGAGCATGCTGGGGCTGACGGCCGCGCCCAAGAAGTTCACCACGATGGGTTTTCTGGACCGTCTCGCAACTTCGAGGACCTTCTCCATCGTTCGGGGGGCAGGAGGCTTCGAGATTAGCACTATCACTCTTGTCTGCTTGTCCGCCTCCAAGAGTCCGATGCCCTGAATCATGGTGATTCCACCTACCTCTTCGGAGAGGTCCCCCCCTCCCGTGCCGATGGCCTCTGAGATACCTAGACCGGCCTTGTGAATCAGGGTTGCGACCTCTTGCAGGCCGGTCCCCGACGCAGAGACCAGGCCGATCGTACCCTCGCGGATTACATTTCCGAATCCGAGCACTTTGTGATTGATTATCGAGGTTCCGCAATCGGGCCCCATGAGCAGCAGTCCCTTCTCTCTCGCCACCTTCTTCAGCTCGAGCTCTTCTTCCCGCGAGACATTGCTGCTGAAGAGGAAGACGTTCAGACCTCTGGCCAGCGCCCCCATCGCCTCCCTCTTTGCGAACTGACCAGGGACCGATATGGCCACCAAGTTTGCGTCTGGGAGCAGCCCTAGCGCTTCCTCCAGAGATGTAGGTGGTGCCTCCTCGCCTTGCGGTTTCTCACCGGGGGAGAGCAGTTTCTCGGTCTCCGTCAATGCCGCGTTCAGGGAGTAGGCGTCCTTGGCCTGTATGGCCACTATCATGTCATCGTTGGCAGCCTGGCCGATTGCCGCATCCGTGAATCCGGCCTCCGACAGTACTCGGCGGTTGAGCTCCGTCGCCATCACCACAGCAGCCTGAACAATGCCGGGGAGCTTCGATATGGTGTTCGAAATCTTCATGAGGCTGATTGAGTCCCTGTAGGTCGACTTCTTCACAATCACCTTGGTGGTCATCGGAATCCCCTCCTTGCCAAGCTCGACGTCTTGCCCACACAGAGAACTGTCCCTAACACGACTCCAAGGACCGTGTCGGTGCCTGAGGTCTCTCCGATCGCCAGGACGCGCTTCGTCTCACGCTCTACCGACTCCCGCCCTTCAGTCAGCATCGTTGTGCAGAGCCTCATGACGCGCTCGTTCCCTCTTCCCCAAGCCGCTTGCCTTAGGTACTCTTCGCTGAGGATGATCGTCCTGCCTGGAGCCTCTGCGGCTGCCGCTCGCGCGATGAGCCGCGTGGCGTGCTGTGCGCGCCCAGAGTTCCTAGAGTAGAGCACACACAGGAGAACGAGACCTGCGAGCATGTCGTCAGATGATGGGGTGAGTCCCGGACCGAGGCCTATGAGCTCACTTACTGCCCTGGTCACCCTGCTCTCCTCTGCCGAACGGACCGCTCGTTCGAGTCGAACGATGCGAGGGAGAGCCGCAGATGCGAAGACATTGAGGTTGTGGGCTGGCGCTCTGTCCGCTTGTGGCCCCACCAGAGCAAGCAGCTGCCCAAGGCCTGCCATGTTTCCAAACAGGAGGGCGGTCCTCCTCGCAGCCTCCGAGTTGGCTGCAATTTCATCTTCCTCAAGCACCGGAACTGCG
Organism: uncultured Nitrososphaerota archaeon; assembly: GCA_963806765.1. Classification (GTDB taxonomy): domain Archaea; phylum Thermoproteota; class Nitrososphaeria; order Nitrososphaerales; family Gagatemarchaeaceae; genus Gagatemarchaeum. The sequence continues at coordinate 25,344 of CAWDYS010000004.1, read as the reverse complement.
AACTTGTAGTTCGGAGAGTAGATCCCCGTCGAACCAAATAGAATCCGATGGCGATTGCCGACCTCTAAGTTCGAATCGTGGACTACTACCCTGTCTCCGTTTCTTATTCCCAAAGAGGACATGATCTCCTGTCCTACCGGCAGCCGCAGTTTGATGTTCAGAGGGCCCATTTCGCCGGTCTCGGGAACAAGACTTATCAGCCCACGGGCGAGAAGTATGTTGACGGCGCCATCAAAGACCCCATTCACGACCCCTTCTCCTCTGTTAGCCCTGAGACGGGCGTAAGCTGTTGACCCTATGGAGGCGGCCGTCAATGTGGAGAGTCCGAACCCGATCGGCAACCTGCGGGTCAGCTCTGAATCCGGGCTCAACTCTTCGCAACGCCCCCCATCATCAATCCAATCTCCTTTAGTTCTGCCGTTGCTGCTGGCACGACTCCCATGATCTTCCCTTCAAAGATGCAGGCTATTCGGTCGCTCATGGACGTAATCTCATTCAGGTCACTGGAGATCAGGAGGATTCCCACTCCCAGCCTTCTCTGTTCCCTCAGTTTCTTTGTGATGAACTCGGTTGCCCCGACATCCAAGCCTGATGTCGGCTGAGCTGCTATCAAGACCTTGGGGTTTCTGGACAAGACCTTCGCCAGTATCAACTTCTGCATGTTCCCCCCTGACAAGGTTCTGGCGGGCGCGTCCACACCCCCGCACGAGATGGAGTATTCTTCGACGAGGCGCTCGGCGTTTTGGCGGACCCGCACGCCGTCCAGCATGTACCTCCTCTCAAATTTCGGGTCCCTCCTCAACTCGAGGACTAGGTTCTCCGCTATGGACATATCGAGCACGAGACCGGAGCCCATCCTGTCTTCCGGAATCTGACCCACACCGTGCTCTATCATCTCCCGTGGCGAAGCGTTCGTAAGGTCCCTTCCTTGCACGAGCACCTTCCCGGCGGTGACCTTGCGCATGCCCGTCAAGATTTCAGCCAGCTCCGTCTGGCCGTTCCCGGCCACGCCGGCAAGTCCGAGTATCTCTCCCTCCTGCAGCGACAACGACATCTCGTCAAGGGCGAGCACTCCTTTGTCGTTTAGTGTCGAGACTTGACGAATCTCCAGGGCGGCCTTCTCCGAGATTTCGCTGCGAAGTCTGTCCTTCTGTATGCGGGATCTCTCTCCCAACCATCTTCTCGGCAAGGTCACTTGGATTGGTGTCCTTGGTCTTGAGACGGGCGACAACTTCCCCATGCCTGAGGACCGTCACCCTGTCGCTCACCGCCATGACTTCTGGCAGTTTGTGGGTGATTACGACCACTGCCCTTCCCTCGGCTGCCATTGAGCGCATGAAATGGAACAAACCGTCGACCTCCTGAGGAGTTAGGACGGAGGTGGGTTCGTCGAGTATCAGTGTTTCAGGGTCACGGTAAAGCGCCTTGATTATCTCGACTCTCTGCCTCTCCCCCACCGAGAGCTGCGCTATCACAGCGTCCGGTTTGACCGGCAGACTGTAGTTTTTCGCGAGCTCGTCTATCCTTTTGACCACGCCATCTGAGCTTGAGTAATGGCTCCCTCTCGGACTTGAGCCCCAGCCCAACGTTCTCCGCGACGGTGAGGGTCGGGACAAGCTGGAAGTGCTGGTGTACCATCGCTATTCTCAGAGCGATGGCGTCCCTAGGAGACCTGATAGTGACGCGTTCTCCTCGGACCAGAATCCCGCCGGAATCCGCTCGGTATAGTCCGTAAAGGATGTTCATGAGCGTCGTCTTTCCGGCTCCGTTCTCGCCCAGAAGGGCCTGGACCTCGCCGCCGTATATGGCGAAGTCGATGGAGTTGTTAGCCACTACTCCCGAGAACCTCTTTGTGATCCCCTTCATCTCTATCAGTGGAAGAGGCGATGAGGGTCGTGGCTGGGAAACGCCGCTCAATTGCAGGTCAACCTTTTCGAATCAAAAAGAAAGGAGGCAGAACCCTGGCCCTACCACCGGATTATGGGGTAGTCGGAGGGTTCTGTGTGTTTGTGAAGGGGACCTGGATCGTCCCGTTGGCTATTCCTGCTGCGGTCTGACTCAGCAGCGTCTTCACGGATGTTGGAATCAAACTGTCGTAGGCATGGAATGGCCCGAGGGACCCAATGTTCATGTCGATTACCTGGCCTCCGATTTGGCTCCAAGTGCCGTTCAGGATGTGCTGGATGACCGTCTGGATGAATGCGGTCATGTTCGCGAGGACACTCGTCATCATGTCTGTGGGCGATAGGACGACTTGGTCTAGGACGGTCCCTATGAGAGTGACGTTGCTAACGGTAGCCGCAGAGATGACACCGAGTCCTGTTGTGTCGGCAATTGGGACGAGTATGTCGACGTGATCCGTCGTGATCATCGTCTGCGCATCTTCGTACCCGATGGTTGGGTCGCCCCATGTTCCTGGGACGGTTAGGTAGACTTTCGCTGAGGGGTTCGACTCTGTACGCCGGCCTTGTACGCGTAGAACTCGTATGAGAGTGCTGCGAACCACTGGCCGATGACGACACCGACGGAGTTGGTCTTCGTCATCATGCCCGAGAGAACGCCTGCCAAGTAGTAGCCCGTCGCCTGGTTCTGGGCGCCCAGTGCCACCACGTTCTTGGTGAGATTGTCTCCGTCGTACGTTGGCGTCATTATGAAGTAGACTTTGGGGAATTGTGCGGCGACGGCTTCAGTGCTCCCGATGAACTGGTTCCCGTCGGCCCATATGACGTTGTAGCCTTCTTGTGCGTAGGATGTCATCACTGCGCCCTGGTCAGAATAGGCGACGTCCTGCGAGATTGATACTGTCCAACCGTAGGTGGCTCCGATCCACTGCGCGACTTGAACGCCTTGGTCGTTCAAGCTGTCGTCAGTAGTATCCCCGCCTACGAGGAGCGCGAGCTTGTACTGGGAAGCTGACGTGCTGGTCGTCGTTGGCCCCACTGTAGATGTGACTGTCGTTGTGTGTGAGGGGTAGGCGATTACCACGACACCCGCCGCGACAACTAGAATGACGACTATCACCACTGCCGCGAGCGTTGTTGAGATTGCTCTTCTATTTTCGAGTCGCATACGTTTTCTTCTCCAGACGGAGCGAACATCTTGTCTTATTTATAGGATGTACACGATTCCAACATCTTAGAATCGATGACCGAGAGATAAGGGCCCGGCCGATCTTCCAACTACTTGCGCTTGTAGGGGACCGTGAGCGACGATGGAGACTTGGTTCCTCTGTGAAAGAGCAGAATGAATATGATGGCGAAGATGTATGGTATCGCCAGCAGGAAGTAGCCTGACCCAGGTCCGAGGCTGGAGAACAGGCCGGAGCCTATGAATACCGCGGCTATTGAGTATCCGAGTCCAAAGACCCAGGCTCCCGCGATAGCCTTGTACGGACTCCATCTCGCGAAGATGACGACGACGATTGCAATCCACCCTCTCCCGGCAACGAGAGTGTCCCCGGTGGCGTAGAGACCGAGGTAGCCGAGCACGAGGGATGCCCCTGCGAGGCCGGCAAGGGAAGCTCCCAAGATTACGCAAAGGTGCCTTACTAGATTCACGTTGATTCCCGCCGAATCCGCGGCTTCAGGGTTCTCCCCTACAGCCCTGATCTTCAGGCCCCAGGTTGTCCTGTAGAGGACAAGGCCCAAGAGTATGGCTACGGCGAACGAGGCATAGACCAAGGCATTCTGGTTGAACAGGATAGGCCCAATCACAGGTAAATCGCTTAGGACAGGGATGTGAATTGGTGACAGAGGTCGGACATAGGGCACCCTGGTCTTCGACACTATTACGTAGCCAAAGTCACCCAAGGAGAGCGCTAGGAAGTATAGCATTAGCCCCGCAATCAGCTGGTTAATCCCTATCCTGACAGTTGCGAAGGAATGGAGCGCACCCGCAGCCAAGCCCACAGCCATCCCGGCGAGCAGTCCGTACAGATAGGAGCCGGTCGAGAAGGCGGTCCAAAGGGAGACGAACGCTGAAAGGCTCATCACACCCTCGATGCCCATGTTGAGCACGCCGGACTTCTCGGCGTAGACCTCGCCTATTGAGGCAAAGAGTATGGGCATGGTCAGGGGAAGGCTGGTTGCCAGGATTGGTACGACGAGGTCCCCGTAGGCAACCACTACATTCAACGCCTCCTGCTCGTCCTTCCACCGATCCACTTCTGGACGATTAGGACCGACAGCACTATGATCGCTTGCAAGGCGTAGATTAGTTCGATTGGAATGGCCGCGGCGCTGCGTTGCAGGCTCTCCCCACCAATCGAGAGCGCGGCATACAGAATGGAGGCGATGACTATGCCCAATGGATGGAACGAACCGAGCGCAGCCACTGCGATCCCCTGATAGCCGTACCCGGGCGAGAAGTTCTGCGCAAGCACGTGATCGACACCCGCCACCACGACGATTCCGGCTAGGCCCGCTAGGGCCCCGCTCATCAGGCCGACGGCGAGTATGCTCCTCGAGACATTGATGCCGCCGCTCTGCGCTGCTCGCGGGCTCGCACCGGAGGCCCTGATTTCAAATCCTAGGACGGTCTTGTAGAGCACAAGGTACACCGCGAGGGCTGCCACCCCGGCGATTATGATCCCTGCGTTGAATTCTGTGTTCGTGATGAGGACGGGGAGCCATGTTGACTGCGGCAGCGCCGGAGTCTGGAGGTTCCCCGACAACGGATCCTTGAGTGGTCCCGCGGTGAGCCAGTTCACTATGTCCAGGGCGATGAAATTCATGACTAGCGTCGGGAATATTTCGTTTACTTGCAGCTTGATTCTCATGAAGAGTGGCAGCGCGAGCCAGAGTGTTCCTCCGGCCGCCGCGGCCAGTAGAGTCAGCGGAATTGCTACCACCCCTGGGAAGTTGCCGAGCTGGGAAGCTGCAAGGTAGCCGAACAGGGCGCCGATGAATAGCTGACCCTCCACCCCGATGTTGTAGAATCTAGCTCTGAAGGCCACTAGGAAAGAAAGGGCGGCGAGCAGGAGGGGCCCCATGAGGAAGAATGTTTCAGAGGCGAGGAAGGTCGTGCCAAACGAACCGGACACAAGACCTTCCATGCTCGTGATGGGGTTGTATCCGAATGCCAAGAGAACGACGGAGAAGAGCGCCAACGACGCTGCTATCCCAAGCAGGTAGGAGTCGTACTTTCCAAGGGATAGTTGCGTCAGGACTCGCTCACCAGCCCGTCTTGTTAGGTGTACTCCGCCGCGAACGCGGTGATTGCCTTCTTGAAAGCTTCCATCGGTGCGTCGGCGATGCCTGTGCCGATGATGCCGTGGCCGCCGTCCTTGTGTGCGATGCCCGTGTCGATTCTGACCACGGTGTTCGTCTCCACGACCTTGCGGATGTCGATGCCGACCGGAACTCCCACGAAGTCCATGTACGGAATCCGGAAGAGCGGGTCTTCCATGATCGAGACCTTCCGCATCGCCCGTGTGTGCTGCACCGCTTCTTGGAGTGCGCCCCCAAACAGTCTTGCCTGGGAGGGGGACGCCGAGAGCGCCGTTCCCCCGAGGCCCCTCGACTCTGAAATGGCACTATCGCCTATGTCAGGGGCCGCGTCGGTCGTCTTGAAGCCAGGGAAGATGAAACCCTTGATCTCTCCTGCGGGACCGGTGAACCATCGGTCCCCCAAGGCGCTCACCCTGATGCCGAAGTCGACGCCGTTTCGCGCCATGGCTGTCACGACGGTACTGGACTTTATGCCCTTTGCAGCGTCCATCATCACCTTGCAACCGCCCATCATGAGGTTGCCGCAGTACCATCGACCCCCGTTTCCCATGAAGTAGTCGCCCACCTTCCCGAGCGTCTCCTTCGGGAAGCCGGTCCTGACGATGTGGGGGAGAATCCAGTTCGTGAAGACCCCACGGGTCGCATCGAAGGAGCCGTGGAAGCTCGTCGCCCATGGTGAGTCCCTTCGCGAGCAGCTCCTTGACATTGAACCCACCTGCTTGCTTGATTGTTGCGGCCATCACGGGTGCCAGCGTCTCCCTCACGAACTCGACCTCCTTGATGCCCCTCTCGTATCTGTCGGCGAAGGAGGTGAGGTCAGTCTGCATCCAATCGGTGGCGATGTTGCCGTGGACCCTGTCCCTGAAGACCAGAACCGGACTCGAGGCCGAAGTCACCCCGCACATCCCGCTCACGTTTCCGTAATCTTGGTTGGACTCCACGCGGACTTCCTGTCTCCTTACCAGCACATCGGCCCGCTGGGGGGTGTCGGCAAGTCCCTCCGATCTTATCGCGTTAATGACCGCAATCTTCTGAACCTTGACCATCCTATCCCAGGGTATCGGCGGCCCGGCGTGGGTGAAAAGGTCGGCCTTGAACCCCGGTATGGCTTTCGAGGCCGGTTTCAGGCCTACCAGGATAGCCTCGGCCGCAATTATCCTCTCAGCTGCCTTCTTGTTAGCCTCGTCAATCTCGGACCCGAGTGACGTCAAATCCCTTCTTCCGAAGAATGAGTGTGGAGGCCATATAAGTTGGACACACGATTCTTAGATTCTGGAATACGGCCTGGGTTCTCTCGAAGATACCAGCCCCGAGGGGCCCTGTTCGAGCTACGCCCTACCAGTATTGTGGGCAATACGCCGCGGCCCACATACCCGTGCCGAGGAAGTCGTCCCAGCCGGGCTTGCACTGTTCGTAGACGTAGCCGCAGTAGTCGCTCATGAAGCCTTCATTGGTCCCCATGTAGCACGCGTTGTCGCCCTGGCCCGGCACCCGCTGCCCCGTCGCCTGGATGGCCGAGCTGTTTACCTCCGTCAGAAGCGTGCCGCAAGCGCCGTCGAGGAAGACCCACACCAGGCCTATCAAACCGTCCCCGGCGTCGATTCCGTTCTCATTGAAGTAGCCGGAGGGGTTGTTCAGACACTTGTTCTGGTCGACAACAGAGACAGAGTCGATGTCATTGATCTGGAAGGTGCAGTACTCGTGGATGGCACAGCTGGCAGGCCCCGTCCCAAGGAACGTCAGGACAAGTGAGCGGGCATTTTGGTTGAGGCGAGCAGCAAGGAAGCTATCGATGCAGAACTTTCGGCAGAGCGCCCCGAGCCCGGACTGCAGCTGCTTGATCTCATAGACGTAGTTGGGGCCGTTGCCGTTCTGGTAGGTGTTCGGCCAGAAGCCGTAGGGGTGGCCCGCGTTCGCTAGGTAGTAGGCGAACGACCACTCGAAGGCGCAGAGCGGGTCGTAGTAGACCGCTTTCCAGCCGTCGCTGTTGTAGAGCGGACAGAGGAGCCCCGCCGTGCTGTTGTTGAACGCGCTTCCAGGATACCAGAACGCCTTGGGGTTTTGTGGGTTCTGGCGCGCCACGCCCAGTGCTGGAGGATGCCCACGGCGTTCAGACCCGAGCCGTCGTTCTCGATGGCGCCCGGCTTGAAGTTGGACTCGCCCCAGGCTATGGCCACGAACGACTTCACCACGTCCGGCTGCGTGAGGAGGTGGGCGTTGTTTGCCATTATGGTGGCTGCTTCGAGCGCGCAGTCGACGACGTTGAACGCGCTCATCGTGCAGCGTTGATCCAATGAAGTCGTAGTTCATGCAGCCCATGGCGTCCGGCGCGTACGTGGTCGCTTGGACGGGCGGGATGTTGGACGTGACCGCCAACATCGTAAACACAATCAAAGAGAGGACGATGGCGACGAAGGGCAGGTGTCTCCGCGGCGTGGGCTGCGAATCCAGATTCCATAGATAGCACTGTGAGTTATTTAAGTCAATTGACTTTGTTCAGGGTCGCCAAGGGCTTCCCGGGAGCGTCTAATTCCGCCTAGATGTAGCGATGGTAGGGCGACCTCGCCAAGCTGAGCTTCCTCAAGAGTTGCTGGAACCTCCCAGAGAGGCCGAGATTGGCTTTGACAGAGGGACGTTCAATCTGGATAAAAGGATGGGCCGGAAGGGATTCGAACCCTCGACCTCTCGATTATCAGTCGAGTGCTCTAGCTAAGCTGCAGCTACCGGCCCAAGATGCACCCACGCACAGCCGGATGAGACTATAATTATTTTTAGAAGGGATTAAGAACCGAGCAAGATTCTCCATGCACGATGGGCCGGTAGTTCAGCGGTACGAACGCCCGCCTTGCACGCGGGAGAAAGTCAGCCGGACTTCCCTAGGTCGGGGGTTCAATTCCCCCCCGGTCCACCATCACTCTTCTTCCTCTTTGACACAGGAAGGTCGGGTCGCATTGAGTTTCCTAGGCAGATTCGGTCCAAGGCTGAAAATGATGTCGGCTGCTCTTGCTTTCAAACCAAACAGGTATGGTCGAATAATTTTCAAAATCTTGAGCGCCCTGGAACCCGTAATCACCAACTCCCAGTACTTGCCATTAGGCTCTGTTCTGTAGGTCGCTTCACAAAGGTCCGCTGCTCTTTCCACCCATTCCTTTTCGGCCATCTCTATTTCCAGTTGAAGTCGCCAGTAGTGATATGTATACACCTTCGACTCTCTTTTGACCTGCGATTTCGCTCTCCGGTAACGCAGATAGCCTTCACCGCCCACGAGGCCTCCCAACCAAGCGGCTTCAACAGGCTTCAACGCATGACAAGACGATGCAGTATTTTAGCCCCACAGACAGGGGGTCCGATTCCCCCCGGTTCACCACCATTCGCCACTCAGGACTCTCTCACGGGATGATCTCGCAGCCGTTGTTGAGTTCAGGATACGCGAATTCCGACCGGCTTACGGTCCCCTTCTCGATGAGCGCTTGGACCTGTGGGAGCGCCATCTGCAGCTCCTTTACCAGGTGCTTGACCGTCGAGCAGATGCTGGCGAAGCCGTTGTCCCGGAGCATATCCTGTGACCTGTTGACGAAGAGGCACCTGCCGCCGCATATGCGGTAAATGTCGCAGGAAAGGCACGGTTCGCCGACCTCGGCCACGCCGCAGAGCGAGCGCGGGGTGTTCTCGAAGATCGAGCCCACGACCGAGAAGTCGTGGTCGATCGATACGGGGCACGCTGAGACCCTGCCGTCCGGCATGACCGTGAAGAAGTCAATCCCTGAGCCGCATCGGAGGCGCGATTCCCTGCCCGACAGAAGGGAGTCCATCACAGCAATGAACGGGACAATCCCGAGGACGCGCCCTGACCGGGACATCTCGCCCACCCAGGTCTCCACCAGCGAAGAGATTCCGGAATTATAGGAGGAAATCCATTCCTTGAGCCCCTGCTCCGAACCCTCCCCGCCCTGCCAGAACATGCTGAAGCTGAGCTGCCAGTGAACGTGGTCGAAGAGCCCGGTGTCCAGCAGGTGGCGGACATTCTCGTCTATGTCGGTGCCCAGCTCCACGGTCATCCTGGCCACGAGGTCGCCGCGAAAGCCCCTCTGCCTGATCAGCTCCGCATTATGGGTAACGCGGTCATACACCCGCTTTCCCCGCTCTTTGTCCGTGACCTCCCTTGTCCCGTCGACGGAGACGAGGATGGAGTGGAATCGGGCGAGGTACTCGGGTTCAATCCTGTCCAGGAACCAGCCGTTCGTCTGCACGACGAACCGCCCCGGAACCTCGTCCATGATGCGCTTCATTGTCCTGATGCGGAGAAGGGGTTCGCCGCCATAGAACTCGATGACCGGATCGGTGTCCTTGGAGAGGAAAGACTTGAGATCGGCGATCGGGTATTGGATCTCCCTCGGGGGCGTGTCGCTTCCTCCCCCGCAGTAGGTGCAGAAGAGATTGCATTGCTTTGTCAGGATTATGAAGTAGTGCACTCTCTCCGGCTCCGGGGTGCTTCGCCTGTTTTGTGTTAAAAAGAGTTCTCAGGAATCGCCCAGCAAGAGCGTTCGGGGAGAGGTCTGACCTGAACCGGTCCGACGTCCGGGCCAAGGACATCCGCCGGCGTGGCCTGGGGGAGGACCCCGATTATCAAACGTGAGAATCGTACTGCGGGCGTAAATGGAGGAGAAATCAGGACTCTGGCGCAGTTGAAACCCGAAAGGTCTCTTTGGTCGCGGTGTGAGCGCAGATCACCCTCGCATGGGACGATACCAGACGTCGCGCAGCGAAACCCCCGCGACCGGTCACGGACACGGCGACACGGTCGGCCCCGACAGAACGGGATCGCGGGTCACGTTTTAAGCCGGATGTTTGAGTAGGGATAGAGATGGTCGAGAGGCTCAAGCAGGATCTCGTAATCGTAGGTTCGGGCATTGCAGGGCTTAGGGCGGCGATCGAAGCCTCGCGTGTGAACCAGAATCTGCGAATTGGGGTCATGACGAAGGTCCAGGCGATGCGTTCCCACTCCGTCAGCGCGGAGGGAGGCACTGCTGCGGTGCTGTACCCTGAACTTGGGGACAGCATCGAGTCGCACATCTTCGACACAGTCAAGGGGTCAGACTACCTTGCAGACCAGGACGCGGTCGAGAGGTTCGCAAACATGATGCCTTCCGAGATATACCAGCTCGAGCACTGGGGGATGCCCTGGTCGAGGAGGGACGACGGCCGGATCGCCCAGAGGGACTTCGGCGGTTACAGTTATCCGAGGGCGACATTCGCCGAAGACAAGGTCGGGTTCTATGAGATGCAGACGCTCTACGACACCTGCACTAGGTTCCCGAACATCACCTTCTATCAGGAGTGGTTCGCGACCTCGCTCCTCGTCGAACAGGGAGAGTTCAGGGGAATTACGGCCATAGAGATGAAGACCGGCGAATTCGTCGCGATCGCCGCGAGGGCGGGCATAATCGCCTCGGGAGGGGCTGGAAGGCTCTTCAGCTTCGCGACCTTCGGGCACAGCTCGACCCCAGACGGGATGACCATGGCGTTGAAGGCGGGCATCCCGCTCAAGGACATGGAGTTCTTCCAGTTCCATCCGTCCGGCCTGATTCCTTCTGGGATACTGATCACCGAGGGCGCAAGGGCGGAGGGCGGCATCCTCCTCAACAAGGACGGCGAGCGTTTCATGAAGCGGTACGCGCCGCAGAAGCTCGAACTCGCATCGAGGGACGTCATCTCAAGGGCGATGATAACGGAGATCGAGGAGGGGAGAGGATTCAGGGAAGGAGACGGTCTGCAGTACCTCCACCTCGACCTCACGCAGATCGGGGCGCAGAAGGTCAAGGAGCGACTGAACGGCATCAGAGAGATCGCCATGAAGTTCAATGCCATAGACCCGGTCGACACACCGCTGCCGGTGAGGCCCGTGTGCCACTACACGATGGGCGGGATAGACGTCGACATAGATGGCGCCACGAGAATCAAGGGGCTGTGGGCCGCAGGAGAGGCGGCCTGCGTCAGCATGAACGGCGCCAACAGGCTGGGGGCGAACTCGACGTCCGAGTGTCTGGTTTGGGGCCGGATCACCGGCGAGGCCGCGGCGAACTACGCCACGAACAGGCCCGACCTCTCGCCGGCCGACGAACAGGTGATGAAGGAGGAGAAGCACATCTTCGACGAGATCTTCCACGGCAAGGGAGGGACCAACCCCTACGCGATAAAGGACCAGCTTCGGCGCACAATGGACACGAATGCCTATGTCTTCCGAACCGGCGACGGGTTGGCCGAGGCGGTCAGGGTGGTAAGGAAACTCAAGGCAGAGGACTACCTCCACTGCGACGACCAGAGCAGGCGGTACAACACCAACCTCACGGACGTTCTCGAGGTGGAGAGCATGCTGCTGGCTGCTGAGGCGTTCCTCTTGGGAGCCCTGGCGAGGACTGAGTCCAGAGGCGCCCACGCCAGACGTGACTATCCCAACCGTGATGATGTCAACTGGCTGAAGCACACTCTCGCTTTTCACACTCCTGAAGGAGTGCGGTTGGACTACTCGCCGGTCAAGATTACGAGGTACAAGCCCGCGGAGAGGCATTACTGATGAAACTCGTAGAGGACCCCGCCAAATGTGTTGGGATTAGGGGGGGTATGTAGATTGGCTGACGAAAAGGAAGTCCTGAACAAGCGGGGCTTGGGCGGATGGTTCAATCCGTACCATTACAACCTCGAGCGATGGGCCTACACCTTCCAGAGGATAACGGGCATCTCGATACTCCTTTACGTCCTGGGCCACATAGGCGACACGAGCTTCTTCGTTGGCGGGCCCTTCGGTTCGGGGCCGAACGAGTTCAGCTGGGCTGGAGACATCGCGGCTACCGCGAACGTCATCGGGAACCTCATCCTTGTGATGATAGTACTCGTTGTCGTCTTCCACGGGATAAACGGGATAAGACTGATTCTCTCCGAGTTCGGCCTGATTTTCCAGAAGCCATCTAGGCCCGAGTATCCCTACAAGGCAAAGTCGTTGAGGGCGCTGCAGAGGCACATGATCTTGGTGGCGATTGCCGCCGCCATAGTGGCCTCGCTTTGGACGGGGACCATCCTCTTCAGGTGAGTGGCATTGAAAGAATCGACACTCATGCTCCTGCAGTATGTGACCGCCGTGGCGGCGATTGTGCTCATCACGATTCACCTCTTGATGCAGGGAGTGCTTGTCCCGTACACGAGAGCAATAAGCTTCCAGCACGTCCTCTCTGCCTACAGGAGCCTTGTCGACGGCGCGTTGCTCGAGATTATGCTAGTCGTCGTCGTGGCCCATGGTTTCAACGGCCTGCGAATCATCCTGTTGGAATGGAAGCAGAGTCTGACTTGGACGAAGAGCGTGAACTGGGCGTCCCTCGTCATAGCCGCCGCCGTGCTCGGCTACGGCACGAGGACCGTCCTTCTTGCGGTGACCGGAGTGGTGAGCTGAGATGAGAGAGGTCAGATTGAGGATTCAGAGGTTCGACCCTTCGAAGGACAAGAAGCCGGCGTTTCGGGAGTATACGGTGCCGGTTGGCGAAGCGATGACCGTCCTGGAGGCCCTCCTCTACGCCAAGGCCTACATCGACCATTCCATCGCCCTCAGATACTCTTGCAGGATGTCATCGTGTGGGTCTTGTGGCATGTTGATCGATGGGAAGCCCAAGCTCGCCTGTGAGACACAGTTGGCGGCGCTCCGGGGCCCGGAGGTCACCATCCAGCCGATGGACAACTTCCCGATTATCAGGGACCTAGTCGTGGACCTGGAGGGTTTCTTCGCACACCATCGTGAGATCATGCCGCATCTTGAGAGGGGCGACACTCGAGAGCAGGAGCATCCGACCGGCGAGTACATCATGAAACCGGAAGAGCTCGAGCCAATACTTCAGTTCACCTACTGCATAAAGTGCGGGCTGTGTTCGTCGTCTTGCCCTACCAGCGCAACCGACACCCTCTTCCTGGGCCCACAGGCCCTGGCTCAGAGCGTATCGGTATCTGATGGACGTGAGAGACGAGGCAGGAGCAGAAAGGCTGGGAGCTGGTCAACACCCAGCATGGCGTATGGGGGTGCCACTTCGCAGGAAGCCTGCTCTGCGGTCTGCCCCAAGGGAGTCGACCCGTCACTGGGAATCCAGCTGCTGAGGAGATACGTCATGGCTGCAAGGCCTCCCCGCGGGAAGGAGGAAGGAGCGAAGCTCAATCCCGACCCTGACGCGGTCCACGACCGCTGAACTACCGGCCCGTTCGCAAGGAACCGTTGAAGCGGCGTGGTCTCTATGCCGCCCAAGGAACCTGTACGGTGGCGTGATCCTGACGTCATTTGCGGGGAGGGGAGTCCGAGTTAGTCCCCGGAGCCCTTCCTCGAGCCCACATAGCAGGAGTTTAGCTCTGCGTAGACCTTCTCCAGGTCGCCTCCGCTCATCAGGCCCTCGCGTATTATTTTCCCGCAAGCACTCTGCACCGCGACGTAGCCATCATACCTCGGGCGGAGGTAGGCGCTCGTCAACGTCGCGAGCGTCCGCGTGAAGAAATCTCCCGACTTGCGGTTGACTCCCGCGTCGAGCCAGGCGACCCTGTTGCCGGGCTGCCCGCCTGACTCGAAGTAGAGGCCCCTCTGAACCTCTGGCTGGCAGACCCACATCGAGTAGTCAGCGGCGGCCCGCACGTCGCCGCATCTTGACGATATTGCAATCCCCGCTCCCCCGAGCAGGCTCCCCGTGGGACCTTCTCCCGAAGACGGGATGTCGGCGAACCTGACCGGCTTCGGTCTGAAGCCGGGCCTCGAGTAGTTGGAGTAACCGAACAGCAGAGGCGCATAGGCTATCTCGTCGGTCGTCGACATCATCTCCAGCACTCCAGGGGGGTCGAGGGTGAACGACACCCCGTTGACGAGGCCGCCCAGGCGCTGGAGGAACGAAAGAGCGTGCAGGCCCGCGTCCCTGGAGACAATCCTGTCCTCATGCACGAAGGGAGGCTCGCCCCCGTTCGCGCAGAGGGACATGAACGAGGCGAAGGCGTCGGTCGGGGTCAGCGGAATGGCTATCCTCTGGCCGTCACGCAGCGCCAGCTCCGTGACAGAGTCCCAGTCGACAGGTGGGCCGTCGAGGAGGTCAGGCCGGAAGGCCGAGACCTGTGCAGCCGCGTCCACGGCGAGCGCCCACTGGTGCCCGGCATACTCGTAGGACCGGTGGCTCGGGCCCACCGATTGTTCGTGCTGCAGGTGAAGGAACTCAGAGGGGACGACGGCATCGAAGGGTTGGAGACACCCCTCCCTCGCAGCGAGGCCCACGAAGGGGTGGTCGATGATGAGCAGGTCATAGGACTCGGCGAGGTCATCCAGGTCCTGCTCACCGAAATCTCTGAGTGATCTCCTCTCCCAAGCCACGTGAGTCTCCTCGTGCGACTGGTTGTAGACACTGGCCGTGGCCTCCAGCCCACCCGTCCCTCGAGGATGGTCCCACGTTATGCCTCGCAACACGGTCATGTCGAGTTTGGGAGGGCGCTGTGCGCAGATTAATCTCTTGCTGGTCGGCTCGAGCGAGGCGCTGACACGCACAGTTGGATTGTGGACGCAGCACCCCCAGGAAAGGGGACGCCCGGCGGTTCACACCGTCGGGACAAGTGCAGCCCTACTCGATCTTGAGCCTGACGCCCGTGCTCCCGCCTTCCCTCTTCGGGAAGGTAATCTCGAGGATTCCGTTGTTGAAGCTTGACTTGGCTCCTTCGACTACTGCCGACTCCGGAAGCTGGAGCTCCTTTTGGTACTTTCGGTCAACGGTATCGACCGAGATTGTGAGGGTCCTGTCGCGGACGCTCATGTCGATGTCCTCCTTCTTGGCGCCCGGCACCTCGGCGATGATGCGGACCTGCTTGTCGCTCTCGACCACGTCGACCAGCGGCTCCCTCTTGTCGGTTATTCCCCTGAGCGGGTCGTCGCTCCTCTTCACGTTCCCGAACTCCCGGACCACCGGCTTTCCGTCCGGACCGATGGTCATCGAGTAGCCGTAGACGATCGGGCCAATCTCCTTCCTCATGCTTCCGTCGGGCGACATGCGCTCCCTGATCAGGTCCTTGGGGACTTGTTTCTCAATGTCTTTGAACTGCATGAAGTCCTTCTCCATCTCCTTCATCATCTCGTCGATGTCCGGGAAGGACCACGGTCCGAATGGCATGATCTTCCTCCACCTGCTCTGCCAATTGTCGTCTTCTGACATGTTTCTTCGAGGTCTGAGGGGTGGAGAAATGTATAAGTTTTTCACAAAAAGGTTTTTACGGATGCTGTAAAGCAGGAATTCCAAGGTGCTAGGATTCTGTCATTCTACTTGAGGATGGCCGCCCTCTTCTTCGTTCTCACGGGACTGCTCATGCTCGTGGGATACGCCATAGGGCTCTACTTTGGAGACCCGCTCGTGTTCATGTTCCTCGGTCTGCTCTTGGCTGGAGGAATCAACTTCGGGTCATACTACTGGAGCGACAAGCTCGTGGTCAGGATGACCAGGGCAAAGCTCATCCAAGAGAGCGACAGCCCGGCGCTCTACGGGATTGTGAGAAAGGTAGCGAACGAAGCGAACATCCCTATGCCCAAGGTGGGCATCGTCAACAACCAGCAGCCAAACGCGTTCGCGACGGGCAGGGGACCGAGCAAGGCGGTTGTGGTCGCAACCTCGGGTATCCTCACCGCGCTGAATCCAGGCGAACTGGAGGCGGTCATAGGCCACGAAATCGGGCACGTTGTCCACAAGGACGTTCTGCTCTCCAGCGTCGCGGCCACCATGGCGGGGGTCATCTCGTACATCGGGAACATCGCGATGTTCTCGATGATGTTCGGTGGCACCGGGGGGAACAACAGGGGCGGAAACCCCCTCTACTTCATTGCGGCGATAGTCCTCGTCCCGGTCGGGGCGATGTTCGTCCAGCTGGGGATTTCGAGGAGCGTCGAGTACAACGCCGACGATTACGGGGCAAAGCTCACGCACAATCCCGGCGCCCTAGCGTCGGCTCTGGTGAAGATCTCGACCAAAGCGAAGGCACAAGGCTTTGGGCGCAACTCGAACAACAGCCCATCCCCTGCGACAGCGTCCCTCTGGATAGTCAACCCGTTCCGCGGGAGTTCAATGATGGAGCTCTTCTCCACCCACCCCTCAACCGAGCACAGGGTCGAGCGGTTGAGGAAGATAGGGGAAGAGATGGGCGTTTACGTGCCCTGAGCAGGTCTTTCTAGGTCTTTCCGGAGCACCTCAACACGAAGTTCTGAAAAATCACCCGCGCCGGCGACTCCCCGACCTCGGGATGGAACTGCACCGCGTACTGTTCCTTTCCATTGACCTTCACCGCTTGAATAGAGTCGGTGTCTTTCGTGAAGTTCTCCAGGGTGATTGGAAGGGGAGGGAGAAGTCCATACCTGTGATTCTGATGGACGACGAACTCCGAGAGACCCGGGCAGAGCGGAAAATCCCTGAGCGAAACTCGATGCTCTCCGACCACGGGTGTCATCTTACCGATTCTGGCGCCATAGCAGTGTCCGAGTATCCTCATTCCCAGACACACTCCGAGGAACGGGCTATCGAGTTCCCCGAAGAAATCCGAGTATCTCCGCAGAGTCTCTCGGTGCGTGGCCAACTTCAGGTAGCCGCCAGAAGCTATGACCCCGTCATATCCCCCGACGGGGAACGGGGAGGTCAACGCCTCCGGCTCAACTAGGTCGATGCTAGCCCCGAGGCCCAGGACAAGCTCCAGCAGGGAGCTCAGGGAATTCCCGTGATGATTCAGGACGAGCACCTTTGTCATCGGACTGCGCCCGATCGTGCCAGACCCACACTTATTGGTTCATCCATTTCCGGCCCAAGTAGGCTCTGCTTCCGGACGGAGCGGCATGGCAAAGCAGATATTCTCCGGTCCAACCGCAAAGGAGTTCGAGGGCGAAGAGGGGGCCATCCGTCCAAGAATTGAGAAACGAATTGAAAGCAATTGAAGTCGAGAACCTGACGAAGGTGTACGGCAAGGGCAACAAGGCGCTGGACGGAGTCGAGCTTCTCGGTGGATGAGGGGGAAATCTTCGGGTTGCTCGGTCCGAACGGAGCCGGGAAGACCACGACCATCAAGATCATCACGACGCTGATAAGACCGACGCACGGGACGGCTCGGGTCTTCGGCACTGACGTCCTCAAGCATCCGCAGCAGGTGAGGCAGATGATGGGCTACGTCCCGCAGGCCGTCTCGGTCGATGCCGACCTCACCGGCTACGAGAACCTCCTCATCTTCTCGAAGCTCTTCTATGTCGACAAGAAGGAGAGACAGGACCGCATCTCTGAAGCGCTCGATTTCATGGGGCTCACCGGCCGAGCGGACGACCTCGTGAAGCACTACTCAGGAGGCATGATGAGGAGGCTCGAGATAGCCCAGGCGCTCGTGAACAGGCCCCGGGTTCTGTTCCTCGACGAGCCAAGCATAGGCCTGGACCCCTTCTCCAAGAGCCAGGTGAAGGACCAGGTGAAGGCACTGAACAAGGAACTCAAGATGACCATGTTCGTCACGACCCACGACATGACAGAGGCCGACGATATCTGCGACAGGGTGGCAATCATGAACGCAGGCCGCATTGCCATCATAGACACCCCCACCCGATTGAAGGAGTCGGTGGGCGGTGACATCATCACGGTCAAGGTGTCGCAGAGCACGGCGAGCATCTCCGTCCCGGGCGACGTAGGGAGACTGCTCGCCTACGAGGGAGGTGAGATGAGGGTGCTTACCGAGAACGGCGAGGAGAAGATCCCAAGGATCATCGATTATCTCGAGTTGAAGGGGGTGGTCATAGACTCGATCTCGCTGGCCAAACCGACCCTCGACGACGTCTTCATCAAGTACGCGGGGTCCCTCATTGACCAGGGCCGCTTCGTCGAGGCCAGATCGGAGAGACGCAACTTCGCGAGGCGGGTCAGATGAGCATCGCAAGGTCCGTCTCCAGCGTCTTCACGATAGCCGAGATGGAAGCCCGGAAGATCAGGCACGACTCCACCGAGCTTTGGATGCGGTCAGTCCAGCCCACGCTTTGGCTCCTAATCTTCGGGGAGGTCCTGAACTCGGTCAAGGCGCTGGCCCCGGCCGGCTACTCGTACATCCAGTTCATAGCACCGGGAGTCCTCGCGCAGTCGGTGCTGTTCGTAGCCATATTCTACGGGATAACGATAGTCTGGGAGAGGGATGTGGGACTCCTCACGAAGCTGCTCTCCACGCCATCGCCACGTTCCTCCATCGTCATCGGGAAGGCCTTGGCCTCCGCCGTGCGCGGCGTCTTCCAGGCAGTCGTGATCTTCGCGCTCTCGCTGTTGCTCGGTATCAATCTCAGGTTCAACGTACCCGACGTGCTGGGGGTCTTCGGGATAGTGGTGCTCCTCTCCATGTGCTTCTCGAGCTTCTCCATGATACTCGCCTCCTTTCTGAAGACGAGGGACCGGATGATGGGAATAGGGCAGGTGCTGACGATGCCCCTCTTCTTCGCTAGCAGCGCCATCTACCCAATCTCGATCATGCCGACATGGCTCAAGTACGTCGCCTACGTCAACCCCCTCAGCTATGTCGTGGACACGCTGAGGTCGCTCCTACTTACCGGGGACTACTCAAGCTTACCCATCGACATGTTCGCCCTCCTGGTCTCGACGGCGTTCTTCGTCGGGCTTGCGTCGGTGGTCGTCAAGCGGCTGGTGCAGTGAGCCTCGCTGTCTGTTGTTGAGAAGTTGGTGGGCCGGCCCGGAATTGAACCGGGGACCTTCGCCGTGTCAGAGCGACGTCCTAACCATGCTAGACGACCGGCCCTCTTGGCCGGCCATGAACTTGCAGCTTTTATCTTAATCGAGAAGAGCTTTTATTCGGATTCTTCGGTCTTCTGGTGATATGCGCCCAGTCGACACCTACTCAATCGTTGCCATCGACAAGAAGTCAGGAGAGATGGGAGTAGCGGTCCAGTCGCATTGGTTCTCGGTGGGGTCGGTCGTGACTTGGGCGGAGGCCGGGGTCGGGATAGTCGCCACGCAGGCGTCCGTCGAGATGAGCTGACGGACCACTCGGCTTGGCCCTCATGAAGGGCGGCAAGACGCCTCAGCAGGCGCTGAAGTCGCTCCTAGCGACGGACCCGAGGCCGGAAGTGAGGCAGGTGGCCATGCTCGACTCGCATGGCAGGGTGGCCGTCCACACCGGCCGGAGGTGTATGCCGGAGGCCGGACACAAGTCGGGCCGAGGGTTCAGCGTCCAGGCGAACATCATGCGGAACCGAAGGGTCTGGAACGCCATGGCGAGCTCGTTCAGGAGGTCGAAGGGCAGTCTCGCGGAGAGACTGATGCTGGCCCTAGAGAGCGCCGAACAGGCAGGAGGCGACCTCAGAGGGAGGCAGTCAGCAGCCATCCTCGTCGTGAAGGTCGCGGGGAGCAGTTCGCCTTGGCACGACAGGGTCGTCGACCTCAGAGTGGAGGATCATCCTCAGCCTCTCGTCGAGATGAGGAGGCTCCTGAGAATACACGCGGCGTTCGTACACGCTGACAATGGCGACCGGCTCATGGAGAAGGGAGAGAACAGAAAAGCCCTTGAGGAGTACAGGCGGTCAGCGGCACTCTCACCGGAGAATCCGGAGCTCAGGTTCTGGGAGGCCGTCACCCGGCTCAATCACGGCGAACTGGTCGAAGGCACGGCGATGCTGAGAGCGGTCTTCAAGGCCAACAAGAACCTGAGGACGCTGCTGGCAAGACTCCCCGAGGTCGGAGTGCTCAAGGTCGACAAAGAGACGCTTCGGCTGCTCAAGAAACTCTAATTCCATCCACTTCGGCTCCTGCCGATTCTGGACCTCTCGTGTTTCGCTCAAATTAAATAGCCGACGGAGCGGAAGTGGCTCGACACCAAATGCAAGAATCTTCAGAGCAACCCGGCTTCTACAAGCTACCGATGAGCGAACGGCTCAAGCTGGTCCAGAAGCTTACGGGTCTTACAGATGAAGAGGCCAAGACGCTCAGCAACACCGGCGGACTGCCCGCGGAGGTTGCAGATCGGATGATCGAGAACGTGATTGGAGGGATAACCGTGCCAATGGGCATTGCGACCAACTTCATGATAAACGGGAAGGACTACCTCATCCCGATGGCTCTGGAGGAGCCTTCAGTCGTGGCCGCGGCTAGCAACTCCGCGAAGATGGCCAGGGTGAAGGGCGGCTTCCATGTCACGAACACCGGGCCAGTCATGATAGGACAGATTCAGACCGTTGATGTCAAGGACCCGTTCAAGGCAAGGATGGACCTCATAATAAACAAGGACGAGATTCTCGCCAAGGCCAACGATCAGGACCCCATGCTCGTGTCGTTGGGAGGCGGAGCCAAGGACCTCAACGTGAAGGTGCTCTCATCGATAAAGGGGCCCATGGTAATCGCAGAGCTAATCGTGAACACAGGGGACGCCATGGGAGCGAACGCCGTGAACACGATGACCGAAGCAGTCGCCCCCATCGTGGAAAGGGTCACAGGCGGGAAGGTCTACCTCAGGATAATCTCGAACCTCGCGGACAGGAGGCTGATCAGGGTCTCGGCGACGTTCGACAAGGAAGCCATTGGTGGTGAGGCCGCGGTCGACGGTGTCGTCTACGCCTATGCGTTCGCAGAGGCGGACCCGTACCGGTGCTCCACGCACAACAAGGGCATCATGAACGGGGTCGTCGCCGTGGCTATCGCGTGCGGCCAGGATATCAGGGCACTCGAAGCAGGAGCTCACACCTACGCCACGAAGCACGGAGGCTACAAGCCTCTCACGACGTGGGAGAAGAACCAGGACGGCGACCTTGTGGGGACACTCGAGATGCCCATGGCGGTAGGGCTGGTCGGAGGCGCGGCGAGAACTCATCCAGCGGCGAAGGCGGCCATCAAGATACTCGGCGTGAAGACGGCGACAGAGCTGGCCGAGGTGATGGGGGCGGTCGGGCTTGCACAGAACTTCGCGGCGCTGAGGGCGCTCGCATCAGAGGGAATCCAGAAGGGTCACATGAAACTCCACGCGCGCAACGTGGCCGCGAACGCCGGCGCGACGGGAGATCTCGTGGACGTGGTGGCGAATAGGATGATTCAGGAGAAGACGATCAGATTCGACAGAGCGAAGGCGATCGTCGAAGAGCTAACGAAGCAATAGACCATTATCGTTCTCCCCATTCGCGTCACTCAACACAGTCATCCTGATGTCGGGTGGATGACAGCGTACGGGGCCGCGGGGGCCACTCGGGCCCGGGCGCATTCGCCTACTGCTTGTACTTCGAGAACGATGGAATCATCGTGTTGGTGTCTTGAAGGTATGGGATTGTCGTGATCTTGTCCATGACGAGCTCGAGCACCTTCTCGTCGGTCGGAAGGACAATCTCCCTTTCCGTCTCGACGACCGCGAGGATGTCCCACTCTCCTGCGATGAGATGGACCTCCTTGACCTCGGCCAACTTGTTCAGCTTCTCGGCAACCTCTCTCTCCCGTCCGGGGTCGGTCTTAATCAGAACGAAGGCTTTCTGGGGTCTCAAGGTACCCTTGTATCTAATCCTTAGTTTTTAAACACTAACAGCTAAGTTCGAAGCGCAGTGCGGACTTCTGGTGGAGGCTGGGCTTAAGCTGCCTTGTCCGTACTGCGTCCGCACTGGCCAGGTTCGCGCGGTCTGAGGGGGCCGCGGCCACCCCTGCGGGAAACAGGCGCCTATGCTGGAGCCGGAGCATCCGCGCTCGGGGCGTCGTCGTTGGTAGTCCTGTACACGTGGGCTATCACAGCAAACGCCATTACGTGGCCCAGTGAGACCGGTCGCGTCACCATTCTGGTGGATTTCTTCGTCTTTCTTTATCACAAATGTTATATCTGGCAGTCTCGAAGATTCGTCGTTCTGTTTGAAGACGGTAAACATGCTCGCAGCCGCGGTGCTGCTGGTCTCGGCCGCTGTAGGAACTTACATCCTGACGACCGACTCGTACATGTGGGCCCAAGCACCCACGCATGCAGACGGGCTAATCGCATTCACGGTCATCGACGTTGTCTTGGTCGTCGGTCTGTGGTGGAAGCCGAAGCCTTCCGTCATCGGCATGACTCTTCTTGCGCTAATTCAGTTTGGGGCCATGGGAGCCGACATCTTCGTTGGGACGATGACCTTCGGCGGTGGCTCTGTCGCGCAGTCGGGCTTCCAGACATACCTGCTGGGTGACACCGCTTTCAAGGCCCTGCTTGGGGTACAGGTCGTAATCATCGTGATTGGGGTCGTGGCCATCATCACGGGACGCAGAACCCCACCAGCAAGCATCCAGAAACCGAGCGCCTGATTCAGCGGACTAGTCACCTCAGACTCAACGGGACAGCCTCGGTAATTCTCGTCTGTCGGACCTCCAGAGCCAAGGGCAGCGCGCCCGAAGCAGGCGCCTCCGGCACATCTTTAAATTTCGACCGAATCGGCTGAAACGCAATCGCATGCTAGTGAAGCTCGGCCTTGCCCAGATGAAGATGGTGGAGGACCGCCAGAAGAACCTCAGCAACGCGTCAAGAATGGTTGGTGCGGCCTCCCGCCAAGGGGCGCAGATAGTCTGCCTGCCGGAGCTCTTCGATGTCCCTTACTTCCCTCAGCAAGAGAAGTCCGAGGCGGAGCCCGAGAGAATCCCGAACGACGCGACCGATACCCTCTCGGAAGCAGCCAGGGAGAACGGGGTCGTTCTCGTCGGTGGGTCGCTCTATGAGAGATTCAGGGGGAACGCCTACAACACGGCCACGGTCTACGACGAACACGGCAAAATGCTCGGGGCCTATCGCAAGGTGCACATCCCGCAGGACCCGGGGTTCTACGAACAGGACTACTTCACACCGGGACACGGCTACCGGGTCTTCGACACGAAGTATGGGAGGATCGGCGTGCTGATCTGCTTCGACCAGTGGTATCCCGAGGCTGCCAGGGCCAACAAACTCCTCGGCGCGGACTTCCTCTTCTATCCGACGGCCATAGGAACGGTCAGGGGCATCGACCAGGCCGAGGGCGACTGGAAGGATGCCTGGGAGACGGTGCAGCGTGGGCACGCAATCGCCAACAGCATAGTCGTCGCGGCCGTCAACAGGGTTGGAGTCGAGGGCGGCACGACATTCTGGGGCGGTTCGTTCGTCTCCGACCAGTTCGGGAAAGTGCTGGCCCGGGCGGGAGTCAAGGAGCAGGTCCTGGTGGCTGCCTGCAACTTGGAACTCGGGAAGGACATTGAGCGCGGATGGGGCTTCCTCCGGAACAGAAAGCCGCTCACCTACAGAGGGCTCGTTGGGTCGGCATGAACGAGCGCCCGAAACCCAGCCTTCAGGGATGCCGGATGCCAGCCGAGTGGGAGAGACATGAGGGCACTTGGCTCGCCTGGCCGAAGGACCCCCTGACATTCCCGGAAGAGATTGTCGGAAGGGTCGAGGAGACCTACAGGAGGATGGTGGTGGCTCTCGCTTCTGGAGAGCGAGTGAACATCCTCGTTGACGACCAGGCCATGGAACAGAGGGTATCTGCATTCCTGGGCGACAAAGGGAGTGTCTACTACCACAGGATAAGGACGGCTGACGTATGGATGAGGGACTATGGACCAATCTTCGTCCGAAAGACTGACGGCAACTTGGTCGCTACAAAGTGGAGATTCAATGCATGGGGGAACAAGTACGACGAGCTCTTGGCCGACGACGTCGCCGGAATGGAGGTCGCCAAGGCGGTCGGGGTTGAGATTCTCGAGCCGGGCCTGGTCCTAGAGGGAGGGTCCATCGACACAAACGGACGGGGGACGTGCCTGACGACCGAGCAGTGTCTCCTGAACGGGAACCGCAACCCTCGGTTCGCGAAGGCGGAGATCGAGGGATACCTGAATGGTTTCCTCGGCTTCACCAACTTCGTCTGGCTCAGGGACGGCATTGTGGGGGATGACACCGACGGCCACATCGACGACATCGCCAGGTTCGTGGGCGACAGGAGGGTCATCTGCATGGTGGAAGACGACCCCAGAGATGAGAACTACAGCGCGCTTAGGCAGAACCTCGCACTACTGAAAGAGGGTAAGGACGAGCGGGGTAGGGACTTGGACGTGATTCCGGTCTCGATGCCCAGAAAGAAGATCGGGGGGAAGGAGAGGCTACCCGCGAGCTACGCGAACTTCTACATCGGCAACTCCGTCGTCCTCGTGCCGACGTTCGATGACGTGAACGACGGTCCGGCCCTCCAGACGATCGCAGACGCGCTACCGGGAAGGAGTGTTGTCGGGATAAACTGCGAATCGCTGGTGTACGGTTTTGGCGGGATACACTGCGTCACGCAGCAGCAGCCGAGCGCGACCGCCCAAGCCATCTCAGAGTGAGGATGCGTCGCACAGTCCTTTCTGAATCTGAAGCCGTCAAAGATTATATGGTCTGTGCACCCACAATGTGACATGCCGAAATCTCCCCCCAAGATTGTCATCTCCAAGGACGGTCCCTATCTGGTTTCGGGCAACATCCCTCTCAACGTGCAGATCATCACTCCGAACGATGAAGGCCTCTCATGGGACTGGAAGGAGGGCAAGTCGTTCGAGAGGAAGAAGGAGTACAGCCTGTGCCGCTGCGGACAATCCAAGAATAAGCCCTTCTGCGACGACAGCCATCTGAAGGCAAAGTTCGATGGGACGGAGACGGCGAGCAGACGGCCGTACACGAGGCAGGCCGAGGTCTACGATGGTCCGACCCTTGCGCTCAGCGACGCCGAAGAACTCTGCGCCTTCGCGAGGTTCTGCGACCCAGGAGGAAGGATCTGGAGGCTGATTGGGCAGACAGATGACCCCGAAGCGAGAAAGCTGGCAGTCCGAGAAGCGAACCACTGCCCCTCCGGCCGACTGGTGGTCCACGAGAAGGAGACTGGTGAGGAAATCGAGAACGAGTTGCCACCCTCCATCGGCCTGGTGGAGGACCTTGCGCTCGGGTGCAGCGGGCCCCTGTGGGTTATGGGAGGCCTCAGAATCGAGTCTGCCGATGGGACCCCGTACGAGGTGAGGAACAGGGTGACTCTGTGTCGGTGTGGGGCGTCGGTCAACAAACCGTTTTGCAATGGTAGCCACGCCAGCATCCGCTTCAAGGATGGGCTGGTCAAATTCGT
>CAWDYS010000003.1:0-999392 GCA_963806765.1 uncultured Nitrososphaerota archaeon | reverse complement strand
CCTTGCTCGGCGTGATTATCACGTCGCCTTGTCTGAAAATGTCCATCTTACATGCACCTCCAAGTGCTTCGAGTATTGATTCGATTTTCTTCGCTTCTTTCATTCGATTCGTCCGTCCGTCTTCGTCTCAGAAGACAAGATTGTCCCCAGCGACGCCTCCCGCCAGCCAGATTTCGCATTCGATGATCGCCCTGTCCCTGTAGACCGGGGGAGTGAAGTGCATCCAAAATTGCCCGGTCTCGTCCTTTCCCACCAGCGCGATGGCGTACTCGTGGTTCCTGAACATCCCGTAGAGCCAGTTGTTCCTGTCCTTCAGGGTGAAGAGGAGCTTCGCAACCCTTGAGCCGTCGTGATAGGTCACCCGCTCGAGCACTTCGGCCGAGACGGAGCTGGGAACGTGGAGGATTCCTTCCCTGGTGAGTTCGAGCCTGTTGAGTCTGGCTGCTGACCGACAGCCCGAGGTCCTGCAGGAACGCGTGCCAGTTCAGGAGCCTGAGGAGCGGGCCGATGTTCCCGTTGGTCGCGTGCTCGATTATCGCCCGCGCCATCGACACCATGTCGTTGATGTGGACCTCCCTTCCCTCGAATTCGCAGAGGAATCTCCGTGCCTCCTTCATTCTCCTGAATCCTGGCCGTGTGGATTCCGTCCGCCGTCGCCGACGTACCTGATCCTCTTTCCTGCGAACATCTTGTACTTGACTTCGGTGTATGGGTCCTTCGCCAGTACCCTTACGGTGTTGGAATCGTCGAGGAGGACGAGCGTCTCCGCCCTTTCTTCAAGGAAACGCATTCCGACTCACCCCGGGATCAGCTGCGCTCGTACGCCAGGTTGATGCGTAGAGTAGGGACGGTGCGCGGTTTACTCATTGTTGGAGTACCCGGTAGACCCAGCCATCCCCCTCTCCGAACCGAATGTGCGCCTTTCGATGCATTCGGCTCTCCATCGTCAGAACTTCTTATTCCACATTTTGCGTTGTACAACAGTGTTACGCACCTCCGCAAAGATGATTTCGTTGGCTAAGGTATCCCGACAATGCAAGGTCCTTCACCCTGCGAAGGGTCACAGGTAACCTTGTAGCCGTTTGGATAGGTTGTGATGATTGTGCCATTGTCGTACGAGTCCGAAATTGAACCAGCAGGAGCGCCTCGCACGCACAAGGAGACACCGTTACTGTAGACGTAGCATCCTTGAGCGTTGAGAACTACTCGAGTAATTGAACAGGTCTGGATTACTGTCGAGGTACCGTTCAGCATTGTGCTAATAAGTAGTAGGGCCTATGCATGTGCTGTTGGTGCTACTTGCCAAACTCCCAGTGAGGTTTGGAGATGGCTGAACTCGGAAGTAGGCAAAAGCCGACTGGTTCCACAGGTCTTCGGCCACTATCGTGTACGGACCCGGAGAGAACTGGTGGAAGTAATTCTGATAGACTGAGTCAGGCCCGCATTCAATTGTGCTGTTCGAGCGGGCATCAATCTCCACGTAAGTGCCGTTGGCGGGCATTGTCCAGTAGCCGGTGATGGCGTTAGCACCGTTGGAGCCGCACCCCCATGCGAGTTCCGTCCCACTGTATGTGGTTGTCACGCCGTTCTCGACGGCCGTACCGCTCTCCTTGTAGGGTGAGGTGGTGCAGCTTCCGGTAGTGGTGTTCACTTCCATATTGATTGTTTGCGCCTTGAAGACGCTGCTGAATGAGGAGTTAGCCGATAGGGTGGCGAGGTAGTCTTTGGGCGTGACCTCTATGTTTTGGATGTACGCCTGATTGTAGAACCTCGTTTGGACAGCCTGTCGCCACAGGAGGCGTGAGCAGCATAGGAGTGCCGGCCTGAGAAAGGTTCTCTGATGTATAATGTCCTTGATATAGCGCAAAGCCGAAGGTGTGAGAGACTGAGTCGAGTCCGCAGAGCGAGTCGTAGTTCTACCAGTCTGCGATATTCGGATTGGCAGAGAAGTTAGGCGTGAGTGAAAGATTCGCGTTGAGCGTGTTGTAGAGATATGTCCGTGCTGTCAAAGCCCCACCCGACTGAATCGCCGTGGAATTCAGCACAATCTGAAATGCTGAAGGCCCAAGGGAGAAACAGTTGAGTAGAACACCGATGACTGCTCTTTGGTGGTTGTTGGAGTGCTGGATGATGCTGACCTGCCAGATTGCGATGCAAGCGAGAACAGAACCTGTTGCGCCAACGCTGCCTGATGACGAGACGATGAGGGCCAAGGCTATGGTGGCTGTCCCGATTGCTGTCCTTTGATGCGTCATTTCCTGATAACCGGCCTACAGCTTAGCTGGGGCTGCTTTTGATTAATACTTTTGTCCGAATGGCGATGCTGTTCATGGCGTATGTCTGTTCCTTGTGGTGGCTGAGGGTGTATAATTCTACTGTCGTAAACACCTGTCCTATGTGCTGCAATGTGACATTTCTCGCACAGGGTTGCTAGGTTGTCTAGGCTTAATGCCAAGTCTGGCTGTTGTGCTCTGGGTATGATATGATGGACGTCCAAGTTCTCTGTGCTCTGGCAGTTTGGATTGGTGCACCTGTAGTGGTCGCGTTCGAGAGCGGCGAACCTGACATCCCACCATTCCGAAGTCCGCACTGTTGCCGCTCCAATACGTGCCTAGATCTATTGTATCCTCCCTTTGAATGGGGAGAACCTCTGACGTTATGAATGGATTGCCTATGACTGCGTTTGCGGTATTTTGTGATGTGTTGTTCTTGCCATAAGGTATAGCCAGAGATTACTGATTTTCCCTGAACTGTATCCCGATGTTCTTGCACATTGGCGTCTGCTGCTTTACGAACTGTGCTCACCGCATCCCTGATTCCGAGTTTGTGCTTCCGTGAAAGCCAACGAATGACTCGCTTCTCGACCCAGAAGTCGAGCCGACTGAAGATTCGTGAGGAGCTGACGTGGTTGAAGTACCCGCTCCAACCCCTGAGGACTGCGTTTATGGCAAGCAGTTTCGCATAGTCGTTGTCGATGTAGATGTTGCCCGCTGTCATGTCCCTGATTTTGTCCTTGAATCTATGGATGTTTCTGGCTGAAGGTTCGACGATGAGTTTTTCCTTGCTCTGCTCGTTTAAGACGACACAGGTGGAAGCCGAGGAAGTCGAATCCATCCTGCACGTGGGTGATTCGTGTCTTTTCGACGGATAACTTCAGGTGCAGTTCTTTGTCCAAGAACTCCCGAAGCTGCTCTTTCATTTCCTCGGCAGATTGCCTGTTGCCATTGCAGAGAATGACGAAGTCATCGGCATAGCGGATTAGGATGTAGTTGCCTAGGCCCACCTTCCGCCGATGATACCTCTTGTATTTCGTTAGGTGGTAGTTGTCATTCCACCACCTGTCCAATTGGTGTAGGTAGATGTTGGCGAGTAATGGGGAGAATATGCCTCCCTGTGGCACGCCTTCAGCGGTGTGCTTGAAGAGCGTGCCCTCCATGATTCCTGCGTTCAGGAATAGGTCGATCAGTTTGAGAGAGCGCTTGTCGGCAATGCGCTTCTTCAGTATGTTCAGCAGCGTCTTGTGGTGGATGTGGTCGAAGCACTCTTCTATGTCGCCCTCAATGACCCAGTAGTACCTGTGTTCCGTTGTGATGTTTGCGTAGCAATCTGCGACGCAGTCCATTGTCCTTCGCATTGGTCGGAACCCAGAAGAGCAGTTCAGGAAGTCGCTCTCGTAGATTGGTTCCAAGAGCATCTTGAGCAGGCATTGAACCACCCTGTCCTTGATGGTGGGGATGCCCAGCGGTCTTTTCTGCCCGTTGCTCTTTGGTATGTATGCCCTTCTTGCGGGCATTGGTGTGTAGGTCTTGTTCTTTAGTCTCCGCACGGATTGTTTGGATTAGTTCAGTCCTGCTTTCCGGTTTGTCAAGGTCTGCGAGTGTCTGTCCGTCGATGCCTGCGGTTCCGCTTCCCTTGTTGTCTAGGACTTGGTTGAGTGCCTCTTCAATCCAATCTTCGCGGCAGATGAAGTAGTAGATGTTGTCGAATCGGTGCGTTTTGTCGTGCCATGCTTTTGCGGCAAGGAGCCGCTGAGGTATGGTTATGCTGTCCAACAATTTTAGGACACCTCCTATCTCAGTGTTCCTTTGTTCTGACGACTGGAACCCTTCGCCCTGTGGACGGCGTTACCGTCCTCAGACTACTATGGTTCCTCCGACACCCGAGCATCACATCAACCGCAGACAGTCCAGTCCCTTACGGGACGGACGCTCGGGTCTCCCACGTTCATAGTTGCGTACGTATCTTCCAGCTTTAGCCCCCTCCTGTACACCCGCTGGGTGGTCTTTCCACCCTCACCCCTGCCCCTCTGGCTATTCCTCAGAAACCAGAGTCGGTTCGCCTCTCGGCTTTTCGTGCCACAACACGAGGTGGCATCTACGCAGGGACTCACTCCATCCCCATCATTTGACGGAGTGTTCTCGCTTAGGGCGCTTCAGACGGAGGTTCCTCTCGTAGGCGTGGCCGGAATCAGGCTAGCGGCCTCGGGTCGCGATGGGGTCTGCGCCCTTATCCGCATTTCCACCCGAGCTTCAGACAGGTACCGTCTCAGCACCTGCCTGTCGGGCTGGCCTCGCGTGTGCTGAGGTGCACCCGTGCCCCTTTAGGGGATTACGCATCTACGCTTCGTGGCGCGCCGTGCTTGGCGAGCAGCTTGCTCGCGATGGCGAGGTCTCTTCCCCTGACCTTCTGCTCCAGTTCTTCGTAGAGCCTGCCCTTGGAGGACTCGACGACGTCGCACATGGCCCGGTTGATGTCCGCATACTCTCCCTCGATCCACCATGAGCTGCCGTACTCGGCGGAGATGAAGCCGTGGTCTCCGTCGAACTGCCGGAGGAATCGCAGGGTGGCCTCGGGGTTCTCGAAGTAGGTGCTGTAGAAGCCGCGCCGGTCGAAGTGCGCGATGAAGGAACAATGCAGGCTGAGCTGTTTGTAGATTCTGTCCGTGAAGTGCTCGAAGTTGAAGCCCCGCTGAACGAACCTCCTCCACTGGGCCAACACCAGCTCCTTGTCCCTGACAGTCATGAACTCGGAGTCCTTGAACCCAGACATCTTCTCACCTCGCCTCCATTTGCTTTCTGGCTCTGATGCAGAACTCCCGGACCGTGAACTCTGCCATCCCGAGGGTCTCGGCCGCTTCTCTCTGCCTGACCGCCTTCGGGCCCATCCTGAGGGCGGCAAGGTAGACCGAACCTGCGGCCACGGTCCTGGGGCTGAATCCTCCCAACTTGGACGATTCGGCGGCGATCTCTTTCGCGAGTTCGAAGAGCCTTGCGAAGTACGCGGGCCATTCGAGCTTCGCTTCCCTGAGGCGTTCGACGACCTCCTCCTTGGCTTGGAGCCTTCTGACGGCGCCCCGAACCAAGCTCCTCCACGCTGCTGTGAGGCAGTGCTAGCGAAGATTCGAGGCCTATCCGCAGCAGCTGGGCCTTGCCGACCCTGTACCCTCCGTCCGTGTACGCCTTCAGGACCTCCCTGTGGCTGATGTGTGTGATCCCTGCGGACCTGCATGCGTGGAGCAGTGAGTAGGCGGATATCGCTGGGATAGTCGCGCCATAGGTCTTCCTCCCTGGCAGGAGCCTTCTGGCGGTGGTGACCGCATTCTCTACGACGCCCTTTGGGAGCATCATTCTACCAGAGACCCTCTGTATCAGCCCCCAGCAGCTCAGGGCTGCCCCGTCGAGCCCGACGATGTTCGGTTTCAGCCTGGCCTGGCCGAATCCCTCCCCGCAGTTCATGATGAAGGACCCGAGCGGTTCCTTCCCGCTTGGCTGGGCTTGAGGAGTACTGGACGCCATCCGTCCTGCCTAAGACTATCCCGCATGAGGAGCAGACCTTCTCATCCCCTCCGGCGTTCACGAGCCGTCCGTTGCACTCCGGGCACTTCCCCAGAATGGAGAGTTCCTCGTACGCAGCTAACGCTGTCTTTCTCAAGTTGACGCACCTCCTTGTTGTTGGATTGATTCGCTATGCCGCTGGGCTGTCCGACCGCATCGGGATGCGGAACAGCAACCAGTCCTCGTTCTCGTCCTGGACGGCGAAGGAGCCAGGAATCTGCCTCGCCCTGTCCACGTCGTTGGTGGACCTTATCGGCCCCAGGCAGGTCGCACCGTGTGGAAGTCGCCCGCAGTGACTCAGGTGCCCCCTCACGTAGGCTTCAAGGTCGATTCCCTCGCCGTCTCCGGTTGCCACGACCCTTGGCATTTCACGTCCGTTCTCGATTGGAGGGGCTATCCCTTCGGCAGCGGCCTCCAGCAGCGTCTGCTGGGCGATCACCTCGTTGGGTATCCTCACCCCGTTCACCCTCCATGTGACCTGGTCAGGCCCGCAGAGGCCCAGCCATGTCCCTCGCCGTTCCGGCTCCCGGATCCTTCCTTTCCCGCTCGCGACCGCGATGCTCTGAGTCCACACGCGGACGCTCCTCTTCCTGATTCTGTGGGGCAGCCTCCCGAACTGCTTGTTCGCGATCTTCGCCAGGAGTTCGTGGACGCCGCGCTCCAGCAATATGATCGCGGTCGTTCTTGCCCCCGAGGACCTTCTCGCCGTCCTCCACGATGGGGAGTATCGACTCGTCGAGGAGCCTGGCGAGTCTCCTCGCGGTCGAGGTGTCTCCCCTCATCATCCAGAGGGCCTTCATCCAGATGCGGTGGGGCACCCCCTCCAGGTCGTAGGGGACGAACCCCCTTCGAGAGGGTTCGCTCATTTGGTCGCTCCGACCTCCTTCGCATCCTTCGGGTCGCTCTTTGCCTCTGGCGATGGCTTGGTGCAGACCCTTACTGACGCCCCGATTCCCTCCAGGACCACGTCAAGGAAGGCGAGCCTGCCGTTGCTCCAGGCTACGACCCCTGATGGCTTGAAGGCGTCCATGCTGGCGAGGATGTCCGCGGCTGTGTTGGCGCTGCTGCCGAAGTACCCTCGGTCGACCTCGCCCTTCGAGTTGGCCGGGCTGGCTGCTCCCGACCTGGGAATGTCGGTGGCGGTGACTTCCCTGATTCCGAAGCCGATGTCGACGATGAACTTGAGGAGCCCGAAGCACCTCCCTCCCGCAGTTCTTCGCACGTCGATGTGCGCCTCCTCTGGCGCCAGTCCGAGCCTCGCAGCGAGTGCCTCCATCCTCTTCGCAGCCAGTTCTTCCTGGATGTTGACGAGGGCTGCCACGTTCGCCATGCCGAACCTGCTCATGCTCTGGCCTGCGACCTCCTTCTGCTTCCCGCCGCTTCCTGGCTGCTGGGGAACCTGCTCAGAGAAGGTCTTGATTTCCTTCAGCAAGGGACACCAGCCTCCCGGTTCGCCCCTGCTAGGACGGACATCCACGAGTCTGCCTCATCCTCCTTCATTCTGTAGCCCCTGATCGAGTCAAGAGCCCGTATGTTGTCCCGGGGATCTCCCCCGAGCCCACTCTTCAGAAACCTATGAACCCATTCCATTTGAATCTGCCTCCTGCCGTCGTCCTAGAGCGCTCCAGTGGTTCGTTCGACTGGCTTTGGCGCACCAGCTTCTCGTTCTCGATCCTTTCAGATAATTTCAGGTAGAAATGACGAGTTGCCGAGGCTTCACTTGGTCCCCGTTCGGGATCGCATGGGCGGATAATAATTGGCCCAACGCGATCTTTCTAGCCGGTCCTCAAGTCGCAGCTGCGTTCCTGCCCAGTGGTTGGGTAGAAACATTGGTGGTGGCTGCGGCCCGGACCGGTCAAGGAACGGGGGTGAAGCTTCCGCTTCCGTCATTCTCCCGAAGGTCGATGGAGGAGAAGTCGTTTTACATCCGTCTGGGTGGATTGATGGCATCTGTATGCCCAGAGGATGGCCGTTAGTCCCGGATACTGCCGTCCGGGTGGTCAGCGGTCAACCAAAGACCGACCCTTACCTTCATGCATGGAAGAAATCAGGTAGGGCGTCACCGGTGTATCCCGTTCTCTCGCTAGCGGCTGGCAAAACGACTTGGTCGATGGCGTCCGCTGCCACCAAGTTTTCAAATGCGGTCCGCAGACAGAGAGAAAGATAGAATACGGCATGAAAGGCTCGGGGAGTATTTAACACGGGTCAGGGACTTTGGCATTCTCGGGCCTGACGTTGCCAATTACCCAGGCTGATGTTGCCAACTGGCGTCGTAATTGGCAACATCCGAGGGCGATTTGGCAACATCGAACCGTGTTTTGGCAACGTAAGCAGGCAATTTGGCAACGTGGCGACGTCATGTTGCCAAGTTGGTTGGCAATGTCGTCGGCTCCTTCCGTTAAGAGCCCAAAGAGCCAGATCAATCATGGATCCTGCCGACGTACTGCTGTACCTACCGTTCCCGTACTGGATCGGGTCGGTTCTTGGTGATGTACAGGCACGACCTTTCGAGGCTCTTCCATCCGGTCAGGGACAATGGCAGTTCGAGGAACTGGTGGTTCGTCCTTGGATACCTTGGTCTGCTTGGTCCGGAGGCCGCTTCCAGGCCAAGCGTGAAGAGGGAGTTTCTCCCGTACGTCGCCTACTCGGTTGCGTCTGCGGCCGTGAGCCTGTCGTGGGTCCTCCGATTGTTTCCCCCGCACTGGTACTATCTGGTCCTGATCCAAGCGATCTCTGGCCTGATACTCACGGCGGCGACGATGCAGTATCTGGGCCAGCCTCCCAGGAGGCCGTACGTCGACGTGCTGAGGTACCCGCGTCTTGGGTCGAGAATCAGGCACCTCCGCAAGGTGTCATCCCTAGGGGTCGAACACCAGCCGGAGCAGCGACCGGCCTCGCCCGCGGGAGACGGAACGCTACCTACTGCCTCCGCCGACCCGAAGGACCAGGGTGGTGCGAAATGAGCGCCGAAACCAAGGATGACCAGGCCGGGATCAGGAAAGCCGGCAAGCTGAGGGTCCGATTCTTCAATGTCGCACTGAAGAATGGCATCGTAATGTCGACCCCTGCCTACGAAGAGAAGCAGGCGTTCATGGCGAACCTCATTCGCGCGGTGGAGACTTCGAACCCGGAGTTCGCCTGGATACAGTTTCTCTTCTTGAGGACGAACTACTCGGCTGCCCTCGTCAGGCTGAAGAATTCGATACACCGGACGAAGACTGCGATGGAGCAGCCGTCAATCGACCTTGTCAGCGGGCAGGAGCACGATAGGAAGGAACTCTACCGAGACTACTACAGACGGGCCGATGGGAGAATGAAGAAGATTGACGAGGTGGCGACGCAGCCCACGATTACGATCGCCATCCAGGGCATGTGGGTGGGCGGGGAACAAGACTCCATCAGCGCCCTTCCGTTCGACCACTGCACCGACGAACACGACGGTCTGGCACTCTTTCAGTACAAGGACCCGAGGATGCTTCTTGAACTCGTGGACCGCAGGATGGTCGAGGACATATCCGAGTACCTGGACAGTTACACGAAGTCCAGGGTCGAGCCCCCTTCATTCATAGTAACGCCGGAAGAGCTCCCTTCCTACGTGCACCTTCCGGCGGGAGAGCGAGTGGGGTCGCTCGCCTCCCTGACGTGGGGCACCTTCACCCGGGGCCTCACAAGGGGAAGGGTTGCGGGCGAAAAGGGAAGTTCAGGCGCCCGCGATGACATCACCACGACGCTGGTGAGGCTCGCGAGGGTCCCGAAGATCGAGAAGGTTCTGGAGGATTCTGAGGTCCAGCCGCTGGCTCACCTTGCGTCAAGCACCGTCAGAAGCTTCGAGATCATCTACAGCAAGGGGAAGACCGACCTGGCGTTGTCCGCGAGGACCGTGCAAGACATGAGGACCTACGTCGACCTGTTCGATTCCGTCTACGGGCAGCTGAAGTACGAGAGACTCGACCCCCTTCCAGGCTTCCTGCGGCAGTTGCCCGACATCGTCGGTCTGACAGATCGAAATCCAGACCCAGTGTAGTAAGGCAGGCAAAGATCAGCTCGGAGTCGCATATCTTCTCTCGAGATGACCAATTCAATCGACGAGGAGGACATGGTCTTTCATTCGCTCTTCGTCGGGTCAACGGGGGCAGGAAAGACCAACGCCGTGCTGTACTGGCTGAATCAGCTCTTCTCCAGCAAGAAGGACGTAGCCATCATCCTCATCGACCCCCACGGCGACGCCGCGATAGAGCTCATGCGGGTCATCCCGAAGTCGGAATGGCACAGGGTGACCCTGCTCGACCCGACCTACGTCTCCTTCGGGCTCAACCCGCTCTCGCTCCCCAAGGGCGTCGACGCGCAGAACAGGGCCCAGGTGCTTCAGACCCAGGTGGAGGAACTCTCGATCCTCCTCTCCGACGTGTTCAACACCGACGCGGAGAACGCCCCGCGGCTGATGTGGATATTCAAGGGCGCCCTGTACTACCTCTACACCCTCAACGACGACCCCACCTTCAAGGACCTCTACCGCATCCTGATGGACTTCATCTCGCTCCCGAAGGAGGAGATAGCGTCGATGCTCAGGGGGAAGGGGCTGCAGGACGAGATAATCAGCAGCACGATAGACGCGATCTCGAAGCTGCCGAAGGACGCATTCTCCCCAGTCATCAACAGGATATCCAACTTCGTGCTGCCCCCGCAGTCGATCACGTCGAGGACGTTCTGCTCAAGGACGAGCAGGCTGGACTTCGACGAGATGACCGTTCCCGGGAACCTCACGATCTTCAGGATAACGAAGACCCTGCCTCACGACTTCCGGAACCTGATCTCCGCATCAATCGTCATGAGGTTCTACTTCGCGGTGCAGAAGAGGGCCTTCAGGCTCGAGAAGGCGGGGAGGCCGCCCTCCGAAAGGACCCCGATAGTTCTCGCGGTCGACGAGTTCCAGAACATCAGCGACATGAACCTGCTCGACACCGTCCTCTCCGAGTCGAGGAAGTACGGCCTGTTCCTCTGGATGGTGAACCAGAACCTGCAGCAGATACGCAAGGACCTCTCCAGCTCGATCTTCGGCAACGTCGGGCCCGTCTTCTCGTTCAGGGTAGGGCCGGACGACGCCTCGAAGATCGCTGAGCTGCTCTCGCCCCGGTGGAAGGAAGAGGTCAGGGACGCGCTGATCTCCCTCCCGGACTACAGCTGCATAGCCCGCAAGAGGCCTCACGGAGATGACGTGGCGACCAAGCCGATACTCCTCGAGCCCTTCCCGAAGCTCGCCGACCCGCTCTGCGACGCGAACGATGTGCTGGACTACATGAAGGGCGAGATGGAGCAGAAGTACGGCGGCGCCCAGGAGGCGATGGACCTCGTCTACAGGAACCTCTTCGAGCAGATTGCCGGCGGCAAGGGGAGCGACTCTTCAAGGGTGCCGTTCATGCCGATCCACTGGAGAATACTCACTACGGGCTATCTCAAACTGATCTCGGAGGCGTACTCGCTCGAATTCTCCCGCCTCAGGTCGGAGCTCTACGCGAAGTATTCCTGGTCCACCTCTGGAGTGCAGCAGGCTCTAAACGAGCTGGTCAACGCGGGGTATCTCACGCAAACCTTCGAGCACCAGAGGTACGTGATGAAGGGGAAGGACGGGTACGGCAACCCGATCATGGTCCCTCCCAATCCATCGGTTGCGGACGACATGGAGAGAGCGAAGACCGTGATCTACAGTCTGACCCCTCGGGCCCTGGAGTCGTTCGAGATGAAGTTCGGCCCCTCCAGGACGGGAGACCCGAAGCACATCCGCGTCATCGAGAAGCTCCTCAAGGAGGAGTACTGGCCCATGGGCTACTACTGCGTCGTGGACTGGGGCGAGAGCGGCGAGGAGAGGCCGGACATCGCGGTGCTGAAGCCGTCGGTGACCACGGTCCAGGAGAAGGGAGCGGCCGAGGCGAAGGTCCCGAGCGCATACGCCTGGGACTATTCGTCGGCGATAGCGGTGGAGGTGGAGATGTCCCCGCAGAAGAGCAGGGAACAGGTGAAGAAGAACTTCGACAAGAACAAGGGAGCCTACGCGCTGGTGAGGTTCGTGGTGACCTCGGAGAACAACGCGAAGCAGCTATCCGAAATCCTGAACGAAGACCAGAGCATCGACCCCGTCAAGTACAGGATAGACACGATCGAGTTCGAGAGCCTGAACGTCA
The DNA here is from genome assembly GCA_963806765.1 of uncultured Nitrososphaerota archaeon. Lineage (GTDB taxonomy): Archaea > Thermoproteota > Nitrososphaeria > Nitrososphaerales > Gagatemarchaeaceae > Gagatemarchaeum. The sequence goes on along the minus strand of CAWDYS010000003.1, from coordinate 987,379 downwards.
TCGAGCCGAAACCGATTGAGAAGTCTGAGGAGAAGTCTGAACAGGTCCAAGCAGGCGAGCCGTTGAGCAAGCTGGAGGAAAGGATCATGACCCGCATCGTGAAGAATGGTTTCACGAGCAGGGAGGCGTTGGTCCAGGACTGCAGAGAAGCGGGGATTCAGGTCAGCGCGAGGTCAGTCTCAAGGTGCCTCAAGGCTCTGACGGAAAAGGCGCTTCTCCAGAGGGATGGCAAGGGCTACCTGCCGACCGAGATAGGAAAGAAGCGCTTCGGGTGTCCGTTAATCCGGAAAGCCAAAGGTTTCCTCCAGAATGCCTAGACCGGTCTGCCGTCGTCACTCGGACCTTTTCATGAACTCCCTGACTATCGGGTCTATGATGGTGTAGTTCTTCTCTTCGTCGGCCTCGACGTACTGCAGCCTTTCGAGCATGTCAAGGCTCCTGCTGAGCGCCTTGTTCGGCAAGTCGAGATCGCTAGCTATCTCGTTGAACTTCATGCTCTTCTTGGAAATGGTCTTGAGTATGCTGAGCTGTCTGGGCCATCCGAGCGCGATCTTGGCACTGCTTTCAAGCTCCTCCTTGACTATCTTCATAGCCTCATTCCTCGTGAGGTCCATAGCCTTGCCAGCCTCTTTGGACTCGGCGAAGTGAGAACCGAACAGAGTGAGCCACCCGGGCACGCCATCCAGGGTATCGACGACATCGCCCAACTCGTCATCGGTCAGCGAGACCTTGTTCTGCCTGCACCCCTCTCTCAGGAAGGTCAGGCTCGTGGACGCGTCTCTCCACTTCCTGATGTTCATCGTCTGTCATAGCCCTTCCGTAGAGCGGGCTCTTTGCTCCTGGCTCCGTTATCGTTCTCATGACTCCCACTGCCGATCCGGTTATGACGAAGGTCATCTTCTCATGGCGGTAATCGAATATGTGCGCCATCAGCCTGGCGACACCGCGGGGATTCTTCAACCACTGCGCCTCGTCCACAATGACGAGAAGCTCTTTCTTCACGTTCGAAAGGAGTTGCTCGAGTGGCTGCGCAAAGAGCGTCTTCGTGTATCCCGCGCTCACAGAAACAGGCACATGAGGTATTGACGGCATGTTGCACATCGAGTCAGGATTCTCAAACGCGGTCGATTGGAGGTTAAATATCCAAAAGCTCATCAAGTAACTAGGTAGTGAAAGGAAGGTGCAAGCAGAAATGGAGACACTCTGGCCGTACAACGGGTTCACGGTCAGGGCTCGTGAGAGGAAATTGGGCGAGGGAAAGCTGACCCTCACGGAGCAATCTCTGCTTTTCGAAGCGAGTGAAGGAACGACGATAGGGTTCGATTTCCCTACGCTGAGATTGGTCAGGCTCACGGACGTGCACACCGTCGAATTGGCCTACTCGATCCAGGGAGAACTGAGAAGCGCGTCGTTCAGGGTCGTGTGCACTTTTGCCGATGGAACGGAAAGAGATGAGCTTCCATCAAGGGACGACCCCTATCGGATGAGCCTCTTCAGGGCAATAACCGGAGGGGTGTTGGCTCGATTTCTTGCTGACCACAGTAGCGCCAAAGTAGAAGGACTTGGCCGCGATGACAGATGAGAAATTCGAAGCCCGAATCAAAGACCTAGAGAGGAACATCAGCCTCTTTCCTGACAAGAAGCAGTATGACGAGGATGTCTGGTGGGATGAGGATCTGCACAAGCGCTCACTGGAAGCTGCCCAGTCCGAACCGCAGATCTGGGACGACCCTTTCAGGGACAGGCTGCTCTACACTGGCACTGAATCCTTCAATGAATGTCGACAACGCTTTCGAGAAACTCGACCTTCTTCAAGAAGATTGGGTAAATGGGAGGCTTAGTCCATATCAGCGAGCAAGGTCGGTGGCTATGGACTACAAGATCAAGTATGCGACATGCCGAGATGGGTTACGAAGACGAAGCAAGGTGAATCATCCGAGTCTTGGAAGGAAAGTGCGGAAAGACTGGTTAGATTTGAGAAGCGCATCGGCGTAGAGATACTGCAGTACCTCTAGACCCGTTGGTCCTGTCTTGTCACTGACCTGAATCCTCGTGCCTTCGTCGTTTCGAAGTTGTCTCTCAGGTTTGCCAGCTGGCCAAGGCTTTGAGTGGCCAAGTTGCCCGACGCATCGTATTCTACCAGGACTCGAGCTGCCCCTTGTAACTCTCAGCGAACTCAGCCTGCGCGGCAGGGCTCCTTGCCAAGTGCCTGGTACTGCTGACCTGTGATAATGTGGATTCGTCGCGCTCTGGACAGGAATTCGGCAGGACTCGTTTGAATCTGCTGCGCGTGCCACTGCATCAAGGAAGGAGCCTGAGCGCTTAACGCGCCAGGGCTCGGCGGAGATGCCGTAACGGCATTGAATACGAATCCACCAAGAGCCTGATTTGAATCCTGCAATGCGGTTGACGTCTCGTACGCCTGCGCAGCCTCCTGCCTTCCCGCGTTGACCCTCCCTATTCCCTGAGAGACAGTCGACGAGCTGCTCAGGGGTGCAACGGTCGTTATCGACCTCGCAGCTCCCGACGCACCCATTGCCGTCAGAACGCCCGCGGTCCCGGCGACCGCGACATTCTTCAGTGAATGGGGAGCCGCATAGAGAAGCCTCTCCCCGAGTCCCATGCTCTGCATGGTGCTCGCTGCCTCCTGCCCGATCGTCTGAGGTGCCCCGCCCAGAGCGCCCGACGCCCCCTTGCCCAGGCCGCCGAGCGCTCCCATCCCACCGGCCCCACCCGCCCCTCCAAGGCCTCCCCCGGCCGCACCAGCAACCGGCGCTGCAGCCGCTCCAGCCATCGAAGCAGCTACGCCCACCCCGGTCATTGCCGCCTGCGAAGCCGTCTGGAACAGCGTTCCGGTGAGTGGCGCAAACACAGTGGGTATCATGACGGCGGTGAAGAGCGCGGCCGCAGCGACCCAGTTCGAGATCCCGTTTATTCCCGTCCCTGCGAAGATCGTCGCGCTCCAGACGGGTCCGCCAGGAGCATCGGCGAGGATGTAGGCTGCCACTCCGATGGCTATGGAACTCATCAGCGAGGCAAGTATCAGGCCGTAGAGCGTGTCCTCGACCATCGAGCTCAGCTTCCTCGCGAAGGGAATCTGCTTGAGGGCCAGCGAGATCGGGAAACCGATCACCATGACCGTGACCAGCCAGATCCTGATCACGCCGAGGAAGATGGTCATCAGGTAGACGATCAGGGCGACGATCCAGCCGGCCACGCTCGTTATCGGCGAGACGAGCATCCCCCAGATGCCCCCTCCCTGCGCCCACGAGAGCAGCTTGCCCCAGACGAGGCTGATCTGCAGGCTATAGTCGGTGTACGGCAGGTTGGGACCGGCGAGTATCGTCATGTCGAGGTAGTTCGTGAGCAGGGCGATGTTGTTGTAGATGACGGGAAAAAGCAGGATGAAGAGCACGGCGATGACGAAGTCGAGAACGACGTTCTGCCTCTCGTCTCCGGAGAACTGCTTGTTCGCGAGAGCGATGAGGAATCCTCCTCCGGCCAGGATTATCGCGATGATGAAGATGAAGTCGTAGAAGCCCTGCAAGGGCAGTCCACAGGGCGCGGTCGTCGGAGCGCAGTAGACGGTCGTGCCCAGGGTCGTCTCGTTGAACAGGGGCATCTCCATTATCAGCTGGAACATCTGGTTGCTCCCGCTCGTCACGGACACCGTCACGGTGGTGTTCGCGAGGACGCACACGCCCCCGTGTGCAGCCAGGCTGGTTGAGGCGGCCACCCAGTAGGTGTATCCGTCTATGACGGGCTCGCAGAAGTTGGAGTTGACCTGCGGGTTGTCGACCCCGGACTGGCTCTGGCCCGGGAAGTTCATCGGGTTGGGGCTGAAATCGCCCTGAGTGAGGGCCAATGTCTCGGTCTCGGGCTTGTCCGTCGCCTTGTCATGGCCGTAGATCGTGATCGACCCTGTCAGGTAGACGTTGCCAGAGTACGTCCCCGAGATCGAGACCCCGCCGCTCGCCTGATAGTACCCGTTGGAAGGGAAGAGCGGGAAGCCGCACCCGAAGGGGCTTGACTGCGTTGACGTTCACGTTCGGCGAGAGGTTGAGGGAGCCGGGCCGGACTGGCCAGGACGCAGGGATCGCGAATGATGCGAGGAGGATGATGAAGACTGCGAAGCGTGCGCTCTTCCTGTAATAGGTTGCGACCGCCTGATCGTATTCCGGACTGCCATCTAACGAAGACCATTCTGGCGAATAAAAGAGGGGGAGGAGAGGACGCGCTCCTTGCTGGATGTCCGCTAGTCCTCCCTCATTACGAGCAGGCTCCCGACCAGCCTTATCGCCTCGATCACCACCACGATCGCGACGATGAAGAGGAGCGCCGTGTTCATCACGGTCAGGAGAACGGTCGGCAGCGTCGGCCCGGCTGGTAGCCAGAGCGAACTGACCCCGTTGGCCGTGCAGGCCGCGGCCGAGCACGCAGCTATCCCGTAGCCCACTACCGGAAGGGAGGTCGCTCCAGTTGCATTCGCTAGGATGTAGACGAAGAACTGGACGATCAGCGGTACCGACAGCGCGACCAGGAGGATGATGATCCGTTCGCGGGTCTGCCCGAGAGTTGCACCACTTCGAGAACTCATGCAACCGTAGGCGTGCTGAGCTTAAAACGGGACAGGGGCTCGCTCGCCGTTTTAACCTCAGAATTGCTCTGAACCTGAATGTCAGAGTCCATCTGGTGGCCGGATGAGGCGTGGTTCGAGAGGAAAGTCCTGCCTCTGGGGTTCATCACGCTCTCGTTCCGCCAGCTAATCACGATGATGGTTGCGTTTCTTGCGGCTTTCCTGGTCTCCCTGCCGTTCGAGTTTCCGATAGCCGGGATTAGCTTCGGAGGCAGGGCCGCGGTCTTCTGCGTCGTCTTCGGAATCGGATACATGGTATCGAGCAGGAGGGTGAAGCTCCTTCCGGTCGAGCTCCAGGCCGTCTACTTCCTTCGCACCAAGGGCGTGGAGAAGTTACGAGCGGACCTGCGGAGATTGCTCGGGTCGAAGACACCTGAGAAAGACCCTGCAACTGAGAGCGAGCAGCCACCCATAGTGCAAGAGATGGTCGTGGAGGATTTCAAGAATCCCGTCCCCCTGGTGGTCGCCGACAGGCTGGATCGCGTTCAGAAGGAGGGCCGGGTGCTGCTCCTCCTCGACGACCAGGTCAGGGGAGAGGATTCGGTCTCGCCCCAGAAGCCGAGATACAGGTTGCTCTACGTTCCCGTTCCCGAGGACATCGGAACTCATCGCCTTACGGTCAGGCTCGAAGGGTCGCCCGAGCCGCTGGTATCGGTCAGTCTCTCGCTCAAGGGAAGGAGCCCGGAGATCGGCGAGTCGGTCATCAGGATGGAGTGAACAAACGACATGGCCAAGAAGAACCCCTCGGAAGGACCGCGCCCAGCCGTCATCTACGAGCTCAGGTCCATCAACCTGGCGAACCTCCCCGAGAAGGAGCAGGGGTCGGTGCTCGACAGGTTTGCGTCCTTCCTCGATTCCCTCACGGAACCGATCACCTTCCACATCGTCCAGGACGAAAGGGAAGTGGAGTCCATCGGAGCGGTGTACCAGATCCCCTACAAGCGGTTCTTTCTTGAGACGCGTTCGCAGGTCGATTCGCTCGTGCACAAACTGGGCACGAGAATGGTGCGGGCGCACGCCATCCCTGTGATCAAGACAGCCAGAGCCTATCCAAGATATCTCGTTGATTCTGACGGTTACCATGTCCAGACCTACTGCATCACGAGGCTGGGTGGCACGCTCGTACCTGGGTTCCTGGCGGAACTCTACCAGATCGCGTACTCAATCATGGTCGACATCGACCCGATCGACATCTACGAGGCGAAGAAGATGGTGAAGTCGTACGCCAGGTCGGTCGGTTCGAGGCTCGTCCTGAGGCAGAGCGAGGGAAGGTCGCTCGACCCGGAGGAGCAGGCCGAGTTCCAGAGAGCTTCGGGCGCTGCCCAGCTCATCGGAGCGGGCAAGGAGAGGCTGTTCAGGACGCGAATCCGGATAGTACTGCGCGCGAAGAGGGCATGAAGAGCTTGTCGAAGCGAGGAAGAAGCTGAGGCAACTGGTCGGCGGGATGGTGGGGCAGATAGACTCTCCCGCGTACCTGCAGGAGGCGCTCCTGACGGGAGTGGGCCCGAAGTACGCTACGGGGAGGTGGTTCTTCATCACGACGTCGGGCGCGCTGAGCCTCTTCCCGTTCTGCGGGCTCGACGTGGTCGACCCTTCGGGGGTGTTCCTGGGCCAGAACCTCCAGACCGGGAACGCCATCCTCTACGACGTGTTCGAGAAAGAGAACTACAACGTCAGCATTATGGGGGCATCAGGATTTGGGAAGAGCACGTTCGTGAAGACCTACCTGAGCAGGATGCTTAATCAGGACAGAGACACGATGGTCTATCCTCTTCGATAGCGTAGTTAAGCCAGAATACGCCTGTCGGTCCGGACGGGAGGTACGAGACATCCTTCGCGGGCATGACGGGCTGCAAGGTCCACCGCTTCAGCGGCGACAAGGGAGCAGGGCTGGACCCGTTCGCCATATTTCCCTCGAAGACGGGTCGCGGCCAACTTCCTCGCGAGCGTGGCGAAGGTCGAGAACGACCAGAATCTGCTCGCCGACCTCTACCTGACCGCCGAGAAGGCCTCGAACGTGAACGAGCTCATCGAGATGGCGACGGGCGACCTGAAGAAGCGCCTGCTGGCGAACCTCCCTCCCTATCGGTTCCTCTTCGAGGGCGAGATGGAGATCTATCCGCGGATGGTCTTCGTCCTCTACGACCTCCCGCCGGGGGAGCTGAGGGACGCGGCGGCCTTTCTGGCGCTCTCTGCCATCTGGAAGAAGATTCAGGACACCGACACGATTCCAATCTCGAGGAGGAAGGCGATAGTGGTAGACGAGGGCTGGTCGCTTGTCGAGATCAACCCCAGGACGGGCAGGCCCTACTTCCCCCTGGCGGTCGAGTACGTGCCGGAGATTGCGAGGACCGGGAGGCACTACAACGCCGCCTTCGTCGTCGCGACCCAGCTCGTCTCGGACCTGATGGGAAGGGGAGGAGTCTACGGTCCCGGAAGGATAATCATCGAGAGCTGCTCCACGAAGATCGTCCTCAAGCAGGACCAGGCTGCTTCTCAGGTCCTCAAGGAGGCGTTCAACCTCAGCGACGGTGAGGAGAAGTTCATCGTCAACGCGAAGATAGGGCAGGGAATCCTGGTGACGCAAGAGGGGCGCATTCCTTTCTATAACTTCCTCAGCGACGAGGAGAGGAGGCTGTTCACGACGAAACCGAAGGAAGTCACTGCTTGAGTTCCACCGGACCTGCCATTATTAGATACTGACCTCTTTCTCGGAATCAGCACGCGCCAATGAAGTTGTTATGCCTGAATATCTCCCTGAAGTAGAAGAAAAGACCCAGCACGGACCGATGATTGGCAGAAACCGAAGGTGCAAAGAGCCGCGAGTCGTTCTACTTAGGCGACCTCGCAGGCTACCACTGGTTTGAACTCTCCCTCCCAAATGGCATATGGCGAAGCTACCGACGCCGCTCTAGCTACTTCCGCTCCATATTCATGACTTGGGCTGCGAACCTCGTCTCCGAGGGCTCCACGGACGAGTAGACGAGGATGCCGCCCCTCTCGGCGTGCGCCTTCAGCAACGCCATCACCTTCTCGCCTGTCTCCGGATCCAGATTAGAGAGAGGCTCGTCCGCCACGAGGATGTGAGTGTTCCTCAGTATGGCCCGAGCCACGTCCACCCTCTTCTTCTCCCCTCCACTCAGCTTCGCTGGGTGGTGGCTCAGCCTGTCTCCGAGGCCGAGCTGGGTCAGCACTTCCACCGCCTTCTCCTTCGGCGCCCCGGTGACCTCTGTGACGTTCTCCAGCGCGGTGATGTACGGGATCAGGAGTGGCTCCTGGAAGGTGTAAGACACCTTCTCCCTCCTCAACTCATCCATCTCCGGGTCGCTGATCTTGGTTACGTCCTTGCCGTCGATGGTCAGGGTTCCCTTGTCCGGCCTCGTTATCAGCGCGACGAGCTTCAGGAGGGTTGACTTTCCGCAGCCGCTCCTTCCCAGAAGGCAGAGCGGCTTTCCTTCCTCGACCTGCAGGTCAATCCCCTCGAGCACCCTGATGGCGCCGTAGTTCTTGTAGACCCCTTCGAGCTCGATCATGCTAGTACGCCCTCAGGATTCCGTCGAGCCCCATCCTCTTTAGTCTTCGGACGACCGTCCAGGAAGCGAACGGGGACATCAGTATGGCCAGTAATAGGCCGGTGACCACGTAGAACGGGTCGGCTGCGGCCGCGACAGTCACCTTCTCGGCGAAGATGTAGTAGGTGGAGGTGAAGAAGTGGCTGGCGGCCACGGAGATGACGGCGGCCAGCGTGAACGAGACTATTGAGAGCATCAGGAAATAGTAGGAGTAAGAGGAGTAGAGCTCCCTCCACTTCCACCCCTGGGTCAGCAGCATCCCCGCCTCCCAGCTCCTCTTGCCCGCGACCAGATGGGACACCAGGAACGTTATCGCAATGACCGCGACCAGGGAGATGAGCCCGATGATTTCATACAGGGGGGCCGTCTGGGTCACGAAGCTCTTGGGCGTCCTGGGCGAAGACCTGGTCGTAGTTGGCTTGGAAGGGAGGAGGGAGGAGCTGGCCGATGGCGCTCCCCACCCTTGGGACGTCGGCCACGCTGTCCACCTTGACTATCATGTAGTTGCTCCTGTTGCTCCCCCATTCCTCTTGGTACAGCTGCGGCCCGAGGTGGTTCATCATGAACGTGGAGTTCCAGAAGAGGGCTATGTCGCTGAATAGCGGATTTACTGCTACCTCGCCAACTGCTGTGGCGTTAAAGTGCGAACCGACTATGCTGACATTGGCGCAGGCCCCGCACCCGATTGCCACCTCTTGGGCGACTCCGAGTTGGACATCGGTTTGGGGAGGTTGTGAATCCTCCAAGTAAGGTTCGAAGGCGAAAGCTGGTTCGTTTCCCGGAGCCTTGCCTGAGGAGAGGGTGAGCAGAGCAGGAGGGAAACCGCCAGGTCCGCCAACGAGCACGCTTGAAACCCCGAAGCTGGCCAGGGGGATTACATGCCATTGCCCGGTACCAAGGGTGGTGTTGAAGTTGTGGACCACGAAGTAGGTCCCATTGACGACGAATGGGTAGACCTCCTGGACCCCTGGGATGGCCGAGATGTTGCGTATCGTACTCTGGGGGATCGCGCCCCCGCTTCCCTCCACAGAGATGTAGGTGCCCACGCCGTTGGCGTAAGTTGTCAGATTGGAGTGAGCGTGGAGCCAATCGATGGTATCAGGATCCAGGCGGTGAGGCCGGAGGTGAGGACACCGACTATAACAACTGACCAGCCTACTTCGCGCAACGCTCGACTGGTGCTGAGTCTCACTGCCCTTCGGGTCGTTGGGTCATCACCCTCAGTGTGATCTTCATTCTAATACTCCCTCACGATGTCGTCAAGTCCCATCCGCTTCTGCCTCCTGACGATGATGTACGATGAAAGGAAGGCCAGCACGATGGCGAATGCGAGGCCGCTAATCAGGTAGAGAGGAACGACCGCCGCAGTGAAGGTGGTGAAGGTACCATACACGTTGTACGTGGCGGTGAAGTAGCGACTGGCGAACGTCGACAAGACGGCCGCGATGGCGAAAGAGGCCAGCGAAAGGAAGAGGAAGTAGGCAGAGTACAGGGTGTACACTTCTCTCCAACTCCAGCCCTGCGTGAGGTAGACGCCCGCCTCCCAGTCCCTTCTTCTGGCAATCAAGAGCGACACCAGAAACGAGACTCCTGCTACTACGATGAGTGAAACGGCCCCGATGAGCTCGTACAGAGGCGCGGTCTGAGAGGTTAACGACTGCAGGCTCTGAGACAACGCCTGGTTATAGACCACGGTGAAGAGGCCGTACTGGGGTGCCTGGATAAGCTGCTGGGTCGCGTTGACAACGCGTGGGACGTCAGCGACGCTATCGACCTTCACTATGATGTAGTTGCTTCCATTCCCATCCCACGTCTGCCTGTACAATGCAGGGCCGAGTTTGTGAAGCATCAATGTTGAGTTCCAGAGAATGAAGACATTGGCGAACAGAGGATTGAGCGCTAGCGATCCCACAGCAGTCGCTTCAAAGGGATTCGTTACGTTTCCGTGGGATTGGGCCGGGTGGAGGCAGAATTGGCATGCGACGTCCACCTCCTCTGTGGCGTTCAACTGAACGTTCGGCGCCCTGTTTATGTCGAACTCGGGTGCGTTACTCGGATATCTTCCTGCAGCAAGAACCAAGAGGCTTGGTGGAAAGCCCTTCGGACCCCCGAGCAGGGCGCTGGTCTCGCCTTCGTACATCGTGACCTGACCAGTGGAATTTCTTACGTATAGTGTGGTGAGATTGAGGATTATCGGGTACGTCTTCTCTACTCCCGGGATTCTGGCGATGGCATTCGTGACATTCTGAGGCAGCAGAGAGGCACATCCTCCGAAAGCCGGTACGCACCGATCACCACCAGCGTTGACCACAATGTAGGTACCCACGCTGTTCGAGTAGGCGTCAACCCCGGTCTCCAGGCTTGTCGCCACCGAAGGTATCAGTATCCAAGTCACCAGGCCCGATGTCAGGACGACAACAATAACGAGCGACCAGGCCGCCTCACGGAAGACTCGCTTCCATGCTAGGTCTACTGAATCATGCCTTTGCTTTGTCGCTTTCACTGAAATGCACCAATCGCCTCATGGTGAAGGGGAGCATGCGCCGCCTTTGATTTCATACACATACACGCTCGATTGGATAACAGGCGCGTTGTTCAAGACATTGGGATCTTGAAACTTGATGTCATCACTGCCTGTCGTGGGAACACAGAAAGTGTAATTTCCAGACTGCTGTCCAGTATTCGAGAATGCCTGTCCTCCAGTCGTATTATAGAGATGCACATCGATGATACCAGTCGCATTCCAGACTAATTCAGCGTACATACTAGAGTTTAGGGTCACTTCGAAAGAGCCCTCTTTTGGGAATGATCCACCCAGTGGACCACTGGTCCCTCCTGCATTAATGGCTGAACCGGGAGAAGTTGTCTGACTTTGCGTGGCAGAACTCTTAGTATGGGTTGTTGCGGAGGTAGTAGTGGAGCTGGTTGTCGGGGCACTGGTAGATTCCCCTACTGGTGGACCACCTCCTGAGGAATCGGGGCCCAGAAGTACATACGAAACGACGGCGAAGACCAGGATTAACATGAGAACCAGGGCTGCCCTACCCGAGCTTGTTCCTGTCATCTTAGAGCCACGCAATTGAATAGGCTTCGCTGGAGATTTGCGCCGCAAAACTATTTTAGGTTTGGCATGAGATAATCCAAGGTACCGCCCAGCGAAGTAGACGGCGAAACCTATTATGACCAGCAGGGTCGCCCCGATTATGCCGATGGTGGGCCTGGGCAACTTCCTCGAGCCAAGACGCGTCACTTGCCGTTCAATTCTCCAACCAGATTCATCAGCAGCTTGCCCTGCTCCGTCACCTGGTACATCTTCACGGTCCCTGTTTGCGCGTAGATCTTCACCAGCCCGTACTTCTCGAGTATAGAGACCTCCCTGTCGACCTCCCTCCAGTCGATTCCGGTCAGCTCGGAGAGCTCGAGCCTGTTCTTCGGGGTCTCCATGTTCTCGAGGAGCGTTATCCTGGAGCCTCCGCCGCGCATCGTGATCATGAGATCGTAGACATCAGGTCCGAACCCCCTGCTCGCGAAGAGACTCTTGACCCGCGAGCGCCTGAAGCCGCTGGCTATCCGGCCCTGAAAAAGGATGGCGCCGACCGCGATCCATCCCCCCGCCGCGAGAGGAACAGAGTAGCGAAACGCGGGGTTGGTCGGCGCATGTAATCCGTTCAGTCCCATCGTGCTGCCAAGGGCGGCCGTGCCGGGTGCGAAGGCGCCTATGACGGCGACTGCTGTCTCGAGAGAGGCAAAGGCAAGCAGCAGGCAGAGGAAGATGGTGCGGGGTTTCACAAGTCATGGCGAAACCCGCTTCCTCAACATATCAACATTTCCCAGAATGATATGTGAAAGACTAAACTCCTCGCCCTTCTCCTTGCGCGATGATGATTTCGCTGAAGAAGGCTGGGGCGATGGCGCTACTCATCGTCGGATTGGGCGCGCTGCTGTTTCTCGCCCCCGTCGTTCCGGAGAAGATTCACTACTATTATTGTCCGGATTGCCCAGGAGGCCTCGTTTTTACCCCCGTCGCTCATGTGTCTGTGACCTACTTCTTGGTCAGCAGGGGAGCCGTCGCTAGTATGGATGACTAATACCCCTGCGCAGTATTGGATATCGACGCATGACTGCAGCGTAGCCGCAAACGAGTGGATCTGCGCACCAGGCGTGTAGTGGCTTCTTTGAACGCCGGTTTCCATGACGTGGTGGGTCCAATTGCCGTTCGGACAAAACTATTAATCACGAATCGAGCCAATTCAAAAAGAGGTCAGATTGAATGAGTGTAGGGCCTTCCCGGAGCGATCTCGCCATCGCGTCGGCGATAGTAATAGCCGGCATATTGATCTCAGCGAGTCTGTTCGTCGCGTTAGGCGGAGCGCCGAAGACCTCAACCACGACTGAGATATCGGTCTCAACCAGCACCACGACCGTGACCAGCACGACCACCATGACGACCACAGCGACCTCCACCGTGACCAGCACGGGTAATCCCCAGATCTCTCTCTCCCTGAAAACTGTCGCCTCGATTCCGATCTTGAACCCGTCTCAGTCTCTGATTCTCGTCGCGTTCGACCCCTCGAACAACTACCTCTACGTGGCGAATGGGACGAGCAAGCAGTCCATAACGGTGGTGGACCTCTCGGAGAACAACTCTATAATCGCCAACATCCCACTGGCCAACTCCACGGGCGGACTCCTCTATGACCCATCGAATGGGTATGTGTACGCTTCCCAGCTTTGCGTCCCCGGCCAACCTGCGCAGCCCACCGGCGTCGCGGCACTCGTCGTGAACGGGACGAAGGTCATCGCGAAGATCGACGGGCCGTGCGCGGCGGGGGCATTGGCGTACGATCCCTCGGACCATCACGTCTTCGAGGCCACCAGGGGGTCAGTGGACCCCGACTCGCTCGTCAACGTCATCGATGACAGGACCAACACGGTCGTCGCCACGATTCCCGTGGGCAACGGGCTCGAGGGCATAGCATATGACCCGAGCAACGGGATGGTGTACGTCGCCGACCTATCGAGCGGTTCCGTAGATCTCATCAACCCTGCCACAAACAGCCTAGTCGCAGCAGTCAAGGTAGAGAGCGGCCACCCCGTGTACGCCGACGACCTGGTGGCCTACAATCCCGGTAACCAGCTGGTTTACGTAACGAACGGGATCACCTACGGGTACAACACCGAGATCAACGGTACGACGATGGTCGGGAACTTTACCGTCCCCTGCTCGGGCGGAACGGGAAGCGAGTTCGACGGCTTCGCCTACGATTCAGTGAGGGGAATCTCGTTCATGTCAGCCTGCGGAACTGTCGTTGCCGTCAATGGGGCGACCAACGCAGAGCTGCTTAGCATCAACGTACCGGGTGCTTCATCGCTCGTGTACGACCCTTCAAACCATGACCTTTACGTTGCGGCTAAGCTCCGGAATCGTTGTCGTCAGCACAACTGACGGGTAGAAAACAGGCCCGGGCTACGTTACCATTTCAGGCAATTCCCTCAGGTAGGATGGTTTGGCCCCGATTCCCTGAACTTCATGCCTCGATGCGCCAAACTCGGCATCCTAGCCACGACAACGCCAACGTAAACCATCAATCAGAACCCTATTTCTATAACATGAGGGGCGCTTATCTGGACTGCCGCAACAGAGTTCACTTTGTGCGCAACAATCCTATACAGAAAGTGGATCAGGGGCAGGCTGTACCCTAAGGCGGCTAGGACCGGCCCGTTCGCCTTCGCTCAAGAGGTGAACCGGGTGGACGGGAGGGTAGTGACGAGATACATCGGCATCGTGCAGGTGCCCCAGAAGGCAGATGTAATAGAAACAGGGGAGGAATCGAACGACCACAAGTCCGAGCAACCCGAAGAGATTCAGCAGAAACTACAGTGAATTCCGGGTCGGCCAGACCGACTCCGAGGCCGCATTCCTCGCGTCGCTCAACTGGTACGGCATAGCGACGGAGCGCGACTGCAGGATAGTGGACTGGTCCTCGGTCAGGTGCCAGAGACTGCAAGGCCGAGTTCGCTGCCGAGAACACCGATGCCCCGATCATTGGCCCTCAGGACTCTCTACCTTCAGTCATTTGTGAGAAGTGCGGAGGTGCGGCGACTCCCAGGGCGTTCCTGCCCGACCTCGTGGTCAGCATAGAGAAGCGGATAGTTATAGAAATCTCAGGGGCAAAGAGTTCGATTCACGACCGCTCCAAGGTGGCTTTCTATTACAGGCATGATGTCCGCTGGATAGAGGTCAGCAACGAGGTCGTGAACTCGTCCGAAGCGGTCAGAGCGATCTGTCAGGCCCTCGCGTTTTCAGTTGGCTCATCCCACACAGTGAGGCTCTGGGGCATTCAGGATGTTTCCTGAGGCCTGGAGTCGTTTCGAGCCTAAATGGAGGTTCGTTGGTAAGAATGTTAAGGGGTTCGAGTTTCGGGACCATCAACCCATTCTCATTCGCTGAAAGTCTGTCCCGCACATCATCCCGTTGCTCACCGACATGAAACAATAGTTATGGCCGCCGCTATCATTCGGCACATAGACGGTGCCGACGCCAAAGCTGGCATATGTGACCGAGGCAGAGGCTGATAGAGGGACGACCGACACCGGACAGGTTCTGTCGCCTGCTGGGCACACGAACACGACGGTTATTGCCTCAACTGGTACCAGAAAGAAAAACGCGACTATGACAATGACCGCCGCGGCCAGTCCCAGACCAGCCTTCGCCCCCCGCTTCATGGTGCTTCATTCATCGGAGAAACGTGCCATGATATACGGTTTTGTCCGAGTGACCTCTACTCCCGGCTCGTAATCTGATGAGATCGGGAACACAGCCCAAGCAAAGGATCTGGAGCTGCGAAGAGGCTTGACGGTATCGTTCGGACATAACTATTAATCAAACGCTGGGGCACTAACCAAAGAATCGGCTTGAGGCGTGCAAGGGAAGCAATCGGTACGACCGTTATCGTCGTCGCAGTGATAATCGTCGTCGCCACAGGGACGCTCGCCTTCGTTTCGTTTTCTTCGCCGAGCGCATCCAAGAGCAGTAGCTCCTCTTCGGCTGTTTCCCTCGCGTCGTCCTCGCAACGCACCGAGACAACAAGCTGACACTGGACCCGGATCAGCGACCGCAACTACCAATTCGTCGTCTTTGGGCCTGAAACTCACGTTGTCGGTCAACTCGACGACGATACCCAGCCAGGACGCCATCTACATCACCACCTCGGTCCTGAACACCCTACCCACTGCGAACAACTTGACCGCGTCCAACGCCTGGGCGATCGGTGGCTTGAGCGCTGGACCGTGCGACCTTGGCAACAGTACCAACAAGTGATTCTTTCCGGTCGGCATAGGCGTCTTCAGGGGGACGTATGGGCTGAACAACCTCTCCAGCGCAGGGAAGCCGCTTTCGGTGTGGGCCCTTGTGGAATGTGTCTCCGACGGCGTCTCCGTCGGCAACCAGTACTACCCCCTGCACAGCATCACCAGCTACTCCCTGCTCGCTGGACGTGACAACGGGACCTACGCCGGCTATTACGCCGTCCCGGGCGCTCAACCGCCGCCCGTGTGCAACTCGGGGGTGTGCACGTACACCGCGAACAACACCGAGTCCTTAGCCAAGGGAACATTCCCAACGAGGATGGCCGTACAGGAGAGCATCTACGCCGCTAACGCCACCACAGGATTGGGCTACAATTCACTCGGGTCGTCCCTGCCCGCGAACTACACCTTGGTGGCCGGCGACGAGTGGGGCCAGTTGACGATTCTGCACTTTTCTGTCGTGGCGTCACACAACCTACCAGAGGTGGGGAGCTTCCTAGCCAACGGAGGAGGCTGCGCGGAGAACAACAATCCAGTCCCATGTACCACCTCGGGGTTCTCGCAGGCGTTCATCTTCAACTGCGCCGCCCAGGCCGCTTCGACCTCTGGATGCACCGCCCAGGTCCCATCCTCGGGACCCTGGAGCGCCAAGAGTCTACACCATAACGGTCTGGTATCCGTACTCCGGGAAGTCTGGGGAACCTGCGGGGGACAACTGCATGTTCAGCGTGCCTGGCGACACGGGGTCTCCGTACGCATACTGCTTCATGGTCAACTCTACGGCATTCGCCCTGAGTCCTTAAGACTCGGGATGCAAGCATCCCTGCCTGACCTCGTGGTCAGCAGAGAGAAGCGAATAGTTATAGGAATATCAGGGGCAAAGAGTTCAATTCACGACCACTCCAAGGTGGATTTCTATTACAGGGCAGGAATCCGCTGGATCGAGGTAACCAACGAGACAGTGAGATCTGCCATGGCGGTCAAGGCCATCTGCCAGGCGCTGGCGCTGTCCGTGGGTTCGTCCCGCCCGGAAAGAGTCTGGAGCTGCGAAGGATCTTGATGTCCGTCACAATGTTCTAAGGGTACAAAGACCAAATCCGGCTCTCGACCGGTGACCGTCACTGAGAAAAGCGGCGCATACGAGTTCATCGTTGATCATGTCACAGGGAAGTTGGGCAGGCATCCGAACGTCACCACGAACTCGACTGTGGGAGGCAGCGCGATGTTGTACTCCGGCCCCCAGCACCAGAGGTATTCCGTGACCGATTGTAGCTGAGTGATGCCGGAGCAGTTGGTGTCATTGCCGTTGCAGATCAAGCCGCTGTCTTGACCGTTCGGGAGCACTCCCGTTTGCAGGTCGGGGCCGAAGAAGAACAGGAAGATCCCGATGACTATGCAGGCGGCAATGGCCTTGCTTCTCCTCTGGGGCCTCGTCCTCTTGGTGAAGAAGTCAAAACCGAATATGAGACCGCTCAGCAGAAAGAGCAGCACAAAGGTGATCCCATTATACCAGTACCCGATGATATCGAAGGCAAAGACGACCCAAGCAGCCACGAACAGCCCCCCGCTTACCTTCTCAGCTAGGTCCATGAATCCCGCCAAACAACGATCTTGGAGCTGGGGGACCATGTCAGACCAATTCGTAGCTCGCGGCGGCAATTTCCTGATTAATACTTTTGTCCGAACCTCGAAAAATGCCGGGAAGTCAGGCCCACAGTGGAAGGCAACTCTCTCAAGAAATCAGGATGAGGTTCAGCACTCTCGAACTTCATTCCTCCGTACACCAAGCTCGAGCAGCCCTGCATACTTCCTCATGTCCTCCACCGTCTCCGCTGAAAGCAATATGTCGGTCCTCCCTCCTGAATAGACCAGTTCGAACGTCCTCACCGTCGGCGCCGCGAGGTGGAAGCGAAAGTCGGCATTGGTCCTGGCGATAGGGTTCACCCTTTTTTCGTCCCTGTCATCTACAACCCAAACTACCAACACGGGGGCATAGGCTTCGAAATAAACCAAACTGTCTGCTTAGGGTCGCCAGACCGGTTTCGTTCGATATCTCTTGTGGTCTTCGGAGCGGGTGCGGCCGTCCGTTATGGGAGCCACTTACTAATCACTCTTTGTTGGATCGCAAGTCAGAATGAGTGGAACGGACTCCATCACGAATACGCCTTGGGCAAAGATGTGCAGGATGCCAGGAAACGTCAAGAAATCCCATGTTCGGGCGTCTAATTAGGCGCTAAAATCCCACTCCCGGCGCTTAGACTCCAAACTTCAGACCGAACCCCTGATTATCTTCTTGGTAGCCTCGAGGAACGACTCGACATCCCGCTCTTCGTTGTAGAAATAGGGTGACACCCTTATCCCGGAGTGGGAATGGTAATCCCGATGGGCGACCACAATTCCTCTCTTCCTGAGCTGGGACGCTAGCCCCTCCCCCGTCATCTTCTTCGAGTATGCGAACGTGATCCCGGAAAGATGCGCGTCATCGGAAGGTGTCGGGACATTCATTCCGAGTTCCCTCAGGCCCTCGTTTA
The DNA here is from genome assembly GCA_963806765.1 of uncultured Nitrososphaerota archaeon. Lineage (GTDB taxonomy): Archaea > Thermoproteota > Nitrososphaeria > Nitrososphaerales > Gagatemarchaeaceae > Gagatemarchaeum. Next base: position 969,332 of record CAWDYS010000003.1, on the reverse strand, counting down.
CCAATCTCGACAGCTTCAGAGTCTGAGCTGTTATCCGCCTCCTGCCAAGGCGCGACATGAAGCCGAGCGACTTGATGAGGGCGAGGATGCTGACATAATCCGGGTTCCCCGGTTCGAACCTCTTCGCGGTCTTCGCGATTTCGAAGCTCGTTGCGCTCAGCCTGCGTGTGCCTCCCGGGGTCGAATGCCAGCCGACGTGAGGAGGGTCAAACTCTTCCAGAAGCCTCTTTGCGCAGTAGAACTCCGAAGCCCCGTAGGTGGAGAGCAGCCACTTGTAGTTGCTCGTGGCGAGGAAGTCCAGCTTCCAGCTGCCCGCATCGATGTCAATGTAGCCCGTGCCGTGGGTGCTGTCGACCATGCAGAACGCGCCATTCTCGTGCGCAACCTTCGATATCCCCTCGACCTCTGCCCTGAGCCCGTTGACCCAGGACACCAAGTCTGACAATGACGAGCTTGGTCTTGGGGTCTACCATCTTCTCATAATCTTCCGACTTCACAAGCCCATTCCTGTTCTTGACCCACCTGACCTCCACTCCATTCTTCTGTAGGGCCATCATCGGGAACGTCCCGCTCGGGAAACCGAGGTCATCGACCACGACGTTCTCGCCTGGTTTCGGCGCTACCATGGAGGCGACGAGATTGAGCGAGGTCGAAGTGTTGGTTTGGAAGGAGACCTCTTCCTCTCTCGCTCCGATCCAACTGGCGAACACCCCTCTCGATTTCTCGACTTCCTCACCGAATTCGTCAAAGGTATCAGGGGCTGGGACGTCCCGAAGCTGACGACGCAAGAGTGCAGACGCATATTCTACCGTCGACCTCGGTATCAAACCCGCCCCGCCCGTGTTGAGGTAGGTGAGTCTCCCGGTGAGCGGGAATTCCTCGGGAATTGATTTGAACATTGACTCCTTTGAGACCCAGCGCACGACGGATTATTAAATCGGGTGAGGTTGCCGGGTCTAGTCCTGCCGATTGCCGCCATCGGACTCATCGCGACAATAGCTTTCCCTGCTGCGACTCTGGGCGACCTGGCCATGGTGCTTTTCTTCAGGATGCTCTGGAGAAGATGTCGGGTTAGGACGGTCGCTGTCTCCGAACACGTGCCCGACGGGGCTGGCAAAGGTTTATCCGAAATCTAGGGGGGCTTGGGAAGGTTGCCCCGGATCATCGACGCTCACGTTCATCTGTCGGACAATCCGCAGGACGAGCTCATCCCCTACGCCGCTCTGAACGGCCTGAAGTACAATCTTGAGGAGCTCCTCCGCCTGATGGATGAGAGCGGCATCACCAGCGGATTCCTCCTGAGTCCGCCAATCCGGGGAGGGTTCCCGCTCCCGAACGAGATGATACTCGAGCTCTGCGGCAGGAGCGAAGGCATGCTCTCTCCGGTCCTGACCGTCGAGCCCTCGCCGGAGAGCGTCGTCGAGGCTTTGGCCCTCGCAAAGCGGAACCGCGGCGAGATCAAGGGGTTCAAGATCCGACTGGGATACCTCAAGGTCTTCGCGGACGATCCGGTCTTCGACGCCCTCTACGACTACGCAGAGTCGGAGGAGCTGCCCGTGATGTTCCACACGGGTGACACCGCGAGTCACACGGGGAGCCTGGAGCATTCCCACCCGCTGACGCTCGACCGGTTGGCGAACCACAGGGCAGAGCTTAAGATCATCGTGTGCCACTTCGGCAACCCATGGACGCAGGATGTCGGGGAGCTGATCTACAAGCACCCCAACGTCTACGCCGATATCTCCGGGCTCGTCGTGGGGGGGAGCAGGTATTCCTTCGGCTACCTCGACTCGGTGGCAGAGCAGGTCACGCGCGCCATCTACTACGCCGGCGGAGCGGAGAAAGTCATCTTCGGAACCGACTACCCGGTGTCGACGCCCGCCCTCGCTCTGGAGCTGGTCGGGAAGCTCAAGATCGACACTGAGGATACGGAGAGGATTCTTTGGAAGAACGCGGCAAAGGTGTTCCGAGCCTGAGCAATGATTTCGTAGACCTCGAGATCGTAAGCGCGCCACAGGGGAAGAGGGATTCTCTCGAGCCGATCCTGGATGAGTGCTTCACCGGCCTGTATCTCAGACACGCAAGGAGGACTTTGGCTGAGGTGGAAACGGTCATGGCCGCCCACCATGGCGATGCATCTGTCGGCCTTGTGATGCTGAAGCCGCTGGCGAAGGAGACTGGCTATGTGTACTACATCGCGGTGCTCCCGTCCTTCCGCGGGAAAGGGGTCGGCACCCGGCTCCTGATCGAATCGCTCGACCAGTTCTCCCGCGCCGGTGCCACCGAGGTCTACGCAACCGTAGGGGAAGACAATACCGAGTCCAAGGCGCTCTTCCTGGGTCGGGGGTTCAGGCGAACCGACTTCGGGCAGGTCTCGAAGAAGCATGGCGTAATGAAGGCCCTTTCGATGTACAGGAGCATGTTGGTGGTGCCCGGCGAGATCACTCTCGTGAAGGATAATCTGATGCTGCCGGAAGAGTCTTCCCCCGGTCCCTCCTCCTGAGAATCACTCTCCGCGCGATGCCTTCTTGGCGAGGTCGGCCAGAAGCGCGTTTCCCTCGGTGAACTTTAGGTTGAACCTGAACATAATCCGTATACCGTAGAGACTGGTAGAGCAGTAGAGCCTACCAGACCAACAAAACACCGCCGCACAAGAGAACAACTCTGCGCCGCAGGACTCAAAGGGACCATCAAACGATGCGGGGAAGGAATACTCCTAAACCCCCTCATCAGAAAAGACCCAGCATGGACAACCTACACCGAATACCGCGACCACGCGAACACGGTACTAGGCCGCGCAACAAACGCAGCACGACTGTTTCTAACGCACCTTGGAATCCAAGTGACGGAAACAGCACTCTCCGAACTACTGAAAAAGACACGACAACAACACCGAGAAGACAACTTCGAGACAGACCTAGCTCTCAGAACCTTCTCAAAGAAGAAGCCAGAGAACACCTACGCAAATTACTCCGGACTCATCAAAGGCATCTTCAAAGCAAACAACTGCCCGCTAGCGGCCAGCATCAAACAACCAACAGCACGAAAAGAAAAGCGCATCAGCGCGGGAATCCTAAAAGCAATCTACGATAGCCTACCCCGCGACGAACTAAGGCTCATAACAGACCTAGGCGCATTCGTGCCGGAAAGAGTCGCCGCAGTATGCGGAAAGACACCAATCTCAGCATGGGAAGACTTCAACGACAAATACACCCTAATCAGGTTCGACCCAGCACAAACCAAAGTGCATTACGAACACATAGGAATCCTACCCCGAACACTAGCAGACCGAGTCCGGTCTTACGCACAACAAACGGGGAGATACCCAAACGCGCCATTCCCGAACTACGAAACGCTCTGGCGCGAAATAACAAAACACGCCTTGGCTAACTACGGCATACGCCTCACCTCGAAATACCTCAGAAAAGAATACACAGCCAAAGCAAAGAAGACACCCATGCCAGCAAACGATTGGGACTTCCTAGCCGGACACAAACAAAAAGTCGGCAACCAAGCGCACCACTACGACCCAGAAGACGATACAAGCCTCGTCAAAGAATACGACAGATACCTAGCCCCATACCTAGGGCTAGGAAACACAAAGGAACCTGACGAACCATCAGAACCCTTCAAGAACAACCAGATAGATCAACTAATCAAAGAGAACGCCGAACTCAAAGAACAGATACTAAAACTAACCGCCATACTTCTCAACACAAGTAGACAGTAGACTAACCCCCCGCCGTCCCGCCGGGGGGAGACACCCTACGTAGAGGGAGTTTCTCCCAAACCCTCATCCAAATCAGACAACTAAACAAGACGCCTCCACACCAGCACCAAGCTTCAACCACTCAGGGCGAACCCCAAACATCACTTATCGCCCGCCTTCTTGCGCCAGTCCGGATTCTCAGGAAGCCAAATACCACGAGCCTCAGCCAAAGAACCGTCCTTAACACGCTCTACGTAAGACATGAACACGGCGAACCGATTCTCGGTTTCCCTACCACACTCAGAACACAACGTATGGGCAACAATCCGATACATAGCATGAACCTTCTTACCGCTACCGCTCAAATGCTCCGGCACAAGGGTAACGAAGATGCTATACGACCTATCATCAACCATGAAACATCAACTTAACCTCAGAACATTTCTTATCCCACAAATCCAACTCGCATCTACGTGAACAAACTGGAAAGAAGTCCCAACAACCTTTTCGCGAAGCCAAGCTTTGCAAAAAGCAGTCTCCACGAACACCATCGAACACTACACCACAGTTAGCACACTTAAACAGCAATCAACTCATCCCACTCCTTTACATTTCTCATAGTAAGTATTTAATACTATGTTAACACTTTATACTACCTTCGTATACCACACTTAGTAACACATAGCATAGCACACCAAATCAAACACACAGTCTCCTATCTACAACAGGCAACGATTACCCGAAACGTTCCATCCTCGTACACTCGGATACATAACTGGAACCAGTCCTCACAAGTCAAGCGCCCTTTACCTCTCGGTTCCATCCCCTCGCTTCCGGCTATGAAAGACACCACGACCCGCAGACGGACTTCGGTTTCTTACTCCGAAGAAACACTTCCCCACTCCGTCTGCTACTACACAGACACCAATTAAGTGTCGCTCAGGAGAAGGTTTCCGTAGACTACGAAACACTTTCCCCACCTTCGCTACCCTATCCTATCCACGCAAAAGCGCCTTGAAGCGCTTTTGCTACAAGCGGCGGCGATTCTACAATAACAAAGCATTGACGCCGCCGCAAGATGATAATCCATAATCAGAATGCCCAAGAACCGCTAAAGATAGACCGCTCTACACAGGCACTCTTAGGAAAAACACACATCTTGCAGCATAACAGGCTAATAGAATCCAACGCCACCGCCCAAGCAGGTAACACAGCCACCTGAGGAAATAACGGGAAACCACTAAATCCAATAATAAAACAAACGTAGTAAACAGGTCATACTACTAACGAACAAATCCGGTAACCAGTCTCACACAAGCTCGACCATAATCTTACGCTTATCAGCGATATACAGACTCACATGATCGCCCTCCTTCATACCAACAGCCACTTGCAACTCAGGAGGAATCGTAATCGCCAACGTCCCTCCTGCCCTTCTTGCTATCCTATCAAACTTCACAACACCCGACACACACATTCACTCCAGACCAAGCATAGTACAACACTACTACTTTAACACTACCCTTATAACACGGGTAGTGGTCGGGTAGTAACATGGTAAAGCAATCAGACGCAAACCACTTCATCCTTAACCGGATGAAGAAGATGAACGCAACGAACGACGAAATCCAACGATACACAAAGACCCACATCTTCCCCATCAAATACCTACCGACCAACGGAGACAACCAATAACCTTGAGCACTTCCAACGACAATCTTGAACCACACCACGCCTCCCAAAGTCTCGTCACTTCAAGCGACGAAACGAGCCGAAGAACCAGAGGAATCCACCAGATGACCTCCACAGAAAAGAAAGTGGTAATAGTAGATGTAGAAGATGAGTATACGTGTTATGAACATGTCAATCCTCCAGCCATCGTTCCCCTTGACCAGGTGGAAGTCGTATGTCCCGACGAACGTTCGAGTCTCATTACCTGTGGGATTCGGGAAATAGTGCGTGGCCGTGACGTAGCAGAACGCTCCTGCCTCCGCACCCTCCACGTTGACGAGCATGTTACCAATCTGGTGGTGCACTGCGGTTAGACCTCTCAGCCCCGACGACCACTGGTCGACTATCTTCTTGGAGCTAACCTTCGAGGGCTTGCTCCCGGAGAGCGAGGACATGTCGAAGAGCACCTTGGGGGCGAAGCAGTCGGCGACGCCCGTCCAGTTCCCTTCATCCGTGTTGACGAACAGCCTGGTCACCGTATCAGCGACTTCGACACGGTCAGCCAGGGCCATCGGCTCAGCGTCCATGGGGCTTGGGCGTCCGTCAGGCTCAATAAACGTTGGCTGTGCATTCAAACTCTCGGCTTTCTGCTTCATCTTACTCCTGACTGGAAGGAGTGCTAGCAAGAGTGCATTGACCGTCGCCTACTTCGACTGGTGGGAATTGGCGATTCCATCCTTCAGCTTCTCGAAGTAGAGGTACACCTCGCCTCCGTACTTGGCTGAGACTCCCTCCAAGAACGGCTTCATGGCCTCCCAAGCAGTCTCAGGGAGGAACATATCGTCCACCGTGGACAGAGCCACAAGCTCCATCTTCGCGAGCACTCCGAGCAACTCGAAGAGCGAGGCCACCTGGTAGAAGGCTACCTGCTCGGCGCTGGGCAGCTTCTCAAAATCCTCGAATGACTTGAGGTTCGAGTTCAGGACCGTCAGCCAGGAAGTCTGGAACTCTTTTGTGTTGGCCGACTCATAGAGCCTCATTATCATGTCCATATCCGCGATCTCGTTGGTCTGCTTCATCTGCTCTGTGGTGGCCTTGGCCTGGATTGCGGCAGCCTTCGCCTGTTCGGTCGCCGCGGCCACCATCTTCTTGTTGTCATTGAGCTCGATGACGACGAAGACCGCGCCGAGTATGATGGCCACCGAGCTGATGAAGGTGACGACGGTGTCAGCCTCCCCGAGGTTGAAGCTGAGAAGCGGGGGAATCATACCCTCGGCACCACCTCGGCTTCCTACTTAAGAGCGTGGCGCCCTCAATCTGTTTCACCTGCCAGAGCGCGATGGCGGTAAGGTGGCCTTGACCTGCTAAGCCGCGGTGTATCTACTTAGTAGCACATTACTACCGGGTATATTAGGCCGGCTTGGCTGGCCTCCAGCTGTTCTTCGTTGGCGGTCCAGACCGGACGTGCGGCGTTCACGGAAAGAGAGGCCGTCTTCCTTTGCAGGGGCGGGCTCGGCAGGGTCGCCACCGTCTCTCCAGACGGCGAGCCGCACGTGGTCCCGGTTGCGTTCGAGTTCGACGGGAGATTCATCTACTTCAGCGGAAGGAACCTGGAGAGGAGCCTCAAGTTCCGTCACCTTGCCCGGAACCACAAGGTCGCACTCGTCGTGGACGAAGTGGTCTCAGTGAGTCCCTGGCGAGCGCGGGGGGTCGAGGTTCGGGGCGTCGCAGAGCTCCTCACCGAGAGCGGGCGCCCGTTCGTAAGGATCACCCCTCTGGCGTTGGCCAGCTGGGGACTCTGACGTCAAGCCCGTCGATTCGCCGAATTGCCGTCTCCGTGCCGAATAGAGTTAAATCCTGTGCGGCTCAACTGGCGGCATGTGCACAATCTCTGCATCGTAGGCCTCCAATGGGGCGACGAAGGCAAGGGGAAGATTGTCGATTACTACGCTGACAGGTTCCAGGCGGTGGTGAGGTACAACGGCGGAAGCAACGCGGGACATACCATAGTCATCAACGGGAGGACGTTCGTCTTTCACCTGCTCCCCTCCGGCTCTCTCAAGAGGAAGAGACTGCTGATTGGGCCCGGGGTCGCGCTCGACCCCATCACCCTGGATGAGGAGCTGGGCATGATAGCAAAGGAGGGCGGGCAGGCAGACCTCATGGTGGATGAGAGGTGCACCCTCGTCACCCCTCTGGAGAAGGAGATGGACTCGTTCATAGAGCGACTGCGGGGGTCTAACGCCATTGGGACGACCAAACGGGGCATCGGCCCGGCCTACGCAATGCGGGCCCTCCGCCTGACCCCGCGCGCAGGGGACCTCGAGAAAGGAGAGTTCGACCTTGCCTCTGCCGTCTCCTTCTGCAGGTCCTTCCTGAAGGAGGTCCCAGACCTAGGCCAATGGAAGGAGAAGTCGAGGCAGGTCCTGGCAGGGAGGACCGGCGACGTCGGCGGCGAGGTGATGAAGCTGAACGAGGCCGGGCACTCGGTGATGTTCGAGGGGGCGCAGGGAGCCCTACTCGACCTGATCTTCGGGACATACCCGTTCGTGACCGGGGCCCACACCATCGCGAGCTACGTTCCGGCAGGGCTCGGCATACCAAACAGCGCGCTCGGGGACGTCATGGGGGTCGTCAAGGCCTACACGACAAGGGTCGGCGGGGGACCGTTTCCGACCGAGATACACGGTGAGGCCGGGGAGATGATCAGGAAGGAAGGGAAGGAGTACGGTGCCACCACGGGGCGACCGCGACGGGTCGGGTGGCTCGACCTGGTCGGGCTGAAGTACGCCGTGAGGCTGAACGGGGCCTCGGAGCTTGCACTGACCAAGATGGACATCCTGACCAGGGTGAAGGAGATGAAGGTCTGCGTGCGCTACTCGGTCGGCGGCGAGGAGACGGGTGACTTTTCGCGGGCGCTCCCCAGACTCGCTGAAGCTGAGCCGGTCTATCAGGACATGCCCCCGCTCTACGGACTGGAGCTGAGCGAGAACCACCTGCCGCGGGCCGCGGAGCAGCTGGTCGAGTTCCTCGAGACCGAACTGGGCGTGAAGGTGACCCTCGTCTCCACCGGGGAGGAGAGGTCCGCCACGATCCAGCGCCACGCGTAACGAAAGTTTCATAACGTGGGAAGACCAACAATGGGTTCGATGGCATCAGCACAGGTGACTGTCCAGAAGGGCAAGAGGCTCGTTGGTCAGTCGCTCAAGCGCACCGAGGATCCAAAGTTCATGACCGGCTCGGGGGGCTATCTCGACGACCTCAGGTTCCCCAACACGCTCTACGCGGCGTTCGTGCGGAGCCCACACGCCCACGCCAAGGTTGTGAGCATCAACGTCGAGCCCGCTCTCTCGTCTCCGGGCGTCTTCGGGGCTCTCACTGGGAAGGACCTCGAAGGCAAGGTCGCCAGCATGCCTACGGTCGACAAGGCGGGTTCCGAGGGAGGCGTGTCGTCGGGCGCGGACAAGAAGGCCACTGTGAGGAAGATGCTCGCCGTCGGCGAGGTCAACTTCGCAGGGGAAGCGGTGGCAGCGGTCTTCGCCGAGAGCTACTATCAGGCGGAGGACGCGGCGGAGCTCGTCGAGGTCGAATACGAGCCGCTCGAAGCTGTCGTCGACGTGGAGGCGGCGATCAGGCCGGGCTCTCCCAAGGTCCACGCGGAGTTCCCGGACAACATCGGATACCACTACGTCCACAGGTTCGGGGACGTCAGGGCAGCGTTCCGCAACGCAGACAGGGTGGTGAAGGTCAAGCTCATCAACCAGCGCGTCCATCCGGTCTCTTTGGAGCCGAGGGGGATCGCGGTCAGCTACGACGGCGGGAACGACCTACTGACCGTCTGGCTCTCGACACAGGACCCGCACACAATGAGGGACATCCTGGCAGACCTCCTGAGGATGAATCCGACCAGCGTGCGCCTCATAGCTCCCGACGTTGGGGGCGGGTTCGGGGGCAAGTCCGCAGCGTACCAAGAGGACGTCGTCATCTGCTATGCCGCGAGGCTCTTCAAGCGTCCGATAAAGTGGGAAGAGAGCAGGCGCGAACACATGCTCACCATGACCCACGGAAGGGGACAGAACCAGTGGGCCGAGATCGCGGTCCGCAAAGACGGCAGAATCCTGGGGTACAGGATAAAGATCATCTCGGACGGCGGCGCGTATTCAGACGGGTCCACGACCGGCCTCCCGGAGCTGACCGCGAAGATGGGCACCGGGGTGTACGACATCCCGGCCTACGAGGCAGACGTCTACTCCGTCTTCACGAACAAGGTCCCACACGGAGCATACAGGGGAGCGGGCCGGCCCGAAGCCGCGTTCCTGCTGGAGCGTACGATGAACGTCCTCGCGGCCCAGGCTCGAAGCTGGACCCCGTCAAGGTCCGCAGGATCAACTACATCAAGAAGGAGAAGTTCCCGTTCAAGACACCCGGAGGCTACACCTACGACAGCGCAGACTACGAGGCGAACATGACCAAGGCTCTCCAGGTCGCCGGTTACCAGAAACTGCTTCAGGAACAGCGTGAGGCCAGGGCTGCCGGCAGACTGGTCGGGATAGGAATCGTGACTTGGACGGAAATATGCGGCTTCGGCCCCGAGCAGGGTCAGACCGCGGCGGTCACCGTGAACAAGGACGGCGGGATAGTGATAACGATAGGAGGGCACCCCCACGGCCAGGGTCACGCAATTACCATGATCCAGGTGGCCGCCGACGAGCTCGGCGTGGGCGTCGAGAGGTTCAGGGTCCAGCACGGGGACACCGACATGCTGCCGTGGAACTCCGTCACCGCGGGAAGCCGGTCGGGCGCCCTGACAGGGACTGCGGTTCTACTTTCGGCGCGGAAGATAAAGGAGAAGATGGGCCAGATCGCCGCACACACGCTCGGGGTCTCAGACCCGAAGAGCATGGTCTTCCAGGACGGGAAGGTCTATGCGGAGAACAACCCGGGACGGTCGATGAAATTCGAGGAGGTCGCAAAGCTCGCTTATGACCCAAAGGCCCTCCCCGAAGCGATGGAGTCCACCCTCTTCGCCTACACCGCCTACACGCCCCCGAACTACACCTTCCCGTTCGGGACGCACCTCGCGGTCGTCGAGATTGACAGGGAGACGGGCATGGTGAAGCTCCAGAAGTACTACGGCATAGACGACTGCGGGAAGGTGATCAACCCGATGATCGTCGAGGGTCAGTTCCAGGGCGGGGTAGTCCAGGGTGCCGGTCAGGCCCTGCTCGAGGAGATCGTCTACGACGAGAACGGCCAGCTCCTCACCTCGACGCTAGCTGACTACAACATCCCTTCCGCGGACACGATGCCGGAGATGGTCTGGGCCCGGACCGAGACTCCCACCTATGCGAATCCTCTTGGCGTGAAGGGCATCGGGGAGGCCGGCTCCATAGCCGCGACCCCTGTCATACTCAACGCGGTCGAAGACGCCCTCTCGGAGTATGGGGTGGTCGTGGAGAAGATGCCGGCAAAACCCGACTACATCCGGTCCCTGATTGCGGGAGCCGCTAAAGCCTAGGAGAGCTTCTTCTCAAGCGACCCGATAATCTGTTTCACGTACTTGTCCGCGGCCGAGTCGATGAGCCTGGAGCCGACGCTGGCCATCATCCCGCTGATCTTCGCGTCGGCTGCCCATTTGAGATGGGTCCCTCCTGAAGCTGTGTCCTCGAGCGTGAAGCTAGCCTCGAGGTCGACAGAGCTGTTCAGGCCGGTCCCCCTCGCCCTGAGCTTCGTGAAGGTCGGCCTCTTGTTCTCCAGGAGCGCCAGCTTCACGTCCATCACCCCCTTGATGAAGGACATCCCCACCTTTGCCTTCAGCGTGAAATTGTTGGCGTCGATTACCTTCACGCTCTGGACGTCGGGGAAGATCGAGGTGACCTTCTTCGGGTCCGTCACGAAGTCGTAGACCTTCTCCTTGGGTGCGGTGACGTCGAACGAACCTTCATAGTGCACTAGTATTCACGCCTCCTTCCCCGAAGGCTTCAGCGTTTAATAGGTTAGGCGGCCTGGCGCCCATCAGGCCTGCCGCAAGGTTCTTCGCGGCCAGCACGGCCATCCCGGTCCGGCTCTCGATGCTCCCGCTGCCGATGTGCGGGGTCAGCACGACGTTCTGCATCTTCAGGAGAGGACTGTCCATTTCAAAGGGCTCCTTCTCGAAGACGTCCAGCGCAGCACCCGCGATGATCCCTCCCTGGAGCGCCTCGATCAGCGCTCCCTCATCGACCACGCCTCCCCTCGAAGTGTTGATGAGGTAGGCCGTGTCCTTCATCATGGCCAGCTCCTTCCGGCCTATGCTGTTCCTCGTCTCCTTGTTCAGAGGCACATGGACGGAGAGGAAGTCGCTCTCCCTCAGCATCTCCTCCTTCGAAAGGTACTCCGCTCCTGTCACCTTCTCGATCTCCTCGTTCCTGCGCCTGTTGTGGTAGACCACCCGCATCCCGAACCCCCGGGCCCGCTCCGCGACCGAGGTCCCGATCCTCCCCATGCCGTAGATTCCGAGGGTCTTGCCGTGAACGTCTCTTCCGACCATCATCATCGGGCTCCACTTCAGGCGCCAGGCCCCGTCGCGGAGGTACCTGTCTCCTTCGACGATTCGCCTAGCAACCGCCAGGATCAGACCGAACGTCGCGTCCGCCACGGCCTCGGTGAGCACGCCGGGTGTGTTGGTGACCATCACCCCCCGCTCCGTGGCCGCATCGAGATCGACATGGTCGTGACCGACCGACATGCTGGCGACGATTTTCAGATTCTTCCCGGCGTCGAGGAGCTCGCCGTCTATCCTCTCGGTCAGCAGGCAGAACAGCCCGTCCGCCTCGGCGACCTCCCGCAGCAGCTCCTCCCTGCTCGGGGGACCATCTGCGTCATGGATCCTGACCTCCGCGACCTCCCTGATGATCGCGACAGCCTGTCCTGGAATCTCGTTGCTCGACACATACGCGCGGCTGGTCATTCCCGCAATCTTTTGACCTTGGGATCCGCGTCTATCTGGATGGACCTGCCCTCCCGCAGCCTCGGGAGCTTCACCACGACCATCCCGTTCCTGTACTTTGCGCTGCCCTTGGCCGGGTCCACCCTCACCGGCAGTAGGATCTTCTTCGAGTACCTTAGAAACTCTTGCTGCTCGTGACGACCGGTCGAGACCCTCAGCCTCACGGGCCGCACCATCTCCGCCTCCACGCTGATGGTATCCTCTGTGCACGTGATGTTGATCTCGTCCCGATTCGCGCCCGGCAGGTCGAAGGTTGCGGTGACCATGTCTTCGTTGACATCGAGGCTGAAGAGTGGCCGGAGGCTCCTCGTACCAATGTCGAAGAGCGACCCTTCGATCATCCCGAAGGTCTCTGAGAAGAGCCTGTCGATTCCCAACCCGAAGTTCTCGAACTCGTCGTTATCTCTCGACAATCGCAACCACCTATCTGTAGGCGCTCGGCGGCTGGCCCCCGGGCTGCGCCGCCTGCTGGGTCTGCTGCATCAGCTCCCTGCTCCTCAATCTTATTTCCTCTGACTCCTTCATGAGCGACTTGGTGTCGACATTCAGCGAGAGGAGTTTGCTCAAGACCTCGATGAGCGAGGCGGCCGCGCCCGGGTCGGGGAACTGAGAGAGGGACTCGGCGAGCAGCGTCACACTGCTCTGTCCGTTGGCGTTGCAGTGCTTGAGAAGACTGGCGTAGAACCCCGATATCATCCCGTCCTCGAAGGGTGAGGCTCCGCTCTTCTTCAGGACTTCAAGGGCCGCCCTGGTGTTTCCCACGCCGACCACGGAGGGCGTGCCGTCCCCCTGCGAGTCGTCCCTGGCCTTGGACGGGGCTCCCGTCACACCGATGACCATGTCGGCCTTCAGCGACCGAGCCCAGGACGCGATTTCTTTTGCCACCTCCACAGAAGCGAACGGCGGGAGCGGGACCTCGGAGACGACCACCAGCAGCTCGTCCTTGCCGAAGATGTGAATAGGGTAGGAGGCCGCCGAGTTGTGAATGATCATGACCTGGGGAAGGAGGTCGGAGTCGATGAAACCTCGCTCAACCATCTTCAGCTGCTCAATCAGGTAGGAACAGGTGATGGTGCCGACGAGCCCGGCCTCGGGGACGCCTACGACTATGGTTGGTTTTGAGACCTTGGGCCCCGAGTCCCTTATCTCGACGTGCACTCTTCCTCAGGCATATGCTTCACCTCTTGTGGCGCTGAACTCGGATTAATCCTTTACTTGTTCCTGAAGACCCAGCTCAGGTCGGGGACGTCCTTTCTCTTCTCCACCTTCTCGCCGATGGAGTGGGCGATGAGTGGGAGAGCGATTGTGGCGTCGCAGTAGACGACGGACCTCGTCGAGTCGACGGCTATCTTGCCCCAGCTGATGGCCTCTTCCAGGGTGCAGCCAGAGAGCCCTCCCCACTGCGGGCTGTCGGTGGTGATCTGAATGGCGTACTCGTGGGGGGTCGACTCCTCACCGCCCTTGGCCAGTGACTTTATGATCGTCGCGAGCTGGATCGTGTCCTTTGGGACCCCGCCGCCTATGTAGACCACGGCCGTCCTCTTCGTCCTGTCGGCTATCTGGCCCAGCTCCTCCATGTCCTGGGTCTGATCCAGCCTCACGAGCTTCCCCTCCTCCCTCTTCAGGAGACTCAGCGCCACCCCGTATCCGCTGTCGATGAGCCCGGGAGAGTAGACCGGCACGCCGAACTTCCAGGCCGTCGCCGTTATGCTCTTGATTCCCTTCTTCCACTGGTACTCGCCGAATTTGTTGAGGAACTCCCTGGTCGAGTACGGCCTCTTGGTGTCCAGCGTGCTGGCGAACTTGCGGATCAGCCCCTCCAGTTCCCTGTATTCGTACTCATCCGCGTAGATGTCGTAGAACCTGTCTATCTTGGCCTCCAGTAGCTCTTCGTCGTTGGCGAGCCAGGACCCCTGGTAGTACTTGTATCCCATTGCCTCGAGAATGTCCTCAGAGATGTTGGCCCCCGTGCTGACCAGCACGTCGATGTACCGGTTCTCGATCAGCCATCTGACTATCTTCCACTGTCCCGTCGTGCTCATGGAACCGGAGTAGCCCATGAATATGGTCAGGCCCTTCTGTTGCGTCATCTCGGCCCAAATCCGTGCGGCTTCGCCGAGCCTCTTTCCCTGGAACCCCGTCTGGGCCATCTCATCGAGAAGCTTGGATATGCTCTTCTTTCCTACTTCGATCGTCTTTTCGGGAGCGGTGAGGTACTTTTTCCGGTCTTGCACGACTCAGCGTTGAATGCGTCGATATTAATTTTGTTTGCCGGCGACCCCCAATGATCTTCCTTCCCTCCTCCTCACTTGACCGTGACCGACTTTGCCAGGTTCCGCGGGTAGTCCGGGTCGTTCTTCCTCTCGGTCGCCATGAAATAGGCCAGCAGTTGAAGCGGGATTGCCTCGAGGATGGGTGCGACGCTTTCGTTCGATGACGGAATGGCGACCCGGTACTTGAAGACGGGGTGCTCCATGTCGGTGATTCCGATTATCTCTGCGCCCCTCGCCTGAAGCTCAAGGGCGTTGGAGATTGTGTTGTTGAACCCCTCCCCGCCCGGGGCTATCACGACAACCGGGGTCCCCTTCTCAATCAGCGCCAGAGTTCCGTGCTTCGGCTCGCTCGCAGGCATCCCCTCGGCGTGGACGTAGGCGAGCTCCTTCAGCTTCAGCGCCCCCTCTTGGGCAATCGGGTAGTGGTGCCCTCGCGCGATGAAGTAGAAGTCTGGCCTGTCGCTGAACTTCTTCGCGATCTCCCGTACCTTCTCCTCTGACCTGAGCGCCTCCTCGATGAGCCTGCCTACCCTCTTCGGGTCACCGAGTGTGTTCGCCCCGACGACGGCGTCCGCTATCACGTTCCCAACGGTCACCTGGGCCGTGAAGCTCTTCGTGGCCGCGACGCCGACCTCGGGTCCACAGTTCAGGAGGAGCACCTCGTCGGATTCCCGAGCCAGGGAGGAACCGGCGGCGTTCACGACCGAGATCACACTCGCGCCCCTCTCCCTTCCCACCTTGACGGCGTGCAGCAGGTCTGCGGTCTCCCCGCTCTGGCTGAACGCGATCAGCACGGTCCCCCTCTCCACGAAGTGAGCCTGGTCTTCGAACTCCCCTGCGAGAACGGCGTCGCACCTGATCTTCGCCTCGCGATTCAGCCTGTCCTTCAGAAGCATGGCCGCATGGTAGCTGGACCCTGATGCGGTGAGCAGGACCGAGTCTGCCCCCTTCAGCACGCGGATGAAGGACTCGAGTCTGGCCGGGTCCTGACGGGTGGCCCGCTGGACCGTCTCGGGCTGCTCGTGGATCTCCTTCAGCGTGTAGTGCGCGTAGTCCAGTTTTGAGAGGTCTGAGAGCTCCCAGGCGAGCTGCGTCGGCTTCTTCTTCACCTCCCTCCCGTCCATGTCGAATACCCTGCACTCTTTGGCCGTTATCGCCACAACCTCCATGTTGTCCAGAAAGACCGCCCTGTCGGTCCGGGAGATGAATGCGAGAACGTCGCTGGCGAGAAACATCTCCTTCTCGCCGAACCCGACGACCAGAGGTGCGTCGTTCCTGGCCCCAGTGACCACCTCGGGATAGTCCCTGAACATGACGACGATGGCGTACTGACCAGCGAGTCTCTTCACAGCGCTGAGTGTCGCACGCAGCGGGTCCTTCCCCTTCCCATACTCCTCCTCTATCAGGTGAGAGATGACCTCTGTGTCCGTCTCGCTCTTGAAGACGTGGCCCTCTTCGAGCAGTTGCTCCTTCAACTCGAGGTAGTTCTCGATTATCCCGTTGTGCACCACCGCCACCTCGTTGCCGCACGATGCATGAGGGTGCGCGTTCGCCCTCGTCACTCCCCCGTGGGTCGCCCACCTGGTGTGGGCGATGCCCGTGCGCCCCCGCATCTTGGAGGCTTCGTACCGTCGTTCAAGGTCATCTATCCTTCCGACGACCTTCCTCACTTCTATCTTGCCATCGTGGACGGTTGCTATGCCCGCAGAGTCATATCCCCTGTACTCCACCCGCCTGAGACCTTCGATCAGGACGGGCGCAATAGCCTCATCAGAGATTCCCGCAATAATCCCGCACATCGGATTCGGCCTCCTCCGCCCCGACGTTATAACACCTGTAACGTCGCCGAGTCGTAGATGCAAACAACGGTTTGCAAGCATCCCGGGCCTGCGACGCCGGATGGGACAGGAGCTGGCGGATACCATGCATAACCATTTAATAATGGTTGAAAGCCGTCGAGAATCGTGGCCAAGGAGAATCTGCTTCTGGACCAGGACGCGGCGACTAGCAAGAGGGTCGCGGTCTCGAGCGACCCAGCCAGCTTCTTCCCTGCTGCCTCCGGCATGGGCAACAGAATACTCCAGCTGCTGTCAAGCGGCCCCAGCTACCCCTCTGCAATCGCGCGAGAGCTCAAGGTCTACCACCAGACGATTTACTACCACATGCAGAAACTCGAGCGCGCAGGACTCGTGAAGAGGGTCGGGGAGAAGGTCGTCAGGGGCGGAAGAGCGGACTTCTACTCACTGGCCGTCGACGGGTTCGCCGTGGAGTTCCCGGTCAAGTCCGAGAGCTTCAGGGGGGCGTCGGCTGCCACACGCTCTGCCCAACTAGGCAGATTCCTCCACGAGTTCGTCTCAACCGGAAGTTTCGACGGCTGGGTCGTGGTCGGTTCGCCGGAGCCGCACGGTCCCAGCCGGACCCAGGGCAGGGACGGCCACTACGCCATCCAGCTTGGTTTCGCACTCGGCCAGTTCGTCAGGCTTCCCCGCTCCTTTCCCGTGAAGCTCGACGTGGACCTCAAGAACGAAAGGCTGGAGAGCTCCAACCTGATCATCGTCGGGGGTCCCCGCACGAACATAGTCGCGGCGAGCATCAACCCGCACCTCCCAATCAAGTTCTCCGAGCAGAGCTTCTGGGGTTCCATCGTGGACGAGAAGGGCTCGAAGTATCACTCCGAGTGGGAGGCGCTCATCGCCAAGGTGAGGAACCCTTGGAACCAGGACCGATGTTGCATCGTTGCGGCCGGGCTCAGCGGGGCCGGCACGAAGGGCGCGATCATCGGCATGACCAACTTCGCGGATCGCGTCTTGGAGGGATATGAAGGCGGGGAGTTCGCCGTCGTCCTCAGGGGTTCGGACCTTGACGGGGACGGCAAGGTGGACAGCGTGGAGGTCCTCCACCGCGCGACTGGCTGATTTCTTCACTATAGAAGGACAATTCTTATAATCTGAGGGTTCAGGGCTGAGCAGACACTGGTTTGTCGTCGGAGTTTAGATACCTGGTTAGGATTAGAGGGAAGGACTTAGAGGGCAGGAAGAAGCTCATCCCCGCCATCGCAGACCTTAAGGGGATCGGGGACAACTTTGCGCAGGCCATAGTCAACAGCCTCGGGCTCGACCCGAAGACAAGGCTCGGGACTCTGAGCGAGTCGCAGCTGAAGGAACTCGAGAGGGCGCTGATTGACGGTTCGTCGCTCAAAGTACCACAGTGGGCGCTAAACAGGAGAAGGGACCCGGAGACGGGAGAGACGAAGCAGCTCGTCGGGCCGGACCTCGACTTTGCGCTTAAGACAGACCTGGACCGGGAGAAGAACGTGCAGAGCTGGCGGGGCGTGAGGCACGGCCTCGGCCTCAAGGTCAGGGGCCAGCGGACGCGCACGACGGGGAGGAAGGGACGCACCGTCGGCGTCAGGAAGTCCACCCTCCAGGCGGCAGCCCAAGCCGCGAAGGGAGCCGAGGACGAGAAGGAGAAGAAGAAGTAGGTGCGACGCTAGATGGGAGATCCACGAAGACCGCGCAGAACGTATTCAACGCCAAGGAGCCCGTGGCGGAGCGACCAGCTCGCCCAGGAGCTGTACCTTCTCGGCAGCTATGGCCTGAGGAACAAGCGCGAACTCTGGAAGGCCCAGTCGCAGCTCGAGCTCGATACGCAAGCAGGCCAGGCATCTCCTGGCGGCGTCGGAGGTCGTCCGCGCGAGGGAGGAGGGCAAGCTCCTCGACAGCCTCCTGAAGAAGGGCCTGCTCCAATCCGGCATGATACTCGACGACGTGCTCAGCCTCAGCGTCGAGGACATGCTCAGCAGGAGGCTTCAGACAGTAATCTACAAGCGCGGCAGCGCCGTCTCGCCGATGCAGGCGAGACAGCTGATTGTCCACAGACACGTGAAGATAGGCGACCGCGTCGTCTCCGTCCCGGGTTACCACGTCACGGCCGAGGACGAGAAGAAGATTCAGGCTGACGGGCGGCATAGGGACACCGAAGCTTGCCGAACCAAGGCAGGAAGCCGCTCCGGCAGAGGCGCCCGCTTCTCCAGACTCGACGGAGCCAACTCCGGTCGGGGGCGAGTGATAGCGATTGTCAGAAGAAGAATTCCTACGAGATAAATGGGCTGTCGTACATATCTATAGCAGCTATAACAATACCATCGTGCACATCACGGACCTCACCGGCGCTGAGACAATCTCCTTCTCCTCCGGAGGCCGGCACGTGAAGGCCGACAGGTTCGAAGCCTCGCCGTATGCCGCGATGCGCTCGGCGTCCGCTGCGTCGGACGTCGCCAAGGGCAAGGGCATCACCGCCGTCCACATCAAGGTCAGAGCGGTAGGCGGCACCGGTCCTAGGACCCCTGGTCCGGGCGCGCAGGCGGCG
Organism: uncultured Nitrososphaerota archaeon; assembly: GCA_963806765.1. Lineage (GTDB taxonomy): Archaea > Thermoproteota > Nitrososphaeria > Nitrososphaerales > Gagatemarchaeaceae > Gagatemarchaeum. The sequence goes on along the minus strand of CAWDYS010000003.1, from coordinate 950,323 downwards.
ATCAGAGCCATAGCGAGGTCCGGGTTCAGGATAGGAAGGATTGAGGACGCCACTCCCATTCCGCATGACACGACTCGTAAGAAGGGTGGAAGAAGAGGAAGGAGAGCGTAGTCCGCTCTCTGTTCTGCTTTGACTCACTCCCCGCTGAATGTTTTTAAACCCCACTCTCGCCCGCGTGAAACCTTAGCTCGTCGGAGTGATTGTTAGGAATGGTTATCCCCAAGATAAAAGTGCTCGAGGAGAGCGATGAGAAGGTCTCACTGCAGCTCGAGGGGGTAGACCGGAGTCTACGCAAACGCCATCCGGCGCTTCTGCATCTCGGAGGTTCCCGCGATGGCCATCGATGACATCGTGATTCTGGAGAACTCCTCGGTCCTCTACGACGAGATCCTCGCCCACAGGCTGGGCATGATCCCGCTCCGCACCGACCTCGAGCGCTACGTCCTTCCCGAGAAGTGCGACTGCGGCAACGCGCTCGGGTGCCAGAAGTGCAGGGTTCTGATTGTGCTCGACGCCGTGGCCACCGACAAGCCGCGCACCGTGCTGTCCGGCGACTTGGTCTCCGAGGACAGAGAGATCAGACCGGTCTCCCCGAACATCCCGATTGTGAAGCTGGCCGCCGGCCAGTCAGTCAAGCTCGAGGCCTACGCCCGACTGGGAAGAGCCAAGGAGCACGCAAAGTGGCAGCCTGCGACAGTCTCCGTGCTGCTCGAAGGCAAGGCCGAAGGAACCTACGTCCTGAAGGTCGAGAGCTCAGGCTCGATGCCCGCCAAGGAGATAGTGGTCCGGGCCATCCAGAAGCTCGAAGAGAAGTTCCAGGACCTGCACAACGAAGTTGGTGGTAAGATCGAATGAAGTCGAACAAGATTCTCAGGAGCCAGGCCGTGATGCTAGAGCGGCTCGGACGGAAGGAGAAGATAGGGATCTGGAGGGACGCGGCGAAGTACCTCGGCGCCACCACGCTCAACGAGACGTTCGTGAACGTGACGCGCCTGGCGCGGGCCGACGACGGCGACAGCCCCCTCTTCGTGCCGGGGAAGGTCCTCGGTTCCGGCCCACTGGACAAGAAGCTGGTTGTCGGCGCGTTCTCGTACTCGGCCGCGGCCAGGAAGAAGATAGAGACCGCCGGCGGGGAGGCATTGAGCATAGAGGAGTTTGTGAAGAGGTTCCCAGATGGGAGTGGTGTCAGACTTGTCAAGTGAGCAGAACACGATCTACGTCGACGCGTCGGGACAGATAGCGGGGCGGATGTGCTCCAAAGTCGCCCTAGAGGCTGATGTCTGGGAAGAGGGTGGTCGTCCTCAACGCCGAGAGCGCGCTCGTCTCGGGCAGGAGCAGCAGCGTCTTCCGCCAGTGGCAGGCGAGGCTCGAGATATACAGCCACGTCAACCCCATCTACGGCCCCATCCATCCGCGCCGACCTGACAACATCCTCCGCAGGATGGTGAGGGGCATGGTGCCCAAGACCAAAGCCAAGGGCACAAGCGCCATGGGCCGCCTCCGGGTCTACATGGGCATCCCCGAGAAGTATGCGGGGGTGAAGACGAGCAAGTTCGACGACGCCCTCGCGACCAGACCCCTCCCGAGCTACACTACGATCGCAGAGATAGCGAAGAACATAGGCTGGAGTGGTTAAGATGGTATCGCAGTCGAAACAGCGCACGAAGCCGAAGCTCTATGCCGGCTCCAGGAAGACCTCCAGGGCCACCGCCGCCATACACGCAGGCCAGGGCCGAATCCGCGTGAACGGCGTGCCGCTCGAAATCTACGAGCCCGAGGTTGCCCGGCTGCACATGCTCTCTCCGGTCGCCATTGTGGGAGACCTCAGGGAGAAGTACGACGTCGACGTCAGCGTATCGGGAGGCGGCTTCATGAGCCAGGCCGACGCCGTCGCCATGTCCCTTGCCCGGGCCTACGTGGACCAAGTCAAGGGAGCCGACCTCAGAGACAAGATCACCGCGTTCAGCAAGTACCTCCTTTCCGGAGACCCTAGGCAGACCGAGCCCAAGAAGTTCGGCGGCCCCGGTGCGAGACGAAAGAGGCAAAAGAGCTACCGGTGAGAATGGCATGCTCAGTCCCCATCCGATGCTTCACCTGCGGGAAGCTCATCGGCGACAAGTTCTCCGAGCTCGAGACCAGGGTCAAGGCAGGCGAAGACCCGGGCAAGGTCCTCGACGACCTCCAGGTCACGAGGTACTGTTGCAGAAGGATGATGATAACTTCCGTCGACCTAATCGACCAAGTCCTCCCCTACTATCAACAGAAGAGCCCTGGGCCCTGATCTGAGAGATGCAGATTCAGGACGTCCGGGTCAGGGTCTGTTTCAACGGCCGGGGAGACCTGGGAATAGAAGCAGACGTAAAGGTGGACGGCAAGCTCGGCAGGGCGCTCTCTCCTTCGGGCGCGAGCCGCGGGAGCAACGAGGCGGTTCCCTTCGTGGAAGGCAGCTCCGAGAAGACCGTGGCGGAATTCGAGACGTACAAGCGCAGACTCATCGGGTTCGACGCCGCCGACATCGACGGGCTGGCGCGCCTGCTCCGGGAGATAGACGGGACGAGGGATTACTCTCGGATCGGCGGCTCCTTGGCCTACGCAGTGAGCGTCGCGGCGGCAGAGGCGGAAGGGCACGCCAGAGGCATCCCGCTCTGCAGGGTCATCGACCCGCATTCCTCAAATCTTCCGTTCCCGCTCGGCAACGTGATAGGGGGAGGCAAGCACGCGAGCGACCTCTCTCCCAGCATGCAGGAAATTCTTGTCACTCCCATCGGGGCTGGTTCGGTGGCAGAGGCCGAGCAGCTGAACTTCGCCGTCCACAAAGCGGTGGGCAAGCGGCTCTCCAAGGGGCTCACCTATCCGCTCGGGAAGGGCGACGAAGGCGGCTGGGCGCCGGGCATCACCGACGAGGAGGCGCTCCTGGTCGTCTCAGAGGAAGCCTCGCGAGTCCAGGACGAGAAGGGCAGGAAGATCCGCGTCGGCCTCGACGTCGCCGCAGACAGCCTCTACGACGAGAAAAAGGGCGGCTACTACTACCGGTCGACGGGGAAGACCCTCTCAAGGGAGAAGCAGATAGCGTTCATCGGCGAGATCAGGGACAGGTTCAACCTGCTTTTCATCGAGGATCCGCTCTACGAGGACGACTTCGAGGGCTACGCCAAGCTGCACTCTTCTCTCAAGGGCACGCTTATCGTCGGAGACGACCTGTACACCACGGACCCCGAGCGGCTCAGGATAGGGATCAGGAGCAGGAGCACCAACGGCGTCATCGTGAAGGTGAACCAGATAGGCGCCCTCGGTGAGGCAGCGAGGTTCTCCAAACTCGCCCGCGAACACGGCCAGGTCCTCGCCGCGTCCCACCGGTCCGGCGACAACGAGGGCGGTCATCTCGCCCACTTCGCGGTCGGGTTCGGCTGCGGCCTGATGAAGTGCGGCGTTGTCGGCGGGGAGAGGACGGCGAAGGTGAACGAGCTCATCCGCATCTCCGAGATGCTTGGCGGGACGCTCGACCCGTCTTGGGTGACCCAGTGATGCGAGGATTCGTCCACCAAACCTCAATATGCTTAAAAGACGTACCCCGAGAAGCCGAAAGGCTCGAAACAGCAACATTGGTGATTTGGAATAAGTAGCATGGTAGAACACGGAGACGACGAGGGTGGCTCGGAGGAGAAGATGGTCACTCCCCAGCTCTCCGAGAAGGCTCTTCTCGCAACGGGCATCAGGATTGGTACCCAGGTGCGGACGAAGACGATGGAACAGTTCACGACCAGGCCCAGGCCGGACGGGCTGCACCTTATCGATTATTCGAAGACGCTTCACCGGATTGATGTCGCTGGCAAGTTCATCGCGTTCGCGGGAGCCGCGAACACGGTGGTCTACGCGAGCAAGGACTACGGAAGGGTCCCCGTCGAGAAGTTCTGCGAGGTGACGGGTGCGATCTCGGTCACTGGGAGGTTCATGCCCGGGACGTTCACGAACCCGCTCTTCCCCGGTCACCTGGACGCTGAGCTGGTGGTCGTCGCCGACCCGGCCTCAGACACCCAGGCGCTCATCGAGGCTGCGAAGATGGGCATACCCGTGGTGGCGATTTGCGACACCGACAACATCACCGACGACGTCGACGTGGTCATACCGGGGAACAACCGTGGCAGGAAGGCGCTCGCCGCGATATTCTGGCTGCTCGCCAGGTCTGTCGAGACCCACACGGGCGTCACTAGCGCCGAACAACAGATGAAGTACACCATCGACGACTTCGAGACCAAGCTTCTCGAGTCCGACCTCGCCGACGAAGAGGAAGAGTAGGCGCACAAGCCTCTCGACGCTCCCCTGCCAAATCTCTTAAATCTCGACGGCACCTTCGGCTCTTTCAATGATAGTCAGGAGGCCGGCCGTCGCAGGAAGCTCTACCCTGACGACCCTCGGGAGCTGAGGGCGTCGATAAGGGGTTCTTACACCCACCCGCTCGGACCCGGGTCTGTGCCCCCCTCCGCGGAGGAGCGCAGAGGAGTGATGGCCTGCGTCTGCCCGCACGCCGGGTACGTCTACTCGGGCCCGGTCGCCGCCCACAGCTACCTCTGGCTCTCGTCGCTCCGCCGCCCTGAGCTCGTCGTGATCGTCGGCCCGAACCACTACGGAGTCGGGAGCGGGATCTCCACCTTCAGGGAGGGCGAGTGGGCCACCCCGCTCGGCAACGTGACGGTCGACTTCGAGGCTGCGCGCAGGATCGTCGAGCTGACCGGGCTCGTCGACTACGACCCAGAGTCGCAGAGGAGGGAGCACTCGTTGGAGGTCCAGATCCCCTTTCTACAGGAGATATACCGCGACTTCAAGATCCTCCCAATCTGCCTGTCGTTCCAGGACATCGAGACCGCGAAAGAGCTCGGAAGGGGACTCTCCGTGCTGCTCAAGGGAAGGAACGCCGTCCTGGTCGCGTCCTCGGACCTGACGCACTACGAGCCCGCCTCCGTGGCCAGGGAGAAGGACACGGCGCTGCTCGAGACCGTGCGGCGTCTGGACATCGAGGCGTTCTACGGGGTGCTCGAGGAGAAACGAGTCACGGCCTGCGGATACGGTGCAATCGCGACGGTGATGGAGACCAGCCGCCTCCTCGGCTTCAAGCGGGGTGAATTGCACAAATACGCAAGCAGCGGGGACACGACCGGAGACAACGATGCCGTCGTCGGGTATCCCTCGGTCACCTTCAGGTGAACTGCCCTGAAGGTCGTCGCCGAGGCTCCCGGCAAGGTGATAATCACAGGCGAGCACTTCGTCGTTCACGGCGCCCTCGCCCTGGCCGCCGCCGTAGGCCTGAAGACGAGGGTCGAAGCAGAAGCGTCCGCAGGCCTGCTCGTCGAGACGTCGGTCGGAGTGTCCCGCCCCGCGGGCTCGGGCTTCCTGCCCGTCGAGAGGCTCATCCGTGAGATGTACAGGGAAAGGTCGGTGGAGCCCAGGGTGAGGGTCGTGATAACCTCGGAACTGCCCGCAGGCGCAGGCCTCGGCTCCTCCGCGTCGACCATGGTCGCGACCGTCGCCGCGGTCAGCAGGCTGGAGGGATGGAACATGGACATCAACTCGATCGTGGAGACGGCGATGCTCGGCGAGCGGCTCGTCCACGGCAGGCCTTCCGGCATCGACGTCGCGGTCTCCGCCCTGGGCGGGGTCATCCAGTTCAGGGTCGGCGAGGAGCCGAGGAGGCTCGATGTTGTGAAGCCCGTCAGACTGCTGATAGTCCACTCGGGAGACAGGAGGAGCTCGAAGCGGTTGATTACCAAGGTCTCCTCGATGAAGGACGACTACCCACACCTCTTCTCCAAGCTCTGCGACTCCGCGTCCCTGATCACCGCGCTGGCGACGGAGCAGTTCCTCGACGGCCGTCTCGAGGACCTCGGCAGGACGATGACCTACAACCACGCGGTGCTCGCGATGGTGGGGGCCTCGAACGGAAAGCTGGACCGGCTCGTCGACCTCTGCCTCGAGCACGGGTGCTACGGGGCGAAACTCACGGGCGCGGGGGGTGGCGGGAGCGTGCTCGCGGTTCTTCCCAGAGCCTCTGAGGAGGCCACCACTTCCCAGCTCGTCAGGCAAGGCTTTCGATCGTTTCTCAGCGAGGTTCCCTGCGGAGGGGTGAAAGTGTGGACGAGCGAAGGGTAGTGGTCAAGCCTCGGCGGGTCGCTGATTAGCGACAAGAAGAAGGAATTCTCGTACCGAGCGGAGAAGGTAGCCTCCATCGCCAGGGCCATCTCGGCCTCGGGGGTCAGCGCGGTCGTCGTCCACGGAGGCGGAGCCTTTGGCCACCCCGTGGCGAAGAAGTACCACCTCTCGACCCTCTCCCCAAACCCGTCTTCCCAAGGGGTCAGCGAGACCAGGCGAGCGATGCTCGACCTCAACATCCGCATCTGCGACTCATTCATCTCGGAGGGACTGCACCCGTATACCTTCTCTCCGTTCCCTCTGCTCGCAGCCGCGGGAGGAAAGGGCGCGTCGTGGCTGCGTCGGATAATGTCGGCAGGCCTCACGCCGGTGACCTTCGGGGACGTCGTCCACGACAGGACGGGCTTCAGGATCCTCTCCGGGGACGTCATCGCCCTCCTCCTTTCTAGGCTGTTGCGCGCTCAGCGGTGCGTCTTCGTCATGGACGTCGACGGGGTGATGGGACCGAAGGGACTTTTGAGGAGCATCGACGAGAGTATGGCCGCCAGGCTCGAGCTCTCCCGCTCCGAGGACGCGACCGGTGGGATCGGCCTGAAGGTCGGCGAGGCCCTGAAGATCGCATCTGCCGGCACGGAGGTCGCGTTCGTCTCAGGTTTCAGGCCCTCCGAATTCTCCAAAGCCTTAAAGGGTCTGAGCTTCACGGTACAACAATAAGGGTTCCTTCTCGTGAGTAAGAGCGAAGACGCGAGGGTGCGGGACATAGTCCGCAGGAAAGAGGAAGGGATCGACGTGGTTCTAAACAGGAAAGTCCAGGCGAAGGACGTCACGACCCTCCTCGAGTGCGTTCACCTGATTCACTGCGCCCTCCCCGAGATGGACATGTCGGATGTCGACCTCTCGACGAAGTTCCTCGGCAAGAAGCTGCTGGCTCCGGTCGTGGTGGACTCGATGACGGGCGGCGCGCCTAGGGCGGAGGAGATCAACGGCACCCTCGCCGAGGTGGCTGAGAGGATGGGGTTCGCCATGGGCCTGGGCAGTCAGCGCGCGGGCCTCCTCTCCGAGAGCATGGCGCGCACCTACTCCATAGCGAGGAAGAAGGCTCCCTCCGCATTCCTCTTCGCGAACATCGGCGGTGCCCAGCTCGCAAGGGGATTTCCGGTCAAAGACGCCGAGAAGCTCGTCTCGATGATAGAGGCAGACGCGCTGGCCGTTCACCTCAATCCCCTCCAGGAGGTCATCCAGCCCGAAGGCGAGGCCGCCTTCAAGGGCGTGCTTGCCTCGATACGGAAGCTCTGTCAGGAGCTATCGGTCCCCGTCATGGTCAAGGAGGTGGGAGCGGGGATAAGCCGCGAAGTCGCCAGGGAGCTCGAGGGCGCCGGAGTCAAGGCGATCAACATCTCCGGAGCAGGAGGCACGAGCTGGGCGGGCGTCGAGACCTTCAGGGCGATTGAGAAGAAGGTCCTTGGCAAGGCCTCCCTGGGCTCGCTCTTCTGGGACTGGGGCATCCCCACTGCAGCCGCGCTGGTTGAGGTCAGGGACGCCGTGCACGTCCCGCTGATGGCCTCCGGCGGACTGAGGAACGGCCTCGAGGTCGCCAAGTGCATCTCACTTGGAGCGGACGTCTGTGGGATGGCGAGGCCCATGCTGGAGAGCGCGAGCAGGGGAACCCGGGCGCTGGAGGGGTTCGCCGAGCAGACCCTCCTCGAGCTGAGGACCTCAATGTTCGTAACTGGCGCCAGGACGGTGTCCGAGCTGAAAGGCGGTCAGGAAGGTCATCACGCCGCCGCTCACGTACTGGGTTGACTGACTATGGTGGAGTACACGTCCATGCTCGAGGAGATGAAGAGACTCAAGGGCCGCGTGGATCGGCTGGTCCTCGAGGACCTCCTCCCAAGGTCCCACTCGATCGCCGAGGTCGAACTCCTCTACAAGATGATGCGCGACTACCCCGAGCGCGGCGGGAAGGGGATGCGTCCGTACATCTGCGTCACGAGCTGCAGGGCCTTCGGAGGGAGCGAGGACGAGGTCCTCGTCACGGCCGCGTGCCTCGAGCTGTTCCAGAACTGGATACTCATCCACGACGACATCGAGGACGGCTCCGAGCTCAGGCGGGGCTCGCCGACGCTGCACAAGAAGTACGACTGGACCCTCGCCCTGAACGCTGGCGACGCGCTCCACGCGAGGATGTGGCAGGCCCTCCTCAGGAACCGCGAGCGCCTCGGAGGGGAGAGGACCATCGACATCATGGACGAGTTCGCCAGGATGATCAACGAGACGACCGAGGGGCAGCAGATGGAGCTGGGCTGGGTGGTGAGCAAGACATGGAAGCTCTCGGAGCAGGACTACTTCCGCATGTGCGCCAAGAAGACGTCCTGGTACACCGTCATCAGTCCGATGCGACTCGGCGGCATCGCCGCCAGTGCCGGCGCGGAGACCCTCGAGCGCGCTGATAGACGCAGGGACGAACCTCGGCGTCGCGTTCCAGATCCACGACGACGTCCTCAACCTCTCGGCCGGGGCCAAGTACGGGAAGCAGTACGCCGACGACCTCCTGGAGGGAAAGCGCACCCTCATCCTGATTCGCCTGCTCCAGGTGGGCACCCGCGAAGAGAAGCAGAGGTTGGTCGAGCTCTTCGCCATGTCGAGGGAGGAGAGAAAGGAGCGCCTCGACGAACTGCTCGAGATGATAGAGAGGTACAAGGTCCTGGACTTCGCCAGCGAGAGGGCGGGCCGGCTCCTTGACCAGGCCCTAGGGACGCTGAGGAGCGTCCGTTGGCCCGGGGACAAGCAGGCCGTGCAGAGGCTCGAAGAGATAGCGCGCTATTCCGTCGAGCGGGACTGGTAGTTGGATTTGGGCATCAGCGAGCAGGACCGGTCGTCCATGGAGAAGTACGCTCTCCAGAACGCTGTCAGGCACGGAGGGAGGGCCGAGGTCGGGGCCGTGGTCAGCAAGGTGCTCGGTGACACCCCCGAGCTGAGGTCGCTCGCCAAGGACGTCGCGCGAGCCTCGGCCGAGGTGGTCCAGACCGTGAACGCGCTCACTCTGGAGCAGCAGGAGCAGATGCTGAAGGAGAAGTACCCCGAGGCGCTCCAGGAGCACAAGCAGGAGCAGAGGGTCGGTCTCCCTCCGCTCAAGGGTGCCGTGAAGGGACAGGTCGTCGTGAGGCTTCCGCCTGAGCCGTCCGGCTTCATGCACATCGGCCATGCCATGGCCGGGACGATAAACGACGTCTACAGGCAGATGTACGATGGGAAGCTCTGGCTCAGGTTCGAGGACACCAACCCTCGAAAGGTGCAGAAGCGGTACTACGAGAGCTTCCGCAAGGGGTACGCCTGGCTCGGGATAAAGTGGGACTACGAGAAGAACGTCTCGAGCGACATCGAGTCTGATCTACGAGCACATCCAGGACCTCGTCGAGGCCGGCAGCGCCTACGCCTGCGCGTGCGCCCCCGAGCAGATGAAGAAACTGAGGTTCGACGGCACCGCCTGCGAGCACCGCGCGCAGACCGTCGAGAGGAACGTCGCCCTGTGGGACGAGATGCTCGGCAGGAAGCACAAGGAGGGCACCTACGTAATCCGGCTGAAGGGCGACCTCGCCAACCTCGACTACTCGCTGAGGGACCCGAACATCGCCAGGATAATCGACTACCCGCACCCGCTCACCGGAGAGAAGTACGTCGTCTGGCCGACCTACGATTTCGAGGTGGTCGTCGAGGACCAGGTCTGCTCCGTGACGCACATCCTGAGAAGCTCGGAGTTCCACGTGGGGCTGCAGGAGCTGGTCAGGAGCCTCCTCGGATTCCCGGACATACTCGTCGAGCAGTTCTCGCGGTTCAACTTCAAGGGCACGCCTGTGCAGAAGAGGCTCCTCCGGCCCCTCGTCGGGGAGAAGCTGGTGACCGGCTGGGACGACCCCAGGATGCCGACCATCGACGGCGTCATCCGCCGGGGGATCCTCCCCGAGGCCATACGCCAGTTCACGACCGAGGTGGGCTACACCAAGTCGGAGCACACCTTCGACTGGTCCCTGCTGTTCGCGGTCAACAGGAAGATACTCGACCCCGTCACCAAGAGATACTACTTCGTCCCCGACGCCGTCAAGCCTGACGGTCCAGGGCGCCCCCTCCAGCGTGGTCTCCATCCCCTACCACCCCTTCGAGAGACTGGGGGCGCGATCCATCGCGACAGCGGGCGAGTTCTACATCCCGTCGAGCGACCTCGCGGCCGTCTCGGAGGGGCAGACCTTCAGGATGATGGAGTCTACAACGTCGAGCTGGTCTCCAAGGGGGCCGACGGGGCGGTCGGGCGCTTCGCCGGCGAGGGCCTCGTCCAGGGCACAAGGAAGGTCCAGTGGGTCGTGCCCGGTCATTCACAGATGGTCGAGGTCCTCGAGCCCTCGGAGCTCTACAACGAGGACGGGACGTTCAACGCGGGTAGCCTGAAGACCCGGTCAGGGTTCGCAGAGCAGTCATTCGGGGACCTCCGTGAGGGAGACATCGTCCAGTTCCCCCGCTACGGCTTCGTCAGGGTCGACGGGCCTGCCCGCTGTGTGCTCGCGCACAACTAGACCGACTGCCCTCCCCCCGAGAGTCTTCCCAGGCCAGTTGCGAGAACCTCGGCTGAATACGCTTAAGTATCCGTCAAAAACCGCTTGGTTGGGCGATTAGTTCAGATGACCCCCAAACCCTATTTCGTAAAGTTCGAGACACCGAAGGAAGTATCCGAGGCCGCCTACGAGGTCCTGAGGCAGGCCTCCAGGTCCGGCAAGGTCCGCAAGGGCACCAACGAGACCACCAAGGCCGTCGAGCGAGGCATGGCCAAGCTAGTGATCATAGCGGAGGACGTCCAGCCGCCAGAAGTGGTGGCGCACCTTCCGCTCCTCTGCGACGAGAGGAAGATACCCTACGTCTTCGTCCCCTCGAAGGACCAGATCGGCCCGGCCATCGGCATAGACGTCTCCACCGCCGCGGCGGCGGTGGTTGAGGCCGGCGAGGGCCAGCAGATCCTCGACCAGGTCACCCAGGAGCTTGCGAGGATTAGAGGCAAGCAATGAGCAAGCAGGCCGCAGAAGCAATCACGCCGGCAGAGGTCGTCCAGATAGTCGGGCGGACCGGCGTCGCGGGCGAGATAACCCAGGTCAGGGTAAAGATACTAGAGGGAAAGGAGAAGGGCAGGATCCTCACGCGGAACGTCAAGGGCCCCATAAGGCTCAACGACATACTATTATTGCGAGATACCGAGCGCGAAGCTCGCAAGATAAAATAGGATAATTGTATATTCCATGCACTAAAGGCACATTTATTGTGGCTAAGTGCTCGACCCTCTGGTGCCCGAATGTTAGTTGGTCTTCCTACTCCATCTCTGGGCTGCTTCGAAGGAAATCAAGATGCCTCTTTTCTCTGCCAAGAACTCAATTATCTTGGGGACTGAAAGCCCGTTTCTTGTCAGGTCCAATATTTCTTTTCGAAGTTCCACTGAGAGGCGCTCTTCCTTCCTCAAGCGCTTCGTCGTGGCAAGCAACTTGAGCCTCTGGTAACGCACGGTGTTTAGGTGCGGTGCAAACATCGGAATGTCAAAACTCTTGATAGCTTGACTTTTCGCCAGTGTTATTGCTTCTCGACACTTGAACGCCCGCAGGCCGAATGTCTTGAGGAATCTTATCATGAGATCCCAGTTGGGACCAATCCAGAGTCTCCATTGACTGCCCGGCAACGTTAGGCGATCCGTCAGATTCTGATAGTCCTTGGACGAGACCAATTCTGAACTCGGGGGGCGCAGTGAGAATCCAGTCTGCACGAATCGGGTTGTAAGTTGTGACTTCGCCTTCGCAGAGGCCCAAAGCAACGTTGTGGAGCCAATCAATAAGCGGCGAAGATTGGGAGGTCCATTGGAAAAAAGCATGTGGTTTTCCGTTCGGTCTTGCAAGGTCTTTCGATCTACACATTCTCAATCCTATGGATTGCGCACAAATGCAGGTGAAGTCGCCGACGGCAAGATTAGTGTTGTATTTCATGCTGAGCACCAAGCCTATGTGTCGGTGCGACGTCTTCTGCTTGGACTTGGAGCCGTCTCCAATTACCATCCCGAGGAAGAATCCAAAGAGATAACGTGGGTCGAAATCCGAAGTCGCTCCGGGAAGAGGCCGTATCTGAGATAGAAGGTCATCCACATCAGCCCAACTGCTTATTGACAAGGGAACTTGCAGAAACTTTCCGATTGGGATTGCGTGTCCATGAGTGCATTCAGTGTTAAGCCAGACCAGTCCGTTCTTCGGTGGGCCCAATGCGACGAACCACTTGAGATAATGCGCGAGTTTCGGCATTTTTGTACCACTGCACCAACTCTTTGTAGTGGAGATGGACGTTTCAAGGTCAAGTGATATCGATGCCGGATTCTCGCCCGAATTATGCATCTGAATGACTCGTGCGAACTTGCGATACTGTGTTATGTCTGCTTCGAGTGGTTCGCATGCCTTCCAAAAGTGTTTAGTGAACGCGAGGTCATCACCGTTCCTAACGATATGATTGACCACTTCGTCATTCGCAGCGAGTTCTGCCATGCGGAGAAAGACTCAGGGGCCTTTTAGACCCCTAGGTAGGCACTCACGTCTCTGGCAGACATCTCTAGGGTCTCCGAATACCCCTCCCTCCGTCCAGGGTCCGACCCGTCAGTCCAGGTCTTCGCAGCCCCAGAGCGGACCCCAGTACGCGGTGGCCCAGGCCTGGCACGCGGTGGTGGTCACGGTCGAGGTGGAGGACTGTGCAGAGTTGGAGTTGAGATTCTCGCAGCCCCAGAGCGGACCCCAGTACGCGGTGGCCCAAGCCTGGCACCCGGTCGACGTCTCGGTCGAAGTAGATGTCCGAGTCGAGGTCGTTGTCTGGGTAGAGGTGGATGACTGGGCTGAGGCGGTCGATTGGGTTGTGATGGTTGCCTGCGTTGACGTGGAAGAACGTGTCGAGGTGGAGGACTGAGCCGACGTGGTTGTCTTGGTCGACGTTGAAGTAGGTGTCAAAGTGACGGAGCTCGTCGACGTCGATGTCAGAGTCGGCGGCTCCACGGGAGCCGGGGAACTCACTGCGCTGAGCAGGTTGAACGCGCTGCAGTCGAGATGCATGCAGCTGAGCCCGAAGGCCGACTCGATGACCGTGGGTATGGAGTAGTGGCTGGACAGGTCGTGGTCCACGAATCCCTCGGGACCGTACGGTGCCAGCATGATCATCGGGACGCGGTAACCGAGGGAACCGGGCGGCTGGACGTGGTCGAAGAAGCCCCCTGAGTCGTCCCAGGTCAGGAGCACCACCGTCGAGCTGAGGTAACCTGAGGAGTTGAGGTCGTCGATGACCCCTTTGACCCAGGCTTGGCCGGAAGTGAGCGAGGCCGGGGGCTCGTCGCTGACGGCGTCACTCATCGGCATCACGAACGAGACGTCAGGAAGCGTGTGAGACTTGATGTCCGAGATGAGGTCAGGTGTCTCCTGCTCGTTGTCGAACCAACCGGGCGACTGCTTGAAGAACGACAGCGGGCACTCGTTGTAGTCGCAGTTGAAGTAGTCCCAGGAGACGCCCTTCGCCGTCATCTCGTCCAGGATGGTCGTGTTCGTACGCCAGGGGAACGCCTGTCCCGAGGTGTTCCAGTCGGTGTGGAAGCCGAGAGTCGACCCTGCGATCATGGCCATGTGGTTCGGCAGGCTCGCCAGGGGGGTGGCCACGAAGTAGTTGTCGAACAGGACGCCCTCGTTCGCGAGGTAGCAGTAGTACGGGATGTCTGCGCAGGTGAAGTACCCGTAGTTCTCCGGATGACCGACGAACCCGTCGATGCTCTGGTTCTCGTACACATCGTTGGTCGTGGCGTGGAAGATCGGCGCATTGGAGCCTTGCAAGCCATTCGCGCCAGGATAGAAACCGAAGAAGTTGTCGAAGGAGTGGTTCTCCTGCACAATCACCACGACGTGCTGAACCTCCTGGGCCGGAGAGGCGACAGGGATCTCAGCCAGAGCAAGAACGAGCAGGAAACCTACCAGCGCGGCGTAGAGGAGCCGGGCCATGGCTACGCAGCACCTCCACGGCGCACGCCCATGCGCCGGCGATAGAACGCGGTTTTATACGGTTATAGTAGAAAGATTCGCGTTTTCTTCGGGTTTTTTCTGAGAGTCTCCCGTCCAGGCTCCCGTGCGATTCGGCGTCGTTCATCGTTTCCTTTATATGCACATCCTGCTGGCCTTCGCTGAATCACTCGTCAGGCGATTGTTTTGTACACACCGAAAAAATGCTTCTTCTGTGGCAAGGACGTACATCTGGGCTCGGGCATAATGCTGATCATGAACGACGGCTCGACGCGGAGCTACTGTTCCTCGAAGTGCAAGCTCAACGACCGCAAGCTGAAGAGGGACCCGCGCAAGTTCAAGTGGGCGAGAGAGGACAAGTAGGATGTCCCTTCCTCCGATCGAGCGCACGCTCATCGTCGTGAAGCCCGACGCCGTGGCGCGGGGGCTCGTCGGGGAGATAGTCGGACGGTTCGAGAGGCGGGGCCTCAAGCCGGTCGAGATCAGGATGCAGACGGTCAGCAAGGTCAAGGCGACCCAGTTCTATATCGTCCACAAGGACAAGCCCTTCTTCGGGGACCTCGTCTCGTTCATCAGCAGCGGCCCCAGCGTCGGCGTCGTGCTCGAGGGGAGAGACGCCATCGCCCTCGTCCGGAGGGCCATCGGCTCGACCAAGAGCTGGGAGGCGGCGTCCGGGACGATAAGAGGAGACTACGCGACGGGGCTGCTGGACAACGCCATCCACGCCTCCGACTCGAAGGAATCCTTCGACTGGGAGAGCAAGACGTACTTCTCCTAGGTCCGAACAGAAACCCCCTCTTGTGAGACCGCCCGTGCGGGGGACTCCTTGGAAGAAAATCCGACGACAAATGATATTAGGTAGACCAGAGGTCGTCATTCAAGTTGATTCTGTATGACCCAGCCCACACAGACGCTAAGGCAACCTGTGGTTGTCGTGCTGGGTCATGTAGATTCTGGAAAAACCTCTTTTCTTGACCGCATCAGGGGCACCGCCGTCCAGGCCCGCGAGGCCGGAGGAATCACCCAGGAGATCGGGGCGAGCTTCTTCCCAATGGAGACCCTCACCGCCATCTGCGGAGCGCTGCTGGACAAGTCTGGCGCGCAGCTGAAGATACCGGGACTGCTGGTCATCGACACGCCGGGGCACGAGATATTCTCCAACCTGAGGATGCGGGGCGGGTCGGCTGCAGACATCGCGATCCTGCTGGTCGACGTCCAGAAGGGCCTGGAGAACCAGACCATCGAGTCCATCGAGATTCTGAAGCAGCGGAAGGTCCCGTTCCTGGTCGCGCTCAACAAGATAGACATGATACGCGGATGGCGGAAGGACACCACCGGGTCCCTTACGACGGCGCTCAAGCAACAGCCACCGGAATGGAACGACGAGCTCGAGGAGAGGCTCTACAACGTGGTCGGCGCCCTATCGAGGCAGGGGTTCAACTCCGACGCATTCTACAGGGTGAAGGACTTCCGCAAGCAGGTGTCCATCGTGCCCATCTCCGCCAGATACGGGGTCGGGATGCCCGAGATCATGGCGGTCCTGATCGGGCTTGCCCAACAGTTCCTCACGGAGAAGCTGGTCACCATCGACGAGAACGGCAGAGCGAGGGGCATCATCCTCGAGCTCCAGGAGGAAGTGGGCATTGGTGAGACCGCCAACATGATTCTCACCGATGGCAAGCTGAAAGTCGGCGACCGTCTTGTCCTGGTGAAGAAGGAGGGCGCGGTCGAGTCCAGGGTCAAGGCTCTCTTCATGCCGAAGCCGCTCGACGAGATGCGCGACCCCCGCGACAAGTTCACTCCGGTGCAGGAGGTCTTCTCCGCGGCCGGCGTGAAGCTGCGTCTCACCCGACCTTGCGGGGGTAATCCCGGGGACGACCGTCGTCTCGTTCAGGACGCAGGACGAGTTCGAGGCGATAAGGGCCGAGGCAGAGAAGGACCTGACGACGCTGGTCACCAAGACCGACATCGACGGGGTCGTGGTGAAGGCGGGGAGCATCGGCGCCCTCGAGGCGCTCCTCAGGATGCTCGAGCAGAGGCAGATACCCGTAAGGTCGGCTGACATAGGCGACATATCCAGGAACGACATCGTGGAGGCGGAGGCGGTCGCCGAGCACGACCCCTACCTTGGCGCCATCATCGGGTTCGACGTCAAGGTCATCCAAGACGCGAAAGAGAACGCCAAGGCTGCCCAGATAATCACCTCCGATGTCATCTACGACGCGGTCGAGGGATACGTGCAGTGGGCCGCAAAGAAGCGCGAGGAGGACCAGAGGAACGCCCTCTCGATGGTAACCGGGCCTGCCAAGATCAAGGCTTTGCCGGGCTCTTTCTTCAGAAGGAACGACCCTGCGGTGTTCGGAATTGAGGTCACGGGCGGCAGGCTGAAACCCAAGGTCAGGCTGATGGACGCCAGCGGCGTGGAGCTCGGCACCGTCGAGCAGATCCAGGAGAACGGCAAGCCTGTCCCGGAGGCGACGAAGGGCATGCAGGTGGCGATATCCGTCCGGGGGCCGACGCTGGGCCGCCAGATCAAGGAGAACGATTCGATCTTCACCTTCCCCACCTCCCACGACGTGAAGCTGCTCAGGGGGAAGCTGGCCGAGACGCTCACCCCTGATGACGATGCCGTCCTCGAGGAGATAGTGGCCATCCGGTCGGCCAAGGACATGATGTACGGCTTCTAGATCGCACCAATTCTTTTATTAACGAAGCCTGGTTGGGCTGTCAAAGGATGGCTTCGTTCAAGGTAATCATCTCCGATTCCAAGACGGGCAAGTCCGAGGTCATGGAGGCCAAGGACTCGCAGGCCCAGATCTTCATGGGCCGCAAGATAGGCGAGGTAATCGACCTGAGCGTCATCGGCCAGAACTACAAGGTCAAGCTGACCGGCGGGTCCGACAGGGCCGGGTTCCCGATGAGAGGCGACGTCATGGGCAGCGGAAAGCGGCACGTCCTCATGACAGAGGGCATAGGCTTCAGGCACTCGGTAGAGGGAGAGAAGCGCAGGAAGCTGGTGCGAGGCGGCACGGTGACCGAGGAAATCTACCAGCTGAACGCGGTCAAGGCAGACTAGCCCCGAGGACTCAGCATCTTTATCTATCCCCGAAATTCGAAACTTTCCATCAGTACTCATGGCCCAGACCATCTCCGCTGTCTCGAGGATGCGCATCCCAAAGCAGCCCGAGTGCAACATAGGGACGAGCGGGCACGTCGACCATGGGAAGACCTCCCTCGTAGCCAGCATAACAGGTGTCTGGGCGAGCGCCCACAGCGAGGAGCTCAAGAGAGGTATCACGATTAAGGTGGGATACGCGGACGCGGCCTTCTACAAGTGCGCCCACACGCCGCCTCCGGAGGCGTTCTCGACCTTGCCAACCTGCCCGGTCTGCGGTCAGGAGACTCAGCTGCTGAGGACGGTCAGCTTCGTCGACGCGCCGGGCCACGAGAGCCTCATGACGAACATGCTGGCGGGAGCGGCGCTGATGGATGGCGCCATCCTGGTGATAGCGGCCAACGAACCCGTCCCCATGCCACAGACTAGGGAGCACATGCTCGCCCTGCAGATGCTGGGCATGAAGAAGATGGTCATCGTCCAGAACAAGATAGACAGGGTGGACTCGGAGGGGGCCAAGAAGAACTACGAGGCGATCAAGAACTTCCTCTCAAGCACCATCGCCGCCGACGCCCCGATAATCCCGGTTTCCGCCCAGCACGGGATCAACATCGACGCGCTCATAGAGGCGCTGGAGCAGAACATCCCCACTCCGCAGAGGGACCCGTCGGCGGTGCCCCAGATGTACGCGCTGAGGAGCTTCGACGTCAACAAGCCTGGCGCCGACATTCCTTCGCTGGTCGGGGGTGTTCTGGGTGGCAGCCTCGTCAGGGGCGAGCTGGCGGTGGGTGAGGAGATCGAGATTTCTCCAGGACTCCCGGACGAGAGGGGGAAGTATTCACCCTTGCTCACGAAGGTGGCCAGTCTGGGGACCGGCGTGGGTATGGCAGAGAAGGTCGGTCCGGGCGGGCTGATCTCACTCGGGACCTACCTCGACCCGGCGCTCACCAAGGGTGACCTGATGGTCGGCTCGCTGGTCGGGAGGCCGGGGACGCTCCCCGCGCCCAAGACCCACGTCTCCGTGGACCTCCAGCTCTTCGATCAGGCCGTCGGTTCCGCCGAGCTCCTCAAGGTCGAGAAGGTGCGCATGGGCGAGTCACTTAGGCTGAACATCGGCACGGCAGCGACCCTGGGGTCTGTGACCTCGGTAAGGGACGTCGTGGCCGAGCTCGACCTCCGCAAGCCCGTCGTAGCGGAGCCCGGAGCGCGCGTAGCGATAAGCAGGAGGATAGCAGAACGATGGCGTTTGATCGGCTCAGGCCTCATAAAGTAAGACGGCCGCGAAGGGTCCTCTTCGACAGCAGCTTCCTCATCGCAGTCATGGAACACCCTACCCCATGGCAGGAGGCTTTGCTCGACAAGGTGGGGAGCTTCGAAGGCGTAGTCCTCCAGCCGGTCTACTCAGAGCTCGAACGTCTCGCTCGGAGGAGGGGGAGGGAGTCCGGGTTCGCCCGGCTCGCCTTGGGCCTCGTCGACTCGGGGACGATCAGACTGGAAAGGTCCGGAGTGGGCCGTGCCGACGACGAGCTGGTCTCCCAAGCCCTGCTGGATGGCGCCATCGTGGCCACCATCGACGGGGAGCTCATCCGGCAGCTCGAGGCCTCCCGCGTGGAGGTCCTCTCGCTTAGCGCGGGAAGGGTTGAAATCCGCCGCAGCTAGACTCAGGGTAGAAATCTTATATTAGGGACACGGAGGGGAGGAGAGTTCCCTCTGATTTAGACATGTTTCAACTAGTAGAGCTCGACGATGTCGTCCGCGTTCCTCCAAACCGGTTTGGTTCATCGCTCGAGAACGTCGCCCTCGAGCTGCTGAAGCTGAAGTACGAGAGCACGATCAATCCTGACTACGGGTACCTGGTCCTTGTGACCAACGTAAAGGTCGACAAGATAGGGAAGATAATCGCCGGGGACGGCGCGACCTACCACAAGGTCAAGTTCGAGGTCTTCGCCTTCTTCCCGCTCAAGCAGGAGATAATCGAGGGAGAGGTCGTCGAGATAACCGACTTCGGGGCGTTCGTGAGGATAGGCCCGACCGACGCGCTCCTGCACCTCAGTCAGATAATGGACGACTACCTCACCAGCGACGTGAAGTCGGGCGTCATCACCGCCTCACAGTCCAAGCGAACTCTCAAGGTCGGGAGCAAGGTGAGAGTGAGGATCACCGCTGTCTCGCTCGGTCACGGGATTTCGATGGGCAAGATCGGGGTAACGTGCAGGCAGCCATTCCTCGGCGCGCTGGAGTGGATCGACGACGAAGTGGCAAAGGCGGCGAAGGTGGCCAAGGCCGAGGCCCGGGCGTCCTAGGAGTGATAGTGGATGAAGGAGCTCGCCTGCAGAAAGTGCCACATGCTGACAACGGAGAAGAAGTGCCCGAACGAGGGTTCCAACGAGCTGAGCAGTGAGTGGTCAGGCCTCATAATAGTGCTGGACCCGAAGAACTCCAAGGTCGCGGAGACTCTGGCGATAAAGACGCCCGGAAGGTACGCGCTCAAGGTAAGCTAGCCGGACCCGTCACCCGGTACGTCGTCACCCCCGCGCTGAGAAGGAAACTCAAGAAACCGATCGGCACACTCTACAGGGCGAATCAGCTCAGGAGGCCCACGTTCCTCCGAACACTCCATTCCTCCCCACTGGTCGTCTCGGTGGGGGACCGCGTGACGGAGACCTTGCAGGCGCTCGGGAGGACGCCCGACGTCCAGCTCATCGACGAGGTCGAGCGGAGGGCGAGGCGGATGCCCCCCGAGGCCCCCTACGTCCGGCTTGTCAGGGCCTCGAACCCGGCGGGGACAATCACCGCGGAGGCGATCGGGGCGGTGAAGAATGCCCTGGAGGGCGAGAAGCCGGCGCGGGTGCTGATCAACGGCGAGGAGGACCTGCTGGCCATCCCGGCAATCGAAGCGGCTCCCATCGGTTCCTCACTGTACTATGGGCAGCCGGGAGAGGGAGTGGTCATGGTCACCATCGACGAGAGGGCAAAGTCGTCGGCGAAGGCGATATTCGCCAGCATGAAGCAGGAGTGAACGCCTGCGACCCATTCCATGGGCTCTGCGTTAGATTGCGGTCACAACCGCGAGCGCTCTCTCAATCGGCTTCCAAGTCGATGACCTTGTCCTGAGTCGACGAGCGTGAAGAGCCCAGCGCCCTGTCGGAGCTGACCGAGCGGCACCGGCGAGTACCCAGTTCGGTCAGGCACGCTCTGCCAGAGGTTAGACTACCGCGCTTGGTTGGTCTTCACGTTCAAGTCCCCCTGAACCTGCTCTCCCGAGGCACGCATCTCCTCCTGCAGCTTTGCGAGGAGACTGCGGAGTGTCTCTTGCTCCTCCGGCGTGAACCTCTGGAGGGCCTTCTGCACGAACCTGGCGTACTTCTTGGCCACTTCTTCCTGAATCCTTCTTCCTTTGGGGGTGAGCTCTATGATTGAGGCTCTCCTGTCTTCCCTGCGAGCCATCCTCTCGATCAGACCCTTCGACTCGAGCCTGTCGACTATCCCGGTGATGTTGGCAGCAGAAACCGACATCTTGTCGCTTATGGTCTTCATTGGTGTGGGGCCATATTTCGCTATCACCCTCAGTGCTTGGAACTGAGCTTGCGTCAGTCCCTCCTGTGAAACCAGCTTAGTCATGTTGCGTTGCATTACCTTGTAGGTTGCTATGATGGCGTTGTACGTCCCATTACGTTGGTCAGCCAGCTGCAACTGCTTTCGCATGCATTACAATGTGTTTAGTTAATCTATAAATAGTTAATGCATTGAGCAATTGCGGGCAATTTGAGCAAGACGAGCGTAGGCTCTAGAATGACCGCTCGCGATGGGAGGGTAGACCCTCTGACGCGCTCCTCGTCGTGCCTGGAACGAATGAGGAGGTGCCAGCGATTATCTCAGTATCTGAAGCGTTGTGATTATCCGACCGGATCATGGTCGCCGTGATGGTCCTAAGGGAAGAAGACAGTGAAAGCTGCATGGGTCTCCACCCAGCGGTCTTCCAGGTGAAGGACGCAATGGACGTGGTTTGAATGGTCGAGTACAAGTGGGTCGCGCTCTCAAACACCACGATCGGGACGCTGATGGCGGGCATCGACGGCACGATCGTCCTGATCTCTCTTCCAGCGATATTCCGAGGGCTGTCAATCAACCCTCTCACTTCCTTCCAGTACCTTCTGTGGATCCTCTTTGGATACAGCCTGGTGACTTCGGTTCTCCTCGTGTCGTTCGGACGCATCTCAGACATGTTCGGAAGAGTCAGGTTGTTCAACCTGGGCTTCGTGATCTTCACGGTGGGCTCGTTGCTATGTGCCGTCACGCCCAGCACGGGCGACCTCGGAGCGACGGAGCTCATCGTGTTCAGGATAATCCAGGGGATAGGGGGCGCCTTCCTGTTCGCCAACAGCGCCGCGATTCTGACCGACGCATTCCCCCAGAACGAAAGAGGAAGGGCGCTCGGAATAAACATGACCGCTGTCATCGTCGGCTCCATCGTCGGGCTGGTGCTGGGCGGAATCCTCGCGCTATATGACTGGCGCTACATCTTCCTCGTCAGTGTGCCCGTCGGGGCGCTCGGAACCGTCTGGTCATACGCGAAGCTCAAGGAGATAGGTACGATGAGAAAGAACCAGAAGCTCGACATCTTGGGCAATGCCACCTTCGGGGGAGGCCTGACCCTGTTGCTCATAGGGGTGACCTACGCTTTGAATCCGTACGGAAGCTCATCCATGGGCTGGGGCAATCCGTGGGTCGTCGCTTCGCTGGCCGCAGGGTTCGCCCTGCTCATAGCCTTCCCGTTCGTGGAGAGCAGGGTGGCGGACCCGATGTTCCGACTCGGGATGTTCAGGAACCGGATGTTCAGCGCCGCAAACATCGCCGGCTTTCTGGCATCGATGGGTAGAGGCGGGGTGCAGATAATGCTCATCATCCTGCTCCAGGGGATATGGCTCCCGCTGCACGGAATCAGCTACCAGTCCACGCCGTTCTGGGCGGGGGTCTACATGATCCCGATGATTCTCGGATTCGTAATAATGGGGCCGCTGAGTGGACTCCTGTCCGACAAACATGGAGCCAGGCTGTTCTCCACGCTCGGGATGGTGATTACCGCCGGCACTTTTCTCGCCCTCTCGCTCCTCCCCTACAACTTCAGCTATCTTTCGTTCGCGGTGATCATCTTCGTCATGGGGCTCGGGGGAGGGATGTTCGCGGCCCCAAACACGGCCTCTATCATGAACTCGGTCCCGGCGGAGGACAGGGGGGCGGCGTCAGGGATGCGGGCTACGCTCCAGAACACGGGGCAGACGGTGAGCCTGGCCATCTTCTTCACGGTGATAATCACGGGACTCTCAGGCAGCCTGCCGAACGCGCTTTCGAACGCGATGACGAGCGCCGGAGTCCCGCAACTCGCCAGCGTGTTCACATCGATCTCGCCGACGAGCGCTCTGTTCTCCGCCTTCCTGGGCTACAACCCGGTGCAGTCGATCCTTGCCCTCCCGCAGCTCTCTTCGGTCGTCTCCCAGATTCCTCAGTCGATAACGACCTACCTCGAGGGGCAGACCTTCTTTCCGAACGCGATAGCCCCCGCATTCATGACCGCTCTGGACCTGTCGTTCTACATCGGAGCGGCACTATCCATTGCCGCAGCGATTGCGTCACTTCTGAGAGGCAAGAAGTACATGTACCGCGCGAAAGAGCACGCAGGACCAACTCATACCCCAGGAGCTGTGAACCCTGACGCGGAGAGCGCTTCAGCGACTGGGAATGGCGAAGGCGCCGTCGTGGTCGACGGAGCAGAAGCGGCGAACACCGCGTAGGACAATGAAGCGTTCGGCATCTGAGCACAACACACGTCACTCTTCCGGCCGCCCAGGCGGCAGGTTCAGCCACGTCCGATGGCGAAGGGCCCGCATGTGCGGAATACAAAGAAACTCGGATTGCGATTCCAATCAATGCGCGTGCGAGGGATGCAAACCACCTAATTCTGCGGGTAGATCTCCATCGTCTCGGTCTGTGGCACGGACCCTGAAGAGAAGTCAATGGTTATCGTGAAGACGTACTTCTGCCCTGCGTCGATTCCCGAGACCGCCAAGCTCCCAGTCCCAAGCTGCCCTGCCGGTAACGGACTTGATGGGTTGACAACGGTGCCGTTGTACTGCACGAACGTGCTGTTCACCACGCCCGCTATCTGAGGCTGCACGGACACCACCGTTATCCCGGTGATGGGCGAGCAGGTGCTGTTGATAACGGTCAACGTGAAGTTGCTCCCGGCCGGGCCGTAAGGCACGGATATGCTCCCGAACATCGAGACCAGGCTCGTCCCGGTGTTCGAGCACTTGTTGCTTTCCGACCGGTCGACAATGACGAAGACTGCGAACGCAACGACGACCAAGACAACCGCAATGGCGACCATCACTGCCATTCTCGGGCGTTTCATGAACGACCACACCCCGCACGCCCCGTCTAATATTCCTCGCAGGTCCGTTGGAGCACACTTCTCGAACGTAATCACTTTATTTACCCCCACAGTCGGCAGGGTCAGAAGACATGGAGATAGTTAGCAGGAAGGACTCCAAGCTCCTCGGAAGGAGCGAAGTCCAGGTCCTATTCGCGCAGAAGGCGGGAGCGATCAACAGGAAGGAAGCCATCCGGGAGGTCGCCCAGGCCATGAACTCCACCGAAGGCAGGGTCGCGCTGGTAAGGCTCGCGCCCCAAGCCGGCTCAAGGAACCTGGTCGGGTGGTTCCACGTGTACGATTCAGAGGAGGGCCGCAAGGAGATAGCCCACCATTACCTGTCTGTTCGACTTCTGACCAAGGAGGAGAAGGAAGCGATGAAGGCCGCCAAGAAGAAGGCCGACGCAGCAGCCACGGCCGCCGCAGCTCCGGCCGTGAAAAAGAAAAAGTGATGATTAATGTCAAAAGACCCCAAGGATCCAAAGGCCGCGCCCAAGGGCGCGCCCGCCCCCGCTCCAGCTCCCGCCCCGGCAGCGGCGGTGGCTCCCGCCGAGGGAGAAGCGGCGGCGCCGAAGGCGAGGAAGGAGCGCAAAGAGAAGAAGCCAAAGGCCAACGTTCAGGTCTGGAAGCTCTACAAGGTCGAGGACACATCGCTCACTAGGTTGAAGAAAGAATGCCCGAGGTGCGGCAAGGGATACTTCATGGCCGAGCACAAGGACAGGATGTCCTGCGGCAACTGCGGTTACACCACCTTCAAGACAAAGGCATAGAATCAGCCGGCATGGCTCTCGATGGAGCCGCGGATCGCCTTCAGGGCCTGCGGGACGACGAATGGCCTGAACGGGGTAAGGTACCTCGATGACTTGGCCTTTGCTACGTTCTCGGTCCCGTTGCTCTCGACGTATCCGTCAAGAAACGCGTTCGCGACCACGCGGATTGCGTCCTCCTTGAGGGAGAGCTTGCCTGCGTAGTAGAGGAACTCCGCAATGTCCCACGCCTGGTCTCCACCCTCCACCGCCTGCTCGAGGTCGGTGAAGTAGAGCTGGCCCTCCCTGACCAGTATGTTCCCCGCTTTTGCGTCTCCCAGGGCGAAGCCTGTCGCGTGCAACGTCCCCAGGTCCCTGCCGTAGCTGTTCACGTGGGCAAGGTCAGAGGCGCTCCCTTTGAGTATCTGTTCGATGAACTTGGAGAGCGGCTTCCCGTCGACGTACTCCCTCACGAGTACCTTGTCATCGATTGCCGCGCCGACTATCCTCGGTATCCTCAGCCCGGAGGCTCTGAGCTTGCGCGCTGCGATGTATTCACGGTGCATCCTCGCCTGCGGAGACATGCTGAACTTCAGCTTGGGCGCCCAGACGATGAGAAACGCCCACTTCATCGAGCGGATGTCAGCGAAGTACTTGAAGACGTAGCTGGCCTGCCCGTCTCCCCTTATCGTGATCAGCTTGGCCGTCGAGTAGACCTCGCCCAGGGTTCTTGTCTGGTGACTGTACGTCCCGTAGCCTGACTCCTCGGCCAGCTTCTGTATCATGTCGGCGGTCTTCGCGACGACGACGCCCTCCTCGAGCCTGAGCAGGTCCTTGGGGTGGACGAGCTCCCTGGGCGGCTCGACCTTCTGCTGCATCCTCTTCACCTTCGAGAGGGCTTCGTCCTTCATCACGGTGAGCCCGACCCGTCCGGCGTAGCCGTGGACCGCGTATTGTCTGACGCCCCGCGTCGTCAGGTTGAAGAGCGCCAGGAGCCTCGCGAAAGACTTTCCTCTAAGCCTCTCGGAGACAAGCCTCACAGTGTCTCCCCGCAACTCGAGGAATCCCTGCCCTGCCAACAGCTTCGCGGCCTCCCTGAAACCGTCGAGGCTGCTCGCCCGGTTCTGGGGCGCAGAGGGGCAGGTGTAGGTCCTGATGTAGCTGTAGAGGACCGGGGGGTAGATCGTCGACCTCTTGTGCAGCTTGTCGAAGAGGAAGTAGTCGAGTGGGATGATGAGGTCCTGCGAGAACTCTCCGTTCTGGGACGAGATCTCGAAGATGGCTTCTGCGATGACTCTCTTCTTGCTCTCGATCTCGGCCTGCCTCGTGAACTCCGCGTTGAGCAGTGGCAGGTGGATGTTCAGGAGCCTCCCTGCGACAAACTCTCCCAGAGACGCCGTCTTCGCGTCCGCGAGGAACAGCTCGTCCCGCACGAGCAAGGCCGAGGCCTTCACTGGGGTTTTCACGTATTTGTATCTCACCCGCCCGCCGAAATTCTTGGACGTGACGATTATGTCATAGTCCGAGTCCGGCCTGGAATAGCCCGCCACCTTAGACCCGTAGGCGGTTACCGACGTGACCTCGTCCGCGACCAGGGTCCCAGCGAGCTTGATGAGGACCTCCTTCTCGTCCGCGGTGAGAGCCTGGCTCATGCTGGGACCTTCACTTCCATCTCCCTGATCTTTGCCAGGACCAGCGGGTCGAAGCGCGTGTTCGAGATGACGCCGACACTGACGTTCACAAAGTTCTCTTCCGGCGCGACTCTCTTGGTCGGAAGTCCCTTCTCTATCCAGCTCTTGGCGACCTTCTCGTTTAGCTTCTCGTCCGAGAGGCCACCCTTGAACTTCTTCTCCACGAGCGCCGCCAGCTTCTTGTCGTTCGAGAAGATTCGTCTCGGCTCGACAACCCTCTCTTCGTCCGCGTACTCTGACTCGAAGAGGGTGCTTACCCTCTCGTCGCTGGTGACCTGCATCCTGCTGAGCCTCCTGACGAGGTCCACGTAGTGGGTGAATTCGTGGGCCGCGATGGCCTCAATGGTCCCCTTCAGCCCAAAGCACAGTAGGGGCGCGGTGAACTGCACTATGATGGAGAGCCTGCCCTCGAACTTTGCAGGTATGACCCTCGCGTAGAGTGCGCCAACGCTCCCGTACTCGACCGAAGTGGTTTCGAGTGGCAGCGACGGTTCGATGTAGTAGGGCGGATAGGCCAACAGGGAGGCCACTTCCACCCTCTCGATGGCGTTAGTGAGGTACTTGGACCTCTCCCTGACCTTCTTCGCCATCGTGGGCTTCAGCAGGCCCTGCGCGACCGACTGGTCGAGTAAGACGAAGGGGTCCAAGTGGTTCCAAGTGCGAGCCCACGCACTATTATAAATTTCAGACGGCGGGGCTGTTGGCTATCCTGAACTTCACGACCGGCCGGATCTTCTCCACCTGGATGAACGTCTCGGCTTGGTTCACACCCGGGACCTTCCCGAGGTTCTCCGCGACGATCTTGTAGATCTCCTCTATCGTCCTGGCCCTCAGCGTGACGAACGCGTCGAACCTTCCCGTGACCTCCTGAATCGACCTGACCTGGTCGAGCTTTGCAATCTCGCCGAGCGCCTGGTCTCGCTGCTTCGGGTCGAGGTTAACGCCCACGACCGCCGAGGCAGGCAACCCCAGTTTGTCCTCGTCGACGATTATCGTGAACTGCTTGATTATCTGGCGCTTCGTGAGTCGCTTGATCCTGCTGTAGGTCACCGAGAGATTCAGGCCGAGGTCCTTGCTGAGCGTCGGTATCGAGACCGACGCGTCCTGGTAGAGAGACCCGAGTATTTTCATGTCAACTTCGTCAAGTTTTCCCATTTGGTGCCACTTAAGTTGCAATTAATTCATGTCTTCTATATACGTCTTTTGCTCTTAGATGACGATGCTTCCTTCTTCCAAACTTCGCTCCGAGGAGCACGAAAAGTCTTCCACCACACGAAAGCGAAACTATGGCGTATTCCGACACAAGTCTCGTCCCGGCTGTTTGATTTAGGAAGAGATGGTCCTCGCTTCTTGTTGCACTTCGAGTGTAGCCCGCCGACCAGTTGCGTGAATTCAGGGCAGAATATTAATCAATCATCAATCCAAGGCGAGACCGATGAAGCGGAAGAGCAGGTACGACTCGCGCCTCGGCAAGTTGCTTTTTCTCGTGCCCGCCATAATCATAATCGTCCTGGTGGTCTACGCCTTCGTCCAACTGAACACCCCTGGCACCCTACGCGTCCGAGCAGAGGACGAAGACCAGGCCCCGCTTAAAGTACCGTTCACGGTAAATGGGAACTCGCTTAACACACCTGCGAATCTGTCTCTAGCCCAGGGATCCTATGTCGTGAGTTTCGACACAATCCCGTGGTATTATCCCCCTACCGCCCGAAACGTTGTAGTCGCGCCCGGGCAGGTATCCTACGCAGTGGGCTCCTACATACCCGAGACGAAGTTTGTCCAGGTCACCGCGAGCGGGTTCAACGTCACAACGGTCTCCGCCTTGCACGGGGTCACTCCGATAACGTGGATTAACCCGTCAAGCTCCATGGTAACTTTCAGTGGTGGTCCTCTCCAGCAGATAAGCATCCAGCCCGGTCAGACGTACACGTACACCCCTCCAACGCCGGAGAGCTTTGAGCCTACTGTCGCAGGTACCAACGAGACTATGACAGTCAGCGTCCAGTAGCTTGGCCCTCCGCGATTGACTCCACAGCTCCCGGACGCATCCTGGGAACATGTTCCAATTCACTTTTTCCCGAGGAAAAGGGTTAATTTGACTCCCCCAAATGGTTCCTAATCTCTAGTGTGAGGTCTAGACTGGGAATAGAATATTATGAATATTTAAGCCACACTGGAGTTTTTGAGCCCGAAAAGGCCTCTTTTTGCCCTAGAATGGCCTGATTTATAGACAATTCATCCACTGTCTTTATATACTGATTCCCAGCGACCTGCTCTGAAAATATGAATACATCTTCGATGTATTTCAACAAATTCAGTTCGGGAACTATACTAGGCATTGCTAGCACTGTCAGGAATGCTCTTTCTGGTGCCGCTAGCGGCGCCAGTACATGCAACAAACGCCAGCCTGCCGTCAATCGCGGTAACTGGCAACAACCCAGCCCTAGGCGGAATAGGCGCGCAATTCACGCTAAAAGTTGCCAACCCGTCTACCAACCAATACACGGTAACTGCTGTCTCCATCACGATGCCGACAGGATGGGTGGCAACTGCCGCTGTTGCAGGGGGATACCTCCCTGTGTTTCAATTGGGTGGTGGCGGATCCGGAGTGACTTATACCGTGTCCACCTTCACAGTTGGAACGGGAGCAGGAATTCCTCCTGGCTCTTCGGACATTCTAAAGTTCACCGCGACAGCGGCAACTGGCGCATCCTACCCATTCACCAGCACGTTCTTCAGCCAAATCCAGGATGCTTCTGCAGTTGGATACTACGCTGGACCAACGTTCAGCCTTCAGGTCATCAGCCCTGCAACTACCATCACGGTGGTGACACCGGCCGCTAGCGCCAACTACGTCGCAGGATCTGCCGCTCTAACCGAGACGGCAACAATCACTCCGGCGCAGGCAGGCATTACGGTCACATTCACCACACCAGGCTACGGCGCAACAACAACCTACAGCCTCCCCTCAGCGGTCACAGTGGTCTCAGGCGCAACAGGAGTTGCGACAACCACCTTCCAGCCAAGCAACCACGCAGGAGACGCGACTACGATTATGGCAGCGATTGGAACCTCGAGCGTTGCAGCAGTAGCGAGCGTAGGAACCATAACGACCATTAACGCAGCACCAACCCAAATGACTTGGGCTTTCGCCCCGGCAGCGACCAATGGCAACCACTACATAACCACCCAGGGGACGACTGTCAACACGGGCACAGGAGGCACATTCACCGGAGCGAAGGCTGATACAACCATCACCTTCTCGTTGGCCGATGTATTCGCCAACCCAGTCGCTTTGAACAGTGCAGGCTTAACAGCTTACACCTTCACGCTGACTGCGCTCTCAGGTGGCGGCCTCTTTGACGCACTGGGTCTCCCATCTGTCATATCGTGCACGAATGGTGCAGACTGGAAGGCAGGAGCAGTGGACCTCGGGGTTCTTTGCTCGAATGGAGCCGGGCCGTCATACGTATTGCCCTTCCAGTACTACCAGAGCGGCACATACGGCACGATAGGACAGCTCAGCGCAGCGGTGTCCGGAACGTACTCTGCTGCGGCATTCGCCGGAGCGGGTCAGAGCAAGTCTCTGATCACTTCGACCTTCGCAGCAGCAAGCCCAGTCCCGGTCCCCGTTGTCGTCAAGGGAGCGACCTACACAATCGCGACCGTCCCAGCAGGCAACCAAGTCAACGTGACCGCGACACTTGGAACAGCTCAGACAGGCGTTCCAGTCACATTCAAGTTGGACAAGGTGACCAGCTTCGAGACGATTGCAGGCGCTAAGGACTATGGCGCCAAGTCGGTCCTCACGACCGTATTCACATCTGGTACCACATCAACAACACTGACCACCAACGCAGCAGGCAAGGTCTTCGCTCTATTCACAGTCGACACGGTCGCGGGAGCGCACGCATTCTTCAACGCTACCGTTCTTGCACCAACAGACGCTTCATCCACCCACTCGCTGGCCAACAGTGGTGACTCGGCAGCACCCGTGATCACGGTTGCAGCCTCACCGAGTACCTTCAGCGTTCTCACCTACTATGAGAACACGCTAGCCACCCCCGCATCACACGCGGCGACTGGCGGCACGCTCTACTTCAACGTCATCATCTCAGACCAATACGGCAACGTAGCTACCAATACAGCCCTAACCCAGATACAGGTCGGCCTCACCGCCTCGTGCGGCGCCACCTGTCCACTCAGCGCAACTAATGTCTACATTGCTCCAGGCCAGAGTTCGACGGCTGCATCTTTCGGAGCCATCGTCTGGACGATGCCGAGTACAATTGGGACCGTCACTCTGACGGCCTCGGGCGTACTCAGCGGAGTTGCTAAGACGAGCGCTCCGGACTCGATCGGCGTAGTCAGCCCTCTCCCAACACTCGCAGTGACCTCTCCCAAGCCAAACAACGGCGTGATCTACAGCAGCACCAGTAGCGTGGTGTTCTCTGGTAATGCCAACACTTCGATCGGTTACGCAGCGACCGGGATCTTTGCGGTCTCGATTGCCAGCGTCACATACTCGATCGACAGTGGGGCCTCCCAGCCGGCGCCCATATCTAGTGCCTACAAAGTGACCTTCGCCGTTGCGGCCAGCTTCGCAGCAGGCCTGCACACAATCGCCTTCACAGCAACCGACTCACTTGGCAACAAGCTCGTCGGCCAATCATACCAAGTCCTCGTCGACACAACCACACCAACAGTCAAGTTCACCACAGCGAACAACGCACAGCTTGGATATGGAGCGACAGTCACAGCAACTATCGTAGCAGCTCAGGGTGACCTTAACTTCACAAGAGTTGTAGCGACCAATAACGGAACCGCACTGCCAGCAGGTCAGGTTGTGGTAAGCGGTACCAACAGCCTCGGAAACAGCGTCACCTACACAGTGACGATATCCGGCCTGCCCGCAGGACACCAGAACCTCGGTCTCTCTGCCAGTACCTACGCTGGACTAACAGGAACAGCTACGGGTATCTTGGTGATAGTGACCCTGCCGTTCGCGAACTCCGTCTCCTTCAACACAGCATCAGCATCATACGCGACGGTCGGCGCCTATAAGGGCGTCACAATCACCGTGACCAACGGTTGGAACACACCCCAGACCCTGGTCGTCTACGCAACCTTCAAGTCCGGAACCAGCATCTACGTGGCAGACGGTACGGTAACCCTGGCCGCCGGTGCATCTGCACCAGTGTTCTGCGTTGATTTGCAGACCATTCCGGCCGGTTCCTACTCTGTCACATTCGCGGCCGTGACCACCTCTAACCTGGCGGTCTCCGCACCAACAACTGCCATCACACTGGTAGCGACTTAGGTGAGAGCATGAGACTCCAACTCCTCGCAATCCCGCTCCTCGTGGCACTGATGCTGTCCCCGCTGGCGGCTGCCGCGGCGACCGGCTCGATAACTTTCACGAGCCCTACGTCCGGCACCTCGCTTTCAGGGACCGCAGGTTACACGATCAGCGGAACAATCTCTCCAACCCCATCCCTCCCAGACAACGTCTTCATCTCGGTGACTCAACAGAGCTCCTCCACCGTTCTAGACGCACAGACGGTCGCCGTCACTTCGACGGGGACCTTCTCGTACTCGACGAACGCCGGCGGTAATTCTGCTTGGACATCCGGGACGTATGTCGTAACGGCCACCGACTCATACGGTGCGACCGGCACGACAACGTTCACCTACTCAGCAACCCAGTCAACCAGTGGCTTATCACTCACCGTAATAGCACGCTCCGACTCTGTCGTCTATTCTGGTCAGACCGCGCAGATTTTTGCGCTGGCCTACTGGAACAACGGTAGCGCGGCAGCTAAGGCTACGTTCGCGGCAAGTGTACTCGGGCCAACTGGAACACCCTCCACACTCACTTGGGTAGCGTCTTCTCCATCAAGTGGAGTCGCTCTTTGGACCGCGACCCTGCCCGCAGGTACCGCTGACGGTACATATGCGGCAGTGATCTCGGCGAAAGAGGGCGGCATCACAGCATGGACGTTGATGTCGTTCCAGGTGAACAGTCAGATAGCTTCTACCCCATCAGTTACCGCTCTTCAGACGAGCGTAACTGCGATACAGACAAGCATCACTGCTCTACAGACCAGTGTAACCGCAATTCAGACCGGTATCACTGCCCTGCAGACCAGCGCAACTGCTGCTGCAACCAGTCTTACCGCAATACAGACCGGTATCACTGCCCTGCAGACCAGCGCAACTGCTGCTGCGGCAAGTCTAACTGCTCTACAGACCAGTGTAACTGGGCTACAGACCGGTGTAACTGCTGCACAGACAAGTATCGCCGCCGTGGGCAAGAACTTGACGACTTGGGGCAATTCCATCACCGCGACACTCTCAGCTCACACTGCCTCCCTCGCTGCAATCACCAGCTCTCTCAGTGGCCTCACCAGCTCACTGTCGGGCATCACATCCACGCTCGGGACGGTAAACACCAACGTGGCTGGGCTCGGCACAGCACTCAGCGCACTCACAACAACAGTCAACACACTCTCAGGCACAGTGAACGCCCTCTCCACAACAGCCACTACAATCTCCAACAATGTCAACGGTATCTCCTCTAGTATCAGTTCCCTCAGCTCCAGCGTACAGACTCTAACGAACGACGTCACGAGCGTTCAGACGGCGGTCAACGGCCTCTCAGGATTGCCAGGACAAGTGACAAGCCTGTCGGCCTCTGTCTCGTCTCTGAGTTCGTCCGTCTCTAACGAGCAGACGTACATCCTCGTCGTCGCAGCGCTAGCGGTCATAACGCTGGTACTCGAACTCGCAATATTGATTAGAAAGATGTCCTAAACGGACAATCTTTCTTTTCCTCTTTTTTCTTTCAGATTATCAGGGGACACTGCGCACGTTCTCAGGGGCTAAATCTACGGCCTCATCATGATTCGCATGCTCTCGATGTCATCCATCCAGAGCTGCACACGCGCTTTTTCCCTTTCGCAATGATGTGCCATCCAAGCTTGTACTGGTCGGGCACCGCGACTTTCACCTTCCTCTGCTCCGGCGTGTCGATTACGTCGAACTTTACCTTCGTCGTGACGTCATCAAAGAATGGTGAGAACAACGTCTTTAGTTCGTCTTCGGTGTATGCCCGACTATAGGGACACCCTACTATTCTTTCACCGTATTGTCTTATCAGTTCATCTTCCGAAAATCCTTCATTCCGATGGAGGAATAGTATCGAATATGCGTAAAGTAGGCTGTTTGCATTGTAGAACATGGTTATGAAGTCCGCCCTAGGTTTCAAAATTCTAGCGATCTCACTGACGACAAGCTCCACCTCAGGAATGTGATGCATTACACCGAAAGAGTACACGCAGTCAAATTTCTCATCACGGAAAGGCAAGAACGGAGCGGAGGCGCGTACTACATTGGAAGGCATTCCTGTCTCTCTGAAGAGGTCTCTGGTTCCCTCTGTTGCATTCTTCGTGAAATCTAAACTTACTACCTCGGCTCCGTTCCGAGCGAATTCGGCCGAGTCGATGCCCGAACCTGAACCTATTTCGAGGACTAGCCTAGACTTGTAGTTTTCGAACCCGATCGTGCCGGCCATGTAATCTTGAAGTGCATAGCGCATCGACCGTCTTTTCTCGTACGACAACCTTTCGTCCTTGAAGGTCCAAGGTACGCTTTTCTCCCAGTACTTCGCGGAGCGACTCGCTTCACTCAATTGGAACCACTCTGGGCCGTATACCGCTCGGTGTATCTCTTGATAACCTAAACGGCCTCCCCGCCGGCCGTGACTTCCCCCTCCGGAAGCAGTATAGTCTTTCGACTCCTTGTCTCGCTGAAAAGCCCTAAATTTCTCAAGGCATTTTTGCTGAAACTCTAGATCACCTACGGCAGGTCCCTCATTAATCAGGTAGACGTCTGGGTCGGTCTCCATTGCCACGCTGAAGGCCAATCTCATTTGCATCCCCGAAGAGAGATTCTTGAGCCTGGCGTCGCCGAACCTTTCCAAACCCGCAAACTCGAGAATTGGACCCACCTTTCTCTTTGTATCTGCGTTGCTCAGACCCATTATTGAAGCATGTATCACCACGTTGTCTCTCAGGTTCATCTCAGGGTGGAAGCCCACCCCCGGTTCAAGGATGGGTGCTACCCTGCCGGATACCTCGAAGCTACCCTTTGTAGGGCGAATTATTCTGGCGATTATCTTGAGGAGCGTGCTCTTCCCGCTACCGTTCGCACCGATTACACCCATTTACTCTCCCCTGCTGAGGGAAAAGCTGACGCCCTTCAACGTCCGAAATTCCTCATATGTGTACCGCCCGCCCTTGAGCAACAGGAATGCGCCTGCCGCTTGGTCAAGTATCGAGTTTCTATTCTCGTGAGGGATTTAGTACTTTTTCCTACGTCCTGTACGAGGACGAGGCTCATACGGCGAGGCCCCCAAGAGACGAAAACAGACTCAAGATTTCGGCGTACCAACCGCGTCGAGATTGGCTATTAACCCTCCCAGACCACCTAGCAACTCACTCCGTGTCCCCCCTGGGGCCCATCTCGCCATCTTCTTGTGGGAAGAGACCGCTTTTCATATCAAGATTGATAGATGCCGATGCACAAGAATAGAGCTCACACCTTCTCAGCGAACCCACCCTCGAGTCTTTGGAAGACCATTGATCCGATGAGCATGGTCAACAGCCCCGCCCCTAGGACTATCAACAAATCGAAGCCTGTCGGCTTCTGTCTCGTCTCTGAGTTCGTCCGTCTCTAACGAGCAGACGTACATCCTCGTCGTCCCGGCGCTGGCGGTCATAACGCTGGTACTCGAACTCGCCATATCGATTAGAAAGATGTCCGTTTAGGACAGCTTTCTTTTCCTCTTTTTTCTAAGAGACTCCTAGGGGATACTCCGCAACTTCTCAGTAGCTCAGATATTGAGATGTACCCTCTTCCGGGAAAGTAGACAGACTGGAGGAGGAGAGGAAGCTCAGGAAGATAGCGACGATTCCCGAAGTGGTGAGGATAATCGTCAGCGAATACTTCAAGGTGAAAGAGCAAAAACGATAGTCATCATATCCTACTTGGCCTTTCTCCCACTTGACGCGGCTGGAAGAGAATCTTCTCTCTTGTTCTGGTCGTTGCCGGTTGGGATTGCGTTGGGTATAGTAGTGGTCTTCTTGTCGTTTAGGTACCTGTTCTTGTCTTCCTTTCGCAATACGAACATCACTCCTGTAATGATGAGGCTTGCTCCAATGATTGTCCAACTAGAGGCTGGACTGAAAGGTGCCACAAGTAAGGCCAATATCCCAGCGAACCCTCCGCAAAGGACCGCCACAGACACCCCAGCAAACTTGTGCGAAGACTTGAACAGCTCTGGGTGTTTTGATGAGCTTATGAGAAGCATGACGAAGCTCACGGTTATTGACCAGAATCCCACAATTCCTAGAAGAGTTTCAAGAGAGAAAAGATACACTTCACCGGAAGTAATCTGGCTACCTCCAGGCCATTTGATTCCGATTGACCAATCTAGAGAGTTAGGCTCGAAGGTGTGTTGGGCGCTGATTACGAGTGCGAGAGTCGCAAGAGCGAATCCACCAAGCAGACCCATTACCACAAGACCGTTTTCGCTGAAAGCTTTCACGTCCACACGAAGAATCTCTTTCTCGTCAGCCAGGGTGCTTTCGGGAGCCATCTTGTCAGTCCTCAAGTCCACCCTCTTAACAGCCTTTCCCGTGTCCGGTAGATTGAACAGACCCGAAGAAAACAAGGGAAACCTTCGCTCACTCGGTGGTTTCGACATCGAGGAACTCCCCATCTTTCGCGCTCTCCGGATGCGTCTGACCTTGCGCCGCCTTGCAGAAGAGACCATTCACATCGCCTCCCGTCACGAAAAGCGACGATGAGTAATACGGAGAATGGCGTGCGGGCAAGGTAACAGGTGGGATGCTCGCAGTGGATAAAGCGAAGGAAAGCCACAGCAAAATCCATGTACGCAGCCCTGGACCTGCATGAGAAATCGATACAGTGCGTCCTGAAGGACGACGAGGGAAGGATCGTCAAGGAATCGAAGATGGGCAAGGACGAGGACAGGATACTCGGGTTCCTCGATGGCACGCGGGCGAGGGTCGTCATGGAGTCGGGACACAACCACCAACACATCTACGATGTGCTCAAAGAGAAGGGATACGACGTCACGGTAGCGCACCCGCTGATGGTCAAGGCGATCGCGTATGCGAGGGTGAAAAGCGATAAGGTGGACGCGAGGACGCTGGCCGACCTGCTGAGAGCCGAGATGATACCGGAAGCGTGCGTCCCCGACAGGGACGTCAGGGAGGTGAGGGACCTGGTGAGGAGGAGACACTACATGGTCCGGCTCAGGACGATGCTCAAGAACAAGGTCCACGCCGAGATCGCGACGAGGTGGGTGAAGCGCGACGGAGACCTCTTCACCGAGGACGGGAAGGCCTTCCTGCGGTCCCTCTCGATAGACGCCGCCGACGATTACCTGGAGACCATAGAGTTCCTGAGCCGGAAGATACGCGAGCTCGACGAGAAGGTCAAACAAAAGGCCGAGCTGGACGAGTACGCGAAGTTGCTCGTGACGATACCCGGAGTGGGGTGGTACGCGGCCCTCCTCATCTCGAGCGAGATAGCGGACGTGAAAAGGTTCCCAGACTACGAGCACCTGTGCTCGTACGCGGGGCTATCGCCCGGGGTGAGGCAGTCGGGAGAGACACAGCACACCTCGAAGGGCCTGGGGGACCCGATGCTCAACTGGATCATGGTCCAGTGCACGCGGGTGCACGTCCGCAGGTGCGATTCGTCGGCGATAACGAAGTTCTACGAGCAGGTCAGCGCGAGGAGGGGAGAGAAGGTAGCGTTCATGGCGGCGGCGAGGAAGCTCATGCGAGCCGTGTACATCATGCTGAAGGAGGGACAAGCCTTCAGGCTGGATGGCTGAGACAGCTCAGAGCCCGTACGGTTCTTGCGCCACAGAGCGCGCTTAACAGGTTGGGCCAAGGCTACCGCGAAAGCCACAGTGCTCCCTCGAGAGCGAATAGGAGAGTGCCCATCCAGCAACAAAAAGTAATAAGGACTCGGCTCGACGACCTAGGAGAACCTGTCCTAGAATGGGAGTTTAGCCTAAGACTGCAATATCGTGCTTCCTCAAAATGAGGAGATTATTGGGCATGAAATCGCGATGGATATGGTCGATCACTGCGGCGGATCTGAATCCTTTCCAGAATGAGGCGCGTTCTTGTCACTCTTGGGGACGCCAAGTCCGAGCTGCGTGAAGTGTGCCAATCCTTCTCTCATTTGTTCCAACTCAGGAATCATCGATTCCGCCCAAAGTCTTCGCCTGTACTCCTCGTTTAGGTCCTCGGCGGTCCTGACCATGAATCGCAGCTCATCCATTACTCGCTCGACGAATCCTTCCAATTTTCTCGTGTCTCCTCAACAGACTTCTCCAGATAGTAGGTACGCCGACCGCTAGGTCTGGACTTTTCCCACCCTGCGAGCTGTTTCAGGAAATCGATCGCTTTCGGGAAGACCTCGTCGGGTTTGCCCTTTCCGCCGCTGATGAACTGGAAGACCTGGGACATCTCATCCAGACGTTCCATCTGCCTCCCGGTGTCGAATACCTGCTGCATCAGGCCGTCCACCTGATCCCGGAACTCCTTCGCCTGCTCCTGCACCCCCCTCACCGTCTCT
Source organism: uncultured Nitrososphaerota archaeon (assembly GCA_963806765.1). Taxonomy (GTDB): domain Archaea; phylum Thermoproteota; class Nitrososphaeria; order Nitrososphaerales; family Gagatemarchaeaceae; genus Gagatemarchaeum. The sequence continues at coordinate 912,455 of CAWDYS010000003.1, read as the reverse complement.
GAGAACAGGCTCTGCGTCCTTGCGGAAACCTCCCGTCATCGCATCCGTCGTCTCCTTGAGAGAGGCCTTCGCTTTCGAACCTACCTCTCCGATCTCTGCTATCGCCTTCCCGGAGATCCCGTTCATTGCGCTCTCCGCGGTCTCCTGCAGTGTCCCGATTGAGCCCAGAAGCTTGTCGTATGTGGCATTGAGGCTGCCTACAGCAGTCCCTAGGGCAGCAAGCTCCAATCGTCGCGCCTCCATTTGGGTCCCGAGATTGTTGCTTTGGTCGACCAGAATTCCAACCTCTCCGTCTAACCGCTTCTTCCTCCTCTCGAGGCTTGAGACGGCCTCCTCGAGAGACTTGTACCCTTCAAGAGCGTGCGCCAGCTCCGTGGCAGCCTCTTCTGTGGAGAGTCCCTCCTTCCTGAGCTCTGTGGCGAACGCGGTGGCCGTCTCTTGGCGGAAGCCGAGCTCGTCCAACCGGCGGTGGAAGGATATGAACCCGTTCATGGCCTTCACGTTTGTATGCTGGATATCGAGCCTCCTTCCTGAGCGCCTCATACTCCTTCACGTCCCCGAGCTCATTTCTCTTGGTCTCTACCTCCTTCCGAAGCTCGCCTAGTTTTCTCCGAGTCTCAGGAAGCTCGGTCTGAAGCCTTGAAGCCTCGGCGGCCAGCTCCGGGAAGGGCTTTCCCTCGGACTTCTCAAGGGCCATTATTGTCTCACCCGCTCCTATCGCGTCCACCATCCTGTCCCCGTACTCTCCGAAGAGCTTCTCAGCCCCCACCAAGTCCTTTGTCTTGAGCGCAACGCCAGCGTCCTCGATCTTGGACAGGACCTTAGCCGCCCTGGTGGAGTCAAGCACGCCAACGCCCGCCTTCTTGAGGGCCTCATTGTTGGCTCGGAGCGTCACCAAGTCTGCGTTCTTTGCACGTTCTGCTTTCAACTTCCCCGAGACTGAGGGCTCACTGAACTCGAGCTTCACAGAGATCTCCTTCTGGTCTAGGCCGTCCACCCACAAAGCCACCATTTGCTGAACATCTACATCTTCGATTGTACGCCTGTTTCCATGCGGGTTCTGACTCGTGTTCGCCACCCATTCATGAGAATGGTACCCCAATTCATAAAGGTTCAGACCTGGTTCATGAGGGATTCACTATGATGCCCGAAGGGTTGAGTCTGCTAGCTATTTCCGCCCAAAACAGGCTCCTATACACTTGGTTAGCCTAAAGGTGCCGGTTGGCTGGGGCTGCCCCGGTCAGAGCTTATTGCCGGTCGTTGATCCAGGTAGTCGTCCGGGCATGATCGGCCCTCCCGGAAGGGTGACGGGTGTGCCCTGGTGAATCGTCCGTGAATCCTTCGTGAATCGGAGCTAAATTTGAACCTGTAACCGGTAGAACGGACAATTCCTCAGTTAAATGGTCTCTGACGCCTCAAATCAGCCTCTGATGCACAAGGCTTAAAAGGGGCCTCCGTCCCAGAGGACCATGGGAACCTTTCTCATGTGCCCGGTGTGCGGGCGGAACTGCTCTCTGAGCCACTTCGATCCCTCTGGCTTCGATGTGGACATAATGACGCAGGAGATCCGAGGGCTAGGAAAGGGGAAGGGGTTCGCCACCAGCGGCCGCTCCTCGATCCTCGGCAGGAACGGGGTCACGATGACGATCTACCACAGGATGATCGTCCTGATTGTGCTGCTGATGGATGAAAACATCGTCTCCCGGGACGAGGTGAGGAAGGACCTCGGCTTCCCGGAGGTCGAGACCATAGTCGAGCGGGACGAGGACGAGCTCCAGGCCATGAGAGAGGAGGCGGAGACCCGCGAGACCGGCATCGGCAGGGTGATCGGGGAGATGGCGGAGGCGCTGGGCGAGAACGCCGAAGACTACGTCAACGAAGGGGACGATGACGACGACGAGCTCGTGGCCAGGCTGGGGTACTTCGCCCGTAGGCTAATCGATGACTACACTGCTGCGAGGGACAACGCCGATGAGAATTAGCGTCAGGTCCCAGGAAGACGCCGAGCCGAAGCCGCCAGTGAGGGGGTGCCCCGTCAACCTGAACGTCCGAGAAGGGCGCTGGTTCGCCGACATCCAGGACCCGGACGCCTGCGCGCCGACCGTGGCCAAGATGGAGGAGCTCGGGCCCGAAGCTCGAATCAACCTCAGCTCGGCACCTCCAGACCGACGACCCGGTGCTCGGCGACGACATCAAGACGATGCGGAAGCGAAAGTCTTAGCGAGGAGGCAACCTTTCCGACCATGGCTTGACACACAATAACACAAACAATGCGACGTTGAGTCAGGCTAGGAGTTTGCTGCGTTAGAGTCAAGCTCGTTTCCATGTACTCTCCTGGTCTGCCGCAGATTCCAATTTGAGGATGGTGAATTAGGACGCGATGGCGAGCTAAGGTAAATGAGAAGCTCGAGTACCCTGTTACTCACCACGAAGGGAGAATTGAATGGCGGGGAGGAGCCCGATGCACTTAGCCGGTCTGATGAGCACCTTGAAGATGGAGAAGAGAACAGGTAAACATCTTGGGCTTGTAGGACTACCTGCTCAATCATGGCCTCTCTACGATTTCTTTGGGATAGGCTCTTAATCAGGGAATAGGCTGACCTGCGAGCCCGGAGAAACCACACCCATTTGTCGCAAGTCGAGATCGCCCGCAGGTCCGCGCGTGGGTCTTTCGCCCTCTTCGCCGGGAACTTCCTCACCACAGCGATCTCCTTTGTCGCGATAACCATCATTGCCAGGCTCCTTGGCCCGAGCCAGTACGGCGTCTACACCCTCTCGATCCTGATTCCCAGCATCCTCCTCAACCTACTTGGGTTCGGCGCAAGCTCAGGGATAACCCGCTACGCCGCCTACTATCTGTCCCAGCAGGAACCCGACTTAGCCAAGAGGATGACGATCAAGGGAGTGGTTTCATCGTGCTGTTCGGCGCAGTTCTTACGAGCGTCTCGTACGCGAGCGCCGCGTTCCTCTCTGCCTTTGTCCTGCACAGGCCCGAGATTACCTCATTCGTGTAGTTCGCCTCCCTCCTGATCCTCGTCTAGGCAGTCTTCCAGGCTAGCATCTCGGCTCTGCTTGGTTGGAGTCTACATGGGCAACATCAGACTTCACGAACATTTTCCAAGCGACCCTCCGGCTGGCCGTCGCGGTCCCACTCGTCATCCTCGGGTTCGCGGTCTTCGGGGCGCTGGTGGGCTATATCGTCTCGGTCAGCCTCGCCGGAGTCCTCAGCCTGGTCCTGCTCCTCCCCAGCGCCGGGGTGCTGGTGCGAGGCCGTTGGAGGGTTTCACCTCGGACGTTAGACTCGACCCTGCATCGTCGGATTCGCTTGACCTTCGCCCATCTTGCTCGTGACATGCCATAGCCATCTATAGCCAGCCATATAACCATTACGACTATAGCCATCTATGGACGTATGATTATATACCGCCGAATCTTGGGCTAAGGCGTATGATGAAGAAGTATACGGTTGCCATAACTGAGGAATTGGAGAAGAGGCTTGAGTCAGAGCGGAAGAGGCGGGCTTTAGACTCGATACCTGAAGTGATGCGGACGATTTGTAGCGAGTATCTGTCAAAGGGCTAGGTCACTTCAAGAAGCAAGTCCACACTCAGATATTTGGTAACGTTCTCAGACCTTACATTGATTGTTACTAACCCTTGAAGGGGTTCGTTTGGAGTCTTGACCCAGAGATGAATAGTGAAGTCGTCATTCGCGGTAAGCGTCGTATTCAACTTCGTGGGGTCATAGAAAGCCAAATTCGGAGTCAAAATATCGGGTTGTTTGGGAAATAGAAGATTGTCATATGACGGTGGTAATTCATGATTCAAGACGCAATCCCATCCAGTATACAAATCTCCTAGCGGGAAACTTCCAAATGGATATAGAGTGTTATCCGACATCCCGAGTTCATGATAGGGGTCACGATAAATACGTACACCTTCAGGAAACCTTACGAAGATTTTGGAGTCGGTCAAGTGCATGGCCGTATTTGCACGTATTGTGAATGTTACTAGATGATACTTATTTCGCGTCAGTTCACTCCTTTTGAAAACTCGAACTTGTCCTTACTGCCGAAGTCCTTTACAAACCACGCATCTATGGATGCGCGTCTGGTATTCCAGACATCCCTAAAAAAGGCAAGGCCCCTACTAACGTTAGTATCAGAATAGCTATGTCGATAAAGAAACTGGCGAGAACTATCGGCTGAATCAACTTGGCATCCCCGATTGCTGTCAATATGGTTGGAATCCCAAGGAGGATTACAAGAGCCACTCCCACCGCGACGCCGATGATGAAGATTCGACGCATATCGTATGCTTCCGAGCCGTTTCTTATGAAGTTGTGCCGCTAATCTGACTGTTAACCGACTGGTGCCGACCCGCTTCGTCGGCCTTAAGTTAACAGTTCCGAACTTGGGCCGAGAAGCCTTTTATCGGAGCCGACGGTTCGGTCTCTTCATGAAGCGGACAGAGGCGTTCCTACCTGCATTTGCGTTGGTGGCGTTGTTGGCCGGAGCGGTTGGCACGGCAAGCGCTGCGACGCCGGGTTACGCTGTCTACAACGTCGAGTACTCGTTCCTGGGAACGTCGCACAGCATCACCGTGAACGAGTCGGTCTCAGCTACCTCGAACACCAAGTATGACAAGCTAATTATCAACGTCGACACGGGGAACTCCACCTTCAGCTACTCGCGGTCAATAAACTCGTCCCTCGAAATCTCCCCATTCCTTCCCTCAATCACCAACCAGAGCTTCAATTACGCATCCGGCTCGTCGACCGCTTCGCTCTCGGTCAAGCAGAACGGCTCGGCCCCGCTCCAATTCCACGGCAAGAGCTGACTCTCTGACCAGCTACGCGGTTGCTGCCGTGTTCAAGGTCAACGGAACGACGGGCACACTGAGCGCGGCCATCCTGGCGTTCCCCTCCGGGCTGATCTACTCCGTCAAGCTCAGCGCGCCAATCCCCAATCTTCAGGGGCTCGGAGCGACGGGCATCGGGATGCCGGGGCTGAGCGGCAATGAGAGCGCCATAAGCACCCTCATAGGTCAACTGCCGACTCTCGCACTCACCGGCACGGTAAGTCTCACGTTCACGCTGCTCTCGACCTCCCTTCCCCTGGCAGCCGCGACTGCGTCCCCGGTGGAACAAGTCGCATCCATAGGAGTAGGGGCGAGCGCGGTCGTCTCCGTCCTGGCCCTCGCCCTCGGCGTCCGTTACAGACACAGGCGCCAAGCCGACGCGCAGCCCAAGCCGGAATACTCGGTCGACTAGCTACATCAGGACCTCGGTATCAGATGGGACTCTCATTGGAAGAAGTCTTGCGCTTCGAGGAGGCCGTGAAGGACTACGGCTCAAAGAGGATTGGTCCCGTCGAGCTTCTCGGTGAGGAAGGGCGAAGTCGTTGGGCTTCTCGGTCCGAACGGTTCAGGCAAGTCCACTTCGATCAGGCTCGCGCTCGGGCTCTCTCGCCCTTCGTCGGGCGAGGTGCGCACCATGGGGCTTGACCCCATCGCGGAGCACGTCAGGGCCTTGGACAAGGTCGGGTATTCTCCGGAGACTTCCGAACCTTCAGACATTCATGTCGCCCCGGGAGTTGCTCGAGCTCGTCGGGAACGAGCTCGGCCTGCGTTCGGCAGCCCTGAAGGAGCAGATACCCGCGGTCCTCGAGTCCGTCGGTCTCGCGAGCTATCAGGACCAGAAGATAGGGAAGCTGAGCAAGGGGATGGTGCAGCGGCTCAGTGTGGCACAGGCGATGATGGGCTCGCCCTCGCTCCTGATTCTGGACGAGCCGATGATTGGCATCGACCCGGCCGGAGCGCTGCACTTCAGGGCGCTGTTCAGGAAGTTCGCGGCCGACGGCGGCACCATCGTCATGTCCTCCCACATCATGTCAGAGGTCGAGTCGCTCTGCGACAGCCTCGCCGTGATTCACTCCGGGCGGCTGATCTACAGGGGTCCGATCAAGGAGTTCATCTCGGACTCCTTGGACACGCGTCTGGTCGAGGTCGAGACCTCCGAAGCTTCGGATGATCTTCTGGCTGAAATACGGAGAATCTCAGGTGTAATCAGCGTCACGAGGACGGCTCCAGGGTTCTCCGTCCAGGTCGAGAAGGGACGAGACGTCCGCAGCGAGATCTCGAAGGCCGTCGTGGAGTCTGGGGCGGACCTGCACTCCATCGGGTACTCCAGGAGCGAGCTAGACGAGGCCTACCTCGCGTCGATACGGGGGTCGGGAATCTGAACTTCTCCAAGGTCTGGGCGTTCGCGCTCTACGAGGTACGAAGGGCGGTCGCAAGGAAGAAGGTGCTCGCGCTCGTCGTGCTCACGATACTCATCGACACAATCCCGTACTACCTCCTGAAGTCGAGCGGACCCACCCTCCTCCCCGCCGTCGACGACCCATACCTCTGGGTCACGGGCATATTCGTCCCCCAGGGTTTCTTCCTCCCGTTCATCGCCCTGCTCATCGCGGCCGGATCGATGTCCGAAGAATACGAGCAGGGCACGGCGGAGGTCCTCCTCTCGAAGCCGGTCAGCAGGGAGGAGTTCTTCTTCGGCAAGTTTTCCGGCGGGTTCCTCCTGCTGACCATCGTGATACTCCTGAACGCGACCCTGAGCGTCACCTCAGCGACGCTCGCGTTCGGGACCCAGCTCGGGCTCGGCGTCCTGCCGATCGTGGTCGCCTCTCAGATCTTCTCCTCGATCGTCTTCTACTCCATCGCCTTCATGTCAGGGGAGCTCGTCAGGAGGTCCTCGCTCGCCTACGTCCTCGCGTCGGCGGTCTACTTCACGAGCCAGATAGCCGGAATATACTTGAGAGTAATCTACCAGCTCACGGGCAACGGCTTCTACCAGCAGATCAACTCCTACCTCCCGACGACTCCCGTGAGCTCCCTCCCCTACCTCGTCGCCAAGCCCAGCCTTCCCGCAGAGGCCATCACCGTCCTGACCTTCATCGGGACGGACGCCAGCGAGACCTCCATCCCCTTCTCCGTCGGCCTGATAGCAGCCTTCGCACTCGCAGCGGTGTTGCTGGCCGCACTGCACTTCAGGCTGGTGGACGTCGCGAAGAGAATCGCGTGAAGGGAACGATGGTCCGAGTCCAGCGCCTTTAATTACGCCCGCCCCGGCGAGGTTTTGAAGCGAGTTGAAGTGGACCCGTAAGAAGGCAATCGTCACTGGTGGAGCCGGTTTCATCGGTTCGAACATGGTCGACCGACTTCTCGAACTCGGCGCCGAGGTGACGGTGGTGGACAAGCTTCAGCTTTCCAGCGGCTCACTCTCGTGGAACAGAAAGCTGCTCCGCCTCGAGGAGATATTCAAGAGGCACGGGGTCAGCAGGATACCCCTTGAGATCTGCGACCTCGAGACCGACAAGCAGAGGTTCCAGAATCCTCGCGCGAAACGCTGACGCAGTCTTCCACCTGAGCGCGGTCTTCGGGGGCAGGGAGTTCGTCGACACGCGGCAGGCCGACTGTTCCAAGATGCTCTCCATCGACCACAACGTCATAGACGCGTCCTTCGAAGCGGGGGTCGAACGCTTCCATTTTGCAAGCTCAGCGTGTGTGTACCCGGATTCCCTGCAGAAGAATCCGAAGTATCTGCTCAAGGAGAGCGACATACTCAGCACCGGCGAGGGCTGGAAGAGCAGCGACAACCTCTACGGATTCGCCAAGCTGATGGGCGAGCTCCAGTGCGTCGTCTTCCACAAGGAGAAGGGCATGAAGACCTCGGCCTGCAGGTACCTTACGGTGTACGGGCCCGGGGAGTACGACACCTCCCACGCCATCTCGGCTCTCATCGAGAAGGCCCTTGACCGGATGAACCCATACGTCGTCTGGGGGAGCGGGTGCTTGCCTCCAGGAGGTCTTGTGTTCGCAGGGGGTCATTATGAGGAAATCTCCAAAATCAAGATTGGAGATAGAGTCGAAGACCATCGGGGGAATTTCCAGTTGGTGCTTAACAAGTTCAAACGAGATTATTGTGGGAACATGTACACAATCAAGGGAATGGGCCTGAAACCTTTCGAGCTGACATCAAGCCATTTAGTAATGGTTGTCAAGCTGGGAACTTTCTGCAATGTCGGTAGACCGCACTTCTGCAAGCCTGATTGTTTCTGCATGAATTACGAGGTCTATCATAAACACGGCCACTCCAAAACCGATCCCAAGGTTTCCGTTCAGTGGCGACGTGCCGATAGTCTAAGACCCACAGTCCAGTCAGGCGAGTATCTAATTTTTCCCAAACTCAAGATACAGGCCGAGCCCGCCGTGATACGGCTGAAAGACTTCATGACGAAGAAGAGCAACTTCAGGAGAGAGCTCTACAATGATATCGAAGTCGATTCTGACTTCGCTTTCTTCCTCGGCTGGTACACTGCTGAGGGATGGACTTGTTGGAATAAGAGCAACCGGGGCAATAGACCGAAGGGAACAGTGCAGGTGGCGCTTGGGCCAGGAGAAAGGGACATCGGACTGAAGCTGGTCAAGATAGCCCGAGACAGGGGATTCAGTCCTTACATTAGGACAAGGAAGCCAAATAATCCCAAATACAAGACGATTTTTGAAATGGGTTTCTCCGGAACTGGTTTTGCCAAGTGGCTGGACGTCAATGTCGGCAAAGGTGCGAGGAAGAAGAGGGTACCAGCAATAATCTTCCATGCTTCTGAAGAAGTAATTCGATCCTACCTGAAGGGATTGTTCATGGGTGATGGAAATAAGTCGAGGTACGTCGAACGTCTTACTAGCACGTCGGCACAATTGCTCCTCGACGTTCAGGTTCTGTTGAGTGCACTAAGTAGATTCGGGTGCGTCGTGCTGCCGAAGGAGACGCAGAGCTGGGGGATTCTAGAATGGTCGAATGAGAAGTACAATAAGTTCTGGCAGGACGATGAAAGCATCTACACCCCAATTACATTTGTGAACGCGTCCTCGTACAAGGGTCAAGTGTACGACATTGAGACTGCAGACCATACGTTTGCGGCTCCAGTCTTGGTCCATAACTCTCAGCAGAGGGGGTTCACCTTCGTGACGGACATCGTGAACGGCTCGATCCTCGCGTGCGAGAAGATCGAGGACGGCACAGGGGTCAATCTGGGATGGGACAAGAGGTACAGCATCAAGGAGGTGGCGCAGATGATGCTCAAGATCACAGGGCTGAAGTCGAAGATGGTCTTCGACAAGACGAAGCCCGAAGGCCCATTCAGCAGGGCGCTCAACATCTCCCTCGCAAAGAACTTGCTTCAGTGGCAGCCCAAGGTCGACCTCTTCGAGGGACTCGAAAGGACGATAGCCTGGCACAAGACACTGCGCGTCGGGCAGGGCGCGGGCAAGAAACCCTAGGGGAAGCCTACCATCCGCCCAACATAGGGGGATACCGCGCTTGTGGGCAGAGCTACGATGACGCTTGACCACGTCTTCTACCACCTTGATGTCCACTCCAGTCCTCCTGGCGACCTCGGCAGCTTGGAGTTTCTCGTCGAAGAGACCGACGAGGACGAGGTCGAGGCGGTCATAGTCTATCGGGATCTCGTCCACGGCCTTGTGCCCCGGCCAGAGCTGAGGCGACGACGGCTTGTGGACGATGTGTCCTGGGAGCTCGAGGTGGGCGCCCAGTTCTCTGACCTGGGTCTTGTACAGGTGGGCAATCGGCAGAAAGTCAACACCTCCGTCGCCGTACTTGCTGAAGAAGCCAATTTCGTCCTCCGACTTGTCACCCGTGCCCGCCACCAGCATCCCGTAGGTGTTGGCGACGTAGTAGTTGATGATCATCCGAATCCTTGCCTTCACGTTTGCGCTGACAATCTTGCTCGCTCCGATTCTGGGAAGCGACTTCTCGAAGGCCGAGAAGATCGGGTCGATGCTGACATCGTAGACCTTGATCCCCCACATCTTGGCCAGCATCCGGCCGTCCTCCGTGTCTTCCTTCGGCGTGTGGGAGGCCGGCATCAGTATCCCGACGACCCTTTCCTTACCCAGCGCGCGGACGAGCAGCGCCCCGACGACGGAACTGTCGATTCCGCCGCTGAGTCCAATTACTGCCCCCTTGCTGCCTGCGTCTGAGACAATCTTGCGTATGAACCGTATGATCTCTTTTTCGACCTTCGCATAGTCAAGCGACAGATTCTCGCCCTTGCTCTGCATCCGAGCCGGGAGAGCCTCCCCTCGGTTAAAAAGGGTTAATCGGCTGCGCCCTTGGCAATTCCCACTGATGCGTAGTTCGACACTTTCCTGACATCGTCGCCGAAGAACCTCCAGCAGTCGAGGACCGTCTTTCCCTTGAACAGCCTGGGACTCGACTTCTGGAACTCCGGCCACGGCGTCGCGAGGACCACCATGTCGCTTGCCCGCACGCACTCGTCCGCCGACTTGGCGTACCTGACAAAGTCGCCCAGCTCAGCCCTGGCGTTCTCCATCGCGGCAGGGTCGAAGACGATGACGGCGTGCCCATTGGAGCTGAGCTTCTGTGCTATGAAGAGCGCCTGGGATTGTTCTACGACGTTGGTCCTCGGCTTGTAAGACAGGCCGAGAACTCCAAAGTTCTTCACGCGTCCACTTCCTAGGCTCTCGATGAGCGATACGATTCTTTCGACCTGAGAGAGATTGACGCGATGGGTCGCTTCCGCCATCCACGCCTGGGCACCCATATTCGAGGCGAGGCGAGCGAAGGCGACGTTGTCACGATTGAAACAGGGACCACCGTAGCCCGTTGCGCCCTTCAGATAGGCCGAGCCGATCCGCCTGTCCCGTCCGATTGCAGAGGTGATCTTGTCGACATTCCCGCCGGGCACCCTCTCGCTCAGCCTGTGCGATGGTGTTGGCAAAACTGACCTTCATGGTGACGAAGGAGTTCAGGGCTATCTTCGCCAGCTCGGCGTTTACGAATTCCATCCTCTCGATGGGGGGCGAGTTCTTGCAGACCGCGTTCTGGATTTTGACGAGCAGATCTCCCGCTCTGGCGTCCGATTCCCCGATGAGTACGAAGTCGGGCTCGAGCATCCCCTTTATCACGTCACCAAGAGCGATGAACTCCGGATTGTAGCACAGGCCGAAGTCCCTTCTGCACTTCTTGCCCGATGTCTTCTCGAGCATCGGCCTCACGGATCCGTCCATCGAGCCCGGCATCACGGTGCTCGTGAGCACCACGAGGTGGTAGCCCTTCTTGGACCGAGCTCCTTGCCGATCTCGCGCATCGCCCTGTTGACAAACTCGAGGGAGAAGGCGCCCGACTCGTCGCTGGGGGTCGGCACGACCACGAAGGTGGCATCGGTGTTGGCTATCCCTCCCTTGTAGCTCACACTGGCGGAGAGCCGCCCGAGATTCCTCTTGATCAAGTCGTCCAGGCCGGGTTCGAACAGCGGTGAGACGCCGCGGTTTATGGCGTCGACCTTGGCCCGGTCGACCTCTATGCCGCGGACCTGGAAGCCGGCGTCGGCCAGGGTGGCGGCGAGACAGAGGCCGAGCTTGCCGAGGCCGACCACAGAAACGCTCCTTGTCCTCTGGTTGGGCAATTGAACTGAATTCGCGCTCCGGCAGGGGGCAATAACTGTTGCGAGGACGAGTGAGCGTTAGCGTTAAACACCCGCTCAAGGTTTAACCTGCGCCCTGAGACCTTGCTTACTCTTGGCCTCGTGAAAACCAAATGAAGATATTGACAATAGTTTGGGGTCCGTTTGGGTACCGCGCGGACGAGCTGGCAGGGGTCGTGGGGGCCGAGAGGGTAAGCATCACCTTCCTCTACGGGCCCAGATATTTCGCCCCGATCAGGTACCTTGCTCTCTTCTTCAAGACCCTGATCATCCTCTCTCAACGGAGACCCGACGTCGTCTATGCTCAGAACCCTCCTGTGTTCTGCCCCCTGACCTGCATGCTATACTGCGGCTTCACCGGCAAGAAGCTCGATTATCGACCACCACTCGATATGGAAGATCAAGACCCTCGGAGGAGGTCCGGTCTCCAGGATGATCGGCTTCCTGGAGGGAGTCGTCTCGCGCTCCGCGGACGGCAACACCACCCCACACAGGTTCTGGGCCGACAGGCTGCGCGCCATGGGCGCCAGGAACGTGCTGGTGGTCCACGACTTTGTGGAGAGGAACCCGAATGCCCGCGACGAGGCGCTCAGGCGGGGGTTCACCGACAGGCCGATGGTCGCAATCTGCTCCCACGGAGGACACCCACTAGAGCGCATCGAGGCGGAGGCTTCCGGGGTGGGTCAGGTGCCGTCGGTCGAGCTCCTGATCACAGGCCCGAAGGAGAAGCTTGAGCACAGACTGTCCGGGCGAGACCTCCCGGCGAACGCCCGGTATCTCGGCTTCCTCCCGAGACAGACCTACGAGTCCCTCAAGGCCTCGGCCGACATGGCCGTCAACATAACCGAGGAACCGTACACGCTCTCCCACGTGCTTCTGGAGTACGCGGCGAGCGCCCTCCCGATCGTGTCCTCGAGGCAGGAGGTGCTCGAGGAGTTCTTCGGGGACGCGCTCCTCTACACCGACTCGGTCGACGCCGACGAGATTGCGAGGAAGGTGAGGATGCTGCTCGACAATGGCGTCCGCGACGAGTACAGGAGGAGGACAGTGCGCTGGTATGACCGGCTCGCGGCCTCCCGCCAGTCGGAGGTCCAGTCGCTCAGGTCGCTCCTCACCCCGTGACCGGCTTCAGGACCACCCTCACGAGCCGGCGGAAGGTGCTGTCCGTCGCGAAGAGGAACCCGAAGTAGATGATGACCCCGCACAGGGCGATAAGGGCCAGCTCCTCACCGAACGCAAGCGCGCGCAACCCGTAGTTCAGGAACCCGTCCGAGGCCGCGAAGAAGACGGCCATCAACGCGGAGCCGGCGACGTACTTCAGGAACGAACGCCGCAGGGAGAGCCTGCCGCCCTTCCTTATCCTAACCACCCGGGCCGCCACGAAGACCGCGAAGACGATCAGCTGGGCTGCGGCCCAGAGGTCTATGGTCGTCGCGGGAGAGGTCCCGCTGGAGTTCCCGGTCATCACTATCACGAAGACTGCAGCGACGTAGGTGACCGTGGACCCGAGGTTGACCAGGAAGACGAAGAAGAGGTTGCTGTGAACGAAGTGCCTGAATCCTGCGGACTCGTCTGCGTCTACGGTCTCCTTCCCGGCAAGGACCTGGTCGAGGATGATGCCCGTGGCGTTGACCAGTGCGGCGAACGCCAGGATCACGAGCGCGTTGCTGCTCTGGACGTACTTCGGGTTGAGGACGAAGAGGATGGGCTTTGCGAGCACGGCCGCTCCGACGGCCATGGGTATCCCGAAGAGAAGGGAGAAGATCCAGCGTGATTGTGGGAAGTTCCTCCGAGCCTGCGCCGCCCCTCAGGAGAAGGGGGTATAGAGCCGCTCCTAGGTAGTACGAGTAGCCTGCGAGCGTCGCGACCGCGAAGGCAGCCTGGTACAGCCCAACGGTCGTCGTCCCGCCCACCGCCAGCGTCGCCACGAACGTGTCCGCGACTCCGAGGACGTACGGCAGTGTCGAGAGAGAGGGAAGCCACGACCGCCTCACCCACCTCCTTCCCGCCTCCGGGTCGAAGCGCAGGGCGAGCGCCCCCCTGGCGAGGAAGGTCGAGGTGGCAGCCTGGGCGAAGTTCGCCGCCATCAGCGAGAGGATCACACCGTCTATGCCGACATGGAAGACGATGAGCAGCGGATAGGCGAACGCAAGTCTGCTGATCTCGGACGCCATCGTCGAGTACCCTTGGACGATGGGGTCGTAGCCCGAGACTATCGAGTTCGCGGCCTGGTTCCAGTATCCAATCGGGACGAGGAAGATGGCCAGAAGGAACGTCATCAGGTCGGACTGCCCGACCCGGCCTCCCGTGAAGAACGAGAGGCCCACGTACAGCGCCATCCCGAGCGCGCTGAGGGCGAGGTTCATCCCCAGCGCTGTCTTCCCCAGCATGCGCCCCCTCGCGATGTCGCGGGTCGCCCAGTAGACCAGAAGCCCCGCTGGGTAGGACGCGAAGGTCACGAGGTCCAAGACGACCTCCCAGAGGCCGAACTGGGCCGTGCTCAGCGTCCGGGTCATCATCAGGAGGAAGATCAGCCCGGTGAAGACGCTCACGAGCCTGAACGAGAAGACTGTGAACCCTGTTCTCCTGACAGAGATCTGCTTCGTCATTTTCGACTAGTCCAGGAACTTCAGGTTCTTCTCGACCAGCTCGCCGTCCAGCTTCTCGTATGCCTCGGTCGTTCCCACGTCGTACCAGAATCCGTCGATGTAGAACGGAGAGACCAGCATCCCGCGCTCGATGACTCTCGGCACAAAGTGTGCCATGATGTCCGGCGCTTCCCTCCCGGCCGCCGCCTCCCTGAGGACCGGGACGCAGCCCTCGGACAGGATGATGCCCCCAACGGTCACGTTGATTGGGAGGGTCGGCTTCTCGGCGAAGGAGACCACGCTGTCGCCCTCGACCTGTGCGACCCCCACCGGCACCTTGTAGTCCTTTGAGAGCACCAGCGTGAGAGCCGAGCGCCTCGCCTCGTGCTGAGCGACCAGTCTCCCGCACGTTCAGGGCCGAGAGCACATCCCCGTAGTAGACCAGAAGACTGTCAAACCCCTGAACCTTCCCGCCGTCGATGGCGCTCAGGAGAGACATCGCAGTCCCCCTTCTCCCCTCGGGGTCCCTGGAGTAGCTCATCCGGACCCCGAAGTTCCCGCCATCGCCGAAGTACTTCTCGATATCCTCCGACCTGTAGCCCGTGAGCAGGGTGACCTCGGTGATGCCGTGGTGCGCCAGGAGCCGCACGACGTATTCGAGGAGCGGCCTCCTCCTGGTACCGATTGGTATCATGGTCTTCTGGAAGTAGTTGCTAAGCGGCCTTAGCCTGGTGCCTTCTCCGCCGCAGAGGACCGCTGCCTTGGTGACCATCCCAGTTCCTCGGCTGCGTGGCGTCTACTCTTAAACAATAGAGATGGGCCTCTAAGCCCAACATTCTGTGACATCCTCCAGCGACTGAGGTCGCCGGCTTCCTGCTTCAGCGACCAGACTCGCCAAGCCAGCTGGCTGGCTCGGTGGAGGCCCGATCTCCACAGGCGTGAGTTCGGGAGTGCCCCTCCCTACTTTGTTAAGGATGTTTCTGGCCGCGTTCAGGTCCCTGTCGAGGAACAGCCCGCAGTCTGTACACCGGTGGACCCTCTCGGAAAGAGATTTCTTCACGACCATTCCGCATCCCGAACACTTCTGCGTAGTTCCTCTCGGGTCAACGAGTTCTACTCTCCCACCAGCGCTTGAAGCCTTGTGGGAGGTATAACGAACGAGCTTTCCCCAAGAAGCATCACCGATTGACTTGGCCAAATGACGATTCCTGATCATGTTTGTGATCTGTAGGTCTTCGAAGACCAGCAGGTCGGCCTTCCTCACGAGCCAAGCTGAAGTCTTATGCAGGAAGTCATCTCTCTGTCTGGACACCTTTCTGTGTATCTTGGCGAGCTTGAGTCGTGTCTTTGTACGGTTTCTTGATCTCTTTACCTTCCTGCAAAGGCGTCTTTGTAAAACCCTGATTTTATGTTCCGACTTTCTGAGGAACTTGGGCGCCTCAATGGATTCACCTGAATTCAGGACTATGAGATTCTCTAGACCGCAATCTATTCCGATTTTGGTCCCCGGAACTCTAGTAGTGACATCAGGAACCTCCGTCGTCACTATGACGAATCAGTCTCCAACACTATCTCTCTTCACCTGAAGCGTCTTTATCTTACCTTTCGGCTGCCTGTGCCTAAACACCCTCAACTCGCCTATCTTTGAAAGCCATGCGTGACCATTCTCGAGCAGTCTGAAACCGGATTGCGAGTATGTGAACGAGTTGTATCTGGATGCTGGTTTGAACCTCGGGAACCCGGCCTTGATTCTCTTGCCTTTCCGCTTCCTATCGACCCTCCGGAAAAACGCTTCGAAAGCTTTGTCCAAGCGTCTCAGAACGTCTTGTAGAACCTGTGAATGGACCGTCCGGTACTCAGGCATACCGTCTTTGAGGGCGGGGAGCTCATTCTGTTGATTCTCTATGGGCCACTGATGTTCCACCACTATGGGCGTATATTCTCTGTTGAAGGGAAGCGTTGTAGAGGTTCGTGCACAGGTCAAGCGTGTGATTCAGGATTCCGACTTGCTTTTCACTCGGATAGAACCTGAATCTGTACGCCCGAATCATCAGAGTGTATGTCAAGCACCCATGTAAGCACCTCGCGTTTCAACCCAGTCGTCAAAGATGCGGGGTTTCCCCTTGGAAAGGTTAATCGAGCATGAACGACTGTGCCAAGGCCGTGATGAGCACCTGAAGATGAAAGCCACAGTCGCGCTCTTCTTCCTCGCCACCCTCGTACTCTCGCTGTCCTTCCCGGGCGTCGCGCTCGCTTTCGCGTTCGTCTTTGCCTTGGCGTTCGGGGTGTACGGGCTCGTGGGAAGCACATCGCGGCATCTTGACCCTTTCAATGACGTACCCAACGCCTTCCGGGTCTTCTTGGCTTCCCTGGGAGGCTACCTGATGACCTTGGACCGTGTCTTCATCTTCCCATCGGCGGGCGTCCTCCTGTTGCTAGGCGCGGTGTACCTCAATGACGAGTTCCAGAGGCGGGCGCTTTACTCCTTGAGGAATGGACGGAAGGGCGGCTCAATCGCACTGCTCGGTATCGACGGCTCTGGCAAGTCCTCTCACTCGACGGCCACCAGCGGGTGGCTCGAGGGGAGGGGGTACAGGGTGAAACTGATGCCCTTCCACCGGTACATCTTCGTTGAGAGACTGTCGACGATCTCATCGGCCGTTCGCGGGAGCTCCCAAGCCAAGAGGGGGAGGAACCCACTCAGGCCGGTGGTCTCCCTGGCAGACAATCTTCTGCTCCAAATCTCGTCCTCTCTGGGTTGTCGAGTCGAGGGCACCGTTGTGGTGTACGACCGCTTCATCTGGAGTACCTACATCAAGTATGAGGCTCTGGGTTATCCGGTAAGGCCTCTCTCTGCCATCTACCTGCTGCCAAGGCCGCTCTTCGCAATAGTCCTGGACGTGCCCGTGGAGAAATCTCTGAAGGTCATCGACGAGAGGGTCGCCCACATCCATTACCCGCGCTCGGTCCTCCAACACGAAAGGGAGAGCTACCTCAGAATCGCCCGGGCGAGTGGTTATCCCGTCATCGACGCGACCGGTTCCTTCGAGGACGTGCAAAGGATAATCGAGGGCCATCTGTCTAACTTATTCCCACCAGTATCGGGGGCTAGGGCGCCTTGAGCGATTCATGGACCTACGTGGCTGCGTTGGTCGAGGACAGCCTCGGACTGATGGAAGGATCGCTCAGGCCCGAGAACCTCCCTGACGAACTTGTGAGGACCATCTCTTCGACCCTCCGGGGCCAGCTCCCCGCAGACGCGGTCGGCCCGAGTCTGGAGAGGCAGATTCTCTCGCTGCTCCCCTCGCTGAGAGCGGCTTCGATCGCGACGGACGGGTACTTCGTGCGAAAGGCGAGGTGGCCGGGCGCGGCCCCTTTCGCAGTCTGCCTCACCCACGACGTCGACAACATCTCACGGCCTCGCCGCCATATCTGGCGCACGAGGACACGGTTCGGACTCTCCGACCTCATTGGGGGGCTCCTCGGGATCACCTCGCTGTATGACAACGTCGAGCCTCATCGCTTCGAGGGAGGAGTCGAGGGGTTACCACTCCAGCTTCTTCTATCTCTCCTCGAGCTACCCACTAGCCAAGGTGAGGAAGCAGTGCGATCGCGTCAGGTCTTCTGGGTGGGAGGTCGGCCTCCATGGAGACTTCGGCACGCACGACTCCCAGCAGAAGATGGACCTTGCCGTATCCCGATTCTCCAAGGGGATGGGCTTCCGGCCGACGGGCCTGAGGGTCCACTACCTGAAGTTCGACTTCGCGAAGAGCTGGGCGATAATGGAGAAGGCCGGGTTCGACTATGATACGACAGTTGGGACGAACGACCGTCTCGGTTTCAAGATGGGCCTCGCCTCGCCATTCCATCCACCGGACGACTCCTGGTCTCCGATGAAGCTCCTCGAGCTGCCGCTCGTCCTGATGGATACGACCCTCTGGGGCTACCTGAAGCGGAGCGAGGAAGAAGGCTTCGGCGACGCCATGCGGATGATGAAGTCGGTCGAGGAGGTCGAGGGGCTCTACACCCTGCTCTGGCATCAGGAGGCGATAAGGATGAAGGGCGGCAGGCTGTACTGGCAGATACTTGACGAGATAATGAAGAGCGGGAGCTTTGTGGGCAGCGGGGCGAAGATTTCGCGCTCGGTGGCGCGACCGCTCACTGCCGCTCGTCAAGAAGGGAAAGGTTGTTACGCTGGCGGGCCAACCTCCGCACGAGCTGGTCCTGAGACTTGCCACCGCAGGGGGCCGTACGCCCAAGGTCACGTCGGGCTCACTCGAGCGCAGGGGGGACGAGTACCTCATCCGAGCCCACGGGCCTCAGTTCACCTTGGAGGTCGACTGATTGAGATCTGGGGAGAGAATCCTCGTGACTGGTTCGGGAGGCCTGGCGGGCGTGAACTTCGTGAGAGCGCTCAGGGCCTCCAAGCGCAACTATTACATTGTCGGGACGGACTTCAACAAGTACCACATCGTCTACCCGGACGTGGACGCCCGATACCTCACTCCAAGGCATAGCGACCCCTCCTTCCTCACCCGGATATCGGCCATCGTCAAGAAAGAGAGGATTGACTTTCTGCACCCGCAGCCCTCAAGCGAAGCCTATGTGATTACGTCGAGCAAGAGGAAGATTGGCTGCCGCTTCTTCCTTCCTGGAAGCCGGGTCATGGAGGTCGGCCAGGACAAGCTGCGCTCTCAACAGGTCCTCGCGAGGAAGAACGTCCCGGTCGCGAAGACCAGGGCCGTCTCCTCCATAGCCGATGTCAAGGAAGCCTTCGAGGAACTCGCCCTCGACCTGAGCTCGGAGCCGGGCGCGCCCCTGTGGGTCAGGGCGAGGCACGGTGCGGGGGGAGGCTCAGCCTTCTCTGCAGCAGCTACCAGGAGGCCCTGCACTGGATGGAGCTCTGGATCCTCAAGGGCTCGCCCATAGGCGAGTTCATAATACAGGAGTACCTTCCGGGGAGAAACATCGCCTGGGACAGCCTCTGGAGCGAAGGAGAGCTCGTGACCTCCTACGCGCGAGAGAGGCTCGAATACCCGTTCAAGCACATCTCCCCCTCTGGGATCACCGGGACGCCCTCGGTGGCCAGGATAGTCCATGACGACCGCCTCAACGAGGTGGCCCAGGCGGCGGTGCGAGCGATAGACCCGAGACCGCACGGAGCCTACTCCATCGACGCGAAGGAATCATCGACCGGCGAGATGTGCGTCACGGAGGTCGACTCGGGGAAGTTCCATTCGACCATGCCGCTGTGGGGCTACATCGCTGTGAAGCACCTGAAGATGCCGTGGTACGCGAACCTCGCCGACCTCTACGTGAGGCTCGGTCTGGGCGAGAGTGCGCCCCCTTCCCTCCCGCGCACCGACCTCATACCTGAAGGCTACTATCTGCTCAGGGACATGGACGTGGGGGCCTTCCTCTGGAGGGAGGACGGCTGGAAGGAGAAGGTGCTCTGACCACGGGCGCCATCAACGCCTACATCTTCGATTTCGACGGGACCCTCGGCACCATCCCGGTCGACTGGGAGGGAGTGAAGGACCGCCTGCGGATTGTCACGGAGACGTCCTCCGAGTTCAAGCAAATCTTCGCGACGCTGGGAGAGGTGATCGCCAAGAACCCCAGACTCGCCAGGCCGGCGTTTGCGGTTCTCGATGAGTTCGAGGCGGCCGCCGCCCCTTCGGCCCGCCTCTACGAAGGGTCCGTCGCTCTGTTGGCAAGTCTTTCCGAGTCGGCAAAGGTCTCGCTGGTGACCATGCAGGGAAGAACCACCTGCTCACAGATTCTGGAGCGGTTTGGCCTGAAACAGTACTTCCTGAAGTACTTCACGCGGGAGGACTCGCTAGACAGGGCTGAGCAGGTGACATTCGCGATCTCCGCGATGAAGGCACAGAAGGCGTCCTGTATGTTCGTCGGTGACAGGCTCAACGACCTCAACGCCGCGAAGAGGATCGGCGTGCCGTTTACGATGATACGCACGCACGGAGAGGACCCGGAAGACGACGTCCCAGTCTACCACAGCATTGCCGAGTTCTCGGCCTCTTCTCTCTAGCTGCCCGCCTTGAGCTTGCCCAGGATGCGGGCGTGCAGGGTCCGATTCGCCGCTCCTACGACGCTGAACCTCTCCCCCACGCTTATCGCGGGATTCAGCGCCTTGCCGCGTTCGTCACTAAAGATCGCCCCTGCCTGCCTCGCGATCAGGTAGCCAGCCGCGAGGTCCATGACCCGTATCCTCCCTCTGACGTCGAGGAAACCATCCAGCCTCCCCTCTGCGAGATAGCACGCCTCGAGGGCGTTCGCGCCGAAGTGCATCTGCCTCTTGATCGACGATATCAACGAGTTCATGCTCCTGACGACCGGCAGCGTCGTCCTCGAGACGTCGATGCCCAGCGTCGCCTCCCGGAGGTCCTCCAGAGCGCTCGTCCTGATTTGGGCCCCATTCTTCGTCGAATAGCCGCTCGCCTCGGAGTAGTAGGTGTCCCCGTTCACGAGATTGCGAACCAGTGCGTGGGTCGCCTCGTCGAGGGTCTTGCCCCTTAGGACGGCTATTGACGTGCAGTAGAACGGGATGCCTCGCTCGAAGTTGGAGGAGCCGTCTATGGGGTCGATCACGACGGTCCACTTCGCGTCCTTCGGGCCTGACTCTCCGTGTTCCTCGGCAATCAGTCTGACGTCTCCTTTCTGCCTGACCAGCGCGATTATCTCCTCTTCAGCCTCCTTGTCGACCCTCATGGTGATGTCTCCTCCGGCCCCCCGCCCGATTCTCTCGGTCCCCTTCTGGGTGGAGACGAGCCGATCTCTCACGTCCTGGACCCTCTCTGCAGACTCATGGAGCACCGATTCCCATTCTACCAATCTGTGGTCGCCTCTCCCCCTCCCACTACCTATGAATCAGCTTTGCCATTAGGGCAAACCGACGAGGACACCACTCTGGAAGATAGCGAGATAGACCAGATAGACCGCGTATCCAGCCGCGATGTAGGCGACGGTGGGTACCCCATATTGAACCTCGACCATTGCAGACTCATCAGCCACCCTCTCGACATCCTCCCGTGAGATGTTCACATTGCCGTCTACCTCCTTCTTTTCTTCGCCGACCATCACTGCCTTCGGAATCCACCTTGCCTCCCTCTTAAACTGGGAGATGCTGATTACCTTGTTCTTTCCGGTCATTCCGGTCGCAAAGAGGTAACCAATGTGTGAAAGAGCCACGGCCGCGATTGCGAAGAGTACCGGAAGCGGAGCGAGCGGTGTTGGGTCCGCGACCACCAGCACGAACGCAATGCCATCTGCCTCTCCGACGAAGCCGTATCTAGTTATCACGAGCGCGATTGCCCCAATGATACCAATCCTCACCAGAACGATCAGATCCTCCGACGGGACGAAATACAGCGCCAGCGCCACGCCGATGATTGCCGGGATCCACACGAAGTCTGATACCAGCCTCTCCCTCACGTCTTGGTACCCTGCAATCAGGAAGGATATCGCCATGAGTATCTGCAGGAACAAACTCGTACGCCGATTCTGGCGCTCCTTATAAGCGAAGCCCAGCTTCTTGGGGGTGTCAAGCCCGAGTTTCGAGACCCTAGTCAAGAGGCTGGCTTGGGTCTGTCCGCTCAAAGGCCCGGCAGCATCGCTCCAGGGGAGATTCTCGTCGCTCCTCACTTCTTCACGTCTCTATCTGTCACCGACCCTGTACTCCCGCTTCTCGCTGTCGCTCTTCATCTACCCAGTCGTGGGAGAGGTCCTCGCGCTCCTCCTCCCGGAACCCCAGTCTGTTCTCCTGGTCGCGTCCCTTGTCGTCGTCCAGACTTTGCCGGTTCTCGTCCCAGCGATGATGTCCTTTACACGAAGGCGCGCGGTGGAGGCCGAGCTCCCCTTCTTCCTGATCGTCCTTTCCATCTTCTCGCGGACCACATCGCCCACGTTGGACGACGGGCTGAGGAGGCTCGCGGTACTCGGCGACGGCGTCTTCCCGGAACTTCGCAGGGAGGAAGCGATGCTGGAGCGCGACATCACCTTCACGCCGGGTTCGCCCACCTCCATCGTCGAGGCTACGCTCGGAGTTAATCCGAGCCGAAAGATGCGCGAGTTCGTCCACAACTTCATGATAACGCTGACGACGGGCAAGAGCATCACCGAGTACGTCGAGGAAGAGGCGCTCCGGCAGGTTGCACTCCTTGAGGCCAGGTGGAAGGGGTTCTCCGAGTCGGTTGGTTCACTGGCGGAGGTGTCCCTCATGGTCTTGGCGCTGTTCCCCGTCGGTCTGGACATGATCGCGGCGGCCATTCCAGGAACGGCCTCCTCCCAGATCCTGGTCCTCTCTCTGGCGCTCCTCGGTGTATTCTCGGTAGCCCTCCTGTTTCTCATGGACTCGGCGCAGCCAGTCCAGCACAACTCGACGCCCGGAGTCTCGTCGGTCCTGCTCATCCTCGCGTCCTGGTCGGTCTCCACCTACCTCTACTTCGTGGGAGCTTTGCCGCTAGCCGCCTCGCTTCTCATCCCATTGGCCGTCTCGACTCTCGGTTTCCTCCGGACCAGGGGGGTCTACAGCAGAGTAAGGAAGGGAGAGGAAGAGGTGAGCGTCCTGCTACACGGCCTCGCGGAGGAGAGCAAGGCCGGGGTCAGCCTTCCCGAAGCGCTTACCAAGGCCGCGAGCGGCAGCCCGGGGTTCGTCTCGATCAGAGAGCCGCTCTCCGCGTTTCAGCAGTCCATAATGCTCGGAGCGAGCCCTGAAGAGGCACAGAGGAGGATTTCGCACCCATCATGGCTGGTGAGGCTCTCCTTCGGGATGCTTTCTGTCGCATTCGCAACAGGAGCGGGGTTCGAACAGCTCGAGCGACTCTCCACGTTCTTCAGAAGACTCTCGGACGCCCGTAGGAATGCTTCTCGCTCTCTGCTTCCATTCGTCCTTGTCGGAGTAATCGTGCCGGTGATATCCGTCTCGTCCATGTCCTTCCTGAGTAGCTTCAACCAGGGCGGGATTCCATTCCTTCCCAGTTTCACTCAGGTTTCAGAAAGTTACATACTTGTCTCGATATCGGCGGTCTCTTTCCTCACGGGCCTCCTCCTGTCGAAACTCATTACCCAGACCTCGAGGCACGCACTGGCCGTCCCGATGCTGCTCGTCTCGACCCTTGTCTCCCTGCTCGTCTTCGGGATACTTTGACCTCCTTGGCGATTAAATATCCTGACACCCTGTCAGGCCATGAAGATGCGCAGGGGCAATAAGCCCTTTTCTAGCAACGATAATCCTGGTCGTAATCACTCTGATGATAGGGGGGCTGCTATACACGCAGTTCAGGAACATCATCGTCTCCCAGGTCAAGAACCCCTCGATGGACCTCACAGACATCAATGTCGCGCCGAACGGAGAGAGCATCATCCTGAGCATCAAGAACGACGGCAACGTCCCCATTACTCTGTCCTCTTTCGCGGTCAGCTACGGTCCAGACCACAACTCCTTCAGGTTCAGCGCTTCGAATGTTACCGTCGTCTCGTCGCCGTCAGGGGGGACTACGCTGCAACCCGGCGACATCCTGACCGCCCAGATGACGACGAACTTCGCGATCCCGACCTTCGCCACCTTCACCGTCACAGCAATAGGAGACCAGCTGGCACGGGCGTTCAACGTGCAGGCATGAGGCGCGTCAGGGGAATCAGTGGGTTCGTCGCAACGCTCATCCTGGTGGCGATCAGCCTGTCCCTTTCCTACGCCGTCTACGAAGGCGTGAGCAAACTCGTCCCGCCCAGGGAGGGTGTGTTCGCGAACCAGGCTCTAACGCTGGGCGGTTCCCCTGAAATCATGGAGGTCGAGGTCAACGCCTCCTCCCCGAATACCCCGCAGGCCTTCGAGGCTGATGACGCAAGCTCCCGGACAGGCGTCCTCTACTTCGACGGAACCAGCTACGGGACGACCCAGGGGCTCTGCCTCGCCGGCGCGACCACCTTCTTCTCGGTCTACGCCCAGACCTCCGGCCTGCTCCAGGCCGCCTCTAACGGCAGGGCGTCGATAGATGGTTACTGGACGAGCTCCCTTGGTGTGGGTCCGGGTTGGCACGAGGTCATGTTCCTGGGCGCTTCATCGTGCCAGGTGACTCTCCCTGACGGTTCTGAGCCTTCGTTCCCGAGCACGAGCTTGACTTCAGTTCCGTTCATCGGTTCCATCCCATCCACGAGGTTCGTGGTCTACCTTCCTACGGACGGGCTAGGGCACTCGCTCATCCTGATATTCGATGGAGGCTACGACCGCCTTGCATAGGTCGCGGGCGGTCAGCGAGGTCGTCTCCTCTGTCTCAATGCTTGCAATCACCATCGCTGTCCTCGGCCTGGTGGGGGTGATGTCTCTCGGATCGCTCAGGAATGCCAACGGGGTCCTCTTGGCGGGTTCGCAGAGCGCCGCGTCCGCCGACGGCGTCCTCCTGACCGTGGTCTCGACGCAGGTCAACTCTTCGGGGACCTTTGTTTGGCTCTTCAACTATGGCTGGACGCCCACGCACCTCTCCGGCGTCTACCTTGACGGGGGACAGACCAGCGCATGGGTGTCCAGCTGTTCCCTTTTGAAGCCCAAAGGAATCTGCGACCTTCTGCTGCCATCCGGGACTCATGGCACGGTGTCGATGCTATTTGGAACCAGGACAGTCAGTCTCACGGTATAGATCGCTCGTCTGGCCGAGGCTCCGCAGAGCCCCGTCCGACAGTCAGAGGCCAGTCCTCGAGACGATACCGTTCGAACCGCCACGCGGGGGAGTGATGGCGGAGAACTACCTTGTCAACTATGAGATTCGCGCTGGAGAATCGATCACCTACAGGTCGAGCTACACCGTGTACATCTACGAACTCGAGGGCAGAGGCCTCTACCTCGTGAAAGAACCCTACCTCTCTCCTGATCTGAGCGCGGCCGTCGCCGGGGCGATCGACACTCTGACCTCCTGGCTCGCGCCGTCTCCGGTCATCTCCGTCGACCCATTGGGATACCTCTTCGCCGAGCTGAAGCGTGCGGGCTATCTGAACTCGCTCGTCACAGACGACGACCTCAGTGCCGTAACCCACTACCTGATGAGGGACATCCTGGGATACTCCAGCATCGACCCGCTGATACGCGACGGCGAGATAGAGGACATCTCCTGTGAGGGAGCCGGCCGGGCCGTCAAGGTCTGGCACAGGAAGTTCAACTCCCACGGCTGGCTTGAGACCAACGTGGCGTTCTCGCAGCGGGAGAAGCTCGACGCAGTGGTCTCGCGGCTCGTCCACAGGTCGAACCGCTCCCTGTCGGTCTCGTCCCCGATAGTCGACTGCGTACTGCCCGAGGGATACAGACTCGCCGCGACGTGGGGCAAGGAGGTGACGAGCCTCGGCAGCAGCTTCAGCATCCGCAAGCTCCGCGCCATCCCCTACACTCTCTCCGAGCTCATCCACGCCGGGACTCTCGACGCCAAGATCGGGGCGTATCTCTGGATGCTGATGGAGATGAAGGGCTTCGTGATGATTGCTGGGGTGACCGCTTCGGGTAAGACGACCCTCCTCAACGCCCTAGGTACTGTGATTAACCCAAACTGGAAGGTCCTGTCCATAGAGGACACGAGGGAGATCAGCCTCCCACAGTCGGGTTGGAAGCCCCTCCACACCAAGCATACCCACACGACGGAGTCGAACGTCTCCCTCTTCGACCTGGTCAAGCTCAGCCTCAGGGAGAGGCCAGACTTTGTCATTCTCGGGGAGTCAAGGGGCGAAGAAGTGCAGGTCCTCTTCCAGGCCGCGGCTTCAGGCTCCGGCTGCCTGACCACATTTCATGCGCAGAACTCCGAGGGGCTCGTGGCCAGACTGACCCAGCCTCCCCTCTCGGTCGCCAGCTCGTCGCTTGACCTGATCGACGCGGTCGTCTTCATGGTCAGGGACGCAAAGGGGACGCGGTACGTCCACGAAGTCGTCGAACCGGGACGAGAATGGAACGGGCTCTTCAGGCACAACGACGGGGGCTGGGACGGGTCGCCTGAACAGTCGGTGAAACTTGAGAAGAGGGCGGCGGGCTACGGATATTCGGCCAAGCGGGTCTCTCTTGAACTGGAGAGGAGGACGCTGTTCCTGGCGACTCTGGTCGGCAAGGGCATCGCCGACTACCAAACGCTATCGGAAGAGCTGCGCCGCTTCTACGGCTCAGCTGTGACCTTCTGAGACGCGTAGATCTCCCTCACCCTCTCGATTGTGTCCGCCTGCTCGGCGTCCTTGTCGAGGCGGACTCTCTTGATTCGCGGGAACCTGAGTGCGAAGCCGCTGTCGTGCCTCTCGCTCCTCTGGATGCTGTCGAACGCGACCTCTATTACCAGCTCGGGCTTCACCCTCCTGAAATAGCCACTGTCCTCGGTGGTCAGGCTCTTGATCCTCTCCATCATCTCACCAATCTCCCTGTCCGTCAGCCCGGAGTAAGCCTTGCCGATCACCTTGAGGTCTTGGCCGTCCCTGACCGCGAAGGTGTAGTCCGAGATCACCCCCGCTCGTTTCCCGTGCCCGAGCTCGGCGCCCACAATCACGACGTCAAGGGTATCCAGCTCCTCCTTCAGCTTGACCCAGTACTTCCCACGCCTGCCCGGGGTGTACGGGCTCTCGGGGTCCTTGAGAACCAGCCCCTCGTAGCCGAGCGCGCGCGCCCTCCTGAAGAGCCTCTGGATCTGCTTCGCCTCGGAGACGGGCTTCATCTCCGCTGTCCGGAACGCGGAGCCTTCGATGACCCGCCCCAGCGTCTCTCGCCTTTCCTGCAGGCGCTTCCGGTAGAGGTCTTCCCCATCGAGCAGGAGGATGTCGAAGCAGAAGAAGACCACAGGAGCTTGGCTCCTGGCGAGCTCGAAGTCCTCCAGCTTCCTCAGTCTGCGCTGCAGGAGCTGGAACGAGAGCGGCTTTCCGTCCCTGAATGGGGCAATCTCCCCGTCGATGAGGACGTCATGGTCAATCTTGGCGGCGCCCTCAACGAGCTCGGGAAAGCTCGCCGTGATGTCCTCCAGCCTCCTCGAGTAGACTCTCACAATGCCACCCTTCTTGTGCAGCTGCGCCCTCACGCCGTCGTACTTGTACTCCCCACAGACCTCCTTCCCGAAGTAGGACGCGATTTCGTCAGGCCTCTCCATGGGCTCCGCCAGCATGAAGTTCGTCGGGCGCATCAGTTCCAGCCTGACCAGGCCGAGGTCCCCTGAGCGCGCCTGGCGCGCGAGCATCCCTATGTCGCCGAGCAGTAGGTGCGCCTCCCTGACGGCGCCGCGGTCGAGCCCGTAGGCCAGGGCAATCGCCTCCTCGACGAGCCCGTCGACGAGCCCTATCCTCATCTCCTTCGTCAGTATCTTGACCAGGTACTTCGCCTCTGTCTCATTCGCCCTGAGGAGTAGCGCCTTGAGGTGACCCTTCTTCGTGGCGTTCGAACCCTTTCCCTTCGAGCCGGCCATCGCCGCGAATCCCTCCGACACGTCTCCCAGGCTCAAATCCTCTTGGAAGAGGACCGCAATCTTCTTCTTGGGAATGACCTCCTCGACGGCCTCGCCAAGGTCCCCGTGCCTCAGGTAGACCTTGCCTAGCTCCCGCGGTGATATGCCGGTCACCTCCTCGATTACGTCGGTTATCGTCGAGTATCCTATCTGGGTCTCATCCGAACTGCCCTTCTGGGAGGCCCTGCCCGTGGCGAACCGGGCGGCTCGCTCGGCATCGTCGGCGTCGAGCCCGCGCATGTATTCTGAAAGTATCCTGACCTTGTCGTTCTTGCCTGCGACGGCCTTGACGCGATCGAGGGTGGAGGCGAATTCAGAGAAGCTGACCATTTTGCGATCAGAGCGGCATAGCCATCGTGTACGCCGACTCCCCGTCTTTGTAGTACCCGTGGAGGGTGCTGCTTATCTTGAAACCCAGCTTTTCGTAGAGCTCGATTGCTCCCTTGTTCGTGGTCCGGACCTCCAGGTAGCACTCCTTGCCCGAGCTCTTGCGGACTTCCTCAAGAGCTTCCTTGATGAGCGCCGAACCTATCCCCTGGCTCCTGAACTCCTCTAGGACCGCTATGGATATGATGTGACCCTTCTTGGCGAGCCCGAACCTCTTGGTCATCGAGAGGCCGTACTCGATTCTGCACATGATGTATCCGACCACCTTTCCTCCCCCTTCGGCCAGCAGGAAGGTGTTCGGGAAGTCCTTCAGGATGTCGTAGTAGAAATAGTCAGAGTAGTGCTCGGGGAGCGTAGCCATGTTCACATTGATTACGTTTGGGATGTCCTCCGGACCGCAGTGTCTGACTGAGTGGTCCCCTGCTTTGTTCGTGGTCGACTCCTGCATGCCCGGGTGTTTCTGGCATCAGGAGGGGGCCTAATAAATTTCTGGTTGGTGCGTCGGTCTCGTCAGCCACGATTCCTTCTCGACTGCGGATACTGAAGGATCTGCTCAGCAGTAGAACGTGATTATCCAGCCCTGCTGCCCGCCGTACGTTCCAAAGACGCCAGCCCACCCCTGAAGCATCGGGGCCGGGACGGTGTTTTGGGGTCCTTGGAAGAAGTAGCTGCTCTACACCGCTGCCGCGCCATCGCTGCCGCTCGGCGCGAGCCAGGTGTTGCCCGTGGTGTCCGTGAACGTCGCGCCAGTGGGCATCAGCACTCCTCCCGTGGTGCTCGGACAGACCGGGCGCACAATGAAGGCGGATGCGGGCAGTGGATCAACCAACAGGAAGGAACCTAAGAGGAACGCAGCGAGCACCCCTGCTTGCTGAAGAAGCGCACATTTCTTCCCACTTCGATCCGAGTACTTAGTGGTCGCGGGCACGCCGGCTCGGACTTCGTTCCTTTCTCCTCGCCGCGTTGCTCACAAGAGGGACATGGTTAGTGCGTCCGCGGTGCCAGACGCACGCTGCTACACGGTCCTGCGGCGGTCGGCCTTACCCAAGACTTATACTGCCTGCGCGAATTGAGCCCTAGCGGGTTGTACGCGGAAACGGATGTCGAGCCAATTGTCCGCTCGCTCTTCACCGTGAAGGATGCCTTCGACAGGGGCGAGGGCTCCAAGGAGTACAGCGTCGTCTACGACGCAAAGTCGAAGGACGCCTTCAAGACTCTCTACGGCAAGGTAAGTCGCCTAGGGTTCACCCCGAGGCTCTTCGGAACGCCGGATGACGCGTCGCTGACCGTTATCAAAGGGCAGGTAACGGTCACACCCCAGCCACGGACGCCGATCTTCCTGTCTCTCCTCTCAATCCTGGCTATCATCGCGGCCGGATGGTTGCTCGGGGACATCTACACTCAGGTGGAGGGAGGGAACCCTCTGCTCATCGGTGCCAGCTTCGTCGCGGGGGTCGCGGTGGTGATCCTCTCGAAGGACCTCGTCCAGCGGTTCTTCGTCAGACGAAGAGGCGGCGTCTCGACGATACCTTACTACCTCCCCAACATACCCTTCTTCATAGCCCTCCCCGTCCTCTACTTCCTGCCCACCTTCGGGGCCATCACCTTCGTCCGCTCCCCGACGGTTGACAGGGACTCACTCTTCGACTGCTATTTCTTCGCGCCGATGGTGGGAATCGCGATAGCGCTCGCGGTGGCGTTGGTGGGCGCGACCACTTCCATCTCCTTGACTCACGCCCAGTATGTCTCCATCTTCGGCTCCGGCAACCTCGGGACGCTCAGCACCAACCCATCCCTCCTCCAGTCTGCGGCGATCTCCCTCTCCGGCTACCTGAACCTCTCGCCACAGGTGCCCCCGGGCGGAGTCAGCATCTTCTCCCCGCTCGAGGTCGCCGCGTGGATCGGGTTCCTCCTTTGCTTCTTCACCCTCCTGCCGGCGGCGCTCTTCGACGGGGGGCGCATGGCGACCCTCGCCCTGGGTGTCAGGGGCAGCCGAGCCACAACGATGTTGACCGGATTCCTGCTGGTCGCCACCGACGTCCCGAACTACTGGGTGATCTTCCTGATGATCTTCCTGCTGGCGGCTATCCAGCCCACCAACGAGACCCTGGACTCGCTCTCGACCATCTCGAGGTCGAGGAAGCTCATGTTCCTTGCGGCGATGGTCCTGGTGCTCCTCTGTGCACCGGTGCCCCAGAACTTCCTAACCTATCCGATTTAGGCGAGGAGCGTCTCGGGAGCGCGGGTGAAGACGTGGACCTTCGCCCCCCGCCCCGTGGAACCGAATATCTTCTGGAGCGCGTCCACCGAGTTCTTGGCGGCCCTGAACCTGAACGCCCCGCTGGCATACAGCTCCGGGAGCGACGAAAGCAGCGTCACCGAGTAGCTCTCCTTAAGCGAGTCGAGATAGGCAATCTCCTCCATCCCGTCGGCGTAGAAGCCTTTTCGCAGGGCGTTCTCGCTCACCCGTCCGGTGGTCCGCATCTGCAGCGCCTCGGAGCCCAGCCCCTCTCTGCACTCCCCCACGAGGAGGACATCGCCGCCCTTTCTAACGCCTTTGAGCGCTCCAAGAGAGAGCCGCAGGGTCTGCGAGAAGGTGTCGTCGTAGCCCCTGCCGCCAGCCTCCGACAACAATTCCCTTCGCGGGGTTGACCTGGTGCAGGGGAAAGTGGCCCCTCGCGTCCGTCGAACCGCCTTCGATGAGCGAGAATGGCTCTCCGCCTCTCGTCACCACGGTTCCGAACGTGGCTCCGCTGAGCTTGTCGGCGTAGGATACCATCACGGCGTGGGCCGGCGTCTCCTCGAGGAATGCGGGCTCGTCTCCTCCCCTGGCGAGATACGCTGCCTTCCTCGCTCCCTCCATGCCCGAAAGCCCAAGCGAGACCCTAGCGTCGACATAGCCAAAGAGCGGGTCAGGTTCTCCCGTCGCGAGGACGAAGCAGGTCCCTCCGAACAGCTCGGGCGAGTACGTCACACCGCCTTCGACGGATGCCGGTGGAGGCGAGAGCTTCAGGACGCGCCCCCCGAGCTCTGGGACGCCGTCCTCCAGACCCCGCGGGTCAGCGCGCGTAGATCTTCAGGGTGCCATCCTGTGGCAGCCGCGGGACGACCGACTTGAGAAGCTTCAGGGTGGAAGGCTTGCGGTCGCAGACGATGAACCTGTCGAGCCCCTTCAACCTCTCGACCAGTATCTGCCCGAGTTCCTCTGCATGGCTGTCTGGCGCAGGGTCCAGCAGCTCTCCGAGGTTCTCGGCCTGCAGTGTCAAGAGCGACTCCACGTCTCCGTACGGGACCCAAATCTCCAAGAGCGGTTCCTATCCGCTCCCTTCTTTTCCGCTTCTATCAACCTTTTCTCGTGGAAGCCGTGGCGCGTCCCACGAAGCGCGATAGACATTTCTACTGGCCCTAGGCGCCGCGAGACCATGAGCTGGAAGGGACGGAAGGGGATGGTGGACGAGCTGGCGATGGTCCTGGTCAAGGTAAGGGCTCTCCAGATAGGAACGTTCACCCTGTCTAGCGGCAAGCTGAGCTCCTACTACGTCGACCTCCGGACCGTCCCGAGTTTCCCCGGTGCCTATCGCTATGTCGTGGACTGCTATCTGTCGCTGATAAGGAACGAGGTGGGACTTGACAGGTTCGACGCCATCGCGGGCATCCCGACGGCGGGGCTGGCTTTCTCATCGCCGGTCGCTCTGGAGCTGCAGAAGCCGATGATCTACGTCCGCAGGGAGGAGAAGGACTACGGGCACAGGAAGCGGATCGAGGGAGCGATCAAGCCTGGCTGGAAGGTCCTCGTCATGGACGACCTCGTGACCACTGGACACTCGCTCCTTTCAGGCATCGACGCAATCCGAGAGGAAGGGGGAGAGGTGAAGCACGTCGCCGTGCTGATTGACCGACTGGAGGGGGGAAAGGCGAACCTCAAGAAGGCTGGCGTAGCCCTGCGCCCTCTCACGGACATAAGCGAGCTGGCGCGTACCCTGCACGCCAAGGACGAGATCTCCGATGCGGAGATGCAGGCGATTAGGAGCCAGGTCGCCGGGCGCTAATAGACCATCAGCTCTTTCTCTTCGAGCAGGACGTGCAGGTTGTTCACGGCTCTGTAGACCTCGCTCTCCCGCTTTGCTCCGGTGCACACGAGCTTCCCGGACGCGAAGAGCAGAATCACCGTCTTGGGGTCTGCCATTCTGTGGATCAGGCCAGGGAACTGCTCGGGCTCGTACATCGACTTTGGCAGCTGTCTTGCAGCCTCTTCAAGGTGGACCTTCCCGCCTAGATTCGCGGAAGCGACGATGTTCTGGATCTCTATCTCTGCCTCGTTCTTGATGGGGATGCTGCCCTTCTTCAGGCGTCTCACGACCTCCTGGACCGCCTTCCTCGCCTGCTCCTCCGACTTGGCGCCGGTGCAGACCATCTTCCCTGAGCTGAAGATTAGCGTGGCCGTCTTGGGAGTCTTAAGCCTGAAGACGAGTCCGGGAAACTGGTCAGGGTGGTACTCTACGTCAACAAAATTCTTGGTGATCTGATTCAGGTCTACTTTCTGATTGATTGATGCCGAGGCGACAACGTTCTCTATGCTAACTATGGCCTTTGTTTGAGGCATTGGTCGGCCAAGAGGATTGGCCGCCTATATAAAGAGTATTTAAGGAAGGCTCGACTTTCGCCGAGTCCGGTTCGCTTTCCTCCTCCTTCCTGCCCGCGAAGGAGCTCAATCATGAAGATGAACACGACTATTGCCGCCACGAGGATGTAGTTGAGCGGGGGAGGGAACGCCTCGGAGATCTTCCCCAGGAAAGGAAGCGAGACGACGACCACCCCCTTCACGCACTCGGGGGTTACCGGAGGCCAGCTGAGCGGCTCGTCAGGGCGGGGGTTCGTAGCCCTGTTGTCGCCCTGTGTTATCAGTCCTTCACTGGTGATGTTCACGACCCTGTGCACTATCACCTCGGTCTCGCAGCCTCCTCCGGGAATCGGCGGCGAGTAGACTATCACGTCACCGATCTGGATGCTGCTGTAGGCGACGGCGTGGACGACGACGAGGTCGCCCACCTCGAGGGTGGGCCTCATGCTCGGGGTCGGATAGACGTCGTAGACCTGGATCCCTCCGATTCGGCTGTTCAGGAGGAACGCGGTTCCCGCGACGAACAGCAGGACTATCACGGCGTAGCCTGCGGCATGGCTGAACTTCGAGGGGGAACTCAAACCTCGGACGCTATTGCACATGTCTTGTTAAGTCTTAAGTAACTCGCGAGGGGGAGCGAGGTTCTCATGAAAGCCCTTCAGGCCGCCAAGATTATCATCACAAACGCTGTCATCTTGGTGATAATCGGGGCGATTCTCCAGGACGACGCGAGCCGGGTGGCTTACTTCCAGTCTCTCGGGTTCACAACGTCCACCGCCTACTACCCGTTCTTCTACATCACCTCTGCTTCCAACGAAGCAACCCACATCCAGGGTTTGTTGACGCTTGACTGGGCACAGGTCCTGGCCGCAGTCCTCTTCGTCCTCGACCTGACCTTCTTCCTGCCCTTCCTGCGCAGGAGCGCGGCCCCCCATGAGCCCGAAAGGACATCCCCGGCAGGGGCCTAGGTCTCCGCAAAAACGTTTATTATCGCTTGGCGACTGCGGCGACTCCCAGATGGCAGGCCTCTGGGTTTACGTAATCCGGCGCATCCTGTTCATGATACCGGTCTTCCTTGCCGTCTCCATCGCCACCTTTCTGCTCACCAACCTTGCGGGAAACCCGATAGACCTGATAAGACTCTCATTGCACAACCTATCCGGTTCTCAGCTCGCCGCGCTCAACGCCTTCTACAACCTCGACAAGCCGCTCTACGTGCGCTACTTCATCTGGCTGAGAAACTTCGTGACGGGGAACCTTGGTTATTCGCCAGTCTTCGGGAACGTCAATACGGCGATCTTCCCTTGGGTTGCCACGACCCTCGAGCTGCAGTTCTCTGCTCTGGGTCTGAGCCTCGCCATAGGGATTCCCGCGGGAATCTTTTCCGCCCAGCACCAGTATTCGAAGGGTGACTACACCGTCACGACCGCCGCCATCTTCGGTGTCTCCCTTCCGACTTTCTGGCTCGGCGAGCTCTTCATCCTTGTGTTCTCGCTTTACCTCGGCTGGCTCCCCTCTGCCGGCGCCTATTCCATCTACCCTCCGTACTGGTGGGGGTACCCGACTCTCGACGTCATCGCCCACGCGATCCTCCCGGTCGCGGTACTGACCATAGTCTCGGTCGCGGTGATAGGCTAGGCTCGTGAGGGCGAACATGCTGGAGGTCCTCAGACAGGACTACATCCTTGCCGCGAAGGCCTGCGGAATCTCGAACCGCTCGATCACCTACAGGCATGCGTTGAAGAACGCGATAACGCCGGTGGTCACCGTGGTCGGACTGTCGTTCGCGCTCGCCCTCGCCGGCGCTCCGGGGCTGGAGACCACCTTCAGCTGGCCCGGCCTCGGGTTCAGGTTCGTCCAAGCGGCAAACGTACTCGACCTGACGACAGTGCAGGGAATCACGATGCTCATCACGGTCATAGCCTTGGTGGTAAACTTGCTCACCGACTTTGTCTACGCCTATCTCGACCCGCGAGTGAGACTGCATTGACCACGCCCCAGAGAAGGTCCGCCAGTCAGTGGTCGGTCGCTTGGAGGAGGTTCAGGCGGAACAAGTCAGGCATAGTAGGGGCGATAATCATCGGCTTCTTCGTCTTCTTGGGACTCTGGGGGACCTTCGCCGCCCCATATCCGACGAGGAGCTATGCGTGCATTCTCAATGGCTGCGCCAGCCTGCCTCCATTCCAGACTTGGGCACATCCACTGGGGACCGAGAACTCCGGGATTGACGTCTTCAGCGAGATACTGCACAGCACCTTCAATGACATGTACGTGGGACTTGGGGCTACGGCCATCTCCCTAACCATCGGCCTGGTCGTGGGTGGCCTTGCCGGGTACAGGGGCGGCATCATGAGCTCGATCCTCTACGGGATCACGCAGGCCGTCCTGGTCGTCCCTCTTCTCATCCTCATTCTGGTGTTCGCAAAGCTCGGACAGGTGCTCGTAGGGGAAGGATTTGGCCTCACGCTGATCATGTTGATTCTCGGTCTCTTCGGGTGGCCAGGGATCGCCTACGTCGTCAGGGGGGAAATCCTCAGGGTGAAGGAGTACGAGTTCATCCAGGCCGAGAAGGGGCTCGGCGCGGGCACGGGTCGGATCCTGTTCAGACACATCATCCCGAACATACTGTCCCCCCTGATTGTGTACACCAGCCTGGCGATCGCCGGGAACATACTCTCCGAGGTGGTCATCAGCTTCCTTGGCTTCGGAGACCCGAACACGTCGACCTGGGGCCTCCTTCTCCAGGAAGGCTTCGACGTCCTGCGAACCCAGTGGTGGGTGTCCGTCTTCCCGGGTCTCGCCGTCGTCTTCTGCGTGCTGGGCTTCAACCTTCTGGGCGACGGCCTCTCTGACGCACTGAATCCGAGGCTGAGGGAGTAACCAGATGCCAGAGACGCTACTCTCGGTCGAGGACCTGAAGACGTACTTCTTCACCGAGGCCGGTGTGGTGAAGGCCGTTGACGGCGTCTCCTTCGAGCTGAACGCCCACGAACCCCTCGGCCTCGTAGGTGAGTCGGGTTCCGGGAAGACCATCACCGCCCTCTCCATCCTCGGCATAGTGCCGCGGCCCGGAAAGATAGTGGGCGGAAAGATAGTCTTCGGGGGCGAGAACCTAGTGGGGAAGAAGGAGGAAGACATGAGGCGGATAAGGGGCAGGAAGATAAGCTACGTGACCCAAGACCCCAACTCGTCCCTCAACCCCCTTCTCTCTGTGGGCTCGCAGTTAACCGAGGTCATCCGCACCCATGCCGAAGTGTCCAAGGATGCCGCCTTCGACAAGGCCGTGAAGATCTTGGAGATGGTACGCATATCCGAACCGGAGGCGAGGATGAGGGCTTACCCTCACGAGCTCTCCGGCGGGATGAGACAAAGAGTGGCCATAGCGAGGGCCCTGGCTGGCGAGCCGGACATCCTGATAGCCGACGAGCCTTCAACCAACCTCGACGTGACGATACAAGCACAGACTTCTGGAGCTCTTGAAGCAACTCCAGAAGGACCTTGACATGAACCTCGTCATGATCACCCACGACATGGGCGTAATAGCAGAGACGACCAAGAAGGTCGTCGTCCTCTACGCAGGAAGAGTGGCCGAGATTGCAGACACGAGGACAATCTTCTACGAGCCCAGACATCCCTACACCGTCGCCCTGCTGAAGGCGGTTCCGCGCATCGACCGGAAGACCTCCTTGACACCGATAGCGGGGAACATCCCAAACCTGGTGACCCCGCCATCCGGCTGCAGGTTCCACCCGCGGTGCCCGTATGCCACTCAAGTCTGCAAAGACGTCATCCCTGAGGTTGAGCCCGCTGGAGAAGGCTTGGTCTCGTGCCACAACTGGAAGAGTCTCACGTTCGAGAGGGAGCTGGCGAGCTGATGGAAGAGCCGCTCCTGAAGGTCGACCACCTCGTGAAGTACTTCCCGGTCTACGACCGAGGCATCTTCCTGAGGAAGAAGGTGGGCGACGTCCATGCCGTGGATGACATCTCCATCTCGGTGCAGCGGGGGGAGACGCTCGGACTCGTCGGGGAGAGCGGCTGCGGGAAGACCACCGCAGGGAAGACTCTGATGAACCTCGAGGAGCCGAACTCCGGGACCGTCTTCTTCGAGGGTAAGGACCTCTACAAGACCCTGAGGAGCGGGAAGACTGACGAAGCGCGCTACCTGAGGAGGAACATACAGATGGTCTTCCAGAATCCCTACGGCTCCCTCGACCCGAGAATGACCGTCTTCGACATCATAAGCGAGCCATTCATCATCCACGGGCACATCAAGAGGAACGTCTGGAAGGAGAGGGTCTACGACCTCCTGAAGCTGGTCGGCCTCGAGGAGTACCACGCTGAGAGATATCCTCACGAATTCTCGGGCGGCCAGCGGCAGAGGATATCGATAGCGAGGGCCCTGGCGACCGAGCCAAAGTTCATCGTCGCCGACGAACCTGTCTCCTCGCTCGACGTCTCGATCCGGGCCCAGATACTGAATCTCCTCGAGGACCTCCAATCGAAGACGGGCGTCTCTTTCCTGTACATCTCCCACGACCTGAGCTCAGTGCGGCAGATCAGCAACAAGGTGGCAGTGATGTACCTTGGCAAGATCTT
Organism: uncultured Nitrososphaerota archaeon; assembly: GCA_963806765.1. Lineage (GTDB taxonomy): Archaea > Thermoproteota > Nitrososphaeria > Nitrososphaerales > Gagatemarchaeaceae > Gagatemarchaeum. Next base: position 875,267 of record CAWDYS010000003.1, on the reverse strand, counting down.
CGAGTACGCCCCGAGCGACAGGCTCTTCCAGAAGCCGCTCAACCCGTACACCATCGCGCTCTTGTCCGCCGTCCCCGTGCCGGACCCCGACAGGCAGATCAACAGGATAATCCTCGCAGGCGACGTCCCGAGCCCTGTGAACCCGCCATCCGGCTGCAGGTTCCACCCGCGGTGCCCCTATGCCACCGACGTTTGCAAGGACCAGGAACCACCTTTGCGGGAGGTCGAGAAGGACCACTTCGTGGCTTGCCACTGGGCAGAGAAGTTTCTCTGAGAATTCCGCCGATTTAGCCACGGTAAATATGTATAAATACGGCCGAGCAACCTGAAACATTGAAAATATGAAATCTTCCATAATGGAAGACAGTGCGACAGGCGCTATTCTAGCAGCAATTTCATTCATTCTCATCTTCTCGGCGGTACCAATCCCGGCTGCGACAGCAGCGGGACAAACTTACTTCTCCTTCACACTGATCGCCCCCACCTCTAACCCGGTGAGGCGACAGTGGGCATCCATCATCGCTAACTCATTCGAGTCCGCCAACATCGGCGTGAATCTCGTCTTCACCTCCTTCAGCACCCTCATCAACCGTGCGTTCATTGGGCCTCCATGGCCGAACTACAATGACGGCGGCTTCGATGCGCTCTTCATAGGCTTCGGTGGAGGGACTCCTCTGCCCGACTTCGGCACGAACAACGTGCTGAACTACAGGACGGACGACTTCGCTCCGAACGGCAACAACTACATGGCATTCTCCAACTCAACCTACGACAACCTGGCCAACCAGTACGCCGCGTCATTCTCAGTCTCCCAGCGGACGACTCTTGCGCTGAAGATGAACGCCATCATCGCGCAGCAGCGGCCGACGCTGGTGATTGAATACCCGGCCCTGGTGACCGGTTTCGCATCCAACATCTATCCCTGGAACCAGCAAAAGACATACACCGAGTCCGTGACCGGCACCGACATCCAGCACTTCAAAGTGCTCGGGTCAAACGGGCAGCCGTCCACGAACGCGGTCCTGAACATTGCTGAGACAGGAGACATCAACTCCGTCAACCCGCTCCCGACGAGCACGTCGAACTCCATCTACGACAGATACCTGTACGGGATGGTCTCGGCTGGGCTAGAGGAGCTCAACCCGACTAACACTCAGTACTTCGACGGACTGGCGACGAGCATAACTTCGACCGCCGACCACCTGACCTGGACCGTTTCCTTCGCTCCACACACCTTCTGGGATGGCGTCGCGGTAACTTCCGACGACTATCTCTTCTCGATGATGGCGCAGCTGACGGCCTCCACGGGCGCGGTTGGCCTTGGCACGTATCAGACCCTTCTGGGCCTGAACACCAAGTTCACCCTGCTCAACGGGACCACCAGGTACACCGTCAACGGGACGTTCGACCACACAGCACCGGCCGGCTTCGTAGCAACCTCCACGTACACCTCGACCAGCGCGACGACCTTTACCTTCACGATGCCTGCAGCGTACGCGTTCACCGACCCGACACTAACCGGAATCGGCGCGCTTCCGATGCACCTCTACGAGAAGGTACCGTTCAGCCAGTGGGCTACCGCCTACTTCAGCACAATCCAGAACAAGCCGACAACCGTCACTTGGAGCACGACCAGGTACGGCGGGAACGGCAGCTATGCCTACGCCTACGGTCCGATAGGTGATGGTCCGTACATGTACAGAGGGTACGATTCCACCGCCGGAGTCGGCACCTTGGTGAGGTTCGCCAACTACTGGAACGCAACGGGCCTCCAGAAGATCGGCGAATTCGGCATCCAGACCATCCACGTTGACTATATCGCAGGGAAGGACTCTGCAATCGCAGCGTTCAAGAACGGCCAGGTCAACATGATGGACGGTCAGTACACCTTCAACAACGACGACATCGCCGAGATCGCCACGATAGGCGGCTACTCCACGGTCAGCGTCGATCCAAGTTCCGGATTCCAGGAGATGGGCTTTAACCTCCAAAACCCGTACTTCGGTACGGGAACGGGTACACCTCTGGGCACAGCGACCCCGGCCAAGGCTGCCTTCGCAGCCCTGATGGTCAGGGAAGCGATGAGCTATCTTGTGCCTAGGACCCAGATCATCCAGAACCTCCTACAGGGCCTTGCAACTCCAGGTATCACTCAGGTGAGCCCAAGCTTCGCCTGGGCATACCCACCGAGCATCCAGGCAGACCCGTACAACCCGACCCAGGCCCTATCATTCCTTGCAGCGGCCGGCTATAACACCGGCGTCGCCCCACCGCAAACTGGTGGAACCATAACCATTCCGGCACCCCCAACGGTCACAGGCGTGACCATCCCATCGTTCCTCCTCGGGAACACCTTCACTCTGGCGGGCACGTTCTCCACCAACCCAACTCTCTCCTACAGCAGCGGCGGATTCGCCGTCCTTCTGCAGCAGAGCACCAACAACAAGAACTGGACCGACGTCGCCTTCGTTGGCACGAACCCAGGGAGCGGAGCATACTCGATCAGCTACACACCCACAGTGACGGGACAGGTCTATTACAGGACGCTCTTCACGGGCATCCCATTCAATGTGATCGAGGTAGGTTCATTCACCGACCCCAACATCATCCAACAGCAGCTCTTCTCGAACTTTGGCGGCATCGCGTCCAGTGTGGGAACGGCCCTCAACGCGACCGACCCGCAGTATGGCCCTACGAGCTCGCTGACGATTGGGTCCTTCGGTAGTGTGATATCCTCACTCGTGACCAACATCGACGCCGCATTGGCGAACTCCACGACAACAACAGGCAAGTCTTTGGCCGCCATCCAGACGGCTCAGACTGCCGACGAGGCCACCATAGCCACCCTTCAGGGTAGCTTGAACACACTACAGACAACGGTCAACAACCTGAACTCCACAGTCAACACCCTCACCGACGTCGCCTACGCCGCACTAGCAGTCGCAATAATTCTGGGTCTCATCAGCTATCGTGCTTTCGATGAGAAAGCCGAAAGGCAGCTAGAGACCTCCACACTTTTTTCGTATCAGATATACGGCAACGCCAGAGCCAGCGATTCTGCAAAAAGCACCACCCCTGCCAGCACGAAGACTACCGTGCGCTTGAACCTCTTTCGCCTCTCGTCCTCTGAATCTGACCCCTTGTCAGCCTTGTGTCCCAGAAGCTTCGCCAAGGCAGCCGAACCTGCGCTCATACTGAGGTCCATCGCCCCTCCGATGAACATCAATCCGGTCGCCTCAAGGAGCACGATGAATCCGAAGATTGCGAGCACGCTGGCCGAGAGGTAATACGCCACACCCAGGGCGACGGGCAGGTTGATCAGGTTGATGACGGCCACCTCGGCGAGCGAGTCCTTCGCGGCCTGGGCGTACCAATTCATTCGTCCCTAACCCCGTTCCAATATTTATAAATCATCTGAAAGGCGTGCGCGGGATAACTCTTGAAGAAGAGGCGACGATCCCGGGCCTTCGTATACTCCTTCGTCGGCACCATGCTCGTTCTCGTCCTGCTCTTCTTGGCGGTCTATGAGACGCCGCCCGAGGAGGTCTCGACCGAAACCATCCCGGGGACGCTCCCGCAGTACGCGGCCCCCTGGGGCCCCTTCGTCCCGGCGATGGCGCTTCAGATGGGATTCGAGAACTTCACCATGATCCGGAACGCGAACCAGAGCATACTTTCTGGCTCCGCCGTCCTCCTGAACATGACCGACCCGGTGGCCATCATCAGGAACTCCGACGTCTCCTACCACCTCGACGCCAGCGTCGCGGTCCCCAACTCGACCTACGACGTCCTCTTCTTGAAACCCTCGTCGTACACGCGGGTCTCTTCGGAGTTCACGTCTCCAGGAGAGAGCCAGGACGGCGGCATCGCCTCCCTCTACAACATAACCGACTCCTATGGCGGTACGGTGGAGCTCGAGCTGGGTTGGCCTGTTCCCCCGTCAGGATGCGATAGCGTTCAGCGCGGGCCAAGTCTCCGGCGAGCAGACCCTGGACATAGTCTTTGATACCTTCAACAGCACAATCCCCCAGATGATCTCCTTCACGAGCATTCCGCAGCTCGCTGTACACGGTCGGGGGCACGTCGGGTCACTTCGCCATCGGCATACAGAACTTCCCCGGCCTCGTCAGCACCGGTCTCCTCACACTCATCTCCGTCGACCCCCTCCCGGGCTACACGCAGACCTCGTTCGTCGTTCAGTTCGCGAACCCTGCCACCGCGAGCGCCCAGATCCCAACCATGAAGACCGACTACCTCCCCTCCCATGACTTTACGATCTACGGCTCGGCGGTGAAGGCCATCGTGCTGACGAAATCCAGCGACCTTCAGGGCGCTGTGCTGCAGGTCGGCTAGGCTTTTTCTGTGGCCCCGGACGACCGCGACCCGTTGGCGCGTCCAAAGAGCCTGAGGGACCGGCTCATCTCGCGGGCCGGCTCCGTCCGCCGCGCGGATATGGTCCTCGACGAAGTGCGGCTGGTCACGGGGGTAACCGGGGACTCGGACGAGAACTGCCTTGCGGCCCTCGGGCTGATGATGCTCGGCATGGATCCCGCCTCGGTTGCCAGGGATGTCACGTGGCAGGAATTCGAGTCGCTCTGCGCAGCGATCCTCAGGGCTTTGGGGTATAGCGTGAGGAAGGGCGTGATGCTGAAGAGGCCGAGGCGCCAGATCGACATCATCGCAGAATCGGCCACCCTCGGCCTGTCCATCGACTGCAAACACTGGAAGAACTCTCCCGCCGCGTCGTCACTCACCGGGCTCGTCGACGCCCAGGTCCAGAGGACGCTTCTGTACAAGCGCGACGCGAAGCTGACCGGCGACGGGCTCCCCATCCTGCCGATGCTCCTTACTCTTCTAGACTCCCAGACGCGGGTGGTGGACGACGTCCCGGTCGTCCCGATAATCCTGCTGAGGGACTTCTTGCTGAACCTCAGCCGCTATGATGACTTTGCGTTCCTCTGAAGTGGCGTCTCAGTCAAATGCCTTCCGGTCATATTGAACTATCCGTAACTCTGTTACTTCATTGACGCCGATTCTGAGATGCGCGCTAAGGGTATTAAGGAATGCCTCTCTTCTCCTCCCAAATGCGGGTCCACCCGAACAAGCGCGCAATCAGGGTATTTGGGGTCGCGGAGAGCTTTCGAAAGGGGGACCGGCGTTCGGTCCTGGGCGGCGTCGTGATGAGGTCAGACCTCGTCATAGACGGAACGTGCTTCGGGCATGCGACGGTTGGGGGGGACGACGCAACGTCATCGATAGTCAGGATGTACCGGCTTCTGAAGAGACAGGATGTGAACGTCGTCATGCTCTCCGGTTGCATAATCAGCCACTACAACATCGTCGACGTCGATGCCGTAGCCCGAAAGACCGGACGGCCGGTGATATGCCTTACCTACCGGGAGTCCGCGGGCATCGAGAGCGCCATCCGGTCGCAGTTCGACGAATCGGAAGAGAAGTTAGGCCGGTACAGGATGCTGGGGGAGCGGATCAGGATGGTCCTGGGCTCCGGGCAGCCCGTCTACGCGCGGCTGGCCTCGATCTCGGAACCGGACGCCCTGCGGGTGGTCGAGTCGTTCACTCTTCAAGGAGGGGCGCCTGAGCCAGTAAGGGTGGCCAAGCTCCTCGCCCACGCAAGGCGCTCCTCCAATTAGTCCGTGGACTGAATGTCCGCGACGAGCTCCAGATAGTGGGGGCCTATCTCCCTGACCCTCCTGCTCTTGAAGACCACACCTTCCCCGAGTATCCCTCGCAGCTCCACCCCCAGACCTCTCCGCGCTTCCTCGACGTCTGCCCCCGAGACGTGTCTGTAGTAGTGTATCCACCCCTTCGTCTTGAGCAGCCGCTTTGCTGTGGTGAGGAACCGATCGGACTGGGATGGGTGGGGCATCAGAATCCTGTCGAACTTGATTCCCATGCTCGCCGGGAGCCCCAACGCATCCTCGTTCAGCATGTGCATCCTCTGCTCGACCTTGTTGAGCCTGTTGTTCTCGAGGTGCAGCCGGTACGCTGCCTCGTTCAGCTCGTTGCTGTAGACCTCCGCCCTCTTCCTCTTCGCGATGGTAATCGAGTAAGGCCCTACCCCGGCGAACATGTTCAGGACGACCTCGCCGTCCCCCACCAGGTCCGCTATGCGGGCCCTCTCGGTGGAGAGGCGGGGCGAGAAGTAGCACTTCTCGACGTCCACCATGAACCGCAGCATGTTCTCCCTGTGCATCGTGAGCGTCCTCTCCTCCCCGGCAAGATGCCGGAGGCGCCGAAGCCTGAAGTCGCCCTCTAGGCCCCCCTCCTGGTCGAAGACGGCCTTCACGTTCTTCATCGAGTCCATTATCGCCCCGCCGACGGCCGGTCCGCACTCCTTCACCTCCGCCCCAAGCTTCACTATGGCTATGTCCCCGATGATGTCAATGCCCGTCTCGATGGCGCGGGCCTGCCCCGGCGGGAGCACGCCGCTCAACGAGTCTCTGAGGAGCCTTGCCAACCCCGCCGCACCTGGTCACTCTTCCTCGGGTTCGGCCGAGGCGACCTTGGAGACGTAGTAGTACTGCCCCTTCTCCTTCTGTTCCCTGTCGACCTTGCTGTCGGGCTTGTTCACCCGCGGCCTGCCGCTGTTGATGTCCCGACGGTAGGTCAGGCCGACCTCCCGGAGGAAGATGTTCATCCCCTCCTCCTTCCCCATCGGGGCCGTCGCCTCACCTTCCACGCCGGGCCTCCCGGTGAAGACGAGCATCTTGTCGGAGACAAGGTCGAGCAGCTGGATGTCATGGTCGATTACCATGGCGCTCTTCCCCACCGCTTTGACGAGTCTGCTGATTGCCTTGGCTATGACGAAGCGGTCTTCCACGTCTACGAACGCCGACGGCTCGTCGAGCGCATAGATGTCCGCTTCCTGGGCGAACGTGGTGACGATGGCAACTTTCTGCAACTCACCGCCGCTGAGCTCGGACATGTTCCTCGCCAGCAGCTTCTCGATTCTCAGGGGGACGGCCAGGTTCGCCTGGAGGTTCGGCTCATCGAACCCCTTGCCGACCTTCTCGAGGAAGAACTCCTGAACCGTCCCCGGGATGTCGGATTTCAGGTACTGGGGCTTGTACGCGATCTTCGCCCCGAGGTTGATGCTCCCGCTGTCCGGCTTCTCCTCACCGGCGAGCGTGCGGAGGAACGTCGTCTTCCCCAGGGCGTTGGCCCCGATGATCCCAAGGACGATGCCCTCAGTTCAGCTCCCCGCCGCGCGCGTTGAGCTTGAAACCCGGGTACGTCTTTGCGATGTCCGTGTAGCTGGCCATCACCTCCTCGGACTGCTGGCTCTCCATGGAGGTCACCGTCTCGAACGTGACCGCCCTGTCCCTGAACCTGATGTTCTCCTGCGGGAGCATCCCCTCCAGCAGGGAGTTGATGCCCGTCCGGGATGGATAGAGCGAAGACACGACGCCGTAAGCGCCAGGTTCCCCGTAGATTATCTGGACGTAGTCGCTCGCGTAGTCCAGGAAGGTGATGTCGTGTTCGACGAGGACGACGTACTTGCCCTTCGCCGCTATCGTCCTGATCAGCCTGGACACCGCGAGCCTCTGGTAGATGTCGTTGAAGGACGAGGGCTCGTCGAAGAGGTAGATGTCGGCGTCCTTCATGGCCGCCACGGCGACCGCGACCCTCTGGAGTTCTCCCCCGCTGAGGTCGGGAACCTTCTTCTCGAGCGCCTCTCCGAGGCCGAGTTCCTGGACCGCCTCGTCCATGGTGTGGGTCTCGTCGGTCTTCTCGAGCAGTGACCTGACGTCCTTCTTCCACACTTCGGGGAGCTTGTAGACCGCTTGGGGCTTGAGGGAGACCCTGATCTCCCCCTGCTCGATCCTCTTGAAGTGGTCCTTCATCTCCCTCCCGCTGAGGTACGCAAGGAACCTGTCCCAGGATGCCTCCTTCTCATAGTCGCCAAGGTTCGGCACGAGCTGCCCAGAGAGGATCTGGAGCGCGGTGGACTTGCCGACCCCGTTCCTTCCCACGAGGCCGACGACCTGGCCCTTCCGCGGTGTCGGGAGCCGGTACAGCCGGAACGAGTTGACCCCGTACTGGTGGATCTTGTCCTGCTTCAGCTCTTCCCCGAGGTTGAGGATCGTGATGGCGTCGAAGGGGCACACCTTCACGCAGATTCCGCACCCAATGCACAGCGACTCTGAAATCACGGCGAGCTTCTCCTCCAGTATTATGCACTGCTCGCCGTTGATGTTCACGGGGCAGTCTCTGATGCACTCTAGGCCACACTTGTCTGAGTGGCATAGGTCCGAGTCCAAGACCGCAACTCTGTGAACCAAGGCTGCCCACCCCTCGTCAGTTGTTTCTTAGCTTTTTGGCGATGGGACAGAAGGCACAGATACTCGGATCGCCTGCGAGCGAGAGGCTCTCATAGCTGTACTTCTTCCTCGCCTCGCCCCAGACGACGTCCTCGCTCCTCTCTCCGCTCAGGTGCATCGACTCGTGCTCCTCGATTATCGGCCTCAGCCTGCAGGCCGAGCAGTACTCCTTCACGAAGGCCACCCTGCACTGCGTCGAGTTGTAGAGCATCAGGGCCGCGGTCCCTCCGGTGAGCCACACCATTGCCAAGACCCCCAAGGGCCCTATGGACCTTGCGAGCAGGAACCCCGTCGATGCCGTCGCTCCCAGAAGGGTCAGGCCGAGAATCCTCCCCTCGTTGCCGCTGGGATAGGAGAAACCTATCGCCCTCTTCGGTATGGAGGAGAGAAAGAGCGGAGGGAATGCCAGTTTCACGATGGTCGAGAGGGTCACGAACCTGACTTCGGGGATTGCCACCGAAGCGGTCGGACCTCCCCAGGACCTGAGAGCTCTTGGCCAAACCTAAGCACCGATTCCCATCGATTCTCGACTTTCGATATCACTCCTCATCAATTCTATTTATCCTTGCCTAGTTGATTTCTGGTACATCGCGCCGATTCTTGCCTCCAGTTTGGTCCCGAGCGACCTGATCTGCCTCGCGACGGTCGGCGTGAGGTCGAGCGACAGGGGTGAGATCGAGATTGTGTTCTCCTTGTGAACGGCGTATACGTCCGAACCCTTCTTGAAGGTTGGGAGCCTCCATCCCCAGACCCAGTAGTAGGGCCTGCCCCGGGGGTCCCTCCTCTGGAGGATGTTGTCCCTGTACTTCCTCACCTCAATGGATGTCAGCTTGACCTTTGTCCCTATCTCGGTCTTCCAGGGGAAGTTCACGTTCAGAAGGTTCACGCCTCGAGGGAGCCCGTTGGTCAGCACCTCGTGGGCTATCTCGGCGGCGATCTTCGCTGGAAGGTCGAATCGCGTGTTCTTCTGCCCGTGGCTGAACTGTTTGTTCCCGGGGACCTCCATCGAGAAGGCCACCGACGGAATGCCAAGCAGGGCCGCCTCCATCGCCGCGGCCACCGTCCCCGACGCGAGGATGTCCTGGATCGTGAGGTTCTCTCCTATGTTGACTCCAGAGACTACCATGTCGGGCCGACGGGGCAGAAGCTTGTTGACCCCGACCATCACGGAGTCGGCCGGGCTGCCCGAGACCGCGTGGCACACCCTGCCGTGGACCAGAACCTTCTCGACTCGGAGCGGTCTGTGAAACGTCAGACTCATCCCCGCCGCGCTCTGCTGGCCCTCCGGCGCGATGACGGAGACGCGGGCAAAGTTCGAGACGGCGTCCGCCAGCGCGACTATCCCGGGGCTGAACACGCCGTCGTCGTTGGTCACCAGTATCAGGGCTGGCCTTCTCCTCAGGCTCCCGCCTCCGTCATCTTCTCGACCAAGTCTTCGATGGCCTTTTCGGGATTCTTGCAGCCATAGTGCTCTCTCAAGACCCTTCTCGCCAATTCCGGTCTGTCGTCACCGAAGATAAGATATGCTATCTGCTTCTCCTCGGAGCTGAGGTTCAGCCCGTCGATCAGTCTCGCGATCCTCGACTCGTCCTCGGTGACCTCCTCGATCATTCGCTTCATCCGCTCGGAGAGCTCCCTGGCCCTCCTCCGCACGAGTATGATGTCCTGCGCTAGCCTGTCCAGCTCTGTGTAGGGGTCGTCGACCTTCAGGTCGCCCGTGACTGTCTCGTTGCCGAGCGTGGCCACAATCATGCCGCCCTGGGAGTAGTCTGCGACCCTGCGAGTGTCAATGTAGTAGAGCTTCCGCGGCCTTAGGTACCTTCCGGAAGGAAGACTCTTCTCTTTCAAGATTCCCGATTCTGACAGTCTCTTGAGGTGTTTGAGGACCCCCTGCACAGAGATGCCGGTGGTCTCAGCAAGCTCCCCGAGCGTCCTCGGCCTTGACGAGATGAGGCTCGCTATCGTGAGCCTTGCCCTCGAGTTCGCGATGTCCTCAATGGCCGCCATACGGGACAGTGCCGCGAACGAAATGCTTAAAAACGTTTAACCAAGGGCTAATTAACCAGTGGTTAATTTGGCAGAAGAACGAAGAAGGAACCTGCGTGACATGCTCGACGAGCTCGACCACTACTTCGAGGAGTTCGAGCGGAGCGTGGAAGAGGCGGTAAGGTCAAGCGTGAACACCGGGGCCAGGGCGTTTTCCAAACCCGTCGTGGCGGGGATGGCCATGGGCTTCGGACCAGAGGGCAAGCCCCGGATACAGTTCTTCGGGGACAACCTGATAGGTCCCGACGGCTTCAGGGCCCCGATCTATGAGCAGGTCTTGGACGAGAAAGAGGGCAACCTGAGGCTCCTGGTTGAACTCCCCGGAGTCGAGAAGGAGGACGTTCAGATCTCGGCCCTCGAGGACAAGGTCACCCTTGAGGCCGCGAAGGGTGAAAGGATGTACCGCACCGAGATTGTCCTGCAGCGCGACATCGACCCCGACTCGGGCGAGGCGTCCTACAAGAACGGACTGCTCGACGTGGTCTTCAAATTAAGGGACAACACTAATAAGGGATACAGGAGTGTCAGAGTTGTCTGAAAGTGATAAGGGCGTGAGCCAGCAACAGGTACAGCTAAAAGTACTCGAGGCCTACACGAGGGACGTGGGACGCGGCGTCGCCAGGATTGACTACGACGCCATGGACGCGCTTGATGCTTCCACTGGCGACGTCATTGAGATTCGAGGAAAGAGGAGGACCGTGGCCAAGTGCCTGCCCCTCTATCCATCCGACGAGGGCCGCGGCATAGTCCGGATAGACGGGCTGATCAGGAACAACGCCGGCGTCGCCATCGGCGACATGGTTACCGTGAAGAAGGTCAAGGCTCCACCCGCCGAGAAGGTCGTCGTGGCCCCGCTCGAGGCGGTGCCGCCCATCGACGAGAGATACCTCGCAGACGCGCTCGAGAGCGTCCCAGTCACAAAGGGCGACAACGTGATGATTCCGTACTTCGGGGGGAGACTCACATTCCAGGTAGTCGGGCTCAGCCCGGCGGCAGAGGCGGCCCTGATAACGCAGAGGACGGTCTTCGTGATCTCCGAGAAGGGAGAGGCGCTCAGGGGCGTGCCCCAGGTCACCTACGAGGACATAGGCGGCCTCAGAGACGAGATTCAGAAGGTACGGGAGATGATCGAACTCCCGCTCCGCCATCCCGAGATATTCGAGAAGCTCGGCGTCGAGGCGCCGAAGGGAGTGCTGCTCTATGGCCCTCCTGGCACCGGCAAGACTCTACTGGCAAAGGCCGTGGCCACCGAGAGCAACGCCCACTTCATACCGATATCCGGCCCCGAGATCATGAGCAAGTTCTATGGCGAGTCGGAGGCGCGGCTCAGAGAGATCTTCAAAGAGGCAAAGGAGAAGGCCCCGACAATCATCTTCATCGACGAGATAGACTCCATCGCACCCAAGAGGGAGGAGGTCACAGGTGAGGTGGAACGCAGGGTCGTGAGCCAGCTGCTGTCCCTGATGGACGGACTGGAGGCCAGAGGCAAGGTCATCGTCATCGCGGCCACCAACCGTCCGAACGCCATCGACCCGGCTCTGAGACGGCCTGGACGCTTCGACAGGGAGATCGAGATCAAGGTGCCCGACAAAAAGGGCAGGTACGAGATACTCCAGATACACACGCGCCACATGCCGCTGACCCAGGACGTGGATCTGGAGAGGCTCGCGGCCGTCACCCATGGTTTCGTTGGAGCAGACGCAGAGTACCTCTGCAAGGAGGCAGCAATGAAGACGCTCAGGAGGCTGCTCCCCGTCCTCAAGCTCAGCGAGGAGAGGCTGAGTCCTGAGGTTCTGGACAAGCTCATCGTGACCATGAACGACTTCGAGGAAGCCCTGAAGGACGTCATGCCCTCTGCGATGCGCGAGGTCTACCTGGAGACGCCGGATGTGAAGTGGTCCGAGATAGGCGGTCTCGAGGACGTCAAGAAGGAGCTTCAGGAGGCGGTCGAATGGCCTCTCAAGTTCCAGGATCTCTACAAGGTCATCGGCTACAACATGCCCAAGGGCGTTCTCCTCCACGGCCCATCGGGGACGGGGAAGACCCTCCTGGCGAAAGGCTGTGGCGACCGAGAGCGAGGCGAACTTCATCAGCATCCGCGGCCCAGAGCTCCTCAGCAAATGGGTCGGCGAGTCCGAGCGCGGAGTGCGGGAAGTCTTCCGCAGGGCGCGCCAGGCTTCCCCGTGCGTGATCTTCTTCGACGAGATCGACGCGCTCGCCCCGACTCGGGGCATGGGTGGGGACAGCATGGTCACCGAGAGGGTCGTGAGCCAACTGCTCACCGAGCTCGACGGCATCCAGGCCCTCAACGGTGTGGTGGTGCTGGCTGCGACCAACAGGATTGACATGGTCGACCCGGCGCTCGTGAGACCGGGCAGGTTCGACAAGATCATATCCATCCCGCTCCCCAACAAGGAAGCCCGGCTCCAGATACTCAGCCTCGCCCTCGAGGGCAAGCAGAAGGACAGGGACGTCGACGTCGACGCGCTCGTCGAGATGACCGAGGGGTTCAGCGGGGCAGACCTCGCTGCGCTCGTCAACACGGCGGTTTCCATAGTCCTCCAGGATTACGTGGCGAAGTATCCGAAGATAGAAGACGCGAAGGCTCACATCAAGGAGGCCATCGTGTCGATGGACCACTTCAAGATGGCGGCGAAGAAGGTCCGCACGTCGAGGGAGTCCAAGCCGATGGAGAAGGTCACCGTGCCCTACTACCGATGAGTGGGGCCCGTAACCTCTTTAATCGGCCGCGGCACCACCTTCCGCCTGTTTGTCTCAGCAGGTCAAGATAATCGGCAGGGGGACGTGGCTGGACCGTGTGGCCAGCGAGGTCATCGAGAGGGACAGGTCCATCGGTCGGGACCTCTCGCTCATCAGAGTCGAGAGCGGGCTGGGCGCGTCCGGGCTGCCCCACATAGGGAGCGTCGGCGACGCCATCAGGTCATACGGGGTGAAGATGGCGCTCGAAGGCCTCGGCTACAAGTCCGAGCTCATCGCATACTCGGACGACCTCGACGGCTTCAGGAAGGTGCCCGCCGGGTTCCCCGAGTGGCTCAACGACTATATCGCGCACCCGGTGACGAGGGTACCTGATCCCTCCGGCTGCCACAAGTCGTTCGGGGAGCATGTGGGCTCGCTCCTCAAAGCCTCCCTTGACTTGCTGGGGATTGAGCACACCTTCATGAGCGGCGCCGAGGCCTACAAGTCGGGGCTGCTCAACGACCAGATCAAGATAATCCTGGAGAACGCAGAGGTCGTAGGCAACAAGATTAAGGAACTCACCGGCCAGGACAAGTACCAGTCCGTCTTCCCCTACACCCCCATCTGCAAGAACTGCGGCCGGCTCTACACCACGAAGGTCACCAGCTATGACGCTGCGAGAAGTGTCGTCCACTACAGGTGCGAGAGCGCCAAGATCAGAGACAAGCTGATTCAGGGATGCGGATTCGAGGGGGACCGAAGCATAGCCGAGGGCGAAGGGAAGCTCGCCTGGAAGAGCGAGTTCGCGGCGCGCTGGGTCGCGCTCGACATCAGGTTCGAGGCCTACGGCAAGGACATCGCGGACTCGGTTAAGGTAAACGACTGGATATGCGAGAACGTGCTCAAGCACCCGCCGCCACATCACGCCGCCTACGAACTGTTCCAGGACAAGGCGGGGCGCAAGATTGCAAAATCCGTCGGCAACGTCCTGACACCCCAGGACTGGCTTACCTACGCCTCTCCCGCCAGCCTGAGGCTGCTCATGTTCAAGCGCATAGTCGGCGCGAGGAACATATCCGTCGACGACGTTCCGAACTACATGGACGAGTTCGACGACCTTGAGGCCTACTACTTCTCCAAGGAGAAGGACCCCAACACGATGAAGGATGCGAAACAGCGGGGGCTATACGAATACACCGTCCTGACGAACGTCCCCTCCCACCCTGACGTGCACGTTCCCTACAGGCAAATCGCCGAGCTCGCCGCCGTCGCCCCCGAAGGGGCTGTGGAGGAGTTCGTCGCGAAGCGGTTGGTGGCCAACGGGGCGATCAAGGAAGCCTCCACCCAACTCTCGACCCGCATCAGCTGGGCCGCAAGGTGGGCACGTGACGCGAATCTCAGGATGGAGAAGGTCTCTGACGAGGATCGCTCGAGGGTGCCAGAGACCTCCCCGGCATGGGATGCAGAGACCGTCGCCGCGCTTCGGGCCTTCGCCGAAGCCCTGAACAAAGCAAGTACTTCGGACGAGATTCAGGGGGCTGCATTCGCCGCGATTCGGAAGGGGGGGACCGAACCGAGCAAGTTCTTCTCTGCGATCTACTACATTCTGCTCGGAGCGGACAGGGGACCGAGACTCGGACCGTACATAATGGACGCGGGCCAGGCGACGATCTCCGACAGGATAACCAAGGCACTTGAGGCTGGAAGGTATAACTAGCCGCTCGGGCGCGCCGCAAAGACAGGGCCCGTAGCCTAGTACGGATCAGGGCATCAGCCTGCGATCGACTTCGGCAGCGAGCTGGGGGTCGCCGGTTCAAATCCGGCCGGGCCCGCTTCAATACTTCATCCGCTGAACGTCTCTGCCCGGCTGCGGTCTGGATTCCCGACACGCGCCTGCCAAGCCTGACCCTCGGAGGGCCTCACCATCATCTTGGGGTACACAATCGCGCGCGACGCCGGGGAGTTGGGCACCCAGTGGAGGAACTAGGCGTTGTCCTTCCTTCTGAGGTGGACCAGCGTCATGACAACGAGGCAGACTTGAAGCACCGAACCCGCCGCGAATATCAGGAAATCGCCTGCTTGGCCGCTGCTCGCAAATGCGTAGTGTTCAGGCTGGGGAAGCGAGACGGCGAGCACGAGCAGCGCCAGGACGACGACGGCATAGTAGGCTCTCCTGTATCCGCGGCCGAGGGCAACAGCCGTGAGCGTGTACGCAACCTCGCCTCCGACGAGGCCGGCGAGAAGCCAGGACGGGACCAAGGAGCTGGCGGCGAAGACGAACAGCAGTCCCAGCGCGACCGACGCGTACACGAGCCAGGCTATCGCCTTCTTCAAGGACACCATTCGTTGGTCGAGCCCCGCAGCCACATCTTATCGGATAAATACCCATCACGGTCCTCTCCGGCTGAGCACCGGAGATTCAAGGATGGACCTGAAACGAGTGAACATCAAGGTCGTCGTCAGAGGCAGGGTCCAGGGTGTCTCGTTCAGGGGTGCGCTGTTAGACGAGGCAGTCCGCAGTGGCGTGGAAGGGTGGGTGCGCAACCGGAACGACGGGTCGGTCGAGGCGCTGCTCCAGGGGGACGATGAGGCGGTCAGGAAGGTGGTCGAGTGGGCCAGGGTCGGTCCTCCTCGCGCCGAGGTCTCCGACATCACGGAGGAGCCGCTCGCTCTCTGCCCGCGTCAGACCGGTTTCCGGATAATCACATAGGGCTGGAAAGAATAAATCCGTTCCGCCGCGGCCTCTCCAATATGAAGAAGGTCGCCCTCATCGAGGGTGACGGTACCGGTCCGGAGCTCGTCGAGGCGATGATGCTTGTCTTGAGGGCGAGCGGCGCGGACGCCGAGTTCATAAGATGCGAGGCTGGTGCGGAGTGGTGGGAGAGGAACGGTGGGCCGAGCTTCATCCCGGATGAGACCTGGAAGCTGCTCGAGGAGGCTGACTGTTGTTTCAAGGGTCCCACGACCACGCTCCCCGCTCCCAACACCCCGAGGTCGGTCGCGATAAGCATCCGTCAGAAGTTCAACCTGTACGCGAACGTCAGGCCAATAAAGAGCTTCCCGAACCGCGTGGGGCCCCTGGGCGCGGTCGACTTCGTCTGCGTCAGGGAGGGGACCGAAGGCCTCTACTCAGGGATCGAGTACAAGCTGAATGACGACGTCGCCATGGCGGTCAGGGTCATAAGCCGAGACAAGTCCACCAAGGTTGCTCGCTTCTCCTTCGGCGAAGCGAGGAGGAGGGGTTGGACGAAGGTCGCCGCGATAAACAAGGCGAACATCCTGAAGGTCTCCGACGGGCTGTTTCTGGAATCGGTCCACAACGTCGGCGCTGCCTATCCGGAGATTGCTGTCGAGGACCTCTTCATCGACAACTTCTCCCAGCAGCTGATAAAGAACCCGCAGCGGTTCGACAAGACCGTAGTAGTGGGGACCAACCTGTTCATGGACATAGTCTCGGAGGAGGCATCCGGCCTGGTGGGCAGCATCGCCATGATCTATTCTGCGAACATCGGGGACGACTATGCGATGTTCGAGCCGGCCCATGGCAGCAGCCCGAAGTACAAGGGGATGGACAAGGTCAACCCCGCTGCCACCATCCTTTCGGCGGCTTGGATGCTCGAGTACATCGGCCAGAAGACCGCCGGACAGGCGATCTTCGACGCGACGATGAAGGTGGTCGCTGAGGGCAGCAACGTCACGTACGATCTCGGAGGAACGACGGGGACTAGGGGGATGGCGCAGGCGATAGCGGCTCGTCTTTGACCTTCGCGGAAGGACCTCTCAACATCTCCAGCGTCGCCCTCGGGATGGCTCTCAGCACCGGTATCGCCACTACGGAGCCGACCACAGTATAGAACGCTCGCTCGACGGGATAGAGGTAGAAGAACAGTGGCCAGGTGCTGACCATGGCGCTCGCGGCGTAGACGCCTGTAAGCACGAAGACGTTTTCGTACATTATCCCTCCACCGACTTCAGCGTTCATCGTCGAGAGAAGGACAGTCGCAACGACCAGCGCATCTGCAGTGGCGAACTTCAACCCCTTCTTGCGAGCGTACCAGATTCCGATGTAGGCTGCCAGACCGACCACTTGCAGCCAGTAGTAGGGGACGGGGACCGAGCCGACGTTGATCAGCGGCAGAGAGTAGGGGTCCAGAGAGTAGATCACGAGGAGGGTGATCGAGAGCGCCACGACCCAGGAGAACTTCCTCTTGATTGCGAGGCCCGCCGTCAAGGCGGCCATCAACGCAGGGATGAAGTCAAGACCGTCGAAAATGAGCGGGTGCCCCGGCGCGGCCACGAATGTCCCGAGCACCACCGACGCTCCTCCAGCGAAGGGGCCGAGAATCATCCCGGCGAGCGGACTGAAGACCTCGGCCATGGTCAGCGTGCTGTTCGCGCCAATGAGAGCGGAGACGGGGATCTGGTCGAGTATGGCATAGATCACGGCGAAGATGGCGATCGTGGCTATCCTCCGAGTCTGGACGCCGAGTCTCACTCGCTCCGATCTTTGACAAGCCGACATAAAGCTTAGGCCTCAGATATTCGATAATTAACGCTGGCCTGCTCGCATCAGCCGTTCCTCGAGGAAGTGCGTCGCCATCTTCCACGAGTCAGCGGCGAATTCTGGTCGGTACCCCACCGTATCGTATTTGTCGAAGAACTCGTGGGCCGCGGCCGGGTAGACCTTCAGCGTCAGCTCCCTGCCCAACCTGAGCGCTTCGGCCACGAACTCGGGGACGCGTTTCGTCATGAACCTGTCCTTGCTACCATAGATTGAGAGGAGGGGAGAGCGGGACTCCGCCAAGTCGGTGGCGCTGGGTGGCTGCGCGGAGAAGGTCACACAGGCCCTGAGATCCTTGAAACCCGCCGCAAGCCTGAAGGCGAAGCCACCGCCCATCGAGTACCCTACTGCTCCCAACGATGGCCTGTCACGGGAAACTGCACGGGCGAGTTCCAGAATGTCACCGTAGATGAGGGAGCGGTAACCGTGGTCATACAGCTTGTCGAGCAGCCGCGAAGCATCGGCCGGGGCTCTCGCCTTTGCCACCCAAGATCGCCGCTTTCTCATGTCGAACCTCTCTTCGAGCGGAAGCTTCCAGACGGCCTTCATGGCCTCCCCGATGTTCTCCGCCGAGAAGAGCTCCTTGTCCCTCCAGTAGAGCACCGGAGCGAAGGATGCGAAGCCGAGGTCGGCCAGGTCTTCCAGGACCCCTTCGATGAAGGTTGTCATCCCCCAGATCTCGTGGAGGACGATGACCGCGGGCGCGCTCCCGCCCGGGTCCGCGAAGCGGGCCTCCGAGCTCCCGTCCCCTGCGCGGTACCTCATCACTCCTCTGTCCAACGAGCGACTTGCTATTCCCAGGCTTAAATGAGTTAAAACCGGGAGTCCCAGTCCTTTCGAACCAATCTTCGCTGGAAAGACGACCCGGCGCGCGGTAGGTTTTTAGATTGTGCCGCGTTTTACGCCTAGGATGGCGACCAACGACGAACAGCTCGAAGAGGGCTGCCGACCTTAAGCTCTGGATAGAATCGAGAATCGTCGAGCTCCAGGAGGAGGTCGAGAAGCTGAAGGAGGCTCAGGCGATCGTCGATACGGTGCTGAGGGCCTCCAGCTTCAGACCAGCGTCCGAGGTCCTCGTCCGCCCGAAGGAGGAGGCGGGTCAGATACCGGAGATGCGCGAGCTCCGCAGGGACAAGGGGGGAGAGACCATCGCGATAGCCCAGATCACAAAGGAGAGGGTCGTCGTGGAACCCGTTGCCGAAGTGGCGCTGAAGTCGGAGACACCTCCTTTCAAGTCGTTCCTGCTGGGCAAGATCCTCACAGGAATGAAGGCCAAGGACGATGCCCTCGTAACCGGCGGCAAGCTCGAGAGGGGTAAGGTGATTCAGTTCAGCGTCGCGGAGAGAGGCGGAAAGATAAGCGGGCTGACGATCGAGAACTACCGCGAAGGCGAGCGTCTCACAGAGATTCTAAACACCGTGAGCTGGACTTTCTCCAGGATGCTCGAGAAGGGCCCTAGTTCCTGACCGTGACGCTTCGCACAGCCTTCAGCGAGTTGAGCTCGGCGAGGACCTCTCCCGGGACCTTGCCTTCCACGACCAGCGTGAGTTTCGCGCTGGGTATCATGTCAGGGTCGTCCGCCAGCGCCTGCCGAACCACAATCCTGTGCTTCGAAAGCGCTCCCGCGGCGGCCGACAGGATGCCGGGGACTCTCGGGTCCGCCTCTATCACGATGGCGGAGTAGCCCAGCCTCGCGACCACGGGGACGAGGCTTGACCCGATCGGCGTTATCTTGGAGAAGACCGAGTACAGGAACTCGTCCCCCCTTATCTGCTCGGCCGTCTGTCTCACCACGCGCCTGTCCGCTCCCACGTCTCTCGCGAGGGCCGAGTAGTCGACCTCGAGACCACCGATGTACAGCCCGCAGTCGTCCGAGACCCTTATCCCGTACTCCAGCATCCTGCGGGCGACGTCGAGGCGGACCTTCTGCCCCTCGAACTGTTCCCTCACCTTTGACCACAAGGTGTTCTCCTCCATGGGTGCGCTTCGGTCAGGGCGCCGACCCGTAGGCCCTCGTTATCTTTACGCCGTCGACGAGCACCCAGGGGCAAAGGGTCGGCGTGTCCACCTCCCACCACTGGATCCACTCCCTCTCCTTCGAGAGGAGCTCCACCGACGAGAAGATGCGCTCAAGGGTGTCGCTCATCCTCAGCCCGCTGAGCGGCTTCGTCACCCGACCGTTCTCGACCAGGTACGTCCCGTCCCTCGGGACGGTCGAGAACTCCCCGGTCCTGTAGTTCGTGAAGCGCGTGTACCAGTTGCTCGTGAGGATTATGCCGCGCTTCATCTCCTTCACCATCTCGGGGTACCTCGAGTCTCCTGCCCCCACCTCGAGGTTCCAGGCGTCCGGCTCTATCCATCCGGCGTTCCCTGTGCTCTCAACCTTGAATCGCTTTGCGGTCGTAAGGTTGTGCAGGTAGTTCGCAAGCACCCCGCCCTCGATCAGCTTCGTGGACTGGGTGGGAACCCCTTCGTCGTCGAACGTCCTGCCCCCGAGCCCGCCCTCGGTCCGCCCGTGGTCGGTGAGGTTGAAACTCTCGGAAGCGACCTTCTTCCCCATCTTGTCGACCAGGTATGACGTTCCGGAGTCGACCGAGAACGCTGATGCGAAGCCTCCTATGAGCGATATCAAGTTCGCGGCGACCGTAGGACTCATCAGCACCTGGTAGGTCCCCTCCTCCGGCTTCTTGGATTTGAGCATCCTCTTGGCGTGCTCACCCGCCTTCCTCCCTGCCTCAACTGGCCTGAACCCCTTCAGGCTCGATGAGCAGGCGAGGCCGTGCCCGCTCGCGTTCCTCTCCGTGAACGACCTGATGTTGAGCAGGATGCTCGACGTCGTGTCGTGTCCCTCCGTCCCGTTGGAGGAGAGGATGTGCGTGAATACGAGCGATGCCTCAAGCGCGCCGGCGCTCCTGCGCGCACCCGCGTCGTGGGCGGCATCGATTGCTTGGCTCGCGAACTCCGAGACCTCCTTCTCGGCCTCGCCCAGCCTCTTGTCGAAGACTCCCGCCCTCTTGAAACTGGCAGCTCTTTCCGGGAGCCGGGCGTAGAGAGGCTCCTTCGAGAGGTTCACCAGTGTCTTGTAGAGCCGTCCGACGAAGGCGTCGAGGCCCTCCTCGTCGGTGTTGGAGGACCCCCCGACTATCCTTCTGCCGGCCTTCGCCAGATAGACCGAGACGACGCTCTCCTCCGTCTTCTTCGCGACGGTGAGAGAGTCGTTGGCGAACCTCACCATCTGCTCGTTCCCGCCGGTCGAGAGGAAGACCGCCTCGTCCACCCCTAGCTTCTTTGCCGCCTTCATACCGCGTTCGTTGATCTCTGTTGGTGTCATCTCGTCTCACTTGGTGCCTATCCTGACGCCGCCCAGCAGGGTGTCTGGTCCTCCTGTCCAGACGGGGATCCCCTGCATCGGATCTCCCTTCCCACAGGTGGCCGCCTCGAAGACCATTGCCTTGCCCCTCGCCTTGACGCTCCCCCAAAGCGCCGGGGTCGTTATCTCCAGGACTGGAGACTTCACCATCTCGCCGAGCTGGCCGTTCTTGATGCGATAGGCCTCCAGGCCCACGTATCTCTGGTTGAGCCTCTTGTCGTCTATGTTCCACTCCGTGAAGGACTTGAAGTAGATCCCGCGCCTCACTTCCTTCACGAGTTCCTCCGTGGAGTGGTCCCCCGGCTCCACGAAGGTGTTAGACATCCTGATAATGGGCTCTCTGTTGAAGCCCGACGACCTTGCCGAACCGTTGTTCCCCACCCCGAGCTCGGCTGCCGTGCTCCTGTTCTGCAGGAACTCGCTGATCTCCCCGTCGACGATAAGGCGCCTCTTCGTCGCCCTCACGCCCTCGTCATCAACCGGGCAGTAGCCGTTGGAGTGCACGAGGTTAGGGTCGTCGCTGATGTTCGCCTCCTTGCTGCCGATCTTGTAGCCCAGGCTGTCCTTCTTCAGGTATGACTCTCCTGCCTGCGCGCCCTCCCTGCCGAGTATCCTGTCGGCCTCCTGCGGGTGCCCGACCGACTCGTGGGCGGCGATTCCGGATAACTCCGGGCTCAGTATCACGTCCATCTTCCCCGCCTCCAGCTTCGTCGCCTTCGCGATGACTTCGCGCAGGATTCTCGCCTCTTCCTCGACCTTCGAGACCAGGTCCAGCCTCTTCACGACCTCCATACCTCCCGTCTCCCCGTGCTGGACCATCCTCTGGGCGACCTCGCCCCCAGAGATTGCCGTGAGAATGCCGAAGAAGTGTATCCGCGGGATGCGACTCTCGAACTCCGCCCCGTCGCTGTTGATGTAATACTTCTCGTCGACCTCGGAGGCCGCCACGAATATCCGGTTGGGAATCTTGGCCCCTTTTTCCTCCATGACCCTGCCGTCCATCTCGAGGAGAATCGACTTGAGCCAGGAGGCATCCGCCCCCTCTATCTTCTCCTTCTCCGGGGCGCTGAACTTGCCGCGCACCGGCCTGGAGCCGTCGAGTTCGACCTTCTTCTTGACCAGGCGCTGCGACGCCTTGGCCATCCTCACGGTCTTCGCCATCAGGGACTTGACCGCCGTCTTCTCCATGGCGTTCGTCGCGCTGAACGAAAGCGCTCCATCGCAGAGAACCCTGAGCCCTATGCCGAAACTGTCCCCGATCATCGAAGGCTGGGGTTCTCCGTTCTTCAGCATGAACCCGGAACCCACGCCACTCTGGACGCGGGCCTCGGCGTAGTCTGCTCCCAGCCTCTGTGCCTCGAGGAGAGAGATCTGGGCAAGTTCCTTGACGTGCTCCTTGATCATTCAGGCTGTCTTTCGGGAGTGGACGTTATTTCTGTGTTTGGCCCCTCGCCACGTTCAGTGCTGACTTGCGGGACCGTGGAACATCCGCTCCGTTTCTGGCCCAAACGGCCTCATGGCGTGTGCTGGCGAGACGAAGGGACGACGCGGTTGGAGGACGGAGTCAGAATCCGTGGCACTGAAGAGTGTCGATTATCTCTTGCATCGTCCGGTTCTGGACATCGGCGTTCGCCTCGGTCGCGGTCGCGTATATGACGAAGAACCTCTTCGTCGTGTCGCAGTGCAGATGGACCGACCGGACATCCTGGAACTGCCCCTTCCCGAAGAGGCCCCTCCGGGGGACCTCGATCTTGACGTGGTTGAAGACGGCGTCGTGTCCGCCCACAGTGATCTCTTTGGACTCCAGCGTCGTCATCTTGCCCTGCACACTCTTCTTCACCCTGTCAAGGCTGAACCTTGCGTGGTCTTGAATCGTCGGGGCCTTCTTGACCACCTTGTCAAGGTCACCCCAGGAGACGAAGATGTTGGCCTTGTCAGCCGGCATGACACCCGACTTGACAGCGACGTCGCCATCCTCCCTCCTGAACTTCGGGTTGAACTCGAGCCTCGAGGTCACCGGGTATCGGAAAGAGAAACCATAGATCCGAAGGGTGTCCATCTCCACGGGGACCTGACCTATTGGGAGGTCGGCGTTCTCCATTGCCTTGGCCGGGAACTGGTGAGATAAAAGAGTGTCAAGCGGTTTTCGCCCCTCAGAAATACTTAAGTCGGACGAAGGGGCCGCGCACGCTAGCGATGCTTCCACTTCCGTTGGACTTGGGCTCAGGGACGCTGGAGGCGCTGGCGATACTGGCCGTCGCGCTTGGCATCGCCGGCATAGCGATCCTGCTCCTCTTCGCCAAAGACAAGATCTAGGAGGGGTGCCCGTTGGTAAGGGGTTTGATATTCGACGTCGATGGCACCCTGGTCAGCCTGAAGGTGGACGTAGAGAGGCTCAGGTCAACGACGGCGCGGGAGCTCCTCAGGATGGGATTCGACGCCTCGTTCATGGACGGCAGCAACCTGACCACTCAGGACATCATAGACAGCGCGAAGCAGCAGGTCGAGAGCGGTAGAGTCAAGGCCGACTTCGAGTCCTTCAGGGCGGGTCTCAACTCCGCCCTCGACGCGATCGAGATGGACTGGAACGCCAGAGCCGAACCGATACCCGGGATAACGGACGTTCTGGTCCGCCTGAGGGCGGCGAACGTCAAGCTCGCCACCCTGACGAACAGCGGCAGGGCGCCCTCCGACTGGCTGCTCAGGAAGCACGACCTGCTGCAGCACTTCGACTTCAGCCTCAGCAGGGACGACGTGGCCGCGCTGAAGCCGAGACCTGAAGGCATCATCAAGGCAATGGCGCTGATGGGGCTTCCCAGAGAAGACGTGGTCTACGTAGGGGACAGCATCATCGACGTCCGCGCCGCAAGGGCCGCTGGGATCAGGGTCGCGTCTGTCACGACCGGCAGGTACACCCACGAGAGGCTGCGAGACGAGGGAACCGATTACATCATGGGCTCGCTCACGGAGCTCTTGGAGTTGGTCAGGTCCCGCTAGACTCTTTCGATTCTTGAGAGAGTGTCCCTCAGCTCCCCTTCCCTCTCCCTTCAGCTTCTCCACCTCGTCCTTCAGCCCCGCGATGGCGCTCCCCGAGTCGCCGGTGGCGAAGTCCTCGAGGATCTCGAGAGCCCTCCTCCTGTTGCGGTTGTCCCTGTCCTGCTCAGCCACCTTCCTCAGGGTCTCAGTGAACCGCCTGTCGCCCAGGTCGGCCACGAGCTCGAGGAGCTGGTCTCTGACCACGAAGTCCTTGTCGCGGAGAGCGATCTCCTTCAGGATTTCGAAATCCTCCGACTCCAGCGAGCCCAGCTTGTCGTAACCCTTCAGTGACCCTATTCTCACTCGGACCGGCAGCCCGTAGGGGAGGTGAGCCCTGATGATCTCTCTCGCTTCCTTGCTCTTGGTGTATCCGAGGGCCTCAAGCGACGCCTCGGTCAACCCGTACTCCGGCGACTCGAGCTTCATCGCCTCGCTCAGGAGCTGCACGGCCTCCTTCACGCCCGCCTTGGCGATGGAGAGGGCCGACTCGCACTGGTTGAACGGGCTCTCGTCGCCGAAGAGAGCCGCCTTCAGAGGCTCCTGGACCCTCTCGTCGCCCTTGAACTCCGCAAACGCGGCGATCACGGCCCTCCTTACCCTCCTCGGTTTGACGTGGGCGAGTCCGAGGAGCGCGTCGAGCGCTTCACTCCCGCCAATCTTGCCCATCGACCTGATGGCCTCAGCCCTCACCGACCAGTATTGGTCCTTCGAGGCGGCGGCCTTGAGCAGCTCGACGGTCTCGGCGCTCTTGAAGGAGGCCAGCTCCTCGGCCGCGCTCTTCCGGCTCAGCATGTCCACGCTGGTTGAAAGCTGGTTCTTCAGCAGTGCATAGCTCTTTTTGAACTTCAGTTTCTTCAGAAGCCATCCCTCGGGGTCGAACTCCACTATCGTGGGTTCCGAGTCGAGCTGGAAGTGATAGCTCTCACTCGGACCCTTGATTTGCACCGTCTTCGAAGACCTCCCGCTGTCGGTGTAGAAGACCAGCTGCACGGGAAGCTCGAAGCTGGGGGTCAGCTCATCGATCTGTTGCACCTGCTTCACGGTGACCCCGGCCATCTTGCTGCTCTCGTCCCAGGTGTACTCGACCTCGAACTCGGGGTGGCCGGCCCTGAGGAACGATTGCTCGAAGTAGCGCTCGAGGGAGACGCCGCCTGCCTCCTCCATCACTTTCCTGTAGTCATCCGTCTCGACGTTCTCCAGTGCGAACCTCCTCAGGTACTCCCTCGTCCCCCTGAAGAAGGCCTCGTCTCCCAGTATTCCCCTCAGCTGATGGATCATCCACGAGGCCTTCTCGTAGGTGCAGGTGTCGAACAGGTCGTCCGCGAAGAGGTAGTCGTTCTCGACGATCGGCCTCCTATATCTGCTCTCGTCTTCCTCGAAATAGGACTGGGCCTTGGAGAACATGTTCTGGCCGAACGCGTCGCGGCCGTACTTCCTCTCATGGTAGACTCCCTCCATGTAGGTCGCGAACCCCTCATTCAGCCAAGAATGGGGCCAGTGCCTCATCGTCACGAGGTCTCCGAACCACATGTGGGCCAGCTCGTGGGCGACCAGTTCCACGTGGTCCCTGTCCGGGCGCGAGTATCTTGCCGAGTAGTCCTCCTCCGACCTCTCGTCCGGGAATCGGTTGTCCACGAGGGTCGTGGCGGTTATGTTCTCCATCCCTCCGTAGATGAAGTCGTGCACGGCGACCTGCGCGTACTTCTCGAAGGGGTAGTCTATCCCGGTGATCTCCTCGAAGGTCCTGATCATCTCGGGCGTCTGCCCGAAGTACCTAATGGCGTCTTTCCGTTTCTGCTCCGGGACATAGTACTGCAACGGGACTCTTCCGGAGTTGTCCTCTATCTGGGCGAACTTGCCCACGACGAACGAGTTCAGGTAGGTCGAGTGCGGCGCGCTTTCGTGCCAGTGGTAGGTGGTCCAGCCCTCGGTCGAGTCCTGTGAGATCAGTCTGCCGTTCGAGATTACCTGGAACCCATCTGGGACAGTTATGACCATCTCCGACGGCGACTTGTCGTTTGGATGGTCGTAGCAGGGATACCAGTACCTGGCGGCCTCGGCCTCGCACTGGGTCCAGACCTGCACGGGCTTGTCCGGGTACTTGTCGTCAGGATGGATGAAGTAGGCTCCGTGGGTGGGGCTGGCCGAGTACTCCACCGCTACGAGGTGGGGCGCCTGATTCAAGGGCCCGCTGGTCCTCACGGCCAGCCTCTGCCCGTCATGGTCGAAGCGGGTCCTCAGACCGTCGAGCTGGACTCCAGTCACGTGTATCTCGCACGCATCGAAATGGATGACCGTCAGGTCGCCGCGCAGCGGCGTCACCTTCAGAAAGCAGACGCCAGCGATGGTCTTCTTCTCAGGGTCGACCTTGAGTTCGAGCTTGATGTGTTCGGTCCGGTACTCACGATCGGGGAGATAGTGTCTGCGGGAGCCCGGAACGTGGAAAGATTTCCTACCCTTCATGGGCTGGCTCCGATTCTCCTGCTTGAAAAACAATTTTCTGCGTTCATTTCCAGCCCTCTTTCACCCCTCTGGCGTACACCTCCCAGTAGGGGTCAAACTTGGGCGGGACGTACGTCCGCGTCGACCCCTCCCCCGAAACCCTCAGCTTCGAGGGCCCTTTCTCGACCCTGCCTATCTTGAACGCCTCGATGCCCCTCGCGGCGAGCCGGTCAAGGACCCTGTTCGAACTGTTCGGCCGACACGTGATGAGGAGCGTCCCCTCACTGATCGTCACCAGGGGGTCGAGGCCGAAGGCGCTACAGACCGACATGCTCTCCCTTGACACGTGGATCTCATCGCGCTCTACCCGAAGAGTCCGTCCGCTGGTACGTGCGAGCTCATACAGTCCCCCAAGCACTCCCCCCTCAGTCGCGTCGTGCATCGACGTAACTCCCTCTGACCTCACCCCGACCGAGCTCGCGGCCAGCGCGTCCTCCACCGTCGAACACCGCCTAATGTAGGCCGCAGCCCGGCTTGTTACCCTGCTCCCCACCTTCCGCTCCGTCGTCTCCGGGAAAGCCAGCGCCATGACGGCCGTCGCCTCGATGGCGGCGCCCTTTGTCATCAGGATGTCCTCCCCTCCCTCGACCATCTTGGGTGTGACATAGGACCCCTCTTCCGCCACGGCCATCATCATCCCTCCGCCGACGATCGAGAAGCCGGACCCCGGATACCTTCCGGTGTGGCCACCCACGATTGAGATGCCGAGCCTCTTGCACTCGTCGCTCACCGCTATGGCGTACCTCTCGAAGTCGTCCGCCCCGAGCGCGGGCGGGAGGTTGTAGTCGAGGACGGCGAACTGAGGGGCAACGGCGCTGGTCGCAAGGTCCGAGGCGAGCTCGTGCACGGTGAGCCACGCAGAGTCATCCATTCCTATGGAAGGTATCATGGTGAGGGGGTCGGCTGTGACAATCAGGACCCTGCCCGGCCCGACGGAGATGACTCCGTTGTCGAGCCCCATCCCTGGCCCGACGAGGACCGCCGGGTTGTGTGCCCCTGTGTTCTTCAGGAGGACCCGTCCCAGGAAATCACGGTCGACCTTTCCAAGACCTTCCTTCACCAAGAGGGTTCTTTGTCTTCTTGCGATTCTTGCGCTTTTATACCTGCACCCCGCCTCGGAGAGAGTCTTGCTGTCAAGGATCGTTGTCCACTACGGCGAGATTGGGACCAAGGGCGCAAACAGGCAGGTCTTCGAGGCCAGCCTGCGCAGGAACATACTCGCCGCCCTGAGCGGTCTCGGGGAGGTGCGGGTGAAGATGGTGGACAACCGGTTCTTCGTCATCCTCGAGGGAGAGAAGATACCCGACGCGAAGGCGAGGCTCGCGAAGGTCTTCGGGATCGTCTGGTTTGCGCAGGTGGAGACGTCTCCGCTGACCTATCCCGAGATAAGAGAGACCGTTTTCAGTGTCCTTGCCGGGTGCCAGAAGGAGATGACCTTCCGGGTGAGCGTCCGGAGGCCGAACAAGTCCTTCGGCATGACCTCCCAGGAGCTGGCGGGGAGGCTTGGCGAGGACGTGATCGAGAGGCTGGGCATGGCGGTGAACCTCACCCTCCCCGACGTCACCCTCTACGTGGACGTCATCTCGGATGAGGCACTGGTATACCGTGAACGCCTGAAGGGACCGGGCGGCCTGCCGGTGGGCGTAAGCGGCCGCGTCCTCCACCTCCTGTCGGGAGGGATCGATTCACCCGTCGCCGCCTGGCTGATGATGAAGCGAGGATGCCGGCCGGTCTACCTGCACTTCTATGTAGCACCGAGCGCGGACCCGATTGTCCACAGCAAGATAGGCGACCTGATCCGCCAACTCTCTCAGAGCGGCGAAGACTCCCGTCTGATCCTGATACCGTTCAGCCCCTATCAGCTGGCCACGACGGACCTTCCGCCCGAGTTCGAGCCCGTAGTCTTCAGGCGTTTCATGCGCATGGTTGCGGAGAGCCTCGCATCCGCTCTGGAGTTCCCTGCGATATCAACCGGGGACAACCTCGCCCAGGTGGCCTCGCAGACCCTTCAAAACATCGCCTGCATCGACAGCGGCAGCTCGCTGCCCACCCTCCGTCCTCTTCTTGGATATGACAAGGACGAGATAATTCGCCTGGCGAGGCAGGTCGGGACCTACGAGACATCAATCCTGGACTACAAGGACTGCTGCTCCATAGTCTCAAGGCATCCAAGGACGAGGATGAAGATTGAAGACGTCGACGAGTCGTGCCGCCGGCTCAGGTTCGACGAGCTGGCAACCAAGTGCATCTCGCTGGGGTCGATGGCCACGTTCAGGGACGATGTCGTCGACCTGCGGCCCCTTAGCGATGTCCTGGAAGCCAGGGCGCGTAAGGCGGACGAGCAGAGGCTTGAGCAGGCGACTAGCCAGCGGCGCTGACCTGCAGCTCAGTGACCCTGACGACCCACAGGTTCATCGTGGGGGATGACTGCGATACCAGCGCCTCCCCTCCAGAACCGCCGATCTGGGCGTTCACATAGGCCCGACCGTCGATCGAGACGGTCAGCTCCCCGCCGACGACGGTTATCTGGTAACGATGCCAGACAAAGGGCGAGAGGCCAGTCTGGACGTCTTCCAGATTTGTCTCATGCGTCCCGTTGGCGTACCGGGCGAGCTCCAGCGTCCCGTCGGTGTGCAGGAGCACGTAGTAGAAGTTCCTCGGGCTCTGGTAGTTGAACACAATCCACTGCCCGTCCCATGGGCTCGGGCCCGTGACGAAGGTCTGCATCCCCACCGTCACCGTGTAGTCGGGTCCGGGCAGGGGTTGTACGATGTCGACCCTCGTGAGCAGGGGGGTGGAGACGAGCACCAGAGCGACCAGCGCGATCGCGACGGCCTCCCGCCTCCGCACCGAGAGTGGGGCGAGGAAGCTCCGGCCGAGCGACACGGGTCGCATTATGAAGAGCGCCAGCAGTACTCCCACCAGAAGAGGGATGGGCAAGGCCAGACTACCCAGGACCAGCGGGAAATTGACCTCCTGGGAGAAGAGCAGCGAGCCGAGGACCATCAGGAGGAACGTGAGGATGTTCACGATCCTGACCGTGCCGGCGGTCCCGAGGACGGATGCCGTCGTCCTCCAGCTCCCGTGGCTCCTCAGGCCGACCAGGAGTTCCCCCGTGACGCCGAAGAGGAAGACCACCGAGAGCGCCGTCGCGCTCGCGAGCGACGCGGAACCACCATATCCCATCCAGAAGAGCAGCCCATACCTGAGGCCGTGGAAGATTATGTCGAAGGGCGACCTCTCGCGGGCCCTGACCAGACGGGGGTAGTTCAGGTAGAGCACCATCACGACCGCGCCGAGGACGATGTCGAGCGGCGGCAGGAAGAGGAGGATGACCAGAGAGACGGCCGCCAGGGGCAGCGCGGCCCATCGCAAGTGGCTGAAGAGTCTCTCGTTCTCGCCTACGAAGAGCGCGAAGCCCTTCGAGGTGACCGCGAACGCGACCACGATCAGCGCGGGGAAGAGCAGAGGCTTGAGCAGCACGCCGAAGAGGACTGCGATTATCACGTGGGCGAGCGACGTCAGCACGAAGTAGACGTCCTCCCTTGCGTCAGGCCTGTGCTGCAAGAATCAGACCGGCGAGGTCAAGGTGGCTTAAAGTTTCGCCCGTGGACGGGACGGTCGGTCACGTGCAGCGCTGCCGCTCCGCTCACGAGCCCACTTCTATGACCAGCCAGACGGTCTGTTCGATGTGGAACTGACAGCCCTGGGAGGCGAGGAGGATGGGGATGTTCTGGCCGCCCGGGAACTCCGTGGTCGGGCAAGGCTGGGACACGACGATCGTGGGACCGTACCCTATGTAGTAGCCGAAGTGCGTGTAGCTGGGGTTCGTTAGGACGGACCAGTGGCCGGGAGCAGACTCTTGCAGGAAGCTCACATATTCGAAAGGCGCGTCTGTCCCAGGCCACAGCGTTGTCTCCCCGATTTGGAGCGTAGACCCTGGAAATGACTTGGCATAGTCCTGCTGGAACCCGTAGTTCGAGATGTTGTAGTTAGCGACCTGGGTCTGGAATCGGGTCTGGGCGAAAGCGTCGAGGATCTGGTCCTCCGTGAGCTGCGGACCGGTCCTGTTCGAGTTGACCTCCTGGATGAAGGAACTTACCCAGTCGGGGGTGATGCCAGTCGCTGGCCATACGCCTTGGAACCACTCCTGGTACACGATGTTGGTACTGCCTGACAAGGCGAGTACTTGGAGTCTGTACCGAAAGGTCTGGCCTGCGCTGACCGACTGGTTCAAGAGCTGAGTCGAGAAGGTACGGCTTGACGTCGGCATGAGCAAGTCACCTGGGGGAAAGAAACCCTCTTGGCCATCAACCCAGGTGATGCCCCCGGATGTGTAGTTGTCGCTATTGCCGGGAACAAAATCGAAGAGGACCCCAACCTTGTCTAGAGGCTGGGTTCCCACGTTCTCCACCGTGGCCGACATCGTCACCAGCCCCAGCTCGTCCCGCGTGATTGAGACGTTCTGGATGGCAACTATGCCCTGCGGGTTCAGGCTCGAAGGAGGGGAACGGATAGTCTTGAGCGCTTGTGATCTTGGTCCCGGAGACATAAAAGATGGCCGAATCGTTGCCGGCAACAATCCTATACGAGCTGTTGAACGGCTGGATTCCGATTCCGAAGAGCTCGTATGAGAGCGATGCGCGGCCGGTGATGTTGACCGGGGGGTACAGATATCGGTCGATGCACGCCTGCAGCTCCTGCGGCGTCTGGCCGTTACAAGCAGGGGACCCGGGCTTTAGAACGAACGGAATCTGCAGCGAGAGGTTGTACGGGACGATCGGGAGCGCAAAGAGGAGAATCACCACTAGCGCACCGAAGATTGCAAGGACGCTGGAAGTGCTTCGACGGAGTCTGATCTCTACATCAGCCCGCTACTGCGCGTCGACAGATTGCGGAGGATCTGTCAGAGCCATGCATCGCGGCGGGCCCGATTGTTATTTACGAGTTTACCTGCGGTCACTTGGCGACTTCTTGCAAGCCTGGCATGGTTCATCGCGCCTCCGCCGAATAACATCGCCCGCCTGTTGTCTTCGGCAGCATCAGCCATCTCCCGACGACGGTAGGATTCTCCCGCCAGTAGGAAAATGATTTAAGGTAGGAATTCGGTGTGCGACCATGGCTCGGGAGGTCGTGGTAACGAGGAGAGGGCAGACGACGATTCCCACCGAGGTCAGGAGAAAGCTAGGCATCGAGGTGGGTACAAGGCTGAGGGTGGAGGCGGTCGACGACAAAGTCGTGTTCACAAAGGTGCCTTCGATATTCGACCTCGCAGGAACGAGCAAAATGTCTACCGAGGACGCGTTCAAGCGCCTCGATGCTGTGCGAGAGGAAGAGTAGTGCTCTTCGAGACGCGCTACTTCTGGGCAGTCTTCACCGCGAAGGACCCGAAGACGGTCAAGGGGCTCAAGGAGATCTACGAGAAATCGAAGACCGTCTACGCCTCCTCGGTGAGCATCTACGAAGTGTGCAAACAGACGCTGGAGACGGAGGACAGCCAGGTCGCCGGAATCAGAACCACGACGATCGCGAATGAGTTCGTCATCGTCGATGTGGACGCTGAGATAGCCGAGGAGGGCGCCAGAATCAGCCACAGGTTGAGAATTCCGATGGCCGACTCCTTGATAATGGCGACCGCAAAGCGGCTGCGGGTCCCTTGCGTGACCGACGACCCCCATTTCACCGAGGTCAAGCGGATCTGGATCTAGGCTGAGGAGCAACGCGGTGCGACTTCCGCCAGACATCGCCCTGCATAGGGTTCATCGCGCCTCCGCCGGGGATAATCGTCCGCACGCCGGGCTGGCCAGTGGACTTTCTCGAAACCGAAGGCGTCGTCACGTCCGGTAGGCGCGGTCATGGTGCTCATAGTCCTCGAGAACTATGGTCTTCCTCGCCTCGTCGATTGAAAAGAGCAGGACATAACTGCCAATGTGGACCCTCCTCAGTCCAGCGAGCGGGAAGCGGAGCGGCTTGCACGCGTGGGGATCTTCGGCTATCTCCTGGACGTTCTTCGCAACCGCTTCCATCTGCCTGGAGTCTTTCCTGGCCAGCTTCCTGAACGCCCTGTCGAGATGCTCCCTTATCTCGATGGCGTACATTCACTTCAGTCCGTATCTCTTCCGCAGGTCAGGGACGCGTCCGAGCCTGATTATCGGCTCCTTCTGGACCTCCAGGAGCTTGCGGATGTACTCCGGCCTGAACTCGGATTCCAAGACGATTTCCCTGTACTCTCTGGCGAGCATGTTGATGGCCTGCGACTTGTCCCTTAGGCCGTATTGGGCCTTTAGGATGTTGATGACCCTGTTGGCCTCTTCGTCGATGTCGACAATCGCCTTGACCATATTAACATGGCATTAATACGCCATTATTTAGAGCTACCGTCAGGAAAGGCGCGCCGTCCCCGTTTCCACCGTCATGCATAGGGTTCGTTGCGTCTCCGCGTGAAAGCACAGCTATGCGCTCTGCAAGCCGACCAATCGCGAAGAATCCGTCGACTTCTTCACTGTCAAGCGCACGACTATCGCCACAGCGACTAAGCCAGCCAATGCTACTATGACTCCTATTGGAACGTAGTTGTAACCAGAGCCCGCCGTAATCGATTGTGGTTCGCTGACCACGAGCGAGATGCTGGACGCGCCAGAGACGCTGGCTCCGCTCCACGCATTAAACGAGTAAAGGAAGGACGTTGGCGTCGCCGTCAGGTTGACGGCTGACGTCGGATTTACGAAGATCTCTGAAGAAGTGCCCGCCGGGACCGTCCCTGATGTTGTGCCGAAACGGTAATCGATATTGACGCTGCCGGTTGCGGTGATGTTCAGGCCCGCGTAGAACTCGACCGTCTCGGTTGCACCTTCTCCCGCGACGAAACGAATCGTGTTGTTGGGTCCAGACACGGCACCATCACCTGTCCCGTTCCATCCTTCAAACTTCCATCCTGGGCCTGCGCTGGCTGTGGTCTGCACCGTCGTCCCCGCGTCGTACCACCCGGAAGTGTTCGAGAAGGATCCGCCTGCGGCGACGTTCGACTGAATCGCCACATAGTACTGATGGCTGTACTGCAAGGTCATGTTGATGGGGCCGGTGATGGTTCCAGTCGGAGGGACATTCGAGCTGGAGATTATCCATCGTTCCGAGGAATCCTGAGACTGCGAGAAGGAATAGGTTGAGTTGGCCTCCTGCCAGAAGGGGAACCCTCCCATAAGTCCAAGGGTTCCTAGGCTGGTGCCCCCATTCGGATCGGTGAATCGTATCATGTATCCAGACGGGATGTAAGTGTAAGCACCAATCAGAGAGATGTTGACGACCACCCTGTAGTTGAGATAGTAGGTGATGAGATAGACCCCCGGTTCAGGGCTCGGTCCCCCCTGCCCGAACCACGCCGCGCTGGACGTCGAACCAACGAGCGGGTTGGTGAAGTTGTAATTGTTCTGAGAGCCGGCGTCGACCCACACCGGAACTCCCGTTGAGGTCGTCTTGGGCGAACTGAACTGGTCGTAGCTCACCGTGGGCGGCGTGTATCCAGAGCCACCAATAACCCGATACTCGAAAGTAATGTTGTTCTGCCTGTAGTAGACTAAGTGCACGGTCTCGGACACACTCGCCGTGCTGTTTGTGGCCTGCCCCGTCTCCCATCTCTGGATTGAAGACGACCCTGAAAGCTGGTCGGGGATGCTCCACCTGGTCCCATTGTCCAGGAAGTAAGTAGCGGAGAATGTGCTCAGCTGGGCGGTTCGCTGGATTCCGCCCGACACGTACGTCAAGACGGGCGCGGAGTATCCGGACCCTCCCTCATAGACGGAGTAGTTGAGAGTGAGTGCTATGTTAAGGGAACCTGTGATGAACTCGTGCGCGTTGCTGTACTCAGTCGCGTTGTGGAAAACGAAGGACTGGAGCGTACTCGTCCCAGAGTACGAGACAAGAGATGATGTCGACGCAAAGAGGCTTTGGTCAGTCTGCACGTCGTACTCGTCTATCCACATCAGGGCGGAGGAAAGCCCGACCTGGGAGTTCGAGTAGATCACCTTCTGCTCCTGCCCGTAGTAAGGCGCGCCGTGGTACCACTCGGTCATCAGGCCGGTGAAGAAGCCCTGTTGATTCGCCGTGGCGCCCGTGAGGCCCACAAAGTACGTTCCTCCACTGGCCGAGAAGACCTCCGAGGCTGAGCTTCCGGCGTTCTCGTCGTCGGCCGCCATGATCACGTTGGAGTTCGCGAAGTATAGTTTCACGAGGACCCGGTCGCCCTGGTTGATGGGCCCTGAGAAGCTCATCAGGCCCGCGCCGCCGCTCGCAGGGAAGATCGAGTCTGCCGCTCGGGGCGAAGACCTCATAGTTCATGTTGAACCCCATCCCTGGAATCTGTCCGGGGGACCAGTTCCAAGACAGACCAGCCTGGTACCAGTAGCCGGTATTCGAGAGTCCGCTCAGGAGGTACGCGGGCCCGTTATCGAGCGTCGGGTCGTTCTGCTCGACCGCCGTAACATTGTACCCCATAGAGGTGAAGTTCTGGCTGAACGTTATCCCGAGTTGTTCGTCGTATTCGAATGCCATTGGTTTCGCCTGACCTATGTCAGGGAGAGACGCAGAGTTGCTGCGCGCATTTTCGGGTGGATTGCCGCAAGTGCAAGACTGAGTCAGAATGGGTGGGATCTGAGGAGTCTCCCCTGCCGAGGTAGGCATGGCAGGAGTGCTGGCAGATTGAGCGGGAGAAACGACAAACGCGGAGAGGACTATCAATAGTGCCGAGGTCACTAAGGCGGCCACCCGCAAGAAGCGTCTCCCTTTCGTAACGAGTCCCTCGCAGCACCTCTCACAGTCCTAGGGAATCACAGTTTCGGTGGCGTGCCCTGTGCCTCAAACTTCACGGCCGCCGCGCTGCCAGAGGTGAGGAACGCAATCAGAAGGTAAGGTCGCAGGGGTTCATTGCTTCTCGGCCGTGGGATGCACTAGTGTCCGAGTCATCCCGAAACCGGCGCAGGGGTCGGCTCTCCTACCGCGAAAGAAGTGGAGTTGACCGACATGCAGTACGCATAGCCCTGACCCGGAGCGATCCCTTGTACGGTCCACAGGCAGTTGGCCCACCAAGGCGACGTCTGGTTGGTGAACGGGTACCTGATGTTGATCACGTAGCTCGGCGCAGGGCTGACCACAGGAACTCCTGCGTAGGTCACCTTCTGCGTGCACCCCTGAGGTGTCGCGGCAGTGGCGGCGCAGTTGAAGAAGTACGGAGTGTTGCTTGGCATGCTCCCACCAAAACACGGCGCGTAGCCGCCCGGTCCGGTGCAGATGGTCCAGGCGGTCAGATAGTCGGCGTTGGGACTGAGGACGACCGAGAAGTTCAGCTCGGCGAGCTGGCCCCACGCGTCGAACGCTACGACGGTGTAATTCCCAGGGCTGAAGTGGCTGTAGGTCGCGTTAATCCACGGCTGGTTGGCATCGGTGCTCGTCCACACGCCCCCAATGCTGAGGACTTCCGTGGTAGTCTGCGATGCGTTGAGCGTGAGGGAATCACCCGTCCCGTGCAGGCAGCTCACCGTCGCTATGGCAGAGTCGGTAAGCTGTACCGGGACGCCTGCCCCGTTGTAGACCACGATGTAGGCGGGTACGTAGTTCCCCACCGACGGATAGCCGCAGACCGGAGGCGGCGGGTACATGTCGACGGTCGCAGCCACGGAAGACAGCAAGGGACCTTTGGGGAGGATGGGAAGGCCGGTGTAGACGAAGGCGGTGGGGTCGGGGAGGTTGTTTGTCAGGGAGACCGAGACAGTCTCGTTGCGCCCTACCAAGACGTCGGGTCTGATTCCGACGCTCAAAGTGATTCCTAGATTGCAGTTGGTTGTGAAGGAATTCGTGGCGTTAGAGCCGCCACTGGTGCACGTCGCGGTCGACGTGGTGGTGACCGTTGATGTGACGGTCGTGGTCTTGGTTCCCCCGATCGCGACGAACAGGCTTGCCGAGATTAGCACCCCCGCTATAACTATCGCTGCGGCAATGACGAGATAGCTCTGAACCGGCTGAGAGCTCAAGTTGAAACGCCTAGCGATATTGAGTTGGGATTCCTGATTAATAGTTATGTCCGAACCGGAGATTCTCCGGACGTCGTTGGTTCCCGAGGCTCCTCTTTCTCATGCTTCCTTCCGCTCAGCAACTCCGCCATGAAGATCAACAAGACAATAGTGGCAACTAAGAGGTAGTTGAGCGGCGGCGGGAACGCCTCCGAGATTCTTCCCAAGAAGGGAAGCGAGACGACGACCAACCCCTTCACGCACTCTGGCGGGACCGGAGGCCAGCTCAGCGGCTCGTCGGGGCGGGGGTTCGTGAACCTGTTGTCCCCCTGTGTTATCAGCAGTCCGTTGGTGATGTTCACCACCCTGTGCACGATGATCTCGGTCGTGCAGCCTCCCGACGGGTCCGGGCGGGCAAAGACGATCACATCTCCGACGTGGATGGTGCTGAACTGGACCGCCTCAACGATCACAAGGTCGCCCACCTCGAGCGTGGGTTTCATGCTGTCCGTCGGGTACACGTCGTAGACTTGGATGCCCCCGATCCGGCTGTTCAGTAGGAATGCGGTCCCAGCGACGAGTAGCAGGACGATCACTGCGTATCCCGCGGCGTGGCTGACCTTCCTCGGCGAGCTCAAACCATCTGAGAATCCGGGAGACTCCTGTTAAGTCTTTGAATTGAGAATGGTGAAGGGATCATTGCGTCTTCCTCTCCCGGGGAAATGACTAGCCGATGAAAGTGCAGACGGTCACGGTCCCGCCCACAGAGGGGCTGGAGTACCACGTCGTTGTGCTGTAGATGGTGAACGTTCCCGTGGTGTTCGCGTAGATCGTGGTCGTGTAGCTCGTACCGCCGTAATCGGTGGTTGACAGCGGGTAGTAGGTGGTGTAGGTGCCCGTCGAACCGTCCGAAGTCGTAGTGACGACGGACGATGACTGGACCGTGTTCGGGACGAGATAGTTGTTGGTGGCGCAGGTTCCCATGAGCCTCCCACCGCTGTAGACAGAGACGGTCGTCGTGAACGTCGAGGTCTTCGTGACGGTCGCCTCTGCGGCCGAGTAGGACAGAGTAGCTGCGCGAAGATCACCACGGCCGCTATGACGATCGCGACTGCCAGGCGGGTGAAGCTTCGGGCGGAAGTGGAGTCGTCATCTGGACAGAACCCCGTGAAGAATCGCAATAATCGTGATTAATAGTTATGTCCGAACACCCAGAAGACCAACTCATTTTTATCCCGGAGGCTGCTCGAATCTTCCAATGGATGCGCCGCTTCCCGCTGCGGCTCGCAGGGTCAGGGTCGTACTGTCCAGTCTGTCCGCCCTGTTCCTCGTCCTGCTCCTCGTGCCCGTCAACCTCCAGGCGGTTCTCTCCGGCGGGGCGTCTGCTCGGCCGCTGGTCTCGCTCTTCATGACGTGGGTGTCGAGTCAGGTGCTGCCGCCGGGGTGGATTCTGTTCTCGCAACGACCACTAGGCGGGCTGAACGAACCTGTCCTGCTATACGCGGAGGCTTCGCTCGCGGCTCACCCTGATCATAGGGTACCCCCTCATCGCCTTCGTGCTCTTCGAGAGAGTCGTCCGGTCCGGCGGCGTTCGACGCAGGAGGATGGTCTACGCGCTGACATCGCTGGCCTCGGCCGCGTTCTTTGCCGGCGTGCTGTTCGGCGTCTTCTTCATGGTGAAGTTCTATATTGTCTCGCTCAATCCGTACTTCGGGACTGCAGCGGCGCTCGACTCGGGCAGTCTTCTATCTGGCCGGGCTGGGCGTCGTGTCCATCCTGGCTCTCGTCTCGACGCTGCCATTCGTCCTGTTGGGGGTCGCGCGATTCCGGACCTCCGCGCTGTTGCGAATCCCCTGACCTGCTTGTCAAGTGATTGGGGTTAATTGCACCTCCGCCGGTCCTTGTAATGCCCCGCCGCACCCTAGGACTCCGACCGTAGCCGGGAGAGTTCTGAGGCTCCCCACGTGGTCCACGATCCAGCGCACCAGCCCGTCGTAGGCCTCCGAACCCGATGCTGTCAACCGCACGAGCCCATCCTCGTCCAGCCTGACGAACCCCTTCTCGATCATCCAGTCCATGTACTTGATCAGTCGATCGTACGAGAGGCCCGTCGCCGCCGCGAGGGCCGTCCTGTTCATCGCTCCCTTCTCCATCAGCGTCTTGACGACGCGAGCGAAGACGTAGAGGTCAGGCCTTGTTGAACTCGGCCCTCTTGAACTCAGAGTAGAACCCCCTCAGGTCCCAGAACAGAAGATCCAGAGAGCGCAACCGCTTGAAGCCCGCCTCGAGGCTCTTCCTGCTGAAGATCAGGACCGGCACGACGGATGCCGGAACGAGGTACGTCTGGACGGAGGGAACCAGGTACAAAAGGCCCTCATCGACCACTCTGACGCCGAAGGGGGCTACGTTCCCAAAGGGGTGACACCTCCTGACGTGGAAGGGCTTTCGCACGATCATTGGCTCTGGCAATCCAGCGAAGAGTTGCTAAGGGAACTCAGAGACCTAGCGCAGTACAGGGATGAAATGGATGAATATGTTCAGACACTCTTGACTGAGCTGACTGCGGCGGCGGAAGCATCGGTCAGACTGAAATTGCCGGTGTTGTTCTCGTAGACCCAGATCATGGATTCCCGGAGCCTGAATCGGAACTCCTTCAGGTGGAGAAAACCCCCAGCGCAGATGATGAGCATGAACGCCCGGTCGCGCGGGGGCAATGGGGTCCAACACAACTTCGTGAAGCCACACGCGGTCTTGGATGGTCAGACGCCCGCACAAGCGGCAGGGATAGCCGTCAAGGGATGGAAGGAACTGCTAACGAATGCTATCGAGCGGGATTCCACCGCTTAGGTTGTCACTTCGTAGCTTCCGAATGGAGTGTTGATTAGCTCATAGGTGCCTTGGGGGTGCGTAGGCCAAAACCACGCCCCCTGTCCTATCAGACGATAGGCGATAGAAACGTAGTGTTCCGAAAGTCCGCCGGACAGGGAAGTAGAGATGGAGTATCCAAGTGCGGGTGAAGGGCATGAGGAGTTGCAGCCGCTTGTGGGTTGTGCAGGTATGTTGATGACCGGCGCCAGATATACGAAGCCCACTGCGATGGCAATCAAGGCTATGGCGACTTTGGGTTTGAGCCTCAACGGGAAACCTACACCCGCCCGCCAGTATATACGCTATCCGTAACGTTCGTCTATCACCCGTCATGCAACACCCTCACAAATCACCCGAAGATGCAACAGTGCCCTACGAATCAACATTCACCGTTCAACCTATGAAGAGTTGGAATTGCTATGATAAACCCGAGACTAGACTACGCATATCAGTGCGTTATAGTACGCTTGTGGCTATCTTTAAATACGGATATTCAGGCTCCCTGTTCCATGCAAATCAAGGTCACGCTCGACCCCGAAGATATGCCGAGGAACTGGTATAACATCCAGCACGACCTGCCGGAGCCGCTTCCCCCGCCGCTCGACCCGGCGACGATGAAACCCATGTCGCCAGAGCCGCTCTTCCGCCTCTTCGCGAAGGAGTGCGTCATGCAGGAGGTGTCCACGGAGGAGTACATCCCCATCCCCGACGGAGTGCGGGAGGCCTACCTCCGGCTCGGCCGCCCCTCGCCCCTCTACCGGGCGACCAGACTCGAGGCCGCCCTGAAGACCCCCGCGAAGATCTTCTACAAGAGAGAGGACCTCAACCCGGCCGGCAGCCACAAGCCGAACACCGCGCTCGCGCAGGCCTACTACCACTCCAAGGAGGGCACGGAGCGCCTCACCACCGAGACAGGCGCGGGGCAGTGGGGAAGCGCCCTCGCGCTCGCGTGCGCCCTCTTCGACATCGAGTGCACGGTCTACATGACCCGGAGCGCCTTCGTTCAGAAGCCATACCGCAAGACGCTGATGGAAGTCTACGGGGCAAACGTCTTCGCCTCTCCGAGCAACAACACCAAGGTCGGGCAGAAGTTCGTCGCCCAGGACCCGAACCACCCCGGGAGCCTCGGGATAGCGATAAGCGAAGCCGTGGAGGACTGCGTGACGCACGACAACACAAAGTACGCCATCGGCAGCGTGGTCAACCACGTCCTGCTGCACCAGTCGATCATAGGCCAGGAGGCCGTGGAGCAGATGAAGATGTTCGATGCCGAGCCCGACTACGTGGTCGGATGCATCGGCGGAGGGAGCAACTACGCCGGCCTGGCCTATCCGTTCATGCGGGAGAAGCTCAGAGGAAAGAGCGACGCCGAGTTCGTGGCCGTGGAGCCCACGGCCGTCCCGTCCACGACGAGAGGCGAGTACCGCTACGACTTCGGAGACACGGGGGAGATGACGCCGCTCTTCAAGA
Source organism: uncultured Nitrososphaerota archaeon (assembly GCA_963806765.1). GTDB lineage: Archaea > Thermoproteota > Nitrososphaeria > Nitrososphaerales > Gagatemarchaeaceae > Gagatemarchaeum. The sequence continues at coordinate 834,371 of CAWDYS010000003.1, read as the reverse complement.
TGTTCACAGTGGGCCACACCTTCCAGTGCCCGCCCATCCACGGGGGAGGGCTCCGGTACCATGGCAAGGCACCGTCGATGTCGATGCTGATCAACAAGGGATACATGAGGAGCGTCGCCTGCTCGCAGAACGAGGCCATGGACGCCGCAATCACCTTCGCAAGGACCGAAGGGATAGTCGTCTCGCCCGAGACGAGCCACGCCGTCCGGGCCACCATCGACATCGCCCTCCGGTGCAAGGAGAGGAACGAGGCGAAAACCATCCTCTTCAACCTGAGCGGCCACGGACTCCTCGACCTGAAGGCCTACGAGGACAAGATGAGCGGATCCCTCGTCGACTACTCGCCCGACGACGCCACGATCAGGAGCTCCCTGCAGCCTGCTACCAAGAAGTAGCTTCCTAGACGCTACGGCTAGCCCTTTCATGTTCGGAAGGAGGTCAGCCGGTCGGAGGTGTGGACCCCCTCGGTCTCCCCCTGGAGATGAGGGCAATCAGCACCGCAGCGTTGACCGCCAGGATCAAGACATAGGAAGGGTCGAAGGCTGAGCTGGAAGAGGTCGCTGTGCTAGATGGGGCTGTCGTGCTGGTCGAGGAGGCGCTCGCATCAGAGAGGATGGTTACGGTGTCGGTGCCGGGGTTCGATACGAAGAGCTCACCCTTCGCAGGGTCGTAGGCTATGTAGAACGGAAACGGCCCCGCGGCCTTCGTCCCGACCACCGAGTTGGTCGAGTCTGAGATTATCGTGGTGCTGTTCTCTTTCGTTGTCACCACGTAGAGCTCGCCCCGCGCGGAATCGTAGGTCGCCGTCCCTGCATCGTTGAGTGGAACGGTCGCCACTACTGCATTGGTTGCGTCAGAGATGACGGAGACGCTGCCAGGGGTGCTCGTGCTTCCTGCGCTGGACACGAATACTTCCCCTTTGGCGGGGTCGTAGGCGATGCCGCCGGGAAACGGCCCCACGGGCACGGATGCGACGACCGAGTTGCTCACGTCAGAGATTACCGACACTATTCCGCTCGCGGTGTTCGACGCGCTGGTATCGGACTGGTTCCTCCCGTCATTGGCGACGAACATCTCACCTCTGGCGGGGTCGTAAGCGATGGCGCTCGGGAAGTCTCCTGGGGCACTGTGGCTATCACCTTGTTGGTCGCGTCGGAGATGATCGACACGGCTCCGGCGCTCGCATCATAACTTCCAACGATCGTCGTCGGGCCCTGCTCGACCACGAATATCTCCCCCTTTGCGGAGTCGTAGGCGAGTTGTACCGGATACAAGCCCACCCCATTGTTCACAGTGTTGTTCCCGAGGCCTATGGTCGCAACGACCGTGTTTGTCGCGTCCGAGATGACGGTGATGCAGTCCCCGTAGAGGTTTGACGCGAATATCTCCCCCTTGGCGGAGTCGTAGGCGACGTACTGGGGGCTTGGGTTGTCAGTGAAGCCCGGATTGTTGAGCCCGGGCACTTCAACCGTCGCGACCACCGAGTTCGTCGCGTCTGAGATGGCTGCGACCGCGGGGCTTGTGAAGTCGGCGACGAACACCTCCCCCGTGCCGGAATCATAGGCTAGGCCCAGAGGATAGAGCCCCACACCCACCGTGCCAGGGCCGCCCTGGGCCGTGCCCGTGTTGTAGGAGAAACTCGTGCAAGTCACTGACAGCGAATAACCAAGGGAGCCGGGTGTGAAGCACGTTGATGTTGTGGTCGTCGAGGAGGCCGATGACAAGGCCGTCGATGCCGTAGAAGCGGAGGTGCTCGCCGCGGCGGCGCTGACCGAGATGACAGCGACGATATTGTCACCGGAACCTCCCACAAAGACCTCCCCTTTGCCGGAGTCGTATGCCAGGACGGTGTTGCTGACCCCAGTGTTGACGTTCGTTGTGACGGTGTTGGTATTGTCGTCGATGACAGAAACTGAAGTGGTCTTGACGCTGACGTTGCCTTCGTCGGCCACAAACACTTCGCCGTTGGCTGGGTCGAAAGCGATGCCGCTGGGGCCCAGGAGGCCCTTGGCAGTGGCGACCACCGAATTCGTTGTGTCACTTATCACCGAGACCGTGTTCCCGGCATAGTTCGACACGAAGGCCTCCCCTTTGTTAGGGTCGTAGGCTACGCCTGAAGGTCCTGCCCCAACGTTCACGGTCGCCGAGACCGTGTTGGTGGAGTCAGAGATTACCGAGACTGAGTTGGCACCGGAGCCGGAGACAAACACCTCACCCTTGGAGGAGTCGTAGGCAATGCCGGTGGGGTCGTTTCCAACCGGTACCGTCGCGACGACGGCATTGGTGGCATCAGAGATGACTGTGACTGAGGCGGCAGTCCTGGAAGTTCCGCTTGCAACGAACACCTCGCCCTTCCCAGAGTCATAGGTGACTGCCTGTGGATAGGCCCCAACCGAAACATTCGTTATCACGTTGTAAGTAGCGTCAGACACGACTGAGACCGTGTTGGCCCCGTAGTTCGCCACGAAGAGCTCTCCTTTGCCGGAGTCATAGGCGATGCCCACCGGCTCATAGTTCTGACCGAAATGCACAGTCGTCGCCACTTGGTTGCTCGCGTCAGATAGGACTGTGATTGTGTCGTTGAAGAAGTGCGTCACGAATACTTCGCCCTTGCCCGAGTCATAGGCGACGCCGTAGGAAGTGCCCCCGACATTCGTCGTCGCGACCACAGCCTGCCCCTGAGCGAACGGGTGGGAGGAAGACGCGAAGACCAGCAGGGCAAGCAGAACTAGCGCCGTCACTGATTGGCGTTGGTAACGAATCTGCACGAGAATAAGTGTTGTATGAGTGCACCCCGTCTTAAGCGTTCCCTTGGGCCTCTCCGGGTCCGCGACTGCGCCGGTCTCTTGGGCCGTATCTCTCAAATACGAGGCAGATGGAGGCGCGTCACCTAATGAGAAGCCTCCTCTCCATGGCTGACCTCTCGAGCACCGACCTAGACTCGCTGCTCAAGAGAGCGGGACGTCTGAAGCGGGCAATCAAGGCAGGGAAGGAGATTCAATCGCTCAGGGGTGATGTGGTTGGCCTTCTTTTTGAGAAGCCCTCGACGAGGACGAGGACGAGTTTCGAGGTCGCGACCCTGAGGCTGGGCGGCCACTCGCTCTATCTCTCAGCGAACGAGCTGCAGCTCAGCCGTGGAGAGCCCGTGAAGGACACCGCGAGGATACTCGGTGGCTACCTGGACGCAATCGTCGCAAGGGTCTACTCGCAGGAAGTCGTGAACCAGCTGGCTGAGTTCTCCGGCGTGCTGACCATAAACGCGCTGAGCGACATCGAGCACCCCACCCAGGTGGTGGCTGACCTGTTCACGATCCTGGAAGTGAAGAAGAGGCTGAAAGGACTCAAGATTGCGTACGTCGGGGACGGAGACAACGTCTGCAATTCCCTGCTCCTCGGCGCGGCCACCGTGGGCATGAGCATCTCGGTCGGCTGCCCCGAGAACTACCGCCCCAGCGAGCGGATCCTCAAGCGGGCGGTCGAATTGGGCATGTCTTCCGGAAGTGAGGTCAAGGTCCTCACAGACCCGGCCGAAGCCGCCTCAGGCGCAGATGTCCTGTACACGGACGTCTGGGTCAGCATGGGGGAAGAGGCCGAGAAGGAGAGAAGACTCCGGGCCTTCCGTGGTTATCAGATAGACTCGAAGCTTGTCCGGTCTGCGAAGAAGGACGTCAGCGTGATGCACTGTCTCCCTGCTCACCGGGGTCTGGAAATCACCGACGATGTCATCGAAGGACCGCGTTCTGTAGTCTGGCGCCAGGCCGAGAACAAACTCTATGGAGCCGCCGCGATCTTGGAGTGGCTCGTCGGCTCGCGCTAGGTTAGGATGAAGCGCATCATACCGTCTATCCAGACTCTTCTTCTCGAACCCCAAACGGATTGGGGTTGACTCGTCCCAGCTGCCTCATGCGAACTTCGAGGTCTTTCCTGGTGGGGCTCCCTCTTGTCTCAAACCTCGTCGCCTTCAGCGCCCCCGCAAGATTAGCCCAGACTGCGGACTCCGTTGGACTGCAGCCCGCATACAGGTAGCTCGCGAACACGCCGAGAAACGCATCGCCACATCCGGTCGTGTTCACCACCTTCTTGCCGAGAGAGGAGACGTCGACTCCGGGGACTCTGGTGAGCAATCCGTCGCGTGCGACGATGCAGCCGCCCGGTCCGAGGGTTGCGACCACCGTCGTCCGCGGGTGCTTCTCGCTTACGACTTTCAAGGCCTCCTGCTCGTCGTCGGCCTCGTGGAGGTTCATCAGCTCGATCCTGTCCACGACCAGGAAGTCAGTGATCTTCACTATCTCCTCGAGGGCTCTCACACCTTCCTGAGTCCGAACGCCCGGGCTGTAGATCAGTTTCGCGCCGTTTTCTGAGGCCGCTTGGGCCGCTGCCAGAGCCACTCGGGTGGGCGGGTCCATGACGACCATCACGTCGGTCTTGCCGATCACTCCTGCGCATCTCTTCTCCTGCAGGTGCAGGGGCGTGAGCCTAGCATTGGCGCCGAAGTGCGTGTGAATCGTCTTGTGACCCAGCGCGTCTATCAGTATGTACGCCCGCCCGGACCGGCATCGACCTATCTCTGTGACCCCGTCCAGCACGACCCCTTCTGCGGCGAGTTCGGCTAGCTGCCTTGACTCTATCTCGTCGTCCCCGAGAGCCCCGATGAGGGCGACCTTTCCTTTGCCCAACACCCTGGCTGAGGCCACGGCGGCGTTCGCCCCCTTCCCTCCAGAGAACTCCTCAACGTTCCTGACCGGTACCTCTTCCCCAGGCCTTGCAAATCGTTCCTCGAATATGCCGATGTCCCAGTTGATTGCTCCTATCACGGAAAGCAGACGCCGCCCTGGCAACTGTCTAGAATCCACCATATCGCTTAGTTTGCTGCCGGAAACCACCCTGTTTTCAGAGTCGCCTCGTGTCTGCACGTTCTAATACTTTCAATTCATGGTCGCGGCATTCTTCCCAGCCATTTAGAGTGGGCTGGCTGACGAGAGCCATTGGGCCAATCTTGGGGCGTCACATCGCATACCCTTTGCTACGAAAGAAGTCCCGGGCCGCTGTCCTCTCTCTTTCTTCAAAACCCCCAAGGTCTCCGCGCATCATGGCATCCATCTGGTCCATCATGAGCGGTCTAGAGACCTTGCGGTAGAACTCCTTGCACACGGAGATTCCCTTCAGGACCTCAAGATCGGTGCGGTAGACGCCGTGTTCCTCGACGCTGTACCCCATCTCCCTGAGCGCTCCCAGAAAACCAGAGAAGCTGCTCCCCTTGTCACGGATGGCCGAGACCCTTGCCTCGGAGATGGTGATTACCTTCGGCTTGCAGTCCTTTATGAAACGGATCACGCCCGACATGGACTGTAGAATCCCCGGTGCGGTGTTCCTGATCTGCGTGTAGCACTCGTCCTGCATCTCTCGCATGTAGTCCACGTCCACATCTAGCAGCCAGGATCCGGATTTCTTCGTCAGCGACGCCAGGCCCATCAGGCTCTTCGGGGGGCTGGGATACACCGCAATGCCGATCGTCGCAGTGAGGAAGTCGACCACCGACGAGATCGACTCCTTCAGGTCTCCAAGCCTCAGCGACGGTGGGAGCCCCAGTTCGACGTCGGAGGCGTGCCTCGCCAGCATCCTCTCGGGGATGGCAACGACGACCTCGGTTCGAGGTCTCCTGCTCAACGATTGGTCTCTAAGGGAGTGAATCCCCCCGGATATGTCGCGCAGAGCGGAGTGCACACCCGTGCGCTGCGCGAAGATTCGAAGCTCGCTTGGATAGACTCCGTAGTCGCCTCCCAGGGAGACGTCGAGGTGCGAGTCCAGACTCAGAATCATGTCGAACCGCCGGTTGAGACCAGCGATGGTCTCCGGGACCTGCGAGTGAATACTGTGCACAATCGCGCGCGTCATCAATCACCCTTCTTCAGACCACGTAGAGGTATATCGGATGGGCCTTCTTCCAGCCCGCGGGGGTCACTTCGATTTCTCTCGTGGGCCTCCAGTCCGGGATTTGAAAGTCGAAGTTCACTATCCTCACGCCGGGCCTCAGCTCCTTCGTGAACTTCGGCGTCAGGAGGTTCAGCGTGTAGCTCGAGAGGTAGAGCGCGAGCACGTCCGCCTTTCGGAGACTCACCTTCTTGAAATTTCGGCACGTTATCGTCACCCTGTCGGACAGACCCATCTCCCTGACCTTGCGGCGGCACTCCTTGACGAGTCTCGCCCGGAGCTCCACCCCGACGACCCGCGCTCCGAAGTCCTTGGCAGCCGCGATGACAAGCCTGCCATCCCCCGAGCCGAGGTCGTAGACTATCTCGTCGGGCTTGACGGAGGCCATCTCCAGCATTTTGGGGATTATGTCAGTCGGCGTCGGGATGTGAGGCTCGGTGTAGTTCAATCATGCCCCAGTGGTTCTGGCCCTAGATAAGCATCCGGCTACCGGTCGCTGCCGCGACCCGTCCCGTCATGACAGGACAGCATGACCGGCGGGGGTTGGTGTCGAGGCTATCCAAGTTTCAGCAGATATTCCGCGAGGTCGTCCGGGTCCATGACATCCAGCTCCTCGACGGTGTCCTCGAGCTCGGAAAGCGGGATCCTGATCTCCTTTGTCACGAGTTTCTCCCCATCCTTGTAGGCCAGACGTGACCAGCCGTTCCCCGCATCTGAGAGTGAAACGAACTCCAGACCCTTGGCCCTGAACGAATCCCTCACGTCTCCAATGAGAGGCATCGCATCTGGGGCCCTGTAGGCTGCCTATTCATGCTGCCGGTACTCACTGGTTTGCCGCGTCTCTGAAGAGTCCTTCCATAGGACGCTTCCTCTTCATCAGGAATCACGACCGTCAGGTCTGCATGCCGCTGTGCAGCGCGAAGGACGGGGCATCCGCTAATCCAGGGCAACCCGCCTGAGTTCTTCTTGGACGAGTTGAGTGTGCCCGAGTATCTCTTGGTCGCCACGAAGAACAGGTAGAAGCCGGAGAGGCCCACAACATAGAGCGCACTGGCGACATAGAACGGCAATTTGAGGAGGCCGACCTGGAGCATGTAGCCTCCAAACAGCGTGCTGACGCTGTTCGGTAGACGGAACATGATGTTGGTCAGCGCGCTCACCAGCCCACGCTGTTCGGGAGGGAAGACGCTCATGGAGAACGAATCGAGGAGCGGCCCGGTCATGTTCATCAGGGCAGAGCGCACGATGTAGAACCCCGCGGCGAGGGCGAAGATCGGGACGAACGCCATGCTGAGCATGAAGAGCATGGACGCCCCTCCAGTGATCAGGATGGCAGGGAGCTGACCGAACTTCGACGCAAGCCGTGGGCTGGCGATTGCCGAGAACCCGATCAGGATGTTGGAGAGTGCGAGGATCGGGCCGCTTACACTGTCGTTAACGCCGAACCTGAACAGAAACCAAGTTCCCAACAGCGGGATGATGAAACCGGCGCCGAATCCGAGCGTGCTCCCGACGAAGCCGAGCCTGGCAAGGGTCGCCTTGTTCTTGAGGCCCGCCCATCTCCTCGCTGGGTTGTGCGTCTCCCTGTGGTTCCGGAGGAGAAGGTAGAGCATCAGCGGCGTGATGAAGCTTGCCGCCCCGAGCGCGAGCAGGGTCTCCCTGTGCATCGCGTAGCTGGTCACTCCCAGCACTGACTCTAGGAAGGGAAAGGCCCCTGGTAGCACGAGACCTACGCCGGTGGTTACGTTCATCATGATGAACGAGAGGGAGAACACCTTGTTCCTGTTGGAGTCGTCGGTGAGGTCCGCCAGCAGGGCGTTCCATGTGGTGATCGTCGCGCCCTCGGTGAAACCGAGCACTGCGCTGATTACAAGGAGCTCCCAGAACACGGAGGTGAGGGCGAACGCGAGGAGACCCGCGGCCCCGGCGAGGGCCCCGAGGGTAAGGAGGTGTTTCCGCCCGTAGATGTCCGAGATGATACCGAGGGGAATCGACGTGACTATCACGAGTACGCCCTGCACCGATATCAGCGTCCCCGCCTGAAGGGCCGTGAAGCCTGCTGTGACTAGCCACGCTCCCAGGACGATCTGGAGGAAGCCTATGGCGAGGAAGATCGGGACGAATGAGATTATCAGGACCAAGGTGGTCCGCGGCACCGGAGTGGGCCGATTGGGGTTCGGGGAAGGCATGGCCTCGGGCGTGCCTACCGGGTTCTGTCTCGACTTTTAACTGGTTGCCGGCGGTTGCTAAAGAGCTTGTGGCCCGACTAGGACCATCGGGTTCAAGTTCGATTAAGCCTGTTGGCGATATTGGGGTCTGCGCCCGAATTGATGTTGTACGCTGGAAGAGATGGCTGACAATAGGCGCCAATTCTGCCACCCAGCTCAATCAGCGGGCTACCCTCGCAAGTCCGAGAACCTTCCTCACGGTATCGTCTTCCACCTGCTCGAATTCACTGTAGAATTCTCCAATCGCGTAGAAGGGCTGCGGCGTGCTCAGGCAGACGACACGATCTGCCACCTTCGAGAGTTCTGAGATCGTATCCGGAGGTCCGACCGGCACGGCGAGGATTACAGCGGCCGCCCCCCTCCTCCGCACCGACTGAACCGCCGCCCGGGTTGTGGAACCCGTCGCTATCCCATCGTCAACCACCACGACCGTCTTTCCTGCCAGGTTTGGGTACGGATGCTCTCCCCTGTATTCTCTCATCCTCCTGCCTATCTCAACGACCTGCTTGGCCGCTTCCTCCTTCACGTAATCGCCGGATACCCCGAGCACGGCTATCAGTCCGGAGTCTGTGATGATCTCGCCATCTTGGGTCACCGCGCCTATTGCCAGCTCAGGGTTCCCTGGAGCTCCGATCTTCCGAGTTATCACGAGGTCCAACGGCGCCCCGAGCGCGTCTGCGACTTCCTTCGCGACGAGAACGCCTCCGCGTGGAATCGCCAGCACCATCAAGTCTCCGCTCTTGTCCTTCAGGAAGCTCAGGGCCTCTGCGAGCAATCTCCCGGATTCCTTTCTATCCCTAAACAACTGCACCCACCTTAGAAATCAAGACGAGGTCGTACGGGGGAGGGGATATTCGTATATACGCTAAGTTTCAGCGAGCGGGACACTCAGGGCGACCTGTTGGATGGGCATCGAACGACTGGCGAGGACATTGCGACGGGTCGGAAGGGGTGCGAAAGGAGACTCCACGGGGGTCCTCTAGAACGAAACTGGTCCCCCAGCTCTACTACACCTATCGCCGTTTCAGAAAGCAGTTAGCCATCTTTGCGGTCATCCTTGGCCCAGGTATCATCGTGATGGTCGCGGACAACGACGCCGGGGGGATTACGACCTACATGGTGACCGGGTCGGAGTTCAGGTACAGCTTCGTCTGGGTGCTGCTTCTGCTCATGCCAGTGGCGTACACATGCCAGGAGATGTGCGTCCGGCTGGGGGCGATGACGAAACGCGGTTTCGCCGAGGCAATCTTCGATGCCTTTGGCCCGTTCTGGGGATGGTTCTCTCTTACAGACCTCACTATAACGGATGTCCTGACGATAGTGACCGAGTTCATAGGCATGACTGCGGCGATGAGCATATTCGGCATAACTCCCTGGATAACGGAGATCTGCGTCATCACCTTCATCATGGCCATAGTCATCAACGGCCGTTACTGGACATGGGAGAAGATTGTCCTAGCGCTTTGCGTCCTTAACCTCATCTATGTCCCAGCCGCTTTTCTGGTCCATCCCGATTTGTCCAAGGTCTTCTGGACCGGCGTGGTCCCCGGCTTCCCCTACGGCCTGACGAGCCCGGTGATCTTCCTCTTGATGGCAAACGTAGGCACCACAGTCGCACCCTGGATGCTATTCTTCCACCAGAGCTCGGTTGTCGACAAGGGTCTGCGCGCCAAGGACATCCCCTATGAACGAGCTGACACCGCCCTCGGCTCCTCTTTCACTGTCATCACGGCCAGCGTCCTCGTCATCGTCGCCGGGACGCTGTTGTACGGGAGGAGTGTGGACTCAGCGGCCATGGCTGCAAGGCTGCTGATACCCATGAACAGCTACATCGGAACCTTCGTGGCGATAGGGCTGTTCGATGCAGGGCTCCTGGGCGCCATCGCCATCTCGATGACGAGCGCCTGGGCGTTCGGCGAAGTCTTCGGCTGGTCGCACTCGCTGAATGCCAAGAAGGGCCAATCGCGCGGGTTCACCCTATTCCGCCTCCTCGTCCTCATCTTCGCCGCTTCGATAGTCCTGATACCGGGCGCTCCGCTGGTGACAATCACGCTCTTCGTTCAGGTCATAGCCGTGACGCTGCTTCCGGCCGCCCTGGTGTTCTTGATCCTGCTTCTCAATGATGAGGAGCTCGTTGGGAAATTCAAGAACAGCAGGACGCAGAACGCGCTGTCAGGAACAATAGTCGTGGTCATCATCATCTTGTCTACGCTCTACGGATTAGGGACTCTGTTCCCAGGAATCTTTGGCTGAGAGCAATGAACCCAATCAGGAGACTCGTCAACAAGATCAGGGAAATCAACAAGACGTACGCCAAACCTCGGATAAAGCTCATCCAGAGGAACTCGCTTCATCCTTCTCGTGCTCAGGCTGTATCTCATAATCCTGGTCATCCTGCTCGCCTACAAGTTCTCCACAATCTTGTGACTCGCCATGCCCCATGGCGAGAATTCCGATAGGTGTATCTCTGTCTTCGGGGGACAGATGGGGGGAGTGTAGATGTCCGAAATCCCGCCGCGGAACGGAGGAGAAGCGCGCCAGAACGGTCACGTACTCAACGGTCATGCGCAGAGCTTCCTTCTAAGCGACGTCATCGGATGGAAGGTAAGGACGAAGGCGGGCGTCAAACTCGGCAAGTTGAAAGATTTCGTGGCCAAGGATGACCCGAAGTACGCGGAGGTCACTCACCTCATCGTGGGACGACCCTATGGCGACCCTTCCCTGAAGATTCCTTGGAGCGAAGTCCTCCAGTTCGGACCGCACGAGATTGTGGTCCAGAATCCTCCGGAGGGCACTTATGCTGAGATCGGACCTGACGAAAACCTCTTGCTCCTCCGGGCCAAAGTCCTCGACAAGCGAGTGCTGGACACGACGGGGTTCGCCGTGGAGGTCGTCTACGACATTCAGCTTCTTCTTGTGGAGAACAAGACTCTTCATGGTGGCCGCGGATGTCAGCAGGCGCGCCCTCCTGCGGAGACTCGGCCTCGGCAAGCTCGGTGGGGGCCATCCTATGGACCCTGGGGCAGAGGGGTTCATTCCTTGGAAGTACGTCCAGCCCCTTTCACCCGACCTTACGCCCACCAAGGGAGACGTCAAACTTACAGTCGCTAGGAACCGTCTCGGGGAGATACACCCTGAGGATCTGGCGGACATACTCGAGGAGCTGACCGTGAGGAGAGAGTTCACGTCTTCAACGTTCTCGACAGCAAGGCAGCCGCAGCGACCCTGGGGGCCACAGAGCCGAGAGTGCAGAGAGAGATACTCGCCGACACAAGCGTCGAGCGTATGGTACAGATCTTCGACCACCTCTCCGTCGTCGAGATTGCAGAAGTCATCTCGGTGCTGCCGAGGGACGAAGCTGAAGAGTTCACGAAGATGCTGAGCGCGAGCCGCGCGGCAAGAGTCCAGGAACTCCTCACGCAGCACGACGTCCCAGCGTCGGTTCTGGCGGTCCGTCGCTTCTTGCAGTTCCCTGGGGACTTGGTCGTGGAGGACGCGTTTATCAAGTTCAGGAAGGAGGCGCCTAAGACCCTCGTAGTCATGTACATCTATGTCGCGGACAGTGATGGACACCTGAGAGGGGTCATCGACATCAACGAACTCCTCCAGGCCAATCCCGAAAGCAAGCTCGAGGACATAATGGTGAAGAATGTCGTCACCGTCGCTCCAGAGACGAGGCGCGGTACAATCGAGGCCCTGTTCAGACGATACCGCTTCAGGGCAATCCCGGTGGTCGACAATGATGGCAAGATAGTGGGCGTAGTCAGGGAGATAGATGCCTTTTCGACGGGTGACGAGATTCGTCTAGCTCGGCAGTATTCGCCCCATTGATCGCCCCGAGAAGCGAATAAGATAATATTGAGGCGACGAACCTACGCCTCGACTGCAATCACGAAATCTCAGGCGATTCCTTAGGCCAGGCTATCCAGAACAATCGGAGCCTACTTCAGAGTGATGGGCAGCGGGCCAGACGATGCCCACTACTGAATGGGATCTGAAAGTAGACCTCGTCCGCGCATCGGCCAGGATGCCAGTCTTCCTTCCTTAAATAGAGAATCGATTCGAAATGATCCAGGTGGGAACTTGGCCTTCTGTCCCAAGTGCGGTGAGATGGTTTCGTCTGAAGCCCTGTTCTGCCCTTCATGCGGCAGCAATCTCAGACTGGTCCTAGATGACAAGCCCGCACCCGCCCAACAGGAACCGATTCCCCAAGCATCTTCGAGGATACCGCGTCTCCTTAGGAACGTGGTGACTGTCATTCTAATTGCCATAATCCTGATTTTGGCGGTCGGGTCGGTCATAACAACAACAACTACTGTTCTGACAATCGGGACTGGCAACCAACAGTCGTCCGAAATTGTGACCTGTCATGGCTTCGGGCTACCAACCTATTCGACCACAGGACCGCTGTCCATTGCGTACAGCGTATCCACCTCAAGATACGGGAGTCTGTTACTTCGGGTTCTACTTCCCAAACGGAATTCCGGTCGGTTCGTGATTGACCACAGGCAAATCACCGGCACTTCGGTTGCTCAATGCGCATTCAGTTTCTGCTCATGGTTCAATCGTAAGGCCCGTGCGTAGAGACGCGCCCTATTCGGCCTCGTTCTCGTCATGATACGTATCGATTAGCGTGCGCGCCCGAAGCGGTGATCCGTCGTGGCAGCTCGGATGTCGGGACCTGCGTAGGTGCCGCCTATGATCTACTGCCGGGATGACCCGAACTGGCATTGACTTCGAGTCTGGAGGCAAGACTTCTCAGTGAGTCGGTCACAGTCTCGAGCTTTCCCTCGGCGTTCTTGGGAGCCTTCAGCTTGCCTGAAAAGTCTGCCAGCTCGGTGAGTCGCTCGTGAAGGATGACCCAGGCCGAGTGCCTGTGCGGAAGTACGTACGATATTCTTCGATAGACCTCGAATGCTGGACCGGCCGTCTTCCCCGGGTGATTGACTCCGACGGGTAGAGTCGTCATCAGCCTGCCGAGAGGCCTCAGCACCTCCGTCATCATTCCGATGGCCGAGTCTGAGAGCTTCTCCAGCTCCTCCTGCGAGGTGTCTATGTGCAGGAAGTACCTCGTCAGCATCTGCATGGCCGTCTCATAGGAGGCGTTGAACAGCTCCGCTACCTTGAGGGTGAAGGGGTCTGATATCATTGCCACCGACTCCGTGATGTCACTGTGGTCTTCGACATAGGCCGGTATGACTGGGCTGGCTGGCTCGAACTCCGGGTTGTCTGACCGAACCTCGCGCAGCTCGTCATGGACCTTGAGGAATCTGCCGAAGTGCGCCTTCTTCCAGTCACCCTTCGCTCCTTCTCCTTCAATGATAATCGTCTCGACCGCTTTGGCCGCCGACTTCAGGTCGTGAACCGTCACCAGCTCCGGCCATCCGAATGACTCCTTCGTCGCTTGGGTCTGTGTCGAACCTACGAACAGTCTCTTCTCTCCGTACTTGTCGGCGAGGTGGATCAGCCCCCGTTCCACGCCCCTGTAGAGATGGCCAATCGTCGAGAACTCCTGCCCCGCGGGCACGAGTTCGACGTGGTCACGGACTTTGGAGCGCTCAAGACGTCTGGAGAGCGACCTCGCGTCTCGTACGGTCGAACCCTCGGGCCGCTCGAGAAAGAGGAAGTGACGTAGCGCCTGCTCTCCGAACGGCAGGAGAGCCATCTGCACAGTCGAGGCGAAGTACTTCGACCGGACGGGGAAGTTGGGCCGCAGGAGGTGGGGTGCGGCTCCTATCGACGTGAGCAGGTTGTTCACGAGCGAAAGGTGAAGCATCTCCTGGACAGCGACCTGGGAAACAGTCCTGTCCCACTGCCCGACCAGTCTCAGTTCCTCGGAATCCAGACCTTGACCTCTTTCGTGCTTCATGCTGAAGGCGGCATAGAGATATCCGCACATCACCATGTGCTCGAGGGTTGCGGCTTCGGAGAGCATGAAGATGAGTTCCTCTCTGTCCTCGATGACGATCTCCTTCTCTCGGGCGAGAGAGTGCACGGTCTAAGATGGGTGCTCTCTCGTTTATAGCATTGCTTGGCATGAGACTCGAACGGTCGAGAGGCTCGTGGCGATCATCCCATGGCCGTCTTCATAGTAGCAACGACAAGTCTCCTCAAAGCGACGCCTCGGGTTTCAATCACCTCCGTCAGCCTCGAGTCCCCGCACCAGACCGAAGTCGGGGCTACGTTTCCTTCTTCTTTGTCAAGCTGGAGAACAGCTGGACTATCCGGTAGATCATGTACAGGAAGATGGCCATCGACGAGGCATCCAAGATGGGATAGAGCTGCTCGACCGGGTGAGCCGTGACGTAGTACTCGAGAAAGAGCGCGATCGATGTGTAGACGGCGAAGGCCAGGAAGATCTTGCCGATCTCTGCGAGGTCCCTGATCAACCTTTCAGGGACCCGCACCCCCTGGGATCCGAGCGACTCTATCAGCGGCAGGAACGACAGGATAATTGCCGCGACCACGGTTCCGGAAGCCAGTAGGGTGTCAAGGAACAAGTTCGCTCATCTTGTCCGGGTCGGAGACGACATGGAGCGGGTACCTGCCTCCCGCCAGCTTGTTGGCGTATTCCTTGACCTCGTTAAGAGGCTCGCGGTCGGAGAGCAGCAGGCCCAGCCTGACCTTGTAGTCGAAGTTCGAGCGCGCCAGAAGTTTCAGCTTCTCGAGTAGCCCCTCCACCGTCGATTTCGTGGCCTGCTCGCAGTAGTCGCACACTATGTAGTGTGAACTGTCCTCGTTGTACGCTATCAATCGGAAGCTGACGTTCTCCCCCAAAACGACGGGAAGTTTGTCCTCGACTCGGCGGTATCCGGATTTCAGGAGGTTCGACGCCAGTCTGTCGGCCTTGCTTTCCTTCGTGACCCCCTGGGGGGTCTCAGCCACCGCTGCCATCCGTCCCAGTCCCACCCTGTCGAGCAGGGCGACGAACCTATGGTCCGTTCTGATACCGTCGAACCATCTCTCGACCTTCAGCGAGCAGAGGTAGGGTGAGTGTTCCGAGAACGCCTTCTCCAACCACTCAAGCGCTCTGTCGGTCTCCCCCTGGCAGGCGTACATGCCAGCGAGCGCCACAGGGGGGACGTGGATGGCAGGGTTGCTTCGGTGGTCCGTCTCGACCCGCGCTAGGACGTCCTTGGCCTCACGGGACCTTCCGGCACTCGCGTAGGCGTAGCAGAGGTCCGCCATGAACATCATGTTGTTCGGGTCGAGCTCCATCGCCTTCCTGATCTCGCCCAGGCCTTCGTCGACCTTGCCTTCTTGGCAGCGGGCAAGGCCAAGGTTGTCGTGCGCGAAAGCCGCGTGGGGGTCGATCTCGATGGCCCTCCCGAGCCTCTCTATGGCTTCACCATTCCTTCCCGCAAAGTAGAGTATCGAGCCAGCCACCTGAGTGACCGCCACGGAGAGCGGGTCCAGTTCCTCGGCGGTCTTGATTTCAGCCAAAGCTTCGGCGTTTCTCAGCAGGTTGTTCAGAAGCAGCGCGTACCGGTAGTGCGCTTCGGCGCTGTTCGGGCTCATGGCAATGGCGCGTTTGAACTCAGCCTCCGCGCCGGACCAGTCCCAATCTGCGTCCATCAGTAGTCTCCCCATCAGCATGTGCGCTATGTCCAGATGGTCGTCTAGCTCGATGGCTCGCCTCAAGAGCGGTCTGGCCTTCTCGAACCCTTCGCTGGGCGAGACGAACCCGAAGAAGCCCAAGAACATGGCGCACTGCGCTGACATCGCGTAGGCGGATGCGAACTTATCGTCGAGCTTCGTCGCCTGTTCGAAGAGTTCAGCGGCCTTCCTGACCTCTCCCTCCGAGTATCGGGTGAGGTGGTACCTTCCTTTCAGGTAGAGCGTGTACGCCTCTGAGCTGGATGTCGGGCTCCTCCTGAGGCTCCGTCTCTCCGACTCCTGCAGCTTCACCTTCAGAGCCTCGGCGACCTTCTCCGCTATCTCGCTCTGCACCGCGAAGATGTCGTCGAGCTGCTTGTCGTAGGTCTGCGCCCAGAGGTGCCCTTCGTCTTGACCGTCAATGAGTTGGACCGAGATTCTCACCCTGTTGGCGGCTTTCCTGACGCTCCCTTCAACCAAGGTGTCAGCGGTCAGCTCTCTCGCTATCTCGATGACCCCCTTCGTACTGGTCTTGTACTGCATGGCAGAGGTTCTCGAAATTACCTTGAGGCGTTCAACTGCCGACAGAGCGATTATGAGCTCCTCGGTGATCCCGTCTGCGAAGTACTCGTTTTCCGGGTCTGAGCTCATGTTCTTGAACGGGAGAATCGCAACCGTCTGTCTGCCCATCGCTTCGGGCTCAATCTTCATGTCTCCCGCGGGCAACAAGAGACTGAAGTTGACCTCCCAAATAGATATGTCTTTGGATTCGGTTACGCGCTTTCTGAGTTGTCATCTTTGCGTCTAGGCATGGATGACCCCAATTGATTCGCCCAAGCCAATAGAGGCGTATTCGAGCTTGACGGACCAAACGGAACTGGAATCAAGCTATTCAAAGTAGCCCGACTTGGATTCCACCCTAAATGGGTTCGAATCCCTCTAGAAGCCCATCGCATCCAAGTTCAAATCGTGACTTCCGACTAACAAGCACGCGATGACTACTCTTGGTCGTGATACGGTTCTCACTCTTGAGAATCAAGGCAATCCGTAATACATCCAGAAGGAATAAACTGATCGAGGAGCATGGAGAATCTCCGAAATCCTGCGACGATTGAGGTAGTTCTGCTTGCCACCATCCTCTTTGCCTCTCCTTTTCCAGGCCTGACGGAAAACAATAGGTTGACAGCGAAGGATCTGGAGGTCCTCGGGTCTTGACCCGTCATCCGGCGGTCATTTCCATCCGGATTCTGACTTTGATCATTGCAGCGCTGATTCTCGCGGGAGGACTTCCTGGAGGAGTTGTGATTCAGCGTGCTGCTGCCCAGGCCCAGTCAAACCCGTCGGGACTTTGGGTGCTGTCTTATGACGCTCAAGTTGAATACGATTATGAGACGTATGCGGGGAACGGACAACCGCTAATAGAAAGTTATACCAACTCTTACCAACTGGTAGCACAGAGTTATCTCAATGTAACCACAGGAGGAAAAGTCGACACCTTTCGGACCTCGGAAGGCGAATATGTTGCTATGACTAATGAGATTGGAGCGGGGACATATGGTTGTGGTGTGGAGGAACGGAATTCGTTCGTTTTCGATGTAACCGGCTCAGTAACAGGTCAAGCGGTTAAATTGTCTGCATCGTCGCCGACAATCACTCAGAACGAGACTCAATCTAGTGGTTACGTTGCTAACTGTCAATATCAATCTTTTGCTGATGCGGCTTACTTGCGGAGTTTCCCGGGCATCAAGCATTTGCGTTGGGTGGACGGTTACACCTTTTCTATCGCACCAGAGAACCAAACATCCCAGATCGTAGATGGCAACTTGGTGGTAAGCCAAGTCGTTCAGAGTGTCACCATTAGCCTTCAGCGGCTCCAGAGCTATTGTGAATCGTTCACTGATTCGCCCGGAGGTCAATATTCATATCTGCCTCCCGTCTGCGTCGAATCCGGTTACGACGACCAAGGCCCGATTTCTCCGCCAGTCGATATTCCTTCCCCGAACACCGTAACCCTCTCGGACGGCAGCACTGTCCACTTGGGAGGGAGCGCGCTCTCCTGGAGTTCACCGGGGAACTTCACCCTCAACTGTCCACAGACCTGCGCCTCAGACTCCTTTAACTTCCTAAGTGATAGCTGGGGCACAATTGTGAATGTGGACTGCCCTTCCGGTCCCTGTGCAACAATAACGGCTATCCGTGGAGCAAACTTTTCTCTTTCGGCTGCTGGGAATCAGGTTACTGTGAATGACTTCGACGGCATTGTCGGGGTCAGGGCTCTGAACAGCAGCAGCACAATCTTTCTGTCGGGAGCTCTCGGAACACAAAGTCAGAAGGTGACCGTGAACACCAATGAAGGCTTCACGGCACTGCAGAATAACGCCACCACGACCTACGCGACGGTTCCACGGACATGTAACGGCGGCACAATCCTTCTCAACTCCGGGCAACCCATATCTGGTGATTTGAATTCGACTCTATTCTGCGTCCCTGCGGGACAGTCGACCAGGTTGCAATTCTCCGTACCTCCTTCCCTTCAGAACATCGAAAGTCTCTACATGGCGACCAGCAACTCCTCCGCCATCGCAATACTTGCGAGCGGCGAAACCAAGACTGGCACTGCCGCGAGCGGAGTCGTGGCTCTTTCTGGCATTCCGACTGAGATGCCGATACCGCTAATCAGCCCCTCTGGCAACGACCAGGTCACCATCGCGGTGAACAATACGGGAAGTGCTAACGCAGTAGTCACGTTCCAGTTGCAGTTCCCGTCTTCATCCACGGGGGGCGGAGGAATTCCCGAGTTCTCCTACCTACTGGTCACGGCTATCGTCCTCACGGTGCTGGTTGTGGCTTCCTACCTTGTCATCAGAAATCGGAGACGTGTGAGCCGCTGATGACAGAATAGTATCAAGGATTGAAGAGCCCGATGGGGCACGAACCTGAATGGGTTCCGAAAGTTGATTCCAAGGTAAAGTTAGCCCGACTAGGATTGTCGCGTTTTAGTTCGATTTATCCTTGCAGCCCGGCCTGGGCTAAAGCGGGATGGTGCGTCCGATGGGAACTCGAGTCAGATGGGGCTCGTGTCCATATAGGTTCGGGCCTTCGTTCGAAATGATCAGTAGCTTCGTCATATCCATAGTAAGGTCAATTGATGCATGGAACTGAAATACCTCTAAATATCCTCTAAATGATGGAATAAGAACAGATTGGGCTTAAAAATGACGGTGCCGGGCTGGCTCGGTGCCATTAGGGCTAATGATCTTTGCCCAGATACGCTGGTAAAGAGCCCTAGTAGGCGAGTCGGTGCCGCCTAATGGATGGGTTCGGAGAGATGTCACCACTTGTGTTCAGAACCACATCGGGCCGACTCGACTCTGAAGGAGATCTTCGAGCTACTGAACCAGATCAAGAAGGCCCGCGTCCGTCGAATGTATACGGCCTACCGTGGTCTTGACATTGCTCTGCGCGGCACTGTGAGGACTAGCGCTGCGGCGATGATTCCAACGATGGCAACCGTGGCGAGGTATGACATCGGGAACGACGTGCTGCTCGCCGTGGTTGTCGAACTCTGGGTCGTGGGCGTTGTCATGCTCGTTGTTATGGTCGTCAGCGGAGTCGTCGAAGAGGTGGTTGTTGACGAGGTCGCCAACGAAGCGTCGGACAGGACCGTGACAGCGTACTGGTTAACCTCGTTAGTGCCGTAATTGGCCACGAAGACCTCGTTCGTGGCCGGATCGTATGCGAGCCCCCAGGGAGCGCTCCCGGCAGCTGCCACGCCCAGCGCGACGATAGAATTGCTGCTGTCCGATATCACGTTCAAACCGTGATCGTCCGTGAACAGGATCAGGCCCTTGCCCGAGTCGTAGGCCATGGCGTAGGTGTCTCCCGTGCCGAGAGGTATGCTGGCGACGACCTTGTTGCTGCTGTCGGATATTGCCTGGATGCTCTGTAAGGACTGCACGAATATCTCTCCCTTTCCGGAATCGAAGGCCATGGTCCCCGCGCCGGCCCCAACACTCACCGCCGCGACCACCTTGTTCGAGCTGTCTGAGACGACCGATAGAGTGCTGACTAATGTACCAGTGGAGGTGGAGGAGAGCACGAACACCTCACCCTTGGCCGAGTCGTAGGTCACAGCCAGGGGGTTTGCGGCCACCGATATGTTGGCTACTACCGTATTGCTGCTGTCCGATATCACCGACACGGTGCCTGATCCGCGGTTAGCGACGAATAGTTCGCCAGCACCAGAGTCGTAGGCCATACCGCCTGGGTTCTGCCCGACAGATACGTCCTTTACGGCGAGTGTGAGGTCGTTCACTATCGCGACCGTGTTCTGGCCGCCGAGGCTTACGAAGACCTCGCCTTTGGCGGAGTCGTAGGCGAGGGATGAGATCAATCCAACCCCAGCATATCCGCCCGCGGTGTTGTTGCTGTCATGGATGGACTGGACCCCACCTGCACCACCATTTCCAGAGTAGAGAACGAACACCTCCCCCCGACCCGAATCGTAAACCAAGTTTGTCGGGTTGCCGATTACCTGCACAGTGGCGACAACAGCTGAGGCATGGACGACACCTGCCCCCGCCACTACCACGAGTGAGACAAGCAGAATCAACAGGAAGGCCATCAGACTGGGCCTCCCTCCGGGATTTCTCACGAAAACCCGTCCACTCCTTGGAACTTCAGTCCTGTCGTAATCCATGGAAGAAAAGGTCATCAAGTTTGTCAACTTTGCCCTCGGCTGGGATTCGCTGAGAGTACTAGAAAATCCTTTCCTATATCAGAGGGATTGGTTGCACTCATCGGTGCGGACGACCACTCCCGTTGCGTTGCTGGTGCCGGAGAATGGTTCGGACGGATTTGACCACTTGTGTTCAAATCCACATTCAGGCCCAATTTGCGCTCAAGCCCAAGGGGAATCACTGTGCACTGTGACGGCCAGGGTGGACTCGAGACTGCAAGCCGTCTCCTGCAAGAGCCTAATTATTGCCCACATTGACTAACAAAGTCTGATGTCAGCTTGTTTTGGATAGCCCGACTAGGGTTCGCTACTAGGATGGGGTTGGAACCACCAACACTTTGCGTGAGCAAGAGCTAGCCCTATGGGGCTCTATTCAGAATAGGGGAGATTAGGCCAGCTGTCCAATTTCGAAGGATATCTAGTCCTCCCCACCGAGCTGGCCAGGCGATGGGAAAGCTTAAACTGAGAATCGGCAAGTGACTTTTTCGGGGAATGTGAGAGGAATGATACTTTGGATACTGACACGGACCGAGGCAGAATGAAAGACCCAACAATCATAGGTGCTGCTGTAAGCCTCGCATCAGGACTGCCTCTCGCAGTACTAGGAACTCAGTTCGCCTTCCAAGAAGTGAACGTGAACCTGATACCTTTCCTCTGGATCCTGTACTTTGGCATACTGACCATTTCAGCAGTAGTTGTCAAAATGACAAGTCGCCAAGATACACAAAAGTTCGTTGCGGGCGAGGCAGCTGTGCTAGTTCTTTTCATTCTGGTGACCATAGCCATAATCGTGTATGCAGTACTGGGCGCATTCGTACTTGGTGGCGATCAATGAGTCTTTTCCGATAACCACATGACGAGCGACTGGGCCGACTAAAGAACCAATTCCACTTCCGGAACCCATTTGTGGTCGTGCTCTACTTCTTGGGGAAGATCGCCAAGCGGGCTCCAACCTGAGGGGAATTCAGAAGGAAGCGGATTCGGTGGGCTCGAGCACCCGCGGTCTAGGCTCTCCCCGAGACTGGCACTACACAGCTGAACTTCATCTGCGTTATCCCGGCGATCCCTCTCAGATGTTGCTCGAGCGTCAACATCGTCTTCATCTCGCACTTTGCCACGATTATGCTGAGGCACTGCTCCTTGTCCAGATGCACGTGGAGCGAAGCGATTATCGACTTGATGAAGTCGTGCCCCACATCGTTCAGCTTCTCATCTATCCCTTTCTTGTCGTGGTTGTAGAGAACAATGATCGTGCCCACCGCCAGGGCATCGACCTTGTTCGCTAGCTGAGACTCTGTTATCAAGTTCCGTATCGCCATTTGAATTGTCCTGGACCTCTCTTCATAGCCCATGACCTTCGTGACCTCGTCTAACTCCTGTAGTAACTTGGGCGGCAGAGAGAAGCTAGTCCTCGTTGAGTATTCTTTGGTCATCTCGACGCGGAGTATTACTGACTCCTGTATATTTCTTATGCAGTAATACCTAAACTCAAGGCAGTAACATCTGGAATCGATACTCTGGAAAGTAGACGTAGGCGGTCGGCTAGCCGGCGGGAGGTTGCTGCGCCCGACCTTGCGGGATTATGCCGGGCCCAATCATCCCCGAGGGATTCTTGTCGTATTTCTTGTATCTCCACACGGCGTACGCTGAACTCCACGTCACGACGAAGATGCCAACGATGACGAACCCCATCGACTCGAAGTCGAGGTTCTCGAGCGTGTTCCAGAAGCCTCCGCCCATGTTGTACTCCATCCCCAGCACTTGGGCTGCCTCGATGCCGCCGACCGCGAACGCGACCATCACGGACATCACGGTAACCGTCAGGTTGTAGTAGATCTTCTTGAGCGGTGTGAGGAACGCCCATGCGTAGGCATTGCGCATAATCACGCCGTCGGATGTGTCGGTAAAGACCATGCCGCACGTGAACAACAGCGGCAGAATCATGATCTGCCACAGTGGGACCGTCGAGGAGACGCCGACGCCCACGCTGATTGCGATCAGCGCAACCTCGGTCGCGGTGTCGAAGCCAAGGCCGAAGAGAACCCCTATCGGGTAGATCTGCCAGGCATCGTTCACGAACTTGAACAGAGGTCTGTATATCCTGTTGAGGAATCCGCGATTGGCCATGCTCTCCTCGAGCTCTTCCTCGTTCAGCTTCCCGACTCGCGCCTGCTTGAACAGGCGGTAGACACCGAAGACGATGAGCAGGTTCAGAAACCCTATGACCATGAGAAACGTGCCGGAGATCAGCGTGCCGGCTATGTTGCCCCAGCCCTGAAGCGCGGGTATGCTTCCGATGAAAGACCTGCTCACGAAGACTATGGACGCGATCAGGCCAAAGACTATCGTCGAATGACCCAGGGAGAACCATGTCCCTACCGTGAACCTGGGCTTGCCCTGCTGAATCAGCTTCCTGGTGGTGTTGTCGATGGCCGCTATGTGATCGGCGTCGACGCCATGCCGCAGCCCGAGAACGTACGCGACCAATCCCAGACCGTTGAGGACGGGTGATACTTGGCCTATGACCGAGGCGGCTAGAAGAGAGAAGGCGGTGACTGTGCCGATGGCAGCGTAGACGATCCCGATCTTCACTTTTTCGGCCCGGAGACGCCGAGATTCCAGGTTCCAATGACCGAGTCTGGCTTCTGTCATCTCTAGCGGGCATTCTAATCGTACGTTTTATAAGTATTACGAGAATGTATTCGAGTATTACTAAATGGGAAAAAGCAGGGTTCTAGTAATATTCCATCTCCGGTTCTATCTTGCCTTAACCAAGGTTTCGAAAGTGATTCCCGATCTGGGATGGTCTGACGAAGAGGTGGCGGGCCCGATGGAATTCGAACCATGAAGCAGCTCTCTGAAAGAGAATAATTATTGCCCTGAATGGGTAACAAAGCCTAATATGAGTTTATTTGAAGTAGCCCGACTAGGATTCGAACCTAGGTCAGAGGCTCCAGAGGCCCCTATCCTTGACCACTAGACGATCGGGCTTCGAGATAAAGGCTAGACAAACTGTCCTTTTATGTTCTCCCTGACTACGTGTCCATTGTGGAATACGAGAGGGTTGTCAGGAAGAGGCGGATGGTCAGGAATTTCCAGCGAGGTGTAGGTGTCTCAGACCAAGATGTCCGCCAGATAATGGACCTGGCCCAGCACTATCCCAGCGTGGGCTTCAGCCAAGGCGTCGCGTTCGTCGTGGTCCGAGACCCTGAAGTCAAGAAAAAGATTGGAGGGGAAGAGGAGATTCAGCCAAACGGTAATCTGAACTTCGTCTCCTATGCACCCGTCCTGGTGGTGGTCTGCGTCAGCGAAACAATCTATCATAGGAGGTACCAGGAGCCAGACAAGCTGCTGTCCGATGGGAGAGAGATAGAATGGCCGACGCCCTATTGGTTCTTTGACGCCGGGGCTGCCTCGGTGATAATCCTCCATGCGGCAGTCAACCTCGGCTACGCAGCGGTCTTCGTGGGCATAGCCAGTTCCGACATCCCAGAGGTCAGACGGACTCTCGGCATCCCTGAGGAATTTCATCCTGTAGGAATGATCTCCATTCGCAAACCCGCGCCTGATGTGAAATCGCCTTCCTTGAAGAGAGGACGGCGAGCCTATGGCGAGGTCGTCCACTTTGACCACTGGTAGTGCCACCCTGCAGCGACGGTTTCAGTTGGTCAGATTCTCTCCACAGTCTCTATCCCTGTAAGCAACAGCGCGTCCCTCAGCGTCGTCGCGAATCCGTCGACGAGTGCCAGCCTCGCAGCCTTCAGCCGCGGGTCAGGCTCGCTGTTTACCTGGACTGCCTCATAGAACTCGTTGAAGGCTGCGCAGAGTCTGTGGGAGTACCTAGCGACCTCCTTCGGGTTCAGGTACTCCCGGGCCTCGATGATCGCCTTGTCGAACATCGAGAGGGACTTGATGAGCTCGATCTCCTTGTGACTGTTGAGACCGCCCGAGCTCTTCTCGTCTATCATGGGGACTGCCCCCGCCTTGGAGATGATTCTCCTAGCCCTCGCGTAGCTATAGAGGAGGTAAGGTCCCGTCTCGCCCTGGAGCTCGAGCGACGACTCTATGTCGAAAGCTATCATTTTGTCCGGGTCCTGCTTCAGCAGTTCGAACCTGAATGCCGCTATGGCGAGCTTCTCCGCGACCTCCTCCACCCAACTCTCGGGCTCCTCTGGGTTCCTCTTCCTGGTCTCTGCCATGGCCTTGTTCCTCAGCGCTTCGAGGACGACGTCGACGTTGATGTAAACGCCCTTGCGGCCCTGCATGTGGACGAACTCCTTCTCCGTCTCGAAGCCCAGCGATTCTGCCGACTTCCTCGAGAGCGCGACGACCTCGTAGCCCCGGTGGAGGTAGCGCTCGCTCTCCCTGCCCTCCATCCTCTCCAGGACCCTGCTGACGATCTTCTGCAACCTGCTCTGCCGGGTGTCTATGACCGAGATTGCGAGGTCGGCTGACCCGAACTTCGGGTGCTCCTTCTCTCCGTGGCCGGTCGTCGTGGTCCAGAGGTCTCCCGCCGCTGGCTGCTTCGAGTAGACCTCGTATCTGAACGGGTCGGAGATTAGCCCAATCTTCCATGCGGCGTACGGGATGTCCTTTGAGACGTAGACCGCCGTGCCGTCGGACCTGACGAGGACCTTGTCCTCGCCAAGCTCCTTGTCCCTGATTACCCAGCAACCTGCGTTCTCCCCGCCCGTCTCGTAGACCGCAATCCCCTTCCTCTTCAGCTCCTCGAAGAGCCTCCCCCACATCCCCGTCTTCAGTATGTGGGACTCCCAGTTGAGGAGGTCGTAGCGGGCCCCGAGCCGCCAGCAGGTCTTGAGCTGGTCGGCCAGTATCTTCAGCACTATCCTGTGGGCGTAGTCGCTTATCTCGCCCTCTCCTCTCTCTATCTCCTGCAGGACCAGCTTCTGCTTCTCCTTGAGGGCGGGGTCCGTCTCGTACCTCCTGTTGACGTCGATGTAGACGGTGTCCCCGGCGTAGGTGTCGAACTTCATCCCTGGCGGCGACTCGTCACTAAGGCCGAGGAATTTCATCCCGACGATCACATCGGCGACCTGCGCTCCCGAGTCGTCTATGTAGTTGAGGACCTGCACCGAGTTGCCCATCTTCCTCATTATCCTCGCGAGCGAGTCTCCCAAGACGAGGTTCCTCGCGTGCCCGATGTGCAGGGACTTGTTCGGGTTGACGTTGGTGTGCTCTATCAACACGGCTTTGTCCTCGATTCTGAGCGACCCGAGTCCCTCTCTCGCCTCCGAGATTGTCCCGAACGCGAACCTGGCCCAGTCCAGAGTGAAGTTCAGGTACCCTGAGCTGTGGGCATTCACCGAGGCGATGAGTCGAAGGTCCCCTCTGGCAGAGATGGATTCCCTTAGCTCCTCTGCTATCCCGGCCGGGGGTCTCTTCGTCTCCCTTGCGAGCTTCAGCGCCACCGCGCAGGAGAGGTCCCCCAGGCCTTCCTTATTCGGGACCAGGAGCTCGAGCTGAGGGACAGAGTAGCCCTTCTCCAGCAGGGCCGAGGTTATCGCCCCCCTGACCTCTTCCTCGAACTTCCTGAACAGCAAGATGCAAGTGGCGTGCTTTCCTCGGCTGATAAATCCTGTGGAGAACAAGCGGCGGCGGCTGATTATCGAGAGCGGGAGTGTGGGCCTCGTGGTCCAGAGATAGCCGGAGGTACCCGGATTGGGCTGCCGACGCAAAGCTCAAATTCCTAGAGACGGACCATCCGCCGGATTGACCGAAGACATCTGGCCACCGGGCATAAGAATCGCGGCCGTACTCACCTTCGACAACGACGACGAATCTGGTCTGATAGACGCCTTTGGGCCTGACAAGATGTTCTATGTCAGTCAGGGATACTATGACACTAACGAGGGCACCCACCGTGTGCTCAGAATACTCAAGCGGCAGAACGTCAAGGCGACCTTCTGCATGGTGGGGAAGACCGCCGAGTCAAGGCCCGACGTCGTCAAGGCGATAGCAGACGGCGGTCACGAGGTGGCGGTGCACGGATGGGACCACAGGCCCTACTACAACATGAGGATGGAAGACGAACTCGCCGACATCCAAAGGACCGTCGCGATCGTCACCAAGACCTCTGGCAGGCGGCCCGTTGGTCACAGGACCCCTGACTGGAATCCGAGCAAGAACACCGTTAGGTTGCTGCACGACGTCGGAGGCTTCCTCTGGAGGAGCGATGGACTCGACAAGGACCTCCCCTATGTCCACAGGTTTGATGACGACGGCATCGTGGAGCTGCCGAGCGCCGTGACGCTGGACGACTACGACAACTACGCAGAGAGGGGGTACTCGCCCCAGGAGGTCTTCGAGCTCTCGGCGCGACGAGTTCGACGTGCTCTACGAGGAGGGTAAGTTCTACTGCCTCACCATGCATCCGTTCATGACCGGCAGACCGGCGGCCAGCAAGACCCTCGAGAAGATAATCACGCACATCAAGTCCCACGATGGTGTCTGGATTGCCCGGGCTGACGAAGTCGCCCGCTGGTGGCTCTCCAGGTCGCAGGAAAGCTCAGTCTTCAGGCCGTGTCGACAGACCGCATGAAGCGGTCGAGGGTGCGCATGTACCTAGAGCGCTCCTCCCACATGGCTAGGTGGGAGCTCTTCTGGAAGATGACGAGCTTCGAGCCGCTGATGTGGTCATGTATGCTCTTGGCGACCTTCGGCGTCACCTCGTCGAACCTCCCTCCGGTAACAAGGGTCGGCACCTTGATGACGCGCAGCCGGTCGGTGATGTCCCAGTACCTTATGTTCCCAATTATCGTGAACTCGTTGGGGCCGTTCATCGTCCCGTAGACAGGCTTGCTAATGTGCGTCATGGTGTGCACCTGCTCGGGAGGCCAGTTCTTGCGTCTGAGGAGGTGTTTCTTGTAGAAGACCATCACCGCCTTCTCGTACTCGGGATTCTCGTACTCTCCCTTGGCCTCGTACTTCTCCATGACCCTGACGACCTCGGGCGGAAGCTCTGATTTGAGCCTCTGCATCTCAGCTATTGTCAAGGGCACGCTGCCGAGGCCCCCAGTGGTGATGAGGCTGCGGAGGTTCCTCTGGTACTTCACAGCGTACGCCAGTGCCAGCATCCCGCCGTAGCTGGAGCCCATCAAGTGGACCTTCCCGAGTCCCATCTCGCGGCGGAACGCCTCCAGCTCCTCGACCCCCCTTTCAACGGTGAAGAGCGCGGGGTCCTTGGGCATCTCCGAGTTACCGCACCCCAACTGATCGTAGAAGACCACCTTGTAGCCGAACTTGGTGAGGTCCCTCATCGGCAGTAGATAGTCGTGTGTTGCGCCGGGCCCCCCGTGAAGGCAGACGATGGTAGCCCGAGCGACCGGCGGGGTGAAGACCTTGTAGAAGAGACTGTAGCCCAGGACCTTGACTAACCCCTCTGACTTCTTTATCCGGTCGGCCATGGTGTGTCAGAACCTCCTATGCTCCCTCACAGGACTACTCCGGAGGAATCTCCTTGAAAGCCGCACCCAGCACAATCCCCTGCCTCTTCCTGACCACGTAGGAGATTCCGTAGATGACGAACCCCGCGATCACGATCAGCGGGACAGTCGCGTACGCCAAGTACTGGACGAGGATGCTCCCGCTCGGGGGCGGGCTGACGGCTGGCTGAGTCGCAGCCCATCCGAAGTAGACGTTCACAATGACCCCGATGATTCCCAGGATTGTGATTGTGGGGATGCTACCGAGTTTCTTCCTGACGATTCCCGGCGAGGCCTCGAAGACGCTCTTCAGCCGATAGGGGAAGAGAATGGCCGCTATCGAGACCATCGTGAAGACGATGAACAGGTTCAGGGTCGCGAAGACGTAGTACGTGAAGAAGGAAGTGTAGTAGTAGACGCCCGTGAGCAGGACCGCCATCACGAGTATGACCGCCACGGCGTAGTTGGGGCTGCCTCTCTTGGAGTCGAGCCGAGTAAGGGCGGTCGGCATGACTCTGTCGAAGGACCACGCGAAGAGGTTCCTGACGCAGACGAACGCGAACAGAGTGGCTCCTCCCAGGCCCGTGGCGAGGAGGGCAAGTCCAGAGAGTACTATGACTGCCGGGTTGGGAGAGGCGAAGGCCACCAGGAAGTTCAGCGTCGGGACCGCAGGGAGCGCGTATCCCGTCCCAGTTACGTACAGAAGCGAGATGGCGTTCAGAAAGTCGGAGCCAGCGGAGTAGTAGGCAGAGCCGTAGATGAGGAAGGCGATGACCATTAGGAAGAGGAGAGAACCAAACATCGCGAGAACCTGCGACCTCTGCACCCGCTTCACTTCGCCTGAGAAGTAGGCCGAGCTGAAGAAGCCCAGGAAGTTCGTCATCGTGAATATCGAGCCAGTCAGCGTCGCTCCGAAGACGAAGCCCAGTGGCAGGGCGGCCTGGGTGATTGCGGTATGATAGTCCATGCCAGAGAGCCTGTTGAAGTTCGCGATGAACGTCGCGTTGGGCGCCGAGAAGAACGCTACGACGGTCACCAGCGCTCCGATGAGCGAGATTGCGAACATGACCCACATGACCCTGAACACGGTCCTAGTTCCGAGCATGATCGGGATGATGAAAAGCACTATCAGTACCGCCGTCAGGATGAAGGCGTTGTTCGGCATCGCGAGCGTCGAGGCGAGGCTCAGGAGCCCAGAATTGCCCTCGACCATCCCGAGCGCCGCCGTCATAGGAATGATTCCATAGCTGATTCCCCACGCGACCGCCGTCGCCATGCTGGCCATCCAGGTGAACGTGAGGACGAGGTTGGTCATGAAGCCCAGCGGGGCACCCAGTATCCTGCTCGTCCAGACGTAGTCGCCGCCCGTCCTCGGCATCGCGATGGTGAAGAGGTAGTAGAGAAGCGCCACGACCACGCCGGGTATGAGGGTGACTAGTATCGTGATAGGAAGGTCGACCCCAGGGAAGAGGAGAGTCGCGAAGAACTCGAAGACGAAGAAGTAAGCGATTCCCATCGCGAGTATGTTCCCGAGAAACGCATCCCACCCGGATATCTGTCGCGTAAGGCCAGTTGCCTCGCGTACGAAAGCTCCCCTTTCGGGACTTGTCAAACTTTTGGCGCCTTCTGTGAGGCAGGATACGATATTTATTCCTTAGGGAAGTGGACAATTCGAGTGTGGAACAAGACGACTGAACAACCCGCAGCCGTGACGCTTTATTCTCATAGCCACCAGGGGATGTTCTCTGGTCGAGAAGTGAGCCTCCGGGTCACAAAGATGTGCTACGCTTTGCTCTGATTTCTCAGGACTTCGCCCAGAATCTCGAGACCCGCGTCGACGTCCTGCTTCTCCATTATGAGCGGAGGGGCGATTCTGATCACCGACTCCGACGCAGGGAGCAGCGAAAGGCCCTTCCCGAATGCCTCCATCACTGCCCGGTCTCGCATCTTCTGGTTGGGCCTCTTGCTCTTCCTGTCCTTCACCAGCTCTATACCAATCATCATTCCCAGCCCTCTGACGTCCCCTATCTGGTCGATGTCGCCCTGAAGCTCCCTCAGGTATCGCATTATCCGTGAGCCCGACCTGAGCGCCTTCGTACCTACGTCCTCTTCCTTCATCACCTCGAGCGCAGCCACGCCCGCGGCACAGGAGATGAGGTTCCCCCCGAAGGTGCTGGCATGAGATCCCGGGCCCCAGTCCATGTACTCTTCCTTGCAGAGCATCGCGCCAAGAGGCAACCCTCCTCCCAGTGCCTTGGAGAGGCACACGATGTCCGGCTTGATTCCGAAGT
This sequence comes from uncultured Nitrososphaerota archaeon, assembly GCA_963806765.1. Taxonomy (GTDB): domain Archaea; phylum Thermoproteota; class Nitrososphaeria; order Nitrososphaerales; family Gagatemarchaeaceae; genus Gagatemarchaeum. The sequence continues at coordinate 804,145 of CAWDYS010000003.1, read as the reverse complement.
GCTCGCTCCCCAAGAACTTCCCGGTCCTGTAACAACCGGCCTGCACTTCGTCATCGACGTAGAGTATCCCGTGCTTCGTGCAGATCTCCCTCAAGCCCTTCAGGAAGTTCTTGGGCGGGATGACGTATCCCCCCTCGCCCTGAACCGGTTCGACAAACATGGCCGCGACCTCCTCGGGAGCCACTTCCAACTTGAAGACCGCCCTTTCCAGGTACTCTAGGGCCGCCTCACCGCTGCCGTCGCCCTCCGGTCCGACGAGGGGCCTGTAGGGGTTCGCATAGGGCGCATGGATCACGGGCATGAACGGCCCGAAGCCCTGCCTGTGGGACAGCCTCGAGGTCGAGAGACCGAGCGCGCCGTAGGTCCTTCCGTGGAATCCTCCGTAGAACGAGATGAAGTAGTTGCGCTTCGTGTGGTACCTCGCGAGCTTCATGGCCGCCTCGATGGCCTCGGTTCCTGAATTCGCAAGGTACGTCCGGGCCATTCCGGGGACGAACTCAAACAACTTCTCGGAGAGCTTCACGGGGAGCTCGGAGTAGAACTCCAAGTAAGCAGCGTGGGTTGCGAGCTCTGCCTGGTCCTTGATTGCCTTGACAATCTTCGGGTGGGAGTGGCCAAGGTTCATGACCGCGATGCCCGAGTTGAAGTCGAGGAACCTGTTCCCATCGACGTCCTCGATGTTGACCCCGTACGCCCGCTTGATTGCCAGCGGATACACCCTCGGGAGGGACTTGGAGGATGCCTTGGCATCTCTCTCCAGAAGTGCTCTGGCCTTCGGTCCAGGAGGCTTGACTAGGATGTTTGGCTTCATGCGTCGCGTCGAAGACTACGCTTTGATTTATATGAATTACCCCAGCATGGAATCCATCCGCGAATCAGTGCATTCTTTCTTCGAGTGCCCAACCATGAGACGGCGAGTTCCACAGCGGGGTCATTCTTGGCTGTTATTCAGCAACTTTCAAGGGAAAAGGTGCTGGTTTTCAGTTTTGAGAATCGTCTACTCATTATAAGTGTGGTCGTCTTACGGGGGAACGACTAACCATGAACAAGCGTACCATGTACATCGCCGCACTTGCGGTATTGCTTCTAGGCGTCGTCACAGTGACATCCGGCATCTGGCTCCAGGGGAGCTTCTCGCACGGCGAGCCTGGGTTCGACGAAGGGTGCTACTGCCACAACAACGGCATCTCCATCTACGTCAACGCCACGGGCGACGGCGACGGGGGAGTCTTCTTCGGCCCCTTCGCGGCCGGAAGCTCGTTCCATCTCCTCATCAGCACCAACGCGACTGCCGTCACGGGCGTCGTCCCCGGACTCCAGCTGTGGGAGTCCAACCAGAGCGACAACGCCAAGTTCACCATCTCTCCGACACAGGTCAACGACGGCTCCGCCCAGGACCGCTCACCGAAATCGGGGAACATCACCGCTCTCTACAAAGTGACCGCGCCTTCAACGGCGGGGTTCTACACGCTCACCATCTACGCGCAGGGTTCGCTGATGCAGGGCATCGCCATACAGGTGACCGGCGGATCCACCACTACCTCCACCACAACGTCATCGACCCACACCACCAGCACAACGTCATCGACCCACACCACCAGCACAACGTCATCGACCCACACCACCAGCTCAACAACATCGTCAACCACCTCATCCACCACTTCGACGACTTCTTCCACTACGACTTCTTCCACTACAACTTCTTCCACTACAACTTCTTCCACTACACATACGACTTCCAGCACGACATCGTCAACCACCTCATCCACCACTTCGACGACTTCTTCCACTACGACTTCTTCCACTACGACTTCTTCCACTACAACTTCTTCCACTACAACTTCTTCCACTACACATACGACTTCCAGCACGACATCGTCAACCACCTCCAGCACGACTACCACCTCATCCACAACGCCCACCACCTCCAGCACGACTGCCACCTCATCCACAACGCCCACCACCTCCAGCACGACTACCACCTCATCCACAACGCCCACCACCTCCAGCACGACTACCACCTCATCCACAACGCCCACCACCTCCAGCACGACATCGTCAACCACGCCATCCACAACGACCTCTTCCGTAGTGCCTACGACCTCCAGCACCACTTCGACCACCTCATCGACGACAACGACTAGCTCCTCATCAGTGCCCACGTGGGCCTATGCGGTCGTCGCAGTCGTTATCATCGCCGTACTCGCAGCAGTGTACTACATCAGAAGACCAAAGACAAGCAAACCGTAAGTTTTGCCTGGTAAGACCCCTCGTTTCTCGGGGGGCCTTTGCCCACGGCAACCGACTTCTTCCGGCCCACTCTAATTGAACAAACTGGGCTCCAGCAGGTTCGCTCTCTGTTGCGTCGAGCCTTCATCTTGGGATAGAGGTCACACGCGTGTTCCTGACCAAGTACATGCCTCAAAGGAGGCATTTGCGCTCTGCACCCACTTTGGGTGCACATGTTACGTCCCGTTTAACTACCATTTTGCCGCCAAATTCGGCACAGGTTTGAAATGACAGAAGAAAGAATCACGGACAGGAAGCTGTATCTAGGCGGCAGTTCATGGGAACTGCAGCCGCAGGGGCCGCGGCGCTGGGCGCCGTGGCTGGAGCGACGTCGCTCGTCCCCCATGTTCTTGGGGCACCGGCAGGGGCTGCAAAGGGCGCCGCCTCGGCAGGTGGGCTCAAAGCACGGCCAGTCCAGGTGCCGACTAACTGGTCCCAGTCGGCCGACGTCGTCGTCGTGGGCTACGGAAGCGCAGGTGCGGTCGCCGCTATCACCGCCTTCGATGCTGGAGCCAATGTGCTGATAGTCGAAAAGACGCCAAGCCTGAAGAGCCTCGGGATCACCAACGGACCCACCGATGCAACACAGATTTCGGGCGGCGGTGGCAACTCACACATCTGCGGCGGCGAAGGAGGATGGACTATCAAAGATCCGGTACAAGGCGCAATCTGGCTATACAACATGTCTGTAGGCTCGACCCCGTTCCTGACCTGCCAAGCGTGGGCAAACGCCGTAGTAGAAAACCCGGCGTGGTTTGACAAAGTGGGCATGGTCTACAGTATATCACCCACCGCGTCCAGCCCTGAAGACGCCAACATTCCAGGATCCGGCCTAGGCATCTATGGTCTTAACGTCGCGGGGAACGGCCAGGGGGGTTTCCATCAATATGACACCATGGTCCAGAAGAGGGGCATCCCTATCCTGTTCAACTGCAGGGGAACAGACCTAATCCAGAACCCCACAACAGGAGAGATACTCGGACTCGTGGGCCTGATGAACCAGAGCGAGACCGTGAACATCCAGGCCAAGAAGGCGGTGATCCTAACCACAGGTGGCTTCGAGTACAACGCTCTCATGAAGCTGAACTACCTCAAGTGTGCTCCCATGCACTTCGGCGGCTGGCAGTACAACACCGGCGATGGAATCAACATGGCCCTTAAGGTGGGAGCAGGTCTGTGGCACATGAACACAGTATCAGGGCGCCCGGCACCGTGGATTCCAACCTACAACATGGCGTGGGCAGTCAACGCGGTCACGAACAACTATGTCTGGGTCGACAGATACGGCAGCAGATTCATGAGAGAGACCGGGTACCCGTCGCACGATGGGTGGACTCCGTTCACCGACTGGAACTACACCTACTCGGAGTATTCCCGGCTACCGGCACTCATGATCTTCGACGAGACGATGCGGAAGGCCGGTCCAGTCGCCATCGGCGAGGGTGGGGATGCACTTCGCACTGGTATCAACGCTCTCCCCATCCAGCTCGGAGGCACGCTCAATGTCAATACGACAAACCCCGCTGGCACCAAGTGGGCGCCTGCATCTTGGAGTCTCGACAACACCGCCGAGATTACGGCTGGATGGATTTTCAAGGGCGCAGACATACCTACATTAGCCGCAAACATCGCTTCGGCCACAATCTACGGCGACAACCGAGAGCTACTTCCAAGGAAAGGGGGTTCCGCCTGGCTGGGACAGCACAGATAGCATGGACAACGCATCAATGCCCGGCAACGGTTACGGCTCGAACTGCCCGCACTTCAGCGCTGCAAACCTGACCGCAGCCCTGAACCAGTACAACGCCGACTGCGCTGCCGGCAAGGGCGACACGGTCTTCGGAAGGGCCGCATCATCCATGGCTCCCGTACAGACTGCGCCGTTCTACGCGATTCCCCTCTGGCCGGCCGGGCCCAACACCAACGGCGGTCCGATCCGGAACGAGACGGCACACATATGCGACCCTGACTACAAACCGATTCCACGACTGTACAGCGCTGGAGAGCTCGGTTCGGTCTATGGGTACCTGTACCAGGGTGGCGGCAATCTGACCGAGAGCTGTGCCTTCGGCCGGATTGCAGGCATCAACGCCGCGGCGGAGAACTCCTGGGCATAGACCCGATGCGTGGGAAGCTCCGATCAGGAGCTTCCTTTCCTTTCTTTTCTTGTTGAGCACCATGTTCGTTGGATTCGTCGCGTCCTGCGCCCGCGTCAGGAATGTCGAGTCCGCACCCGTCCTGTGGCTGCCTTGCCGTGAGGAGCAATCTCCCTCTGATGCAATGCAATCGATAGTCGGGAGTGGGGGATGAAGTAAGAGAGCAGACGGAGTGCTGCGCCAGAGACGGCTGGCCGAAACCTGAGAATGGCTCTTAGCGAACTGGACACATTCTCGAAGGAACTTTCCATCCCCAATGTCGTTACAGACGAAGCAGCCTCCAAATGCAAGAATGTTCTGGAGAAAGGGCTGCGGCGCGGGAAACTCATCGCGCGTACCGCTGCCTCATCGCTGTATGCGGCCTGCAGGGAAAGGGAGATCCCGGTGAGCCTCGACGATGTGGCCGCAGCCAGCAGTGTAGGCAGGAAGGAACTTGCGAAGTTCTACAGGCCGCTCATCAGCGAGTCAGACCTGAGAATCCCCGTCGCCGACCCAGCGGAGTACATGGCCGGCGTGGATTCCAGAGCGAAGGCAAGCGAAGAGGTGCAGGTCCGCGCACTCGAGATACTCTCGAGGGTCGAGAAGGAAGGTATTGCCGCTGGCAGACGTCCGAAAGGACTCGCGGTCTCGGCTTTCTACATTGCATCCGTACTTGAAGGCCAGAGAATGACCCAGAAGGGAGCGGCAGACGCGGCCGGGGTGAGAGAGGCCACCCTGGGGAAGGAGTACAAACGATTGGGAATCCTCACTCGATTCTAGAAGAGCGAGATGCACGAGAAAATCCTAGGCCGCATGAGAACGCGCACGGCTCCGGGGCAAAGGCTTACCCCACATCTTTCCCTTCCACGTGGTTGCACGTGATTCTTACCTTAGTCAGGCCTGCACTCACTAGAACTAATCCAGAGTATCCTCATATACCATTGAAAGTCTGCCAGTTTCTGGGCCCGTAGCCTAGTACGGATTAGGGCGTCAGCCTCCGAAGCTGAAGAGCTATCTCAGAGACCGTGGGTTCGAATCCCATCGGGCCCGCTAACTCTAAATATCATCTTCAAGAGATTCAAGCCATGCCACTGTACATGGACGTGCACAAGAAGGTCAAAGGGGCGAATGCAAAGGCGGTCGCGGAGGCACACAAGAAAGACCTTCAACATCAGGCCAAGTACGGAGTGAAGTACCTGAATTACTGGTACGATCAGAGAACAAAGACGATCTTTTGTCTCGTGGAGGCTCCTGACAAAGAAGCAGCCGCGAAGGTGCACAAGGAAGCACACGGTCTGCTCGCGAATGAGATTCACGGGGTCAGTCAGGGTTAAGGCTCACTGACGAGAACGAATTCACCAAGGACCCACTAGCAATCCGCTTTCCGAACCAATTCAGGTCCGGGCCGCATCGAGCACGCCACCGCCCTCAATCCCACCCAGCCACCGAAGCCCAAGGATTGCACCCTTTTGCGGAATTGCGCTATACCGAATTGATGTCGCGGGCACTTAAATATCCAGTGGCCCTAACTGCTTTCGACATGTGGTTCATAACCCTAGTCAAGATGAAAAAGGCTCCGAATCCGGCGGAATCCGAGGCAATGAACAAGATGATGATGGAAGCGGCCCAGAAGTTTGGAGTAACCATCCATCAGGGGTTCATGACTCTCGGTCGCTACGACGCCGTCTGGATCTCCGAGGCTGCCGACATCAGCGGTCCGATGAGGATGTCGATGATGGGAGCTGACGCAGCCGCATCCGAGACTCTCGTCGCAACCTCCTACGAGGATGCGATGAAGTGGATGAGTTAGAACGCGAAAGCGTTCTCACCTCTTTTTCTTCCATCCCTAGAGGCCCCATACGGTGGAATTCCTGAATTCGATAATCATGCCGCCCGTTCTCTCCCCAGGGGTCAAGTTCACCTTGCGGATTCCGCCCAACCCCCAGAAGCGGAGTCTCGGCAGTGCCGGTCTAGCGCTTCCGCACAGGTCTGACCTTCTCCATCCTGAAGATCGGGATCCCCTCTTCGGGCCGGGAGACTATCTCTCTGAATTCGTCATAGAGCTCCCTGGTGACGGGGCCAACCCCGCCTGACCCTATCCGTTTGCCGCTGACCTCGCCTATGGCCGCAAGTCCCAGGAGCGTCCCGGTGAAGAAGGCCTCGTCGGCGGTGAAGAGCTCGAACGGCGTCACTTCGCGCTCGACTACCTGGTACTTCAGGTCCCTGCAGAGTTTCATCACCCTCGCTCTTGTTATCCCGTGGAGTATTCCGGACGACGAGGCCGGCGTGATGACAATCCCGTCTTTCACCAGGAAGATGTTCATCGTCGACCCCTCGGAGACGAACCCCCTGTGGTCGAGCATTACCGGATAGTCGACCTTTGCCCTGTTCGCTTCGAGAACAGCAAGGACGCTGTTGAGGTAGTTCAGCGACTTTATCTCGTGAGTGGTGGAATCCACAGGGTCTCTCCTTACGGAGGTGATTACGGTCGACAGGACCCGCGGGTCCTTTGGGAACGTGGAAGCTGCCACCGGTTCGGTGATCACGAAGACGGTGGCCTCCTTGCACGGCCGAGGGTTGACGCCCATGTCTCCCACGCCTCTCGTCACCACCAACCTGATGTACGCATCACGGAAGTCGTTCCTTCGCAGCGTCTCGGTGACCGCATCGACCATCTTATCGCGATCCATCGGAATCTCGAGCTCGATGCATGCCGCTGACTGGTAGAGCCTGTCGACGTGCTCCTTGAGCTTGAAGACGGACCCGTCGAACGCCCTGATGCCCTCAAAGACGCCGTCACCGTAGAGAAGCCCGTGGTCGAAGACTGAGATCTTCGCCTCTGATTTCGGGACGAAGTCCCCGTTCAGATAGACTAGCGGTTCGCGCTGCATTGGTCTCAGACCTCCGACCCGGCTAGAAATGCCTTGCGATTCTCGCTTCCCCTCAGACCGACGATACAGTTATCCAACGGTGCCGCGCCAACGCGAAGGCAGCATGGCCTCCCTTGCCGACAGCGTGCTGGGCACCATAGGCAACACCCCGCTGGTGGCCTTGGACCGTCTGAGGGACGCTGAGGGGGTCAAGCCTCGCATACTCGCCAAGCTCGAGTTCTTCAGCCCTGGGGGCAGCGTCAAAGACAGGGCGGCGCTGAGGATGCTCGAGGAGGCCGAGAAGGACGGACGACTCCGCCCCGGCCAGTCGGTCGTCGAGCTCACGAGCGGCAACATGGGGATAGGCCTCGCGGTCGCCTGTGCCGTGAAGGGGTACCGTTTCACGGCCGTGATGAGCGTGGGCAACTCGAGAGAGAGGTGGAGGGTCATGAAGGCCCTAGGCGCCAGGGTCGTCCTTGTCCCCCAGGCAAAGGGTGGCGTTCCGGGCAGGGTGACAGGCGAAGATTTGGCTCTGGTCGAGAGGAAGGCACGGGAGCTCGTGCGCCGCCAAGACGCGTTCAGGGTGGACCAGTTCAGGAACCCGGCCAACCCCGCGGCGCACCGCGATGGCACCGGCGAGGAGATTTGGGAACAATCCGGAGGGAAGGTCGACAACTTCGTGGCCATGGCCGGCACCGGCGGGACGTTCGTCGGCACGTCGACCGCGCTGAAGAGACACGATTCCCTCGTGGAGTGCTTCGTCGTCGAGCCCGCGGGCGCGCCCGTCCTGGCCGGCAGACGCGTCACCTCTCCGAGTCACAGGATTCAGGGGACGGGTTACGCCCTGGTGCCCAAAATCTGGGACTCCTCCGTCTGCGACGGGTACCTGACCGTCACCGACTCTGAAGCCGTCAGGGGAGCTCGACTTCTCGCGCGGAGCGAGGGGATACTCTCGGGGTTCAGCGGAGGAGCCAACGTTGCAGCCAGCCTGAAGCTGGCGAAGAGACTCTCCGCCAAGAACACCGTGGTGACCGTCATACCGGACTCGGGTCTCAAGTACCTTAGCACAGACCTCTTTCCCTAGCGTTTATTACCGCTGGGGCGGCCGGAGTCTTCTCCCGACATGGACGGTCATACAATAGGCATCTTCGGAACTGACAAGGAGCAGAAGGCTCTGTTCATGAGCTCGATTGCGAAGAAGAGCGAGGTCGAGGGGATGATCGTCTACCACAAGAACGAGTCAGGGAAGAGATACTCTCTCCTCGACGACCCGCAGTTTCCAGAGAAGGTCCAGGGCTACTCTAGGATTGCCTCGATTTGCGACTATGCTTACTATCTTCTTCCCAGGGGCGGCAAGCTCTCGCCGCCCGACGGGGAGCTCGCGGTGCTTCTCGAGAGCTACGGCCTGCCGGGGACCGTGGAGATAATCGACGGAGCGGTGGCACCAGAGACGGCAAAGGCCGCCTTCAGGGGGCTCAGGCTGGCCGACTACTCCATCGACGAGAGAGCCGGCGACTCTTCAATCATCGATTTCTCCAAGATAGGCCCCTCTCCAAACTCCCCTCCCTCGGGGGCGCTCGTCTATGTGGACCGCGCGTTCAGCGTGAAGGGGGTCGGAACGGTCGTGCTCGGGTTCATCCTGGGCGGGAAGGTCTCGGTCCACGACAGGCTGCGAGCCGTCCCCTCCTCGCCCGAGAGGACCGTGGAGGTGAGGGGGATCCAGGTGAACGACGAGGACTACGAAAGCGCGGGGGCTGGAATCAGGGTCGGTCTCTCGCTAAAGGGCGTCGACGCCAAGGAGCTCGACAAGGTCTCATGGCTCGACGACGGTTCGTTCAGGCTCTCGGACAAGCTGACCTTCAGGTTCTCGCGGAGTCCCTACTACCGACAGGAGATCGGGGAGCGCGACCTGCACTTGCAGCTGCCTGGAGATCTGGCCACAGCGAGAGTCGCAGCCGGTGCCTCGGGCCTCTACGCCGCGGCGCTACCGAATCCCGTGCCCGTGTGGGACGGCATGCGCGTCGTCGTCGTGGACCTCAACGGGAAGAACCTCAGAGTGGCGGGCGGCGGTACTACGGTCGGCTAGGCCGGGTCAGGCCTGCCGGAGGGTCTCTTCAAGTTTCTTGAAGTTGATCTCTAGGGTGTTCATCCGCTTGTCGATTGAGTCTATCCTTATCGATACTCCGGTCTTCATCGAGTTGAAATCGGTCCTCATCGCGCTCAGTTCGGTCTTGAGGCTGGTGAATTTGGCAGCCTGGTCCTCCAGCATCTTGTCGGACTTTGAGTTGGACTCGGCCCTCGTGTTCCGAATCAGATCCTCGACCCGCTTGACCTGAGTCTGAGTTTCAGTCAGCTGGGCGTCCAGCTTCTCAAGCGCGGCCTGTATCCTTGGAAGTGACATCTCCCATTGCTTGTCGGATTTCTCTATTTAACCTTCTTCGAACCGCGATTATTCCTCGAATACCTCTATGTCAACGTTCTTCTTCACGAAGCTCGAGAACTTCCCCTTGAAGGTCGTGGCCTTGACGTGGGCGTCGTCAATGAAGTGGTACTCGACGTAGGGGGGCACCTTGCGGGGCTTGTTCAGGATGAGTCTGGTGATACCTAACTTCGTGCTTCCCTAGCCATTCCCTGGTCGCGTCTTCGTGCTCGTCGGTCCTCGCTGTGAAGAAGCAGATGAAGTTCCCCTCGTCGTACAACCTGTTGATTGCCTTTATCGAGTCGTTGAACGGCCTGGCGTGCCTCATCCTCTCGGCCCCGAGCTCGTTGGGGACGTTCTCGCAGATTGTCCCATCGATGTCTATGATGAATATCTTCATCGGTGTGGTTCCCGGTTCTCTATGTCGGCGTCTTGATCGAGGCGATCTGGAGGTTCTCGAAGACCACCTTCCTCAGGAGCTCTGCCATCTTGAGAGGCTCTTGGTGCTGCCAGACGTTCCTCCCGACGGCAACGCCGGTGGCTCCCGCATCCACCGCCCCCCTCGCCTGCGCGAGGAACGCCTCGTCGGTGGCCGCCTTGGGTCCTCCTGACATGAAGACCTTGACCTTCCCCGCTGACCGCACTGCCCAGGCGAACGACTGGCTGTCGCCCGTGTACTTTATCTTCGCCGCGTCCGCTCCGAGTTCGAGGGCCGTCCTCGCTGCGTAGGCGACGATCTCCTTCGAAGTGTCGTTCTGCACCGCGGCGCCCCTTGGATAGACCCAGGCGATGGCGGCGAGCCCCCTCTCGTGAGCCTCCTCTTGGATCCCCCCGAACTCCTTGAACATCTCCGCCTCATAGCTGCTGCCCAGGTAGATTGTGTAGCCGACGGCCCTGGCGCCGAGGGAAACGGCGTACTCGACCGAACAGTTCTGCTTCGCATTCGGCTCCCCCTTGGACGAGTCTTGACTTGCCGTTCACCTTGACGATGAGGGGGACCTTCCCGTCGTAGTACTTCTCTGCCATCCCCTTCTGCAGCGCGATTCCATTGAACCCGCCCTTTGACGCGATGTCAATGATGAAGGATGGGTCGACGTTCCTGTTGTCAAAGTCTGATGAAGGCCCATGCTCCAGGCCCTGGTCGTAGGCGATGATCAGGCTCTTCCCTTCCTTGAGGAAGATGCCCATCAGGTCATTCTTGCCTGTCAAGCTTCTTCACGCAATATCTTTATCCCCTCTGAGGGTTATTTAAGGGTGAAGCGAAAAATTGACGAACTTGGACATCTTCCTCAGGGACCGCGCGCCCGCCGATCTCTCGCGCCTGATCCTCACGACAGCCAGCACCAGTATGCAGGTAAGGCGGGCCCTCCCCTACACGACCAAACTCACCAGGGGAGTGAACCCCTCGGGCGAGAGGCAGGCTGAAATCGACGTCTACGCTAACGAACTCTTCGCCTCTTCTCTCCTCGCCACCGGACTTGTGAGCGAGGTCGCCTCCGAAGAGATGGCCGAGCCAAGGAAAGGCCGCGGGAAGATCCACGTGGCAATGGACCCTCTCGATGGTTCATCCAACATCGCCACCAACAATCCTCTCGGGAGCATCTTCGGATTCTACACCTCGGCCCTGCCTTGCTCGGGGGATTACCTCGCAGCGTCGGCGTTCGTCACATACGGACCCATGCTTACACTCACATTCAGCACAGGCGAGGGGGTTCACACCTTCGTGAACGTGGAGGGTCAGGAAGGCAACCCGTTCATTCTCATGGAGGAGAGCGCCTCGATCCCGGAGAAGGCGGAGGTCTTCGGACTTGGCGGAGACCGGAGGAACTGGATAGCACCCGTCGAGACCTTCGTCGCCTCGCTCGAGGCCCGCGGCCTGAAGCTCAGGTACGGTGGGACGTTCGTGGGTGACTTCAACCAGGTGCTCCGCCGGGGAGGAATATTCGGCTATCCTGCGCTCAAGCACAAGCCGAGGGGGAAGCTCCGGATTCTCTACGAGGCCGCTCCTATGGCATTCATCACGAAGCACGCTGGCGGGTACGCGTCCGACGGTTACCGGGACGTCCTCTCCAACGCGCCCTCGGCCTTGGCCGAGACGACACCTCTCTACCTCGGTACGGCCGGGCTCGTGAAGGAAGTGGAGTCCCTGATACGGGGCGCCTAGGGCCAGAGCCCCAGGGTCTTGACCGCTTCCGCGACCCTTCCCACCCCGACGATGAGGGCCCCCGTCCTCATCGAGACGCCGTGCTTCGTGGCTTCCTCGTGTACAGCCCTGAACGCCTCCGTGATCTTCTTCTCGAGGATGGAGTTGACCTCCTCCTCGGTCCAGTATAGCCTGTTGAGGTTCTGGACCCATTCGAGGTCACTCACGATTACGCCTCCCGAGTTGGCCAGTATGTCGGGCACGAGGAAGACTCCCTTTGCGTCCAGCACTCTGTCGGCCTCTGGAGTCGTCGGCCCGTTGGCGCACTCGACTATGATCTTTGCCTTCACGCCCTTGGCGATCTCCTTCGTTATCGCGTTCTCCAGGGCGGCCGGGCATAGGATGTCGCAGTCGAGCTGCAGGATTGCCTCGTTGGAGATCGGCTCGGAATCAGGGTAGCCGACGACCGTCCCGCCCTTCTCCTTGTGGGCGAGGACCTTCTTGGCGTCTAGCCCCTTCCTGTTGAGTATCCCTCCCTGAGAATCGCTCACGGCGATTATCTTCGCGCCCATCTGCTCCAGTATGATGGCGTAGTTCGCTCCCGCGTTGCCGTAGCCCTGGACCGCGACGGTTGCACCCTTGAGATGGACCTTCGCGACCTTGGCCGCTTCCCTCGTGCAAAACACCGCACCCCTGCCTGTCGCCGTGTCTCTTCCCAGCGAACCGCCGAGGGAGACTGGCTTCCCCGTAACCACCCCGGGAACTGAGTAGCCCTTGATTAGGCTGTAGGTGTCGAGGATCCATGCCATCACCTGGGCGTTCGTGTAGACGTCGGGTGCCGGGATGTCTTGGTCGGGCCCGATGACGTTTGAGATTGCGGCGGCGTATCTGCGCGTCAGCCTCTCGAGCTCACCCTGCGACATCTTCTTGGGGTCGCAGATGACTCCGCCCTTGGCGCCCCCGAATGGGATGCCTGCGACGCTGCACTTCCACGTCATCCAGGCCGAGAGGGCCTTGACCTCGTCTAGGGTTACGCCGGGATGGTACCTGATTCCGCCCTTGAACGGGCCCCGAGCGTCGTTGTACTGCACCCTGTATCCGGTAAAGACGCGAGTGCTCCCGTCGTCCATCTTCACGGGAAGCGAAACCGTGATTATTCGCTTGGGCTGACGAAGAAAGTCCTTGACACCCGGTTCGAGCTTCAGGTACTTTCCGGCGATGTCGAGTTGTTCCAGAACGTTGTCAAACGGGTTGGAGTTAGTATGGCTCATGCGGCGGCCGCTTTTGGCATTTTATTTACGGCTTTCGCACACGCGCCGATTGTTCTCCGATTGCTGAACGCCCTCAGAGCAGGGCGGCGGCGAGCTCCCTGACTTTGGTCTCCCATTCCTTTGACCTTACGACACTGCTTGCGACCAAGATCCCATCCATGCCGAGTCTTATGGCCGCCCGCGCGTCATTCCCTGTCACGATTCCAGCCCCACAGAGGAGTCTACCTCCATAGCCCGCGCCTCTCGCAGCGGTCACAGTCTGGCGGAGGAGCTCCGGTCTCGTCTGAGAGACGGCGATGCCGCTCCCTATCAGTTCCGGCGGCTCGACCGCCAAGTACTCGGGAGCGAAGTCCGCCATCTTCACGACCTCGTCGGTGTCCTCCCCGCAGACGCATGAAGCGAGTCCAAGCCCCTTCATCCTGGGAATCACCCTGCGCAACGCCTCGATGGGGACCCGCGACTCGCTGTGGTTGACTATCGAACCTGAACATCCGGACGCCTTCAGGGCCTCCGGGATTATCGCGCCGGTGCTCTTGCCCTCCTGCTCGTCTCCCACGCTCTGGCTGAAGACCTGGACGCTCACGGCCCCCGACACCTTGCTGAGTTCGGGCACCGGCGGTGCTAGGATTATCTCCACGTCAAGGTTCCTTGAAACGCCCTCTGCCGCCCTAGCCAGGCGAATTGCGCCGTCCCCGAGGATCTCGCGGTAGTTCTTGAAGTTGATTAGCAGGACGGGGCGGCTCAATTGATTTGCTCTTGCGGAATCGCAGCGATTCTCGCCTATAAACTCGAGGGATTCAGGAGTTGTCCAGCGACCCGTCAGAGCTCGTCTTCTTCCGAGTCCTCTTCCCATCCGTCGTCGTCGAGGTCTTCATCAAACTCTTCGTCGGATTCGTCGTCTTCCACTGACATTCGAACCGGCCGAGCCGGTTTTAGTTAAACTATTAAGTCTTGCTCGGTCTCCATCGAGCATTTGAAGGCGCTCCTTCTGGGCACGGATCCCTCCTCCATCGACGTCGCGTCAGCGGTGGTGAGGCGGGGCGGAACGGTGGCGTACCCTACCGACACGGTCTACGGGCTGGGCTGCGACCCCTTCAACCCAGATGCACTGGAGCGACTCGTTGGAGTGAAGGAAAGGGAGTCCAAGCCCATCCCCGTGATCTGCGCGAGCGAGGAAGAAGCCGCCCGCTTGGTCAAGCTGAGCCCCCGGGCGTTGGCACTGGCGCGCCGATACTGGCCAGGTCCGCTGACCATCGTGGCGCCCCTGAGGATAGAAGTGCCTGCACTGCTGAACCAGGGGACGAGGTGGCTGGGGGTGCGCGTCCCGGACGACGGGACCGCCCTCGCCCTTGCGAGTGGGTGCGGCGGGATCATAACGGGGACGAGCGCCAACCTGTCCGGACGACCGCCGGCACGGAGCGCCGGGGATGTCGTCGCGTCGCTTGGTGACTCCATTGACGTCATAATCGACGGTGGAGACAGGCGAGGCTCCGAGTCGACCGTCGTAAGGGTCGAGGAGGAGGCTGTCGAGGTTTTAAGGAGGGGCGCAGTCGCCCTCGGGCTGGAGATTACGCGAGAGAGATTAGATAGATGAACCTGATTCTTACTTCACAGAAAGGGAGCGAGGCCAAGGCATCGGCGGAGTTCAAGGAGATTGCGCTCCAGCACGGCCTTAAGAAGCTCCACATCGAGAAGTCTGACTTCGACGGCATCCTCGAGGTGGATGTCGAGGACCCTCGGGGGTTTGTGGCGTTCCTCCGCGAGTACGTAAGGTCAGAGCCGTTCAGAATCCACTTCGTGCAGAGGGTGATACCAGTTGACATCGTGGTCGACACGGACCTTGAGCAGATCAAGCAGGGGGCCAATCAGCTGGGGTCACAGATAGCCAAGACCGAGTCGTTCAAGATAGACATCGACGAGCGCGAGTCGCCATACTCGAGGAAGGAGCTCGATAGACGTCATCGCGGACGTAGTTGACAGGAAGGTAAACCTAGAGTCGCCTGACAGGGTCATCCAGGTGGAGGTGCTCGGTGAGTACACCGCGCTCTCCCTGGCGCGCCCCGACGAGATAATCAGCATAACGAGACTGAAGAGATCCGCCTAGGACCTGGTCCCGAGCAGGGCCGCCCTCTCGACCATCGCCAGGCCATCGTTCCCGATTTCCTCGCCTTCCATGACTTTGTAAGACGCGTTGTCCACCAGCTCCTTGCGAAGTCTTGCGACGCTCCCCGCTGTCCCGGCCGCGACCAGCAGCAACTTCCCCTTCGCCTTGTATCCGACCTTCTCGATCGCGACCGCGATCTGGGTGGTGCCGGCCAGCCTGAGAAGCAGGTCGACCTCTGGCTTGGCCGCCAATAGCGCCCCCGTCTTGGCCGCTCTCAAGGTCTGTAGCCCAATCATGGAGATCGTCCTGTTCCCAGGAATCTCCTCTAGGGTCAGCAACTGGATGATCAGGCCTGGGTGACGCCTTCTCAAGACGAGGAGTTCGGTCTCAGCAGCCCCGGGGGCGAGCCTTGCCTCAGCCGCGATAACACTGCTCGCGTTCTCAGCCTCCGTGCGAGAAGGGAAGAAGAAGGACATCGTCGCCGTCCTCCAGTATCCTGTCGTCGGCTGCCCCCGTGAAGGCGCTGCTTCCGTTGACTATCACTAGTGTGTTGTACTTGGTGAAGCCCGGGTTGGGGTCCTTTCCGCCCATCGCCCTCAGCGTCTCGATCAGCGCCGACGTCCTAATCCCGTCTCCTGGAACCTCGACAGTCTCCCTACCTACGCTGGTCCTGATGTGGCCCACACAGGTAACCCTGATCAAATCACTCGAACACCACTATGGCCTCGCGGTAGTCTCTGCCTAGGTGGGACGAGGAGGGGTCGACCAGCCTCGGCCTCCTCGATTTGAGCACCGTCTCAAGGATGTCCCTCCCCGTGCGGAGCTCCTCGAGGGGGTATCTCACACCGAGAGGACGGAAGGGAAACACGTGGAGTGTTGACTTGGGAGGGAAGAGCTTCCCATTGGCACCGGCCTCGAGGACGTCTTCCTTGCCAAACCTTGGCGGGATCGAGAGTGAGATCGTTCTCGTTGATTAGCCCGCCCGCTGCTGAACCCTCGTCGACGAACTCGACCCTCAGTCCCCTCGCCGCTGCAGCGCGGTCGAACCTTCTCATTGTTCCTGTGTTCTCCTCCATGGAGGCCGTTCTTCTGCCGAAGGCATCTCCCTGATGCATCACCAGAACCATCGTGTTGGGCGCGGCCGAAAGACCTGTCGGCTCGAGCGGGCCGAGCGTCTCCAAGTTCAATTCGCCGATAATCTCTCGTGCACAGTCACTGCTGGGCTTCCTTACGAGTCTGTACCACCTGTAGAGCTGCACCCGTGGGTCTTTGTAGTCTAGGAGGTATGCGAGGACGGACTGGGCTCCCGCCTTCTTTAGCGCCTCCACCCTGTGCGCGCCGTCAAGGATCGTTCCACTCCTCTCGTCAATCACAACCGGGTCCCTCTGGACACCATCCTTAACGAGGGACCTCCAGACTCTCTCTGAGATGCTGTTGACGGTCTCTTCGTGTGGCCTAAGCTCTGCGATGGGTCTTATCTTGAGATTTATCTTCCCGAGGGAGAAGGTCACATCTTACTGGGCCGGCTGCTCGACCGCTTCCTCTTCCTCCTCTTGGGCGGCCCTACCGTTCATCTTGGTGATGTAGCCTGCTATCTTGTTCCGTAACATCTTCGAACGAACCACCGCCAGCTTGTTCAGCTCTTCCTTGTTCACCTGATAATCAGTCCCGAAGGCACCTGGAAACTTCTGAAGCATCTCTTCTGAGATTCTGCGTACTCTGTCCAATATTAGCAACCGCGCTCCCGCAAGAGGTTAGATTAACCTTTCCTCGCCGAGGAACCTCTTCGTGTTCTCCTCTACCCGCTCCTCCAAAGCCTCATAGGTCCCGCCCCTGATTCCTGCAAGTCCAAAGACCACGCTCGCGATGAGGCTGGGACCGCTGGCTCCCCCCAGGGGCCCATACGGCACCGGACCGTCGCTCTCCGTGAGAATGTTTTCGGTGGGGAGTGCGCGCGCTATCCTTCGCAGGCTTCTTCGAGTAGAGCAGGGCCGGACCCAGCGACACGAAATACCCCCGGGAGACGACCTCCGAGAGGAGCCCTTCACCCTCGAACCAGTGCATGAGCACGCTCTTGAGGTTGAAGGTGCCGAGGATCTCCATGCACTTCTCCTCCGCCCCCCTGCTGTGCACCTGGACTGGCTTGCCGAGTTTCTCCGCTACCCTCAGCTGGTCCAGAAACGCGCCCATCTGGGCGCTGCCTTCGGTTATGGGCGAATACTTCTCGTCTAGGCCTATCTCCCCGATTCCGTCGCACTGGTCGAGGAAAGGAGCCAGAGCGGTGACAGGCAGCTCACCAGTGACGTCCGACGGGTGCACGCCAACGAAGTACTTGATGTTCCGGGGTCTCTCCGACCTCATTCGAAGGCTCTCAGCTGCCTCCGACGGGTTCACGGTGCACGAGACAAGAAGCATCGACCCCGTCCCCGCGAGCAGGACTTCCCCCTCCCTGCCGCTGTAAGCGTTAAGATGGATGTGGACGTCCACCAACGTCATGGAGAAAGGTTCGTACCGGAGGATTATATCTCCTACGGGTGAGATTCCACACTCTCACAGGGTGATTCCTCGTTATTCTGCCCCTATTGAGATAAACGGTGAGAATCATGGGGGCGCACGGGAATGGAGCCGAGATGCAAACGTTTCTACACCAAACGTTTAATAATTCACCCTCTAGGTCAAAAACACGTATGTCTGAGTCAGAGTTTGGATTAGCGGCGGTCTACCGCCTGATAAAGAAGGCAGGGGCCGACAGAGTGGGTGATGACGCTGCCGTGGAGCTTCGCGTCGTGTTGGAAGATGTCGGGACCCAAATCGCCAGGCAGGCGATTGAGCTTGCCAAGCACGCTGGCAGGAAGACAGTGAAGCCCTCGGACGTCAAACTCGCCGCAAAAGCCGTGCTGAAGCCATAATCTGGGTGGTTACCGCCCTAGAGGGCGCAGATGACCTGTTTTTGCTGAACTCCGTCAGCATCTACCCACGACGGATTTAAGTTGGGGCACGGCACCCCGTGGAAGCAGTCCCGTCACGTTCTCAGATATGGAGTTGAGGTACCTCAACACCCAACCGCTCGGAAGGCGGGCGACGATCTCAAAGGACGACAAACTCGAAGTGACGCCTGGCACCTTCGAGTTCGGGGGGGTACATCTACGTCGGAGACCGCGCAATGAAGACCTGATAATACTGGAACTTCAAGAACGGCAGCCGGAAGGTCTCCTTCGTGGTGGACGACCTCTCGACTGTCACCCACTGGGCGCCCCGAGCCGTGAAGATCGATGGGACCGGGCAGCTGGTCGAGGACGAGAGCCGGCCCGGAAACCCCTTCCTGCGAATCACCCCTTTGAGCTGTCGCAGCTGGGGCATCGCATAGCAAGTTTTAATCCAGACACAGAAAGGGGCATCCCTCATCAGCCCCGGTAGTGTAGCCCGGTCAAGCATGTTACCCTCTCGAGGTAGCGACGCGGGTTCAAATCCCGCCCGGGGCATCCCCTTTCAATTGAGAACGAAATTCTCCGCGTCGGGAAGGGATTTGAACCATGAAGTTGGAGATTTGAACCTAACGTGAAGTGCCCTGCCTAACTAATTGTGAGGCGGGCCCGAAGGGGACTCACCCCCAAATGGGTTCGGAAAATGGATTCCCTTCATCTTGTGGTCGTTTGAGACGGCGTCGCCCTCCAACCGAGAAGCAGAAGTCATCACTCCGCGATTGCGAGCTCGAATCAGACGCGGGCGGGAACGAATGCCTAGACGCTCTAGCTAGTCAGAGTGAGCTCTATCTTGACTTCCTCGGGGATTCTAAGTTTCGTAATCTGCCGCATCGTTCTTTCGTTCGGTTCGATGTCAAGGATCCTTCTGTGAATCCTGAGCTGCCAGTGGTCAAAAGTATGCGTACCCTCGCCCGTAGGGGCTCTCCTCGTAGTAATCTTCAGTCTCTTCGTTGGCAGAGGTTGCGGACCTTTGCATTTTACCCCTGTCTTCTCAGCGATATCTCGAATCTCCCTCGCAAGGGTGTCCAGTTGTTCAACGTTGGAGCTGGTTAGTTTGATGCGGGCGTACTGTGGCATTGTCTCTTCGGGGGCAGCTTCTTGACTTGCTACTTAGATGTATACCGTTCATTGCCCGACCATGTCAGATGGATTGCCTTCGATAGATGATGGGTCGAGGGTAACTAGAGATGCGTCGCCCATGCCGATTGAAAGATTGCATGATATGACGAGCTACCAGAATCACTCACAGACCACTTATATGGTATATATAGTGTGAAGATTTCCACGTCTAGGCAATGCCTCAAACGAAGGCGATAGTAAGCATTGAAAACGTCGTCGCTTCTGCCTCAATAAATCAAAGAGTCGACCTCAACCTGATAACCAAGAACTTTGTCGACGTGGAGTACCATCCAGACCAGTTCCCCGGACTCGTCTTCAGACTGAAGACCCCAAAGACCGCCACCCTGATCTTTAGCTCGGGGAAGATGGTCTGTACGGGTGCAAAATCGGAGGACCAGTCAAGAAAGGCAGTTCAAGAGGTCGTCAGGAGATTGAAGAAGGGCGGTATCCCCATCAAGAATGAGGCAGAGATAGTGATACAGAACATCGTAGCATCTGCGAACCTTGGGGGGAAGATACACCTAGAGGAAGCTGCTAGGCAGTTGCCAAAATCGATGTACGAGCCCGAACAGTTCCCGGGCCTGATCCACAGGATGCCAGACCCCAAGACCGTGATACTTCTCTTTGCGTCTGGGAAGCTCGTTTGCACCGGGGCAAAGAGGGAGGGCGAGGTCTACCGGGCCGTGAACAACCTACACGTGATGCTCGAAGAAAAGAAGCTTATGATTTACTGACAATTCCGCTCCCTTCCATTAGGATGGAAGAAACCAGGAAGATCCGGCAGACCGGTTCAGCGCTGAAAGTTTTCGTTCAGTTACGTCTAGCGGTGGTGAGCCTAATGATTCAACAAATGACACTTCTTCAGCAATCGCTGGATGGAGATGGATAATCAGCATACGGGCCGGACCCCGAATGCCGACTAATCCGACGCGGGCGATGAGTCATGTACTTCCGCAGGGAAAGATGGTCCTTGAACTAATGTCGAGCTTAGATTAAGGAACAAATGCATTCAGTAGCGTGATTATTGCAACCAGTACAAACCAAAACTGGGCTCCCCTTGGTTCTCATCTCCACCGCTCTCCTTCCGCATTTACTGCAATGGAGCAACTCTACCACGTATCACTTACGGCCTTACTTGTAGAAAGGCACTGTTACCCTCTCCATCGGGTTGCTCTCCCTGAAGGACCTCACCTTCTTCGCTGCCTCCTGGAAGTGCTCGTAGGTCACGATCGGTTCATCGAGGTGCTTCTTCGCGTCCTCGGGTCTTGGATACTTGGCGATGTATGCCTGAAGAACTATGGAGACCGCCGTGTTCACCAGAGCGGCCAGGTCTGCTCCGTTGAATCCCTCGGTCATCTCAACTAGACGGTCAACACCCACGTCCTTCGAGATTGGCTTCCCCTTCAGCTGTATCTGTAATATGCTCCTCCTCCCTTCCTTGTCGGGCAGCGGGATGTTGACGATCTTGTCGAACCTGCCCGGTCTGAGTAGGGCCGGGTCTACCAAGTCAATCCTATTCGTGGCGGCGAGCACCACAACGCCCTGTAGCGCCTGGATACCGTCCAGCTCCGTGAGCAGCTGACTGACCACCCTCTCGGTCACATTGCTGCCTCCCCCCATTCCCCTCACTGGGGCAAGGGCGTCTATCTCATCGAAGAATATTATGCAAGGAGACGCTTGTCTTGCTCGTTTGAAGACCTCTCGCACTCCTCTTTCCGATTCACCCACCCACTTGCTGAGCAGCTCTGGGCCCCTGACGCTGATGAAGTTGGCTTCGCTCTCGGTCGCTACTGCCTTGGCTAGGAGCGTCTTTCCAGTCCCGGATGGTCCGAAGAGAAGGACCCCCTTCGGCATATTGTAGCCTATCGCCTTGTACAGGTCGGAGAACTTGAGTGGCCACTCCACCGCCTCCTGGAGCTCCCTCTTGACGTTCCCCAGCCCTCCGATCCCAGACCACTTCACGTCCGGCGTTTCGAGATACACCTCTCTCATCGCCGACGGCACGATTTCTTTCAGCGCGTTCTCGAAGTCGTCCCCCGTGACAATCAGTTTGTCCAGCGTCTCCGGGCTCAGTCGTTCCTCCTCGAGGTTCAGCTGTGGCAGCATTCTTCTGAGAGTCTTCATGGCGGCCTCTTTGCAGAGATACTCGAGGTCGGCCCCGACGAACCCGTGCGACACCGAAGCGAGCCTCTCCAGGTCAACGTCCTGAAGCAGTGGCATGTGACGCGTGTGAATCTGCAGAATCTCGTACCTTCCCTTCTTGTCGGGTACCTTGATCTCAATCTCCCTGTCGAACCTGCCCGGTCTTCGGAGGGCTGGGTCCAGTGCGTTGGGCCGGTTGGTGGCTGCTATCACTATGACCTTGCCCCTAGCTTCGAGGCCGTCCATCAAGGAGAGCAACTGGCTGACGACCCTCCTCTCGACTTCTCCGGTCACCTCCTCGCGCTTTGGTGCTATCGAGTCGATCTCGTCGATGAAGACGATGGAGGGTGCCTTCTCCCTTGCCTCCTTGAATATCTCTCTGAGTCTCGCCTCCGACTCCCCATAGAACTTGCTCATAATCTCCGGACCACCTATCGGGATGAAGTGAGCGCTGCTCTCGTTAGCTACGGCCTTCGCCAAGAGCGTCTTGCCGGTTCCCGGAGGACCGTAGAGGAGAACTCCCTTCGGTGCTTCGACGCCCAACTTCTCGAAAATCTCCGGATGCCTCAGCGGGAGCTCAATCGTCTCCCTCACCTTCCGGATCTCGTCCCTTATGCCACCGATATCCTCGTACGCGACCTGTGGCACTCCCCTTGGAGTTTCGCCCTTCTCAGAGATGACGAAGACCGTCTTCTGACTTATCAGCACTGCTTCTGCGACCGGAGTCAATCCGGTAACCTGAAAAGTGAGTCTCCCGCCGAAGTAGGGTACCATCACGTTGTCGCCCTTCGTCACCGGAATGCCGTCGAGTGCATCCGCCAAATATCTCTCGTCGATGGGCGGTATGGTGTCGACTGGAGCGACCACAACCTTCTCAGCTGGCGGAGCCTTGACCTTCTTTACGACAACCATGTCACCGATGGCGATGCCAGCGTTGTTCCTGATGAAACCGTCAATCCTTATCATTCCTCTGCCTTCGTCGGAGGGATAGAGAGGGAGGCACTTCGCGACCGTCCGTCTCTTTCCCTTGACCTCGATTACGTCTCCCGTGGACGCTTCCAATGCATCCGTCGCGTCATAGTCCAGCCTTGCGATACCCCGACCCACATCGCGAGTGTATGCCTCGAGAACCTTAAGCTGGACTGGCTGCTCGCTCACGCCTTTATCACTATCTAACGACCCTGACGCTCACTGCCTCCTAATAGGCTTCTTCGTCAGATAGGAGTTGCCATAATAGACCAAGTGCTGGCCCAGATAGCATCACTTACGGGTGTTAACTTGGACTCTCCAACTTTGTTGGCCTTCGGGTCACGCTTGAACGTCTTTAGATACTCGGCCGGATTAACGAAATCTTGGTTGTAATCTGCTTTGCGAAGTCACACGCGAACGTCTTCCCTTCCCAAGTTCACAACGATCTTAGGTTGATAGAGATCGTGGCCCTTATGCGCTCAGTTGCAAGATTTGAGAAAACGGTTGGGCATGATTCAATGAAAGTTGGGGTCACGGAAGTTGGCAACAGGCCAGCCAACGACCAATTGGTTTCTCGAAGTTCAGAAGGGAACCTAAAGTGATTGGTAAGGTCCGGTGGAGTAATTGACCTATGGCTCAGGCGCAAGGGAGGGACACCTCACCTCAAAGGGCTACCTCGAACATCTCGATCAAAGACTGGGGTTTTCAAAAGGAACCATCTACAACCTCTGTCTAGCGGCCGTAAAGTCGAAGGGCAAGACCAAGACCAAGACCAAGCAGGGGGTCAAGGTGACATATCGAGGAGAGACCGATTGCGAAGTACGTACGACTTCTCATCACTCCATCCCTGTTCGCAAGACCATATTTTTGATTGAGTTCAAGGTGACGAAGGCGGGGGAGCAGCTAGACCGAGTAGTTCAGGTTCATCTAGGAGAATAACGGATTTCACCAGTTGCAGACTCAAGTATGCCTTGTTCTTCAGCCATATTCGATTCGAATTGCTGACCTGCGTCGCTTTTTCCCTCTAACAAAAGCGGAAGGCGGATCCCTTCTCTCAATCCCAAGATGTCACTGCACTCGCTGAGGAGCGCTTTGAGTGAGGTTGCGAGTTGAGAAGCTGGAGCCGCCCTATTTGGTTCCCTTTTTCTTGACGGTCTTCTTCTTGACCGTCTTCGACTTTGCCATGTAACTGAAGATCTCTGTCCTTGCTTAAATTGTTTGTATCCTGGAAGCAGCTCTGTCAAATGTTCGGCTGGTCGAGGTCCCATCTTCGCATTCATCAGCCGGAGACTTTCCACTGCCTTGACCCTGAACTGACGAAAGAATACGGGTGCCGGGAAACTCTAGCTTTTCGACTTATTACTTTCTCGCTGAACGGTCTTGCGGAGTCGGTTCAGTTCGGCAATCTTCTCCTTGTATTCCTTTTTCTTCTTCTTATTCCCCTGTGTGCGAGCTTGGTCGTATAGCTTCCTCAGCTTCTCTTCCTCTTGCGCCGAATTGGACAACTTCTGAGATGAAGCCGTAGTGCCATAATTATGTCTTCGAGATATGTATTGTAAGACTTGCGGGACATGACGGAAAGAGTCTCGCTGGCGCACTTCCTGGTGACCGTAAGGAGGTCCTCTCCCGACCATCCAAGCCTCCGTCCAGGCCGTATCTCGATAGGATTAGAAAGGGCATGAGGGAAGTGCGGTCTAGGTGTCCCGACCAGACAGACGGCGTTATCAGGGCCTACCTTCGTGACGCGAAGTCGGCTTTCCATTAGGTATTGGAGATCTCAATTATAGCACGATAATGCATGCGGGCACGACGGGAATCGAACCCACCCATGATGGATGTGGGGCGTGGTGGGGATTCGAACCTAAAGTCGGAATCCCGCCCGGGGCATCTAATTAGCTCGTCTTGTGTTTCCTTCCATCTAAACCAACAAGAGAGGAGTGCACTGAGTTATTCCATCCAGTTTACGACTCGATCCAAAGAGGTTGGAACAACCGAACTGCTTGAAGTTTTTAACCTACGAATCAGGGGCAACTAGGTGGAGTTGTAACGGACTTTTCGTTTACCGCAACGGACATCGAAACATTTCTGAGCGCTATCAGTTCCATTGCGGTAATTGCCGGGGCTGTCTTCGTGGTATTCCAGCTCAGGCAAAACGCGAAGCAGATCAAACAGCATGAGAAGACCCTCGAGGTTACTTCAGCAGCCAATAGATCGCATAATGCTTTCGAGCTTATCGGAAAGGTAATCGATCCGTCTTTCCCAGGTCGACGACACAGACTTCACGAAGTGTCGAGGAAGTATTCCGGCGGCGACTGGAGCGGGTTCGATGAAAGCCTCGATGATTTTGAGGTGAGGAACTTCGCGAACATCTATGAGCAGCTGGGGCTTCTGGTAAAGAAGGGAGTCATTGACCTTCAGGATGTGATGGACGCCCTCTCGGCGCAGATCATGGCAGATTGGTTTGTATTCCAGCCACTGCGGAAGCACATCATCGAACAAGCCGCCAGATCATATCCCAGTTTGGCGACCAATCAGCCAGGAGTTGATGCTATCTACTGGCCTAACTTCATGTGGCTTGCAGAGGAGAATCAGAAATGGGTGAGGGAAGAGATGTCAACCGAAGTTGGTCCGGATACTCAGAACAAATCGACATCACCAAAGCAATAGCTCGCAAGTCGTCGGAGGTGCGCTCTTGGCGCATCAGAACGCGCCGCTCAAGACCTTTCAGATAGAACCTGTTGGGGCGCAAATCCCGCCCGGGGCACCTATGGCAAACGACGCATCCCTGGCTTCAGTACGTAGGATGGGCGCTCCGAAGAGGTGCAATGACATAGAAAAGTGGGCAGCCAAAAATACCGTATCTACTTGGCTGACCAGCCTGGTGGATCGAGAGAGTAGGAAGGGAAGTCTCTACTGGTTCGCCCGCTATGCTAGGTGGTGCCAGAAAACAGGGCTCTCAGCTGCCCCTGACAGATGGATCTTCACGTCGAGTTCGTCCCTCGGATTCCCGCTGGAATCGATCTCGCGAGTTTCCTATCCGCCCTTCACTTCCCGTTTGCTTGAATCGTCAAAGTAAAAGTTAGACTGTCGACGCTCCGCTCGGAAGGGTATGAAAATCAAAGTGACCAGCGTGTACGTGGACGACCAAGAAAAGGCTCTGGGCTTCTACACAAAGGTGCTGGGCTTTGCCAAGAAGACCGATTTCAGTAACGGACTGTATCGCTGGCTGACGGTGGCCTCACCCGAAGACGCGGAAGGCATCGAGCTGCAGCTGGCGCTCAACGACAACCCTGCCGCCAGGGCCTATCAGCAGGCTATGTTTCAGCAGGGCCAGCCCGCGGTCATGTTCTTCACCGATGACGTCAAGGGGGACTACGAGCGGATCAAGGCCCGCGGCGCCGAGTTCACCATGCTCCCTACCCAGGTGACCGGCTCGACTATCGCCAAGCTGAAGGACACCTGCGGCAACCTGATTCAGATCTCGCAGTTGGCGCGACGCGAGGCAGGACATTCAGCATGATGTAGCCTGGTGAGCGCCGACTGACGCCGTCACCGCATACTTGGGAATTCGAATCTCGCAATCTCATTGGGTGTTGTTGCCGCGCTTCCGTCTCTTCGCCTTCTCGTGCTCCGTTTCCCGCTCCTCTATCTTCTCGACCTTGAGCTCCTCCAACTCGCCTTTCGTCTCCTTCTTCAGCTCTTCGCTCTCCTCTTCGCCCTCGGGCTTGATTGGTCCCTTCTCAGCTATGCCTGTTTGTGTCTCGCCCACAAGAATCAGTCCTCCGCCTGCCCTCCCGAGAGCAATATTTATGCGATGAAACCCGGACAGTGCCTCGTCGTGCTCTCCTCGAACGCGCCGGACGACCAGCAATGAAGCGGCCCGGGGCACTTGGCGTAACTGGCACACCGGGCACGGGCAAGAAGTCGGTCTCGCCCATCCTCGCAGCCCTGCTCGAGATGGAGCTGGTCGATATCAACTCCTTTGCTGGGACGCGCGCCGCGTCGCGCGGAACGAGGCGAGCTCGTCGTCGACACGCGGAAGCTCGGTTCTCAGCTCGCAAAGCGCGGGACCGCCTGCGCGGTCGTGTCTGGTCACCTTCTTGCCGACGTGCTCAAGCCCGCCAGCGTGGACTTCGTCGTCGTGCTGAGGTGCGACCCGGCCGTCCTGAAGAGGCGGCTCGCCTCGAGGGGCTACGTTCCCGACAAGGTCCTTGAGAACGTGGAGGCGGAGCTGATAGGCGTCGTCCTTGACGGCGCCGTCCGCAGGTTCGGAGCCGCCAAGGTTCACGAATACGACTCAACGAACGCGAGCCCCGCCTCTCTGGCGAGGAGAATCGCCGAGGACTATCTCGCAGGCCGGCCGCAGGCCTCTCCGTGGATCGACTGGACGCTTGACTACGACTCCTCCGCAAGGCTGAGGTCCCTCCTCTCCAGGCCGAGGACCGAGCCAGCGTCGACCTGAACCAGGATCGGGCTCTGGAGCCGCGTGAGGCTCACCACGACCTCCCCCACGCCCAGGCTGGAGACGTGGGCGAGCTGTTCTTTGCCGAGGTTGAGTGCCTCTCCAATCAGCTTCAGGTCCTCCGACCAGGAGACCCTGTGGATTATCCTCACCCCAGAGTTCTTGATGACTTCGGACGCGACCTGCGTCGGGAACTGGGCCACGAAGATCATGGCCTCGCCAAACTTGCGAAGCTCCGAGATCATCCTCTCCCCCACGCTCGGCGGGTCCTCCTCCCTCCTCGCCGGCGCTATGTTGCGCGCCTCCTCGACGACCATGAGGTGCTCCATCTTGCCCCTCTTGCTGACGCGGTGCTCGTAGATGACCTTCAGCAGTATGTCGACGAAGACGCTCCTCGTCTGGGTGTCCCTGATCTGCCCCAGCTCGATCGAGAGGACCTTGTCCAGCATCTCATCGACGGTGTGGCTCGAGGGTCCGTTTAGCGCCCTCCCGACCTGCCCTTCGGTGAGAGGCACGAGCCTTCTCAGGAGCGCGACCTTGGTCTCGTTGTCATAGGCCAATCTCAGCGGATAGCCTTCTATGACCTTGACCAGCGACGAGAGCGTCGGGACCTCGCGTTCAGATGCCTCGCCCAGGCACTTTTGCAGGGCGTTCCTGAACATGTACGCCTGCGGGTGGGTGAAGTGGTAGATGTCGGAGAAGATGTCGGTGGTCATCGCGATGTGCTCCACCGAGTCCATCGACGAACCCATGTCGAGGGGGTTTATCGTGAACTGGTCCTTCCCGGGAGAGAACACGGTCCCACCTGCCGACCTGACGAGATCCGCATGCTCGTTGTGCCAGTCGAGGACCATCAAAGGAAGCCCCATCCCTGCCACCTGTCTCACTATCACCGACGCGCTGGTGGACTTTCCTGCCCCGGTCATGCCAAGGATAGCTGCGTGCCTCCGGAGGTCATCGAGCTGCAGCCTGAAGTCGTGAGAGGTTCCCGACCGTGTGCGCACCTTCCCCAAGACTATCCCGCTGGTCCCGGACTCGGCGGCGTTCGGGACGTAGAAGTCGGGTGCGCTCTTGCCCGTCTCGACCGCGGGGCTCCGCGCCTCGAAGGACTCGAGTCTGCTTATGGCCGATGCGTCGGCCACCTGCGTCAGCTTCGGCTCGCTTGGCTGGAGAAGGCTCTGGCCGAAGTCCTTGAGCTCGTTCCTGGTGAGCCTCCTCACCGAAGAGTTCGGCACCCCGACCGCCAGGGTCGCCGCGAGGACGCCTGTGTTCTGCTCGAGCGTGGACATCGCCTCGGCCGCCTTCTTGACCTTGACGTCCTTCCACGTCCCCACCACCAGGTCGAACTCGAAGATCTCGTTGTCGTCGCTCCCCTGTTCCGAAGGCTTGACGAGTATCAGATAGAGGAAGGGTATCTTCGACCTGTGCAGACCGTCGAAAAGCCCCTTCATGCGCTGCTGCTGGAGAGTTATCCTGACCGCTGTCGAGTAGTCGAGCTTCGAGTCCTCCACGGTCTCCGCCAGCCCAACCCTCAGCAGCGACATCAGCCTAGAGCTTGTCGCCCTTCGAGATTGCCAGGTAGCGACCGAGCGAGTGATTCGTGTAGTCGATCGCCTGACGCGGTCCATCCTCGCCGACTTCGGTCACCTCCTTGGGTGTGACCATCCCGCATGAAGAGCAGGCAAATTCGTCTCCCGCGTCGACTATCCGGCCCAGACATTGAACGCATCTGTCGAAGTGTGCAGCAGTTAGCATGGAGGCGGGTCGAGGACCAGCCCTAATCCCTTGGTTCCGCCACGGGCCCACTCCGCGGCCCCACGCGCTGCCTCACCATGCTGTCTCCGTGTCCCGGGGAGGCGAGAACTCTGAAACTGCGCGACCCAACCATTTAAAAATCGAGCGGGGGCGCTGATTACTAGTCCTATGGACAAAGCCAAGCTGAGGGAGGTCAAAGACATCCACCTTGAGCCCTCCCTAGAGGTGGTTGACCTCCTCGATCAGATGCGCGAGGCGGGCGGGTTCATGGGAAAGAACCTCGCGGACGTCGCGAGGATTCACCTGGACATGGTCCGGGACAAGCGCTGCACCAAGTTCCTCTCCTTCCCAGCCGCACCGATGGCGACGGGCCTCAGGGGTGTCCTTGTCGACATGGTCAAGAACGACATGGTGGATGTCATAGTCACAACCTCCGGGACCCTCGATCACGACCTCGCCAGGTCCTGGGGGCGTTACTACCACGGAAGCTTCTATCTGGACGATGCCAAGCTCCAGCGGACGGGCTATCACAGACTTGGGAACCTGCTCGTGCCCCTCAACGACTACGGGCCGGCCATAGAGAAGAAGATGCAGCCATGGCTCGACGAGGTCTACTCGAGCGGCAGGCGAAGCCTGAGCACCGAGGAACTCTGCGCGGAGGTTGGGTTGCTCGTGGACGACGAGCGTTCGTTGCTCTACTGGGCCAGGAAGAAGCGTGTCCCAATCTTCATCCCTGGCCCGATGGACGGCGCCGTGGGCTCGCAGATCTGGCTCTTCGCGAACCGCCGTTCCGACTTCGCTGTCGACGTCATAAAGGACGAGAAGCGCCTCGCCGACATCGTCTTCGACGCAAAGAAGACTGGGGCTCTGGTCATCGGGGGAGGGATCTCCAAACACCACACCATCTGGTGGAACATGTTCAAGGGCGGCCTCGACTACGCATGCTACATCACGACCGCTGTCGAGTACGACGGGTCCCTGAGCGGCGCGCAGGTAAGAGAGGCGGTCTCTTGGGGGAAGGTGAAGGAGCGCGCCAAGCAGACCACACTGTACGCCGACGCAACGATAGCGCTTCCCCTAATCGCGACGTACACCCTCACGAAGATGAACGGCTGAGGCGGGGCCGCCGGTCCCTACTCTCTTCTTCGAACTCGCGCCTCTTAGTTTATAACATCTGCCAAAACTCACGTCGGGGCAAGGTCGAAAGGGCGAGTTGGGTTTCGATTACGGAATACTGGCTGCCGGCGGGGCCGCAATAGCATTGGTCTACTCTCTGGTTCTGATTTTCTACGTCCGGAGGCAGGACGCAGGTACCCCCAAGATGATCGAGATTTCGACCGCGGTCCGACAGGGCGCCAACGCCTTCCTGAGCAGGGAGTACACCATCATAGCGCCCGTCGCGATAATCATACGCTCTCCTGATCTACTTTTTCATCGACAGGCCTATCAACTCAGGCGGCGCGGTCGCCGTAGGGTTCCTGGTGGGCTCGACCCTATCCGCCGTGGCCGGATACGTCGGAATGGCGATAACCGTCAGGACCAGCTCTAGGGCGGCCCAGGCCGCAAAGAAAGGGCTCGGCCCAGCGCTCACACTGGCCTTTCGGGGCGGCGGGGTCATGGGGATGGCGATCGTCGGATTCGGGCTCCTCGGCCTCTCGCTCTACTACATAGCGTTCCAGGGAACGATTCAGCTCCCGACCCCGCAACGATGGCCGGGCTCGGATTCGGTGCCTCATTGATTGCTATGTTCATGAGAGTCTCCGGCGGGATCTACACCAAGGCTGCCGACGTCGGTGCCGACATCGTCGGCAAGACCGAGGCGAACATCCCCGAGGATGACCCTAGAAACCCCGCGGTCATCGCTGACAACGTCGGCGACAACGTGGGCGACTGTGCGGGCATGGGTGCCGACGTCTACGAGTCCTTCGTCGTGACCGCCATAGCGGCAATAATCCTCGGCGCTCTGATAGGGCTGGCCCTGAGTGCGAATCCCGGGTATCTTCCGGCGGCCGTCAGTTCCGTCGTGGGGTCGAACCAGCTCCTCGTCTATCCGCTCCTGCTGGGCTTTGCGGGCATAGTCGGATCGATCATAGGGGGCTTCTACATCCGGCGCTCGATCAAGTCAGAGCCGATGAACGCGCTCAACACCGCACTGGTCATCGCGGCTGTCATAGCGATCATCTTCGACTTCATCTTCGGACGTCTCCTCTTCGGCACGGGCAGCTTCGCCTACTCGCTTCTTGGGAGTGCCGTAGTCGGGGTCATCGTGGTCATCGTGATCGAGAGGGTGGCGGACTACTACACCGCCTACACCCACGCCCCGGTGAAGGGGATAGCCGAGGCGAGCCAGACCTCGGCAGCGACCAATTTCCTCGCAGGCTATTCCACTGGCCTCCAGAGCACGGCGCCATCGGCGGTTGTGCTGATCGCCGCGATCCTCTCCTCCTACTACTTGGGCTACTACGCCTCCGGCTCCAACAGCCTGATGGGTGTTTACAGCACCGCGATAGCCACCATGTCGATGCTCTCCCTTACGGGGATCATCATGTCAATTGACTCGTTTGGCCCGATCACGGACAACGCTAATGGAATCGCCGAGATGGCCGGCCTCGAAGGGACGGTCCGGGATGTCACGGACGAGCTCGACGCTGTGGGCAACACGACTAAGGCCACGACGAAAGCCTTCGCAGTCATGTCGGCCGCGCTCGCCGCGGTCTCCATCTTCGAGGCATTCCAGAGTGAGGTCAACAAGCAGATCGTCGCGCACAATCTCTTCTCAAAGTACAGCCTCAGTCCCGGCGCCACGCTCCAGTTCACGCTGACCGACCCGCACGTCATTGTGGGCCTCTTCATCGGGAGCCTGCTCCCGTTCTACTTCTCCAGCTTCCTGATCCAGGCCGTCCAAAGGGCTGCCTTCAAGATGGTGAATGAAGTGCGAAGACAGTTCAAGGAGATTCCGGGCATAATGGAGGGCACGGCCAAGCCCGACTACGCGAAGTGCGTCGACATCAGCACCCAGGCCGCCCTGAGGGAGCTGGTCAAGCCCGCCCTCCTCGCTGTGGTCACTCCTCTAGTCGTCGGGTTCGTGCTCGGTCCGGTCTCACTTGGAGGGCTGCTGATAGGCAGCGTCACCTCGGGGGTCTTCCTCGCGTTCATGATGACCAACGGGGGAGCTGCCTGGGACAACGCAAAGAAGTACATCGAGCTCGGGAACTACGGTGGGAAGGGTTCAGTCGTTCACGCGGCGGCGGTTATGGGAGACACCGTGGGCGACCCATTCAAGGACACCGCTGGTCCAGCGATCAACTCGTTGATCAAGGTGCTGAACACCATCTCCATCGTGTTCGTCTCCGCCATAGTGCTCTTCGCTCTATTCGTGTAGATTCGACGGCTGCGCCCCGGCCTCGGCCGGTCCACATGATGAGCACGGGGCGATCGATCTCTTCCCTCTGCCCTCCTCTTGGGTAGAGGTGCCGCGACGGAGGCCGCCCAGACCTCCTGTAGTGTTGGAAGGCCCAGCTGAAAGCGCCGGAGATCTCCCCTATAGCGAGGCGATGCAGTCGATTTCGACCAGTATGTCGTCCTTGACGAACCCCGCGACGACGGTCGTTCGGGTCGGCCTGTGGCTCCCGAAATACGAGGAGTAGACCTCGTTCATTTCCTTGAAGTGCGAACCGTCCTTGAGAAAGACGGTGACCTTCAGAACCCTCTCGAGGCCGCTGCCCCCTGCCTCAAGGACGGCCTTCACGTTCTCGAGCACCTGCTTGGTCTGCTCCTTTATGCCGCCCGCGACCATCGAGTTGGTGGCAGGGTTGATGGCGACCGTCCCGGAGACGAAGACCATCCCGTTGGCGACTATCCCCTGAGAGTAGGGACCCATCGGCTTGACCGCCTTGGATGATTCTATGTGCCTCATCACCGCACTTTCCCGACCCCTGAACTATTATCCTTGTCGCGCCCGTTGGCGGGGATGTGCCACGGCGACGCCGGGGCTGGGGTTCACAACCTTTAAGATGAATTCAGGGAAACTATCGAGAGTTGCGAACCCTCCCGCGGTCGGTCATCGTCGCGCTGGCCATCGTCATCGTCGCGCTGGTGGCGCTTACGCTCTACACCCAGTATTCCGCTTCCCCGAGCGGCGGGCCCTGGACACCGACATTCGCCTACCCGCTGACGGCCGGCGGGGTCGCCGGGGTGGTGGGGCAGTCCTGCGTCGATTCTGCTGGGTACGTGTACTGCATCGGCGGGCAGGACGCGAACAATGACCCGACCAGTTCTGTCTACTACGCCCCAGCCTCGTCCTCCGGCGTCGGAAACTGGACACTCTCGGCGAATCCCTATCCTTCGCCGATTGTCTTCCAGTCCTGCGCCTCCGCCTCAGGCTATGTCTACTGCGTCGGCGGGACTCACGACTCAAGCGGCGACGACACGGCGGCAAGCTACTATGCCACGCTCTCTCCCGCGGGCGTAGGTGCCTGGGTCCCCGGAACACCATATCCAGTCGCGACGGACGCGCTCTCCTGCACCACCGCCGTCGGGGACATCTACTGCGTGGGAGGAGAGAACGAGACGACCGGCACGAGCGCGACGACGGCGATCTCCCTGTCCAACTGGTACGCCCCCGTCTCCTCCTCCGGCATAGGTGCCTGGAACCGCGGCGGAGACTACCCGACCAATCACTACTTCCCTAGCTGCTCCGGCCTGGGCAGCTATGTGTACTGCGTGGGAGGGGAGGACGCCCAGGACGACCCGCAGAACTCGACCTTCTACGCGTACGTCACTCCCTCCGGAATGGGTCCGTGGACCGCCGCTCCCGACTACCCGATCCAGACGATCGCCGAATCGTGCGTGACCTCCTATTCCTCGATCTATTGCGTAGGCGGCCTTCAGAGCGGCGGGGCCTCGACCGCCGCCGTCTACTACGCAGACGTCACTTCGGCCGGGTTGGGCCCATGGCAGGCGGCGTCCAGCTACCCACTCGGCGTGGCGACGGACTGCGTGGCCAACACCGACTTCCTCTACTGTGTCGGAGGGTACAGTCGAACTCGGGTGCCACCGACGACAGCTATTACGCTCTCCTAAACGCCACGGCCAGCAGCTCTTAGTCGAAATAGCGACGCGCTCCGGCCTGGGTCTACCCCTGCTTCCCGCTCACTTTGGGCTCGAACCTGGAGATGACCTCGGCCAGGGCGCCCGTCGCACTCTCGCGTTCCTTGGCCAGCTGCGACTTGTCTTGCATCTCGGCCTCGAGTTCCCTAAGCCTCGCACCGATGGCGTCGACCCTGATCCAGTGTTGTTCGTAGAGCCCAGACGGAGTGCCTCCGTCTCTCTCGATCGAGGCGCGGACGCTCTGGAGGTTGAGCGCCTCCTCCTCCAGTGATGACGATGCCTTCTCGAGCTCCTCTATCTTCTGTTCCACGGGCTCGGTCGGCGGCCCGGACCTCCCCGCAAGCTTCGAGAAGAAGGACGCGGACTTCCTCTTCGCTCTGATCTCGCCAAGCGTGACCTTCTGCTCCTCGATCTCCTTCGCCTTCCCCTCCTTCTCCGCGCGCAGCGCGGTCAGCCTCGCCATGATCCTCTCCTTCTCCCGGTCGAGGGTCGTCCTGATCTCCATCTCCTCCTTCCTGATGGCCTCCACCTCGGCCTCTATCTGCGACGTCTCGACGGGGGTGGAGAACCGCGAAGTAATCTCCCTCCGTCTGTCGCGGTACTCTTGCGGGAGCTCCGTGCCCTTCATCTTGGCCTCAAAGTCGTCCAACAGCAGTGTAAGGCTCTTCAGCCAGTGCGACAGGTCGTAGCCTCCGGGTCCGGCCGTGAACTTCTGTTGGCCAAGGTGGGATAGCCCCTCCAGAACCCGGGCCTTCGCTGCCCCGAGGTCGACCTCCTCCTCCTTAGCGGGTCGTTTCCTGTTGGTGCGGAAACCGCGTTTCTGTTTCTTCGCCCTCTTGGCGGGGCTCCCTTTCCCGCCGGACCGGGCGCCGCGGGGTGCGCTGCTGAAGCTCAAGTGTATGCTGGCAAAGGCCTCCGACCCATTCGATTTAAGGATGGATGATTGTTCTCAGCAGGAAAGCCCACCGACCGGTGTCCTGAGGGTGCGTTCATCACGGACCACTGGTGCACTTATGGTCTTTGCAAATAGTCTGCCGTGAGGCGCGGCACGAAGCGGCCGCAGCGGGGCCTTGCGCTGAGGATGCGGCTCTACGAGACGGTGATCCGCCACCGCGCGGCGGGAGCGAGCGACAACCAGATCATCAGGGCCGTCGAGGAGGAGTCCCATGTCAGGCTCAGCAAGTCGCACGTGAGCAACTGGCTCCGGGGCGACCACGGCCCCGGCGGCAGCGTGACGAAGTTCGTCCCGGTCCCGACCGCCGAGCTGGGGTACGTCATCGGCGTGATGCTCGGCGATGGCTCCATGAGCATCTGCGGCGACCACAACTACAGGCTGAAGCTCAGGGTCACCGACAGGGACATCGCCCAGGCTTTCGCGGAGGCGATAGCCCTCGTCCTGAAGAAGCCCCTGCCCCATGTGAGACACCATGCGAAGACGAACGGGTGGCACGTAGAAGTCTCGAGCCTGCTCCTGCAACAGTTCCTGCGAAAACCAATTGAGGAACTCAAAGTTGTTATCGAGAAGAGCGAACAGTGCTCAGGGGGTTTCCTCAGCGGATTCTTTGACTCAGAGGGATCGGTTTCCGAAGGATCTGTCACCGCCGTAAACACCGATCAGGCCTTGATTGGCTTAGTGCTTGATCAGCTAAATCGACTTGGGATTCATACTACTGGTCCACTGCTGAAGCATAAGGGTGGAAGAGCTGTTACCATCAAGGGAATTGTCTACAAAGCAAACAAGGATTGTTTTGGGATTCGCGTTCGGAACGAGTCACGACGCGTATTCCTTGACAAGGTCGGGTTCAGAATAAGGCGCAAGAATGATGCTCTGATTCGTTCGCTTGGCTTGCTAGAAAAGACGAAATAGAGACGTGTTTGGGCTACTAGGGTGTAATGGTGCTTTGTATGACAAATTGAGCCGTAATTAGGTCAGAAAGGCGGGGATGGGACTCGAACCCATGTGAATGCGCTCTGCAGGCGCACGCGTAGCCGCTCCGCCACCCCGCCGCGAGCGTGCGTCAGATGGCTGGCTAATTATGCGTTAGGCGTGGCCTGACTGCGGCTGCACCACGCGCGCGAACCTTCAACCCGCGATGTTGCGCGACCAGGTAAGACCCTTTTCATCGTCGTATCACATACTTGATAATCTTTATATCGAAACTTCGTCTCGGCTCGGACGTCGAATGTTTATTCTGCCGCTCGACGCGCAGGCTCCTACGAACACCATATGGTGGTCGCTGTTCCATTACTACATGTTCCTCGGTTTCGCGGCGGGGACCGTCGTCACCGGCTTCATGGTCTACTGGATAGCAAAGGGCCGCCAGAAGAACGTCAAGGAAGCGCCGAAGTTCCACGAGGAGAGCGGATGGGGCAACTGGAAGAACGTGGTCCTGACGTTGCTCGTCACCGGGAGCGTGCTCGGCTTCGTCGAGTACCAGACCTTCGCATCGGTGAGCCTCGTGACTCCCCCGGTCAAGGTCGATCCAATCTACATCAACGTGACTGGAGAGCAGTTCGCGTGGATCTTCACATATGGGAACGGCCATGTCGCCATCGACAACCTGACGGTCCCTGTGAACGAAGTAATCGTCCTGAACATCACCTCCGTTGACGTAGACCATTCCTTCACGATTCCGAGCCTTAGCGTCGCCAAGGACGCCATCCCGGGTCAGTACAACTTCCTCTGGTTCAATGCGACGACCATAGGCCAAGTCGTGGGCGGAATCCGCTGCAAGGAGGCTCTGCGGGATAGGCCACGCGACCATGATCGGGAACCTGGACGTCGTCTCGCAGGCCTCCTACAACAAGTGGTACGCGAGTTTCGGCGGAGGCCTGAGCTCAAGCACGACCAGCTCGGCGTCGAACAACGGCCTGACCGCCACCGTGACGATTCCCTCCGGCGCCGGGAACGGCGCGAACTTCTCGCCGTCCTCGCTCTCGGTCGCGGCGGGCACCACGATCACGTTCACCAACGACGACACCGGGGTCACCCACAACATCGACTTCACGTCGGTCCCCGGAGGCTCGACGGTCGCGCCCGGCACGACTTCGCCGAACCTTAAGGGCGGCAATTCCTACAGCATCACTCTGACCACGCCGGGCACCTACACCTACGTCTGCGACTATCACAACTGGATGAAGGGAACGATAACGGTGACCGGGTGATAGAGAGTGGACCCATGGCTTAAGCGCTGGCTCTTCACGACGAATCACAAGGACATAGGCACGCTCTACTTCATCAGCGCGCTCTACTTCGGGTTCGTGGGTGCCCTGCTGGCCATCTTCATGAGGGTCCAGCTCTCGATGCCCCTCAACGACTTCCTCAGCGCGGCGTCCTTCGACCAGGCGGTCACGCTGCACGGGCTGATCATGATTCTCTTCTTCCTCTCGCCACTGGCAATCGCCTTCATGAACTACATGATGCCGCTGCAGATTGGAGCGAAGGACATGGCGATGCCGAGGCTGAACGCCCTAGGCTTCTGGCTCTTCGTCTTCGGAGGAATCCTCGCGACGCTCGGGTTCTTCCTCCCCGGCGGCAACGCGAGCGGAGGGTGGACGACGTACGTGCCGCTCTCCACATCCTACACCCCGGGTCCCGGGCCGACGCTGGCCTTCCTCGGGCTGATAATGCTGGTCGTCTCCGTCACCATCGGCAGCGTCAACATAATGGTGACCATCACGTACATGCGCGCGCCGGGGATGACCTGGCGTAAGATACCGATGTTCACTTGGTTCGTGCTCTTCACCATCCTCCAGATGCTTTTCTCGTTCCCCTCCCTTCTCGCTGCGCTGCTGATGCTTGTTTCGGACAGGGTCCTGGGGACGGTGATCTTCTCCCTGCCTGTCTCTCAGGGTGTTGCGGCCGGAGGCTCCATTCTTTGGGACGACGTCTTCTGGTTCTTCGGTCACCCCGAGGTCTACGTCGTGCTCCTTCCGGGGTTCGGCATGGTCTCCGAGATTCTCCCAGTCTTCTCAGGCAGACCCCTCGCCGAGAAGAACATCATCCTGGCTGTCACCGGGGCCGTGATCGTTCCGCTGAGCTATCTCGTCTGGGAGCACCACATGTTCATCACGGGCGTCAGCC
Source organism: uncultured Nitrososphaerota archaeon (assembly GCA_963806765.1). Lineage (GTDB taxonomy): Archaea > Thermoproteota > Nitrososphaeria > Nitrososphaerales > Gagatemarchaeaceae > Gagatemarchaeum. The sequence continues at coordinate 766,290 of CAWDYS010000003.1, read as the reverse complement.
TTACCGAGGATGAAGCGTTCAGCGTCGCGACCCTCTTGATCTCGCTTCCCTTCGACGTGATAATACTCGCCTTCGTAAAGTCGCTCGCCAGATCTACGATACGTCTGTCGGTGCCGATGCTATTCGCGATCGGCTCGATCATCCTGTTCATCATCGGCGGCATCACGGGAGTATTCCTCTCGTCGTTCGTGCTCGACGTCGTGTTCAGGGGGACATACTTCGTGGTCGCGCACTTCCACTATGTCATGGTGGGTGCCGCGATATTCGCGCTCTTCGGAGGAATCTACTTCTATCTCCCGAAGATGACGGGGAAGATGTTCCACGAAGGGATGGCGAAGGCCCACTTCATCATCTCGTTCGTCGGTTTCAACATCCTCTACTTCCCGATGTTCTTCCTCTACGACATGCCGAGACGCGTCTACACCTACCAGTCGATACCCTCCTGGAACATGCTGAACATGATAGCGACCATCGGCGCGTTCATCTTCGCGTTTGCCCAGGTGCTGCTCGTCCTGAACCTCGTCTACACGCTCAGAAGCGGCAGCATCGCGCCCGCGAACCCCTGGGGGGCGACAGGGCTCGAATGGACGCCCACGATAATGGGCGCGTCGGGCGGCCATGAATCTGCTCCGGATTCGTTGGGTCACGACTCGGGATATCACGAAGGCGGCCATGAGGAGCACTACAGCTCGCGGCCCATCCAGCTCTCCGTCGGGATGGCGGTGACCTTCTTCGGCCTTGCTCTGTTCACCTACTACCAGCTCTACAGCATCATCGTCATGCTGGCCGGGTTCGTGCTCCTTGGATACACGCTCATCGGCTGGGCCTCCGACGATACGAAGAACAAGTTCAAGTTCCCCGAGACGCCGACCGAGAGGTGGCCCTTCACGAACATCCCGAAGCTCCGGCTCGCGATGTGGATCTTCCTCGCCTCGGACGTCATCGTCTTCGGCGCGATAATAGCCAGCGACCTCTACCTGAGGATAAACTCCTCCGTTCCTTGGCCGATTCCAGGAAGCATCCACGATGTCACACTGGGCCTGATATTGACGGTAATCCTGCTCACCAGCGGCCTCACCGCGGTCCTCGCTCTGGAGGCGGCGAAGGCGGGCAAGAACAACAACCTGATTCGCTACCTCTCGATAACCTTCATATTGGGCGCAACGTTCATGGTGATAAAGGGATACGAGTGGTATGGGTACCTCGTCACCCGTGTCCCGTCCTTTACGCCATGGGGCGGCACACTGCCTGAGAGCACATACTTCTTCACCGTGGGTCTGCACGGCGCCCACGTCACGGCCGGACTGGTCGTGATGGCCTACCTCATCAACAAAGCCAGGAAGAACGGGTTCACCACGAGCAACTTCACCGGGGTCGAAAACTTCGCGATGTACTGGGCCTTCGTGGACCTGATCTGGGTCTTCGTGTTCCCGCTCTTCTATCTATTGTAGGTGTTATGATGAAAACAAACCTTGCCGTCGGTGTCTGGCTGTACCTGGTCGTGGCCACAGTGGTCGAGGTCGCGCTCTTCAAGGTGAACCCCGGGAACCTTAACATCGACATCGTCATCGGGGTCATCGCGGCGGTCAGCGCCGTCGTGACCGTGATGTTCTCGATGAACATCAGAGAAGAGTCGACGGCGATTCAATATCTGTTCCTCATTCCTGTCCTCTTGGTGGGAGTACTCATCATCACCATGCTCCTCGCTTTCCCGATACTCCAGTGAGACAAATGAGCGAAAAGATGAGCGGCTCGACAAAGGCAGTACTGGTGCTGGTACTGATCATCGCCATAGTGATACCCATCGCGCTCAGCGCCGTCCTGATCAATCGGATCCTTCGCGCTCCCGGCGAAGACGACCACCACCTCACCGACGAGTACCGCTAGCACCACGAGCAGCGCATCCGGTACAGGCACCGCAACAGTGATAATTCCCTCCGGCGCCGGGAACGGCGCGAACTTCTCGCCATCCTCGCTCACCGTCGCGCCGGGCACGACAATCACGTTCACCAACGACGACACCGGGGTCACCCACAACATCGACTTCACGTCGGTCCCCGGAGGCTCGACGGTCGCGCCCGGCACGACTTCGCCGAACCTGAAGGGCGGCAATTCCTACAGCATCACTCTGACCACGCCGGGAACGTACACTTACGTCTGCGACTACCACAACTGGATGAAGGGCACGATAACGGTCACGGGCTGACACGATCGCAACGAGAACGACAAGAGACAGCTCGTGCAACAGATTTAAGGCCAAACCACATGCTTTCTTCCCGGTGCTAGGATTGCCGCAGGTTGCTGCTGACTTCCGGTGAGAGGTGTGTTGGGGTTGTGGATTTCTCGGCACCGGGCTGACGAGAAGCCAAGTAGGTCGCGCAAGTTGGTCTACTCGCTAGGACGAGAGTCCGCAGGCGCCTCGAAGAAGAAGAGGAACATTTCCCTTTCCACGATACTGATACTCGCCCTCGCTGCCATCGTGGGAGTGGCGTACTATGTCGGAACTCCTCCCTCGTTGCCATCGGGGAACATGAGCTCGGATTCCTGCTCGTCGCTCAGCGTCCAGGTGATAATCCCGCAGGGAGTCGGCACTAACTCGAGCATCAAGTTCGAGCCTCCGACTCTCGTCGTCGTGGTCGGGGTCAACAACACAGTAATCTGGAACGACATGGATTCCACTGCGGTTCACAACGTCATCTCTGTCTCCGTGCCTCCCGATGGAGTTCAGTGGTACTTCGACGGGATGACCTATGGTCACACATACTGCGTCGTCCTGACCGCCCCGGGCACCTACACCTATGAGCTCTTCCTGCCCTACGTCGTGGAAGGCACGATAGTCGTGAAGTCCGCGTCCTGACACCTTCTTTTCGAGTTCATGTTTTTTCTAATCTAGGGTCCCGATGAGATTCTTCGTCTCGCCTTTTTTCGACCGATTTCGGCCAACGGCCCGCGACCCGCCTCGGCCGGCAAGAAAAAACGTTCCGATTCTCTCCCCTTATCAGATGCACTACCAGCTCGACTTGGCATTTTCTCGGATGCGGGCAAAAATCGGAGAAATGGGGATGCTCTACCGAGGGGCGATTTGCTCCTATCCTTTTTTCCGGTCTCAAAAAGTCTCTGATTTCTGAAAAAACCTTGATTCTTGCCCGTTTAGCAAGAGCTTAAATATCCATGTCTACGCTCAAGGTGCGAGGAAAAAAGCGGTGGTCACCGGCTACTGCGTCTACGAAAAGAAGAAGAACAGGGAGATCAAGAGCCCGAAACAGATCAAGCTCAAGAACGGTAGAGCTGCTGTCAAGGGAATATGCGGATCCTGCGGAAAACCAATTTTCCGCATTGGTAAGCTCAAGTAAGCTCAATCTCCCTTTTCCTTTTTTTATTTTCACGAGTCAGAGAAGAGCTTATCACGTCAACCACCGCTGCCCCTTCGGCCTTGACATTCCGTCTCTACAACAGTCTGGGCAGAGAGCTCTCTGACTTCAGGCCCATCAAGGATGGCGAGGTACGGATGTACACCTGCGGACCGACCGTCTGGAACTACGCCCACATCGGCAACTTCAGGACCTTCGTCTCGGAGGACATATTGAGGCGCTATCTCCTCTTCAAGGGTTACAAAGTTGAGCAGGCCAAGAACCTCACCGATGTTGAAGACAGGATCATCGAGGGCATGAGGAAGACCGGGAAGAGCCTAAGGGAACTGACAGACTTTTACGCGCAGGCATTCATGGAAGACCTCGACGCGCTGAACATGCAAAGAGCCGAGAACTATCCGAGAGCGACGGATCACATCCCGGAGATGGAGTCGATGATTAGATCCTTGCTACGCTCGGGGCACGCATACAAGGCGGACGATGGATCGACCTACTACTCTATCCGGACGTTCCAGCACTATGGCGATCTCTCCGGTGTGAAGGTCCAGGAGCTAAAGGAAGGTGCCCGCGTCTCAGCGGATCACTACGATAAGATGGGCGCGCACGACTTCGCCTTGTGGAAAGCATGGGACGCGAGCGACGGGGAGGTCTTCTGGGAGAGCGAGCTCGGGAAGGGCAGGCCGGGCTGGCACATCGAGTGCTCGGCCATGGCGATCAAGTACCTCGGTGAGAGCTTCGACATCCACACCGGCGGCAAAGACCTTCGCTTCCCCCACCACGAAAACGAGATAGCGCAATCGGAGGCAGTCACGGGAAAGAAATTCGCTAACTACTGGATGCACTCAGAGTTCCTCAAGATAAACGGCGAAGAGATGCACAAGTCTCTCGGGAACATGGTTACCTTCAGGCAGGCTCGTGGAAAGAGGATGGAAACCGAGGGCGATCAGGCTCTTCCTGATAAGCGCCCACTACAGGGACGAGCTCAACCTAACCGACGAGTCCCTCCGGCAGGCGAGCACCAACGTAGCAAAGATAGATGCTTTCTCGAGCAGGGTGCGAGAGGCAGGAGTCTCTGAAGTCGGCCAAGGTGGGCTTGTCGAGAGCCAATCCTTCCTCAAGGATTTCGAGCGAGCGATGGACGAGGACTTGAATGTGCCGGAGGCTCTCGCGGCGCTCTACGGCTTCCTTAGGGCAATCAACTCTCTGGTCGACTCTGATAATCTCTCTCGGTCTGGAAAGGAAGCCGTGATCGACGCTCTGCGCAGAGCGGATTCGGTGCTCGGGGTGATGGAGCCAGAGAAGGCGGCTGCGGTCTCGGCCGCAGTCAAGGCGCGGGTCGAGAAACTGATACTCGAGCGAGGGGAGGCACGGCGCAGAGGGGATTATGCGCGGGCGGACGAGATACGCGCTCAGCTGAAGAGTGAAGGCATTACCTTAGAGGATAGACCCGGAGGCGGAACCTATTGGAAGAAGGACTGACCCGCTCGAAGGGTGGCGTTGTAAAGAACTCGTGAACAATCGCTCAAATTAGGTAAATCCATCCGCATTAGTTCCCTTTGGTCCAAGTGCTACCAATGCGACAGGAGGCTCCACTCGTCGACGGGAGAGAACTTTCGAACCTGATGCTTAAGCGGAGCGTCTTCCTCTCGGCAGGCCACGACAGGCTCAAGGTCGACCCTGACGGCAGCGTGGCCTTCCTTTACTCCTCGCGATTCGGCAAGCTACTCTTCGGGAGGGAGGTCGTCGAGCCGTTCAAGATCCAGGCCGGTGTGATCATCTCCCAGAGGAAGAGGGAGATGAAGGTCAGACTCGCCCCCGGCTCCATCGGCCTCTCCACACCGAACCCGGAGTTGTTGCAGGGGTCGCAGTCCATCAGACTCTGTCGCGACGGGGCTACGGGATACACGCGGGTCGCCAGATACACGAACAGGTCCGAGGCAGGTATCCGGTTGAGGGTCATCACCCTCCACGACCCTACGAGCCTGAACTTCAGGGTCGACCGCGACCCTCCTGCGGAGATAGGGGTGAACGTGTTCAACCGCGGGGACCATGTCGTGATGGACGACGTGGGTGACACGACTGGGGTCCGCATAATCGGCTTCTCGCCCCGCCCCGCCGTGGTGTACCTCACCCGGAGCAAGCAGAAGGCGCTGGAACTGCTCGCAATCGGAGAGCTACCCGAGAACACCGCGGGGATGTCCGGTGCGATTCTGATCATGAGCCAGCACGACGTCGACCTCCAGCCCGGTTCGGCATTCGAGGTCGAGGTGACTTCGCTCTACCACGATTCCTCCCTGGAGGTGGTCCTCTCGGAGTTCAAGGACAGAGCTTCGGGCGGGCGAGGACGTCAAGTGACGCGCCAGGAGTCCGTCTTCAGGTGCTCCAGTCCGTCCGTGAACTTCGCTTTCAGTTGGGCGAAGTCAACGCTCGACTGCGTCGAGAGTGAAGGCTATGGGCTAGACCGGATCGCGTCGGGGTTCGGGGTCGGGGTCCTAAGGCCAGGACTCTTCGAGGAGGAGTTCGCGGCCGCGAAGCGCTCCCAGCGCAGGGACGGCTTCTTGCCCCACTCCAGCTCGGACAGGGGTGGACCAATGGAGACGGCGCTCTTCGTGATTAACGTGTGCCGCTATCTGGGCCTCACGGGCGACAAGAAACTGGGCAGGAAGTGGTATCCGGTATTGAGGAGGGCAGGGAACGCGCTCCGCGGGGCGGCCAAGGGTGGCCTGATTGCGACTCCGGCCGGTTCCCCGGACGGATGGAGGCGGCGCCTGACTTCGGGATATCCGACGGGCTTTGTCACCGAAGTGAATGTGATCGCAGCCAGCTCTCTTTCTGGGCTCTCCTCTCTTTCCCTCTCGCTCGGCAAGCCGGGAGAGTCCTCGGCCTTCCGTAACGCCAGCGCTCAGATAGCGAAGTGCATTGACGACCGACTTAGGGATCTCGAGACAGGGAACCTCGCGCTGAACCTCGACCCCAAGGGGAGGCTCCACACGGAGTCCACGGTCGATCAGGCGGTCGCTCTCTCATACTCCGTTCCAGACCGGAACCTCGGGTCTTCGACCGTCCACCGGCTCTTGGAGAGGGACTACGAGACGGGATACGGTCCGCGTTCCGTATCCAAGACCAACGCGCTCTATCACAGCTCCGACTACGGCGAAGGCCAGCTCGGGGGGTACTGGACCAGGAGCTCCCTGGCGCACGCGATGCTCGCCTTCGCCTCGGGTCACCCTGCGATTGGGAGCGCCCAGGTCGAGAAGGTCTCCGTATTGGTGCACTCGGAGTGCGAGAGGATGGGAGGCGTCCCCGGAGAGTTTCCGTACTGGTTCGATCCGGAACGGAAACGGATCGAGTCCGTGGGGTCGGACCCGGTCGCGGCTTCGAGGTTCGTGGAGGCGCTCCTGACCGGAGAAGCCGGCATGGAGGTCTCGCAGGAGGGCCTGAGATTCCTGGTGCCCAGCGAGTCGCGGCTCCGCTGGCTGTCGCTCCACGGGTTCAGGTTTGGAGGAGGCTCGCTGTTCGTGGGCAGGTGGGGGACCAAGACCCTCGCAGTGTCGAGCCTCGCCAAGGGTGAGGTGGAGGGGTCGATGAGGCTCGAGTGGAGCGAGTCGCTCGAGGCGCAGTCGGCTCTCGAGTGCGTCCTCTTCTGGGACAAGTCCTCGGTCCTGGTCTGCGTCGGGAACGCTGTCTGACTCACCCATCTCCGAGACACTGCAGTGTACCAGTGGGTGGCAAGCCGCTGGCTGCCTCGCTCTTCGCAGACTTTGAGGAGTTCAACGCTGAGACCTGGCGGTGGGAGAAGCCAGACAGGAGGAGGGTCCCGGTGAAGGTCGAGTCTTCGAGTGGAGGTCGGGCCCAACTCGTGGAAGGCCTACAGGATTCTCGTCCATCCCGTTCAAGTCTCAGATAACATCATAAACCCGCGCTGGCCGTCGCACCGAGCAGGCTGCTCTCACTTGGGTCGTGCGAAGATCTCCCTGCGCAACGGCATCACCGTCGACTACGGCGCCATGTCCTACGCTCTTGACCCTAGGATGCCGTCAAGGACCGACTACACATTCGTCTCCCACGCGCACCTCGACCACGTGCAGGTTCCCGACCCGAACAGCAAGGTCCTCGCGTCCAAGGAGACTGGGATGCTGGCCAAGGCAAGGGGTTTCGACCTCGGGAGGACGACCGAGACCGCGGAGGATGTGAAGCTGCTCGACTCGGGGCACATACTCGGCTCCCGCGCGATTTGCATCGGAGACGAGGTCCTCTACACCGGGGATGCTGCGGGCAGAGACCGCGCGTTTCTGGGGAGGTGCAGGACGAAGGAGGCCAGGATACTGATCACAGAGTCGACCTTCGGCAAGAGCAACTACATCTTTCCTCCCGTGTCCCAGGTGGTGAAGGAGGTGAACTCGACCATCGGGACGCTCTTCGACAAGGGACGGCCGGTCGTCCTCATGGGGTACGCTCTGGGCAAGTCCCAGATCCTCTCTCATCTATTCTCCTCGTGGAGCCCCTTCTACGTCCACGAGAGGGTATCTGAGATCAATGACGTCTACAGGCTCTGCGGGGTCAATCTCAGGAAAGGGAAGGCCGTGAAGGCAGACCTGGAGGGCCTCTCTGCGGGCCCTTGGGTGATGGTGGCCCCGATGATGAGCTCGCGGCAGCAAAATCGCCCAGAGGCTGAAGAAGGAGCACGGTGCAGCCCTGGTCGCGTTCAGCGGCTGGGCCGCAGACCCTGGGTACGCCTACTCGATTGGTGCCGACTACGCCTTCGCGGTCAGCGACCACTGCGACTATCAGGAGCTGCTGGCCCTGGTGAAGGAGGTCTCACCGGAGCAGGTGTACACCACCCACGGATTCGCAGGGGAGTTCGCAAAGGATCTGAGGAACCTGGGATTCGACGCGAAGCCGTTGAGCGGTTACCAGGCGTTCCTTTCCGACTACTAGGCGCGGAGTCAGCCCTCTTTGGAGGCCACGGCGGGGTTCGGGTCCGTCTCCTGCTTGAAGTCCTTCAGGAAGGCTACGAGCGCCACGAAGTTCGGGTTGTTGCTGGCGTTCCGCAGGGGGACCTTGATTTCCTGGTTCGCCAGGGTTATCTGGAAATGGGTCTGGTCAGCTCACTCGCGTAAAAGCGACCGAGTAGAGATGAAGCTTCCCGTTCATGGCGTCGCGCACGATGTCGTCGGTCTCCGGGAACCTCCAGATAGAGAAGGCTATTCCGTCGATCCAGTTCACCGTGGGGATGACGGAGAGCTGCTGTGCCAGGTTCTGCCGCATGACCTCCTCGAAGAAGGCCTTGCTCTCGTACTCAAGCACCTGGTGCACGATTATCTCTTCAGTAGGCTCGTAGCTGATTATGGGCATATCCTTTGCCAGCGCACGGCCCGCTTGCCTCGTTAAATAAGGCTCGGTGGGACGCTCGATTTGTTGTCACGAACCTGACACTTGGGACAGCAGGACGAAGTGCGGCATTCGCTGGTTCGGGATGACGGGTGCTAGGTCGAAGCAACTAAGCTTTTTAAAATCGAGGGGAAGTGCACGTGCGGGCCTTGAGTGGTTATAAAATCCAGTCCTCCTGATTCTCAGCCGAAGGTCCTCTCCCTTCCCTCCAACTACGACTGGAAGGTAGCGGAGTCTAGGGTTAGGCAATTCAGGAAGGAAGTCGACTTTCCGGGGATCGTCCAGGACCGACTCAAAGGAATCAAGCCCGTGGGCTACGTCGAGGGCCCGCCCACCCTGAACGGCGTCCCCCACATCGGCCACATCCGCGGGAGGATAATGAAGGACCTGTGGTACCGCTTCAGCACGCTGTCGAAGAAGAACGTGGTCTTCAGGGCAGGATGGGACTGTCAGGGGCTGCCTGTAGAGCTCCAAGCCGAGAAGGAGCTCGGCCTCTCGGGGAACAAATGGGAGGACCTGAAGGAGATTGGGGAGGAGAAGATGGTGGAGGCCTGCAAGCGGCTGATAACCAAGTACCTCGCTGCCTGGGAGGAGGCAGACGACCTTCTGGGCCTTCTATTAGACCACGGCAAGGCCTACATGACGTACCGCGACTCCTACATCGAGAGGGAATGGAGGTTCCTCGAGAGCGCCTGGAACGACGGGATCCTCGGTGAGGGTTTCAAGGTCGTCCCATACTGTCCGAGCTGTCAGACATCGCTGAGCCACGCCGAGGCGGTCCTCGGCTACGAGACGCTCGAGGATCCGAGCCTGTTCTACAAGGTCAAGACGTCCGAAGGCACCTTTATGATTATCTGGACGACCATGCCGTTCACGGTCATCACCGACGAGATGGTCGGGGTGAAACCCGACGCGGACTACGCCTATGTCAGGATGGGTGACGAGGTCTGGGTCGTCGGGGCGGAGCGGATGGACGGCCTGGCCCGAGAGCTGAAGCTCGAGTTCGGAGAGACGATCAAGGTAGTCAAGGGGCGCGACCTGGAGGGGCTCCACTACGTCCATCCTCTCCTCGATCTGATTCCAGGCCAGGAGAGGCTGAGCAGAGAGGGTAAGATCCACGTCGTCGTCGCCGAGGATTTCGTCGACACGGCCACGGGCACCGGCGTGGTCCACCTCGCCCCCGCGAACGGAGAAGAGGACTTCTTCGTCGCCACGAGGAGGAAGTCTTCCGGTCTTCGTGCCCATCGACGACAGGGTCTGTTTCACCGAGGACGCCGGGAGGTTCGCCGGGATGTTCGTCAGGGACTCTGACGCGCTTGTGACCGAGCTCCTCCGCGCCAGTGGAAACCTGATCAGCGACGGTCGGCTGGAGCACGAGTACCCCACCTGCTGGAGGTCCGGGCACCGCCTGGTCTGGGTCGCCCGGAGGGAGTACTTCTACTGGATTGACAGGATAAAGGGTGACCTCGTCGCGGCGGCAGAGAACGTCGAGTACTACTTCGAACAGCCGCGCAACCGTTTCCTCGAGTTCATCAGACAGTCGCCCCCTTGGTGCATCTCCAGGGAGAGGGTCTGGGGGACCCCGCTCCCCATCTGGGTCTGCTCGGCGTGCAAGGAGAAGGTTCCAGCGTTCTCCCGGGAGAGCATTATCGAGCAGGCGGTCTCGCTACCGGACGGCAGGGAGTTCGAGCTCCACCGCCCTTGGATCGATCGTATACTGTTGAAGTGCCCGAAGTGCGGCGGGGAGGCACGCCGCGAACCGTTCGTTCTAGACACCTGGCACAACAGCGGCTCCGCACCCCTTGCTTCGTTCACCGACGAGGAGAGGCGCGAGCTCGTCCCCGTAGACCATCTCACAGAGGGAATCGACCAGACAAGGGGCTGGGCATACACCCTCCTTGTGCTGAACGTCATCTATCTGAAGAAGCCCGTTGCGCCCTACCGCGCCTTCCTCTTCCAGGGTCACGTCCTTGACGAGAAGGGCAGGAAGATGAGCAAGTCCCTCGGCAACGTCGTCGACGCCCTCGCCATGCTCCGCAACGACTCCGTCGACCTGCTGCGATTCTACATCACCTGGAAGAGTTCCCCCGTCGACGCGGTGAGCCTGGACCTCAAGGAGATGACCGGCCGCCCCTACCAGATCCTCAACACGCTCTACCATCTCCACGTCTACCTGAAGCAGAACGGGGAGCAGGATGGTTTCGACCCGGCGAAGCACGACGTCTCCTGGGCGCAGGGGAGGACCGTCCTGACGCTGATGGACCGCTGGCTCTTGGCAAGCCTGAACGAGGCCAGCGCTGAGATCAAGGCTGCCTACTCAGAAGGCCGCTACAACGACGCGTGCAAGAAGCTCGAAAGCCAGATAGTCGAGGTCCTCAGCCAGGGCTACGTCAGGATGGTCAGGAACGAGCTCTGGAGCGACTCGCCCGAGAGCCTGGACCGTCGGCTTGCAATCTACGCCGTGATTGCGTTCGCCCTGAAGACCTTGGACCTTCTGCTCCATCCTGTCTCCCCCTACGTCACCGAGTACCTCTACCAGGAGGCCTTCTTGGGAGGAAAGTGGAACGCACCGCTCCTGGTCCAGGACTTCCCGACCGTCTCTCTTCCGGCGACCGCCCAGGAGGACAAGGAAATCGTGGACCTCGCCCTAGAGGTCGAGAGTGCCTGCAACTCCGCCAGACAGAAGGCCAAGCTGAAGAGACGGTGGCCACTCAGGGAGATTCAGGTCTTGGTTGCCGAGCCGAAGCTGCCGCAGATGGAGAAGGCCAGGGACCTCGTCTCGCTCCTCTGCAACGTCAAGAAGGTCTCCCTGGCCAGGAGCGTCTCCTCACTCCCCATCCTGGTCACGCTGACCGCCAACCGGTCACAGATTGGGGCTCACTTCAAGGAGAAGACGCAGGCCGTGCTCAAGAGCTTCAGGGGGCTCGAGGGTGACGAGGCCTGGCGCGTGTATCAGGGCGGGAAGCCGCTGCCCGTCCAGACCGAAACGGGGGTCGTGGACGTCCCCCTATCGACGCTGATCTTCAGCTTCCAGGGGACGGGGGAATGGGAGGCCGTCGCCCGGGATGGGATAATGATAGCCCTCGAGAAGGTGCGCGATGACAAGCTCATAGCCGAAGGACTGCTCAGAGACATTGCCCGACGGCTGCAGGCTCTGAGGAAGGCAAGGGGGTACTCTCCCACCGCGATTCTCGACAGGGCGATGGTCGCGGGACTTGACGAGGAGATGGTCGCGCTCCTGGAGCCGCTCGCGAACGAACTGAACTTCCTCGTCCGCGTCAGGGACGTCCGAATCCTCGCAGAGAAGAGCGAAGACGCTGAGTGGGAGGAGGACGAGCTAGACGGCAGACCAATCTACATTGACGTCTCGTGAAGCTAGTCACCCGTGAAGAGGCGCCTGGCAAGCGACTCCGGGAGCCCGGCCGAGATTATCTTCCGCGCGGCCGCTTCAACGTCGTACTCGACGGATCTGTGCTCGACCTTGATCCCAGCCGCGCTCGTCTTCAGGAGCGCGTAGGAAGCGCGCCTGTCCCCCGTCCGCGGCTGGCCCACGGAGCCCGGGTTGAAGACCGTGCCTTCCCTGCCGGCCCAGGTGAAGGGGACGTGGGTGTGCCCCAGCGCGATCACTCGCGCGCCTAGCTTCTCAAGGTAGAACCCGAACAGGTCCGAATGGGTCACGGGGAAGACGTACTCCCACAGATTGTCATCAGGGCTGCCGTGGGTCATGTAGACCCTCGTGCCACCGAAAGAGACTGTGCGGCTCGTCGGCAGGCCCGCCAGGAAGCCTCTGCTCTCCTCGCTCAGACTCCCGATGGTCCAGGTCACGGCCCGCATCGCCCTCGCATTGAACTCGCTTGCCTTCCTGCTGAGGACCGCGTAGTCGTGGTTCCCCAGGGTGCACGTCACACCTCTCTTCCTGAGGAGTCCTATCACCTCATTGGGCGACGCGCCGTACCCGACGATGTCCCCGAGGCAGTAGGTCTCCGTCTCCCCGATGTTCTCAAGGACCGCCTCAAGCGCCTCCAAGTTTGAATGGACGTCCGAGACGAAGGCAAGCTCGTCGGTAGGGGTCATCCTGCCCACGTTGACCCCGGCATTACTTATATACGGAATAGGGGGGCTCCGCGGGAAGGCTGGACATGGGAAGGAAGACGACCCTCATGGGGTTCTCGCTCTTCGGATTCGTGCTCGGGTTCCTGGCGTGGCTCCTCCGCAAGCCGGTGGCCAATCTCATCGCCAGCATCGGCGTCAACCAGGACATTCTCGGCGCGGTGCTGGCGGGGATCGCCGGCGGGTTCTTGATGCTCATAGCGGTGCTCATCTGGAGCGCCGTTGACTAGTTCGTGACCGCGAACTTGCGCTGGATTATCCTGTTCCTTGCCTCCGGGAATGGGGCGTCGTTCAGCAGCTCGTTCCTGATCCCGGAAGACTTCAATAGACCCGAGAGCGCGAAGTACCAAGCGGAGCTCGGCGTGCCCTCCTGATATCCGGGCAGCTCGAGTCTGAATATCCGCGTCAATGTGTCGTACTCCGCCGTGGCCTCCTCCCCGAGCCTCCTCCTGCATCAGCGCGAGTATGAGCCTCACCGCATTCTCGAAGCTCTCGTTGTTGAGCTTCGGCGCCCCCCTCTCCTCGAGGATCTTCAGGAACTCGTGGCCGATTTCCTCTATCTCGGCCTCGTCCTTCACGACCCTCGTCACGGCCTCGATGAAGAGCCGGCCGATGCCCTGGGCGTCGATGAGGAACGGGAGGTTGTCGGCGTTGGAGATCGACGCAAGGGTCTTGCTCCCCGTCGAGGACTTCCAGAACTCCTCGAAGAGGTCGTCGCCGAATGCTCCCCTCAGCTCGCCGAGCATGAACTGGAACCCGCGCCCCGTCTGGCTGTTGACGAGCAGCACCTCGCCGTTGTCGATCATGAACGCGCTCCTCCCAGACATGTGCTTCCCGTACCGAATCTTGAGCCTAGATGACGCGAAGGGGAATGTGGGGAGGACCGCTGGCACGGACGCTACCACCCTGACCTCCACGTCCTGTCTGCAGACGGTCTCGAGCTCCTCGGAACACTCCTGGATCAGGTGGAGCCCCCAGCTGTCCACGGCGCACCTTATGCTTCCCTGGGCTCTGAGGATTGCCTCCTTCAGCTTCATGAGGGTGCTCTGGGAACCGAGGGAGAGGTACCTCTCCTCGACCGAGTCCTGGGGCATGATGTTCTTCTCCCTGAGCTTCTTCGAGCGAGCTCATCGCCCTCTTGAGAGACCTTACGGCCCTCTCACGATCGACGAGCACTCCCTGGAAGACGTCGGGAGGGAGCGCCTCGAACCTCACCGGCTTCCCCTCGAGCTCCTTGGCCACCTGTTTCTTGACCAGCTGGAGCGCCACCTGGTACACCTTGGTCCTCGGGACCATGGAGACGTACTGGAGCTGATTGACCGTGCTCGGCCCGCTGGAGAGCAGAGCGACGTAGACCTTCGACTCATACTCGGTCAGGCCGAAGCCCTGCAGACCAGAGGAGATGTCACCGACTTCGTTAGCGGATACCAAGATTTCCACACCCCGTTTTCATTGTCACTGAGACCTCTCACATCGTGGTAACAAGTTACGATAAGCAGTCTGGTCATCTGGAGTGGACAATCACGTCAAGAATCGCTAGAACAAGACCCTCGCGCCTCGGCCCGACCCCCTTCTTGGGGGGCAATTCCGGACCAGCGGATTGTCACCGCGCACCCTGTCACCGCGGCGACATCGGCGATGGTCACGCCGTCGATTTATCCCCGCCAGGACAAACCGATGGCAACATGAGCACTTTCAGCAGTAAGTGGGAGAAGTCAAACAGCGCAGGATTCACGACGAAAATGCGTGAATCCGTCAAGAACCCGGGTCCGCTAAAGCCGAGGCTGGACCTAGCAATCCGCCAGATCCAGGTGCAGGTCGCAAAGCTCGACGCGACCACGGCGAAGCTGAGGGAGAGGGACGCATCGATCTTCAACAAGGTCGTTTCATCCATCCAGAAGCATGACTCACAGCATGCTTCGGTCTACGCGAATGAACTCGCGGAGGTCAGGAAGATGAACAGGATGGTCACACAGGCCAAACTGGCCCTCGAACAGATCACGCTCCGCCTCAACACCATCACGGAACTCGGCGACATAGTCGTCACCCTCACTCCTGCGATGTCAGTGATCCGCAGCGTACGGCAGGGACTCGTCAGCGTACTCCCGGAGGCCGAAGGAGAGATCGGGGAGATATCTGGCCTACTCAGCAGCATCCTGGTGGATGCCGGCACGGTGGGCGGATACAACCTGAACTTCGAGGCTGCCAACGAGGACGCAGAGAAGGTCCTTGCAGAGGCTGCAGCAGTGGCAGAGCAGAGGATGAAGGAGAAGTTCCCAGAGATCCCCTCTGGACTCCCCTCTGTGGAAGGTTCCGCAGAAACAACAATGTAAGGGAAACCAAGAGTGGGGTACATGCCCGCGGGGCTGAGAAACTTGCCGCGCGGGCGAAACACCCCCTCTACTCCTCTTTTTTCGGGATGCCCTGAGCCGGAGTGGGTCGATTGACGCCCCCGGATTTTCGTTTTGCATCGAGATTTGTCACGAGTTTAGTTTTTTGTTTTCGATTGTTGACTAAGATGGTGATTACCAGCTTCGTGTCCAGCACCCTTCAGAGCAGTTAGTGGCGATTGTATTGGGTGCGATCAGTTCGATAAGGTCACTTGGAGGAAAGAAGGACGGAGACTACAAGAACAAGATCGTGCTCGCGCTGAAGGAAATCGAAGTGCAGAGGAGGGAGCTGGAGGGGCTCAAGGTCCGGCTGTCCGAGAGGAGGCAGAGGCTCTTCGACTCGACGGTGAGGGCTCTCCAGGAGAAGAACAAGTCCAAGGCCAACGTCTACGCTAACGAGCACACAGAGCTCAGGAAGACGATAAGGATAGTGGAGGCGAGCGAGCTCGCGCTCACCCAGGTCTCGCTGCGGCTTCAGAGCATAATGGAGGTCGGGGACGCCATGGTCCACGTGGGCGCGGCGTTCAAGTCGCTGAAGTCCATATCCAAGACGATGGAGGGCTTCGTGCCTGCGCTGGACGCAACTTCGGCCAGCATCAACAGCACCCTCACCGAGACCATGGCACAGATGGGCCAGATCTCGCCGGGGATCACCGTGGACGTTCACACCGAGAATGCCGAGGAGTTAGTGGAGCAGGCCAGGAAGTTCGCCGAGGAGCAGGCAGAGCAGCTCAAGAGGAGCCTGCACGTGATGCCGAGCAGGTACGAGCAGGAGATACACCAGACCGACGACCACATCCCCATACTCGCGACGGGCGACGACGGGGAGGAGAATGTGGTCCTTGGGACGATTTTCGGACCACCCAACAACCCCAAGGTGGAGGGGGAGGTCCTCAGATATGCGACCGCACACAACGGCATCATAGACATCTCGGAGACTTCGATGAACCTCGGGATACCGCAGGACGAGGTCGAGCACTCCATGATCCGATTGGTTGCAGCCGGGAAGGTAAAGTCGCAACACCGGAGTGAATGATTGCAATGAGCGTCGTAGCCGCCAGAGAGCTTGAAGAAGATGCAAGGAAATACGCGGGCGAGGCCATCCGCCTCGACTCCCAGGGCGCACACGGGATGGCGATCCAGAACTACCAGAGGGCGATCTCGACCCTCATCAAGCTGGTCCACCTCTATCCGGACTACAAGCTGAACAGACACTACATGGAGCGCGCCGGGCTCTACCAGGAGAGGGTCAAGGCCATCCAGCAGGCTCACGGTCTCATCCCGCGGGACATTCAACCTGAGGAAATGGCCTTCACCCCGATGGTGGTACCGACCGGTACCGTGGCCGAGGGCGGGAACAGCCACGCGCCTGAGGGAGGCAACGATGCGTCGAAGGGACCCCAGATGGTCCAGCAACTCAAGTCCTCCTTCAACGAGCTCGTGGTCAAGGAGAAGCCGAACGTACGGTGGGACGACGTCATCGGCCTTGACGACGCAAAGCGCGCCATCAGGGAGTCGATCGTCTTCCCGTTCGAGAGGCCGGACCTGTTTCCTCTCGGGTGGCCGAGGGGGATGCTCCTCTATGGGCCCCCCGGATGCGGAAAGACCATCCTGGCGGCTGCCACCGCGGCTGAGATCAATGGCTACTTCATCTCCATCGATGCGGCCTCGATAATGTCCAAGTGGCTCGGGGAGGCCGAGAAGAACGTCGCAAAGCTCTTCACCGAAGCGAGGAAGCTCCTGGAGAAGGGCGACCCCGTCATAATCTTCATCGACGAGCTCGACTCCATGCTCGGCTCCCGCAACAACGAGGTCGGAGGCGAGATAAGGGTGAGGAACCAGTTCCTGAAGGAGATGGATGGAATCCAGGACAAGGGCAAGCACACGCACCTCTACACGATAGGCGCGACCAACAAGCCCTGGGCCCTGGACTGGCCGTTCCTCCGGCGGTTCGAGAAGCGTATCTACGTGCCGCTCCCCAACTTCGAGGGAAGGATATCCATGTTCAAGGCATACACCGCCCCGATCAACGTCGACCAGACGATTAGCCTTGAGGAGCTCTCCAGGATCTCCGAGGGCTACTCGGGCTCCGACATCCGCGATATCTGCCAGGGTGGTCAGCTGAGGGTGGTGCGCGAGCTGTTCGAGAGCGGTAGGGCGGTCGACAAGTCTGTGCAGCCACGGCCGATAGTCATGACCGACTTCAAGGAGATAATGAAGTCCCGCCGGCCGAGCGTCTCCCCCGAGATGCTGCGAGCGTACGCGAACTGGACCGAGCAGTACAAGGCCCTTTGACCATTCAATCTTCTTAAGCCCGCGGGCGGAAGGGAAAGGCCTTGGAAGAACTTCCCTCGATACCGGACGTCAGGGGCAGAATCGGACAGAGCATCCGCGTCTCAGGATGGGTGCACGACGTCCGGCTGCTGGGAGGTATCAACTTCGTCCTCGTCAGGTACAGAGAGGGGATCATCCAGGTTACCACCCCCAGGAAGAGTGTCACGAAGGAGGTCTTCGACGCTGTCTCTTCGCTCCACCCCGAGGACGTGGTCCTCTGCGTCGGCATGGTCAAGGAATCCAAGATCGCAAGGAACGGTTTCGAGATAATCCCAGACTCGATCACTGTCCTGTCCGCCTCTGCGACCCCGCTCCCGCTCGATCCGAGAGGTGTCACAGACGCCAACCTGGACACGAGGCTCCAGTGGCGGACGCTCGACCTGCGGAGGCCCGAGAACACCGCCCTCTTCAAGATCGAGGCCGCGCTCATCTACGGCATGGAGTCTTATCTTAGAGAGCGGGGCTTCCTGCAGGTCTTCACGCCGAGCATCCTCGGGGGGATCTCCGAGGGAGGGTCGGAGGTCTTCAAGATTGACTTCTACGGCAAGCCCGCGTTCCTGCGGCAGGACCCCCAGCTGCACAGACAGCTCGCCATGGCCGGAGGACTGGGCAGGGTCTACGACCTTGGCCCGAACTGGAGGGCCGAGGCCTCTCACACCCCGAGGCACATGAGCGAGCACAGGACCATCGCGCCCGAAATGTCCTTCATCTCGGACGAGAGGGACACGATGCGCGTCGAAGAAGGGATGATCGTCTCCGGGATCAGGTCCGTGCTCGGGACGTGCGAGAACGAGCTCGGCATCCTCAAGGTCCCGCTGGAGGAACCCAAGACGCCATTCCCAGAACTGGCCTTCCCAGACATCTACTCGACGCTGAAGGAGCTGGGCCACGACCTTCCCGAGGACCAGGACCTGGACCGCGAGTCTGAGAAGCTCCTCAGCGACTACGTGAAGAGGGAGTTCGGCTCGGACTTCTTCTTCGTCAACCGCTTCCCGTCCAGGGTCAAGCCCTTCTACGTGATGCGCGTCGATGAGAACCCGAGGTACGCCCGATCGGTGGACATGCTCTACAAGGGCCTCGAGCTGTCGTCCGGAGGCCAGCGGGAGCACCGCCACGGGAAGATCGTCGAGCAGATTCGCGAGAAGGGCATGGAGGAGGAGGCACTGATGTGGTTCACCGAGCCGTTCAGATACGGCGTGCCACCCCACGGCGGGTTCTCCCTTGGAATCGAGAGGTTCACGGCACAGATGCTCAACATGAGCAACGTGAAAGAGGCGGCGCTCTTCCCCCGCGACCCAGACCGACTTCAGCCCTAGGACCTGAGGACGTCCCCTGCGCGGTCCTCAGAGCCGCACGGTGGCTTCGCGTTCGAACTCCACCAGGAGCTCGATTCCCTTGACCTGCTTCACGATTCTCTTGAGAAGCTCGATCTCGCCGGCGAGCCGCTCGACCCTCCTTCCGGGGATGATCGCCTTCGTGAGCTTGCTGCCGTCGGGGAGCCAGACGGTGTTCACCGTCAGGAGCCTTATCGGGTAGAACAGGTCCTCGAGGAACCTCCTCTCGGAGTTCGATGCAGCAATGACCCAGACCCGGCCCTTCAGCTGGTCCTCGAGCTTCTGCTTTATCTCCGGCTTCGACCTCACTATGGCCGCGTCAGCTTGTTCGACCTCCAGAACGTAACTCCCGTCGACCCGGAAGGACCTCAGCAGCGTCATCTTGTTGACGTCCTGAATCGTCTCTGCCAGCTTCACCAGCGCGCGAGAGACCTGGATGTCTGCCTCGGTAATCTGCCCAGTCGTGAGCTTGGTCTGACATTTACCGCAAAGGATGCCAGTCTTTGCGTCGAATGCGCAAATCGGAATCCTAAGTGGCAAGATACGATAAAGCCAGTTATTTCATCCAATATAAAAATATCGGCCGAGTAAAGGTGTCTAGGCGGCAGTATCCGCCCGTCGCCCTCTCACTTCGAGAGATGTATCTCCATCGAGCTGACGTTGCTGCTGGTCCCGGAGTCGTCGCTCTTCACCAGTTCGGTGCCGAGCTCGACGCTCTTCACCTTGACCTCGGGGACGAACTTCTTGGTCAGTATCTGAGCGGCGTCGACGGCCTTGGAGATCGCCCTTCCCCGCGCCTTCAGGGTGATGTCCACGGTCCCGCTCTGGAAGAGCGTAAGGCAGGCCAGCACGTAGCTCATGACCGGCTTCTTGCCCACGAAGACGATGTTGTCGTTTCGTTGCTCGACCATCTTGTTTCTCGGGGCGCGGGACGCCGAACGTTATTTATCCTTAGTGGAGGCTCCCGTCCTCTTCAGGCCTCACGCGCTCCGCTAAGTTTATGCAACGTGGACCGGGCCTCCGGGTGTGCGACTTTTCGAGTTCCAGGGCAAGGACCTCTTTAGGAAGTACGGCATCCCGGTTCCCGTCTCCGCCTTGGTCCGCGAACTGGGGGGAATCGACGCGGCCCTTGCGAGGGTGGGTCTGCCGGCCGTGGTGAAGTCTCAGGTCCTGGCGGGGGGGAGGGGAAAGGCGGGCGGGGTTGTGGTGGTGACGACCAAGGAAGAGGCCATGAACGAGGCCTCCAGGATCTTGGAACTCAGGATCGGCGGCGAGAAGCCCAGCGCCATCATACTGGAGAGAGTCTCACCTCGCCGTGAGGAGATGTACCTCTCAGTGGCGCTGGACCGGGGAAGGAGGAGTTTCGTTGTGATTGGCGCGAGGGTAGGCGGGGTCGACGTCGAGTCGATGCAGGGGAAGGTGATCGAGCCGATTCCTGTGGAAGGGCTGACGCAGGCTTCAGCAGGGTCTGTGGCGTCCCTGATGAACCTGTCGGGCCGGCTCGAAGAGCAGTTCATCAGGATACTCGTGGACCTCGAGCGGCTCTCGAGGGAGGAGGAGTGCGAGCTTGCAGAGATCAACCCCCTGGCCGTCGCCGAGGATGGCACGTTCATCGCGCTCGACTCCAAGGTGATCCTCGACGACAACGCTCTCTTCAGGCACCCTGAGTTCTCCCAGCTCCCTCCCGAAGACCCGCTCGAGGGAGAGGCAGCCAAGGAGGGCTTCTCGTTGGTGAGGCTCGAGGGAGACCTGGCCGTGGTGGGCAACGGTGCCGGGCTCGTCCTCTCGACGCTGGACCTCGTCGCCGACGCCGGCGGCAGGGCGGCCTGCTTCTTGGACCTGGGCGGAGGCGCACAGAGGGAGAGGGTGGAGGCCGCGCTGAGGCTGGTGAAGAGGCTCCCCAACGCGAAGAGAGTCTTGGTCAACATATTCGGCGGGATAACCCGCACCAGCGACGTGGCAGCGGGGCTGAAGAACGTGGTCACCGAGGGAGGGATGCCGCCGGTCTATGCCAGGCTGAGCGGCGCGGAGGAGGCGCAGGCTAGGGAGCTCCTGGTTGGCACACCGGTCAGGCTCTATCCGACGGCGGCGGAGGCGGTCGAGGCCGCGGTGAGCGCGGCATGATGCTCCCTGAGAAGGGGGCCCCGGTCATCGTGCAGGGGATAACAGGAAGATCTGGAAATCTCCATACCGCTCTGATGCTCCAGTACGGCACGAACATCGCAGCCGGTGTGACACCCGGGAAAGGCGGCGAGCGAGTCATGGGCGTGGGGGTCCACGACAGGGTGGCGGACGCCGTCGCGGAGACAGGGGCTAAGAGCTCGGTCATCTTCGTGCCCGCCCCGTCTTTCCTCGCGGCGGCCGAAGAGGCGATTGGCGCTGGCATCAAGCTCGATAGTAGCGATAACGGAGCACGTCCCAATAAGAGACGAGCTCAAACTCGTCGAGCTCGCCAAGTCGCACGGGGCCACAGTGATTGGGCCCAACACGCCGGGAGTGATCATCCCCTCAAGGTCGGTGAAGCTCGGGATAATGCCCGCCATATGCTTCAGGCCGGGCACGGTCGCCCTGTTCTCGAGGAGCGGGACGCTGATGTACGAGATAGCGAACCAGCTCTCGACGAACGGCTTCGGCCAAGCTGTCGCCCTGGGCATCGGGGGCGATCCAATCAACGGGTCCACGATGACCGAGTGGTTCGAATGGGTCCGGACACGGGACGACGTCGACGCGGTCGTCGCTGTCGGGGAGATCGGGGGAGACGCAGAGGAGCGGCTCGCGCACTACATCACCGAGACGAGGTTCCCGAAGCCCGTCTTCGCCTATGTGGCCGGGAGGGCCGCTCCCCGCGAGAAGCGGATGGGACACGCCGGCGCGATCGTCTATGGCAACTACGGGACGGTCGAGTCCAAGATCGCGGCCTTCCGCGCGGCAGGGGTGAAGGTTGCCAGGACCCCGATGGAGGTGCCTGGGCTGCTCTCTGCCGGACTGCGAAAATGAGAGCCTACACACTTCCTTCCGACAATCTTGGCCGCCTCGGCGAAAGCCATCCCTTCATCGATGACCGGATTCTCTGCTGGGCCCCCCTGATCTGCCGAGTGGGGAGGAGAAGGTCTGGCCTGGTTCGACCCAAACTGGTCTTTATCAGGTCACGACTACCGTGAAGTACACCGACTTGTAGATGCTGCCGTCCGTCAGTGTGGCGGCGGCAATGTAGGTCCCGGGCTGGATTGTGGTCGACGCAGCGATCTTCAGCACGAGTGAGGTCGATCCTCCGGTGGTCGCGCTGAGCGGACCCGTCGTGAAGGAAAGGAGCTTGGCCGTGGCGTTGTTGAATTCGTTATCCGAGAACTGGAGCGAGAGGTTGGCTCCCGGGGTGTCGCCGAGAACCTTCAGGGCCAGTTGAGCAGACCCTCCAGGCGCGAGGTTGACGGAGTTACTCCCTAGCAGTATTGAGAACGGAGACACATAGGAGCCACTCACGAAGCCCACGAAGCCGCCCGCTGCAGCGAACCACGCTCCGTCGTTCGCCACGCCCATGGTGACCATGTTGACACCTCCTGTGGGGTCGGTAATCGTCGTCAGATTGTAGAGGGGCGGGTTCGAGACGTTGTACTCCGTGAGCTGCGTGGCGTTGTCATAGATCACGCCCATCCTGTTCCCGTAGTGCTCGTTGAACCAGACCGCTGTCCCGTTGGATCCGTCAAAGTACGTGAGTACCCAGGGCGTGTAGGGCACCGTGGAGAGCGGATACACCGTCCACCTGTTCGTCGTGAAGTTGAGGAAGGCCATCGCGGTGGCGGAATGCTCCGTGGCCCAGAGCCCACCCTCGCCGAGCGTCATGCCCACGGGGGCGTAGAGGCTGTCGTTGTTCCCGACCGGCATGAAGGTCGGGCTCGCTTGCGTCGGGTTGAAAGAGAACACCTGCGAGAACTCCGGGTCTGCTCCGTTCAGCGCGAGTACATACCCTACGGTTACGTTCTTGAACAGTAGGTACACGGACTCCCAGGACGGTCCGGTCGGGAGAGAATAGTAGTTGATTGTCCCGCCGGCGGGGCTCACCTTCCCAATCGAGGCGCCGAGCTTGCTCGCCGTAAACCAGAGGTAGTTGTTCGGGCTGACAGCGAGGGTGTAAGGCGATGTGTTGTTTGCGAGCTCTATCAGTCTGGGTCTGGCCCGTGGAAGGGCTGACCCCTACCAATCTGTTGTAGAAGAAGTCGCTCCCCCAGACCGAGCCGTTCCAGAGGGCGACGCCCCAGATATTCGTCTGTTGCCCGCAGTTGCTTATCGAAGAGGAGTCGGGGTACGGCCATGGATACTCGGTCACTGTGCCGTTCGTGAATAGATGCGCGACGCCTGGCAGCCCCCACTCCCCGAACCAGACCGACCCGTCCGGGGCGACGGCAATGCCGCCGGGAGTCCTGTCGCTCGAAAGGCTGTATTCGGTAATGGCGCCGAACGACTTCGATGCCAGCACTTGACCTTTCACGGCCGGCAACGTTGAGCATTGCGTGGCGGAAGAAGTTGCGTTCGATGACGTCGTACTTGTCTGGCCGACTGGGTTTGTGAATGTGTAGTAACCGGCGAGGGCGGCCGTGCCGAATAGGATGACCACTATTATGACACCGTACCTTAGCTTCAAACTCTTCCCTGTGGGGGCGCGGAGTTTTTCGACTTATACGGTTTGTTCCTGTTCTGGCGCAGACCTGCTCGAAGCGTGGCCTACATCCCCACACTGAGAATCTCAGCGGCGGTCGGGTCGAGAGGTTAGCAGACTGCTAGGAGTACACCGCGGTCGACGCTCAACGCGATCACCGCCCTTCTCACCCCCGCGGAGGGACGCATGGGAATCCCTTAAATCATGTGAACTGAAGTTCCGCTGGACTGATGCACCAGTACATACCCAACAGCGCGCCGCGCATCAAAGAGAAAATGCTGCGCGAGATTGGTGTGAAGGACTCCGACCAGCTCTTCGAGAAGGTCCTAGGGCACTACCGGTTCGAGGGAAAGCTCCGTCTTCCGCCGCCGAAGTCAGAGCTCGAAGTGAAGAGAGAGATCAACAGGATTCTGGCGAAGAACAGAACCACCGACGAAGTTCCATCCTTCCTCGGCGCAGGGTGCTGGCCGCACGCGGTACCGGAGGCCTGCAACGAAATCAACTCTAGGTCAGAGTTTCTGACGGCTTACACCGGGGACGTCTACTCAGACCTGGGCAGGTTCCAGGCCCTCTTCGAATTCCAGAGCATGATTGGAGACCTGTTCTCCATGGACGCCGTGACATATCCCACCTACGACTGGGCGACGGCCGCCGGCGACGCGGCCAGGATGGCGCTCACGGCGACGGGCAGACGCAGGATGCTTGTCTCGCGGGCCGTCGGCCGTGAAAAGCTCGAGGTGATCAGACAGTACCTGGGCTCTCAAGGAGAAATCAGGCTGGTGGAATACGATCCCCTCACGGGTCAGGTCGACCTAGACGACCTACGCAGCAAAGTCTCGGACGAAACCGCCGGAGTCTACCTGGAGAACCCCGGTTACCTAGGCCCCATCGAGACGGAAGCAGAGGAAGTCGGGCGGATCGCCCACGACAGTGGGGCGCTGTTCTTGGTCGGAGTCGAGCCCCTCTCTCTTGGCATACTGAAGCCTCCCGGCGAGTACGGAGCGGACATCGTCTGCGGCGAAGGGCAACCTCTGGGCCTGAAGCCGCACTTCGGGGGCGCGCTCATGGGCATAGTGGCCTGCAGGGACGACGAACGCCTTCTGAATGCGACGGGGAACAGACTGGTCACAATGACTGGCACGAGCCGGGGAGGGGAGCGGGGCTTCGCATTCGCCCTGCCGAAGAGGGTCATGTTCAGCAAGAGGGAGAGTTCAGCCACGTTCACGGGGACCACCGCCGCGCTGTGGGCGATCACGGCAGCAGTGTACATGTCCCTCCTGGGGCCCAACGGTTTCCGCGAGCTGGCGGAGGTGATAATGAAGAAGTCACACTTCGCGGCCAAGATCTTGAGCGAGGTACCCGGAGTCGAGGCGCCGGTTCTCGACGCGCCGTTCTTCCAGGAGTTCACCGTCAATTTCGGTGACAGGAGGGTCCCCGACGTCACTTCGGCCCTGCTGAAGGTCGGCATCCAAGGCGGGAAGGACGTCTCCTCTGAGTTCCCCCGCCATGGGAACACCGCGCTCTATTGCGTGACTGAGGTCCACTCGGAGGAGAACATCCAGAATCTCGCGGAGGCCCTCAGGGAGGTGCTCCGTTGACCAAGGAGCAGCCGACCGGGTACCAGGCCGTGAAGTGGAACGAGCCGATCGTCTACGAACTGGGAGGGGACGGAAGAAAGGGCTTTGCAGTCCCGGCAGTGGAAAGCCGAGTGGGTCAGGTAGCAGGCGATGTCGTCGGAAGCATACCTGCCAAGATGAGGCGGTCGGCGCCTCCACCGCTACCCGAGACTTTCGGAGCCGGAGGTAATTCGCCACTTCATCAGGCTCTCGCAGGAGACCTACGGGGTCGACTCGGGGATAAACGTGGGCGTCGGCACTTGTACGATGAAGTACAGCCCGAAGCTCAACGAAGCCATCCTGCGCTCGGAGAAGGTCTCAGAGCTGCATCCGCTCCAGGATGTGAGCAACGTACAGGGAGTTCTCGAGATTCTTCACAGGTTCGAGGAGTGGCTCTGCGAGATATCCGGGATGGACGACTTCTCGCTCCAGCCACGGGGGGGCGCTCACGCCGTGTTCACAAACGCGAGAATCATGGCCGCCTTCCACAAGGCGAACGGCGATGGCGGGAAGAGGGACGAGATCATAACGACGGTTTTGTCCCATCCCTGCAACGCTGCATCTCCCGCCGCCGCTGGCTTCAAGGTCCGGACGATCTATCCGAACATGGAGACCGGGATCCCAGACATCGATGCCGTGAAGGCGACTGTTTCCAGTCGCACAGCCGGCATGATGATAACAGATCCATACGACACCGGAGTGTTCGACACGAACCTGGACGAGTACATCAAGATCGTCCACGAGGCCGGAGGGCTTGTGGCGATCGACCAGGCGAACGCCAACTCTGTCCTGGGGAGGTTGCGCATCGGTGACTTGGGCGCCGACCTCTGCCAGTTCAACCTGCACAAGTCATTCTCGACCCCGCACGCGTCCGGAGGACCCGGCTGTTCCCCTATCGGCGTCAAGAAGGAGTTGTCGAAGTTCCTTCCAGTGCCCACGATCGAGCACGACGAGCGCGGATACCGCCTAGAGTACAACAAACCGGCGAGCATCGGGAAGGTCGCGGAGTTCTACGGCGTCGTCCCGAACGTGTTGAGGGCGTATGCTTGGATCATGAGCATGGGTGCTGATGGCCTCCTCGAGGCCTCGGAGGCCGCCATCATCAACAACAACTACCTGATCAAGAAGCTGGTTGGCATACGGGGGGTGAAGCTGCCCTGGTCCGGGAACTTCCCCCTGCGCCTGCAGGAAGCAAGGTTCAGCTTGGCCAAGCTGAAAGAGGAGACCGGAATCGGGGTCGAGGACTTCAACAGACGAGTAGTGGACTACGGGGTGCAGAGACTGTTCATGAGCCACGAGCCGTGGATAGTGCCCGAGCCCTTCACGCCCGAACCATCCGAATCGAGCTCCAAGGAAGACCTGGACAGATTCGTCGAAGTGCTGAGGCAGGTCTGCAAGGAGGCCTATAGTGACAGCGCAATCTTCAGCGACGCGCCCCACAACTGCTCAGTCGGCAGGGTCGACCTTACGGTGGCATCGGACCCAGCCAGGTGGGCGATGACTTGGAGGGCCTATCTGAGGAAGAGCCAGGGACTGCCTGCTATGCGGAGTAGCAGGTCCATGGCATCGGTCAAGCCCGGACGCCGCCGCGCCGGAGGAAAGCGACCGCAGTCGCGACCGAAGAACTAGCCCTGCTCTTGCCGACCGGTTCAATCTGAGTGGCACGCCCGGAGCGTTCACCGCCCGACGGGGAACCGCGCGCGAAACAGGCTCTTTTTCGGCAACTTGGCGTACATATATAGTGAGGTCGACCTAAGACATTCGAAAATGAGCCTTAAACGCTCAACCAAATTTACAGCAATCTCCAGAGCTCTAACAGCAATCATCATCATAGTCGTGCTTGTGATAGCCGGCGCTGCGGTCTACTTCGCCTCCTCAACTTCTTCGTCCTCCAGCAGCTCGAGTACTTCGAGCGCGCTGCAGTACAAGACCACAATCATCATCGGCACAACCGACTCGGTTCAGACGACCATCGATCCGGCAGACGCCTACGACTACTTCGGCGACAACATGATGTCCAACTTGGGTGCAGGCCTTGTCGACTACAGGGTCGGCACATCGGACATCGTGCCCGCCCTCGCGACGAGCTGGACCACCTCCACCAACGGGACGATTTGGACCTTCACCCTCAGGCCGAACGTCAAGTTCTCCGACGGGACGCCCTTCAACGCCACCGTGGTCAAGTACTCGATAGACAGGCAGATGAGGATAGACGAATCCGCCGGTCCGTTCGCGGGCGTATCCCTCGACACGATCATCAACAGGACCATCGTTGTGGACACTAACACCGTCAGGTTCGTGCTCAACCAGCCGGTCTCCTTCTTCCTGCAGCTGGTCGCATTCTGGGCCATGTATCCGGTCAATCCTCACATCGCTCCCATGCCAACGTGCTACCGGTGCGGTTCCTCCGGAGTAGTGAACTACACGGGCAACGTGGCGACCGAGAATCCAACCGGCCTCGGGCCCTATATTCTCACCAGCTGGCAGAGATCCGCCGGGAAGGATATCGAGATGGACCTCGCACCCAATCCGAACTACTGGAACGCCTCTGCATCAGGCTGGCCCAAGACACCCGACATAGTCATCAAATTCTTCACCGATTCCACCTCCTTGAACCTTGCCCTGCAGAGTGGACAGATCGACATGGCTTACAGGCAGCTCGCCCCTACAGACATCCAATCGTACCAATCCAACGCCAACTTCAAGGTGTGGACAGGACCCGGAACGTTCATCCAGTACCTCGTCTTCAACGTGAAGTCCGCTCCGTTCAACAACGTCCAAGTCCGCGACGCCATAGCCTCCGCGATCAACCGCTCTCTCATTGACAACACCGTGTTCCTCGGCCAAGTCCAGCCGCTCTACAGCATGATTCCTGCGGGCTTCCCCGACCACACCGACGCCTTCCAGACGGTGTACGGCGGCGCCAACGGGAACCTGAGCGGCGCTGAAACCCTGCTGAAGGCGGCTGGGTACACCACCAGCAACCCCCTCACATTCACCCTGACCTACCCGACGGGCCACTACTCTAGCACGGACGGGATAGCATCGGCACTCAAGCAGACGCTCGAGTCCACGGGATTGGTCAAGGTGACTCTCGCAAGTCAGCCATGGTCAGACTACAAGGGAAGCACACAGGCGGACCAGCTCAGCCTCTACATGTACGGCTGGTACCCAGACTACATCGGGCCGTTCGACTACACGGGTCCCTTCATTCCTAGCGATGGCCTTGGATTCCTCCACGACAACTACGTCAGCCCGCAGATGAACACTCTCGTCAACCAGGCCGAAGTGACCATAGACCCGACACAACTGGCGAACATATACTCGCAGATTCAGCTGCTCACAGCCCACGACGCACCCATGGTGCCACTGTTCCAGGGAACCTCAATCCTTGTAGCTCAGCCCCAAGGTATCCGGAGTCGTGCTGGACGCCACCACCATCTTCAGGTACTACCTGCTCCAAGAAACGCAATAACAAAGTCGTCTGAGTATTATTATATACCCAGACGCCCCTCCTCTTTTCGTGGGTCTTCGGGATTACATAATCACGAGAATCATCCTCACTATTCCGATGATCCTCATACTGCTTAGTATCGTGTTCCTGGTGATGAGGGTCCTTCCAGGGAACCCAGTCCTCCTGAGGTTTGACAAGAACACGAACCCGGCCCTCCTTGCCCAGTACTCACACACGCTGGGGCTGGACAAGCCGATCTACATACAGTACTTCAACTACCTCTGGGGCCTCCTCCACGGCAACCTAGGCCTATCCATGGCCGGGACGTTCGAACCGGTCGGACCCGAAATCCTGTCCAGGTTCCCCGCCACCCTCGAGCTCACCATCTTCGCCGCCGTGGTGGCCATAATCGTGGGCATCTTCCTCGGCTCGATGGGAGCCCGGAAGCGCGGAAGCGCGACCGACAACGCAGTCAAGCTGTACGGAATCCTGATCTACGCGTTCCCGGTCTTCTTCCTCGGGATGCTGCTCCAGGTCGTGTTCGGGGTCTGGCTGCACCTGCTCCCGGTCTACGGCAGATTCGATGGCACGCCCCCCGCAGGGCTCCAGATAGGGAGCTTCCATCTCCAGACGGGACTTTACACCGTCGACAGCATCCTCGCGGGCAGCCTCCCCGACCTCATCGACGCGCTCGAGCACCTCGTGCTCCCAGGCACAGCTCTGGGCCTCGTGATATCTGGGGTATTCGTGAGAATCACCAGGACGAACATGATGGAGACGATGAGGGCGGACTTTGTGCTGGCCGCTAGGGCGCGAGGTCTGAAGGAGCGCACGGTGATCTACAGCTACGCCTTGAGAAACGCGCTGCTGCCCGTGGTGACGATTATCGGCCTCCAGTTTGCGATACTCCTGAGCGGAGCGATCCTCACCGAGACCGAGTTCAGCATACAGGGCCTCGGCCTCTACCTAGTGGACAGGATAAACTTCCGCGACTACACGGCCGTGCAGGGGACAATAGTCTTCCTGGCGATAGTCATCAGCATGGTGAGCCTCGTGGTTGATGTGGTCTACGCGTACCTCGATCCGAGGGTCAGACTATGAGCGAAGTCTGAGAAGACGGAGAAGCCCCCGGTGGGTGTCTCGCTCAGCATCGCGAGGCATCTGTTCGCCTCGTTCTTCGGCAGGGGCCACGGCCGGGCCTTCATGATCATCGGCCTCATCATCGTCTCGGTCCTAGCGGCCATGAGCATCCTTGCGCCCGTCATAGCCCCTCACAACCCGACCCAGATCGGACTAGGCCCGGTCAACTCGCCGCCCAGCCTGAAGTTCCCGCTGGGGACGGACCAGTACGGCAGGGACATGCTGAGCCGAATCATCTGGGGCGGGAGGTTCATCTTGGTCGTTGCCGTGGTGGCCGTCGCAGTCTGTATGGCGATCGGGGTACCCATCGGCCTCGCGTCTGCCTACAGGGGAGGCGCCGTCGACAAGGCGGTCGCGCTCCTCATGGACAGCATGTACGCATTCCCAAGCCTCGTCCTGGCGATAATGGTAATCAGCATATTCGGGGCGACGGTGCTGAACGTCGCCCTCGCGATAGCCTGTGGTGTACGTCCCGGCCTACTTCAGGGTCGTCAGGAGCCAGGTGCTCTCCCTCAAGGAGATGCCATTCGTCGACGCGGGGAAGTCGGTGGGCGCACGGAGCGGCTCCATCCTGCTGAAGTACATCTGGCCCAGCGTCATCCCGTCGGTGATAGTTGTGGCCACGGTCAACTTCGCAGACTCGATTCTCACCACCGCGGCCCTGGACTTCATCGGACTCGGCCTGCAGGTCACGCTGCCCGACTGGGGGATAGACCTGACCTACGGGAGGGCCGGACTTGCGATCGGCGTGTGGTGGACCATCCTGTTCGCCGGCGGCATGATACTCCTGGCCGCGCTGGGATTCTCGCTGATAAGCGAGGGCTACTCGGAGAGGACCAACCCCAAGCTTGGATGAGATTATGGAAGAACTTCTTAGCGTCGATTCGCTCACGGTGGAGTACACGACCCTCGCGGGCAACGCGAGGGCGGTGAACAACGTCTCCCTGGAGGTTAGGAAGGGGGAGACCGTCGGGCTGGTCGGCGAGTCCGGGTGCGGGAAGTCGACCCTTGGGATGGCGACGATGGGGCTCATCCAAGCGCCCGGCAGGGTCACCGCAGGCAAGATCTTCTTCGAAGGGAACGACCTCACGCTTCTGACGAACGACGAGCTCAGGAGGTTCAGGGGCAAGGAGATAGCGATGATCTTCCAGGACCCCATGACGTCCCTCAACCCGGTCAAGAGGGTCTCGGATCACTTTGTTGAGTATGCCAGGGCCCACGACTCGAAGACCACAAAGGAGGAGGCCCTAGCGAAGACCGCGGCGATCATGCGCGACCTTGGCATCCCTGCAGAGCGCGCCAAGGACTACCCGCATCAGTTCAGTGGCGGGATGAGGCAGAGGGTCATGATAGGCTTGGCCCTCGCCCTGAACCCGGCGCTCATCATCGCAGACGAGCCCACGACCGCTCTGGACGTGATAGTCGAGGCGCAGATACTGGAGCTCATGAGGGAGCTGAAGCGCAAGTACTCGCTCTCCCTGCTCCTGATCACCCACAACATGGGGATAGTCGCCGAGATGGCGGACAGGGTCGCGGTGATGTACGCCGGCAGGCTGGTGGAAGTGGCCTCAGTGTGGGACATCTTCGGGAAGCCGAAGCATCCGTACACGAAGGCGCTGCTGGAATCAATACCGACCGTGGGTGCGGAGGGTAGGAGCGTTCTGAAGTCCATCAAGGGATCTCCGCCCGACCTCACGCACCCGCCTCAGGGGTGCCCCTTCCACCCCCGCTGCTCCTTCGCGTTCGACAGGTGCAGGAAAGAGGATCCGGAGCTCCTGAAGACCGGGGAAGGGTCGGCTGCTGCCTGCCA
This sequence comes from uncultured Nitrososphaerota archaeon, assembly GCA_963806765.1. Taxonomy (GTDB): domain Archaea; phylum Thermoproteota; class Nitrososphaeria; order Nitrososphaerales; family Gagatemarchaeaceae; genus Gagatemarchaeum. The sequence continues at coordinate 734,686 of CAWDYS010000003.1, read as the reverse complement.
CCTGCTGGAGGTGCACTAGTGTGGCCGTCCTCGAGGTGAGGAACCTGAAGAAGTACTTCCCGGTCCAGCAGAGCATGATTTCGCAGATCCTTTCGAGGAACCACGAAAATGTCCACGCCGTGGACGGGATTGACCTCACCCTAGAGGAGGGAGACATCTACGGACTGGTTGGCGAGTCTGGAAGCGGTAAGACGACGACGGGGAGACTGACGACCGCACTCGTGAGGCCCACCGAGGGATTTATCAAGCTGAACGGCACCGACATCTTCCGCCTTTCGCCCAAGGAGTCTGAGGAGGGCGAGGAGGGGAATGCAGTACATCTTCCAGGACCCCATGTCATCCCTGAACCCGAAGATGAAGGTCGGCGATGCGATTCTGGAGCCGCTGCGATACTTGTCGAACCTCTCCGCGGCCGAGCGCAGGAAGACCGCTGACCTGATGCTGGAGAAGGTCGGACTGTCGCCGGCCTCCTCGTTCTTCGAAAGGTTCCCCCACGAGCTGAGCGGCGGCCAGAGGCAACGCGTGGTGATAGCCAGGGCCCTGGTCCTCGCGCCTGCTTACGTGGTGGCGGACGAGCCGGTGGCCATGGTCGATGTGTCCGTGAGGACGCAGATAATGGACCTGTTGATTGTCATGCAGAGGGAGCTGGACCTCACCCTGCTCCTGATCACGCACGACTTGGCCGTTGCTAAGTACATGTGCAACAAGTCGGCGGTGATGTACCTTGGAAGGATCGTGGAATCAGGCCCATCTGACGAGGTATTCGCCGCACCCCAGCATCCATACACTCAGGCTCTACTTGCGGCAGTGCCCATTCCCGACCCGAAAGCTCGCTCCGAGAAGAAGATACCCTCGGGGGAAATCCCCAGCGCGCTTCACCCCCCCTCTGGCTGCAGGTTCCACCCCAGGTGCCCGTACGCCTTCGAGAGGTGCTCCAAGGAGGACCCCCAGCTCCTGTCGATGGGGGGAGAGCACTTCGTGGCGTGCCACCTCTATCCGGAGAAACTGAAGAAACAGCCGCCGTGAGAGTCGACCGCAGACCAGAGTCGCCTAGGGCGTGCTCTGAATCGTTATGCCTAGTATTTCGGCGTTGGTCGGGTCCAGAGGTTGGCACATCATCCCTCCGCTGGACGAGCACTCTGGGTCGACCGGCAGGTTCCCTATCGTGTCCACCACGTTCATGCCGCTTGCGACCTTCCCGAAGACCGTGTACTGCCCGTTCAGGAAGGAGTTGTCGGCCAGGTTGATGAAGAACTGCGAGCTGCCGCTGTTCGGGTCGGATGTCCGGGCCATGCCGAGGTATCCCACCTCGTTTACGTACCCATCTCTGACTAGCGAAGTGTTGGTCTCGAGCGGGACGGTCACCGGCGAACCGGTGCTTCCCCATCTGGACTTGTCGCCCCCTCCGTTTCGAGAGGTCGGGTCGCCTGTCTGGATGGCGAACCCCTTGACAATCCTGTGCCAAACCAGATTGTTGTAGAATCCGGTCTTGGCTGAGCTCGATGAAATTCGCCACGGTCTTCGGTGCGGCCCTCGGGAACAGTTCCACTTCGAAGGTCCCCTGGGTGGTCGATATCACTGCGCCCTGACCTGAAACAGCTGACGGTCTCGTGTCCATGCGCTTCGACACGCTAGCCGAAGAGCTAGGATTAGGACCTTGGCTCGCCAGCACAAAGTCGTGGGAACCCTTTCCGAACTAGGGCGTGCTCTGGATGGTGATGCTGATGAGAAGGGCTTGGCTTGGATTCGTGGGTGGGCATGTGAGACCGCCGCTGCTCGAACACGAGGAAGCGACTGGGAGCGCGCCGATTGCCTGCACCACGCTCATGCCCTGTACGACCATCGCGAAGACCGCGTAGCCTGAGCCCAGCGAGGAGGTGTTGTCGACCAAGTTGATGAAGAACTGAGACGATGCGCCGTCGCCCTGCGGACTGGTGTTGGCCATCGCCACGTAGCCCACACCCTCCGGGAGTCCGCTATTCTCGAAGGGAATCGTCGTCCCCGAGCCTCCCTGGCCCCATGTGCTCTCGTCACTTGGGGCACCCCTCGTGTTCGGGTCTCCCGTCTGTATGATGAACCCCGCGACAATTCGGTGCCAGACGAGGTCGCTGTAGAAGCCCGCGTCCGCCAGGCTGATGAAGTTCGCGACTGTCTTCGGGGCCGCCTGCGGGAAGAGGCTGAAGGACTATGGTGCCCTGGCTTGTGTCGAGAACGGCGTACTCGCCGGCGGCAGAGGATGTGGAACTGCTGGTCTGCGAGCTGCTGCTCGAACTCGTCGTGCTGCCGTGGTTCTGTGTTGCATATACCGCCCCTACGGCGACTATCAGAATCACTATGACGACGACGCTGAGATAGAGGTTGCGCCTGGAGGACTTCTTGCCCCGTCTGGACCTTCGTGACATTGCTGAGCCCCCATCTCGGCAGGGGATTATTATCGTTCCTAACCTATCATCCCATGAAGGCCGTCACTCCCGCGAAAAGTCCTTAAGGGGGACAGGGAGGGCTGGGGAAGAACCGATAAGAATTGCCAATCGCCGACGTTACCAAGAAGCAAATAGCTCAGAAGAAGCGCCTCTTCCTCAAGGTCTGTCTCAAGTGCGGTTCCAGGAACCCGCTTGCCGCGACCCGATGCAGGAAGTGCCACGCATCCGACCTTCGTCTGAAGAACCGCTCCGTGGGTCTCAAGAAGTAGAAGCCCGAATGTTGGAGGGATGCAACCAACGGACGTAACATTCGTCCTGGGTGCGGGCGTCCTCCTCGGGGTCGTCCAAGGGATAAGCGAGTGGCTCCCCGTCAGTAGCAAGACACAGGTCCTGATTGTCTCATCTCTCTTCCTCGGCCTGACCTTCTCTGAGGGCTACACGCTCGGGCTTTTCCTCGAGATAGGGTCGTTCATTGCTGCCGTCGTCTACTTCCGGAAGGAGGTGGCGCTGATACTCAGGTCCTTGGTGGGACGGGGAACCAAGGAGGGAGTCCTCCTGCTCAAGTATCTGGTCATCCTCACCTTGATCACCGGGGTCATGGGGGTGGCAATCTACGTCTCGGTCTCGTCGCTGAACCTTGGAAATGCAATAGGCGTACCGATGGTAATACTCGGTTCCATATTGATCCTCGATGGCCTGCTAATCACCATCTCGAGGAAGAGGTACGTCTCTCACATGACCCTTGAGACGATGAAGATGAAGGATCTGTTCGCCATCGGGTTTGCCCAGGGACTTGCCGCGTTCCCTGGTGTCAGTCGTTCGGGCGTGACCGTCTCGTCGATGCTGCTCCTCGGGACGGACGGCAAGACTGCCTTCAGATTATCGTTCCTCGCGCTGATCCCCGCTTCGGTCGGCGCGACCGCTGTGACACTTCTGTTCTCGAGGCACCAGATAGAGACCAGCCTCTCGCTCCTCTCGCCCGCAACGGTGGTCATCGCCGTCGCGGTCACCGCCCTCGTGGGCCTCGCGACGATACGGTGGCTCCTCCGGGTGGCCTCGACCGAGAGGATTACCACGCTGGTCTTCGCTCTCGGCACCCTGGCGGTAATCGGGGGGCTGCTTGGCATCTTCTTCGGGGCATCGGCGGGAGCCGGGACCGGTTCTTGAGCTCCACGCACCTCTTCCAAGTGTGAAGCGCGGGCCAGGACGGCAATCGTTAAATCGGCTTCGACATGGCTTTGTGCAGGGGCCGGTCGTCTAGCCTGGTTTGGACGTCAGAGCAATCCGTCAAGCTCTCACACGGCGAAGGTCGAGTGTTCAAATCACTCCCGGCCCACCAACAATTAACCCGGAATACCCTCCAATTGAAGAAAAGAGCCCAATTCAGTCGATTCAGTTGCGAGTTCAAGTCAGAATGAAAGAGCAAACTTGGGGATTAGCATCTGGCTTGGGCCAACGTGGCACCGGAAGGGGTTTTTCTGAACATCAAAGCGGTCAAGTCTCACCGGTCCGGAATCATCCTCTCACATCCCGTGCGTTCCAATCGCCCTCCGAAGGAGTGGGTCCAAGTCGTCGGGACGACCGAACTACATGTAGGTCGGAAATCCTCCCGAAGTCCAGCCTCTCCATAATGGATTTATTACAAGTACCTTAAGAGAACTCGCGGAACAGGCTTGTCACAAGGTCAAAGGAAGTTGGCTGCAATAATGTACACCGACATGATCGGCTATACAGCTCTTGGGCAGAAGAATGAATCACTTTCACTTGCCTTGGTCGTGGAGCAAAGGAAGTGAATCAGGCCGATTCTCAAGGGATACAATGGAAGAGAGGTCAAGACGATGGGCGATGCCTTCCTTGTTATGTTTCCTAGTGCCCTGGATGCCGCGAGATGCGCCTACGATATCCAAAGGGCAACGAGAGAATTCAACACCCCGCTGCCTGAAGAGCGAAGAATTCACCTCAGGGTAGGCGTTCACTTGGGTGACGTGGTGGAATCCGAAGGAGACATTTCAGGTGATGCGGTGAACGTGGCATCGAGAATTGAGCCACTCGCAGAGGACGGAGGTGTCTGCCTGACCCGTCAAGTCTACGATCATGTCCAGAACAAATTCGAATTGCCGCTGAAGAGTCTTGGAACTAGGCTCCTGAAGAACGTAAGAGTACCGCTGGAGGTCTACAAGATGGTGATGCCATGGGGTGATAAGAAAGACTCTTCCATCGGGGGACTCAACAAGAAGCGAATCGCCGTCGTACCGTTTACGAACATAAGCCCCGACCCCGCAGACGAGTACTTCGCAGACGGGCTGACTGACGAACTCATTGACCGACTCTCTCGGGTCAAAGACCTTGAAATCATAGCCAGAACGTCGGTCATGAGCTACAAGAACAAGGAGAAGACAGCGGCTGAAATCGGCAGCGAACTCCGGGCCGGAACGCTAATCGAAGGAAGTGTAAGGAAGATAGGGAACAAGGTCAGGGTAACTGCTGACCTGATCGACGCCACTACGGAAAGTCATCTTTGGTCCTCGCGATACGACAAGGAGCTTGGCGATGTCTTCGCAGTGCAGGGCGACATAGCTGAGAATGTGGCCAACGCATTGGAAGTCAAGCTGCTCCCTGCCAATAGAAGGCGGATAGCGAAAGCGCCGACCCGCAGCACGGAAGCGCACCTTCTCTATCTGAAAGGAAGGCATCACTGGTACTTCAGAAGCGAAGAGGGTGTTACCAAAGCCATCAAGTACTTCGAAGAAGCAATCAGCAGAGACCCAGAATACGCCCCCGCATACGTTGGCCTAGCCGATTGCTACAGCATACTCGGAACCTTCGGATATCGACGACCGAGCCTAATGTATCCCAAGGCCAAAGAGTTCGCACTCAAGGCCCTGGAGCTCGACGAGAGCCTCGCTGAAGCTCACGCGTCGATGGGGGAAATTCTGATGCACTACAACAATGATTGGCAGGGTGCCGAACGCGAACTCAGGAGATCACTCGAGCTGAATCCGAACTACGCCCAGGCTCACGCGTGGCTGAGCACGTGGTATGCCGTCCGTGGCTCGATGGAGGCCGCCATCGCCGAAGCAGGGAGGGCCCAGGAGCTGGACCCGTTCTCGGTGGTCGTAATGAACGAGTTAGCCAAGAACTTCTACTACGCGCGGCGCTACGACGACGCTATTGCACAGTTTCGCCGTTCGCTTGAAATCGAGCCAGACTCTGCGTATCTTCACAAGGGTCTGGCTGAGACTTACGTTCAGAAATCGATGTTCAAGGAAGGCATAGCCGAGATAGAGAAGGCACTCTCGCTTGCTGGGACGAGCAGCTTTATTCTCAGTTCCGCCGGCTACGTTTACGCTGTCTCAGGCAGGAGGGCTAAGGCAAGGGAGGTGCTTCGAGAACTCGACGAAATTTCATCTGATCAGTTCGTGCCTTCATACGGGCAGGCAACAATACTGATCGGACTGCGGGAGAAGGAAGCCGCGCTAGGACTTCTCGAAAAGGCCCGCGAAGAGCGTGCCTGGGCGATCTGGATGAAAGTAGAACCAATCTTCGATGTTTTGCGAGGCGAAAGGAAGTTTCAGGATTTGCTGAGGAAAATGCGCCTGCGCCACGGTGCAGATTTGAACACAAGACTGGTCAAGTCCGCCCCGGTCCACAAGCCTCCCGTTAGCTCGTGAGCTATAACCAGTGACAAATCGAACTAAGACGCGAGAATCCTAGCCGGGCTACCTTAGCCTCGGAATCCACTTCTAGAACCCATTCAGGGTTGGGCCCTGCCGGGCGCGCTTAGCAACATGAAGCTCCAGGATTCTTACCAAACGGTTTTATCCCGTCAATGCTCGCGTAGGCACAGGTGAACAGTTGTCAGAAGGGGGTCGTAAACTTGCGGCCATAATGTTCTCGGATATCGTAGGCTTCACTTCTCTTGCCCAAAGAAACGAAGCCCGGTCGATTGAATTGCTCCAACAACACAGAAACACCATTCGCCCCTTCTTCCCAAGACACAATGGGAAGGAGATTAAGACCATGGGGGACGCTTTCCTCGTTGAATTCGCGAGTGCACTTGAGGCCGTGAGGTGCGCTTTCGATATACAACAGTCGTTCCACGGCCTCAATTCCAATCGGTCAACGGACACGAAAATCCTGCTCAGGATAGGAATCCATCTGGGCGATGTCATTCACAGCGAAAATGATGTCTACGGAGATGCTGTGAACGTGGCCTCACGCATAGAGCCGCTGGCCGAACCTGGTGGAGTTTGCGTCTCGGAGCAAGTATACGATCAAGTCATGAACAAGTTCGAGTTCCCGATGGCAAGTCTTGGCAAGCAAGAACTGAAGAACGTCCGCCTACCAATCGAAGTGTACAAGATAGTACTGCCGTGGGAGAGACAAGCGCCTGGAGAACCAAGTCTCGACCGACGCAGAATCGCAGTCATGCCGTTCGCCAACTTTAGCCCAGATTCCAAAGACGAGTACTTTGCGGATGGAATGACAGAAGAGATCATATCTACGCTCTCAAGAATTGCAGGGTTGAAGGTCATCTCCCGGACGTCGATCATGCGTTACAAAGGCGCTGGCAAAAGCGTTGACGAAATCGCGAGGGAGATCAACGTGGGAAGCTTACTTGAAGGAAGTGTGAGAAAAGCTTCCGACGATTTGCGGATTAGCGCCCAGCTTATCGACGCCAGAAGCGACGAGCATGTCTGGTCGCAGAATTACGACAAGAAGCTGGAGAACGTGTTCGTAATTCAAAGAGAAATAGCTCAAAGCGTTGCCGAGGCCTTGAGGGTCGAGTCTACTGTCGAATGAGAAGAAAGACATCGAGAGAAGACCGACCAACAATCCTGAGGCCTACACACTGTACCTGAAGGGCCATTACTACTGGAACGAAAGGACAAGAACAGGAACCGATAACGCCGTGAACTACTACAAGAAGGCAGTCGAACTGGACCCTAGGTTCGCCCTAGCCTACGCGGGGTTGGCTGATTGCTACGTAGTCTATGGCGACTATGGATGGCTGAGCACCAGAGAAGCGTTCAGAAAGGCTAAGGAATACGCGGCTAAAGCGATCGAAATAGATCCCAGAATCGCCGAGGCGCACACTTCCCTAGCGGCCGTATTTGCCGAGTTTGAATGGCGGTGGCAGGAAGCGGAGAATGAGTACTTGCAGGCTATTGAACTCAAACCGAGCTAACGCGACTGCACATCACTGGTACTCAATCTTTCTAGTAGTAGTGGGCAGACTCGACGAGGCCTACGACCAGGCTGAAATAGCCCTCGAGCTTGACCCTCTATCGCTCGCTATTGGGAATAACCTAGGAGAGAAACTCCTGTACCTTGGGAGAAGAAAAGAAGCAATCGAACAATTCGAGAGGGTCGTAGAGGGGAACCCAAACTATGTCTTTGCTCATGATTTCCTAGGTTTCACTCTCTTTCTCGATTCAAGAACTGATGAAGCAATCGAGGAATTGAAGAAGGCGATTGCGTTGTCTGGAGATGACCCTTTGATAAAGGCAGACCTAGCTTGCATATTTGGATTCGTTGGCCGGCGCGACGAAGCCAATGTGTTGCTGGAGGAACTCAAAGGACTCTCAAGAAGTAACCCACGACTCAACGGTCCTATTTGCTATGTTCTCTTTAGCGTAGGAAGAACTGACGAAGCTTTCGTGTACCTTGACAGAGCCTACGAAGAACAGTCTATTGCAATGAGCCATCGGAATCTCAGTTTATTATCAGCGTTCAGAGAGTTGAGAAGGGACCCGAGGTGGTCTGTCCTCGAAAAACGCTCGGGGCTTCGGGGCGCTTGAAATCTTCGGTGCCACTAAGATTGCTGACCTTTCCATAGGAATCCACTTTCAGAACCCATTTGGGGGCTGGCCCCATCAGGCCCGTTAAGTCTAAATATCATCCCCGAGAGATTCATATCATGCCATTATACATGGACGTGCACAAGAAAGTGAAAGGGGCGAGTGCCAAGGCGGTCGCGGAGGCACATAAGAAAGACCTCAAGCTTCAGGCCAAGTATGGAGTGAAATACCTGAACTACTGGTACGATCAGAGAACAAAGACGATCTTCTGTCTCGTGGAGGCTCCAGACAAAGAAGCAGCCGCGAAGGTGCACAAGGAAGCACATGGTCTAATCGCGAATGAGATCCACGGGGTCAGTCAGGGCTAGGGCGCACTAACGAGAACGACATCGCTAAGGACCCATTCGGATCCTCTTTCAGATTCCATTCGGGAGTGGGCCCCATCGGGTCCGCACCCTCGCGATATACTAGGTCTGATCTCCCTGTAACCCTCTGGATTTGAACACTAAAGTGGTCGCATCACTCCCGGCCCACTGACAATCAACCCAGAATATGCTCCAATTGGCCGATACAGCCCATTTCTGTCGATTCCATCCCCAATTCAATTCTAGACCCGGCGCTACCAATGAAGACCAGAGAATGATTGAGAAGAATGAGCAAAAGGTGCCGGTCAGCGACTACACAAGGAGAGGCAACGTCACTGGGGCGATTCGGAGTCTTCGGGGTCAGCACTGCAGAGCACGTTTCCTCATGCGCATACAAGTCTGATATCGGCTGTAGACAAATCTCCGGTCGCCCGGCGGTAAGCGCATTTTAACCGCAAAGATGGGTGGGAAAAGGAGAATCCCATGACATCCACCTTCTCAGCGTGCGGCAATCCTTAACTTGAGCGAATCGGCGACTGCCTAGGAAGCGATTTGTCGCAGCCGTCGCAATCGCCGATGCCTCGCGATTTCGAGGAGTTGGCGTTTACCATTGAGAACGAAGAATGGAACGAATACGAGCTCAAGGACGGATCCACAATTCGAGGCAGAGCCATTCTCACAAAAGTCACGCGTGACCCATACAACCCCGCGAACTACGGATTTGACACGGCACCTCCTATCTGGTCTGTTCAGGCACCGATGGCCTCACGCGGAGAACCAAATGTTCAGCAAGGTCAGAACATTGTGGGCGCGAAGTATGAGGTGCATGTAAACAGAAACCATGAGCCTTGGAACGTTTACCGGATACTCAAAACAGGTCAAAAACTCAAGATAAAACTAAGCATTACCGAAGTGAGTAGGTTTGTGGGCAAGTTCGACGCGAAAGGGATGCCAGTCTATGACCTTCCAAATGGTATTTCCGTGACAGTGTCCCCTCCAGAATCGGATACGGGGCAATAGGCAGGTCACAAGCTCCGTTTAACCGGTCTGGACGGAGGACGCAAGTCCGAAAACAGAATCTATACAGGCCCGGGGCCCCACCAGGCCCAAACCTGTGCGCCGCGCCATCGCGTGGGTTTGAACACTAAAGTGGTCAAATCACTCCCGGCCCACTGACAATCAACCCAGAATGCGCTCTAATTGAGTGACAGAGCCCAATTCTGGCGATTCCATACGCGATTCAGGTTTGCATTGAGCACTGTTGATGAAGACCAGAGATTCAATTTGCGCTGTGGGTGAGACCATTGTGCCTCAGCCGGGACACAAGATTCCAAGACAGAATCACATTCCAAATCTTGGAAAGTCATCGAGTTGCTGGATCTTCTAATGGGACTGACCGAATCCCGTCGCCATGAGCTTCGCCACTGCTTCCTCGAGGGTGTGGGCTTCGATTCCCGTCTTCTCCTTCACCAGGTCGAGGACATACTTCTCAACGACGCTCGCGGAGCGTGCCAGTATGGCCCCCAGCGCGCTCATGTAGACGCCAGGCTTGGTCGGGATGTCAGTGGGCTTAAGGCCGTAGCGCTGCTCCATCAGGCCGTACAGCACCTCGCGGCCACTCCTCCCAATCATCTCAAGGGCCGCATCGAACGCGCCTGCGAGCAGGGCAGCATCTCCGGTCAGCGGAGGGCGTACAACGGCTTTCTGCCTGTCTATATCACTCGCAATACCACCCGCAATCTCCTTGTAGGCCCACGAATCTGACATTCGTCACTCCACGATGGGGTTCGCGGTCTCCTTCAGCGTACTGACCAAGATTTCGCAGAAATCGTCTCCCATGGCGCGGCACGTGATCTCCTTCACAGAGTGCTGGGACCCAAAGAATGTGTCCGCTATCCCCTTGCAACTCCCGCGATGAAGTAGCATGGGTCGTTCCGGCCGGCTCCCGCGTCTCTGCTCCCGCAGAAAACGCAATCTCGGACTCTGATGATGACCTCGGACCCTTCCTCAAGGTCACCCGAGGGCGAGAACTTCCCCCAGCCGGCGATGAGGCCAAGGTGCACGAAGTATGGCGTGAGTTTCTCCGAATCCTTTGTGATGGATCGGTAGTCCAGGGCGGCCGCCCGGCCATAGGAAGCTCCCATCGATGTGAGTAGAGACGCCGCGCGCCTGTATGGCTTCGTGAGGATATCCCTTTCGATGGCGCTCCAGGAATGCGCGTTCATGAAGAAGACACGTTCATCAGTGGGAGTGAAGACGATGGCTGCATTCTGCTCGTCCCACCTGTAGAGGTTCTTGATTCCCGAGAGGTTCTTCGGGTCGAGCCGGGGGTTCGCCCCGTTGCCGGGAGACAAATCCCCATAATCGAGGGCATTTGAATCCAGATAGTCGACGACAAGCCTCTCGATGAGTTCGGACGCCTGCAGATGTTGCTCCTTGGCGAGCGCTTCCAGCATCTGGGAATTGGAGTCGTTGAGCTTGACGGTGTGGATTCCTGCGTTCACAGGCGAGTAATCTTTCGGCATTAGCGTTCTCACCACGAACATGCCATACCAGTTGCGTAAAAGTTTATGTCTAGCCGCTCATCCAAAGAGAGTGGATATCAGGATGTCAGAATCAGTTGAAAAGGAGAGACGATAGGTTGTCTTCTGACGTAGTTTCCCAGGCTCTCCTGTTCAAGAAGAGCATTCCCTGAGATACGTTAGGTTCACTATACGATTCGCCCCAACGTCGGAGGATTCTGACTCGGAACAAGTCGAAGGTCCACGCTGATATTGAATGACCCAAACCAATATGGTGGGTTCTTGGTTCCCGAATTCGTCGCCAGGAGGAGTGTCATTTGGATTGTTGGGTTTTACGAATTTAGTAACTTCGGTCTGAATAATGCGGTAATATTCCCGGGCCCACCCTGCGCGGCATGAGAATATCGTTTCGGAGCAACCTCTACCTGTGGGTCCCCGTCGCTGCTCGGAGTGGTCGCGATCTTCCTCGCGGTCCACGGGGCCCCTCTTGCTTCACGTCGGCCCCCTGGGAGACCCAATCGGGGGAGGCCCCCCCGAGCATTTAGGCTGGCGGACGTCACCGTTACGCCTTCGCCGCCAAAAGGATCGAGCTGAGGGCCGTCTCGGGGTCGAAGACCCATCCCGCCTCCTCGGTGAAGTTCTCATAGGGTACGGTGTACCGCATGCTCGATGGGAGATCAAGGAGGTATGTCTTCCACGACGGGAGCGGCATCTCGCCCAACTTGGTATTCAGGTATTCGAGCGAAAGGACGATTTCCTCGACCGGAATCGCTCAGGTCCACTCTGTGGCAGCTCCCGTCGTGTGATCCAGCCTCGTACCAGGCGAATGGGAAATTGTTGAAGAGAAGTCTGGCCTTCCCGAGTCTGCGACCTGGTCAGGCTGGCTGAAGCCGAAGGAGACCCCCAATACCCTGGTCTGGTCCCCGCCGCACGCCGGGATCCAACGCACCCTGTGATGGGAGATGACTGGCAGGACGTGTTTCCTGTAGTGCCACCGCAGGGTCACCGCGATTCATCTTGAGCTTCTTCGAAATCTCAGTGAGGTTCGTCAGTGAACTTGCCTCAAGCTCCTTTATCAGGAGTAGGTCGCTCCGATCGATGGTGGGCCTCAGGTGTGGCTGGTCCACAACAATCGGAGAGGGGGGAGCCTCGAGACGCGCCCCAACCTCTTCCCAGTCGATACTCCAGCGACCGGAGCCGAAATCATAGTATCCACACTTCAGCTTCCGGGTTCCTGGACCAATCCATCCTCTTGAACTCCACGTCCCTCAGGATTCCATCCTTGACGAGGCGTCTCAGGAACGCTTGGAACTGCTCCTCCATGTGTACGGGTACAGCGAACAGATGCGACGTGCGCAGGCTCGAGGAGCGTTCCCGACCGGTATGTCAGGAATGCTACATTCGCGAGCTTGTCGAGAATCGAGTTGGCGAGCGGCAAAGCGTCCGGGGCGAACCTGATCATTGCAGAGTACCTCTGCAGGCCCGAGCTCACCCAAGTTGAAGACGGTCTCGACCCTCAGGTCGAACTCGGGGAACCTCTTCTTGAGAGTGTACCTTATGGTTTCCTTGGGCATACCGGTCATGCGTGACAGGGCGGCGACGTTCTTTATCCCGATTCGGTCGACTGCCTGAATCAGGTCCGCGATTCTCGGCGCTCAACGGAGACGCTGTTAACGAATGCCCTAATAATTACCTCCTATTTTCGTGAAAGGTTTAATACCCCGAGGCATTATCGTTTCGGCTATAGGAATTCGCTATTGCTCACCCAATCGATAACACACGGCCGCTGTCGAATCGATGCTGAGGAGGTATAGGCGGGGCCTGGTCAATTCCCTGTTCGAGTACCTGATTATGGATAACGTCAGAAAGGACGAGATGTCTGCGGCTACGACATCATCGCTACGGTCTGTGTGGATTTTCAAGTGCTGCTCAGTCCGGGACAGGTATACCCCGTGATCGACGCCATGGAGGCCAGCGGTGTGATTACTAAGGAGAAGAACACAAGAAGAGTTTCGCTGCGGTTGACTCCTCTTGGTCGCATCCTGCTCAAGGCGTGGAGAGGCGAACTCAGTCTGATGAATCTTCGTCTCAACAACGACCATCTCCCTTGTAGAGCACGTCCGCTGATTCTCAGCAGGTATCCGATGAAAGAAGCATGATCAATTGGATGCAGTTCAGGATACGTTCGAAGTGGTTGAGTAGCCAACCTGCAGCTGGTCATCTTGTTGGCCCTGCGCTGGCAGCCGATGAACGACTGGGAGTGTTGGATGCGATCTACAGCAGAACCGATTTGATGCCGGAGGAGGCCGAGTTCCAACGAATTGTCCGGCTTCTCCTTGACGAGAGTTTTGTGCAAATCCTGAGCGATGGGTCTCAATCCCGAAATGTCTATCAGACTCTCGCGGCCTCGATTTGCTCTCTGAGCTGGAGGGCCTCCAGCGCAAGTACTTCGAATCTAGCCAAGACCCTCCGTTAGCAACAACACCAGATAGAGGATTCGCTTAATTGATTAAGCTGACTCCCTTCTGACCCACCCAGGCTGGGACACATGGCATGAATTGAGTCTGCCTATTCTGCTTGCTGAATCTGCCCCACTTCGTTCCCAAGCAGACAGTATGATTCCGACAAGAATTACCCTGTCGCCTTTATATACTATATATACTACAGAACCTTCAATCCTCACAATGCCTCAAACGAAGGCGATGGTAAGCATCGAGAACGTGGTCGCCTCTGCCTCGATAAACCAGAGGGTCGACCTGAACCAGATAACCAACTCCTTTCCAGATGTGGAGTACCACCCCGACCAGTTTCCCGGACTTGTCTTCAGGCTGAAGACACCTCAAGACGGCCACGCTGATCTTCAGACCTCGGGGAAGATGGTCTGTACGGGCGCAAATCGGAGGAACAGTCGAGGAAGGCCGTGCAAGAGGTTGTGAGGAGGTTGAGGAAGGGGGGCATCCCCGTCAAGAACGAAGCCGAGATAACGATACAGAACATCGTGGCGTCGGCGAACCTTGGTGGGAAGATCCACCTGGAGGAGGCGGCCAGACAGCTGCCGAAATCGATGTACGAGCCAGAGCAGTTCCCTGGTCTGATCCACAGGATGCCTGACCCCAAGACGGTGATCCTGCTCTTCGCGTCCGGGAAGCTCGTGTGCACCGGAGCGAAGAAGGAGGCCGAGGTCTACAGGGCAGTCAACAACCTCCACGTGATGCTCGAAGAGAAGAAGCTCATGATGTACTGGACGCCTTCGATCATCACGCCCTCCCGGGATACACTACCCGAGTCAACCCGCCCTTTCTACCGGCTTGGGAGCCGCCCCTAACCGAGCATGAGCACCGCGGCGAGGAGGATCCCGGTTAACACGATGGCTGCACCCATCACCTTGAACCCCCGTCTTATCTGGGCGTAGCCGATTGCAAGATTGAGGAGCAAGAGAAACGGGGCAAGGATGATATTGGACACACCGGACTCCTGATAGAGCATTCCACCCACCATCACGGAGAAGAGAAACACCCCACCAAAACCGACCAACCCCTCCGAGAAGCCGCGGACCAGCCTCCTGCGCACCTCCAGAGCAGGCGTGATGGGCCTCGTTATCTGGTACGAAATCACGGGAGAAGAGATCAGCAGGGCCAGCATCACCGACGCCGTCACGTAGATTTCAGCCGGCACCCTTCGGGCTACCGGCGATGAGCATCCATCCGGCCGGCAGGACTTCGCTCTTTATGCCCGAGACGAAGAGCGAGACAAGCAGGGAATAGGAGCCGCCTGAAGTCAGCATCAGCACCGGGTTGGGTATCAAGAGGAGCGCAACGTGGATTGCCGAGAACGCAAGGAAGGGCGCCCTGAGAGTCCTGAACGAGTCGGTCTGTTCAGCAATCCAAGGCCGCGAGTTCATCGAGTCTTTGATCCACTATCGGTGATCAATAGTTGTGTACCGAACGCGCGTCCGGACAAAGGCGTAAATCTTCTCGCCAGAAGACGGCATGATATGGAAGCGCCGAAGAGAAAGGCGGCCTTCTCGGCGACTCGTAATCGTCGCTGCCCTCGTCCTGATCGTAGCCGGCGCCAGTTACTCGGTCTACGCGTATCTCAACCCGACCACAAGATGCGAGTTCGTTCCCGGCAACAACCTGTACGTCCACATTGTAACGAGCGTCCCCTTCTTATCCCGTGTCTGGCCTCGGCGTCAAGGGCTGGCTCTACGGACTCTGCCGATCGGGTCCTCACCGGAGTGCGCCAGCGAATCCCAAGAGCACTATACTGGGTAACTGGAACTTCGTCACAAACTCGACCGGCTACGTCTCGATACCCTCGTCCAACCTCGCAGGGTGGTCCTTCACCTTCAACGTCCCATACGAGGGGCACATCTACCAGTTCAGCACCCCGGTCTGCGGAGGCGGCACGGCAATGGTCGAGCTCGAGCCTTCCATCGGGCTCGGTCTACGGGTCACGCTCCGGCGTAGAGCTTGGATTCAGGGAGAGCGTGACCGACGCTGGGGGTGGGCTTCAGATAATCCAGGCCTGCAACGTGGGAGGCTGGTCCGGGAATGCCACAATCTCTTAGCGAGCCCCGATGCAGTACACGCCGAAGTTGGGCAAAGTCGATTCCATTACGGCCCTTTTCCGAGGGGAAATGTCCGGATGTATATTAGGGACTGAAGGGTTCATCAGGAGAGGCTCCTGCTCTGTGTGGGATTCGAGGCCCTAAACTTCCGGTCAGCCTCGGCCGTCGCAGCTCAGCTACCCAGCATCTTCCCTGCCTTGTTCAGGTCCCTCGGAATCCAAAGGAATCGGATGTTCCCCCCTCCAGTGATTTCCCAAACTTTCACAGCCATCTCGCGGGTAACATCGCGATTGATTTCATACCTTCTATCCAGTTGCCGCACAACCGTTTCGTTGTCCGCAAGAACCTCAAACTTGTCATCTTTCTCGATTGATTCCTTGTGGTCTTCGAGAGCCTCTGAGGATCGCCTCATACTCACAGCGAAAGTCTGCTCTACACAATCCCTTTTCTCGTAGAAGCTCTTTCCGGTCGTCTTGTTGAACCACGCTACGTGCCTACCGATGCCCTCCTTCCAACCGGGCGTCGACATACACCACCTGTCTCATTCTCTTATGTTAGCCCGGTGGCACTATCCAAGGTTGTCTCTGTATTGCCTCTGATCGAAGAGCGGCGTATCGCTTGTGATCTTAACCTAAAGCTCAGTTGCGGCGACTGTGTCTTATTCACGCCACACGGTCATAGTTTTGCCGGACCCCTGGCAACTCGAGCCGAAAATGAGTACGGAAGTCGAGGAGAATCGATTGGCCCGACCTGCCTCAGGATAGGCCCGCCGCCTAATGTTCAGGACGGGAAGGGAGCATTTTAGAACCGCAATTGAGATGCCTCGCAATCGTGGCAAGAACAGACGTCGAGGCCGGGGCTGGCCGCTCCTGGCTCAATCGCAACGTCCTGGGGATTGGCCTCACGAGCCTGTTCTCAGACATGAGCCATGAGATGGCCACTGCGATACTGCCGTTCTTTGTCATACTCGTGCTCGGGGGAAACGCTGCGCTCGTGGGACTGATCGAGGGGTCGGCGGACGGGCTCGCGAGCCTGTTCAAGTCGTACTCCGGCTACCATTCGGACAAGTCAGGCAGGCGGTTGCCGATAATGTACCTCGGGTACCTCGCTACCGGGATCTTGATTCCGGCGATCGGTTTCGCCGCAAATCTCGCGGAGGTCTTCCTGCTCAGGGTGGGCGCGTGGGTCGGGAGAGGAGCGAGGGGGCCGCCGAGAGACGCGCTGATGTCCGAGTCCGTCTCGCGGGCTTCGGTAGGCAGGGCGTTCGGCTTTGAGAGAGCGTTGGACTCGCTCGGAGCCGTAATCGGGCCTGCCATCGTCCTCCTGCTCATACCCTACCTTCCGTTCTCGAAGATCTTCTTCTTCTCCGCCATCCCCGCCGCCGTCTGCGTCGCGGTGCTCTTCTTTCTCGTCAGAGAAGTGCCGCGTTCGAGCCAAGGCTCAGGTCTCCAGGGGGACCAACGACGGACCCTGACCTTCTGGTCGACGGTCAAGAGTCTGCCGAAGGAGTTCAGGTACCTCCTCCTGAGCGTGGGACTGTTCAGGATCGCGAACTTCTCGAACGTCTTCTTCACCCTGAGGGCGGAGCAGGTTCTTCAGCCGTCGCTGGGGCAGACGAGAGCCTCCGAGCTGGCAGTCCTGCTTTACGTCATCCTAAACCTCATCTATGCCATCGGGTGCTACCCAGCGGGTTACTTCGCCGACAAGATCTCGAAGAGAAACCTGCTTGCGCTGGGCTACCTTGTCTTCGCAGTGGCTTGCGTCGCTTCGATATTCGAGAGCCCGAACTACCTGATCCTCGGAACGATCTTTGTGCTCGCAGGCCTGCAGGCCGCGATCGTCGATACCGTTGAGAAGACCTACGCATCTGAGATTCTGGGAGAATCCCCCAAGGGAACCGGGTTCGGCGCACTCCAAACCGTCAACGGCGTAGGAGACTTTGCGTCCAGCACGATGATAGGCTTGCTCATCGTCTTCCTCTCGCCGACTCTTGGATTTGGCGTCGTCGCCGCAATCGCCTCGGCGGCATGTGTTCTACTTCTCGGGACGATGAAAAGAGGGTAATCTCAATCCCTTAGGAGGTCTCCGTGCAATCTGAACCTAAGTTTCAGACTTGCGGCGATCGCGATCATCTTTTCATCGCCACATTTTCGCTGCCGACTTGCCTCGCTTCGAACCGCATGATCATCAGAGAGAAACTGCTCCCGTGAGTCCTCGCTGCGCTTGCTCCGATTTGCCCGGATGTGTTGACGATCGTTACGGTGTGGGCATTCGTAGCTGGCGTAGTGTCAGCGGGATGGCCAGAAAACACTTTCCATTGCCGCCTATTTCCGAGGGGAAATGTCCGGATGAACCAGATTGCAGAGTTGGCCAGTGACTTACACTTATTGCAGGTAATAATGGTATACTTTCAGTAATTCGTAGGAATGATACTCGGATTTGAACACTAAAGTGGTCAAATCACTCCCGGCCCACCTACTTCTCTCGCTTCATTGCCTCTTCCTGAGCCTGTGCTCGTGTGACTAATTACCAGCGATCTGAGGACACTTGTGCGCACACTTGGAAGAAGAACTTCTCTGAAACACGATCCTTAGTGCTGGCGGAACGACTACTGTCCTCAGACAGGTAATGGAAGTCTTGAAGCTGAAGATCGCACCGCATAAGAGGGAGAAGATCCTTTGGACTCTACAGGGGGTTGAGGTTATTGTCACTAAGGGGACCCCCCTGTCGAGCTGACAAGAAGACAATGCTCAGAATGGGCGGGAGGGCGGCCGTTCCCAGGCACGTATTGGAAGCTCTGAAGCTGAAATCCACACCCGATAGTGAGGACAGGATGGTGTGGATTCAAAGAGAGGGCCAAGTAATCGTCAGGAGAGGAACGCCCCAGTCGGATCCAACTGACTAGTAGTCCGGACTAGCGAGCAGCGATGACCCTACAGCGTGGGCAGGATGTCTCATAGAACGACAAGCTTGACCGACTTTATCCCCTCCTCCTTCTGGAAGTCCTTCGCCATCGTGGCAACATCGTGTGAGCTGCCCTCGAGAAGGAACATCTCGACGCAATTGTTCTTGGTAATCTTGTTGTGGATGTGCGTCCTCACTATCTCGTCGTACCTGTGCTTGATTCGCGTAACCGGCTCCTCGTTCTCCTCGGTGTGCGTTAGGACTATCACCGCACTGCCCTTGCCAGTCAGCGCGTTCTTTTCCTTGACGTCCTGGAGCATCAGCCGGATGCTCGCCCTGACCAGCTCTGACCTGCCCGTGAATCCGAGCGTCTGCTGAAGCTCGTCCATCTCCTTCATCATGCTCTCGGGGAACGAGAGGCTCACTATCGGCATCGTGCGTCGCCGATACTAGGCCTGATATAAGATGTTGGGCCGTTCTTAACAACAGCACGGAAGTCCGAGTCTCGCCGAGGGTCTGCAAAACGGGTGAAAACCTTCATCTGCAATTTCGACGCGATCGTCACATCCAGCTAAGTCTGCATCTGTCGTTCTTGGATGGCGGGAGCTGTGGCCGTCCCCCTGCCTGACTCTGGCCACCTCCTTCACCTCTTGAGCCACAACGCTTAATGTGCCGACCCGTCAACCACGCACTCGATGTTAGGATTCGCCGAGACGCTCGGTGGGACGATAGCTTCGTTCATCATTCCGGCAGTAGTAGGCCTCGTGATCATCTCCCTGGCCGCCCGATTTCTCAGCGCGAAATACCTGGCTGCCTTTGCCATCGGAGTCTACTTCTGGTTCTTCTCCGACACCATAGGAGACGCGAATCTGCTCGGCGCCAACGAAGGGTTCACCGGGGGCATATTCCATCTCGCACTCTGGATAGTCTTCGGGATTGGCCTTACGCTGATGCTGACCCTTGACCGAGACCTCTTCACTCCTGGTTCCGATGGCATGAAGTTCGGCTTCGCAATCCCGCTGCTCGTAGCGGTCGCGGTCGGCATCCATGGTTTCGGGGAGGGCGCGGCGCTGAGTGCGACAGCCGTCTCCACCCCAAGCACAAGTCTCGTCGACGCTTTTGGCGGCGTCTCCGCGGGTGCCGCCTTCGTCTTGCACAAGGCACTCGAGCCGATGATGGTGGGTGCGGCCTACTGGGTGTACGCGAAGGACCACGCGAAGGATTTGACCGGACGGATGAAGGACATCGCCATACTCACTCTGGCGTTCACCCTCCCCGGAATCGTGGGCGGTGCGAGCGCGTATTACATCGTGCAGGCATATCCGAGCGTGGACTTCACCTATGTCTTCGCATTGGGACTGGGAACCTCAATCTATGCGGCCGTCAGGCTAGCAAGAGGAATGTTCGAGAGCCCTCGCACTTCCGGGACCGACTCCACCAGGATGGCGCTGATGATATTGCTTGGGTTCACATGTCTTTATCTTGCAGCTATGCTCCACTCTTGACCTAGGCCGTGGCTTGGTTGAACCTGAACCAAAAGGCCGTCTTGGTGGTCGCCGTGGTGATTGTCGTGGGGGTCGCGGCTACATCGGCCTTCTACGTGTTGAGTCTCGGCAGGGGCAGTTCATCATCGGCCGGCCTGCCGCCGGGATGCACCAAGCCTGCGGGTGGCTTCCTGATAGTCGCGAGTAACCTCGGCTACAACGACAGTGAGCTCCATTACGGGCAGGGTTCATGGCCAGTGATCAACGTGACCCAGGGCAGCACCGTGAACATCACCGTCTGCGACACTGCGAACTACGCTCACGGCTTCCAGATCGCGAACTACTACCAGAGTTCCCTCGTGACTATCTCTCCAGGCGAGGTCCTCCACGTCCCTGCCTTCGTAGCCAACGAGCCAGGGAGTTTCCTGATTTACTGCTCCATCCCATGCCCCATCCACATCTACATGCAGTATGGGGAGCTTAAGGTCAGCCCTTCATAGGCGATTTCCTGCTCGTCTTTACCTGCCCTTTTCTGGTCTAGACGGCGAACATGCGCCACTCTTAAATCGGGCCATCCGAACTTGAATGCAGCCACAATTTGCCGTTCTCGTTCTTCCCCCAGACGTCGGACGCCAATGACGTGCTCCATCTTCTCCTCGCCCTGTTCTCCGTCGCCCTCTTCGTGATATCGATTGCCGCCTTCGTCCGGAGGCGGGGACCTCGGTATCTCTTCCTCATGCTGGCTTTCGGCCTGCTCTGCATGGACCAGTTGATTACACTCTACCAGGAGCTCTACTACGGAGGACTGATGATACTCATCCCGTACGTGGGCCTGCACCTTGTCCACTTCCTTGAGCTTCTCATGATGATTAGCTTCGCCATCGCCCTCATTATTCCGTCTAGGGGGTTGAAGGGTTGAGCCTGAAAAACCCCAACAGGCTCAGGGCGAAGGAGCCAGTTGAGTTGTTTCCGGGCATCCATCTCAGAGAGCTGCAGCGGCTGCTCAGGGCGTCGTTCAGCACCACCCGATATCATGTGGAGAACCTCGAGCGCGATGGCGAGGTCTTTCGCTGGAATGTGGGGCGTCACTCGAGGATTTTTCCCGCTGGTTTCGACGAAAGGTCGAGGAGCCTGTACTCCGTCCTCCACAACCGGACCACCAGACAGGTCCTTCGGGCGCTCGCGACCAGGGGCCAATCGGCCAACGGCGAGATCTCGACTGCCACAGGCCTGCCCAAGTCGACCGTGAGTGATTGCACTGCGCTCCTGTGCGCCGCCGGGCTCGTGGCGAAATCGACCGTGTCAGGAATGGTCACTGTCTATGAGGTTCTGGACCAAGAGGGAGTCAGGGAAGCTTGGCGCTGTTCGAGCGGAACCTGCTCACCGTCGCAGCGGACAGTTTCATCGATCTCTGGGAATTCTGATTCACAAATCATTTTATCTACCCTCTGAGGAACGCCTAGCTGTCTCACAATGGGCAGACGCGCAACGCTCAACGCCAAGAAGCGGAATCGGAGAATAATCACCATATCGGTCGTCGTGGCTATCATCGCCGCCGTGGTGGTCCTGACTCTTATCGTCCAGTCCTCCCAGAGCAACCAGTTCTCTTCTTTCATCGGCAAGCCTGTCTCGACGTCCGTGCTTCAGGCCATGAGCGGAATCAGCGACTCCACTCTCTCCACCATCGGCGCGCCGAGCGGTATTTCCCTGCCCAACGCGATATCTGGGCCCGCGCTCACGTCCGGGGGCAAGCCGGAGGTCGTCTACATCGGGGGTGACTACTGCCCCTACTGCGCCTTTGAGCGCTGGAGCCTGATCATCGCGCTGTCGCGCTTCGGGATCTTCAGCGGGCTTGAGTACATGCAGTCCTCCTCTACCGACGTCAACCCCAACAGCCCCACGTTCACGTTCACGAGCGCGACCTACACAAGTCAGTACGTCACCTTCCTCGGCATAGAGGAGTACGACCGGTCGGGCAACCCGATCAAGCCCCTCACGACGGACCAGCAGGCACTGGTCACCAGCTATGACACCTGTCCCAGCAGCGGCACCAACGGCGGGATTCCGTTCGTTGACATCGCCAACTCCTATGCGGTCGCGTGCGGCGCCCAATCCGCCCTAGACCTGTCGGGCCAGAACTGGACCGCGATCGCGTCCCAGCTCAGCACTACAAGCTCACCAACGGCGCAGGCCATCGACGGCGCCGCGAACGGGCTCATTTCTTCAATCTGCAATGTGTTGAAGACTGGAAACTATCCCGAACCCACCACGGTGTGCACGCAGTCCTACGCAACACTCACCTTGGACTACACAGCGACAGCTACGTCGCCGGCGGGTCAGGGAAGTTTGACCCTGATTACCCAGGTTCGTGAAGAAGCTCCGTGGACAGTCCTATCGAGTCGTTCGTAGTCCTCGCGGCCAACGGGACTCCGATAACGGTCCATCACGCCTACGACGAGACTACCAACTTCTCGGCCCCGGACACCACGACACGCAGCATCAACAACTTCTGGTCCCGCGGCAACGCCTTCCACAGCGACAGGATTAGCCAGTTCTTGGCTTTTCCCATGCCTTCGCTCTCTCGAAGCGCTCCGAATGCCCAAAAAACCCTTGAAAACACCTGAAAGACAGTTCTAGAACCGGTTCCTGCCCTAATACACCAAAACTGGGCAGAAACTCTTATAAACGCATCTTCGACGATGGACGAATTCCCGATGAAATGATTTGGCTCGACTACTAGCTTTCGTGGACATCTTCGTAGAATCGGCCTCGATGGACGACGTCGTACAGTCACTGAAGAAGACTCGACAACCTCGAGGAGCTCTACGAGGTCACCGGGGAGTTCGATATCGTGACCCTCCTCTCTGCCGCAGACATCGAAGAGTTCAGGGAGGTCCTCAAGAACAAGATCATGAAGATCAAGGGCGTGAAGAGCACGGTAAGCTCCGTGGTGCTCATGGCCCACAAGGGTCCTCGATCCGCGGACGACCCTCCAAGGGTTCGCCTCGCGCCGCGTCAGTAGGTCGTGTCGGCCATAAACCGCTGGTGGGGAAGACCATACACCATTTGGACCTTGGAATAGTTGATAGATGCTTATCAAGCGCTCCTGGTAGTTGTCCTCCTAGCCTCAGCGCTGATGGCCGGGTGGCTCTTCGCCCCATACGTGGTTCGGGTCTACTCCCGGGCCCCGGGTCGCCTTGACAGGCTACTCAACCCCATAGAGAACGCCATCTACAGGTTGGTCGGCGCGGACACCACTCATACCATGGGCTGGAAGGAGTACTTCCTTGCCGCCCTCTACGTCAACCTGATTCAGATGGCGATTGCCTTCGCCATCCTGGTAAGCCAGGGCGCGCTCCCGCTCAACCCGCAGCATTTCCTAGGGCTGCGCTGGGACCTTGCCCTCAACACCGCTGTCTCCATATCCACCAACACGAACATCCAGCACTACGCTGGGGAATTCCAGCTCTCATATCTGAGCCAGATGAGCGCAATCCAGTTCCTCCAGTTCACCTCCGCCGCGACGGGCATATGCGCGGCGGTGGCCTTCGCAAGGGGCCTCACCAGCGGCGCCAAGGACATGGGAAACTTCTACGTCGACTTCGTCAGGTCGATCACGCGGATCCTTATCCCTCTCTGCTTTGTCGCGTCCATAGTACTCGTCTGGCTCGGCATCCCACAGACCTTGGCCGGATATGCCAAGGTCACGACCGTCGAGGGTCTCGTCAGCGGGGTCTCCCAGGTCATCCGGGTCGGGCCTGTCGCCTCCTTGGTCTCGATCATGCAGATTGGGACGAACGGCGGGGGATACTACGGCGCCAACTCCGCCAACCCGTTCCAGAACCCAAACCCCGCCACAGACATCTTCGAGATCTTCCTCATGCTCCTCATGCCCACGACCCTCTGTTTCGTCTACGGAGGAATCCTCGGGAAGAAGCGCGAGGTCAGGCCGATCCTATTTGCTGCCTACGCGCTCTTCGCGATCGACCTCGTGATAGCGTTCATCCCCAACGTAGCGCTGGGGGCCGGCATCGAGACGCGCGTCGGCGGCTTCTTCTCCCAGTTCTGGACTGTCGTCACCACCGCCGTCACGACCGGGTCGGTCAACACGTCGCTCTCGGCCATGCCGCCGTTCGTCATAATCTCTGCGTTCATGGGGATGCTGATCCAGGCCACGCCCGGCGGGAAGGGGGTCGGCCTGATGTACATGGTGATGTACGTGATCATAACGGTCTTCATCGTTGGGCTGATGTCCGGGAGGACCCCGGAGTACCTCGGGGTCAAGATTACCGTGCGCGATGTGAAACTCGTGATGGTCGCGTTTCTCATCCACCCCTTGATTATACTGATACCGACAATACTGGCATTCGCCACAGGCGCCGCAGCCGCGGTCGGCGCTGGCACCAACGCGAGCGGGTTCACACAGGTCCTCTATGAGTTCACCTCCGCCGCCGCGAACAACGGTTCGGACTTCCTCGGGGCATCAGCGAACACGCTCTTCTTCAACATCTCCACGTCGGTGGTGATGTTCATTGGCCGGTACGCCCCCATCGGGGTGCTGCTGGCGCTCGCGGGGTCGATGATCGGCAGGAAGAGGACCACCGAGGTAGGACTAAGGACGGACAGTATCCTGTTCTCTGTGGTGCTGGTCGCGAGCATCCTGATTCTCGTCGTGCTGACCTTCTTTCCGTTCCTGGCACTCGGTCCGATCCTGTCGTACTTCCAGGGAGCATGAGACAAGATGGACAATCCCCAGGCTATTGAAACCGAAGCGTCCGAGGCCCCCGTGGGGAGGCGACCCAAGATGCTGGTCACCGGGAAGGTCCTCGTCGACTCGCTAGTCAGGCTCAGCCCGGTCTCGCTTCTGGCAAACCCCGTCATGCTAGTGGTCGAGGCAACATTCTTCATCGTCGTCGCCATGGCGATCTACCCTCAAGGTTTCGCCTCCGTGGCGAGCCCCGGAGAACGGGGCTTCTACATCGAAGTCGCAGTGATCCTGCTCATCACCGTTTGGTTCAGCACACTCTCCGACGCGCTGGCAGAACAACAGGCTAAGAACACCGCGGGCAGCCTCAGGAAACTTGAGACAGAGGTCCTAACCAAGAAGGTCACGACCATAGAGTGGAAGAGAGACGTGGCCCTGGTTCCCTCCGTCGAGCTGCGAAAGGGAGACCTGATCCAGCTTGAGAGGAACGACATCATCCCCATTGACGCCGAGGTGCTCGAGGGGATTGCCATGGTCGACGAATCCCTACTTACTGGCGAGTCTGCGCCGGTCCGCAAGGCTCCCGGAGACGCCCTCATCGGCGGCTCGAGAGTGATCAGCGACACGCTGACAGCGAGGTGCACGGCTAACCCTGGGGAGAGCTACATCAACCAGATGATCAAGATGGTGGAGTCTTCCAAGAGACCGAAGACGCCCAACGAACGGGCGGTGACCATGGTGCTCATCGGACTGACCGCAATCTTCACGATAATCGTCGCCTCCCTCCTGGGGCTCTCGGTCACCCTGGGACTCGGAGGCGACCTCTCCGTGCTGATCGCGCTCTACGTTTGTCTCCTGCCCACCACGATTGGCGCCCTGCTCCCGGCCATCGGCCTGTCGGGCATCTCCAGGCTGTACCAGAGGAAGATCGTCGCCAAGTCGGGGAAGGCCATAGAGACCGCTGGCGACACCGACGTCATCCTCCTCGACAAGACGGGCACCATAACCGTCGGAAACAGGCAGGCCATCCAGTTCGTGCCCTTCGAAGGGCACACCGAGCGCGAGGTCGGCGAGGCGGCCTTCCTCTCGTCCTGGTTCGACGACACCCCCGAGGGGCGGAGCATAATCAGGCTCGCATATGAGAGGGGCTTCGTCCCGAGGGAGCTGAACTCCCTTGCGCTCTCGCGCTCCTACGAGTTCTCTGCGACGACGCGCACGAGCGGGGTCAGGATCTCCGGGGCGATGACGTTCATGCTCCCCAAGGGCGGCGAGGCGAGGGGGAGGTACAGGAGGAAGTCTTCCCGCGAGGTCGTGGGAGTTGAGGAATCCTCCGAGCCGGATGTCGAGATAATGAAGGGCGCGCCCGACTCCATAATCTCGCTTGTCAGATCGCCGCCGGAGACCTACGCTTCGACCGTCGACGCGATTTCGGCCGCTGGTGAGACGCCCATGGCCATCGAACGGAACGGGGAGGCCCTCGGGCTAATCAGACTGAAGGACATCCTCAAGGTCGGGATCAAGGAGAAGATTCAGTCGGTCAGGATGATGGGGATCAGGCCCGTCATGATCACCGGGGACCAACCCCTCACGGCGAAGTCCATCGCCACGGAGGTGGGCATCGACGAGTTCGTACCCAGGGCGAAGCCCGAGGACAAGTTCGTGATCGTCCAGAAGGAGCAGGCCCAGTCGAGGATAGTGGCCATGATCGGGGACGGGACCAATGATGCCCCCGCGCTCGCCATGGCGGACGTTGGGCTTGCGATGAACTCCGGCACCGAAGCGGCGAAGGAGGCCGCGAACATGGTGGACCTGGAGTCCAACCCGGCGAAGATCATCGACGTCGTCCTGCTCGGCAAGCAGCTCCTGATGACCAGGGGAGCGGTTACTACGTTCAGCATCGCCAACGACATCGCGAAGTACTTCGCAATAGTGCCGGTACTCTTCGCAGCGACCCTGCCCAAGCTCGAGGCTCTCAACGTACTGGACCTAGGACTTCACAGTGCGGTCCTCTCGGCCCTGATCTTCAACGCGGCGATCATCCCGCTCTTGATCCCGCTTGCAATGCGCGGCGTCAGTTTCAGGCCCTCGGACACCATGACCCTCTTCCTACGCAACACCCTGATCTACGGTGTGGGAGGCGTCATAGTGCCGTTCGTAGGCATCAAGCTGATCGACCTGCTGATATCGGCGATATAGTTGATACCCATGGAGAACTCGAACCAAGAGAAAAAGGAGAAGCAAAGGACGGACTACGGGCCGGTCGTCGGAATCGCCATCATCTCTCTCCTCGTCTGCGGGCTGTTCTTCCCGCTGCTGATCACCGGAGTCGCGCAGGTGATCCTTCCATACCAGGCGAACGGCGAAGTCGTCCATCTGGGCGGCGTGGCCGTGGGGTCGAACAACATCGCACAGAACTTCACGCTCCCCATATTCTTCCATCCAAGGAACGACTCGGCTTCCAGGCTGGACCCGGACATCACCGTTCAGGATGCTCTATCCCAGATACCTCGCATAAGCAACGCGACCGGGATACCGGAAGCGAGCCTTCAGCAGCTCGTCGACCAGAACATCGACCAGCAGGGCCGGTACGTGGAGACTTCAGTACGTCAACGTGCTCTCCATTAACCTCCAGCTGGTGTGCGCGTATCGTTCAGCATACGCCGCATACCCCGCCTGCGCCTGAGTGCGACGTCCTTTCTATAGTTGATAAATAGCAAGGCGGCATGAACGGAGGCGGAAGACATGATGTCTGATAGGCCGCTGCTCCCCTATCGGAAGGTCATCTAGGCCATTGTCGTCCGGCCCCGCGCTCGTGGGTGCTACAGGCGTCGTGAAGACCTACGGCACTGTCACCGCCCTTTCCAAGCTAGACCTGCGGGTGTTGGCGGGCGGGTCAGCGAGCCCTGAGCAGGTCAGACTCGCGAAGCGCGGACTCGAGGTGAAGGGCGATTAGCAGGCGAGGCAGGAGAGAGTCTCGGCGACGGAGAAGCGGCGTCTACCTGGCCCTCGGCGGCCTCCTGGTAGTAGTCCTGATGGTAACCGCAGGTCTCCTGGTCTTCCGAACGACTTCGTCCGGCACCTCGACGACCTCGCCTAGCGCTTCTTCGACCTCTGCCAGCACGGCGACCTCACCCAAGCCGATAATCCTCTACATCAACCAGGGAAACGGCGCCGTGAACCAGACGAACTTCGGCGCGATGCTGTCGTTCTCCCTCTCGCACGGCTTCAACACGATCTTCTTCCAGGTCTATCGGGGAGGAACGCTTCTCTTCCAGGCCGCACAGCTGACTCCTTCGTCGCCCAGGCCCACGCCGAGGGTCTCAAGATCTTCTTCGCCCTCTACTTCACGAACTCGTCCCAGCAGGCCCCTGCGACGGTCTTCCCGCTCGGGGAGGACGGGATTAGCCTCGACATGTCGACCCTTCCGCTGTCCGCCCAAAGCTCCCTCCTTGTGACGGTCAAGCAGGGACTGCAGACAGGTCAGGTCGCAATCACGACCACCGACTTCTCTCTCTCGCTCAAGCCAGACCTGCTCGTGCTGGAAACCTACGGCACCGAATACCAATCGTACATCCATCCCGGCGTAGTCGGCAGCGTAGGCGTCTTCGCGACCTCGAGCAAGTCGGACTACGAACAGCAGTTCCAGTACACGCTCCAGAACGGCGACGGCATCATGGTCTTTGATTACGCGGGACTGATGAAGAGCGGGTACTAGTCCCCAAGGTCCGTCTGGCAAAGGTCTCGGAGCCGCGGAAGCGCGTCGCAACCTTTTTTGCGTCCGCGGCCCAGACCCAGCTTCAACTGACATGGAATCGCAACCGTTGCCGGAGGGCATCGAGATACTCGCACCACCAAGCGACGAGTTCTCGGCGATACTCACTCCCGAGGCACTCAGGTTCGTCAAGGTTCTGCACAAACGGTTCTCGGACATGCGGAAGATGCTCCTCCAGAAGCGCGAGGAGAGACAGAAGCAGATGGACTCTGGGATGTTGCCGAGCTTTCCTGAGGACCGCGACGTCCTCGCAGCCGTCGGCTGGACGGTCGCGGCCGTCCCGCCAGATCTGAAGCTCAGGAAGGTCGAGATCACCGGGCCCGCGGGTGACCGGAAGATGGTGGTCAACGCCCTCAACTCCGGAGCCGACGTCTACATGGCGGACTTCGAGGACTCCCTGTCGCCGACCTGGAACGAGCTGATGCAGGGACAGATCAACCTCAGAGACGCAGTGAACAGGTCGATCAGGTTCGAGTCCTCGGAAGGCAAGACGTACCAGCTCAACGAGAAGGTCGCGACACTGATTGTGAGACCGAGGGGCCTTCACCTCCTGGAGGAGCACGTCACGGTCGAGGGGCAGCCAGTGTCGGCTTCGCTCTTCGATTTCGGGCTCTTCTTCTTCCACAACGCCCGAGCGCTCAGGCAGAAGCGGTCGGGGCCCTACTTCTACATTCCCAAGATGGAGAGCTCGCTTGAGGCACGCTTCTGGGACCGCCTCTTCACCGTGGCCGAAGAGTACCTCGTGATGCCTCCTGGGAGCGTCAAGGCGACCGCCCTGATCGAGACGCTTCCTGCCGCGTTCGAGATGGACGAGATACTCTACTCGCTCAAGGACCACATAGTCGGGCTGAACTGCGGCAGATGGGACTACATCTTCAGCTACATCAAGAAACTGAGGAGCTACCCCCAGTTCGTCCTGCCTGACAGGGCGGAGGTCACCATGGACAAGGCTTTCCTCGCATCCTACGTCGACCTCCTGATCAAGACCTGCCACCGCCGGGGCGCCTACGCCATCGGTGGCATGTCGGCCTACATCCCCGTGCGGGGCGACGAAGGTGCCAACGCGGTCGCGTTCCAGAAGGTCAGGGCGGACAAGGAGCGAGAAGTAAGATTGGGTCACGATGGCACCTGGGTGGCACACCCCGCACTGGTCCCGCTGGCAAGGGAGGTCTTCGACGCCGCCGTGGAGGGGGCGAACCAGCTCGGCGTGCTGCGTGAGGACGTGAAGGTCTCACGAGACGACCTGCTCCGGGTCCCCGAAGGCCAGATAACCGAAGCTGGCGTGAGGAACGACATCAGCATAGCGCTGCAGTACCTTGGGTCCTGGCTCTCGGGAAGGGGTTGCGTCCCGATAAACAACCTGATGGAGGACGCGGCGACTGCCGAGATCTCGCGGGCTCAGCTCTGGCAGTGGATACGGCACGGAGCTTCGCTCGCCGACGGTCGGAAGGTCACCCTCGAGATGGTCGGGCCCATGATTGCCGAGGAGGCCTCCCGGCTCTCTGCGCTGGGATTCGGCCTGGGTCCCTCGACCCGCATCGCCCTCGCAGCGAAGCTGCTCGGCTCTCTGGTCGGAGCGAACTTGTTCCCCGATTTCTTGACGACCCCTGCGTACCGGGAGCTGCTCGAGCTCGAAGAGGCTGAGCAACACTCCGTCGCGTGATTCCCGATGGAGCCTCCCCGGGCCTTCGCCGGGAGTGTGGGCTCGAGACGCGCCAATCGTTATTAGAGCGACGCAGAGGAACGCGTGTGGTCATCGATGGAACGCGTGGGCATACTCATAGTCTCGAAGTGCCTGAGCGCCGCGGCCATCATCGGCGCGTTCAGGAGGAGCCAGAATTATCAACCGGAGTTCTACGTGGCCGAACGTCAGCCCAACCCGTCAAACATCGAGAGCTCGAAGGTCCATCAGGTGATTCCGAATCTCGACGTGACCAGGGTGGCCGCCTTCGCCAGGAGGCACAAGAGCAAGATAAGCTTCGGGCTCACTGACACGGAGGATTTCATCATCGCCGGAGGAAGGGACGTCGTCGAGCGCGAGAGCGGCATCCCGATGCTGTGCGTCGACGGGCAGCACGCCGTGGAGCGAAGCAAGGCCGACCAGCGCCAACTCTTCGACCGGCTCTTCGAGGGCGCGAACCCGCGCTACGCCGTCTTCGACCCGAAGGAATACAGGAGCGAGGGCGCGGCGGTCACCCAGTTCAGGAGGTTCGCCGCCGAAGTCAAGGAGCCGGTCATCAAGCCCGACGCGCCGGCCCGCGGCGCCGGCGTCGGTGTCTGGGGGAGTGACTTCGAGGCAGAGAAGGAGATGGTCGCGTTCTTCCGCAGCGTCTACGCCAAGGGAAGGGTCGTCGTGGAAGAGAAGGTCTCGGGAGAAGAGTCGAGCTTCCAGGCGTTCAGCGACGGGAGGCACTTTGTCGTGGCGCCCCAGACGCGGGACTACAAGAGGGCACTCGACGGTGACCGAGGTCGGCTCACGGGAGGCATGGGAAGCTACAGGGACTGCGAGCCCCACCTGCCCTTCCTCAGGCCCTCTGAATGGGAGAGCGTTGTGGCCGCGGAGGAGAGGGCGTTCGCAAGGTGGAGGGGTAGGGGTTCGGACCCCGGCCTGCGCGGGATAGTCCTCTACGACGCGCTGATGCACTCAGGCACCGGATTCAAGATTCTCGAGAGGAACAGCAGAGGCGGAAACACCGAGCAGATCAGCGTCCTCGAGACCATCGAGGACGATTTCGTGGACGTATGCTTCAGGATGCTCGAAGGGTCCCTGAAGGCGATAAGGTTCTCCAGGATGGCCTCGGTCGTAACCTGCGCCGTCCCCCGGGGGTATGGAATTCCACAGACCCTCCCCGTCGAGAAGGAAAGGATCGACCTCTCAGGAGCCTACGCCCTCAGGCGGAGCGTTGCGGGGTTGGGGGTCTACCCCATGGACGTCAGGCTCGAGGGCGGGGTGACTTGCCTGGGAGAATCACGTTCGATCGCGATGGTGGGGACGCGTCCCTCTCTGGAAGAGGCCAGGCTGCTCTCGCTCACAGGCATCGACGCCCTTCGAGGGTCTGTTCGGAGTCGAAGGGACATCGCCAGTCCGTCCGACCTAACGAGGAGCGTCGAGCACATGGAGTCTCTCAGGCGCGCTCGACGAGCCTGACGGATCGATGGCCCGCGTCCGCGGAGGTCGGCGGGCTGTCCTGCTCAGTGCTTGAAGGCCCTGACATGGGTGATTCCCATGCACATCCCGTATTCGTCGGCGGCCGCGATGACGTCCGGGTCACTGACCGAACCGCCGGGCTGGACCACTGCCCTGACCCCTGCCTTCCCCAGGAGGTCGATGTTGTCCCTGAACGGGAAGAATCCATCGGAAGCGCAGACGGCGCCCCCCGCCCTCTCTCCCGCGTTCTCGAGGGCGATTCTAACCGCACCATTCCTCTTTCGGAAGCTGGCCACGCCCAGTGTCCAGAAACGAGTTACGACTCCGCCTTCGAACCTACCGTCGGCCAGGACTATGCCGTTCGAGGGGACCCTCCTGACGACCTCCCACGCCGCCAGCAGCTTCGCCCGCGTCGCCTCGTCGGGCTGCGCCTTGGTGGGGAAGGTCAGCAATCTCTCATCCAGCCTCTTTCGGTAGTCAACGGCGTCCTGGAGCAGCACGGTGCCCTCCAACAGCTTGAGGTCGTAGGGATAGTCGGACCTCGACAGACTCCGGATGATCCTGATCTTCTTCTTCTGTTTCGCCTTGAGGATCTCAAGGGCCTCCTGCGTGTACGACGGCGCTATCACAACCTCGGTGTAGACCGAGGAGTCCTTCACCCCCTCGTTCTTCCCGATGAGCATGGCGCTAGTGCTGTCGACCTCCCTGTTGAGCACGACCGTCCCGCCGAAGTCGGCCTCGGGGTCGCACGAATGGGCGAGGGAGTAGGCCTCCCCGACCGTGGGGGCGAACGAGAAGCCGCTGATGTTGCCGTGTTTGACCGTAGCCGCGGATGGGACGCCCTCGAATCCCTCCAGTATGTCGTAGGCGCTCCCGATGTCTAGGTAGTTGTTGAACGAGAGTGTTTCCCCGGCGAGCTCGAGCCCACCCCGTCATGCCCGCGGATCCGTCGACGGAGTAGATAGTCGCCCGCTGGTCGGGGTTCTCCCCGTACCTCGCGTCTTGGAACTTGGAGGCAGAAAGAAGGAATCTCTCCGGCAGCCCCGAGTTCTGCTCGAGCCTTCGTCGGAGCCCGTTGTGTATCGCCGCATCGTAGGAAGCTGTGAAGGAGAACGCTTCGAGCGCGAGCCGTCTCCTCGAGCCGAGCGTCGTCCTGCCTGAGTTCGCCTTCAGCTCCCCCGCCACGAATCCGTAGTGTCGGGGCGAGGGCACGACCGTGACATACTCGAAGTTCTTCGCGGCGGCTCTGACCATCGATGGTCCTCCGATGTCGATGTTCTCTATAATCCTCTCCTCCCCCGCCTCCGTGTCCCTCACGACCTTCTCGAATGGATAGAAGTTGACGACCACCATGTCGATTGGGTCGACCTTCATTGTCCTCAGCTCGGCGAGGTGCTCAGGGGTCCGCTTCGCGAGGATCGCTCCGAACAGGGGAGAGTGCAGCGTCTTCACCCTTCCCGACAGGACCTGGGGGAGGTTCATGTCGTCCTGCAGGCTCCTCACGGGCAGGCCCGCTTCCTTCAGAACGGCGTGCGTCCCGCCGGTCGCAAGCAGCGTGATCTCGAATCCCGCGAGCTCCACGCGCGAAATCGACCAACCCCGTCTTGTCCGCGACACTGACCAGGGCCGTCTTCACTTCGACCAGATTATCGTCCATGGCAGGAATCGCGGCGCCCGACTGGTTATTGTCCGTTTTGATATCCCTCAGGCGCGTTTAACACCACCGAGTCAAAAGTCACTTAAATAGACTGAGGTTTTATCATGAATTACGACTAAGAAGGCCATCTTTCACGTGAATGTCGTCATCTCAAACAAGGAAGGAGCCCGCGACCCCGAGGGCGAGACGATACTGCGGGACCTCGTCCACAGGTCCGGATTTGGCGACGTGAGGAGCATCCGTGCCGGCAAGTCTCTCAGGATCGACGTGGAGGCCGCCGACGAGGAGGCGGCCGAGACCCTCGTCAAGAAGATGTGCGACGACCTCAGGATCTACAACCCTGCTGCCCACTCGCTCGTCGTCGAGGCGAGGCGACTCCGAGCATGAGGGTCGCCGTGGTCAGGTTCCCGGGCAGCAACTGCGACCTCGATGCCGTCGCAGCCATGAGAGGAATCAAGGGCCTCTCCCCGGAGCTCGTCTGGCACGAGAGCGAGGAATTGGGGAGATTCGACGCCGTGGTGCTCCCCGGCGGCTTCTCCTTCGGTGACTACCTCAGGGCAGGCTCTATAGCAGCCCGGAGCCCGGCGATGCACACAATCAAGAAGATGGCAGACAGCGGGACTCCCGTCCTCGGGGTGTGCAACGGTTTCCAGATTCTCGTAGAGGCCGGACTCTTGCCCGGGGCTCTCCTGAGAAACTCTTCGCTGAAGTTCGTCTGCCAATGGGTCAACGTCAGGGTAGAGTCCCGCCGGACGTCGTTCACAGGGCTCGCGCAGGAAGGCCAAGTGATGAGGATGCCGATAGCCCATGGGGAGGGAAGGTACTACGCCCCGGACGACCTGATGAGGTCGCTCGAGAGGAGCCGGAGGATAGTCTTCCGGTACTCGGACGAGAACGGGAGGGTCACGGAGCGGGCGAACCCCACAGGCACCTCGGGGAACATCGCCGGCATCTCGAACGAGCAGGGCAACGTGGTGGGCCTGATGCCCCATCCCGAGCGCGGCTGCGACCCGCTGCTCAGCCCTCACCACTCCACCGACGGCCGCCTGATATTCGCGTCCCTGCTCGAGGGGGCGAGATGACATGGGCATCGCGGAGCTTCAGGCTCGGCCTGACCGCGGACGAGACCGAGGTCGTCCGCAGCGGCCTTGGGAGGGAACCAAACGAGACGGAGTGGTCGATAATCGACGCGGAGTGGTCCGAGCACAGCAGCTACAAGTCCTCCAAGGCGCTCCTGAAGCTCTTTCCCACCAAGGGCAAGAGGGTGGTGCTCGGTCCGGGGTATGACGCCGGTGTCGTTGACGTGGGCGGCGGCTACGTCGTGACCCTCCACATAGAGAGCCACAACCACCCCTCCGCGGTGGACCCATACGGCGGGGCCTCCACCGGGATAGGCGGCGTCCTCAGGGACATCATTGGCATGGGCACCAGACCCATCGCTCTGGTCGACATCCTCCGCTTCGGCAGGATCGACAAGAGCCCCCACTCGAGGTGGCTGTTCAGGAACGTCGTCAGGGGGATAGCCGACTACGGGAACTGCGTGGGCGTTCCGACTGTGGCGGGCGACATCGAGTTCGATGAAAGCTTCGAAAGGAACTGCCTCGTCGACGTCGCGTGCGTCGGCCTTGGGAGGAGGGAGGATCTGATCCTTGGGGAGGCGAGGACACCCGGCGACCTGCTCGTGCTCATCGGCGGCAGCACAGGCAGGGACGGGATCAGGGGCGCCACCTTCGCCTCCAAGAACCTGTCCGAGGCGGCCGAGAATGACAGGTCCTCGGTCCAGGTCCCCGACCCGTTCATGAAGAAGCTCCTCCTGGACGCCCTGATGGAGGCCGTGCCCACGCGGCTCATCCGCGGCATGAAGGACCTGGGAGGGGGAGGACTCTCCACCGCTCTCTCCGAGGTCGCGGCGAGCGGGGGAACCGGGGTAGACGTCGAGCTCGACCAGGGTGAACCGGCGCGAGGGCGACATGACGCCCACCGAGATAATGATATCAGAGTCACAGGAAAGGATGCTCCTCGTTCTCTCGCCCGGCTCATCCGGCCCGATACTGGACATCCTTCGAAAGTATGACGTGCCCTTCTCCGTCATCGGCCGAGTCACCGCCGACGGGAAGCTCACGCTCCGTTGGAGGCGAAGGGTCGTGGCGCGCCTCCCTGCCGAGATTCGTCGCAAGGGCTCCTCTCATTCCGAGGCCAAGCAGGAGACCTTCACTCATTGACCGGCGCACCAGGGGGAAGACATCCAACCAAGACATCGGCCGGTCGACCATCCTGCTCCTGTCGTCGCCCAACATCGCGAGCAGGAGATGGGTCTACCAGCAGTACGACCACGAGGTGGGAATCAGGACCGTGGTGAGACCCGGGCAGGCTGATGCCGCACTCGTCCGTCTGCCAAACGGCAGTCTGCTCGCGGTGAAGGGCGACGGGAACAGCGCGCACTCGTCCCTCGACCCCTACAACGGAGGCGCGGGTTGCGTCGCGGAGTCGTGCAGGAACGTGGTCGCGGTCGGGGCAGAACCGATTGCCCTGGTCGACCACCTTCAGTTCGGGGACCCGTCCGACCCGGAGGTCTACTGGTCGTTCGGCGAGACGATACGCGGGATGGCAGACTACTGTGCCTCCGTTCACCTGCCCGTCGTGGGCGGAAAGGTCAGCTTCTACAACGAGGACTCGTCGTCCAAGGTGGCAATCAAACCGTCTCCCATCGCACTGGTCGTCGGCCTTGTCAAGGACGAAGAACATCTCGTCTCGATGGGGTTCAGGGAGAAAGGCGATTCGGTGATCGTGCTCGGAGAGACGAAGGAGGAGCTGGGGGGGTCGGAGTACCATCGTCTCCTCGGGATGCTCGACTACGGCACCGTCCCGAAGATGGCCTCCTCGTCTGACTCCGCTCTCTACAAGACGGTCATCGAGCTCATCCATTCCGGGAAGGTGGGATCTGTGCACGACTGCTCCAAGGGTGGTCTCGCAGTCGCTCTCTCCAAGATGTCCATCGCAGGAGGTCTCGGAGCAAGGATCGACCTGAAGAAGATACCCTCCTCGTGCGGCAGGCCAGCAGACACGCTCTTCTCGGAATCGCACGGGCGCTTCGTCCTGACCACCGATGAGCCGGAGGCGGTGGCGCGCCTCCTGAAGGGCCGGCGCATCCCGCACGCGACGACGGGTGAGGTGGGGGGTAACTCCCTGAGGCTCGACTTCGGCGGGAAGTCCGTCGCCGAGCTCGACTTGGGCGGCGCTGCAGAGGAGCTACGAGGGAAGCATGGGGAGGACGATGGACTGATGGGTGCTCGTGAGGCGTGCGGCGTAGTGGGCGCGTTCTCAACAAAGGGCGCGGACGTCGTCCCCAAGCTCCTGAAGGGACTCGAGGCGCTGCAGCACCGAGGGCAGGAGTCGTGGGGCATCGCCGTTGTCGGCAGACCGGTGTTCAAGAAGATGGGTCTGGCCTTCAACTGGTTCAACTATGCGCAGGATCTGGTCGGGTACAAGGCGGCTGCCGGCATTGGGCACGTGCGCTACTCGACCAAGGGGCGTTCGAACCTCGACAATGCCCAGCCCGTCCAGATTGGCACGGAGTTCTCAATCGCCCACAACGGCACCATAGTCAACGCCGAGCACCTCGCCAGGGCAGTCTCCGCGGACTACAAGGTGCGATGCGGCACGGACACCAAGGCGGCAGGCTACAGGCTCCTGCAGTTCCTGAGGAAGGAGAACGACTGGTTCTGGGCCTTCGAGCGAGTCTCCAAGGAGCTGGTGGGGGCCTACTCGTTTGTGATTCTCAACAAACGCGGCGAGGTCTTCGCCATAAGGGACCCGCGGGGCTACAGGCCGCTCTGCCTCGGCTATCACGAGAAGTCTCACACTTACATCGCAGCCTCCGAGTCCTGCGCGCTGACTGCGGTGGACGCGGAGTTCGTCCGCGACATAGAGCCAGGAGAGATGGTCCGCCTCGGCGGACCCAAGAAGGGGCTCGAATCGTTCCGCTTCGCCCCTCGCAGCGACCCGGCTTACTGCTCCTTCGAGTACACCTACTTCGCCCATCCTTCGTCCCGGGTGAACGGGGTCAGCGTCTACGAGGCGAGAAAGCGGGTCGGCAGGACTCTCGCAAAGAGATTCAAGACGAAGGGAAACGTGGTGATCCCGGTCCCCGACTCGGCGAGGCCAGCGGCCCTCGGCTACTCGGTCGAGAGCGGCATCCCAATGGACGAGGGGCTGATGAAGGATCGCTACCGGAGGAAGGGCAGCATGAGGAGCTTCATCGAGCCGAAGCAGAGCGGCCGTGAAGAGGTCGTCAAGAGGATAATCCCGATACGCGAGGCCATAGAGGGAAAGGACGTGATCGTCATCGACGACAGCGTAGTGAGGGGGACGAGCTCGAAGATCATCGTGGACTCGCTCAAGAAGGCTGGTGCCAAGAGGGTCAAGATGGTCGTGACCTTCCCGCCGATTGCCTACCCTTGCTACATGGGGGTCGACTTCCCTAGCAGGGAAGAGCTGCTGGCCTACCAGGTCGCCAACGGAGACGACAGCATCTCGACCATCGGCAAGAAGGTCGGCAAGGCCATTGGCGTGGAGGAGTTCCACTACAACGACGTTGACGGGCTGAGCCAGGCGATAGGCCTCCCGCAGTCAAGCCTCTGCTTCGCCTGCATCACGGGCGACTACTCGAAGCTCGGCATCTCGCCGAACTTCAAGACCAAGAAGGAGATGAAAAGCTGACCTGCAGGATAGGCGTCCTCGTCTCCGGCAGGGGCTCGAACCTCGAGGCGATCCTCAAGGCAACGAGGAGCAACTTCATCAAGGGCGCGTCGGTGGAGGTGGTCATCAGCAACAAGCCCGGGGTGCGGGCCCTCGACATCGCCAGGAACTACGGTGTCCGGACCGAGGTCGTCGAGAGCGGCGGGCTCGACCGGACGTCCTTTGACAACAAGCTCGCGGACGTGCTCGTCGACCACGGAGTGGAACCCTCGTCTGGCCTTGTCCTCCTCGCGGGCTACATGCGGCTGCTGACCCCAGAATTCGTATCGAGGTTCAGCGGCAGGGTGCTCAACATCCATCCCTCGCTGCTGCCATCATTCCCTGGACTTGATGCCCAGAAGCAGACGCTCGAACACGGGGTGAAGGTCACCGGCTGCACGGTGCACTTTGTGGTAGCCGATGTGGACGCCGGCCCGATAATCCTCCAGCGGGTGGTCGAGGTCATGGAGGGTGACACAGTGGAGACGCTCTCTTCGAGAATCCTGAAGCAGGAGCACGTGATATACCCCTACGCGGTGAAGCTTTTGTCGAGGGAAAACTGAGCGTCAAGGGAAGGAAGGTGAGCATCAGACCGTGACAGCTATCCTGATGGACGGGAAGGCAGTGGCAGCCCAGACCAAGAAGACCCTCAGGGATGAGGCCGAGTACATGAAGAAGGTCGGGGTCGTCCCGAAGATAGCCACGATTCTGGTGGGAGACGATGCGCCCTCGAGATCCTACGTCGCGAGCAAGCACAGGGCCGCCGAGGAGATAGGGATAAAGTCCGAGAACCACGTCCTCTCCGGGTTCGCCAAGGAGGAGGAGGTGGCCGATCTTATTGACTCACTTAACGCCGACCCCTCGGTCAACGGGATCCTGCTGCAACTGCCACTGCCCCAGCACCTAGACAGCCGGAAC
This sequence comes from uncultured Nitrososphaerota archaeon, assembly GCA_963806765.1. Lineage (GTDB taxonomy): Archaea > Thermoproteota > Nitrososphaeria > Nitrososphaerales > Gagatemarchaeaceae > Gagatemarchaeum. Next base: position 695,680 of record CAWDYS010000003.1, on the reverse strand, counting down.
CTCATTGAGCGCATCTCCGCGGCCAAGGACGTCGACGGCCTCACCTCCGAGAACATGGGCCATCTCTTCTACGGACAGGCCAGCCTGATTCCGTGTACACCCAGGGGCGTGATGGAACTTCTCCATCACTACAGGATTCCAATCGCAGGCTCGCGGGCGGTGATAATCAACAGGAGCACGCTGGTGGGCAAGCCGCTCTTTCACCTCCTGCTCGCGGAGGACGCGACGGTCACCGTCTGCCACTCTAAGTCCCGCAACCTCCTTGGGATCACCCGTCAGGCGGACATACTAATCTCGGCAGTTGGGCGCAGGCCTCAGTTCTCCGTCACGCGGGACATGGTGAAGACCGGAGCGGTCGTCATAGACGTAGCCATGAACCGTGTCGGCGGGAAGCTCGTCGGCGACGTGGACTTCGAGGGCGTCTCCCCGAAGGCGTCGTACATCACCCCCGTCCCGGGCGGAGTCGGCCCGATGACCGTCGTGATGCTGATGCAGAATACGCTGGTTGCGGCGGCGAAGCAGAACAACCTGAAAGAGGTGTCGGCCCTGCAGTGATGAGCAAGAGCCAGATCCGGACTGAGGGCCTGCTGTCCAGACGGGCCATCCCCCACCTGAGACTCGTGAGGGAGAGCCAGCTCGTCGAGCGGAACCTCGTCTCTCAGCGGGAGTATCAGGAGGCAAGGGTCGTCGCCTCCTACGTCTCGACCGAAGACGAAGTCCAGACCGCTGGGATAATCCGTCGGATGCTCGACGCGGGGATGAGAGTCACCGCCCCCCTGGTGGAGGCGCCTTCGGGAACGCTGGTCTTCCTTGAGATTCACGGACTCGGGGACCTCTCCCCGGGGCACTTCGGGATACTCGAACCGAGGCGCGGGACCCCTCCGGTGCCCCTGAACGAAAGCGACCTCGTGCTTGTGCCCCTCGTGGCATGGGACGTCCGTGGTTACCGGATTGGCTACGGGAAGGGCTACTTCGACAGGGCTCTGGCTGCCCGCGGGCGCGCGCTCTCCATCGGACTGGCCCTGGAATCACAGCGCGTCCCCAGGGTTCCAGAGGGCCCCACCGACGTCCCCCTCGACATGGTCGTCACGGAGAGGAGGGTCCTGAGATTCGCGAGGAGCGGGGGGTGAACGATAACGATGTCACAGAATCTGAGCGTCGCCATCATCGCTGGCAGCAAGAGCGACCAGCCGATCACGGACGAGGCCTCCAAGATACTGACAGAACTTGAGGTTTCACACGAGGTGAAATTCATCTCGGCCCACCGGAACCCCGAAGGGCTGAGGGCGTACGTCTCGACCTCGGAGGCACGGGTGTTCATCGCCGTGGCGGGGTTGGCCGCGCACCTGCCCGGTGTAATCGCCTCGATGACCGTCAAGCCCGTGATTGGGGTGCCGGTCAACGTCAAGTTGAACGGGCTCGACTCGCTCCTGTCCATCGTCCAGATGCCCCCTGGGGTCCCTGTAGCCTGCGTCGGGGTCGACAACGCAAGGAACGCGGGCATACTCGCCGCGGAGATTCTCGCCCTGACCGACAGCGCCGTCGCAGGGCGGCTTCAGAGGATGAGGGGCACTTGGAAATGAGTCCGCGAGGGAGGTTCATCCGCTCTGGCAAGGTGAAGGACATCTACGAGGTCGATGCCGATCGTCTTCTCTTCTATTTCACCGACAGGGTCTCGGCCTTCGACGTCATCCTCCCCACGACAATCCCGAGGAAGGGCGAGGTGCTGTGCAGGCTCTCCGCCTACTGGTTCGAGACGCTCGGAGTGTCGAACCACATGGTGTCCCTGGAGGGCCCGAACACGATGCTCGTCAGCAAGATGACCATGATGCCGGTCGAGTGCGTGGTCAGGGGATTTCTCTACGGGAGCCTGTACGACCGAGCGATCAGGGGAGAGGTCTCCGTCCCGGTCGAGAAGGTGATAGCTGCCAAGCTACCCGAACCCTTCTTCGACCCTACAACCAAGTCCGAGGTGAAGGACGAGCCGATAACCGAGGAGGAAATAGTCCGCGAGGGCAGGATGAGCTCCTCGGAGTTGCAGGAGGTCAAGGCGTCGAGCATCTCTATCTACAACAGGATGAGCGTGTTGGCGCTCCGTGCGGGCTTCGTCCTGGCCGACCTCAAGCTCGAGTTCGGCAGGAGAGATGGCAAGGTCCTGCTGGGCGATTCCATCGGGCCTGACGAGTTCAGGATGTGGCCCGCCTCGAGATACGCACCAGGCAAGACCCAAGACAGTCTACGACAAGCAGCTCGTCCGCGATTGGCTGATTGCGGCAGGATACAAAGAGGGACTCGATCGGGCGCGCAAGAGCGGCCAGCCGGTTCCTCCGCCTCCGACGCTTCCCTCGGACCTAGTCTCGCTCGTCAGCGACCGCTACGTCCGCATCTACGAAGCCCTGACGGGCAGGGGCCTCTAGGCCGGCGTGAGAGACAAGATGAAGAAGGACGCCTACGCAAGGGCCGGGGTGGACGTCGCCCGGGTTAAGGGAATCCAAGGGTCGACGGCGGAGGCTCTCAGCGCGACGTTTTCCAACCGGAAAGGGAAGTTCGGGAAGCCCCTGTTGGGCATAGGTCACTATGCAGGACTGATTGACATCGGCAACGGGCGCGCACTCGCCATGCACACCGACGGGGTGGGCACGAAGCAGCAGCTGGCTATCCAAATGGACAGGTTCGACTCGGTCGGGATAGACTGCGTCGCGATGACCGTGAACGACCTCATCTGTCTCGGGTGCGAGCCGGTCGCCCTGCTCGACTACATCGCCCTCGAGAGAGAGGACGAGCGACTGGTCTCCGAACTCGTGAAGGGCCTGGTCGCCGGCGCCCTCGAGGCCTCGACGGCGATAGTCGGAGGCGAGACCGCAATAATGGGCAACAGCGTGAAGGGCTTCGACCTTGTCTCCATGGGCGTCGGCGTGGTCGAAAGGGAGAAGGTGCTGGACGGCTCCTCCATCGTCGAAGGAGATCAAGTGATCGGGGTCGCGAGTTCGGGGTTGCACTCGAACGGATACACCCTGGCCCGCAGTGTCCTCCAGGCGAGGCACTCCCTCAGGGAGCGAATCGACGAGCTGGGGTCGACTCTCGGCGATGCGATGCTCACCCCGACCCGAATCTATGTCAAGCCCGTGCTCGAGATGCTCAGCAAGCACCGGGTCCATGGCATAGCGCACATTACCGGGGGATCCTTCAGGAAGATGAAGAGACTCGTCGGTGAGCGCAGGCTCGAATTTGTGCTCGACATCCCGCCGCCTCCGCCGATATTCGGGATGATACAGCGGGAGGGCGGCCTCTCCGATCTGGAGATGCTCCACACTTTCAACATGGGCGTCGGCCTTTGCATCTGTGCCCCACAGGGCGAGGTCGACCCGATCATCCGGACGTTCAGGCGAAGCGGTTACTCAGCGACACGGATCGGCGTGGTGGCTCGGGGCTCCGGGGTGCGTGTTGGTACCCTCCGCGTGGAAGACCAGGTACTCGACCTTGCCGCCGCTCGCGGCGCTCTTCCTGAGCCGCTTCAGGACTGGATCGATAGATTCCCTGACGAAGAGCTCGCACTTCTCCTTCGCGTCCCCGGTGTGTCGCTTCGGGTCGAGGAGTCTCAGCACTTCCGCCGGCTTCAGGCTTCGAAGCGATCTCTCTGTTCTCGGAGAGCATCCTCGCGAGCGGGTTGGGAAGGCCCTTCATGACATCATCCCAGGCGGCGAACGACTGAACGCGCAGCAGCTCGTGTACCTCCTGTCTGTCTCCTCCCCTCTCGACCATCTTCATCATCACGGCCTCGGTTCCCGAGAAGGGTCCGAACTTCTCCAAGTTCCTCTCAATCATCGCGGGATAGACCCTCAACCCTCGCATGAGGCGCTCATAGATCATCAGACACTCATCCATCGCCAGAAAGGCCTCAGGAAGGGTGACCCTGCGGCTCGCCGAGTCGTCCAACGTGCGTTCAAGGATGTTGTTCGCCGCATTGCCGAAGGCCACCAGCGGGAAGGTCGAGACCTGCCTCGCCAATGAGCACATCCTCTCGGCCGTGACTGGGTTCCTCTTGAACGGCATCGCGCTGGATCCCACTTGGAACTCCTCCATCGGCTCCGAGAGCTCGACCGAACCCCGGTGACTGCTGCACCCTCAGGTCGAGGCCGAACTTGTGGCAGGAGGCCGCAATCGAAGCGAGACACGAGAGAAGGATGTAGTCCAACTTCCTGGGGTAGGTCTGCGTAGAGACGGGAACGTAGTCCAACCCGAGTGCCCCCATCACCTTCTCCTCGAGCCTCCTGACGTCATCGGCGTTGCCGAGGAGTTTCTCAAAGCTGGCCGAGGTGCCCACCGCTCCCTTCATCCCCTTGCCCCTGACGAAGTGGTCCCGGACAAACTCCAGCAACTCGATGTCTATCAGCAGGTCTTGGGCGTAGTTGGCGAAACGGTAACCGAGCGTCGTTGGCTCCGCAGGCTGGAGGTGCGTCCACGCCATGCAGACCGTGGACTTGTGCTCCACGATTCGGGCTTTCGCGGCCTCCAGGCACGCCACGAGCCGCGCGAGTAGAAGCGCCAGGGCCTTCCTGAAGACAAGGGCGTCGGCGTTGTCCTCGATGTCCATCGAGGTCGCTCCCAGATGGATCTTCCCTCCCCCCTTGCCAGCCTGATCCGCGAACGTGCGGGAGCTCGGCCATTAGGTCGTGTCTTATCTTCCTCTCCAGCTCGTGCGCCCTTGCGATGTCGACGTCCCCCTCGTGTGACTTCGACCTGATGCTCCTGAGCTCAGCCTGTGAGATGAGCCCGAACTCCGCCTCGCCCTTGGCCAGTTCGAGCCAGACCCTCCTCCAGGTCGACCTCCTCGTCCGTTCCGAGAAGAGGCTCCTCATCTCCTTGCTTCCGTACCTCCACGTGAACGGGGAGAGGAAGGTGTCGTAGCCGAAGGCGTCTTCCGTCAATGGGGTGAGCTTGCTCACGTCTGGATTAAACCTTAGTGGCCCAGCTAGACCCTGTACTCGGCCATGAGACTCTTCACGCTGCTCCTTGCGAACCGGTAGCACAGGACGGTGACGACACCCGCGAAGAGTATGCCTGCGGGGAAGGCGTAGGCCGGCGCCGACGCGCCGGGCACGGTGCTGGCTACGTCCCTGAACAGCACCGGGAGAGCGGTCACCAGGGCCGAGCCGAGCCCGACCATCGTCATCACGAGGAGCCAGATGGGGTCCATGAACCTCGGCCGGGGTCGTTCCTGGAAGTCCGGAAACCTGGCCCCGAATGCGAGGCCGATGAAGACGCTCTCGACGGCGATGGAGATGGCAATCGCCAGGTTCTCACCGAGCGTCAGCGGGTCCGATCCGCCTATCGCCGAGAAGACAGCGAGTACTGCGAGGGTAGCAGTGAGAGAGAAGAGGAGCGCCATGAAGGCCTTCGCCTTGAGTATCTGCTCCGGCCTTATCGGGAGAGAGTACAGCACCATCACGGACCTGCTCTCCTGGCCGAAACTGGTCGAGGAGATCAGCAGAGAGAAGATGCTCGCCACGAAGAAGGTTGGAAAGTCCTGGAAGAAGCCCGGCCCCGTGGACTGCAGCCCGCTCTGCGAAGACGTGAAGCTCTCGAAGAGGAAGATGGCCGTGAAGATCACCGGTATGATGAGGATGGAGCCCAGCTCCCGCCTGCGGGTGATTCCCTTCAGGTCCTTCTTCACTATCGCCGCCTCTGCACTTGTCAACCCGAGCCTGACCAGGGAGCTCGAGCGCGGCGCATATTCCGCGCTAGTCACGCTCACGCTTATCGACACGGGGGACCAGTAGCGCGACCGCACCTTCGTCGCGACCCAGACCAGCCCGGCGGTGAAACAGACGGTTCCGGCAGAGAAGAGCAGGACCCGGAGAGTCTCGCCGGTGGTTATCGCCTGAACCGCCACCGCCCCCCAGAATATCGGGATGAAGGTGAAGATCGAGAAGGTCCCGGAGAGGCCGTTTATCACGACGATGAGCAGCGTGGGGTTGAAGACCGTCTCGAAGACGAGTATCACCGCTGCCATCAGCCCGAGCCTGAAGAAGAGCGCACCCCTCCTGGCCTTCTTCATGACGAGCGAGCTGACCCGGTTGATGGTCGCCCTCAGGATCTCGACGAGGGTGCCCCCGGTGAAGAGCGTGAAGACGCTCGTCAGAGCCATCCCCGTCCAGAGCCACCCGAGCCCAAGTCCGAAGGAGGGGAAGAGCGTCAGGCCAAGGACGATGGCGACCGAGATGGAGTAGTTGTAGGCGACCGACAGCGCAGAGGCGACCACGTACTCGGCCTGGGTTATCGGGAGCCAGTTGACGGTGTCGCTCGCGGAGAACTTGGAGGAGACGTTCAGGCTCGAAGAGCAGCCCGGCGATCAGGACCATCCCTGGGACGAAGACGGGGACGAAGACCAGCGCCTCCTTGAGAGCGCTGACCGCGCTCGAGTAGAGCTGGACGTCTGACGTAGACGCCCCTGGCGCATTCAGGCTCTGGATGAGCGTGATTGCGGCGTATCCCAGGCCGGTGCAGATTGCGAACGCCACGAGGTCGAGGATCAGGAGTATGGATGGCCTCCGGAAGAAGCTCGCGGCGGCCCCACTGGTCCTGCTTGCCCGCAGCTGCGACTTCGAGAGCGCTATGGTGATCGCAAATACCTTCCGCAGATTCATCGGCTGAGCTCCTTCACCACGTCCCCGAGGTCGCCGGTGCCGGTTATCTTGAGGAAGACCTCTTCCAAGGTCGAGCCAGGGAGACCCGCCTTCTGCCTCAGGTCGGCGACCGACCCGCTGGCAACGATCGAGCCCTGATACATGATTGCGACGTCGTCGCAGAGTGCCTCGGCTATCTCCAGCACGTGGGTGCTGAAGAGCACTGAGACGCCCTCTCCCGCCAGGCTCCTGAGCAGGTCCTTCACGAGCTTAGCCGACCTTGGGTCGAGCCCGTTCAGCGCCTCGTCCAGCACGAGCACCTTCGGCCTGTGGAGCAGCGCCGAGATTATCGCCACCTTCTGTTTCATCCCCTGCGAGTACCCGCTGATCGACTCGTTCTCGTGTCCCCTGAGCTGGAGACCGTCGAGGAACTGCCCGATTCTCTCCTTCCTTTCCGCCGTCGGGATTCCGTACATGTCAGAGATGAAATCGAGATATTCGAGCCCAGTCAGAAACTCGTAGATTTGGGGGGTCTCGGGGACGTATCCTACGATCCGCTTCACGCCTATCGGGTCGCGTGCCACGTCTATCCCCTCCACTGTTATGGTACCGCCATCAGGCTTCAGGATTGCCAGGATCATCTTCATGGTCGTCGACTTGCCCGACCCGTTCGGTCCAAGCAGTCCGAGGATCTCCCCTCGCTTTATGGAAAAGTCTATGTTGTTCACGGCTCTGACGCGGCCGAACGACTTGGAGAGCGAACTCGCCTGGAGGGAGAGCTGTTCCACCTCTATCAGCATGCCTGACCTGGACCGAGATTTAATCCTACAGTTCGTCAGATGCGTGCCAGCCCGCATGCAATCGACAAAGGCTAAGTATCCTGTCCGTGTCATGCCCGAGAGAGAAACGTGAGCAATCACGAGATCCTTGGCGAGTCTCTCCCCCTAGACGAGACCATCGAGGTGCCCGACTGGAAGGGCCCACGCACAGACGTAGTCACCTACAAGGCGCTCCATGCCGAGAGCCTCGCGCACGCCAGCGAGCGCTGGGAGTCCCTCGCGAGGGAGCTCGAGTGGTTCAAATCGTGGGACTCGGTGATCTCCCCGGGCGAACACCCGCACATCTACAAGTGGTTCAGTGGAGGCACCCTGAACATCTCCAACCTAGCCTTGGACCGGCACGTAAGGAACTGGAGGGGAAACAAGGTCGCGCTGATCTGGGAGGGGGAGCCGACCGATGAGAAAGGGGCCCCGAAGGAAGTAAGGAAGATAACCTACGCCGAGCTCCTTAGGGAAGTAAACAAGCTCGCGTTCGCGCTCAGGACGAACTACGGCCTGAAGAAGGGCGACAAGGTGGCAGTCTATCTTCCGCTGATCCCAGAGGCGATAGTGGCCCTTCTGGCCGCCGCAAGGCTCGGACTCACATTCACGGTGGTCTTCAGCGGGTTCAGCGTAGACTCTCTCGCTACAAGGATGAACGACGTCGGGGCGTCGCTGCTGATAACCGCGGACGGCTTCTACAGGAGGGGGCGGTACGTTCTGCTGAAGGAGATCGCTGACGCTGCGCTTGCCCAGTCCCCCTCGGTCAAGCACGTGCTAGTTGTGAAGAGGCTCGGCGTCACTTGCCCGATGCAACCCGGACGTGACTCGTTCCTGGGAGATGTGCTCGGCGGACTCCCCATGGGCGCGGCGGTGGAACCCGAGCCGGTAGAGAGCGAGCACCCGCTCTACGTTCTCTATACCTCGGGCACGACGGGGAAGCCCAAGGGCATCATTCATGACACGGGCGGGTACGCGGTGCTCCTGCACGCTACCATGAAGTGGGCCTTCGACATCAGGGAACAGGACGTGTATTGGTGCCCAGCCGACATCGGGTGGGTCACGGGGCATACTACATCGCCTTCGGGCCTCTCATCGAAGGCGCGACGATCGTACTCTACGAAGGGGCGCTCGACGCACCCCAACCTGACAGGTGGTGGTCCATAGCCGAACGCTACGCTGTCTCCGTTCTCTACACCACTCCCACCGCGACCAGAGCCCAGATCAGGTTTGGGGACGAGAACGTCACCAGGCACGACCTGTCATCTCTGCGTCTCATCCAGAGCGTGGGTGAGGCGATAAACCCGTCCGCGTGGAGGTGGCTCTTCGATCTGGTCGGGCGTGGGCGGTGCCCGGTTGGTTCGACGTGGTGGATGACCGAGACCGGCGGCATACTGATCAGCCTCCTCCCAGGGCTCGCGATGGTCCCCATGAAGGCCGGCTCCAACGGATTCCCCATACCTGGGGTTGACGCCGACGTCGTCGACGAGAAGGGCGACTCGGTGGTCCCCGGAGAGAAGGGCCTCCTGGTCCTGAAGAACCCATGGCCTGGCATGCCCGGGCCCCCCACAGGGATGTACGGAGACCCTGCGCGCTTCGAGAAGACGTACTACGAGCGGTTCCCCGGGAAGGACTTCTTCTTCTGCGGCGACTACGCTGTCAAGGACTCGGATGGCTACATCTGGGTCGCGGGAAGGGCGGACGAGGTGCTGAAGGTCGCCGGCCACAGGCTCGGCACCTACGAGATAGAGTCAGCAATAGTCTCCCATCACGCGGCCTCCGAGGCGGCGGTGGTGGGAGTCCCGGACGCGATAAAGGGTGAGACACCCATCGCATTCGTGGTCCTCAAGAACGGATTCAGCCCCACCGAGGAGCTGCGCGGGGAGGTGAGAATGTGGGTCAGGGACAGATTCAGCCCCATCGCCGAACCCTCCAAGGTCTTCTTCGTCACGAAGCTGCCCAAGACGAGGAGCGGGAAGATAATGAGAAGGCTGCTCAGGGCGGTGGCGGAGGGCAAGCCCCTCGGTGACGTGGCGACCCTGGAAGACGAGGCCTCCGTTGATGAGGCGCGACACGCATCCGAAGGGATGGACATAAAGTAGGACGACCCTGCGAAACTTGCTCATTGTCTCCATTTTAGGTAAAGAACCTCCTCAAGGTCAGCCTTCCAACTTAAATAACATCGAGAGGCAGTCATACGAGGTACCCTTAGTTGCTAATGATCCCCGGACCATCAGAGCCCGAGCCAGAGGTTCTCGCCGAGCTGTCCCTGCCGATACTCCCCCACTACGGCGAGAAGTGGATGTCTCTCTACACGGAGACGACTTCGATGCTGCAGAAGGTGTTCGAGACAAAGAACGAGGTGATAATCGTCCCGATTCCCGGCAAGCTGGCAGTCGAGATGGCGGCCGTCAACCTCGTGACCAGGGGAGACGAAGCTCTGGTCTGCATCAACGGGATATTCTCGGCCGATATAGTCGATGCAATCAAGGCCCGCGGCGGCAGGGCCGTGCCTGTCACTTCGGAGTTCGGCACAGGACCGACCCTTGACCAGGTCAAGGCGGCCGTCGACGGTTTGAAGGACCCCGCTGGAAAGACCATATTCCTCGTCCAGAACGAGACATCCACAGGTGCAGCGGTCAACCCCGGAGAGATCTTCCGCTACTGCAAGAAGAAGGGGATGATTACTGTCCTCGACGCTATCTCGGCGATCGGGGGCATGGAGCTCAGGTCCGACCGCTGGAGCGTCGACTATGCCATCGGCTATTCCAGCAAGGCTCTGGGTGGGGTCAACGGTGCCTGTCCTGTGGCGATATCGAAGGAAGTCTGGGACATAGCGGCGAAGAGGAAGGGCAAGGTTCACAGCCCATTCCTGGACCTCAACTCGTGGCGGGAGGCCATCGACGTCGATTCGTCCTGGGGCCACCCGCACCCGACATCGATGCCCACATCGTTGATAGTCGCCCTCAGGAAGGCGGTCTCGATGGCGCTTGAGGAAGGGCTCGAGAAGCGGTACAGACGGCACGCCGAGGCCGCGAAGCAGCTACGCAGCGGCATGAGGAGCCTGGGTCTGGAGATCTTCACCGACCCGGCGTACTACTCAAGCACGGTGAGCGTGGCGAGGGTCGACGCAAAGTGGGACCTGGAGCTCCGAAGACGCCTCGTCGCCGACTTCAACATCATGATTGCCGGTGGCCTGGGCCCGTTGAAGGGCAAGGTCATCCGCGTGGGCCACATGGGCCGATCGGCCAGGCACGAGAACATAGAGCTGACGCTCGCGGCTATCGGCCAGGTCCTGAAGCAGGTGCGCTGACCCCCAGCGTAGTCCGGTGGTGGCCCTCCTGACCATGGCTGCGTCCTTCATCCTGAGGTGCCTGTCCCATGGATGCGAGTTCGATTCAACCTCGCGCGACCTGGTCTGCGCGAACTGCGGGGGATCGCTGGAGGCTTCCTACGACTATGAGACGCTGAGGACCTCCAGCCGAGGGATACCCGCCGAGCAGAAGAGAGCGGGGGTCTGGCGCTACTCGCCGCTCCTACCGCTGAACCCGACCACGCCCATCATCACGCTCGGCGAGGGGTCAACTCCCCTAGTCAGGGCGTCAAGACTCTCGGAGGCCCTGAAAGTGGAGAGGATCTACATCAAGGACGAGAGCCGCAACCCCACGCTTTCATTCAAGGACAGGAAGTCCACGGTCGCCGTCAGCAAGGCGGCAGAGTACGGCGCCAGGGGAATAGTCAACATGACCGCGGGCAACGCCGGTTCCTCGGTGGCTGCCTACGCAGGCAAGGCGGGGATACCCGCATACATATTCACCATCGAAGGAATCTCTGACTCCAAACTCGCGAAGATTCTCTCCTACGGAGCGAAGGTCTTCGAGACGAACGCCCCCACGAAGGAGTTGATCGCCTTCGTCGATGACGTCGCAAGGCGCTACGGGATGGTTGACATGACGGCAGCCTCAAGGTACAACCCGTACGTCAAGGAGGGATCGAAGACATCCATCTTCGAGATCTACGAGCAGATGGGCGGGTCACTTCCAGACTGGATCTTCGTCCCGATTGGAGGGGGTGGGAACCTCGCGGGCATCTTCAAGGGACTGAGGGAGTTGAAGCTCCTCGGCCTCGTGGAGAAGCTGCCCCGCCTCGTGGGGGTCCAGGGAAGGGACTGCGCGCCCGTTGTGGAGGCCTTCCAGCGAGGACTGCCGCCGGACCAGATTCCGGTGGTCGAGCATCCGCGGACCATCGCCCACAGCATCTTGGACAGCTGGGCGCCCGACGGGGACCAGGCTCTGGTTGCAATCCGCCAGACAGACGGCCTCGCAGTCGGGGTCTCGGACGAGGAGCTGCTGGAATCCATGAAGGCGCTATCAAGCAAGGAGGGCCTCTATCTCGAGCCGGCGTCGGCAGCGCCTCTTGCTGCCCTCGCCAGGATGGTCGGCGACGGGACCATGGGGTCCGACGAGTCTGTGGTCCTCATCGGTACCGGTTCGGGATCCAACCAGCCAGACGCGACCTTCGCGGCTTGGGGACGCCCTCCGACAATCCAGCTCGACCTTGAAGGGTTCGCTCGCCACATCTTGGGCTGACACCGCGCCCTGAGTACGGCGGACGATTTGAGGAGCCACAATCCACCAGGGCCCGGTCCAGATGAACGACGCGTTCGAGGGAACGGTCCACTAGAACATGCTGAAGCCCGAAACAATTGCGGGAGGACGCCCGCCGACCTCAGGCCCTTCCCACGGCTTCGAGGAACGACCTGGCGCCCACGGTGACGTACTTCATGTCGGTGGCCAGTGATACGAACCTGAAGCCCCTCTGGATTGCCAGTCTGGCCTCTTCCAGGCTTAGCGCCATCACACCAGCCGTCTTCCCCGCGTCGTCACAGGCCTTCACGACTCTCAGCATGGCCTCGGCCACCTTGGGGTTGGACCTGTCGTCGAGCAGCCCCATGGTCATGGTAAGGTCGGTCGGCCCCACGAACGCAACATCTACGCCCTTGACCGAGACTATCTCTCGGATGTTCTCGAGTGCCTGCGGTGTCTCGATCTGCGCGATGACCGTAGTCTCGTCGTTCGCCGTTCTGATGTACCTCCCCAGACTCATTCCGTAGTCAGACACCTTCGATGCCGCGACGCCTCTCACGCCCATCGGTGGATACTTGCAGAAGAGGACAGCGCGCTCGGCCTCCTCGGCCGTGTTCACCAACGGGACGACCACGCCGTAGGCGCCGGTATCGAGCACTATCTTGAAGAGCGCCTGGTCAATCTGACCGACCCTGACGATTGGCGTTGCGGTGCTCCCGTTGAGCACCTGTATCATCCGGCCCACCGTCTCTATCGTAATCGGCGAATGCTCCATGTCAAAGACGAACCAGTCGAAGGCCAGCGACCTGAGCAGGTCGACAACATTGGGGCTTCCAGACGAAATCCAGGCGCCCACGGCCAGCTCCTTCTTCTCGAGCTTCCGCTTCAGAGTGTTCTCCAACGTCCCTCGGCCCCGTCCGCGGAGTGCACGGTTTATAAGCCGACCGAGCGTCCAAACAGGAGAACCAAGCGTCGTCTGCTACCAGCTTCGGCGTCAGGAACCGACGCGGCCGCGCCTGCTGCGGTTCCGGAGACGGTCTCGTCAGTCCTCATCCTTCACGGGGTTCCGCAGGACGCCGATCTTCTCGATCTTGGCCTCTACAATGTCCCCGTCTCTAAGGAATGGCTGACCCGTCGCCGCCGCGATGCCCTCGGGAGTCCCCGTGGAGATGATGTCTCCGGGTCGGAGCGTCGTCCCCATCGAGGCGTAGGCAACCAGCTCGTCTATCTTGATCATCATGTCCTTCGTGTTCGACCCCTGCTTCTTCTTGCCGTTGACGGTGAGCGAGATGTCCAGATTGTGGGGGTCCCCGATTTCGTCCCGCGTGACCAGCCAGGGCCCCAGAGGGAACGAAGCGTCCATCCCCTTCCCCTTGAACCAGTTCAAACCGAGGCCTTCAATCTTCCCTCCCTGGAAGTCGCGGAAGCTTATGTCGTTGGAGACCGTGTACCCGGCGACGTAGCCGTAGGCCTTCTCCCTCTTGATGTTCTTCCCCTCTTTGCCGATGACCGCGGCCAACTCGGCTTCCCAGTCCACCTGCTTCGAACACTTGGGCGCGATTATCGCGTCCCCCGGTCCAATCAGCGCGTTCCTGAACTTGGTGAAAAGGTAGGGGTATGGCGGCGGGTCGGTGTGGGTCTCCTTCCCGTGCGACCCGTAGTTTACCGCAACCATGATGATCTTCTCCGGATACTGTACGGGGCTCCTGAGCGTCACCGACTTGAGGGGTGCCCCCTTGCCCGCCGTGAGCCTGCCCTCTGCCCTCCTCAGAGCATCGAGAAGAGAGTCGTCCAGAATCTGGTCGACGCTGCTGACCGACCTGAAGCGGGGGACACCCGCGCCCTCTGCCTCGTCCGAGATGTCGTAGATTCTGCCGCCCTTGACGACACCTGCCCTTATCAGCCCGTCCTTCTCGTAGTTTGCAAGTTTCACGTCTCTCGGTCCTCTTCTCGATGGTTGCCCCGGGAGGTGCTATAAAGTGTGGCCGGACGTCCTTGGACGAGCCGAGACAGACTGGTGGCCCAGACGGATGCGGATGAAGCACGGTCTACCGTTCGACCGTCCGGTCTGACATTAATACGGTCGACAACGGGGACATGACAAATGAGCGACAACCCAACCGACCTCTTCATCCTCTACCAGATGGGGGCGTCGGAAGACTGGACGTGGTTCAGCGTGGTCGGAGTCTTCCTCTCAGAAGCAGCGCTGCGAGACCATGCGAAGAAGAAGGGCATAATCTCCGAGCTGGACCTGATGGAACCCTCGGCAAACAACGAGGTCTTCCTCGCAGAGCCCCGGGAGTTTGTCGCAGTGAAGTCGCGCGAGGGCGCCGTCCCGGACGTCGAGCTGGCGCAGCTCGGCTGAACCGCCCCGCTGGCGGATGGTCCCTCCGGTGCGACTAGCGAAGGAGCTCGTCGGAGCGGATCAAGAGCTCGAGCTCCCCCGAGGCGCATCGTTTTAAGACGGCACAGAGGAGCGATGACACGGGCGTCATGCAGGACTACACCGACGAGCTCTCGACTCTGGGCACCCCGGACGTCTTCTTTGCCGCTCTGCGCGATAATCACGCCGTCCCCCACACCGCTGGCGATGCCAAGAGCACAGTCGACATCCTGAAGACGTTGATCGGCGAGTCGGACGCCAGGTCGGTCGTGGCCGGGGGTCTGCCCGTGGCCGCCAAGATGCTCGTCGAGGCGGGGCTCAAGGGTACGAAGCACAGCTTCGTCGAAGACCTCGAGCCCTCGAAGGTGGTGGGCGTGATCTCCAAGGCCGACGTCGGCATAAGCTGGGCCCGCTACGGGGCCGCCAGGGAGGGGGCCCTCGTCGAGGTGGCCTACGACGATGCGGTCAAGCTCGTCTCTTCGCTCCCTCGGGTGAGCGTCTTCCTTCTCTCATCGAAGAACCTGTGCCCTGACGTCTCTTCGGCGTTCACCCATATCGCGGAGGTCCTGCGTTCGGCCGGCGAAATCAAACCGGTCGTGTCAATCATCTCCGGCCCGAGCAAGACCGCCGACATAGAGCTCCGTCTGCTCTACGGTGTCCACGGTCCCCACGAGCTGCACGTGCTGCTGCTCGACTGGATTTAGTGGAGACAATGACCAGCGCCAGAGAAAAGCTAAGTGAGGAAGTCGAGCATGCGATAGTGGACCGCCAGGCCTCGGACAAGCTGTGGGGAGCGATGGCGAGGGGGCGCACCAACCGGGCGAACGGCATCGCCCAGTACGGCGTCCGAGTTGAGGAGATGAAGGCGGAGGACCGGCGCATCAAGGCGGGAACGGCCTGCGACCCGGAGCTGGTCGAGAGGTTCGCGGAATCGATCAGGAGGAACGGAGGGCACGTCTTCATGGCAACGACAGGTGAGGACGCCGTCCGCTACGTCGCGGAGCTCGCGAAGAGGACCGGGACGGAGCTTGTCGTCAAGTCGAAGTCGCTCACGACAGAGGAGATTGAGTTCAACAGTCATCTCGCGAAGGAGGGCATCAGGTGCGTGGAGACAGACTTGGGCGAGCTCATCGTCCAGCTGAACAGGGAGAGACCCGTGCACCTCGTCGCGCCTGCCGCGCATCTCTCCACCGCCGACGTCGCAGCCATCTTCTCCCGCGAGCTGAACAAGCGGGTCCCGCCGGACGCCGAGGCGATCCTGAAGGAGGTCAGGCCGTACCTGCGCCCGATGTTCCTGTCCGCCAAGACGGGGGTGACGGGGGCGAACATAGGCGTCGCGGAGACGGGGACGATAATCGTCGAGACCAACGAAGGCAACGCGAGACTCGTGGCGAGCGTACCCAAGGTCCACGTCGTCGTGATGGGGATGGAGAAGATAATCCCCTACTGGAAAGACGTGGCCCGCCTGATCGAGGCCCATGCGATAAGCGCCACCGGCCAGACCCTGCCCGTCTACGTCTCAATCATATCGCAGCATCTCCCTCTGGGCGGCTCCGCGGACGGGCGCGAGTTCCATGTCGTCATACTCGACAACGGGCGGAGCAAGATGCGCGAGGACCCCTGGCTGAATGACGCTTTGAACTGCATAAGGTGCGGCGCGTGCATGAACATCTGCCCCACCTACGGCATCGTCGGGGGGCACGTGTTCGGTCACCTCTACCCGGGGCCCATCGGGATCCCCTGGACGGCGGGGGTCCACGGCCTCGAGAACGCGACCTTCGCGAACCTGTGCATCTCTTGCGGGCTGTGCAAGGAGATCTGCCCGGTGGACATCGACATGCCGCTCATGATAGCCAAGGTAAAGGAGCGAGAGGTCGCCGAGAACGGTCAGCCCAAGGTTAACGGCTTCTTCATGTCGTCGGAGCGTCTCGCGGGGATGGCATCTGCGACGGCCCCCGTCTCGAACTGGATGCTGCGGCGTTCGCTGAGCCGTCGTCTTATGGAGAAGCTTGTGGGCGTGGATCGCAGGAGGACTCTCCCCGAGTTCAGCCGCAGCAGGCTGAGGAAGAGGCTCGGGGGCACGACGCAGGGGAGCGGGGCGAAGGGAAAACTGGTTTTCTTCCCCGACATCTACGCCGACTACAACGACCCCGAACTGGGAAAGAGGGCGATAGGCCTCCTTCGTTCGCTGGGGTATGTCGTGGAGGTCCCTGAACTCAAGTGGAGCGGGATGCCCTACATCTCCTACGGAGATGTGGCAAAGGCGACCGAGGTGGCGCAGTCCAACCTCAGGGCCCTCGAGCCCTTCGTCTCGTCCGGTTTCGGCATCGTGTCCACTGAGCCCACAGCGGTCTACATGCTGAGGGATGTGTACCCGAAGCTCGTGCCAGGAGACTCCTCGAGGAAGACCGCAGAGGTCAGCAGCGGCTTCTTCGCGAGGATTCAGAACGACCTGGCCGCCGTCGAGCTCAAGCCCGCTTTTCCGACCGACCAGACCGTGGGCTACCACATCGCCTGCCACGAGAGATCCCTGAGCGGCGGGGTCCCCGCAATGGAGTTCCTTGAGAGGGCCGGCTTCAGGGTGCAGGTGGTCGAGACGGGAACCTGCTGCGGAATGGCGGGGACCTTCGGGATGAAACACGGGGCGCTCGGCTACGACCTCTCGATGGCCGTGGGTGACCGACTCTTCGAACTCTTCGAGCAGAGCAAGGTGAAGCTCGTCGCCAGCGAGAGCAGCGTCTGCGCGCTGCAGATTGCCGACGGGACGAAACTGAGGGTGCTGCACCCGCTCTATCTCGTCGAACAAGCCTGACCGCTGGCGCGCTCGACTTCTGAGCCGTTCCCCTCTTCAGAGGGACAAAGAAGGACCATGAAGGACCGGTCTTCGCTATCGAGAGAGGAACCTCACACGGCAGCCACCGGACCCCAACTCTTGACCAGATTGGCCAGTGCTGCGCATCCCACTGGGACGTCGCTCCGTGTTCTCGAAAGACTTAAAGCCTCACACAAACCGCCCCTTCAACAGCCAATTGCCTAGCAGCTCATCAGGTAAGAGCGCGCCTGGGTGAGACGCTCAACATACGAGTGGAACCTTGTCCTCTGAAACAGTGATGTCGCTGCGGGAGCACCTCTCCGAGCTGAAGCGCAGGTTCAAGGTGGCGTTCACCAGTTTCGTGATCATCCTCACAATTTTGCTGGTCGTACCCGAGGACCCCGCTGCCCTCATCACAGGCGGATACAACAGCTTCAGGCCGATGATTGGCTTCTTCATCACCAGCGTGGACAAACAGCTGGTCCCCCCGGGCTGGACGCTGATAGCAGCCGGCGGTCTTAGCGAGCCACTAGAGATCTATCTGGTTGCCTCTGTCCTCTTTGCCCTCATGTTCAACGCTCCCATCTTCGCCTACGAGACGGTCCGCTTCATCAACCCGGCTCTCAACGAAAGAGAAAGGGGGCTGATCTACCCGTTCGTGGGAGCCGCGACAGGTCTGTTCGCCTTTGGTATCGTGTTCGGCTACTTCTTCCTTGCCAAGTTCCTTCTCGCGGCGCTGTCGCCATTCTTCATCACCACTAGCATCTCTCCTTTCGTCGACGCCGGGAGTTTCTACTTCACGGTCTTCCTGACGATAGCCATGAGCGGCTTCGCGTTCACGATACCCGTCTACGTCTACACGCTGATAGTCTTCGGAATCGTCCAGGCCTCATCCTACAGGAAGAACAGGGTCCTGGTCTGGGCGATCACCTACATCGCCACTGCCATCATCACACCGGACGGCGGACCACTCCTCGATGTCATTCTGTTCGTGCCAATAATCACCCTCTTGGAGATCGCTGTGTTCCTCGGAGGGAGGAGCAGGGCGCGCGCCCTGAAGCGAGAAGGCAAGTCGCCGACCTCCTCGAAGGAGAAGCCTCCAGAACCTCCAACTCCGTCTCGGCCAGCGTCACTTCCGGCTCCGGCGGCTGTCCCAGCGGCCGCGCCCACGGCTCCGACTCAGCGGGTCTGCGCCTACTGCAAGAACTACCTCGCACCCGGGGTGGTCTTCTGCCCTAACTGCGGAAGGGCAACCGACTAGTTGGTCAGGGACCGCTGAGCCCGGGAGGCTCGAGCCTTCGCCATCCGGCAGGAGACGCATGGTCCGACTTCGCATCTCTTTGGGTCGCCCTGCGAGCCTATCCTCAACGGGGGTTCCCTCGAAATAGTTATAAGATAGTAATTATTACAGAGTAATCACCGTTAGGTAATTTAATGCTCGAAATCCTGCTGGTTGAGGACGGCAAGGTACTCTTCAGGTTCCCAATCCTCGAGAAAGGGGGCTCTTCTCAGCATATGGGCGACCTCGAGATTGGTCGGCTCTCGGACCTCTGCTCCGTCGGCGCCAACCGCAAGCGGCTCAAGGTGATGCTCGAGCTCGCGAAGGGGAAAGAAATGCTGTTCTCGGATGTCATGCAGATTGTGACGAACCCGAAACTGGCCCAGGATTGCCTGCAGCCCCTCCTGAAGGAGGGCCTCGTGCTGCATGGCGAGAGGGGTTCTGCCTACAGGGCATCCCGGCGAGGTCAGGCTCTCGCAGTCGCGATGACCATTGGATTGGGAAGGATGCTCGACGTGCTGGAGAACAAAATGGAGAAGGGGCCATGAGCGACCGCGAAGGGATTGACGAGGTGTTCAGGGACCTGGCGGCGTTCGCAGGAGTGTTGCCGGCCGACCCGAAGTTCGACGGCGCCGTCTTCGGGGAGATGGATCAACTCGAAGAGGACGCAGCGCCTCCTGTGGACGACGAGCTCATCCTTGCCGAGGACTACGTCACCTACATCGCCTATTGCGAGGGGTGTGACATGGAGAGGTTCTCAGTGTCGACCGTGGGGAGCGATATTGAGGTCACTGCCGGCGACTTCAGGGTCAGAAGGCTCCTTCTGGTGCGGGTGGACGAGGAGGACGTGACCGCCGAGTACAGGAACGGCGTGCTCAGCGTCAGGCTCCGGAGAATAGTGGAGCGCGATGAGGGTGCTTAATTACTAGGGGAGTATTGGTTGGAAGGAAGTGGATACTACTAACCCTAGCGGCAATTCCAGACGCTTGGCTCTCGCGACGAGCTTCGACCAGGTCTTCGAGCTTGTCAAGAGGGCCGCTGAGGAAACCCTAGACATGCATCGCGCCGGCCTTTCACTCGTCCTCGGGGACATACCGAACAACGTGGGTGCCTACCACGAACTCGGGTCCAACGCGATTGTCATGAACCGCAACATCGTGAAGATCGTGTGGCGGTCGACACGGACGAGGAGCAAGCGCAACGCCTTCACCTTCATGATACTCCTCCACGAGTACCTCCACGCCCTGGGGTTCACGGACGAGACCCAGGTCAGGGACCTCGGTAAGAAGATTGCTGATTCTTTCCTCGGCAAGGGGCACCTCGCGGGCGAGATGGCCCTCAAGCCGCTTGGCCAGTTCTTCCCACAGATACCGCAGCTCGCGATGTTCAGGGACAAGGGCCAGTTCGAGACCGTGGAGCGCTTCGACTCTTCCAGCACGCCCTACATCCGCTGACCAACGGATACGGACTTCAGAGTGACACACGCCCTCTCCGTCCGAAAGAGCGGACTCGCGCGCCAATAGCCTCTAATACGCCTCGGCTTCAGCGGCGAAAGAAGCGCCACGACTGCCGAGTTCAGTGCTTTCACTACCTCCATCGACCTTCTGTTCTCGTGGAGCAGGATGATAGTGGCGCTGGTCTTCAGCGTCATCTTCAGCCTCGTCGTGGGAATAGTCGCCGCCCGCAACCACAGAGCCGAGACGGTCATCATCCCCCTGCTCGACGTCCTCCAGTCGATACCAATCCTGGGCTTCTTCCCTTTCGTCACTTTCGCCATCTCCGGGCTCATACCCGGACCTGTGGGCTACAACCTGGCCGTGATATTCCTGATATTCACGAGCATGTCATGGAACATAGCCTTCGGGGTCTACGAGGCTGTGAAGTCGATCCCCCAGGACTACATCGACCTCTCCTACATGTCCAAGAGCAGCTCCCTTCAGCGGATAACTTCTCTTTACATCCCAGCATCCTTGAGCAGGATCGCATACAACGCGCAGACGTCGTGGGCGGTGGGCCTATTCTACCTGGTCTCGAGCGAGATCATCATCAAGGGCGTGACCAAAATCCAAGTTCGAGGCATCGGCGTCGACATCATCACCTACGGGCTCGCCAAGGACTTTGCAGCCTACTTCTACTCGATACTGCTGCTGGTGATAGCCGTCATAATATGGCAGTTCATCTTCCTTCGCGAGTTCAGTCTCTGGGCTGAGCGCTACAAGTTCGTCGAGGAGCCACGGGCCGTCTCGAGAGACCCACTGATGAAGTTCTACCACTGGGTGAACCAGAAGAGCGTCTCCAAGCTCTTCCTGCTCAGGCCCGGGAGAGGGGTCACCAGTCTGTCCTCCTCCGTCGCACGCTACAGAAGGGGGCTGAAGTACGCATTCCTAATCCTCTTCGCAGCCTTCTTGGTCTTTGAGCTCGGAGTCCTCGTGAACTCGGCGAGGACCGGGATGACCGGGTTCAACTTCTCTGCGATCCCGTCCGACGAGGCCACGGTAGTCGTCGCCCTTGCCTACTCGTTCGCGCGCATCTGGTACGTCTATTTCATCTGCGTCGCTGTCGCTGTCCCGCTTGGGATAGTCATCGCGCTCCACGAGAGGCTCTACACCTCACTGGTCCCCGTGATAGAAGTGGTCGCGTCGATTCCCGCGCCGATACTCTTGCCCGCACTCGTGCCTGCCACTATGATCGTGGGATCATACGCGGGCGAGCTCACCGCTTCCATCGTCATACTCACGGGGATGATCTGGTATGTCCTCTTCAACGTCATGGCGGGCATCCGGACCCTCCCGGCTGGAGCTGTTCGAGCTGAGGGCGAGCCTCCGCGTCTCGACCCTGCAGGCCTGGCGCAACATCTACCTTCCTGCGATTGCCACGGCCTTTGTCACTGGATCGATAACGGCGGTGGGCGCGGCATGGAACACCCTGATCGTTGCAGAGTACTTTGTGGGAAACGGCACGGTGCCCATCACCCAAGTCGGGGATGGAATCGGCAAGGTGATCGTGATTGCGACAACCCAGAACGACCTGCCGACTCTCGCACTCGCCGTGCTCTCGATGACAGTGCTCGTCGTGGCGTTCAACCTGACGGTGTGGAGACGGGTCTATCACTTCGTGACGAAGCGATACGCGTACAACAGGTGAGCCTCAATGACCAGAAAGGATATCCCGCAGAACTATCTCGCTCGGGCGCTTAACTTGAGTGCTCGGCCCCCCTTTGGAACCGGTCGTCTTGGGTTGCAATCACAAGGAACGGGGGTCGCCCCCGGACCGGCCGAGTCGTGGGCCGGTCCCTCGCATCAGCCTGCAGGAGGCGGTGATGGGCCGATCGTGGACGTCGAGCATGTGAGCCTGAGTTTCAGGAAGGAGAAGGGCGAGATGCAGGTGCTCGTTGACGTGTCGCTCTCTGCCTACAAGGACGAGTACGTCGCTCTCACCGGCCCGTCAGGGTGCGGGAAGTCTACTCTGTTGCGCATAATCGCGGGACTCACGAAGGCGAGCTCGGGCGTTGTGAAGTTCCGGGGGGAGGAGATACGCGAACCCCGCGCCGAGCTTGCCATGATCTTCCAGAACTTCGTCCTCCTCCCTTGGAAGACCTCGCTCGACAACGTGATCTTCGGGCTCTCTTCGCGCAGCGACCTCACCGAGGACGAGAAGAAGAAACAGGCCTCCGACGCCCTCGAGAACGCTGGGCTCGGAGGGTTCGAGAACGTCTTCCCGGGGGAGCTCTCCGGCGGGATGAAACAGCGGGTCGGGATCGCAAGAGCCCTCGCCCTCCAGCCGCAGGTGCTGCTCATGGACGAGCCGTTCAGCTCCCTCGACAACCTGACAGCAGAGCGCCTGCGGAAGGAGATATTCGCGCTCCTCATCAACCCCTCGTCCTCGATCCAGACCGTGATAATGGTCAGCCACAACGTGGAGGAGATCGTCGAGCTTGCGGACCGGGTGGTCGTGCTGTCCTCGAGGCCCGGGCACGTCGTCGTCGACCTGAAGATCGACCTTCCCCGACCGAGGAACAAGAAGTCTGAGGAGTTCATGCTCTGGGTGGACAAGCTTTATTCGTACCTGGCCTAGAGATGACAGTGTCCCATGGCAGATAGACGCTCCCAAACAGAGGCCAAGAAGGTCCCGATCATGCCCGGAAACGTCAGGGCGGGTCAGGTAATCAGCCTCGTGGAGGTGACAGGAGGCCTGGGGGCATCCATCGATGTCTCGCGTCTTGCCGACGAGCTCGGCGGTGACATAGCAGTGCTTCTGCCGATACTCGACACTGCAGAGCTGCTGGGCCTAGTGAAGAGCGAGAAGGGCGACGTCTCCCTGACCGAGTTCGGGCAGAAGTTCCAGAAGACCTCCAAGAACAAGGTGAAGCTCCTGACAGACCTTCTCTCAAAGATTGAGCCGTTCAGGACGGCAGTCGACCTAGCTACCAAGCGCGGGTCCGTCTCCGCCGAAGAGGTCGCGGACGCACTCTCGGACAGGGGGGTAACGTGGCACCACGAGCACGATCTGAACAATGCCCTCGTTACGACTATCCTCATTCACTGGGCGATCTACTCCGGCCTCCTCAACTACAACAAGAGCAGAAGGTTCGAACCGACCCGGAAGTGAAGGCGACCTTGAACAAGATAGCCCTGATAGTGCCGGTCAAGGGGTCGAACCCGAAGGCCAGGCTCTCCTCCCTCTTCGGGGCACGCGAAAGGAAGCAACTCCAGATCGCGATGCTCGAGGACACGCTGCTGGCCGTGGCCAGAGCGAAGAAGAATCAACAGACCTACGTGGTCTCTTCGGACCGCGAGATACTGAAGTTCGCAGAGCACTACGGGGTCGGCTCTATCGAGGAGGAAAGGGACTGCGGAGTCAACGGAGCTGTTGAGGGCGCCATCGCCCGGCTGCCGGCCTACGACGGATGGCTGATACTTCCGGCCGACCTGCCTCTCCTCTCTCCAAACGACATCAAGACGGTCTTCACGTTGCACAGAATGGGGTCTTCGGTCATCGTCTCTCCTTCCGAAGACTACAGCGGGACAAACTTGCTCCTGATGACCAAGAAGCGGCGAATCTCCCTCCACTACGACGACGACAGTTTCAACAAGCACCTCGGGGAAGCCACGGCCTCGGGCTTGCGGACCGCGGTCTACTACTCGGAGAACGTGGCCTTCGACATCGACCACGCCGGAGACGTCCACGGGTACTTCAAATTCGGCCGGAGGAACAGCACGATGAACTTCCTGGAGAGGACCCTCAAGCGCGCCCGCAGGTTGGAGACGAAGGCGCTGGAGAGGCGCCCGCCGAGTCTCGAGAGAGACCTCTGAGCCCCCTCGTGTCTCAGGCCGTCATCACTATGCGGGCAAGCCGCTTCTCGTCCTCGAGATTCCTCATGACTACCAGAGTCTGCACCGCTTCCGTTCCCTCCCGTTCGATGACCTTCGCGTCCTGCGAGTCCGCTGGGTCGACTATCATGCAGTCGACCAGCCTCCCGTAGAGCCTCGAGACAGCGAGGGAATTCGCCTCGACTCCGATGGCGCGCATCAACTTCCCAGCGGGGCCGCTCACCGGGCCGCCGCCGACCATGGGGGAGACGGCGACCTTCCTGCCACTGCTCCTGGCTATAGCCTGCCTGATTCCGTTCACAGCGAGGATCGGCAAGATGCTGGTCACTGGGTTGGCGGGGCAGAACACTACCCTGTCTGCGACCTCTAGCGCCTCGACAGCGGCCCGCACTGGCTTGGCCCCGTCCTCGCCCCTGTACTCCACGCCGGTGACGTCCGGCTCCCCCCTGTTCTTGACCCAGAACTCCTGGAGGTGCATCGATCCCGTCGTCGTCGTGACGTAGGTCTCCAGCCTGTCATCCGTGCACGGAATCACACGCTGCTTCACACCGAGTCTCTCACAGATCATCGAGGTGATGTCAGCCAGCCTCCTTCCTCGAGCCAGCTGTTCGGTCCTGAAGATGTGGGTCGCAAGGTCCCTGTCTCCGAGGTTGAACCAGGTCTCCTCGCCCATCTTCGCGAGCTGCCCGAGCGCGTTGAACGTGTCGCCTCTCAGCCCCCACCCCCTCTGGCTGTCCTCCAGACCCGCCAGGGTGTAGACGGCTGTGTCAAGGTCCGGTGCGACGAACAGCCCGTGCCTCCAGAAGTTGTCTCCGACGTTGGAGATGACCGTGAAATCGCCGGCCTCTGCCTTGAGGCCTCTGAGCAGCTTTGCTGACCCCGTGCCTCCAGCGAGCACTGCCAGTCTCAAGGCAGCTCACCTGAACAGGTTCAGCCTTCGTTCCCGGACTATGGACCGCACACCGGCCTCCCCGCGCTTGTAGGTGACCCCCCGGATGACGGCCGCGGGAGTCAGCGAGTGTTTCCGCATCACAAGCTCGGAGGCGGACGCAATCTCATCGACTATCGCGGGCTGCGTCACCCGCAGGATGTGCCCGTAGGGGTCGGTCGTGCCCACAAGGTCCTCCAGGGGCGCGAGGCCTGAGCACCCTATCGCTACGTCGATCTGCCCGTCGCGCCAGGGTCTGCCGAACGTGTCCGTGATTACCACCGCCAGCTTCTTCCCGGTCGCGGCCTCGAGCTTCCGCCTTATCCGCCTGGCGCTCCTGTCGGGATCCTCCGGGAGCAGCGTGAGGTACCCTTCCTCGACGTTCGACTGGTCGATTCCCGCGTTGGCGCAGACGAACCCGTGCTTCGTCTCGGTTATCAGCACACCGTGGCCCTTCCGGACGATTCTCCTGGACTCCCGCAGTATAACCGCGACCGTCCTTGGGTCCTTTCGGAGCTCCTCGGCGAGGAGCTTGGCCTTCCTGCCGGGACGGACGTCCTCTATCTTCACGACCCTGCCCTCGGCCTTCGAGACTACCTTCTGGGTTATCACAACGACATCGGTGTCTTGGAGGGCGATCCCGCCCTCGTCCAACGAGCGTCTGAGGAGCACAAACAGATCGTCCCCCGGCTTCACCCGGGGTATTCCCCGGAGCGGAAGGATCTGCACTAACCCGTCCATTTCGAGCGTCAGGGCCATGAGAGGGGTGTTTATGAGTTCTGTCCAGTCTGAGCGAAATCGTAGATCGGACCCCTCTCTCTCAGGTGCCGAACCTAGGGTATGCCGGCGGTCGAAGACGTCCGGATATTCGAAGTTATCCTGTCTATGGAGAATAGGTTCAGGTAGAGGACGACGATTGCAAAAGGCGGGAAGAAGTAGTACGTCGCCGAGTAGGTCCAGATGAACAGCGCGTTGTTGGTCGCTGAGGGAGCCGCGATGGAGATCAGGGCTGGGACCGAGAGACAGCAGGAAGCACCGAGGACGAGCCCCACCAGCGGCAGCAAGAAGTAGGTCCTCGCCTTCCTTCCCAGAGTGCAGAGCCTTCCGAGTTCAACGGTGTCGAGCACGTTGGCAAGAAGGAGGACGTCTACAAGAACGGCGATTGAGATTGCGTAGAATGTGAGTTCTCCCGAGAGAACCGGGGGCAGCGTGAAGGCGACCGAAGGATTGTAGACCAGGTCGAGCAATGTGCTGATAAAGGACGCGGGCATGAACGCGTCAGTCGATACTGTTATGCTCGGGGAGAGAGCGGAGGTGAACCCGTACATCGACCCGAGTATTACCTCCACGAGAAAGCCGTAGACCATCAGGTGGACCAACAGGTAGGGCCAGAAGACTGCGGCGCCCAGTCGGGTCCTGAGACCTCGATAGCAGGTGGTGGCAGCCTCGTGAAACGGAAAAGCCAGCAGCAACATCGCGATTGCGTACCAGAAGAGCGCTGGACCTATCAGCTCTTCTGTATTGAAGGGGGCAGAGCTTGGGACGTTTCCTAGGTAGGAGAGGGTCGCACCCAGAACGGCAAATATGATCCCCTGGAACAGCAGAGCTCTGCTTCCTTTCCGAGGAGCGCGGTGCATCGGTATGGCTGAGGCGTAGCGGGGGATTAAAATCATCTTCAATGCCCAGCCCGCTTCGCTCTTCTCCTGGCTGCGGGGCGACCTGTCTATTTGAGGAGAACAGGGCCCCGGTCCGGGTCAATGCTTTAATCGTGGGCTGAGTGGTCTTTTCTGATGGTCTCAAAGGAGGATGTCCTGGACGCGCTCCGATTGGTGACCGACCCGGAGCTTGGAAGGGACCTGGTGGCCCTGAACATGGTGCGAGATGTAAGCGTAGACGGGGAAAGAGCGACGTTCACCCTGAACCTCACCACTCCTGCCTGTCCCCTCCGAACGAAGATTGAACAGGAGGCAAGGGACGCCGTGGCTGGGGTCGTTGGGGTGAAGACGGTCGAGATGAAAGTCGGAGCCCAGGTGGCCGCGACTCACCCACTCGGAGAGAAGGACGTCCTGAAGAGCGTCAGGAACATCATCGCGATCGCGAGCGGGAAGGGAGGGGTCGGCAAGTCGACGGTGGCGGTCAATCTGGCCCTGGCGCTGGCGGGGTCCGGGGCGAAGGTGGGGATACTTGACGCAGACGTCTACGGCCCCAACATCCCGCTGATGATGGGCACCAAGGAGCGTCCCGTGATGAAGGGCGACACCATCGTCCCTATCGTTTCGCACGGCGTCAAGGTCGCTTCGCTCGGGTTCTTCTACAAGGACGACACCGCGCTGGTCTGGAGGGGGCCGATGGTGGCCGGAGCGGTCAAGCAGCTCCTGACGCAGGTGGACTGGGGGGACCTCGACTATCTGGTAGTTGACCTTCCGCCTGGAACGGGGGACTCTGGCCTCACGCTCGCGCAGACGGTCCCGCTCGGCGGGGTCGTCATAGTAACAACTCCCCAGGAGGCCGCCCTCAACATCGCGACGAAGGCCGTGGGCATGTTCAGGAAGCTCGAAGGTCCCGATACTCGGGATGGTCGAGAACATGAGTGATTTCGTCTGCCCGCACTGCGGTGAAAGGTCCTACATCTTCTCGACGGGAGGCGGGAGGAAGGCCTCTGCCATCCTTGAGATCCAGTTCCTCGGCGAGATTCCGCTCTACCCGCGGATCAGGGAGCAGTCCGACCTGGGAGTGCCCATCGTCGTCGCGGCGCCCGAGTCTCCGGAGAGCCTCGCCTTCAAGGACGTTGCCTTCAGGGTGGCCGGGATGATAAGCATGGTCGCCTACAACCAGACCCAGTAGCCGCCTACTCGACGACCGTAGCCGAGTTCCCTGCTAGGGTCGCTTTCGCGCGATGTAGATTACGTGGGGGATGTCGCTCATGAAGAGGTTCAGCGCGGTCTCGACGGCGTCGGGGGAGCCAGGCAGACACAGTATGAGCTTTCCGTGTATCAGCCCCGCCGTCGCACGCGTCAACACGGCAGGAATCCCTATCTTGGCATAGCTTATCGACCGGAGCAAATCCCCGAACCCTTCGAGTTCCTTCTCAAAGCGCGGTCGTATCGCTTCTATGGTGATGTCCCGCGGCGAGACCCCGGTGCCACCGGTGAAGAGGACGACGTCGACCCCGTCGTTCTTCAGGGCCGTATCGAGCGCGGCGCCTAGCATCCCGAGGTCATCTGATACCAGCTCCCTCCCCAGCACTGCGTGACCGGCCTTCTCGACCATCTTCTCGGCCACGTCGCCAGATTCGTCCTCGAACCTCCTCTTGCTCTCCTTCTTGGCGTATCTGCTGGAGCTTACAGTGACTATGTAGAAGCTGAGAAGCTTGGCCGCGGCCTCTCGGTGGGCCTCGTGCGCCTTCACTCGTGTTTCACCTTCTTGACGACGAGTATCTCCTCGATCCTCGTCGAAGGATATTGGCCTTGGGCGTCCTTCTCGTAGGCCTTCACCACGTCCCAGATGTTGAGGAGGGCGACGCTCACAGTCTGTCAGAGCCTCCATCTCGACCCCGGTCTTCTCGTGCGCAGTCACCGACACGGTGACCTCGATCGAGTCCCTGTTCAGCTTGGTCTCCACCCTCGTACTCTCCAGCCTCAGCGGGTGGCAGAGCGCGAGCATGTCGGGCGTCTTCTTTCCAGCCACGACTGCCATGGTCTTGGCAATCGCGAGCGCGTCCCCCTTCTCGAGTCGCCCGTCCCTGACTCGTCTCACAGTATCCGGCTTCAGCCGGATCCGGCCCCAGGCCGAGGCCTCCCGGAACAAGACAGGCTTCGCCGAGATGTCCGCCTGCGTTATGTCCATGCAACCCATCCCG
Organism: uncultured Nitrososphaerota archaeon; assembly: GCA_963806765.1. Taxonomy (GTDB): domain Archaea; phylum Thermoproteota; class Nitrososphaeria; order Nitrososphaerales; family Gagatemarchaeaceae; genus Gagatemarchaeum. Next base: position 667,059 of record CAWDYS010000003.1, on the reverse strand, counting down.
AGAACAGGCGATTTAGCCTTTGTCGATGATTCACGCTAACCTTGGCTGCTCATCGGCCCAGACAACCTGTCGGACGCGCCGAGTGCTACCTGTCCACCCTGGTGCCGGGATGGTTTCCCCATTCGTACCATGAGCCGAGGTAGTTCCTGGCGTTGCTGTAGCCAAGAAGCCTCAGTACAAGCCAGGAATGCGCGGCACGGTATCCGCTCTGACAGTATGTGACGACGTTTCCCCTGAGTGGCAGTCCCTTGTACAGTGCCATGAGTTGCCTTGCGTCCTTCAGGGTCCCGTCTCGCCGCATCGCCAGCTTCCACTCGAGGTTGACTGCTCCGGGTACGTGCCCCGCCTTCAGGGCTCTCCGGTAGGTCCCATCGTACTCCCCGCGAGAGCGGGTATCAATCACGCGGAGGTTCCCTCCTCCCAGGCTCTGGGCCAGCTCGTCGATCCCGCACACGGCTTCCCAGTTCGGCCTGGCGGTGAACCGCGCCCGCTTCACCTCCGGATCTTCGTTCGAGAGCTCCCCCTCTTCCTCTTCCAGAGCCTGAGCCCCCCATCGAGCATGCGTCCGTTCTTGTTTCCGAGGAACTCGAGGAGCCAGACCCCGCGGGCGGCATCGTAGCCGCTGTCGTTCTGATAGAAGACCACCTGCTTCTTGTTGTCAATCCCGTACGCGCCCAGGAGCTGGGCCATCTCCCTCGCGAACGTCTCCAACCCCTGTCTGGACGTGTCGAACCAGTGGAAGGCGTAGAGCTCAAGGTTCACGGCGCCCGGTATGTGATCCTTCACGTACTTCCAGTAGTTTCTGGTGTCGAGGAACACGGTGTCCCTGTCCCTCAGCAGCTTCGAGGCCTCCTCGAACGAGATTATGTGGGAAGGATCAGGGTATCCCTTGTAGTTGCGGGTTGCCACGGCCGCAAGGTCGATTCGGGCCGTTTTACTCTTTGCCTAGGCGGTGTCCTTGTGACGCCAGAGGTAGAGCGACGCCACCGTCCTGTACGGGTGCCAGTTCTCGGCGAGCCTCTCCATCTCGGTCTTCTTGGGCATCTCACTGAGGGAGTATACGCCCTGCACCCCCTTCCTCACCCCCAGGTCGTCGACCGGGAAGACGTTCGGCCTCCCCAAGGTGAATATCAGCAGCATCTGGACCGTCCAGGGCCCGATGCCCCTCACCTCGTCCAGAGTCCTGATTATCTCATCGTCCTCCATCGTCCTGAGCCTCTCCAGTTCGATGGTACCCTTCGAGACCCTCTTCGATAGGTCCTTCAGGTAGGTCAGCTTCTGAGGGGAGACTCCCGCCGAGCGCAGCCTGCGCGGCGAGGTCCTGTAGACGGCCTCTGCCTCGAGCTTCCCGTCCGGAAAGAGCGCCCTGACCTTCCGTATTATGGAGCTGGCCGCGGCGCCGGCGAGCTGCTGCGACAGGATCGACTCGACCAAAGCCTCGAAGAGGTCGCCTCCAGCCTCGAATTTGAAGACGCCGTGCCTCTCAAGGACCTTCCCAAGGACGGGGTCCCTGGCCCTGATGTGGTCGTAGCCGCGCTTGAAGACCTTCGGGTCCGTTAGGCTCTCCATGGTTCGCGACAACGAGAGATGTCGCCGCCTTTCCTCCGAATAAAATGCTACCGCCGACGCGCGTCTACATCGCAAATCACAGATAAACCTTATATGAAGTTCCATAGCGCTTTCTTCGATTGAAGTTTCTCTTCGTAACTCGCGAAGCCCTCTCCGTGGACCTGGCTTGGCAGCTGACGAAGGAGGGTCACGAGGTCAACTTCTTCGTCCAGAATGCGAGCGAGAAGGATGTGGGCGACGGCTTCGTGCAGAAGGTGGAGCAGTGGGAGCCGCAAAAAGACTGGGCCGACGTGATACTCTTCGACGACATCGGGTTCGCCGCGACTGCCGAGAAGCTCAGGGCCGAGGGGAAGTTCGTCGTGGGGGGTTCGACCTACACCGACAAGCTCGAAGAAGACCGGGAGTTCGGCCAGGAGGAGCTGCGGAGGGCAGGTGTGCCGATCCTTCCGAGCTGGAACTTCACCTCGTTTGACGAGGCCATAGCGTTCATCAGGCAGAACCCTGACCGATATGTGATCAAGCCGAGCGGGAAGGCGCAGAACGAGAAGGAACTCCTGTTCGTGGGGCAGGAGGAGGACGGAAAAGACGTGGAACAGGTCCTCGAGCACTACAAGAAGAAGTGGGCCAGCAAGATCAAGGTCTTCCTCCTCCAGAAGTACGCGCAGGGAGTGGAGATCGCGGTCGGGGCGTTCTTCAACGGGAACGACTTCGTCGAACCGATAAACATCAACTTCGAGCACAAGCGGCTATTCCCTAACGACATCGGTCCCAGCACAGGTGAGATGGGCACGTCGACATTCTGGTCCAAGCCGAACTTCATCTTCGAGACGACTCTCTTCCGGATGAAGGAGCAACTCCAAGCATCCAAGTACGTGGGTTATGTCGACATCAACTGTATCGCCAACGGGAAGGGGATATTCCCTCTTGAATTTACATCGAGGTTTGGATATCCCACGGTATCCATCCACATGGAAGGGGTGATCAGCGAATGGGGGACGTTCCTAAGCGACATCGCGCACGGCAAGCAGACTCAGGCTGAAGTGCAAAAAAGGCTACCAAGTCGGCGTGGTAATCGCGGTCCCTCCCTTCCCGTTCGAGGATGAGAAAGCGTTCCGGAAATACTCGGAGGACGCAACGATTCTGTTCAAGAAGCCCAGTCTCAACGGCATCCATATCGGAGAGGTCAAGCTGGAAGAGGGCGACTGGAAGTTGGCGGGACGATCGGGATACTCGCTAATAGTGACCGGCTCGGGGATGACCATGCAGGAGGCGATTGCCCAAGCCTATCAGTCTGTCAAGAACGTGATGCTGCCCAACATGTTTTACAGGGACGACATCGGCCGGAGATGGTCGAAGGACTCCGACATGCTCTTCGCCTGGGGCTACCTCTAGAGATCAGGCAAGCTTCCGTCTGATTATCTTCGCGACTATCTTCGGGTCTGCCCGCGGTTCCAGCCTCAGGACCTGACCGATTAGGTAATTGAACGCCTTGGTGTTCTTCCTTGCTTCCTTGCCCGCGTCGCTCTGCCCGAGGACCTTCTCAACCAGCGTGTCAATCTCCGCCTCGTCGGTCACGACCCCCGATTTCCCCGTGGCCTTGAGTTGAGATGGTCTCTTCCCAGTGGAGACCATTTGCCTGAAGATTCCCCTCGCCTGCGCCCTGGTAGCCTGTCCTGCTTCCACCATCCGCAGGAGTTCGGCGAGCCCCTGCGGCGTCACCGGGGGCTCCGGGCCGTCCAGCTTTCCGCGATCTTGCTGGCGAAACTCTCTCAGCAGCCAGTTCGCGACCACCGCAGGCTGATTGAACAACATCGCGGTCTCCTCGAAGAACCGTGAGAGTCGCCCATCTCTAGAGAGCTCGCCTGCTGTCTGGGCGTTGAGCCGAAAGTCCCCTACGTACCTATCCGCCCTCGCCTCCGGCACCTCAGGGGTCTCCCTCCGCACCCTGTTAACGAACTCCGCTCCCAGCGAGACGGCGGGAATGTCAGGTTCGGGGAAGTACCTGTAGTCCTGCTCCTCCTCCTTGAGCCTGAGCGAGATTGTGATGCTACGCCTCTCGTCCCAGTGCCTTGTCTCGTTGAACGCGCTCTTGCCCGTCCCAGAGAACGTGCCCTGCCTTAGTATCTCATAGTTGAGAGCCTTCTCGACTTCCTTGAACGAAGAGATGTTCTTGACCTCAACCCTGGCTCCCCCACCTACGGAGACGTTCGCATCACACCGCATCGCTCCCTCGAGTTCGCCATCGGAGACCCCGAGAGCTTCCACGTTGGCCCGGAGCTTCTCGAGGAAGATCTTCGCGTCCTTGGCGGACTCAAGGTCGGGCTCGGTCACTATCTCGACCAGCGCTATCCCTGCCCTGTTGTAGTCGACCAAGCTGTAGGACGACTTCTCGATGGTCCCTTCGTAGGTCAGCTTCCCAGGGTCCTCCTCGAGCTGGATCCTGCGGATTCTCACCCGCTTCCCCCCAAAGCGGACTTGGCCGCCCGAGGCGATGGGCACGCCTCCCGCCTTGTCGTACTGGCTTATCTGGAAGTTCTTGGTCAGGTCGGGATAGAAGTAGTTCTTCCGGTAGAACGTAGTCTCGTCCGCGACCTTGCACCCCAGCGTGTGCGCTATCCGTATGGCGTATTCGACGCCCTTTCGGTTGAGTATCGGCAGAGTCCCCGGGATTCCGAAGCAGACCGGGCAGACCATCTCATTCGGCTGCTTGCCACGGTAGTCCGAGGAGCAGGAGCAGAAGAGCTTGGTCCTGAGGGCCGTGAGCTGGCAGTGTATCTCGAGCCCTATCTTGACTCCAGCCTTGGCAGGTTCAACGTCCTTCATGCTCTGGCCTCGTAGGATGCCGCCGCCGCGAAGAGCTTGTCCTCCCCGAAGTGCGGGGCCATGAGCTGCATCCCGACGGGGAGCCCTTGGGCGAAGCCGACCGGTACGCTCAGCGACGGGATTCCGGCGAGGTTTGCCGGGACGGTGTTCACGTCTATCATGTAGTCCTCCAGCGGGGTGACCTTCTCACCGATCTTCGGCGGAAGCACCGGCATCGTTGGCCCGAGCAGGATGTCGAACCTCTTGAACGCCTTCTCGAACCCCTTCCTTACCAGCGCCCTAGCCTTCTCTGCCTTGAGGTAATAGGCTTCGTAGTAGCCTGCGGAGAGCACGAACGTCCCGAGGAGGATGCGCCTCTTCACCTCTGGACCGAAGCACTCCGTCCTGGTCTTTGCGAAGACGGTGTTCCAGTCCGCCGAGCCTCTGTCGACCGACGCCCCGTACCTGACGCCGTCGTATCTCGAGAGGTTGGAGCTCGCCTCGGCCATGGCCACTATGTAGTATGCCGCGAGGGCGTACTCCAGGCCTTCGATCCTGGTCTCCCCCACGACCGCGCCGAGTCCATCGAGCTCCCCACTCGCGTCGAGCACGAGCCTGCTCACGTCCTCCTGGGTCCCCTCACCGAATAGGTCCTTGACCAGCCCTATCCGCACCTCCTTCACTCCGGCCCCCTTCTTCCATTGCAGACCTGGATGGGTCGACGATGTCCCGTCCCTAGGATCATGCCCGGAGATGACCCCGTAGAGCAAAGCGAGGTCTTCGACGCGCCTCGCCATAGGCCCGACCTGTTCGAGGCTGTTCGCGTAGGGGATAAGCCCGTACCTGCTGACCGCTCCGTAGGTCGGCTTGAGGCCGAGGACCGAGCAGAAGCTCGCGGGGCATCTCACTGACCCTCCCGTGTCCGAACCGAGGGCCAGAGTGGCCATGCTCCCTGCGACCGCGGCCGCGCTGCCGCCGGAGGACCCGCCCGGGACGCGGTCCAGGTTCCACGGGTTCCTGGTCGGTCCGAAGGCGCCCGACTGCGTCGTGTTTCCCATGGCGAACTCGTCCAAGTTGGTCTTGCCGAGGATGACCCCGTCCTCAGCCCGGATCCGCTCGACCACCGTGGCGTCGTAGGGCGGCATGAATCCTTCGAGTATCTTCGAGGCGCAGGTCGCCGGCATCCCACTGACGCAGATGTTGTCCTTCACGGCGACCGTTATCCCCGCGAGCCTCCCAATCCTCTCCCCGCGGCGCGCCCTCCTGTCTATGTCCCTGGCCCGCTCGATGGCGTCGTCCTTGGCAACGTGCAGAAACGCGTGGACCTCCCGGTCCATCCAGGGGAGCCTGTCTATTCTGGACGCGACCCTCTCTTCGCAACTGATCTCCTGTGCCGCTATCCTTCGCACAGTCTCGGACGCCGACGGCGAGAGTCTTCCCATTCTCGAAGACCTCAGAAGACCCTCGGGGCCCTCACGAGACGCCCCTTCCTGCGGGGGACTCCCCTCAGCGCTCCGTCGGGGTCCGACGCCTTGACCTCGTCGGCCCTGAGCAGGGCGGCCTCCTGTTTGAGCCTGGAAGGACTTGGGCTACCCATTACGCCGTCAACCACCCTGAAGTAGCCGAGGATTGGCGAAAGGTCGTCCTTCATCTGCTCTTCTTCGGAGCGCGTCAGTGTGAGTTTGGAGAGGGTCGCCAGACGCCTCACCTCCTCGAGGGAGACCGCGGCCTTGGCCCTACGGGACAAGTCTCAATTTCCCGTCCATTCTTGTAGTTAAAACGCGCCTAGTATTCGACATCGGCAATGGGGCTGACTTGACATCTTGATTTGCCAATTTAAAGAATCCTGTCTGTCGCGATATGAACTCTTGTTGCTCAACTCTTAGTTATCCTGCCAAGTCGCTAAGGAACCTGTGATTTCCCTAATCCCGGCATCCAACAGAGGATTGGCCAGGTGCTGAGCCGACGCGCTCCGTTCGAGGCATCTCCTGTGGCGTCTCGCATACCCGCTCGCCACTAGGTACCTGATTAAATGACTGATGTGTGCTCTGCACTCACTTTGGGTGCAAATGTTACGTCTCGCTTAACAACAAAACAAGGCCACAAATCTGCCAGAGACTCGAATTGACAGAGGCAACTACTGATGTGAAACTGTCCAGGCGGCAGTTCATGGGAACCGCAGCCGCGGGAGCCGCGGCGTTGGGCGCTGTAGCAGGAGCGACAACACTGATCCCGAAGGTCGCCGCGGTACCAACCGTCGAAGGTGGGCTCGGAAAAGGCAAGGCCGCGACGGCCATGCGAGGTGGACCAATCCCTGTCCCGAAGAACTGGTCTCAGACAGCCGACGTGGTCGTGGTGGGCTACGGAGGCGCAGGCGCAATCTCCGCAATCTCCGCATACGACGCAGGAGCCAACGTCCTCATACTCGAGAAGGTGCCGAGCTTCGCCACTCTGGGTTTCACGGGCGCAACCTACGCCGGAGGCGGTGGCAACACCTCGATGGACGCCGGCAATGCCATCTACGCGTGCGACCCGATCAGCTGCTGCGACCTACTACTACCAGGTGTGCGGGGGGAACACCCCGATGGCTCTCTGCGAAGCGCTGGCCTGGATGGAGACCGACAACCCCGCCTGGTGCACCAAGATGGGCATAAAGTACACTGGTGGATTGGGCAAGCCTGGTGCCGGCACACAATTGCCTGAGTTCACGAATCTTCCGGGCGCCAGCGGATTCGGCGCCATGACAATGACAGGCGGCGGCAATTCGTTCTTCGCCACGCTCGCCGGCCAAGTCCAGTCCAGAAACATCCCAGTCCTGTTCAACACGCCTGCGACTGACCTTATCCAGGACCCCATCACGAAGGAGATACTGGGTGTTCAGGCACTCGCCAACAACAGCGAAGTGCTGAACATCAAGGCCAACAGGGGCGTCATCCTCACCACGGGGAGCATCGAGTTCAACGAAGAACTGAAGTCGGACAACTTCAGACCCTACCCAGCGCACTACTACGGCTGGCCCTATTGCACCGGAGACAGCGTCAAGATGGCCTCAAAGGTCGGCGCAGCCATGTGGCACATGGGTGTCAGGGACGACCACATAATCGCGTGGTTCCCGGATTATCCCAACGCGTACAGCGTGAGCGTTGGAACCAAGATCTACGTCGACAAGTTGGGCAACCGCTTCACCAATGAGTCGCTGACCTCAACGGTCAATTTCCACATGCACCTTATGGACTACGACATCAACGTGCCATGGTACACCCGCGTCCCAGCCTTCATCATATCGGACGCGACGGGGTTCGCGACAAACTTCGCCAGCGGAGGCGGAAGCACCACCCTGCCAACCTACTATGACCCACGCGCGAAGTTCAGCAACACCATGGCGTTGGCCAACGGCTGGATTCAGCAGGGCGCGGACATCCCCTCGCTAGTCAAGGCGATGAACGCAAAGACCTACGTCGGCATCGATCCCAAGATCAACAGCACGAGTCCGTTCGCCACAGCAACCGTCAACATCGATCCCAACGTGCTGAGCGCGACAATCAACTCATGGAACACCATGGTCGCGGCCGGCAAAGGCGACACTGTGTACGGGAGAGCAGCCAGCACCATGGCGGCAATCACGACACCTCCCTTCTACTCCATGGTTCTCTGGCCGGGCGGCCCGAGTGCCTTTGGTGGACCGAAACGCAATGAGAAGGGCCAGGTCTGTGACGCAGACAACAACCCGATTCCACGACTTTACGCCGCAGGCGAGAACGGCTCGACCGACGGATTCCTCGGCATCGGCGCGAACAACGCCCAAAACATCGCTTTCGGGCGAATCAGCGGGAACAACGCTGCCTCGGAGAACCCTTGGTCCTAGAACTGGGTGCTTGGGAGGCTCCTCCCGGGAGCTTCCTCCCATTCCTTTTCTGCTGAGCACCACACCTTCTGGTTTCGTAACCAGATGTCTGCGGCGTGACTGTTTCGTGGCGTGCCCTTCGTCTTGACTCTTCGGGGGGCACGCTGCGAATATCCTCGCATTCGACAGACCTCAGGGGAGAATGTTAGTCAGAATCCTACTCCCTTTGCACCAAGTTTCATGGGACAAGTCTCAGTTTGTCCCTCGGAAAGAGCGTGACCTCCCGGATGTTCTCCTGCCCGGTGAGCGCCATCATCAGCCTCTCGAGGCCGAGCCCGAACCCGGCGTGCGGGGGCATCCCGTAGTCGAAGACGTCGATGTGGTACTCGAAGGCCTGCGGTTTCAGCTTCTGTTCCTTCAGTCTCCTCACGAGTGCGCTCTTCGAGTTGACCCTTGTCCCGCCCGACGCGAGCTCCAGCGACCCGTGCATGAGGTCGAAGGACTCGCTCACCTTGGGCTTGGCGCTCTTCGGCTTGATGTAGAATGGTTTTGAGGACGTCGGCCAGTCGGTGATGAAGTAGAAGCCTGGATGGGTCCTCGCGAGCTCCTCGCCGTCAGGGCCGGTGATGTCGTCGCCCCAGGCGATCCCGTCTCTCCTGCTCGCGATCCGCTCTATCACCTCGTCGTAGGTGATCCGCTCGAATCGCTTTGGGACCTCGACGGGGTGTTTCCTCGAGCTTCTCGAACTCCTTTGCGCACGCCTCCCCGACGTCTGCTGCGACCCGGCGCACCAGCGCCTCGAGTGTGTCCATGACATCGGTGTAGTCCACGAACGCCTCCTCTATGTCGATGGAGGTAATCTCGCTGAGGTGTTTCTGGGTCCTTGACTCCTCGGCCCGGAACGCGGGGCCGATTTCGTAGACCTTCTCGAACGGGATGACCAGCTCTTCCTTGTAGAGCTGAGGACTCTGGGTCAGGAAGGAAGGTCTGTTGTAGTACAGGACCGAGAACAGGGACGCCCCTCCCTCCGTCGCCGTCGAGATCAGACTTGGGCGTCCTCACCTCGAGGTACCCGTTCTCCCTGAAGAAGTCCCTCAGGCTCTGAAGCAGCACCCGCTGTATCTTGAAGACGGCCTGGGCGCGGTCCCTCCTGAGGTCGACCGCCCTGATGTCGAGGCGCTTGTCGATTGACGGTAGGGCGCCTCCGAAGACGCTGAACGACGGTTTCTTCCTGGCCGGGTTAAGTATCCGGATCTCGCTGGGGATGACCTCGGCGCCGTTCGGGGCCTTGGCGATCTTCTTCACGGTGCCTCTCACGCCGATGCTGGTCTGTTCGCCCACGGTCTTCATCTTCTCGACGATCCCGTCGCTGGCCTTGCCCTTGATCGTCGTCACCTGGAACATCCCTTCCTTGTCGTTCACGAAGAGAAATGTGATGCCGCCGTGAGTCCTGACGCTGCTGACCCAGCCGAAGGCGGTGACCTCCTTCCCGTCTTGGTCGGGGGTAATCTGGGTTGAGTAGTGGGTCCGTCTCCAGTCTCCCAGCTCCTCCCCTGACTTCATGAACGCTTCTCCGCAGGCCTCCAATTCTATTTATGCATAGAGGCGAGAAACGACCTCGATATTTCGCTCCTCTGGTGAGAGATCGCGCCGAGTTTCAAGACGGTCGCGAAGTCTCGGTCCGCCAGCGTCTCCGTCCGAGGCGTGCCCTCCTAGTATACTCCGAGGACCTTCCTGAGGCGCTTGTTCTCCTTCCGGACGATGGGGGGTTCCTGGTCTCTTAAGACCAAGGAACCAGTTCTCTCGCCCGCTTACCGGCGACCATGCCCATCGTCCACGCCGAACCTACTGCACCACCGGAGGATTGGTAGAACGGGCCTACTATTCCACCAGTCGTAGCTCCCGCAGCGTAGAGACGGGGGATCGGGTTGCCGTGATAGTCCAGCACCTGTGTGCTGCCGTTTATCTTCAGGCCTCCCCAGGCATCGTCACAGGTCCAGCCCAGTACTGCGGCGTAGTAGGGCGGGGTGCTGAGCTGGAAGAAGTTGTTCGGTCGCCCGTAGAGCGTGTCGGTGTTGTTCGCCGCGTCCGTGTTCCACAGGTTGACGGTGTTGGTTAGTGCAGTCGGGTTAACCCCCATGGCCGCTGCAAGGGCTGGGATGGTGGCTGCCGTGACCACGTATCCTCCTGCAATCTCTGTGGAGAGGTCCTTGCTCCAGTAGCTGACTATCGTGTTCCCTCCCTTCGAGGCGACGGCGCTGTCGAATATCGCCCAGGCCTGGTGCTTGTCCTGGTTGAAGATTTGGAAGCCCGCGTAGTAGCTGGTCCAACCAGCGGGGATGTAGGGCGCCACGAGCTGACTGTTAGGGATGGACGTCGTGGATTCATTCACGAACCTCTGACCCCTGTTATTGACGAAGATGATGCTGGTGCTCGAGAGCTCTCCATTGAGCTGGCTCGCTGCGCCGTTAGTACCCCATGACCCTCCGGAGTTCTGGATCTGCGTAGGCGAAGGTTCGGTCGTGCGTGGGTGGGACATGGCCCCAAACGCGCCCGACATGGCGGCCCCAACTTGTTGCCCCATCGTGATTCCATCACCGGTGTCTCCCAGAGAGCAGAGCTTGAAGCCGTAGTAGACGAACGGGCATATCGTATGGGACATCTCATCGTTCCGCCCGAAGCCTGCCGGTCGTCAGGATGACAGCCCGCTTCGCCTCGAAGTAGCTGAATCGTGTCATTCACGAGGGCTTGAACTCCCACGACCTCCCCGTTGTTCGTTATCAAGCCAACCGCAGGCGTGCTCAGCATGACTTGGATATTCGGGTTGGCTTGAATGGTCTTGTACCCACAGTAGAACTCCCCGGCACCGCCACTCGGTATGCTGGCTGCTGAATATCCGGAGAAGATACTGAACCTGGGAATCACGTCCGATGGTACGACGTATGAAGAGCCGGAGAAGTCCAGTCCTCCCCAAAGTGTCGCAGGGTTTGTCACCCCTGCTTGGGTCGCACAGACATTTGCCAGCCACTGCCAGCCATCGGCGGAGTTCTGACAGTAGGAGAAGAGAGTGTCGGGGTCAGTTGTTCCCATTCCCGCCTTCGTCCAGAAGTCATAGAACTTTCCCGGAGTGTCGGGTATTCCCTTGGAGCGTCGCAGAACAGTGCCCGCCGCAGCGAAGGCCCCCGCGGCTATACCTGAGGATCCACCCGGAGTGGCCAACTTCTCCAGCACCAGCACCTGGAGTCCTGTGGCTGCGGCATTCAGGGCCGCCGCGGCACCCGCGCCGCCAAGCCCGACCACGATAACGTCCGCCACTCCGTCCCACGAGGATGGGACTGGAATCGGACCTGCGACTCTCGGGACTGCTGCTGCCGCTCCTTGCTTCGCAACCACCGCGGAGAGTGGTGATGGTCCCACAGCCGCCCCTGCAAACTTTGGTGTTAGCAGGGCTCCAGCGCCAAGCGCTGCGGCGCCTGCGGCCGCTGTCCCAACGAACTGTCTCCTCGACACCTTCTTGTCAGTGATTTTCTCTTCGGTCATATCAAACCTGTGCAGACCGCGCGTGCATATCATAGTTAAGCGGGACGTAACATTTGCACCCAAGCTGACATCACTTGCACACAATAGGCAACTGCGCTTAGGCCTGCCTGTTTGCGGGAGTCTTGATTAGGCGCTCGGCCGGGTTGCAGGCCTCTTCGCTGCGTAACCCAATCCCAGCCCAGCCAGCAGAAGGACGGCCATCAGCCCGTAGCTCCATGCGGGGATGTCCACCGTCGCGGCTGCCGTCTGCGTGGTCGTGATCGTGCTCGTGCTCGCTGGTGCCGTTGATGTCGTGATATCAGTGACCGTCGTGGGCTGGGTCGAGGTGACCGTGGTTGGTTGGGTCGTCGTTACCGTCGTTGGCTGGGTCGAGGTGACCGTGGTTGGTTGGGTCGTCGTTACCGTCGTTGGCTGGGTCGAGGTGACCGTGGTGGTCGTGGTAGCGACGGGTTGCGCCACGGTCGTGGTCGCGGTCGATGTCTGTGTCTGCGTGACCGTGACGGGGACCGTCGTAGTGACTACCTCAGTTGAAGTGACGGTTGTGGTCGTGGCTGTGCCGGAGACCGTGGTTGTGGTTGTGCTGGTTGCCGTGGTTGTGGCTGTAGTTGTGCTCGCACTTGTGCTAGTGCTCGTGGTCGTGCTCGTGCTCGACAGCGGGCCTGTTATGAACTCCAATGCATTGCAGTACTCGGTTATGCTGCCGTAGGTGAGGCCCTGCAGTTGTGTGGGATTGGCGCTGAACGTGGTCAGCGATGTCGAGTTGGAGGAGAAGATGATCTGGAAGTTGTTCGCGTTGAACTCGTCCATCCACAGCCACGCCGAGGAGAGGGAGAAGTTCGACGAATAGGCAACCTCCTGTACGTTGGAGTAGTATGGCGCCCCGTGATACCATTCAGTCATCAGGCCGGTGAAGTAACCGTTGGCGTTGGCATCTGCGTTCGGATTACCAACAAAATAGGTGCTTCCCGCCGCTGAGTACATCACTTGGGCATAGGCTCCGGTCACGGTGTCCTGCGCCTGCATCACCACCTGGCCAGAGCCGTTGAAGTAGAGGTTGAGTGTGACGTTGTCGCCAGCGTTGACAGGACCGGAGAAGGCCAGCAGCCCGCCGCCTCCGTTCGTCGGATAGATCGAGTTGCCCAGCGAGTTGAAGACTTCATCAGCTCATGGCGAATCCAATCCCCGGACTCCAGTCCCACGAGAGCCCCACCTGGTACCAGAAGTCGGTGGTGGAGACTCCGCTCAGAAGATAGCCCGGGCCCGTGCCGAGGGTCGGGTCCGTCTGTTGCACCGCCGTGACGTTGTACTCGATGGACGTGAAATCCTGGGTGAAGGTCATCCCGAGCTGTTCGTCGTAGTTCGTGCTTGCTGGCGGTGCGTGCCCCCTGAACACGGGAGAGCCGGAAGAAACGGACGACGAGCTTCCCAGCGATTGAGACTGCGAGGGGATTACGACTTGGGTCGGCACAAGTGTCGGCCTCGCCGCGGCCACAGCCGCCTGCCCCGGAACCAGCGGCATCATCATTAGGAGCACCAAAACCGCGGGGAGAAGCGCCCTCTTCGACCAGACTCTCAGAGTCCTACCTCTGAGGTGAGGGCCGCGTCTGTGTGGATTGAGGCTTTTGCTAGGCTCTTGCGCCATCATGTCACCAAATTCTTCATTGCTAGCCGTCATTTCTGATACACCCGAGGCATCCGGTTCGATATTTACGGGATTTCCCAAATTGTTCCCTAATCAATATGGAATCGCCGCACCCCTACTGAATCCTTCCTCCGTCGCTCCGCAACCACGGAACGTCTCCACGCTCTGCACCATGCATGACGGAATCTCGACGACAATAGAGCACCAAGCCGTCTGGAAACCAAGCAAGAGTGTGGTGTAGGTCATGTACGTCGCCGTTTGGCCTCAAATCGCGCACCCGTCCGAACTGGTAGCGGTTGCAATGAAAACCTGCGGACCGCTACTTGCTGAGCAGTCTCCAGGACATCACGATCCCTACGACTGAGAAGAAGGCCGCGAATCCCAGGACGACGGTGAAGTCCAACCAGAGCGCGTAGGAACCCGTCGCCCCAATCAGGAGCTGGCGAATGCCATCTACTGCGTAGCTGACGGGGTTGACCCTCACTACGTCCTGCAGCCATCCCGGGGCTCCGAAAAGCGGGTTGCCCATAGGGAAGAGCGCGTTGCTCGCGAAGAGAAGCGGGAGGTTGAGCAGGTTGATTATTGCCATCTGCGTCTGCCAGTTGGTCGACCTCAGCGAGAGCATGACGAACAGTCCGGAGAGGCCCATCGCGACCAAGAAGATTACGACAAACGTCCCGGCGAGCCCTAGCACCGTGAGATTGTCCGTCTCCATTCCAAGGGCGATTCCAATCAACAGCACTACGCCGGCTTGGATGACCGACCGTATGACGCTCTGGAGAACCTTCCCCATCACTATTGTTCCCCGGCTCACCGGGGTGGTCAGGGCCTTGTTCATGAATCCGAACCTCCTGTCCCACACGACAGACATTCCTGCGAAGGTCGAGCTGAAGAGTACGATGAAGATCAACATTCCGCAAACCAAGTATGAGAAGTAGCTTGTCGTGCCAAACAAGCTGGTCACGAAGGCGCTGGAGTTCGTGCCGCTCGAGCCGGCTCCCGCGGAGAGTAGGGAGCCGAAGTTCAGGGCTTTGCCAAAGAGCCCCATCCAGATCACCGGCTGGATGAGCGAGATTATCAGCTGGTACGGGTTCGTGTACCACTTCCTCAGGTCCCTATCTGTCAATGCCCAGAGTCCGTGCAGCGGACCCGTGTTCAGCTTCGGATTCGGCCTCGCGGCCGCCCCCTTGGGCCTCCCGACCGGGGTCGGTTGTAGCGGTGTGGAGTCTTGCGCGGTGGCTTCGCTGCTCGTGGATTGTTCTTTTTCTGCCAGATCAATCTCCTCTCTCTAGGACCTCGCCGTCCTCATGGTTCTTCTCTGGCCCATCATCGCCCACCTGTTGGTCTCCTCCTCCCTCAGGGTGCGCCCGGTCAGCTCGAGGTAGGCCTCGTCCAGCGTTGGTTTCGTCAGGGAAATCTTCGAGACGTGCAGCCCCTTCGATCGAATCACGTCGATGACCTCGGGAGTGGCCGTCTCTCCTGAATCGGCCTTTATGCGATATTCACTGCCCGACTTGGTGACCCCCTTCACGAGGCCCAGCTTCCCAATGTCCGAAGATATGTCGGGTTCTGACTCCCTGACCTCGACGATTATCACATCCCCCCCGACGGTGGCCTTGAGCTCTTCGGGGGTGCCGATCTTGACTATGTGTCCGTGGTCGATGATTGCGATTCTGTCGCAGAGAGAATCGGCCTCCTCAAGGTAGTGGGTAGTCACAAACAGGGTCATGTTGTAGTCCTGCTTGAGCTGTCGGATGTACTTCCAGACGGCGGCGCGCGTCTGGACGTCGAGCCCAAGCGTCGGCTCGTCGAGGAATAGGAGCTTCGGGTAGTTGATGAGGCCGCACGCGAGCTCGAGTCTCCTCCGCATTCCTCCAGAAAAGGTGCTCACCTTCCTCTTCGCCGCGTCCTGGAGCTCGACCAGCTCGAGGAGTTCGACCGCGTGTCGTTCAGAGTCGCTCCGGGGGAGGCCATAGAGATCCGCGCAGAGTAGTATGTTCTCGAACCCGGTCATGTCCTCGTCGGCGGTGTAGTCCTGGGGGACGACTCCCACGCTCCTTCGAACCTCGTTCGCGTGCTTGTGGACGTCGAAGCCGCAGACCTCGGCCTTCCCAGACGTCGGAGGCAGCAGGGTCGTAAGCATGTTGATGGTGGTGCTCTTGCCGGCGCCGTTGGGGCCCAGGAAACCGAAAATCTCCCCTTGCTTCACCTCGAAACTTACCCCGTCAACAGCCTTGGTCTTCCCCCCGTCGTAGGTCTTGGAGAGCCCCTCGACCTTGACTATCGCCTTGTCATCCGCCATGGCCGCTGGTTCCTGATTCGCTATCATCGTGATGGGTCACCGCTTCGTTCTGACCTTAGCCGTGTGTACGGTCTCGTCCAGGGTGGTCTTGACCCAGTCGAGCTGGCGTTCCAGGCTGAGGATGTACTCCTTGAGCAGGTACTCGAGCTCCTTCTCAGGGATGTCCTTCATCTTCGTCTTGATTATCTCCTGGGCGATTTCGAACTGCCCCCTCGTCCCGTCGCTGAGGAAGCGCAGGAGCTGGTCGGGTTCTATAAGCTCGATGAAGAGGCGCCGCAT
This sequence comes from uncultured Nitrososphaerota archaeon, assembly GCA_963806765.1. GTDB lineage: Archaea > Thermoproteota > Nitrososphaeria > Nitrososphaerales > Gagatemarchaeaceae > Gagatemarchaeum. The sequence goes on along the minus strand of CAWDYS010000003.1, from coordinate 651,081 downwards.
GGCCATCCACTTCTGTCCGGAGTTCAGGAACAACTTCTCGTCCTCCTTCAGTGACTCAAGTCCCTTCTCGGTGATGCTGTAGACCCTCCTGTCCGCGCCGGTCTTGTCGTCCGACTCGATGTAGCCGCTTTCGTGCAGCTTCTTGAGGATGGGGTAAATCGAACCTGCGCCGGGCCTCCACGCTCCCTCTGTCTTGCTGTCGATGTCCCGCAGAATTTCGTATCCGTGGCAGGGCTTCTGCGAGATCCTCCGGAGCATGTAGTGCAGCAGAAGTCCTCTGGGTGCCCCCTGAGGATGGGCGAGGCCCCTGCTGACCTCTTCCTTGGCTGCCACGAGTATCCACCTTCTTCTTGGGACGGTGGTATATACATATATCGTGTTTGATATACTTTGAGATGTCCGGGAGTGCGAACTGCGCTCTCCTGCGCGCAACCTGTACGCCTTATATGACGCCCGGCCGATCCTCTCGCTGATGGTCGGGTTCAAGGCGCCCCTCCGCCGGCAGAGCAAGGCCTGCGAGATCTGCGGCAGGCTGATCGAGGGAGCCGATCCCACCGACTTCATGTTCAGATACGGGGTGCACATGCGCAGCCACAGGGCCGGAAGCCTGCGACCAGCTCCGCCCGACGATACCGTGGATAAGTTTAAGTGACCATCCAAGTGTTTCGAACCCGGTGGTAACTGGTTTGGCTTCCTCCCAAATCTTCGAGGACGACCTTCTGGTCGACTCGTTCGGTCGCCACGCTGAGAAGCTGAGGATCTCGGTGACGGACCACTGCAACTTCCGGTGCAACTTCTGCATGCCTGTCGAGCCCGTCTGGCTCGACCAGAAGGAGATGCTCACATTCGAGGAGATCACCCGCCTCGCGGCAATCTCAGCACGCCTTGGGGTGAACTCAATCCGCCTGAGCGGCGGTGAGCCTCTGGTCCGAAGGGACCTCGAGAATCTGGTCAAGATGCTCGTCGCCGTCCCCGGGATAAGGGTGGTGGGCCTGACCACCAACGGGGCGCTGCTCAAGCAGAAGGCGAAGGCGCTGAAGGAAAGCGGGCTGCACTGTGTCACGCTCAGCCTCCACAGCCTCAAGCCTGACCGATATCATGAGATAACCGGGACGAAGGACATGTTCTCGCGCGTGATGCAGGGGCTTGAGGAAGCTCAGACGGTGGGTTTTGAGAGGGTGAAGGTCAACTGCGTGGTGACGAAGGGATGCAACGAGGACGAGATACTCGACTTTGCCAAGCTGGCCCACGACGCGGGAGTCTCGGTGCGCTTCATCGAGTACATGCCTTTCGACGGGACCAAGTTCTGGGACGCTAATCGCGTCGTCAGCGGTGAAGAGATAATCCGGAAGGTCAGGGAGAAATACGAGCTGGTCTCCCTGCGGCGCGAGCACGGGTCGACGGCGGTACACCACAGGTTCGCCGACGGCTCCCAGGGAGAGATTGGCATCATAGCCTCCATGACCAACCCGTTCTGCTCCGACTGCGACAGGATACGGTTGATGGCCGACGGGAAGATGGTGCCCTGCCTCTTCAGACTCCGCGGAGTACGATGTCAAACCCCTCCTCAGGAACGGGGCGAGCGATGAGGACATCTCCCAGTTCCTTCGGAGCTCCTTCATGTTGAAGCCGCGGGGGGTCGAGAGCATGATGGAACAGAACATGGACCTGAGACACGTGCGACCAATGTACACCATCGGCGGTTAGAGGTTTGTCGATCCGCGTCACGATTCTCTACTTCGGGCAGGCGAGAGACGCCGCTGGGACGGGGGAGGAGGAGTTCACGCTCCCTGACCGCGCCTCCGTGAACGTCCTTGTGAACGAATCCTGCGGCGCCCACTCGAGGATCGGCAAGATGAAGAGCTCCATGCAGATTGCGGTGAACGAGGACATAGCGGAACCCGGCCAGGTGCTGAAGGACGGCGATGTGGTCGCGTTCCTCCCCCCCGTGGCCGGTGGTTGAGAGTGAAGGCGTCAGGGAGGATTACAAAGACCAATATCGACATCCCCTCCATTCTGGCGAAGACCAACGACGCGAAGACGGGCGGCACCGTCCTGTTCATCGGCACGGTGAGAGACCACAGCGAAGCTGGCGACGTGGACAGGATCGTCTACGACGCCTACGTCCCCATGGCGGAGAAGAGGATGCTCGAGATTGAAGAAGAGGTGAAGGAGATTCTCCCCGAGGGGAGGGTGGCCATGCTGCACCGCATAGGGGAGCTGAAGGTGGGCGAGGTGAGCGTGGCGGTCGCTGTTTCGGCACCGCACAGGGCCGAGGCCTTCGACGCGTGCAGGCACACCATCGAGCGGATAAAGCACGACGTGCCCATCTGGAAGAAGGAGCGCCTTGCCGACGGTCGGGAGAAATGGGTCGAAGGGAGGCCGATGGGCAAGAGCCGTAAGACGCGGCCCGGGTCGCGATAACGCGAGGAAACCTGGTTGTCAAGAGAGTTCACCAGCTACACTTCTCTCTCCGCCGCGCTGGACCTGCTGAGGCAGAACGCGAAGGCCACGCCCAGACGCGAGTCTGTCGCCCTCGGACTCTCCTTCGGACGCGTCCTCTATGGCGACGTCCTCTCCAGGCAGGACATACCGGAGAGGGACAGCGCGCACATGGACGGGTTCGCCGTCCGTTCGTCGGACACCTCCCACGCCACGCCAGCGAGCCCCGTGGGGCTGCGGGTGGTGCGGGGAAGCGGGCTCGGTGTCCTCTCCAGGCGAGAACTGCGAAGGGGTGATGCCTACTCAGTCCTGACTGGAGGGTTCGTGCCCCCGGGCGCGGATTCGGTCGTCCAGGCCGAGAAGGTGAAGGTGAACGCAGGGATGGTGTCGTTCTCGAACCCCGTCGAGAAGGGGGAGTTCATCTATCCGAGAGGAAGGGACGTGAAGAGGGGTGAGAAGGTCCTTGCCGCGGGCCGGGTGCTGAGGGGGACCGACCTCGTGCTCCTCGGCTCGCTGCACATGGACCGCGTCCGGGTCCATGCAAGGCCCCGGGTGGCCATCGTTCCTACGGGGAACGAGCTCAGCGAGAACGTCCGCGACACAGAGCCTGGGAAGGTGGCGGAGACGCACAGCCTCCTGCTCGCCAAGCTCGTTGAGGGCGCCGGAGGCCTGGCCATCCAGATGCCGATTGCTCGGGACGACTCGGACGAGATAAGGCGGAGTATCCGGGCAGGGCTCAAAGTCGCTGACGTCGTCCTCACGATCGCCGGCTCGTCGGTGAGCGACACGGACTTCACGGAAGACGCGATAAACAGGGCCGGGGCCCCCGGAGTGATGGTCCACGGGATGAGGGTCCATCGGGGCAGGGTGATGGGCTTCGGGGTGGCGAGGGGCAAGGCAGTGGTGATTCTTCCCGGCCCGATACAGGGTGCTGTGAACGCATTCGCGCTCATGGCCTACCCACTAATCCGAGCCTTCCTGGGTCGAGGGTTCGAACCGCCACCTGCAATCCCGGCGATCATGGGGAATGACTGGGACGCTGGGAGGCGATACAGGGACTTCACGAAGGTTGTCTACGTCAGGATAGGCGCGGAGGGCGGTACGGTCACCGTCAATGCCTCGGTGGGCGAGACCGAGAAGGTGACGTTCCTAACCCAGAGCGACGGGTACTTGCTCGTGGGCGAGAACACCACGACTCTGAACAAGGGGGATCCGGTCAGGGTCCATCTCCTGCCTGGGCTTTCGCCCTTCTCCTGACCGAGGCGCTCCTGATGATCTTCTGGGCCCTCGCCAGGTCCTCCTCCGTGTCGACGTCGAGTATCTGTTCGGGCCTCACGCTCACTCTCTCGAACCCGGGGTGTCGCTCGACGATGGCCTTGGCCCCTCTGTCGCCGCGGAGGTCCTCGATCTCACCAAAGAGCTTCCTGGCGAAGAGTACTGGCGGGCTGATGACTCCCTCGGAGACCGACACGACGACATCGGCGCCCGTCCGCCGGTAGCGCGCGACTATCCTCGCGAGAGCTCCGGCGTGATGAAGGGCTGGTCGGCGAGGCAGACCAGGGCAGCGTCGGCATCACGGCTCAGGGCAGCGACCCCTGCCCTGAGCGAGGACCCGACCCCCTCGACGTAGTTCTCGTTGAACACTACCTTCGACCTGGTCTTCCTGATCTCCTCTGCGACGTCATCGCCTCTGTGGCCCACCACGACCACTATCTCGTCCACGGGGGACCGTTGAAGTGCGTCGATAGCCCTCCTGACGAGCGCGGTCCCCTCGAGGTCCGCCAGCTGCTTCGTCCTGCCGAAGCGTGACGAGAGGCCTGCTGCGAGAAGGATCGCTGCGACTCGCCTCCCGGTGCCGAGGACCATCAGGACCCGAGGGCCGTCTTCTTCTATTTAGTCCTTGGCGCTCGGAATCAGGACAGACAGGAGCTGGATCGCCTCGCCGGTCGGCGGGCGCGCAATCAGGCATTAGCCGTTCCAATCTTTAAATAATCTGCGGCGGCCTTTTTTCACATTGGCAGGAGGCTCCAGCGGTCAAACGGGATTCGTCCGCGAGACGACCGGCCTCGTGAAACAGCTGACGTGGGTTGACGTCTTCGTCTGGAGCATCATCTTCTTCCCGTGGCTGACCAGCTGGTCCGGCCTGTTCTGGGTGACCCCTGACTCCTACCTCAACGTCGACTACTACCTCGCCCTTGGCCTCTGGGCAGTCATGGCGATGGTCGTCGTGGTCCTCTACTGGCAGGCTGACCGTCGCCATGCCCCGCTCGGGTGGCGACTACGTCTTCGTCTCTAGGGCCATAGCGGGGCCGGTGGGTTTCATCGCGAGCTTCATCTTCTACATCGCGCTTCTGACGGACCCAGCCTCCACCGGTGCCTACTGGGGGTTCTCCGAGGCGGGCCTCCAGCTCTCTTTCTCTGGACAGATACTGAACAACCCGGGCATCAGCTCGCTCGGCGCCTTCCTGACGCCGTCCACGTCCTCAGATCCCACGCTCCTCTTCGGCGTGAGCGCGATTCTCCTGGCTGTGGGCGCCCTGGGTGTGATACTCGGCGGACGCGTCTTCAGGACCATCGTCTTCGCGTTCTTCGGCTACGGAGTCTGTCACCCTCGTCATCGTCACTGCGATGTTCGCCCTCAACGGCAACGCCACATTCACGACCGACTTTGCGAAGTACTTCGCAGGAGGGGTCCCGCAGGTCCTCTCTCAGGCAGCCGCCTCCGGCTACTCGCCGGGCTACAGCCTGGCCAGCCTCGGTCTGGTGATACCGGTGATCTTCGTGAGCCTCGGTCCGTACCCCACCATGCAGATGGTCGGGGGAGAGATCAGGAACCCGAAGAGGTCCCTCCTCCTCGGTGCGGTCGGCGCCGAGGTAGCGTCGATCGCGATCTTCCTCGTGCTCACGTATCTGTTCGACCATTCGATAGGAATCTCGTTCCTCGAGGCATGGAGCGTCACCCAGGGCAACGTCTCCACCGTCCCTTCGGCCCTGGCCATGGTCTTCTATCCGAACGCGGCGCTGATGTGGCTCATAACCGTAGGGCTCTTCGTTGGCAACATAGGGTGGTGGTGGCTTGCCCTGGTCTTCGCCAGCAGGATACCGATGGCCTGGGGGTTCGACCGCGTCGTCCCCACCTCATTGGCCCACGTTAGCGACAGGTTCCACACCCCGACCCTCTCCATCGTCATGACGGTCCTCCTCGCCACCGTTCCGATGGCCCTCATCTTCTTCACCTCGTTCATCAGCACCCAGCTCAACGCGATCTTCCTCTTCACAGTGGCATGGCTCGTGTCGGCCGTCGCCGCGGTCGTGCTCCCGTTCCGCAGGAAGGCCATCTTCCACGCCTCTGGCGGAGCCTCGAGGTTCCTCGGGCTGCCGGTGATATCCTGGATAGGCCTGGTATCCGTGGGTGTGATCGGTTACCTGAGCTACAGCGCTTTCACCAACCCCGCCATTGGGCCGTCCACGGAGACCGCGCGCATGGTCATCCTCGCCGTCTTCGCAGCGCCGGCGATAATCTATGCTATCTCGTACCGGTACAACAAGCGCAGGGGAATCGATCTGGGTCTGCTCGCGGCCGAGCTTCCCCGGACTAGTCCGGCAGAATGTCGGGATTCTGATAGCTTATCTGCAAGGCCAGAGCTGGAGGTGGAAACCAAATTGACTCCGGAAGAATTCCTACGACTGTACGAGAGAAGAACAAGCGGTCGGCACTTTGAAGAAGTTTCTCCCCTCATAGCGGACGATGCTTTATTCTGGTTCAATGACGGCTCGTATGCTGGGAAGGAATCGATCAGGAAGGCTTTCGAGAATACCTGGGCCTTTGAGATCCGAGACGAAAGGTACTGGCTTGATAACGTTTCATGGTTAGCGAAAGAAGAGCGATTTGCGGTTTGCACCTTCTCCTATCATTGGAAAGTCATCCACGAGCATTTGAGCCAGGAGCCTGCGCAGCAGTCCTGAATGCCCGCCGTGCGATCAGGCTAGCAGATTCCCGGGGGAGAAACAGACTCAATCCAACCGCGCAGACAAGTTGACACAATCGAATGCCGGCAAGGATTAAATAACTCGAGGGGGAGTTTTGCCCTCGATGCCCAAGATCAGGGACTTCACCCACTTCGTGGACGACCTCGCCGCGAAGCGCGAGCCGTTCGTCATGGCGACTGTGGTGAGGATCGAGGGCTCCTCCATAGGCAAGCCGGGCTTCAAGGCGGTCGTCTCGAAGGAGGGCCGGATCCTCTACGGCACCGTCGGGGGGGTCTGTCCGGAGTCCGCGATAGCGACCATGGCCATGGAGTCCCTGCGCACGGGCAAGGCGAGGTTGGTCAAGGTCTACCTCGAGGACGCCAGGGGCGCTCTGGACGGCACCCTCAAGAACAAGAATCCGGATGAGATTTATGTCGAGACCAAGTGCGGAGGGATGATGGAGATCTACGTGGACCCATACCTGCCCACTGACCGCCTGATACTGATCGGCCAGGGAGGCAAGGACGACATAGAGGATGGCCTCGTGCGGATGGGGAAGATTCTGGGCTACGAGACGATCGTGATCGACCACCTGCCGATTCTCTCGGAGGAGCCCGACAGCCTGATAACCGACCTCGATTATGACCTGGACAGCTTCTCATTCGCCGCCTCCGACTCGGTGGTCGTGCTGACCAAGGGCGAGAGGGACGTGAAGACCCTAGAGATCCTCTCCAGGAAGGGCGTGAGGTTCGTGGGGCTCATGGCCAGCCTCCAGAGGGCCCGGGACGACCTCGAAGAGCTCCGAAAGAAGGGGGTTCCGCAGTCGGTCCTCGATTCCATACACACCCCTATCGGTGTCGACATCGGGGCTGTTTCGGCAGAGGAGATATCCCTGAGCATAATGGCCGATGTCACCGCGACGAAACACGGGAAACACCTCCCACACAAGGCGCTGGTCGGCGAGGCGCCCACCAGAACCACTTCCTGACCAAAACCGGAGCAGAGCTTTATCTACAAAACTGGCCTCGTGAGGCAACGCGACATGGTCCCTCGCAAGTTCGAGTACTTTGCCCCCACTTCGATTGGGGAAGCGACGACCCTTCTCAAGAAGTATGGCTCCGATGCCAAGGTCCTCTCGGGAGGGATGAGCCTCATCCCGGTGATGAAGCTCCGGCTCGGCTCGCCGGCTTACATCGTCGACATCAACAGGATACCCGGGATGGGGTACATCAAGCAGTCAGGGGGGAACCTCCTCATCGGGGCAAGGGCCAGTCATCATGATATCCAGAACTCAAAGCTCGTCAGGGAGAAGGCGTTCCTCCTCTCCGAGTGCGCGGGCCTCATAGGGGACGCGCAGATCAGGAACATGGGAACCGTCGGCGGCTCGCTCTCCCACTGCGATCCGAGCGGCGATTGGGGCGCCGCGGTCCTCGCCATGAGGGGGATTCTGAAGATAAGAGGCCCGTCCAAGGAGCGGAGCATGATGATTGACGACTTCCTCGTCGACACGTTCACGTCGGCCCTGAAACCGAACGAGATTCTCACAGAGATAAGCATCCCGGTCCCCGCTCCCAGGAGCGGCGGGGCCTACGTCGAGCTCGAAAGGAGGACCGGCGACTTCGCAACAGTCGCGCTCGGGGTGCAGGTGTCCATGGACGGCGGGGGCGTTTGCACATACGCCGGAATCGGTCTGACCGCGCTCGGCAGCAAGAACCTGAGAGCAGCCAAGGCTGAGGCAACACTTCTTGGAAGAGCCATCACCCCGAGAGTGGTCGAGGAGGCGGCGGAGGCCGCGTCCGAGGATTCGCAGCCCACCAACGACCCGCTCAGGGGGTCGGCGGAATACAAGCGGGAGATGGCGAAGGTCTATACCCGGCGGGGGCTACAGCTCGCAATCAGCAGAACCAAGGGAGGCAAACGGTGATGCCCAGAGCTTCGAAGAAGGCCAAGAGCGCCGGTGACGGCCTCCGCAGCATAAAGGTCAACATAAACGGCGTCGACTACCGGCGGGACGTCGAGCCGAGGCTGCTCCTCGTCCACTTCATCCGCGACGTCGCGGGGCTGACCGGGACCCACGTCGGATGTGAGACGTCCAACTGCGGCGCGTGCACAGTGATCTTCAACGGGAAGTCGGTGAAGTCATGCGCCTTGTTGGCCGTCCAGGCCGACGGGGCTCGCGTGGAGACCATTGAAGGGCTGGCCAAGGGTGGTTCCCTCCATCCCATCCAGCAGGCCTTCTGGGACAACCACGGCCTCCAGTGCGGCTTCTGCACGCCCGGGATGATAATGCAGGCCTACTGGATGCTGAAGGAGAACCCGGACCCGACCGACGACGAGATCAAGCTCGGCCTCGCGGGGAACCTCTGCAGGTGCACGGGGTACCAGAACATCATCACTTCGATCAGGGCCGCGGCAAGAGAGATGCGGAAGTAGGCTCGCCTAGTTGCTGACGGGAACGGGCAACTTCGGTTTGTGTGCCCGCGAGTGTTTCGTCATGTGCAAGTAGCAATAGGTGGCGCCGCAGATGTGGCACTCGAAGTAGTACTCTTTGCCCAGCAGCTTATTGCAGAAGTTGCACGAAGCAACCTTGCCAGCTCCTGTCTCGGGGTACGTGCCGCTCATTTTTCCCTAACAGTATGAGCAAACTACCTATCTTTAAGCATGGATATTACAATATAGGAATATTTCAGGAGATATTACAAAAATTCCACGTTCTGAAGAATCATCAATGTGCCAGCTATAGAGAATTCGGATGCTGTATTGTCACGTAGCTGGCCATATGGAGTCTTCGAATCCACATTTTGTCTTGGCACACCAACGTCGCGTCCCGACATTTGGTTGTTGAACTCTTCCGAATCAGACCTTCTTTGCGAGTGCTGAGACCGCGGACTTAAGGCCCGCCGTCGCGCTCGTGATGACCTCGGGCCCCCTGACCAAACCCAGGGACTTTACGACATCCTCGGAAATCAACCTGTCGCCTCCTACGGTCAGCTCGCGGATTATCCTGGAGTAGTCTTTCTCTTTTGCAAGCTGCGAAACATGCAAGATGTATAGGTCGAAGACGCTCTGGACCACCTCCTGTCCCAGAAACGCGAAGCACCCTGCTGACTGCATCGAGTCGAGGAGTTCCCTCGCCTTTGCCTCCATGACCTGGACCGCCTCTATCTCCCGGTAGCGGCCGAACATGGGAGTCGCCTCAGCCCCTATCCTGCTTGTCCGAATCACGTCATAGACGACCGAGAGCCCCTCCAGCCTATTCTCACATGTGACTCTCGAAGCGAGCTCGAGCCCGAACGCGTCCGCCCAAGGCTTGAAGGCGGAAGGCCTCCTCCTGGGCAGGGCCTTGATCTGCCCAAGGACGTGACTTGGGGACGGCGTCACCCCGTTCATGAGGAGGCTCGGCATAGGCAAAATCGCGGGAGGCCGAAAGGAGCGAGAGGTCCGCCTCCGCCGTCTCCTTCTCAGAGAGAAGCTCGTCAACCCTGGCCAGAGACTTCAGGGACGATGCAAGGTGCGTCTCCATGCTCTTCCTGCAATTCGCGATGAAACTCCGTTTGCAGTCCGATGTTGCGCTAGCGAGCAGCAGGGACGAATCCCTCAGCGGGACGGCAGAGGCCAGAGTGAGGGCGAGCTCGGGGTCTGGCTGTCGGACGTCTCGCTCATTCCTGAAGACTATCTTGGCATAGACGTCACCCACCTTGATGTACTTCTCGGGAATAGGGTCGTGGTTGACTATGAGAAGGTCGTACTCGCAGGAGTGCCTGCTCAGATTGAGCGCGTGGCAGCCTATGATCGCGACGTCGTTGGTGGGGAACGTCTTCAGCGCTGGAAGGATGCTCCTAACGCTCGCGTCCGTCTGATACGAAGGCTGCTCCACGGCTAGAGCCATCTCGAAGTCCGGAAATAAGCTTGAACGGCTACCTGTTTACCGCCACTATCCCGACCGCGACGAGCGCCGTGCCGGCGATTTCGTTGATTGGTGGCACGCTGAGTTGCATCGCCGACGCGATCGCCACCGTGAACACGGGCACGAGGAAGAAGTACGAGGAGAACTGGGCCGCCGGCATCCTGGAGAGGACCTTCCAGAAGATTACATAGGCAAGGCCGCTTGCCAGCACCACGCTGTAGACCAGCAGGACCCAGAAGACCGGCGTGGGGTCGAGGAACGGGTGACCCGAGGCGAGAGCCGGGATGATGAACAGCCCTCCGATGACGGACTGGATCGCGGAGACCGAGTTCGCGTTGAGCGCGGTCCTCCACCGTTTGAAAAGGATGATTGCTATCGCCCAGGAGAGCGACGCACCGAGCGCGTAGAGGTCGCCCACCACCAGGGTGGAAGGCGCGATGCTGGGCAGGAATACCACGACGATCCCTGCGAAGGCGGCTGCTATGCCGACCACCCTGTTCCGGGTCATCCTCTCCCCAACCATCGGCGCGAGAACCGCGACCAGCACCGGCTGGGTGTAGACGAGGGTGGAGTCGACGCCCGTGTTGGCGGTCACGAGGCTGACGTTCAGGAAGACCTGGAAGAGCGCGACGTTGAACAGCCCAAGGAGGATGAGCCAGATGAGGTCCGAGCGCTTCATCCCCTTCAACTTGTACCCCGCCAGCGCGAACACGAAGAGCCCGCTCAGGGTCGCTCGCAGGAACGCGAATGTGATGGGGTCGGCGTACGGCAGCGCCGCCTTGATTACAAAATCAGCTCCCCGCCCAGATGAGGCAGACGAGTATGACCAGGAAGATGTCGACGGACTTTGTCCTCAGTCGCGACCGCCTCTCGCCTGCAAAGAGGTCAGTCCGTGACCAGCGCCTTCACGCACTGCTGCTGGGACGCCACGGCGAAGGCGTCCGCGCTCATTTCCAAGGGGAACCTGTGGGTGATCATGTCCGCCACCTCGATCCTGCGTGCCTCCAGCATGACCAGAGCGGCCGCGGTCTCCTTCTCCGTCGAGGCGTAGCTCGTCAGCAGCCTCGTACCATTGAGGAAGAAGCCGGCCATCTCGAGGCGTGCGACGGCGTCCTTCCGGGGCGCACCGAAGAGGAGGACCGTTCCTCCCCTTGCGACGACTCTCATGCCGTCCTCAAAGGCCGCGCTGCTCCCGGTCGCCAGCACCACGAGCTCCGGACCTCCCTCGAAGGAGGCAAGAGCCCGCTCGCGCTCCCCTTCGTTGGCTGGGTTGAACGTCACGTCCGCGCCCATGCGCAGCGCCTGTGAGATCCTGTACTCGCTGACGTCCGCAATACCCACCGTTCTGACCCCATATGACCTCAGGAGCTTCAGGTGGGTCAGCCCAACAGGGCCGGCGCCGTAGACCATGGCCGACCTTGCTTCCCTGGCCTGTGCCTTCTCCAGCCCGAGGATGCAGCACGAGAGCGGTTCAATGAAGCTCGCCTCTTCGTATCCGAGGGAATCCGGCAGCCTGAGCACGGCTCCCCGATCGACGTTGTACTTCGGGACGATGAAGTACTCGGCAAGCCCGCACGGAATCAGGTTGTGTCTGGAGTACTCGCTGCACAAAGTCGTCTTCCCCTGGCGACAGAGAGTGCACTCGCCACAACCGACGTGGTGATGGGCGTATACCCTGTCCCCCACCGAGAGTCCGCTCACGCCGGGCCCGAGTTCGGCGACCTCGCCCACCTCCTCGTGGCCGAGGATCCTCGACGTGATGCCCTCACCCTGGACCTTCTCGACGTCCGTGCCGCATATCCCGCAGCACTTGAGTTTGACCAGCACCTCTCCTTCCTTGGGAGTCGGCTTGGCCATCTCGACTATCTTGAGATTTCCCGGTGAGTCTATCAGTGCCGCCTTCATGATGACGAATCTGCGCCTCGTGTTCCGGTTATAAACGCATCACGATTTCTTCGACTTGGGCGGACCAAGCGCGTCTTCGCCGTCCCAGACCATCCCGTCGTTCGGGCACCTGTATTTGCAAGTTTGAATCTCGACCATCCTTGTCCCACAGTAGCAGACTTGTTCAGGCAACCGTTCCAGGGTTAGGCCGCCACTCTAATAGACGTTCGGGGGAAGGGAATGGCTCTGGTAACTTGGCTGGAGGTAGTCATGGCTGGGATTCCTCCCTGTTAACCGTCTTGAGATAAACCGACGGATTATTATTTCCCGAACTTGAGCTTCCAACCATGACTGTCGGGCGGTGGCTCCGCATCGGCGGACTGACTGTAATCGCTCTGGGGTTCCTAACTCTATTCACCGATGAGCTTGTACTCGGGTCATCGGTAAACCTTCTCGCGGGTTGCCCTTATGGCTCTGGAGAGTGTTTCAGCTCGGCTCCACCTGCATACGAGAGACTTCTCCTTGTCGGAATCTTTCTGATTGCCATTGGAATTGCAACGACCGACTTGTCATCGATAGGACGGTTCAATCAGACCCCTCCTCTGTCGAATTCTTCTCAGAATGGCTCGCGTTCTGGGTTATCGTGAGCTGTTAACTCGCTGGAGATGGAAGAAGTCGGCAAGCGACTCCAGCCAAGTTACCAGAGCCGAGGGAATTGCGAACAACCCTTAAATCTCCAGAAAGGCTCCAAAACACAGAACGGAGAATGCAGGTGCAACCGGCAGACAGGAGAGGCATAAGCTCTGGCGTCTCAGTGGTGCTACTACTGGTGATTCTTGTGCTCGCCGCGGTCGCCACGTACATGGCGTTTTCGCAGGGAACAGGCGGTCCCTTCACCACGTCTTCCACCTCTTCCTCTTCAGCCACAAGCTCCTCCCAAAGCTCCTCGCCAATCTCCTCGAGTTCTCTTACGTCGTCGTCGTCGTCGTCCGTGACCACATCGTCCCTCAACAAGAGCCAGGTGCTGGTGATAATCCCGCCGGGCATCGAGGACTTGGCGAACAAGGTCTCCTTCGAACCTATCAACATAACCGTCAAGATTGGCGTCAACAACACGGTGGTCTTCCTCAACAACGACGACCAGGAGCACATCCTCGAGTCGACATCGTGGCCCACGAACGGCCAGCCGTTCCAGCTCTACAGCCTGCCGGGGTCGATGGTTAGCGTGACGCTCACGACTCCCGGGAAGTACACATACTTCTGCGAATGGCACCCGATCTGGATGGACGGCGTGATCAACGTCGTCGCGTGATTCCACGAAAGCCGTAAACGCTCCCGAGCGCCCGGGTGATGCCATGCGGGCCCGCCTCATCTCCGCAGTGATCATCGTTCTCCTGCTTGGCGCGGTGGCAGCGGGTTCCTACGTCTTAATTCAGAATCGTGCGAGCACCATCTCCACGACGCAGGCAGAGTGCGCCAACCTCGCGTCGGTCACTAGGACCGAGCCTGAATGAGTCACAGTTCGGCAGCGTCACTTCGTTCAGCCTCCCCTCTCCCCTGAGGAGCCCGAACTCCATCACGGCCGCTCCGGACGGTTCGGTCTGGTTTGGCGAGGTCGCAATCCCCGGGCTGGCCCACCTGTTTCTCAACGGAACACTCGTCGAGTATCCGTGGCCATTTGCCAACTCGACCCCCGCGTCTCTCTGCTTCGACCGTTCCGAGATATGGGGCGTCCAGTTCTGGAACGGGCTGGTCTGGGCCTCCGACCCCGCGAACAACCAGCTCGTCGGGATGAACCAGACCACCGGCGCCTTCACGGTGATTCCACTCGGCAGCAGCGTTCTCCCCCGCTTCATAGCGATCGACCCGGGGAACAACCTCTGGTTCACGGAGACCTCAAAGCCCGCGCAGATAGGCGTGGTCCAGGAGAACTCCGCCACTCCCGTCTACTACTCGGTCCCCGCGGACGAGGGCGCGTACACGACGTCCATACTCTTCGAGAACTCCAGCTCGGGATACGTGGTCACCGTGAACCCCGAGGACAACCACGGCCAGGTCTTCTCCTTCGACCCGCTCTCTCCGGCGCCGGTCTTCAGCCAGGTGGGAGACAACCAGACCCTTCTGGGTCCGTACAGCGTCGCTGTCTCACAGGGAGGGATATGGGTCGGTGAGCACGAGGCCTCCTACGTCGCCTTCCTCGACTCGTCTTCGGCGCAGTGGTCCTTCTATCCGACCTCGACCGACCCCAAGCTACCCCTCACCCTCCCCTACTACCTGCTTGCCAACGGGAGCTCGGTCTGGTTTAACGAGCACGACGCGAACAGGGTCGCGGTAATCACCAACAGGACCTCCCTCACAGAGTACGCGATGTCACAGGTCCCCATCGACAAGGTGGGCATAGGCAACGCCCTGACAATCGCCCTCGACAGGAACCTCGTCTGGTTCACCGCCTGGACCGACAACAGGGTGGGCTACGTCAACGACTCGATCACCCCGCCGTTCTCGGTCTCGTCGCCCTCCAGCGGCACGGTCACGAAGATCGCGGCGGGTTCTTCCGGCCAGTTGACACTTGACGTGGACGGCGCCTCCTCCGTGCCACTGAACGTCACCTTCGCAGACTCCGAGTCCATCAGCTCGGTCCCGAACGACATCTCGTTCGCGCCGGACGTCTCCTCGGTACCTCACCTCGACGGACCGATGGCGGTGTACGTCACGGTCAACGTCTCCTACCTCACGCATTCGGGAGTCTACCTGCTCCTCATGACGGTCACCGACGGGCTGACCTCGAGGTCTGTCTACGTGCCGGTGCAGGTAGTATGAGCTCGAGGGCGCGAAAAGCGTTAAAGCATCCGAGTTTCCATCTGTGCTCGGTACGATTTGGAGGACGCTGAGACCGACAGGCCGAAGCTGGTGAGGCGGAGGGTGCTCTCGAGGACGCCGCGCCTCTGCGTGGTCTGCCTGACCCCTCTGGACAAGCTCAGCGGGCTCGGCGGCTGGCTCGTACCGCAGGACTACCTCTGCCCGAAGTGCGGGTACAGGGGCTACGTCTACCTCGAGGAAGCCCCGAAAGAGAGCAAGGATCCAACGGACTGAGCTCGGTTGGAAGCGTCTCGGAAGGACCTCTGGAAGGTCATACGACTGCTGCAAATAACCTCCGTCTTCACCCTCCTCGCCGCAGGAATTTCGTACCTCCCTGAGCTGGGTCGACCTCTTACTCCATACCTACTGTTTGCAGACATGCCCTTCGTCGTGACCACGCTGCTACTGATGCTCGCGTCTGACTATCGACGGCACCGTGAGCCAGGCGGGGTTACAAGCGCAGCGGGTGGCCCTGCGCCGGCATCGCCCATACCCGCACTCGTGCTCGCTGAGGCTCCTCCAGAATCTGTCCTGGGGGCGAAGCTGGACATCATCGGGTCAGCCTACGCGGTGGTAGTCGCGTTCACGCTGCTGCTGATGGTCCTCTCCATCCCGTTCGGGGCATACGCCGTCTTCTCGCCGCACCTCTCAACAAACGGTTACACCTACAACACACAAATCGCATCGGTCCCAATGTACATTGGCCTCTTCGCCATCGCGCTCCCGCTCAGCCCCACCTTCGGCGCCCTGTTCCTTTCCCTGACCACCATCTACGCGCTCTTCATCGGGCTGGCCGCGGCCCAGGGCGGCGGCTTCCCGCGGGCGCTGAGGGCCGCCTCAAAGGAAGGGATGGGGGCGCTGCTGCGGAACCCGCTCTCGGCCACGATAATGATCCTAGGCGCCACGCTGCTCGCGACGATAATACTCGACCTCTTCCAGACCTCGGCCGGTGTCCCCGTGGGCGGGCTCTCGGGAGATCCCTACGAGCTGCTCGTGAGCTTCTCTCTCGCTCCTCTGATTGAGGAGGTCGGCTTCAGGTTCTTCCTGATTGGGGTTCCTCTTTTTGTCGTCCTTCTGCTCACGAGGTCGGACACTGGGAGGATGCTCCGGGCGCTCTGGCGCCCGTCGTCGGCCTGGGAGGGCTCGGGCAGCGAGGAGCCGTCCTCGATGTCCGCCGGCTCGCTGAAGCTCCTCGTCTACTTCCTGATTGTCCTGAGCTCGGTTCTTTTCGGCTTGGCTCACTATCTCTCCGGGGCAGGGTGGGACATCGGCAAGGTGAGCGAAGCCGCGCTCGACGGGGTCGCGCTGGCGTACCTCTACGTGAGATACGGGCTTCACGCGAGCATAATCTTCCACTGGGTCGTCGACTTCGCGGCCAACGGCTTCGCCTTCTACGGACAGGCGGCCTACGGTGTCTCTTGGACCGCGAACAGCGTCTACACCCTCGTGCCGACGGTCGACATCGTGCTCCTTCTTGGGCTGCCGGGCCTTCTCTACTTCGCCAATCTTCTGCTCAGGCGGCTCATCGGTCAGAGAGAGACTCCGGCTGAGTATCCCGTGATGTCCAGCTCCTGATCCCTCGGACCAGCGGCGGGTCTGTGTCGCGCCTTGTCTTTGCCGCAGCCACAACCGAGTTATTAAGCCGAGAAGGGGGAAGAGTGCGCATGACAGTAATCGGCCAGTCTATCCTGACTGAACTCGTTGAGAAGTACAAGGTGATCTCCCCCACCGTGCCCGAAGGGTTCGACGGCGACGGCTATGTCCTGACGGTCAGGGAGGACCGGACGCTGCACTACCTCGAACACAGGAACATGATCTCAAAAGAGGTCATCTTCACCCCTCCGAACTACGTCGCCCATCTGACGGCCAAGAGCCGCTTCGGGCGCATGGGGCTCTCCTTCCTCAACTCGGTGAAGGTCCACAGCGGGTTCGTCGGAAGGCTCGCCCTCGAGCTCGTCAACCTCAACAACGAGAGGGCGCCCATAACGGTCAAGCACGGGGACCCCCTGATTCACATCGAGTTCATCACAAGGGATGGAGACCCCTCGCCCTACCGCGGGAACTACATGTTCCAGTACATGAACGAGAGGGAGACCCAGAACTACGTCAAGATACTCTCCACTCAGTTCCCCAAGCTCTTCTCCCCGGACGAGCTGAAGAGGATGAAGAGAAACCGCGTGAACGAACCCTGATACTGGGGTGCCACGTCCTGAATTCGTCAGACTACGCATGAAGATTGCAATGTAGCACCAAGAAAACGCTAAGCTTAATTCGGTGCCATACTAGCCATATGGCATGAGCACTCAACTACAGGACCCAATCGGCGGCGCAGGACCCAGCTACTAAACGCTGGGTTATCGTAGGGCTTTAAGATACGGCTTCTTTTCGTATCTGCTTAGCCTTCTGGAGCAGGTTCTCGAACCTGTTCACCAGGATTTCTTCGTTGAACACCCACGCCTGCCTCGCTTCGTTGTACAGCTCCGGAATGATGCTGAACGAGAGTGCGTGGCGCTGGTCGAGTATGAAGTAGCGGGCATTGGCCCTGGTCTCGGAGAGCACCTCTGCCAGGTGCTGCAGTCCTTCTGTTATCGACTCGATCGGGAAGACGAGCTCGGCCTCGTAGCGGTCACCGACGGCCTCGGACCAGATGAACGGCAGCTGGTTCAGGCGCGACATGACGTCTATCCTCTTCGCCTGGTCGAGCTCGGAGAACAGGACGGCCACGAATACATAGGTGTGCTTCTTGTTCAGCGCCCTGTCCGCCTTGTAGTCGTACTTCGTCCCCATCCAGTTGATCACGTAGCCCTTGATGAGCTTCCTCTGCTCGATGTGCTTCCTGAAGTGCCAGGTGAGCGTCTTGTAGTTTATCTTGAGGGTCTCTGCCATCTCGGCTAGGCTCCTGTTTCCGTCCATCTGGAGCTGCTTGAGGATCAGGAGGTCCGTCGCGTCGAACTTCTCCCTGGAGGATGGCATGTACGATGCGGTCTGTCTGTTCACCTTGGTCTCGGTCGACCAGTCGAAGTCCCAGCGGCCCTCGTCGAAGTCGTACATCTCTGTCTTCATCGGAGGGTTCCTGAACCAGTGGAACGTGTGGAACTCGAAGGACTTGAAGTAGCCCTTTTCCTTGAGGCCCGCGAAGAACTCGCGGTAGGTCTCGACCAGCTCGTCGGGGACCGAGGCGTGCACCAGGAACTTGCCATCCGGGAGAATCTTCTCGAACCCGACAAGGTACCCTTCGTTGCTGAGGATGTTGAGCATCAGCTCCGCGACGTCCGAGTACTCCTCGTCGAAGTCCATCAGCATGATGACGCGGCGAAGACCGAGCTTCTCGTGGTCCACGGCGACGCGAACCGAGAATCCCTTGTTGAGCAGCTTCTCCTTGTAGCGGTATCGCACGCTCTCCTTGAACTGGCCCAGGCGCCTGGCAATCTCGGAGATGTTGGGCCCCACCTCTGTAATCATCTTGGCTAGCTGACCCGTCTTGATGTTTGAGCTTCCCTGTTCACCGTTATCGGTGGTCCTTTCCATTGACATGAACGGTCGTGCCTTCGCCCTCCGTTGCTGGTTGCTTATATATTGCGGATGAATCTCTGTGTAATTTCTAAACGGGATTAGATAATCTGAGCCCGGAGAATCTTCAGATTCCGAGCGCGGACCTGAGCCCCTTGTACCTGTTCCTGATCGTGACCTCGGTCACCCCCGCCGCCTCTGCCACATCCCTCTGCGTCTTGTCCTCGCCCTCGAGGGTGCACGAAACATAGAGCGCCGCGGCCGCCAGCCCCATGGGGTCCTTCCCGGCCGAGATGCGGGCCTCCTCTGCCTTCTTCAGGATCTCCAGAGCCCTCCTCTTTGTCTTCTCGGAGAGGCCTGCCCTTGATGCTATCCTAGAGACGCACTTGGCCGGGTCGACGACGGGCATCTTGATGTCCATCTCTTTGAGCAGCAGTCTGTAGCACCTTGCAATGTCCTTCTTCTTGACGTTCGAGACCACAGCCAGGTCCTTCAGTGTCCTCGGCGTCTCCCGGTCCCTGCACGCCGCGTACAGCGAGGCCGCGATGATGGCCGAAATGGAGCGGCCGCGCACAAGGCCCCGCTCGAGCGCCTTCCTGTAGATGTACGCCGCCTTCTCGACGACCGCATCCGAGACCGCCAGCTTGTCCGAGAGCCTGTCCAGCTCGCTGAAAGCCTGTCTAAGGTTCCTGTCCATCGGCTCGTGAACCTGGCTCCGGCTGTCCCAGGTCCTGAGCCTCTCGACCGTCGCCTTCATGGAGGAGGAGAGTGACTTTCCCGCGGCGTCCTTGTTCATTCCGCCGATGACCGTGGCCAGACCCATGTCGTGCATGGCTATCGATGTCGGGGTGCCTCCCCTCGAGCGGTCGTCTTTCTCCTCCTTCGAGAAGGCCCTCCACTCGGGGCCGGTCTCCACTATCTTCTCCTTTACCACAAAGCCGCAGTTGCTGCAAACGAGTTCTCCCCCGTTGGTGTCCACCACCATCGGCCCCTTCCCGCATCTGGGACACTTGTCAAGAGCCCTCTGCAGTTTCATCACCTTCGTTATATCGCGTTCGTAGGACATCGCAATGGCACCGAAAAGTCTGAATCGGTGGCCGACGGGTCGGCCAGATATATTTAACCGTTATGCATCTCTCGTCCAGCGTTTGCTAGATTCGCCAAGTGCATTCGTAATAGACCCAGTCTCGCCTTGAACCGACTCCGTCTCTGAAGGAATCTTGCGAATCTTCGCGATGCTCCTTGCACCCCGGGAACGGGTCTTATCAAGAAGATTTCCGGATTTCGGTTGCAATAAGTGGAGGATTCCTGCATCAAACTTTTATACAAGAGGGGCACGTCCTTCCTACTGAGTCGGCGATGCAGGGCCTTTTGATGCTGGAAGACGTACTGCAGTTTGTAGGTGCCTTCGTCGCCTTTTCCATAGCGATTATCTCGTACAAGGGGGTCCGGCAGACGAACAGCTCGTCCCTCCTTCGCCTGGCAGCCGCGTTCGTCTTCCTTGGGGCGGGCTTCCTCCTCGAGGGACTGTACCAATTCAGTCTGGATTTACGTGATTCCCGGGTTCGAGGTCTCCCTGGGGACCCTCCTCATCGCGGGACTGTTCCTCGAGACGGCAGGGTACTTCTTCCTCGCGTTCTCGCACATGCTCGACGTCTTCTTCGACAAGAGGATGGGCGTCATGCTGGCGCTGTTCCCGCTGATGGCCATCAACCAGACGAGCCTGGTCGTGATACTGACGAGCCTCTCCTTCTACTTCATACTGTACGGGGTGGTGGAGACGCTGTTCGCCTACTCCAAGAACAGGAACCCCAACACGCTTCTCATAGCGTGCGGGCTGGCGGTCATCGCCGGCGGCTGGTGGATATCACTGATGAGCCCCGACGGACTCATGTTAAACATTTTGCAGCTCCTTATGAAAGAAGTTGGACTGGTCACACTATTCGTCCCCGTGTTGAGATACACGTTCAATAAGAAGAGTGGGTGGAATGGCCCAGTATAGAACTCAGACGAAGATAATCGCGGACATCTTGGTAACGGCCCGAGACATGAACACGGCGGGTGACGGCGTGGGGATCACGACCCTGCTCAGGAAGGGCAACGTCTCCTACAACAGGATGACCAAACTCATCGCCGACCTCGTCGGCGCGGGCCTGCTGGAAGAGCTGACTCTGGAGAAGAACGCCAAGTACAAGATAAGCCAGAGGGGCATGACCTTCCTCATGGCGTACAACCAGTTCGAGGACTTCGCCCAGTCGTTCGGTCTTCGGCTCTAAGTATTACCGTACGGTGCCACATCCCGTCTTCGATGCCGCTTTCAGGGGCTGGAAGATTGTCATTCGCATTTCACTTCTGTAAGATTCAATTACGCATCGGCATCAAGGGCCCGCCTTGGCCCCGGCAAGGTACATCGTCCCCTACATCCTGATCACCGCGTTCCAGTTCTTTCTTGCCAAGGATGGGATGAGCCACTCCTCCCCCCTCGTCTTCGGAAGCATGACCACGCTCCTCACGACCGTCGCCCTCTTCTCCATGAGCAAGGGGTTCAAGCTGATCCTGAACAGGGACACGGTCCTCTTCTCCGTCTTCTACTGGCTGAGCGGGGTCTCCTGGCTCCTCGGGCTTCAGCTACATCGCCCCGGCCCAGTCGGCGATCATCGCGTTCACGATGCCTCTGTTCGCCATCCCGCTCGCGGTCTGGGTACTGAGCGAGAGGGGTTCCCGCACCGAGGCCTACGGCGCAATCGTCGGTTTCGCGGGGATAGTCCTCTTCAACCTCCCGCTCCTTTCCGGGGGCACGACGGTCCTGGGCGTCGGGCTCACCTTGTGCGACGCCTTCTTCTGGGCGCTCTTCTCCGTCTACATGAGGAAGCTGCGGACCCAGGACACCGTACAGACGCTGGCGACCGCTTCGTTCTTCAGCTTCGTCCTCTACAGCGCCTTCTCCCTGACCGACTTCAGCCTGAGGCCGTCCCTGGACCTCGCCGTCGACGTTGCGTTCCTCGGACTCGTGTCTGGCGCCCTGAACTTCTACCTCTGGATGGCTCTGGTCAAGGTGGAGAAGCTGGGCAAGCTCACGACCCTGATCTTCCTCGCGCCCATCATCACCCTTCTCTACACCGTCGCCACGACCGGCGCGATCCCGAGCTATGTCACCCTGGGCGGGGTCGCCCTGATCTTCATCGGGATATCCGCGGCCAACCTCCTCGGCGCAAAGAATCCCCCGCCGGCTCCCGCCGCTCCTCCTCCGGCCGAGGAACGCGGTTCTTAAACAGGCCATCAAGGAAATCGCGGGAGGCGAGAAACTGTCCAAGTGCGATGTCCTCGTGATTGGGGCCGGGATGCTCGGCGTGTCCTCAGCCTACTACATCCAGAAGAACAGCCCGGGGAAGAAGGTCCTCCTCATCGACCGCCTGGCCGACGTGGGCCAGGCGAACACGGGGAGGAGCAACGCCATGTTCAGGAACACCTTCAGCTCGGTGGACAACCAGGTTCTCTCGAACGCTTCCATCGACTACTACCTGCACGTCCAGAACGACCTGGGTGTCGACATCGGGGTCGACAGCGTAGGCTACCTCTGGCTGATGACCGAGAAGCAGGCTCTCTTCTGCCCAGCCTCACCTCGCGAAGATGGCGGCAAACCACGTCGACCTCAGAACCTATGACAGGGGCGAGCTCGAGACCATGCTCCCGGAATTCGTGGCGGGACCGGGGTCGGACGACGCAAGGGTGATGGACCTAGGCGACGTCGCGAGCGGCGTCTTCGGGGTGAAGTGCGGCCGTCTCGCCCCCGACAGGCTGGCGGGGTACTACAGGGACCAGTTCGTGGGCCTCGGAGGGCAGGTCATGTTCAACGCGGATGCCAGGAATCTAGTGATCTCGGCGAAGGAGAGGACGGGGATCGACGGGGAGCCCTTCGTCTGGCAGGAATGGGAGGCGACCGGGGCGCGCCTCGGGGACGGGACCGAGATCTCGGCCGGGACGGTCGTCGTGGCCGCCGGTGTCTGGAACAACGAGCTCCTGGACCCCGTGGGAATAGACGGCCACAGCAAGGCCAAGAAGCGCCAGCTCTTCACCATCTCAGTGGAAGGCAGACAGCGGCTCGAGAAGCCTGCTCTGTGCCGAAGGATTCAACGGCTCGGGGGTCCTTCCCTTCGTAATCCTCCCGAAGGCGGGGCTCTTCATCAAGGCAGTGAAGGAGAGCCGGGAGTTCTGGATAGGCTGCGAGGACGATGTCAACAGGCCATTCATCACCTTCCCCGAGCACGACCTCGAGAACTATCCCGCCGAGCATTCCTACTACGAGCGCGACATCTATCCCGTGCTGAGGGAGTACTTCCCCCAGTTCGAGGGGGCCAGGCCCGACCGGATGTGGGCCGGGCTCTACGGCTACAACACCGTCGACAACATCCCCTACGTCTTCGCAGAGAACGGCTTGGTCGTCGTGGGCGGCGACAGCGGGAGCGGTGTCATGAAGGGCGACTCCCTGGGCAGGGTCGTCGACGCGGTCTATCGGGACGGAGAGGGTTCGGAGGCAGTGCTGTACGACGGGACGGTCTTCAGGTCGTCCAAGCTTGGGTTCAGGTCGCGGGACGTCGAGCGGGAAGACTGGCTCCTCTAGGACCGTCCTTGGTCACTTCTCCCTCCACCTCGCCTTGGTGAAGGATACGCCTAGGAAGACGACGGTGACCGAGATGAGCACGATCCACGCTAGGCCGATGCCGAAAGGCGACTGACTCACCAGTCCCGCCGAGTTCTGGGCGATCTCCGACGCGTAGGTCGTGGGAGAGAGGTAGGCAAGGTACCTCCAGGGAAGCGGGATGAACGTTATCGGGTAGTAGACAGGCGGGATGGTCGTGAAGAGGGTGGAAAGAAGGCGAGTGAAGGCGAAGCTCTGCACGATGTCGGAGGAGATGGTGGCAAGGAGGAAGCCGATCGAGACCGAGGTCAAGAACATCAGCAACATCACGGCGACGATCGAGCCCAATTGGATTATCGTCACGTGGACGTAGAAGTAGAAAAGGACCGACAGTATCACTATCGCAGGCGAAGAGTAGATCAGCTCGGAGATGGTCATCCCCGCTACGTAGGCACCCGCACGTGTGGGCGAAGCGACAACCATGTCCTGAATCCTGTAGTCGTTCTTGAGGTGGGACAGGTCTCCCTGGAGTGCGGTGCCGCTGGAGAACATCGTCATGATCAAGCCCCCCTCTATCGCGTTGGAGAAGAGGGACCCGCCGCTCGCAATCGTTATCAGGATCAGGAAGGAGAGCGGCGAGAGTACCGTGTTGATGAGGATGACCGGGTAGTTCTTCATCTCATAGATGGAGTTTATCAGGACCGAGGCCAAGAACTGATTGAGAGTCTTGCCCACCTACTTCGCCTCCTCTCTGCCCTTCTCCCGGGCGACCACGAAATTGAAGATGTCGTCGAGGGTGACCGGATTGAGTGAGAACCGCGCCCTCGCTTCCGACAGCCCTCTCGCCATTGCAAGCGCCTCCTCCTCCGAAGTGAAGATCTGAGTCTTCCCGTCTCTCCTGACGTACTTCTCCCCAACGAACTTAGACGGGAGCATCTCCTCCTTGGGGAACACCAAGCTGAACCCGTACTTCATCTCCTTCCTGAGCCCCTCCAGAGTTCCAATCGAGAGGAGCTTTCCGTCTTCGAGGATGGCTATCCTGTCGGAGACCTGCTCGGCCTCCTCGAGGTAGTGGGTCGTGAGGAAGACGAACCGCTCCTGTCCCAGCGAAATGAGCACTTCCCACAGCTCGCGTCTCGAGATGGGGTCCAGACCCGTCGAGGGCTCGTCCAGAAACACTATGTCGGCTTCGGACGCGAGGACCATCGAGAGGAGGACCTTCCTCTTCATGCCGCCCGAGAGCATTCGGTTCAGCCTGTCTGCGTGCTTCTCTAGCCCGACGCGAGACAGCGCCTCCATGGCTCTCTTCCGGGATTCGCCGTAGCTGTACCCTCTCCACATCAGGTAGGTCGAGACCGTCTGCATCGGCGTCACCCAGGCTACTGCCCTCCCTTCCTGCGGGACGACCGCTATCCTCTCCCTGAGCTTTCTTGCATCCTTCATGACGTCGAGGCCGTCTATCTCGGCCCTCCCAGAGGTCGGCTCGAGGAGAGTGGCTAGGATGCGAGTGAGGGTCGACTTCCCCGCCCCGTTCCTCCCGATGAGGGTCAAGATACCCTTAGTCGATGCAGTGAAGGACACCGACTTGAGCGCGAGTTTCTGCGTCCCGTACGATTTTGTCAGGTCCCTGCAGACCAGCTCCCCGGAGGCCTTCAACGCCTTCGCCTCTTTCGGAGCTGCTCCGCGTACGCGACCCTGGAGAGCCCGTCGGCCTCGGAGTTCTGCTCCCGGGGGATCCACTCGAAGCTCAACCTTGAGAACGTCCGCGCAATCTCTTTGGCCTCGAGGTACTTCTCGACGTAGGTGCCCTCGGCCTCGCTGCGCAGCGCTTTCTTGCTGATCTTCCAGTTGCCCGCCATCTGCCCGACTAAAAGCTTCGAGTCAGAATAGACAATGATTTCCTCATTCTTGAGATCGCGTAACTCAAGGAGCGATTCGGCTAGACCACAGTATTCTGCGTAGTTGTTGGTGACGGGATAGCCCGCAAAGCCATGGCGGGCTAGAATCCTCTTTTCGTCTCTGTAAATGACGTAACCGTAAGTCCCTAGGCCAGGATTAGGTTCGGCGAGCCCGTCGGTGTAAACCAGAATCATCAATCTTGCCCAGGCAGGATAAGTAATTATGCGATACGGATATCAGAGGCGAGACCTACCTGAAGTCCGATGCACGTTAGCGCTGCGGAATCATTTGCGTGACCATGTGGTTCCGCTCGCATTCCCAGCATCCAAGTCCTGATGCCGCGCGTAGAATCCCTTGCTATTCAGCGCTCTCACCTGCATCCTTAGTCGTTCGCGGAATGCGATTTCTTCTTCAGAGAATCCGGCCGACCCGAATCTTCCGTCTCTTTGTCTCCTGGCGAAGGTTCTCCTCTTGTCCAGGAATTCCAGAATAAGTTCACCCTGTCCTCGCTTCAGCTTGAAGTAGTTCAACGAGTCCAGCAATAGTCTCTTCGTCGAGGAGATTGGACAATACCAAGTGTATGCGTCTGACCATTTGAGCCCCGATTTGTCTTTTCGGTTCTCGTAGCGTTTGTATATCGCCCCGCCGTACTCATTCATGAAGCAAGTGAGAACCTCGCTGTGGGTGTTTGAAACGCTGACGTACGGTCTGTACGCAGGTGACGACCGACACCTTCTTACTTGTTTCACAATATTTAGATGACCCTCTCCGTCTAAAAAGCCAGCCATCCAGGCTTTGTCAGTTTCGCTGAGCAAGCGAATCTTAAGTCACTGACTGGAGATAAGCACCACACTCCGCCATCTACATACGATGATTTCTATGATCACCGATTGACTCCTTCTAATCTCTGCTTCAAAAAGTGGGAGGGTTGCCCTTTGGCGGGACAACCCGTCTCTTGCAGAACAGCAGACCTTCGCCTACTGCTCTGCCGACTCTTCAGTAGACTCTTCTACCTCAGAGGGCGCGACCTCTGAAGGTGCGGCAGCCACCGAACCCTCCACGAGCTGTCCGCTCGCGTACCTGTTCGAGACCTGGGTGACCTTGATCCTCACCTGCTGGCCCTGCTTTGTACCGGGCACGAAGATGACGAAACCGTCTATCTTCGCGATACCGTCGCCGCGCCTGCTGATGTCGGAAATGGTAACATCGTATTCCTTTCCGACCTCGACTGGCTTGGGCTTGAAGGATCTGAAGCCTCCTCCTGAGGAGGACCCACCTCCGCCGAATCCACCGCGGTTATACCCGCCACGTTGTCCGAAACTCATCCGTTTTTCACATCCTACCTTAGTTTCCGTCGGTGATTTTGTCTCCCTCGGTGCTGTAAATAAACATATGCCTCGTTGACGCGGCTCTGGAACAAGAATCGCTTGGAGAAGAGATAAAGCGAGTCAATTCGCTGGAGAGCGGGAAATGCAGAACGGGCGAACCGGCTTGACTACTGAACGACCGACGAGGGCGCAGGCCACCGTGAAGCTCAGGAAGGCTCTGACTTTCCTGGCCTACGTCTCGTTGGTCTTGGACATCTGTATCGCCGTGGTCACTTCAGTGGGCGCGCTGGGGGTCGGCGACCTGCACACTCTGCTCATCCCGGTCAACTATGCCCTTACGGCCGTGGTGATCCTGTCGGCGGGGGTATTTGCAATCCTGCTGGCGGAGAGGATCGCCTAGCCTAGAAGAAACCACCCTCAACTCAGCACCGTCAGACCGCACCCACGGTCCGATAGAGCCGCAGGCCCAGACGAAGCAGGCGCGCGACTCTGCGCTGGGAGTGCCCGCGACTTCAAGCACGAGTAATGGGCCTGCCATATCATCCATATTTTCTATATGAGAAATGTTATCCTACTGGAGGCATCGCGTTGGTGGGCGACACACGCGTTGGTAAGAGCTATTGGACCTGATAATTCTAAGACACGGTGAGGCCGGCAGGAGCATGGCCGCCACGAGTCGCGACCTCGAGCGCGCTCTCACGGTCTCAGGGAAGAAGGAGGTCGAGGAGGTGGCGGAGGGGCTCGACGCGCTGAAGTTGGGCGTGACCCACGTGATAACGAGCCCGCTCAAGCGCGCGAAGGAGACCGCTCTTGCTGCCGCCAAGGTACTGAAGAAGGAGGACCTCGTCGAAGTCTGGGACGAGCTGAAACCGGAGGGTGAGACTGCGGCGGTCTACCGTCGGCTCTCAAAGCTGAAACAAGAGTCCACGGTCCTGGTCGTCGGGCACGAGCCGTATCTCAGCGGAATGATCGGCGAGCTCATCGGGGGGAGCAAGCAGGCCCGGATCATCCTCAAGAAGGCCGGTGTGGCGAAGGTCGAGGTGACCTCCCTCCTGCCCAAGCCCTCGGGCGAGCTGAGGTGGCTGATGACGCCGAGGCAGGCTGAAGAAAGTGGCCTGAGGCAACTGATATAGTCCGGTGGGCGTGAGCCAGCAACCATGCGGGCCTCAGTCATCGACCTTGGATACAACTCGCTCAAGATGGTGAGCTACGAGACCAGGCCGGACGACTCGTTCAGGGCCTACGACCAGCGGGGGAGCCTCACGCGGCTCGGCGAAGGGCTGAACCAGACAGGCTTCCTGGGGCAGGAGGCGATGGAGCGGACGCTCCGCGAGCTCGCGCTGCTGAAGGAGGCCAACCGGCTCTCGGGGGTCGACCGCGTCATCGCGATCGCCACTTCGCCCGTCAGGGAGGCGGGGAACGGCTACCGATTCCAGAGGGAGGCCGAGTCGATGCTCGGACTCAAGTTCAAGGTCCTCTCGGGAGAGGAGGAGGCCCTCTTCTCGTACGTCGGTGCGGCACGCGCGACAAGGCTGCCCGACGTCCTCTTCTTCGACCTTGGCGGCGGTTCGCTGGAGTTCACGTACGCGAGGGGTTTCCGAGTGAGGAAGACACTCTCGCTCCCTCTCGGCGCCCTCCGCATGAGCGAGCCTCTATGGGCGGGAGGGCAGCCGGTACTCGAAGAAGGACTACGACAGGATGAGGCGGAGGATCGCGGAGCTGCTGCCGACGCGCGAGGAGCTGGGGCTCGACGACGGGACTGTGCTGCTGGGCGTGGGCGGCACCATCAGAGCGCTGGCAAAGTACGACCAGTGGATTCGCGACTACCCCCTCAACAGAGCTTCACAACTACCGTCTGAGGCGCAAGTCCGTGCTCGCGATAAACAAGAGGCTCCGGAAGATGGACTCCCGAAAGATTGCGGGGGTCGAGGCCCTTGGAAGGGACCGGGCGGACAGCATCACCGCGGGCTCACTGGTGGTCTCGACGATGATGAACAGACTGAAGTTCGACGAGGTCATCGTGAGCACGCACGGTCTCAGGGACGGGGTCCTGTCTGAGTACCTGCGAGACCCCGCGCGCTATTCCCTCGAGGAGTTCGACGAGGCGAGGGCCAACAGCGCGCTCGCGGCCTGGCACGGCAAGGAGACGGGGACCGAGGTCTTCAGCGACGCGCTCGCTTCCAAGGGCATAGTCACCCTGCGCGAGAAACTGATCCTCGACGAGGCCATCGAGTCGTTCCTCGACCTCTACCTCAAGACCCGGCCCGAGAGCCTCTTCTACACCATCCTGAACGAAGACAGCTACCTGGACCACAGGGACCAGATAGCCCTCGCGCTCTCCCTCGTGAGGGCCAAGGCCCCGAAGACCGCCAACTGGTTCTACGAGCGCCACAGGTCAGTTCTCAAGGACAAGAGCAAGGGCTCGGTCGACAAGCTTGCGGCCTTCGTCCAGGTTGCTGAGATTCTGGAGCTCACGAAGTCCACCGCCCGGATCAGGCTCCATGACGGGTCGATAAGATTCGAGATCACGACCTCACAGAAGGATTTCCCGACGCTTCTGCTTGACCAGGCTGCGAAGGAGCTCGAGGACGCGACGGGGAGAGTGGTGAAGACCCTGATACACCTGAAGCAGGAGCGGGAGCAGGTCGTCTCGATGGCGGGGAGATAGGGAATTGAGCGCGAGGAAGAACGCCGCGAAGGAGAGGCCGCGGGGCAGGCTCATCGTCGTCGAGGGAATCGACGGTTCGGGCAAGTCCACCCAGCTGCACCTGCTCGACAAATGGCTCCGCCACTTGGGCGTGCTGGTCTTCAACACGGAGTGGAACTCCTCGGAGGTCGTGAAGGAGATCACCTCCAAGGGGAAGAAGAAGGCCCTCCTTACCCCGACGACCTTCAGCCTGCTCCACGCCACCGACTTCGCCGACAGGTACGAGAGGAACGTCGCACCGCTGCTGCGCGCGGGGTACTTCGTCCTCGCGGACAGGTACATCTACACGGCCTACGCCAGGGACACCGTACGGGGGTGCAACCCGCGCTGGGTCCGCAGAGTCTACAGCTTCGCGGCCAAGCCCGACGCCATCTTCTACTTCCACGTGCCCGTCGAAGTTGCCGTGAAGCGGATTCTGACAGGCCGGCCCAAGCTGAAGTACTACGAAGCTGGGATGGACCTCAACCTCGCAAACGACGAGTACGAGAGCTACAGGATATTCCAGAGCCGCATCATCGAGGAATACAAGGGGATGGCGGCGACCGAGGGGTTCCGCGTCATGGACGGGTCGCTGGACATCGAGCTCCAGCAGAACCTCATGAGGAGACAGGTCCTTGAGCTTCTCCCCGCGACGATCGCGGACGTCGCCTCGAAGGAGCTGGGTGCGCCATGAATCGTTCAGGAAAGGCCCTGGGGCCCAGGCCGCTGACCTTCTACGGCGACGGAATCCCATACCTCAAGGGCCGGGAGATCAAGGGAAGGCTAATCGTCATAGAGGGGCCTGACGGCTCGGGTCGGTCCACCCAGGTCGACCTCATCACGGCCAAGCTCGAGTCGGAGGGCCACGCCGTGGCGACGACCGGCCTGAAGAGGTCCGAACTCATCGGCCAGGGGATCCTGATGGCCAAGCAGAAGCTGCCCCTCGGGAAGAAGACCCTCACCCTCTTCTACGCGGCCGACTTCGCGGACCAGCTCGAGCACAAGATCATCCCGGCCCTGGAGGCCGGCTACATCGTCCTGGCGGACCGCTACATCTACACGCTCATGGCAAGGTCCACGGTGAGGGGGACGAGCAGGAAGTGGTCCCATGACCTCTTCGGCTTCACCATGAAACCCGACCTTGTCTTCTACCTCGACGTCGACCCCGGGGAGCTCTTCCACCGCGTCTTCCAGAAGTACGCCGGGTTGGACTACTATGAGTCGGGGGCCGACCTCGGGCTATCGGACGACCTCTTCGACTCATTCGTCATCTACCAGAGGATGATGGCCAAGGAGTTCAAGAGGATGGAGAAGAGGTACGGGCTCGTGCCCATAGACGCGAACCGCCCAATCGCAGAGGTGAACGCCGACCTTCAGAGCAAGATAGACGGGTTCCTCCATGACGGAGACTAGCGCGGTCATCCCCCAGTTCCTGGGCGAGTACGAGGGGTTCAAGGAGAGGCTGAACAAGTCTCTCCGGGACTACCTCGGCGACCCCGGGACCGCCCAGACGCACAGCCTGCGCGCCACGGTCAGGAGGCTCGACGCCGCGATCAGGGTCCTCCCCAAGCGGACCAGAGACGAGAAGGCGGTGAAGCGCTGCCACGAGAGGTGCAAGGAGGTCATCAGGGAGACCTCGCGGATAAGAGACATCGACATGCTGAGGGAGAGGATTTCGGGCCATTCGAAGGACGCGATCGTGGCCCTCATGCTGAACAACTTCCAGGAGGAGAGGGAGGAGTTCGTCGACAGGTCGAAGAGGTCCGCGTGGAAGCTCTTCGAGCGGCACCCGCCCAGACTGGAGAAGCGAGACCTGCCTAGGTTCGCCCGCCGCGTCGAGACCGTCCTGGACAAGCTCAACGCCGTGATCGAGGTGGAGCTTCGCGTCGCCGTGGGCGACGAATCGAAGGTCGAAGAGCTGCATTCGCTGCGCAAACACCTCAAGCGACTTCGGTACACCCTCGAGCTCTTCCCTTCGGTCGAGCGCCACTCGCGACTGGTAGCCGACCTGAGGAGGTGGCAGGCCGCCCTCGGCGAGATCCGCGACGGCGACGTGGTTTTGGACTACCTCTCGCGGGCGAGGCCGACCGCGGCGGTGAGGGAGGTGATCGCCTCGGAGCGCGCGCTCAGGCACAGGAGGTATGTCTCCTTCGTGAACTCCAGCAGACGACGGCCGATCGGCAGACCCCTGCGCTTCGCGGACGCCGGTCAGGCGAAGTAAGCGGGCGCTAGATCAGGATGTTGAGCTTCATCACGGGATAGCCCTGCGAGACGTCGCAGTCCACCGCGTAGATGTTCGTGTAGGGCTTTATCCCCTGGAGCAGCAGCACGCCGTCCTTCTTCGAGAGCTTGATGTGCCAGTCCACCATCGACAGAAGCTTCCCCAGGAACGAGATGCTTGGTCTGGCGAGGCCCATCGTCAGGTCGCCGCGCAGCCTCGTCGCCGATATCGCGGTCCCCACCTCGTTGAGCAGCTTCTCCGGGAACCTGGCGTAGGTGGACTCCAGGTTGTCGTACTCTATGTTCCGGTGGATCGGCTTGTTGGCGGTCCGCGCCTTCAGCTCATGGTAGGCGGCTTCGAACGAAGCGGTGCTGGCGTCGATCTCCTTCTCCTCCCCGGCTCCCAGAGCCAGCGTCACGGGGACCATGTACGGAGGCAACGACCTCTCCGACTCCTTCGTTTCCCACGCTGGGACTGGTTCCTGTATCCTCACGTAGCTGTCGAAGGCCTCGTCCGTAGTGTATGGTCGCATGGCGGCCTTGATGCTCTTGCCGTCCACGCCCCCCGTCGGAAGGATCACCACGCCTCTTCCCTGGTTTATGAAGTTCAGCATTATGGAGCGGGTGATGAGGCGGATCTCGCTGATCTGCACGTCGGCCGCGATCTCAACCACGAAGTATGCTCCTCTCGGGAAGCCCCCTCCTAGTATCGCGTCGAAGTCCCTGCTGCCCGTGGAGATTCAGCTCCCCTGAGTCGGCTATGGGCTTCCATTTCTCCGCTATGCCCGGCGTCCTCAGGGTCGTCGTCAGCACGCGGAAGCCGTTGTCTATGGTGTAGGTCGCGTTCTTGGTCTGCAGCCGCGTCCCCCTCATCTTCCTGATCTCCAGCTCACGCGGTGTGGTAAGCTTCAGGTTGAGAACGCCATCGGCGACGAACTCCTCGGCCGCGTCGCCTATGCGGATCTCCCCGCTCGGCTGCTCGCCGATGACCATTGTCGTGCACCCCATGTTCCTAACGATCTTGCTGAGGAGCGTGTGCAGGACCTGGCGCCCCTCGAACCCCCCTCCCGGTTGCCTGGGCCATGACAGAGTACGAGTCGATCACGAGGCGCTTTGCCTTGAATCTTCTTATCGCTTCCAGGATTTCTCCCGCCATCCTTCCCATCGCCTCCTTGGTGGCGGTGAACATCTCGAGGAACAGGAACCGGCCCTCCTTCTCTATCCTCTCGAAGTCGAGTCCGACCGTCTTCATGTTCTCGCAGAAACTCTGCTTGCCTTCGCTGAAGGAGATGTAGATCCCGTTCTCTCCCTGGTTGACCGCGCTCTCGTAGAGGAAGCTCGCTGTGAAGATCGTCTTGCCCGTGCCCGGGTTCCCGTTCACGAGGATGAGGCTCCCTCTTGGAAACCCACCGGAGAGGAGTGAGTCCAGCTCGGCGTTTCCGGTCGACACGCGGTGAATCGTGTAGTCCTTTTCCGGCTCCGTATGAGAGTCAATCTTCATCCCACGGACCGAGCCGAGTATTTAATGACTCGGACGGCAACGGGGTCATCGCGCCGGCGGTGGGCCCGTGAGAAACACGGGACTGAGAGAGGCGTGCTTGTCCATCGACCGCGGGGATGAACGATTAAATCCAGCCCTTCCAGGGGCAACGCTCTATGCCCAGAGAAATCATGAGCAAGGAAGAGTTCCAGAAGCTCCTTCCTTCGGCCACCGAGATTCGTGTGCTCAGGAATGGCGATTCGACCAAGATAAAGCTCAGGACTGCGGAACAGCTCTACACCTACAAGACCAAGGAGGGCGAGATCGAGGCCCTCACCAAGGGCACGAAGACCCCGATTGTCGAGTACTAGACCGAGTATCAGGAACAGCAGCGTCCCCATGCCCAGAGCCATGGGGATGGGAAGCCCCGGAAGCAGCTTCGACTTTGAGAGCAGGTACAGCGTTATGATCACGCCAAGGTCCACGGCCACCAGAGTGTACAGCGCGTAGTAGAGGTTGAACTGGTAGAGCGCGAGCGCAGGCAGCATCGAGTAGAATATCGTGTCACCCGTCCCGATGGAGAACTCCCCTAGCTGGGAGGTGACCGCGGTCAGCACCTCCGTCGGAGCGATGGTGACGAGCTGCCGGAGCGGTCCTGCGAAGACCGCGTAGAGGTCGTAGACCGAGAAGACCAGCGGGAGCAGGAGGGCGGTGTAGAGGGGGATCGCCGACGCGAAGTCACTCCCGACCTCCGCAGACAGAAGGCCTGTGACCAGGGGCGCGAGCATCAGCAGGCTGCGCTTGCGGGCGCTCAGGGCGAACATTGCTCAGCGCGCCAACCGAGAGGGCGAGCGAGAGGTAGAGGGAGTCGAACGCGGACATGTAGTTCTCGGTTATGTCGATGGCCGTGAGGAGCGTCAGCAGGAAGAGGGCCAGCGAAGTCCCTACGTAGACTATGGAGGTGAAGACCGCGGGCCCTCCTGTTCCTGATCAGCCAGACCGCCGCGAGGGTTGTCGCGAAGACCGCGAGGACGAGTATCAGGGCGTTGGAGAGCGAACCGGCGGCCGAGTTCCCGGCCGGGGAATAAGAGCCCCCGACCTGGCTCGTGAGCGGGGTGTTGACGTGGGTGAAGCAGAGCGCGACGACCTGGACCACGACGATGAAGCCCAGGGTGAGCGCCATGTCTTTCGAGTTGAGGGGTCTGGCTTGCGCCTGTGAACCCAAGTGGTGCTAGACCTCGTATACTTCGCTGACCTTCGGAGCGAAGGTCTCGACGCCCAACTCGTTGTGCAGCTCGGTGGCGAGCTGGACGCAGCTCTCCTCTTCCCCGTGGACCGTCATGAACCTGGGCGAGCCGCCGATGCCCTTGAGGTCCGAGAGCAGGGTGCTCCTGCCGCTGTGCGATGAGAAGTCGAACTTCCTGACCTCTGCCTTCACCTTCGTGGGCTTCCCGTTGATCAGCGTCAGCCCCCTGTCGAGCAGCGTCCTCCCGGGGGTCCCCGGGACCTGGAAGCTGACCAGCGATATGCCGTTCTTCTCCTTCTGGGAGAGTCGCTCGTTGTAGAAGATGGAGGCGCCTCCGACGAGCATGCCCGCGGGCGATATTATCACGCCGGGCTTTGTGATGAAGTTCCTCCTCTGGTTCCAGCCGGTGATCTGCTCCATGCCCTCGAGCGTCCGGCGGAAGAGCGCCGGGTCGCGGATGTACTCCTGGTGCCGCATGATGATCTCGTTTACCTTCAGCGCCATGCCGTCCATTCCTATGGAGTGCTTGAACCCGTGACGGTAGAGCGTCATCGCGAGCTCCTGGGCCCTCCCGACTGAGAACGCGGGAGCGAGAAGGACGCCGCCCCTCTCGACGACCTCGTTGGCATAGGCCACGAACTCCCTCTCCACCTTCTGCCTCTCCGGGTGCTCCGCGGTCGCGTACGTGCTCTCGGTGATGACCATGTCCGCCTCGCCCAGGCTCTTGAAGGAGGGGTTGAGCAGCTCGGTCTCGGCCCCGTTGATGTCTCCCGTGTAGATCAGCCTCTTGGACCCCGCCTCCACGGCGACGATGCAAGAGCCGGGTATGTGCCCCGCGTCGTAGAACGTCACAGTCATGTCCTTTATCTGGAAACTCTGCTTGTAGCCGTGGTTTACGGTGCTCTTCTCCATGGCCAGCAGGTCGAGGTACTCGAACGGAAGGTACGGACCTGAGATCTTGATGAAATCGTTGATGAGCATGCTCGAGAGCTCCGAGGTGACCGGGGTCGCGTGCATCCTCACCTTCTCTCCCGCTATGAAGAAGACGGGCGCCGCTCCGGAGTGGTCGAGATGGGCGTGGCTGAGCACGAGCCCGTCGACGGTCTTCGGCTGGACATGGACCGGGAACCCGGGTTCCTTGGTCGTCATGGCACCGTAGTCCAGCAGTATGCTGGTGTCGCCGTGTGATATCTGGAAGCCGGACCTGCCGACCTGGCGGGCCGCTCCTAGGACTTTAACTTGCATAACTATAAGCTGCGATTTCCCGCTCGGGGGGCCATTCTTTAAGTGTTTGCAGGTCTTGACTCCTTCCTGCCCTCCTAGCGGTCTGGCCCGGGCGCCGAGGCATCGCCCTCGCAGTCGTTTTCTGGGGTTCGCCCCGTATGAACGTCTGTTCCAAAACACAGAATCAATTGCAGCCGATTCCTATGGTATGCCGATGACAATGACGCAAAGCATCGAAGGCAAGAGGATTGCAATCGTCGGCGCGGTGGCGCTGATCGTCACCGTTCTGTTGATTGCCTCTCCCGCAGCCGCCAACCCCATTCAGCCAGGCTCAATCATCCTGACAAGTACCTCCGGGCAATACTGGGAGCTCGGGGCCTCATAGTCAGCATCGCACACTAGGCCCGCGGCCGGAACCATGACGATAACCCCCCTGGCGAACGCAGCTTCGGTCTACAACGCGAAGGTCACGGCCGGCGCAGTCTCTCTCGGAACCACAACCTACGCCATCACCGGCGGGTCCGCCTTGATGACCCAGGGATTCATCAAGGGGGTCGGAACGGTCGAGGGTGGTAGCTTTACTTTCACTGCGTTCTCGTTGAGCCCCACAGCGACCGGCTCCCCGTACCTCTACAGCCTGCTCCTGATGCAGATCCACGTTGGCGGGAACTACTATCTGGTGCTGCTGCACGTGACGACGATCGTTGTCCCTGCAGACCACGCGTAGCGGCACCATCCGTTTTTTCCAGACGAGCCCTCCCCGAGTCCACCTACTTTGGCCCCGCTCCCGCCTTCACCCCGGGCGGGGATCTGCCCCGTCAGGCCTGCTTGAGACACCTGTCGAGGAAGGCGAGCGACCTTTCCCAGGCCTCCTTGGCAGCCGCCTCCCGGTAGGAAGGCGCGGTGTCGTTGAAGAACGCATGGGGCGCTCCAGGATAGATCTTCATCTCGAAGTCCTTCTTGTACTTCACCATGGCCGCGACGAGCTTGTCCAGAGTCGCATTGAGGCCCGCATCTTCGGACCCGTAGTTGCCCAGGAACGGACAGCTGATCCTCTCGACGAGCTCAATCGGGTCGGGGTTCTGGCCGTAGAACACGACGCACGCCTGCGTCTTCCCCGTGACAGCCAGGCGCGCCGACATCCCGCCCCCGAAGCAGAATCCAAGGCTACCGATCTTTTTCCAGTCCACGAATTCCAGCACCGAAAGGTACTCCCTGGCCGAGGATAACTCCTCGACGAACCTCGCGTATGGGAGTCCGCCGCCGAAAGCCATCGCCATAGGCTCACCCACCTGGGCCCTCTCTCCCTCGGGGAGCTTCGCGAGCTCGGCCTGCTGATAGGCCTGGTCCCTCGACCTTCCGGGCTGCAGGGTCCTCATGAACCTCTTCACTGCCTCCACGTTGGCGGGCGCGAACGCGGTCGAGAGAGCTGGGTCAGAGCCCATGAGGTCGGGTGCGATCACGGCGTACCCCTCGCTGGCTAACCTGTCCGCCACCGAGACAATGTGCGCATCCAGTCCCCAGATCTCATGTATGAGAATAAGGCCCGGGTGCCTGGCCTCGTCCGCGGGCCTGGACAGGTATGCGTGGACCCGGTGAGACGGTCCGGGGAGAGTGGTCCTCGATCGAAGTATGTCTGTCACGACACCGGTTTGGTGTCCTGCCCCTTAACCCTTCCCAGACTCGTCCAGAGGGCCGCGTGAATAGATTAGTTTAAGGAGAGGTTCCCGTAGGGACGAGAGCCTCTTTGTCATCCATCAGGATAATACCCGAAGGGAAGGGTCTGAAGGAGAAGATACTCATCGCTGGGTTCCACGGAATCGGCGCGACCGGTTATTGGTCGGTCAAGTTCCTCATCGAGGAGCTGAAGGCCACGAGGGAGTTCTACATCGACTCAGAATTCGCACCAGCCGTCTCGTCCACGCTCAGCGAGAGGATCTCGACCCCCTACGAGCTCTTCATGGCAGGGGACCTGGCGCTCCTGAAGGCCGATGTGCCCCCTCTGAGGGAGAACGAGAACCGATTCTTCAGGGAGCTCGGCCAGTGGATAGTCGACTCCGGGGTGCACGAGGTCGCCCTCATCGGCGGCCTGGACGACTCCCTGTGCAGCGACGACTCGAAGTACAGGGTCGTCCTCACTGATGCCATGGCCAAGCTCGAGGAGCTGAAGGGCGAGCCGATACTCGAGGAGGGCAGGATGATAGTCGGCCCGGTCGCGATACTCCTCAACACCCTGCAGATGCACAACATCCCCGCCTATGCGCTGCTCGCCTACTCGAACACCGAGAGGGTGGACCCGAGGGCGTCTGCGAGCGCGGTGGAGTTCCTGTCGAAGCGCTACGGCTTTACTATCAGCACGGAGCCGCTCATCAAGAGTGCCGACGAGCTCGAGAAGGAGCTCATGGGCATGGCCCAGAAGGACAAGGAGCGCGGGCCGTCCAGTGCCATCTACTCCTAGGCGCGGCTCTTCACTGTCCTCGTCCGATCCTTCCCGCACAGCGTCACCGACGAGTATCCCATCTCCTGGAGCCGCCTCACCGCGTCGCGAACCTGCGCGCTGGTCACCGTCCCGTCGGTCACGGTCTGGGTGAACGGGTAGACGAAGTCGAGTTCCGCCGGATAGGGGCCCAGCTGCTGGTGCAGTTTGTAGACGTCGCGCCTCGGCCCCTTCGTCAGCCTTCAGCAGCCGCGGGTAGAGCGCGCTCCTCGAGAGCGGCTTCTCGCCCTCTGCGACGACTATGATTGCGCCGCTGGACTTCCTCCTCATCAGCGGTGCGTAGATGCGCCCTGGCGGTCGCGATCTCCGGACGTGAATCGTCGACCTCGCTCCTCACGAGAAGGCCGCGCTCCTTGAGGAAGGGGGTGCCGGTGGAGAGCCAGGCGCTGTTCTTCGCCATCTCGCGGAACGCGGTCATCACCCGGGGGTGTGCCGCGGCCCTCTCTTCTACCAAGTCCCAGAGCCGTCCCTCAGAGATCGCCTCCTTGCACCGCAGGACGTCCTGCCTGAGCAGGTAGAGGTTGTGCAGCGACAGCTTGGTCACCCGCTCCGTCCTCTCCATGAGCACCAGGTCCGTCTTCGTGGTCGAGTTGCACGTCGGGCAGCTGCAGGGGAGGTGAGTCATCTCCTCGAGGATGAGTGTCCCGCGCTCGGTCATGTACCTGCCCTGCCTCGCGAAGAGGACGTAGCTCGCGGAGTCGAAGGTATCGCAGCCGAGGGCCACGGAGAGTGGCAGCGTGAGGGGGTGCCCCGCGCCGAACAGGTGGAGGGGGACCGAGTATGGCATGGACCTGCGAGCGGCCACGATCATCCTCACCAGGTCCGCGAAGAGGTAGTTGTCCATCATCTCCACGGGGCTTCCCAGCGCGAGAAACTCGAAACCCGCTTTGAGAAGGGCCCTCGTCGATCTCTTCACAAGAGAATCGAAGAGACCGCCCTGGATTGGTCCCACCCACATCGTGTTTGATCTTCCGAATTTCCTGATGGTCTCCTTCGCCCCCTCGAGGCTCACCTTCAT
Source organism: uncultured Nitrososphaerota archaeon (assembly GCA_963806765.1). GTDB lineage: Archaea > Thermoproteota > Nitrososphaeria > Nitrososphaerales > Gagatemarchaeaceae > Gagatemarchaeum. Next base: position 612,273 of record CAWDYS010000003.1, on the reverse strand, counting down.
CGTCTCCCGGGCGTATTCCTCAGAGAGCGAGTAGCCCGTCGGCCTGTCGAGCGTCACCGCGAGGTCAGAGCCAACCGCCGACTGGAACTCGGCTATCACTTCGGGCGTCATGTCGACCTGGCCGTACTGGAGGACCTGATATCCTCCGGAGTCGGTCATGATGACGCCGTCGTACCCGAGCATCCTGTGGAGTCCTTTCTCCAGCGCCTCCTCTCTCCTCCGCTTGTAGGTGATGAAGGCGTTGGTCATCAGTGCGCCGAAGCCCATCTCGGTGTACTTGGCCAGGGGGATGTCGCGGAGGACCGGGTGGATGACCGGCACGAGGCACGGGGTCTCGATGCTCTTCCCCCCGACCTTCAGAACGCCGACTCTGCCCATTAGGTCGGTCTCCTTGACCTCGAAAGTGATGGGCATGGTCAGAGCGCTCGGCGAAGGGTTGCTTTCTAAGTCTTCCCGGGGACCGTCCCGAAGGCGCGCCTGGGGACCGCCTTGTAGTTGCTGTCGCCCTTGAACCTCTCCTCCTCCCAGATGTTGCCGCGCTGGTGGTAACCATACATCTCCCAGTACCCGTCCCTGTACTCAGCGATGAACTCGATCTCCCTGAGCCACTTGGCGCTCTTCCACAGGTAGAGCTGTGGCATGAACGGGCGGGCGGGGAAGCCCTGCTCAGGGAGGAGAGGCTTCCCGTTCATCTTCAGGGCGACGATTGAGTCGTCCGTCAGCGCGTCCTCCACGGGGATGGGGGCGGTGTATCCGTCCTCGCAGTGGAACATGACCCAGGTCGCTTCAGGTTTGACCTTCGCCCTCTCTGCGAGCAGCTTGATGGAGACGCCCTCCCAGAGCGGGTTCTCGATGCTCCACTTGGTGACGCACTGCGCCGACTTGGTCTCGGTCCTCATGGGGAGCCCGTTGAACTCTTCGAGCGTGTATTCGAGCGGGTTCTCCACGAGGCCTGTGACGCTGAGCTTCCACTTGGCCGGGTCCACCTCGGGGATTCCATTCGCGGCGTATATCACGAACTTCCGGCCCCAGAACTGCCCGGGCGCGAGACCCTCCCCGCTCTTCCCCTGCGTGGGGGAACCCGTCGCGGTCTGATCTTCATTCTTCTTTCTCATTCTGCCGAATATCGAGCTCAATGTCAATCACGCGACTGGTGCGAAGAGAACGGTGGTAGCCGCTGCTACTTCTTCATTTCCCGCGTGTACTCGTCATAGATGGCCCTGGCCTTGTCCACGGCGAGCCCGCTGCCCTCGACTCCCTTCTCGGTCACCCTGATCTTGTCCATTACCATTATCACGCCGACGTCCTCCCTCACCGAGACCAGGCCGGGGAAGACGCGGCTCATCCTCTCTCCCAGGGCCTTGAGGTCATAGGGCTTCCCGGCCAGCTTGATCTCCCTCACGTTCGCCCCGTTTATCGCGACCTTGGAGATGTTCTCCCCTGCCCCCGTGACCTTGTCAAGGACGACGTTGAGGCTCTCGTCGATGCCGAGCAGCACTCCGCCGTACTCCTTCCCTTCACCAGTGGCGACCGAGACGGGCTTACCTATGAACGCGTTCAGCTCGTCTCCAAATCTCCGGAAAATCATTGATGACAACTTTCGTACCATCACCAATTCGCGCCCTTTTAGAGCTTTTCTTCCCGTAGACCGCATTCAGGCAAACCGTAATATCACCGTGGTGAGCGGCGACCTGCGATGACCGGCGAGAAGACATTCTCGGGCCTGCGCTTCTGGGCCCTCTTCCTTGCGGGACTTTCTTTCGCCGTATTAGCGATAATGCTTGTCATCGTCACGCTCCACGCCGCGTGGCCGGGGGACGTCCAGGTCGCGATGCTGAGCCCTCTCCTCTACATCTCGGGCGGGTCGGCGGGAGCGTCGGTGGTCCTCGGGCTCCTGTGGTTCCTCCTCAGGTACCCCGCCCACAGGACGACGCTCCTCCTGCTTGCGATGATAACGGTGGGGATTCTCGTCGCCCACTTCTATACCATAAATCAGCCCCCCACACCGCAGTGCTTCGACAACCAGAAGTACGTGAACGGCTGCGTGATGGATGAGATCTATTACGTGCCGGCCGCCCAGGCGCTGCTGTCGGGGGAGAAGTGCGGCCCGTACCTTGACAACTGCAACCTCGAGCACCCGTTTCTGTCCAAGGCGATAATCGCTGCGGGCATCGCCATCTTCGGGGACAACGACTTCGGATGGAGGTTCTTCGAGATGCTCTTGGGCACGGCCAGCATCCCCATCGTCTTCGGGATCTGCTGGTCCGTCACCAGGGACCCCAGGCTCTCGATCTTCGCGGCCTACCTCCTGGCCTTCGAGACGCTCTTCTTCGTCCACTCGAGCATAGCTGTAATCGACATCCAGATGATCTTCTTCGCCCTGCTCGCCTTTCTGGTCTATCTGGCCGACATCCGGATCTGGAGACTGGACAGGGTGACGCTTGCCGCGATCCTGCTGGGCCTGTCCGCGCTCTCGAAGGAGACCGCGATCTTCATGGTAGGTTTCCTGGTCGTCTACAACCTGTTCTTCGGTGCCGGCGGGAAGGTCTCGAGGCTGTTCTCGTCGGCGCGGATGCTTGTGATAGTCGTGCTGATCTTCATCGCCGGACTGCAGCTCTACGTGACCCTCTTCGGCAACAGCTCGATGCACTCCTTCGTCGATGACATCAGGTACATACTCGACTACGGTGCTTCGCTCAAGGTCACCCCCACCAGCCAGGGCTGGATCGACAGCGTGCTGGGCACCCCAATCACGCCGTTCAATTGGATGACCTACTATTCTGCAATCGGATACTTCGTGACGCGGGTGAGCATCAGCGGCAGCGCCGGCTACAGCTACGTCGCCCTCGGCTACTGGGGTGTCACCAACTTCTTCGAGGTATGGCTGACGTTCCTCTGGGCCCCATATGTCGCGTACCTCGGCTACAAGCGATGGATCGCCGGAGGCTTTTCGGCACCTGCCGCCGAAGAGGAAACGGCCGGGGAGCCCCAGCCCGCACCGAAGCCAGTCAAGCCGCGAGAGTCGCGGGCGTCGCGGTCCCCGTCCTGGAAGGTCTTGCTGCTTCTGCAGATGGCCTCGGTCTTCATCCTCGTCACCGCAGGGATCTCGTATCTCTCCGAGCTGGGTCGACCCCTGACCCCGTACCTTCTGTTCGCGGACATACCCTTCACCGTGGTCACGCTGTTGCTGATGCTCAGGTGGGACGACCGGCGACGCCAGGAGTTCACCGGGGTCTCGGACGCGGTGAGCGTCCCGGCGTCGGTAGGGCCCGTATCTGCTCACGTGATCCTTGAGGCTCCTCCGGAATCCGCCCGGGGGGCGACGCCGGAACCCGGACACGCAACCGACTCGAGCTTTGTCCTCGGCAGGTTCGCCTTCCTCTGGTACGTCTTCGCTTACTTCCCGTACATCGCGCTCTTCTTCTACGGTAGAGTGACCTATCCCTACTACATGCTACCCGCCATGCCGGCCATCTCGATAGGCTGCGCCTACCTTTTCACAAGAAGGTGGTTCCCGCGGGAAGTGGCCTACGTTATACTAGCGGGAGTCTTTCTGTGGTTCTTCCTCTACTACCCAGACAAGTCGTTCCTGCCCTCACAGCTCAGGGCGATTTTGGGCCACTGAACGTATGCACCAAGGCCTTAAACACCATTTAGCATGAGAACGCTTTTCTACACCCTTTTGTGAAAACCATCCGCGATAGGCTTTGAGTCGAGTAGCCGACGTTAAATCAAGGATATCCTCGGTGGAGTTGCTCTCGACGCTCAAGAAGAACTACAGCTGACAAGGAGCTCTCGGCGATCCTGGGGCTCTCTGCGCCCATACTGAGCCGCTATGTCCGGGGGCACGTGCTGCCCAGCGCATCCAGGTCAGAGAAGTTCGTAGCGGTCTTCCGCGAAAGCTCCTCAGGAAGATCGTCGCGGACCAGATCAAGGTCGCGCCGGACGGCGCCTATGACCTATCGCGGGCCGTCGTCGACGTCGGCCTCCTGAGACAGATAGCCAAGGTTGTCTACAGCGAGTTCGGGCCGTCACAGGTGCACAAGGTCCTGACCATGGAGGTGGACGGCGTCCCGCTCGCGGTCGAGGTGGCCGACGAGTTCAACGTCAACGTCGCCATAGCAAAGTCCGAGAAGGACCAGGACATCGAGGACTTCTACGAGCAGCGGGTCGTCTACTCGCCCGACTCGATGAAGTACCTCTACCTCGCAAAGAACTCGATCAAGAAAGGGGAGCACGTCCTGATCGTCGACGACTTCATCCAGTCGGGCATCACGATAGACGCGCTGGTCAAGCTCGTCGGAGAAGGCCAAGGCGAGGGTGGTCGGGATATTCACCATAGCCTCCATGGAGCAGTCCCTGCCCAAGCTCAAGGAGCGGCTGAACCTCAACTGCCCCGTTGAGTCCCTGGTGACCCTGCCGCACACGCAGAGGCACTACACGTTCTGAGATGACCCGGCCATGGACACCATCAAGATAGACAAGGAATACGTGGCGGCCCTCATTCCTCCAAGGAGGTCCGTCTCCCACAAGGGGATTAACGGCAGGGCCGCGGTCGTCGGGGGGAGCAGGATCTACCACGGCGCGCCATTCCACGCCGCCATGGCGGCTCTCAGGACGGGGCTAGACATCGTCTACCTCGCCGTCCCGGCGGCCATCGCGACGCCCGTCAGGGCGATGTCCCCTGACCTGATCGTCATCCCGCTCCCGGACAGCAAGCTCACGAGGGGGAACGCGACGAACTCGTCTCCTGGCTGCCGGCCCTGGACTGCATCGGCGTGGGGCCCGGTCTGGGTCCGCAGAACCCCGACGAGCTCGGCGTACGCGCTGACCAAGTTCTCGACGAAGAGCAAGACCCTCGTCGCCGACGCCGACGCGCTCCGGTCGAGCATCATCGAGGTCGCAAAGAAGGTCCCCATGGTCGCGACCCCGCACTACGGCGAGTTCGAGAGGCTCTTCTCTGCGAAGGTGGAGGGAGACTTAGAGGCCAGGGTCCGACTTGTCAAGGAGAAGGCGAAGGAATCCGGCATGACCGTCCTGCTCAAGGGGCCGGTCGATATAGTGAGCGACGGAAGCGCCGTCGGGCTCAACACGACTCACACCCCCGCGATGACGACCGGCGGCACCGGCGACATCCTGACCGGCGTCGTCACAGGGCTCTGCGCGAAGGGGATCCCTGCCTTCGAGGCAGCCTGCTGCGCTGCCTACATCAACGGGGCCGCTGGCGTTGCGGCCGCGAAGAGGGTTGGCCTCCACATGGTCGCCTCTGACCTCGTCGAAGAGATTCCGTCCGTCATGCTGGAGTTCGACCGCATCGAAGGTTCCTGAGCGCAGCCGAAGGCTCTCGACTCGCCTAGGAGTCCGAGACAATGTTCGTCTGTTCGGTGATGACCTGTCCGTTCGTCAGGGTCGCGCTGATGGTGACCTTGTAGGTCGTCGCGGCGGACCCGCCATACTCGAAGTTGTACCAACCGCTCGATTTCTCTCCGACCTGCAGCGTGTTGGATGGGTTGACCACCCGGTCATGGTTCGTGAATGGCGTGAAGGTGACCAGATTGATGAGGCCCGGACTTGCGTCCACGAGGGTGATGTTGGTGAACGCGTAGCTCGCGTGGTTGGAGACCGTGAGGTTGATCATTCCATTGCCTTGGTCTGAGCCTATGGTAATCGTGCCCTGTATCTCGAAGAGACACGGCGGGACCAGACACCCCTCCGTCGCGCTATCTTTCTGGGTGAAGACCGCTGGTGCTATGGCAACGAGTGCCAGCGCAATCGCCACGGCCATGCCCACGACCAATAGCGTGCGCTTGCCCCGCACCGCCATGACCTGTGTATGGGATTCCTAACTAATTACGTCTATTCCTCTTGGGTCACCTGGCCCGGCGCGCTTCGAGCTCAAATCGGCCGCGAAGCCCGACGGGGCTCCTTCCAAGAAAGAGAAGAGCCCCGGCGAAGTCGCGTCAGCACTCCGCTAGGCCTGTACCTTCGAAGGTCTTCAGACGTCGGGCCTTCTCCTCACGATGATGAGGCTCGCCGAGGCAATCCCCAGCGCGAGTGCCCCCACTATCGTGAGAAGGACGGTGGCGTAGTCGGAGGTGCCCGTGGCGACGGAGGAGGTCGCTGCTTGTGTCACCTGAGCCTGCTCGAACACCGTCGAAGTGCTCACGATGGTCTGGGTGGCTGACTGCGCCGCCGCCTGCTGCGAGGTGAGGCTCGCGGGCACAAGGTCAGGGCTGCTCGCTACGGTAGCCGATGTTGCCCCCGTTCCAGACGTACCGGGCGTCGCTATCCCCGTGGAGTTCACACTCTTGACTCCCTGTGGGGTTGCCCAGTAGCTCTGCTGCTGCACATGGAGCGTGATACTCCCGCTGGTCTGGGGTGGGACTATGAGCACCGAGCCGGCCAACCCTACATAGGAGGGCTCCCAGTTCACCGTCACGTTGACCTTCTCGCCCCCGATGGTCACGACTTGTGTGGAGGTGCCCTTGGGGAGGTTGACGGGGATCCAGTTCCATGCTGTGACTTCCACCGGTGCCGCCGGCACGGTCAGCTTCGCTGTGCCGTCGGTTCCCGTCACTCCTGACATGTCAATAGGGGTCGCTCCGTCCGCCCAGTACCAAACCCCTCCGAGGACGGAGGCATACAGGCTCGTTCCCGCCGCCGCTGTCCCATTGGCGTAGTGTACTTGGACCGTGATGGTCGTGGTCGGGAACTTCACCACCGGCTGCGTGGAGATGGTGATGGTCGTCGGCCCGGAGACCTGCTGGACCGAGTAGCCGTACTCAGCCTGGGGGTAGCCGGAGTAGCCGGAGTAGCAAGGCTGTGCGATTATCGCCGTCCCGCCACCTGAGCCGCTGGCTGAGCCGGACGACACCGCCAAAGTGGACGCGGTGACCGACGAGACCCCCGTCAGGAGTGGGCACGCGTACGGGTACTGAGAGGTCGCGCTCACTGAGAAGATGTAGGACCCGCCGGGTAGCTCGAACGACGCGGCCGGGTAGGGCGTCGAGTAGGTCACCAGCGCGTATCCCGTGGAGTTGTACACCGTGACGTCGTAGGTCCCGACGAACGTGCTATTGGTGGTGTGGATGAGCACCTGCACGTTGTCGTAGGTGGTCACGGCCGTGGCCGCCCTGCCTGGCGCCGCACCGATCAACAAAATCGCGATCAGTGACAGCCCCACGGCGAGCGCCGTTATCCTATTCCGCTTCGCATCTTGGTTTCTTGAACTCAACACTTCGCTTCACAGGAGCCCTATGGAGGTGCGGTGGTCTTAATACTAAGCAGGGAAACGGCCGTTCTCTTGGGTAGAACGGTGGCGCAGAGATGATCTCAGGTTGCTAGACGCCGATTCGAAGGAATTCCTGCGACGTGTAGTCGAGATGAACACGCCCCCGCTCACGGAGTCTCACACCGGAGGGCGCGCGGCAAGTCAACAAGCGCCTGGAGACGACGTTCGTGTGGGACCCCGGAGTCGAGGTGAGTGCCAGGGATGCCATCATCCCGGGACCGGGCCCTCTGATCCCGGTGCGAATCTTCACTCCCGGGCGCGGGGAGAAGGCGAACCTGCCGGTGCTCGTCTACTTCCACGGAGGAGGGTGGGTCGTTGGGGGCCAATCGGATCTCGATATCCAGAGCACCTGCAAGTTCCTCGCCGACAGCGCCGGATGCATCGTGGTCTCCGTGGGCTACCGGCTCGCCCCAGAGAGCAAGTTCCCTGCAGCAGTCGAGGACGGCTATGCCGCGCTGCTCTGGGTGGCCGCGAACGCAGCAGAGATTGGCGGCGACACGAAGCGGATAGCGGTCGGCGGCGACAGCGCCGGGGGCAACATCGCGGCGGTGGTGTGCCTCATGGCCCGCGACAGGGACGGTCCCCGCATCGCGTTCCAGCTGCTCGTCTATCCTGTGACGGACCACTCGTTCGAGACCGAGTCCTACCGGACCTGCGGCGAGGGATACGGCCTGGCCACCGAGGAGATGAAGTGGTTCTGGGACCACTACCTCGCGACCCCCGCCGATGGCGAGAACGCCTACGCCTCACCCCTGCGGGCCCGCGACCTCCACGGCCTTCCACCTGCGCTCTTGCTGACGGCCGAATACGACCCGCTGAGGGACGAGGGCGAGGCCTACGGGGTCCGGCTTGCGGAGGCGGGAGTGCCCGTCAAGAAAGTCCGATTTGACGGGACAATCCACGGGTTCTTCACACTGCCCTTCGGCGGGAAGGGGAGGGCCGAGGCGGCGAAGGAGGCTCAGCAGTGCGTCCATGCGGACTGGCGAGTGACCCTCCGCACGGGACATCTCCACCCCCGAGCCAAGCGCTTTTCTAGCCCTGGCCCCGGCCAGGACCCATGGAGTACAAGCGGCTCGGCAGGTCCGGCGTCAAGGTCTCCCGGCTCTGTCTGGGGACCAACAACTTTGGAGGCCAGGTCGACGAGGAGACGACTCTGCGCATAATCAGCAGGGCGCTCGACCTCGGCGTGAACATCATCGACACGGCGAACATCTACACTGGCGGACGGTCGGAGGAGCTGATCGGGAAGGCGGTCCGCGGCAGGCGGGACGACCTGGTGATAGCTACCAAGGTGGGCATGACGGTCGACCAAGCGAAGCCGAACTCGACCGGACTCTCCAGAAAGCACATCACTTGGCAGCTCAACGAGAGCCTGAGGAGGCTCCAGACCGACTACGTCGACCTCTACTATCTGCACAGGTTCGACCCAGAGACTCACCTCGAAGAGACTCTAACCACCATGGATTACCTGGTGAGGCAGGGGAAGGTGCGGTACATCGCCTGCTCAAACTTCAGCGCGCAGCAGCTTCAGGAGGTCAACGTGGTCTGCAAATCGCTGGGGCTCGAGAAGCCCATCGCGGTCCAGCCGGAGTACAACTTCCTCAAGCGCGAGATCGAGGAGGAGCTTCTTCCTTACTGCAGCAAGGAGGAACTGGCAGTCCTGGTGTACAGTCCGCTTGACGGCGGGTTCCTCACTGGGAAGTATACAGAAGGCCAGACTTCTCCTCCCCCAGGAAGCCGCGGAGCTGCGCGCAGGGGGTACTGGGAACGCATCATCGCCGAGCACAGGTTCGCCGACCTCCAGCGATTGACGGAGGCTGCCGTGGCCGCGGGTGTCTCACCTCGCCAGCTGGCGCTTGCCTGGATCGTGAGGGACCATACCGTGACGAGCGCCATCGTCGGGGCGTCGACGCCTGAGCAGGTCGCTGAGAACTCGCTGGCCCTTGAGATGAAAATAGACAGAGATCTTCTCGGGCAGCTCTAGGACTCCCTTCCTTGGACGCCTCCACCCACCTCTCCACCCAACACTTACAAACCTGTAGAACGGGTGCGCCTCTGTGACTGATTTGCGGAGGCCCGGCCTGCAGGACAAGTGGGGCTACGTATTCGACTCCCTCGAGTCCATCATCCCCATCTATGAGACCGGGTCTAGGCGCATTGCGCTCTTCTCGGACTCCAGGATGAGGGAGAGGGTGGTGGAATACGCAGTCAAGGGTCCGGGCTTCGTCCTCGACCTTGGGTCGGGCCCTGGGACGATGGCGCGGGTTGTCTAGGTTCGGAGGCACACCTGTGCTCGTCGACGCGTCGCACAAGATGCTGCGGACCGCGGGGTCGGAGCTCATGGTGCAGGCGGCCTTCGAGGCCCTGCCCTTCCGCGAAGGGATCTTCAAGTCAGTGGTCGCAGGGTTCTCCCTGCGGGACTCGCGGGACCTCGCGACCGCCGTGGGAGAGATAAGGAGGGTTATCGCCAAGGGCGGGAGGTTCGCTCTCTGTGATCTCGGGAAGCCCGACTCGTTTCCGCAGGCGGTCCTTCTCGGCATCTACATCCGTGTGGCGGTGCCTGTCATCGGCGCGGTCACCGGCGGAAGGATGGGGTTCAGTTTCGAATCGCTCTTCGCCACATACCTGCTCACACTCAAGAACGGCGCGCTCTCCTCTCTCCTTGGAAGATGCTTCTCCGTCGTGGAACTCAGGACGAGGCAGCTAGGGGGGTCAATCGAGGTCTTCTGCACGGCATGACCTAGAGACGCGCCTCGAACTCCCGCAACAACGGCAGGACCTCTGCCGCGGGGATGGAGCAGCCCGCGGCCTTGGCGTGTCCTCCGCCGTTCCCTCCGTGCCTGCCCGCGATCTCGCTGATGGTCTGGCCGAGGTGGACTGCACACTCCGATGTGCACCTCAGGCTCGCCTCGACTCTGTCCCCGGACTTGGCCCTGTAAGAAACTCCTACCTGGACGTCGAAAGCACCGAGGAGCAGCTTCGCGACGTTCCCCGTGCTGCTCTGGTCCGTCTCCATGTACGCCAGCTTGCCGAGGACCGCTCCCTTCTTTCCGACTTCGCCTTCGAGTCTGCGTACCGTTTCTGCCTGCTTCAGCGCAAAGCCGCCGACGCCTCCGATGGTATGAGGCATCTCCATCTTCGATAGAGCCTCGACGAGCGTCTCGAGGTACCGAACGTCCCGCCCCTGGTTGGAGATAGCGTAAGAGAGCAGCGTGCTCTCAAGGAGCACGAACTGCCGGTCGAATCTCTCAATCATCTTCCCTGCCAGTGGTGACAAGTCTAGATAGTCGGTGACCGCCCCGAACATCGCCAGATACTTCGCCTCCATCGAGAGTGACTCCTTGAAGGCGACATAGGTAAGCATGCTAGAGCACTCTTCAGTACTGTGAATGATGCGGATGCCAAGCCCTGCCAGTTCTCCCTTCATCTCATCAGACAGGAAATGGTGGTCGATGTAGGTCACTTTGAGTCTGCTTGCGAGATCCTCTATCTTGGTCTTGAAACGCGGGAATCGTGAAGGGTCGGTTCCGAGGTCGCACAGCACTAGCTCGCTGGTCTCACTCGGGATTGACTCGAGCTCGTCGATAAGCTCGTCGTAGTCGGTTAGGCGGAAGGTCCCTCCCTTGGCGGCCAGGGTGAGGGCGGCGGAGCAGAGCCCGTCCGCGTCCTTGACGTGCGAGATGCAGTGGTTGACCAAACTCTTCCGGAGTGGAAATGCGAAGTACTAAAGGAGGACGGACATCAATCGTTGGCACCTACGACTCCATAGGGAGAGCAGCAAAGGGTCGCGACCGTGCTGGTGCAGGCCACACACGCGGTCCTCGTCTCATGATGTAGTCACCCTTTCCTATATAACCCACTAACCCGCGCATGTCATACATGGTCAGCGCCCCGAGAGGCCTTCTCAAGCTAATCGCCCTGCAGCTCCTTTCTGAGTCATCGCTTTCAGGGGCCGAGCTCCAGAACCAGATTGCCAGGTCAAGCGCAGGTGTCTGGGAACCCGGACCAGGGTCGATATACTTCATGCTCAAGGAACTCCGAGAGGCTGACTTGATAGTCGAGCTGCCGGGCGGCAGGGGAACGACCCGGAGGTATGTCATCTCGAACAAAGGCAAGGCTGACCTCGAGAGGAAGAAGTCGGATGTTGTGAGTGAAGTCAGGAAGCAACTTGAGCTACTCGCCTACTACTGCGGCCTTGCTGGCGACAAGGATTTGTCCACGAGCTTGAGGGAACTCACCACGAATATGTGAGCGGGCGGTTCGGTCTTGCTCTTGCACTATCGATTGCCATAGTCACTCACCCCCAAGTTTTTTATCCTCAGTCGCGGATAGTCTAACGTTTGTCAACTGAGACCAAGTTCGTCGTAAAAATCTACTCATCCCCTAAACCGCACAAGGTTCCGAAGGTAGTGAGCGAAGAGCTAAAGGGTGGCGCAAGCCCCAAGCTCATAGCGCGGATGAAGAAGGAGGCCGTCGACTGCCCCATAGTAAATGGGGAAGTGAATTTCTTGGTCTGCTTCGCGTGTCCTTCGTTCATCCGGCGGGTCAGAGGGGAAATCCATTGTGCAGGTGGAGACGGGCCACCGAAAGAATGGCTCCTTTAACTCTCGAGTTCCGCCGAAGCGCGATGATGGGGTGGCGCTTCAGGTTCGTCAGAACCGCGCGGATGGGTTAGAGGGAGAAACCGGGCAGGACGATCAAGTCTAATGTCCTACGAGGGAAGTTCAAAGACTGTAAATGTGAGAATCGAGCTCGCTCTATCCTGCTGAATACGTGATTAGCCCTTGAAGAATCCGATGACAAAGCCTACGATGAATGTTATCGAGGAATAGGGAAGGTAGCCCGCGATTTGTGTCACTTTGGTGGCAAGACCCGGTCCGCTCCGAACAAGCTGAACTATGGGCTGAATTAGCTGATTGGGTGTCAAGATTCCAAGAAGAATGAGCACGATAGCAATGATAGCGATCGCCACTCCGATTCTAATCGCGGCCTTTGCAATCACACCGACCAAGAACCCTAGCACTACAGGGATAAGCAAAGCCGCGATGAATGTTATTGACAGATCCGGGGGAAGTATACTAGCCATCCAACAAACTCCTCCGACCCAGCTAATGAACCTTCTGAGTCAGTAAGGTCTGCCATAGAACAAGTCGCCCTCGCATCATTCCCGGCGAATTCTGCATTGTGAGGCTCGCTTTGCCTGAAAAAAGTGCATCTAGGGCTGATAATCAGCGCCACCCTTGGTGTCCGTCAAATTGAGAGGTCGCGGGGGGCGGGAGCCGCGTAACCTTCTCCAGCGCCTTGAATAGGACGGACCCGTCTAATGGCAGATTCGAGATCGAATGCTTCCGATTGGTCAACGTAAGGGCTTCGATTCAACTCCAGCACCCTCCGGACGATCCTTCTCATGAGCAAAGTGCCACCGAACTCCCCTAGGAAAACCATAAGAGCTTTCTGAAACTTCGATGGATTCTCCCAGGAGTCTCTAAGAGTGGTCTTGTGGTTTATCTGCAGGTAGTAGAGAACAGTCTCCATCCCAGATTCGGTGAACATCTCTCCCAGTACCTCCTTTATTACCAAAGCGAGGTTGTTTCCGACCGTTTGCTCATTCCCAATCCCGAAGGACATTCTCGCTGATTCTACTTTGGCTTGGCTATTAACGACTGTGAATGTCAGATACGTATCTTCGAACCATATTTGGCGAAGCCTTCCAGTACAGTCGAATTGATACTGCAATACTTTTGGCTAAGAGCAAAATAAGATAAAATAATATCGCATTGAAATGGATACATAATCTATAAGATATATATAGAACAAGGCGTCAGGTCGTCCGTTAAGGCCCATGGAAAGAATGCAACTGGCTGAAAACGCAAGTTCGGTGGCAACAAACGAAAGACGCAGCAGCTCCAGGAGGTCTGAACTGGAGGTCAAGATGGATATCCTCAGGGTTACGACCGAAGGGTCGAACAAGCCGACTCAAATAATGTACAAGGCGAACCTCTCTTGGGTCGCCCTGCTTGCCCACCTGCAGTCTCTCACTGCACTAGGCTTCCTTAGGGAGGTCGAGTACGCTAGCAGAAGGGTGTACGAGATAACTCCTCGAGGTCTGGAACTGCTGCAGAGCTACCGCAGTGTGGTAAGCGCCGTTCGAGACATGCCCATACGGCAACTCGATTTCTGAGAACCCCAACTTCAAAGATAACCGACTCCCTGTTCCAAGCGCCAACTCAGGCTCGTTTTGGTCACCAGTAGTCCGCCGGCCCCGTAGGACAGAGACTCCGTAAACAGACTCTTCACTACGTTGGTTTCCTTCACTCCCTGGGCCGAATCGGTCAGAACGAAAAGAGCCGTGGTTTTTGAGATTGCCAACAGCTCGTTCGCCTGTTTGATGAACTTGTACGTCGATTCCAGCCCGATAGAAAGGATCATGTCGGTGAGGCCGTCGAAGATGATTACTGAAGCCTATCTGCCGGTTGGCCGTCAGCGCTTTATCGAGGACATTCAGGAGAACCGACTGATCGTTTCTTGGCACCAACAACTCATTTTGCTCCAAGCCTGGACGTGGATATGAGACCTTCTCGGTTAGAATGAAGAACCGGACACCAGGCAAGGAAGAGAGAACGGACTGGATTGGGCTCCCCTTCGTGACAAATGCGAACACTGCATACCCGCTCGAGCCAAACTCCAGGGAAAGCTCCCCAACAACTCGCTCGTATTCAGTCACAGGATCCACCTCCATGAGCATTCTTCTGCCAACTATCCTTTGCGGCTCGACGCCGACTCTCCGACTGAACGGCCTCTCTATCCCGGTTACTTGTTGAGGGACGGGCAGTGTGGGGATGGCGAAGAACCCGGAGATGAGTGTGGCCCGTCTGAACACGGAGGCGGAGACACTGAAAGCGCTAGCAGGCTAGGAGGTACGCGATTGCGCTGTCGTCGACCCCCTCTATGGTCAGTAAGTACCCGTTGAAGATCAATATGACCAGCCCAATTCCTATCCATGCGATTGGAAGAACTACCAGCGCGCGCCGGACTGTTGGGTCCTTGGTCCGCCTGCTCGCAAGGAAGAGAAGGGTGGACGGATAGAGTATGAATACGAGGAGAACTGCCAGCAGGACGTCCAGGTAGGCGCTTGAGAAGATCTGGGTGTAGACGTAGTTGCCGACCAGGTTTGGCAGGACCACTATTGAAAATGGCTGATAGATTAGCAGCACGGCCTCAGTCTGCCGCGACATAGACGCAGAACAGAATGAAGATCACGCGCTGCATTCCGCTTTTGGTTAGTCCTGCAACTATCCTAAGCACCCCTGTCCCTTCGGGCCTGTAGTATATCGCGAGGGCCACGATGGTCAGAAGAATCACGTCAACCAGGACGAAGGTCGTGTTCCCAATTGTGTAGACACTCATGAAAGCGGGTGTAGAGTAGTAGTATCGGATGAACTCAAGAGAGACTAATCCGATGTATAGGAAGTGTACAATCACGAGTAGGCTCTTGACTTGGTTGTACTCACTCGTTTGCTGCCGCTGGACGTAAGCAGCCGAGGCCGAAGTAATAGCGATAGTCGCGGTATAGATAAGGGGGCCGACGAGGTCGAGGATTACTGAAACCATTTGGCAGTCCCACCTACCCTCCTGCACCTGCTTGCCTCGACATACGTGACAAATCAGATCAAGCGTTATTGTTTCCTGAAAGCTGAGAACGTGGGTCAGCTGCAGCAGCCTCGCCTTTGCATCGGTCTCCGGCAGTTTAAACAGATGCCCACCGGCTATCGACGCGTGCTTGATGGCGAGTTCTCTGGCGTACTTGAGGGACCCCGTCTCCTCGAAAATGGTGGCCAGAGATTGTGCGTCTGTTATCCCGTAGGACTTCTTCCAAATCATCGAACTTATGATGTTCCTCTTGTAGGCATCCGCGTTCTCGATTGCGTGAGTGAGAACTATGTTAGTGGAGTCGTTCTGCAGGTCCTTGAATACGGGCTTCCCGGTCTCGCTGCTCACGCCAGCGACATCAAGCATGTCGTCCACTATCTGGAAAGATATCCCCAGGTGGTATCCGTACTCGTAGAGGTCCTTTACAGTCCCCTTGCTGGCCTTGCCGACTATCGCGCCCGAGGCCGCAGCGGCGGCGAACAAAGACCCAGTCTTGAGTCCAGCGGCGTTCACGTAGTCAGATTCGGTCCGATGGCGCTTTGACGCGAGGGCTACTTCCTGGAACTCCCCTTCTGCGGTCTTCCTGGCAGCTGCTCCGAGTTGAGCGAGGAGGGTCGCCAACCTTCGTTTCGTGATTGCTATTCCACCATATGTGCCGAGTACTTCGAATATCTTGAAGAGGAGGACATCCGACACTAGCATGGCGCTTGCGACTCCATACTTGCTCTGTGTGGTCGGCGCTCCTCTCCTCAAGTCAGAGTCATCAATGATATCGTCTTGGGTTAGCGAGGCACTGTGTGCGAGCTCGTATGCTACGGCTATCGGCATGGCCTGCTCGAGACTTCCTGAGACCGCTTCGCAAGCCATTAGCACCAGGGCTGGTCTGACCCGCTTGCCTCCGCTCAGCACGGCCTCGCATGCGGCTTCGCCGAGTTTGGTATCAATAGTCATCAGACGCGCCAGAGCGGCGTCGACCTTCTCACCGTAACTCCCGATCACGTCAGACAAGGTAATCTCGTCGTTCAGCTTCTGGGGCCGGTACTCAGATCTTGCCAAGGTATATCACCGGCAGCCAGAGTATGTACTCCCCATCAGCGACAAGGTCCCTGAGGGTGTTCGCGTTTGCGCTCCTGCCCCCGAAGCGATAGGCGAATGAGTAGAAGGGGAAGACTGCAAGGGAGATGGAGTAGAGAGGAACGAGTGAGAACGCGACCACACCGACTATGTAGACCAGAGAGAGAACGTCGAAAGCTGAGATGACTCGTTCTGAAAACGCCACGCCGAACGTCGAAGGAATCGTTCTTGTCCCGAACTTGGCGTCGGCCTCAACGTCCCGCTCATCGAAGAAGATGGAGTTTGTCATGAGACGCAGGAAGATGAAGGGGGCGAGTAGGACCAATCCTACAGGGAGCGCCAAGTAGTATAGTCCGACCAAGAGCGGGATGAGTGACCATCCGAAGGAGATCGCGACGTTCTTGAGGAGCAGTCGGTCCTTCAGCCTTCTGGCGCCAACAATTCGGACCATCTTGGCAGAGCTTACGCTGTAGAGAATGCTGAGGGCCAGGGGCACCAGCAGGGCAACGAAGAAGTAACTGTTGCTGAAGAATGCAATGAAGTAGCCGAGCAGGAAATACGTCCCGGCGATCGCTGGGAGGAACCTCCTTCTCTTGCTGAGGTGCGCCGTTCTCTGCGGGTTCGAGATGCTGTCCTGATCCGCCTCGGAGGCCCTGTTGAGCGTGTACGCTCCGTTTGAGAATAGGTATGCCATCACAAGAAGGTTGATGGAGGGTGACCTTCCAAGGACCAGAGCAGCCGCTCCGGCGATGCTGGCCGTGCCGAGCGACAAGAGATGGCCGCCATAGACGAACTCGTCGTACACGCCCCTCAGAATCATTCGCTTATCTCCTCCATCAGATCTGCAGACCCGTTGGGTATGTTGAAGAGTCTCCATCCCCTCTCCACATCGAACATCTCGTCAGGGATGCCCAGGCTCTTCACATTGCCCGAGTCCAAGAGAATCAGATCGTAGCTGTTGCCGATTCCGCGCAGGTAGACCTCGATTCTCTGCATCGTTTCGTGGAAGATGTCTATAGGAATGTCCGCGAGAGATAGGTATGTTCTGTCATCGGTTCCTGCCTCGAACCAGGTGAACGGCAGGTTATTGCAGAACTTCCTCACCTTCTCAATCCCATCTTCGTTGAGGTTTCTGAACAAGAGGGCGACCTGCATCAATCGCCCTGGCGCGCCTTCCTGTATCGGCTTTACCCATCTTATGTTGCTACTTAGTATGAACTTCCCAGTTGTTACATGTTCTGAGTTGTGGTATCTGACGGTCCGCGGGTTGGCGTTTATCGTCTTCGCAGCCTTCGCAAGCGGGACCGTTGGGTCATCAAGCATAGATCTAAGTATCTTGAGGTCGATGTAGTCCACGTTGGAATCTCTGTTGACCGACAGAAATGTAGGTCCCGCCTCCTTCGAGAACAACCCGAACCTGTTCCAGTCCATCTTCCATGTCTTCTCCTCGAAATCGTAGAGGTCGGCCCTGAAAGGAGGGTACCTGACCCAGTATAGATCCTTGAACTCGAATTCCTCGATGATTCCTCGCGCTCTGAGGTCCTCTAATATGTCAGTATACTTCTTCTTGAACCTGAAAGGGACAGCACAGAGGCAGAGGAACTTGTTGGTGCCAAGAATCTTGCTGCTGAAGATGAAGTAGCTCATGCTTTCGAACCATGAACCACTCGCCGATGCGCTAGGCCTTACAATGAGATAAGAAACTGCAAGCCCGAGCTCCCCGTAATTAATATTGATTGTTGTGTTCAGCCCGAGCTTCGTCAGATGCTTGTTGACCTTGTACCTGATTGTCTCGGGGTTGAGTCCCGTAAGGCGCGCGAGCAGGGAGTAGTTTTGGACACCGACCTGCTTGATAGTCTCAAGCAAGAGGTAGTCTTGATTTCGTCTCTCCAGTCTCTCAAACGCGCCCATTGCAGCCAAGTCTTCTTCCACCGCTAATAAAGCAGTATGTATTGTAAATCAATAACAAACGTGTCAAAACATGTTTGAAGCTTCTTGCCCTTTCTGAAGACCGCTGGTTGCATATTATTGGAAAACGGCAAAAAGGATATAGTAGCCCTGTTAGGGGTCCTACTCGTTCTGCATTGTCAACTTTGAAGAGGGTGCCCACGGGAGTGCCAGGGCTCGACGAACTTATCCAGGGAGGACTGCAGTCTTCAGATTTCGTTTTGCTTGTCGGGGGAATCGGAACCGGGAAGACAATCTTCTCGACACAGTTCGCGCACTACGGTGCCAAGGTGATAGACGAACCTGTCGTCTATGCCACTTTTGAGGAGGACGCGGCGAGTCTCAGGAAGAACATGTCGAAGTTCGGGATGGATCTGGCCGCCCTTGAGAAGGAGAAGAAACTGAAGATAATAGACCTCGAAGCGCTCGAAGGGCGGGGGATGGGCTCCAACATCGACACGCTCCTAACTGCCTTGGATGAGTTCAAGGCGAAGAGGCTAGTGGTGGACTCGCTCACCGCTTTCCTAAGTGGAGCGGGAGAGAAGTTCGACTATAACTTCCTAATGCACTTGATCTACAAGACCCTGAAGCGAGAGGGCGTCACGACAGTCATGACCGTGAGCAAGTTCCAGGGCGAGAATGACTTTAGCAGCAGCCTGGAGGAGTTCGTCGCAGACGGCGTGTTCCTGCTAGAGAACTTCCTCGCGGATAGCATGGAGCTCAGAACCAGATTCATGGTCAGGAAGCTCAGGGGCACGGATCACAGCCGAAAATACCACACGGTAGTCTTCGGCCCAAAGGGTCTCGAGATCCTCCCATATACGATGTAAGAGACTGACAAGGGCGGATGTCAGTCGTTCGCGGTTTCGGAAGTGTTCGTTCTTATTGGGTTCAGCCACCGTTGGCCATCAAAGAGCCTGCAAGGCACAGGGGTCCGTGCCCTCTCGGACCAAACTAAAATGAACCGTCGCGGTTCCTTCGGCGTCAGTCTCCGTGTGGGCGCGGATCAATTCCCTGAA
This sequence comes from uncultured Nitrososphaerota archaeon, assembly GCA_963806765.1. Taxonomy (GTDB): domain Archaea; phylum Thermoproteota; class Nitrososphaeria; order Nitrososphaerales; family Gagatemarchaeaceae; genus Gagatemarchaeum. The sequence continues at coordinate 593,292 of CAWDYS010000003.1, read as the reverse complement.
GATGCATCCAATGCCTCGCTTTGCGTTTGCTGAATTCAAGAGAAAATCTCCGTCGATTCTTCGCAACGCTCACAAACTAATATATTAACGGAGAATTCAATCACTTTCATGGGTACGAAAGAGGAGTTCTACTCTTGTCGCATCTGCGAGAGAGAATTCTCTGACAAGACGGGGCTCGTCGAGCACTTAAGGCTGGAGCACGAATTACTTGAGATTGCCTCTTACACCGCCACTTGCATGATGCAGGAACAAGATCGAGATCGGATCGCGAGGGAGTTTCATCGTCAGTTCGATCAGATAAAGAAGGAGCTTGCTGGCAGGTAAGGGACCGTATACAGACCCTTTCCCAGTCCTCATTTCGGGGGACATGGAGACTCAGATACTGATAGTTGAAATACTAATGCCCCGATACCCAAGGTATTAAGATGACCAGATGCAAGAATGTGCTGGTAGCCCTCGCGATAGTTCTAATGGTTACACCGTCCCTTACATTAGCAGGCGGGGCAACAGCATCTTTGAACGCGAGCTCCCTTTCGCTCTCTATCATCCCCTCAAAGCTTCCGGCTGATGGTTCGACCTATCCGTCTGTGGTCGTCTCTCTGGTAGAACAAGCCGGAACACCCACGGTGGCCCTGACCGACGTCACGGTCTTTCTCTCCGCTTCTCAGAACAACGTGGGCGCTCTACCTGCGTCCGTGACCATCCCGATGGGCAAGACATTTGTGATAGCAAACTTCACGACGACGACCACACCGGGGCAGACTGTCATCACAGCTTCTTCGCCAGGGCTGGGATCTTCGTCTGCACAGCTAACCACACTGACACCCAGCGGTTTCCCCACGCACATTCAGGTCTTTGCTTCACCCTCCATCCTCCTTGCGAGACCGAGCAACCAACCCAGTGACCAGGGCACGATCACCGTCGAGCTCACGGACGACCAGGGACTACCCGCGAAGGCTCCCTCGAGTTTCGCCATATCGCTATTCTCCTCGACCACAAGCGTCGTGGGACTCGTGCAGAGCCTCCTTGGTGATTGCATCCAATCAGACTCTTGTGAGCGGCTCCTTCGAAACTTCGTTCACACCCGGATCGTCCTCTATTACGGCTTCGGCTTCGGGCTACACTTCCGGTGGAACAACGGTATCGGTGGTTGGCCCACAGCCACTAAGACTCGTTGCTTCAGCGCAGCCCAATTCGCTGGTTATCAATTCAAATGGTCTCCTGATGATATCACTCACCGATCAATCCGGTGATCCTGCTCGGGCACCTGCTCCCGTCCTCGTCACGCTAAAGTCGTCTAACACCACCGTGGTGACGGTGCCGGGCAGTGTCGAGATTCAGGCCGGGTCAATCTACACTTGGGTGAATTACGCCTCCACGGGCGTCACAGGCACTGCTACGTTGACTGCAACTTCTGCCGGTCTCCAGTCTTCGTCCGCGACAGTCACCACGTATGCTCCGACCAGCGCGGTTTCCCTAAAGGTCCTCATAAGTCCTGACCCAGTGCTTTCCGACAACACCCTATACAACAATGTGATAGTCGTCCAGCTGATGGGGAAGAACTCTCAGCCCGCCACAGCCATCGGGACCTCCTATAACGTCTCTCTCAGCTCCTCGAGCTCACTCGTGGGGACTGTTCCGGGGAGTTTGATTATACCCTCGGGTGCCTCTTATGGAATCGCCTACTTCCAGTCTACCTTCCAGTCCGGCACGACCGCCGTAACGGCATCGGCGACGAACCTTCTCCCTTACACCGCTCCTATGACCACATTCGGGCCGGTCCCGTTCCAGATTTCACTCTCGATTTACGGCTCGACGTCCAAGAGCGAACCCGGGACTGAGCTCCCGGCAGACGGAGGGAACTATCCGGCGCTCTCACTCCTTCTTACCGACTCGAGTGGTAACCCTGCGGTAGCCCCTGACAACATCGTCGTCCAGCTTTCTTCCTCCCAAACGGACATCCTGTCGGTGAACACTTTCGTGACCATAAGCAAGGGGACGATAGCCGCGATAGTACCGCTTGAGACGACACTTCTCGCTGGGAGTGCGAACATCACTGCCTCGTCGGTGAATCTACTGTCGGGCTCGCTGACCGTGACAACAGAGATTCCGGCCCCGGCGAAGCTAGCAGTCTTTTGTCGCACCTTCTGTAGTGCTTCAGCCTAGGACAGGAAATCTACCGGTCTTGTACATACAGACTTCAGGACGCCAACGGCAACCCAGCGAGGGCAAGGCAGGCAACCAGCATTGTTGTCACTTCCTCCAACGGCGCCGTCTTCAACAATTCGCTCTTCCTCCAAGTACCAGAGGGGGCGGACTATGTGAGCTTGAAGTTCCTTCCACAAGGCGTCGGATCATCGACGTTGACTGCGTCGTCGTCTGGTCTAGGTTCCTCCACAGCGACTTTGAAAGTACTCGCGTTCCCATTCTCTGCGAACTTGACGCTGTCCACTCCCTCGTTCATATACGCGAACCAGACTGACGTTGCGACGCTCCAGGTCGATCTGCTGGGTCAGCCGCTCCAGGGCGTGAACGTCACATGGGCTTACTTCGGAGTGGTCCCTATCCCAACCAATGGGACAACCAACTCGGCCGGAGAGGTCTCGACAATGCTCAGGCCAGTCGGTCCGGGTGACGCCAACATCACGGCGACTGCAACTGGAGCGGGTTTCGGGAAGCTCCAAGTCACCGCACAACTAGCCATCCTTCAAGTCCCGCCAACCCCCAAACCCACACTCGTGCATCAGACTCTTGTCTTACATCTACTACATCATAATCCTCATCGTCGCGGTAGTCGCAGCTTCAGTGTACCTACTGCGAATGCGAAGGAAGAATGCAAGAGCAGAGCTGGAAGCGGGCTTCGAAGCAGTCTCCTAGTCGCTCGCCGGATGTGGCTCCACTCCAAATCGACAGAAACCGTGAGTCTGCGAGAACAGTCGCAATCTAGATTCGCGCTCGATGGATATTCCAAGAAAAACGCTCGTCGTTCCTTTGTCTAACCCAAGAAACGAGAAGTAGCTTCGTTTCATCCTCTTGACTGATTCATGTGACCACCGACACACATCTGGTTCAGAAGATTGAAACGGGCTGCAGGTGCGAAGAAGTTGGATGTTACCTCCTTGCGGAGTGGCGTGTCGACTTTGGCGGTTACCCATACCACTGGTGTTCCGGCCACACCACCAGGCACATGCGGAACAGAGAGTTCTGGCAGATCAAAGTCGGGCAAATGAAGTCTTGATTATCGAGCCATTCGGTTCTTCGACCATTACGCTCTGGCCTTCATCGCTGCGGGTTTTTCGTGCGTGGTAAGGAGCCCGAGGCTGCCCAAACAGGTCACTGGCTCTCCTAGCCAAGAGTGTTTGGGTCGCCACTCCTGCCGCACTCATCACCAAGGTGAAAAGAAGCGCCTCGGCCGGGGGGAGGCTTTGCGTCAGACCCAGTTCCAGAAGAAGGCCTCCTCCGACGGCAGCGGAGATAGCTGGAAGGAGAATGTCTGTGAGCAGAAAACCATAGGCGAACCCAACCAACCCCACCATCGGTGGAACAAAGACTATGCCCACGAGTGTCTGTGCGATTGCGTAACCAACGAATCCCAGCGCGATTCCCATCGCGGCGGGAAGGAGGAGAACGGTGGAGACTCCGCCCAGAACGAACCCGCCCACAAACCCAAGAACGCCCCCGATAGGGCCCATGTAGAGGTTCCCAATGACAGTGCCCGCGAAGGCCCCAATGAGACCCACGATCACGAAGGAAAGCCACTGGATGAGTCTGCTTCCAACAAATATCATCATCAGCGAAAGAGAAAGGACGACAACTACTGCTAGGAACTCAAATGAATCTGGCAGGTAGGCGAGCGGGAATGGAGGTGGCAAGCAGGTTCATAGGCTCCCAATTTGATTTAAGGATACTCTACTGCTAATCTGTATCCTGAACCGAGACCACAACCCGTGGATTTGCAGCCAGAAGATTACAAAGGATCCATTGTTCCAGCCGATGCTGAAGTTCAGCGACTCTTGGTGGCAAAAGGACTGGGGCGACGATGGCTCGCATCAACCTTTAATTGAGAGCGATGGTAAGACTCATTCGACTAGAGGACCAAGTCAATGCGCAAATCGAACTATCCAGTGGAAGGAGCTGACGATTAGCACTGACTTCATCCCTAAATGTCGTAGTCGGGGCAGGCAGACCTTTGGGCGAGGAGCTAGTTCGTCGTCTTGTGTTTCAGGGCAAGCCCGTCCGAGCAATAGTGGTGGACAAGGAGCGCTCCCGCGACATGTTCCCGGATGAGGTGGAAGTCGTTGGAGTCCAACCAAACGCGGAGAGCGTTCAGGAGACCTGCGAAGATGCCTCGGTGATATTCAATTGCTTCGAACCACGGGATGGGAATATGGGACCGGTAGTAGCAGAAATGACCTCGAAAATGCTTCTTGCGGCCATCGAGTACGGGTCAAAGTTCGTTCTTGCGAGCCACCTATTCAACTCTACCTCGGACAACCTGCCAGCTGAGACGGATGCTATGAGCACTCATCGGTCCGGATTCGCGGCGACGGTGGTCGCCAGATTCCCTCAGATGTATGGTCCTTCAGTGACCAACGCGCTATTCGATAGCGTCTTTCAAGCAGTCAACTCGGGGAGAAAGGCCTACTGGTTGGGAAGTCTCAAAGTCCCCAGGAGCTACATCTACGTCGGAGACGCTGCCGCTTCACTCGTCCTGCTGGCGGAGTCAGAACTCGGCCCCGGGCAGACTTGGGACGTGGCGGGACCGGGTCCCCTCACTGGGCGTCAGTTCATTGAGATTGCCTTCGAAACTGCGGGGAAGGAGAAGAAGGTCGGATGCTGGGGGAGGGGACTTATGATTCCGGCCCAAGTGTTTGACTCACGCGCAAAGAAGTCTACTCGGTTTGCCCTACAACTACTACACAGAGTTTGTCCTGGACGGCAGTCATTTCGCGTCCGCCTTTCCGTCCTTCAGCTTCACGCCGCATGAAGTCGCAATTCGAAGGACGCTCGACTGGTTCAAGGGCGAGGTTCCCATGCTTAAGGAGGAACCGCCCCCTCTACCATGACTTTCCAGTGACCCGGGTCTCAACCTCCTCTTGTTGATGCCGCGAGACATACGAGGATGGGTGGCACGAGTGCCAGCAAGGACTACGCTATGTTCCTGCCCATTCCGCCGAGCACCTTCGTGGGAGACCCTGTGACAAGAACCAGAAGGAGGAGGACAGGGACACCCGGGAGGATGAAATAAGTCATCTCACGTCCCTCCGACGATCGCCACTCTGTTTCATCTGGCGCTCTCGCCTCACAGGTCGGGGCGCGATGAGGGCAACCTGCGGGCGTAGGCGTAGACCAGAACCGCCGCCGCTGAGAATAGAACGATGGAGATCGCGCCCGCGGCATAGAGTCCGAGTGTCATCTCGGGGAGAGTTCCGTTGACGATTCCGAGCAGAAGATAGAATGTTATGGCCTTTCCCGACGAGCGAGGTTTCCTCCTGGTCGCAAGGAAGAACACCCCGTAGATACAGACAGCGGTGATGAACCACCCGACAAAGTTCGTAATAGGTACGCCGAAGTACTGGCCCGCCGTCTCCCAGTGCCACAGTGTCAACGAGAACCTCGGATCGAACGACATGTCGAGGAGGACCATCAGTACCGCTGAAACGGCGTAATTGTCCGCTGACAACATGCAGAAGTAGGAAAGAGATGCCCACAAGAGAGGGATGAAGAGAGGAACGGGACCAAGAAACGGTCCTAGGTTACCGGTGTAGGTGTATCTCCCTATCCAACCCGTGTTGATGAAGAGATATTCGAATGAATATCCGAGGACTGTTGTTACGATAAAGTACTTGATCGCAGTTGTGAGGCCAAGTTTCGTGTAGGAATGATAGAGGTAGAGCAGAACAAAAAGGAACGAGGAGACTTCGATGGAGAATAGGGCATAGTGTGCGAGCGCAGGAATATTGCCTGTCGCCGCGTAGACCAGGTAGGCAAAGGCCAACCCCCAAGCGAGCGACTTGTTATCCAATCTTTCGACTCAGATCCAATCTGAAGATACGAACCACTGCAGATTCTTCCTCGCATCAAGATTATTAGTGCAGCGGTATGAAATCCTTGTCGAATCCCGACCAATCCCTTCGGGACAGAACTCGTCGGGTTTCAATTTCTGTAGCCTTCAAGGTCCAAAATGCGACAAGCGATTGCCGTGGGATTCAATTCGGCCCCCCCGACTGATTCCTAGCAGGAAGACCCCAGCAACGATTGCTAGCACCCTAGCGTACCCCTCTGAGAGAATGAGGCCAATGGCGAGGAGTCCCATCGCCAGAAGGGCCGCTGGCAGGGCTTCATCCAGAAGCCACTTGATCATGCGTGACTTTAATATGCCCTCAATAAATAAGCGAAATGGAGTTGAAATCCATCAATTCCGGGATAAATTCGAAAAGTATCACCCCCCACAAGGTTATTTACGTTCGTCGGAAAGGCTTCCCAATAATCGTGTAGGAATTGGTCGCTCTCTTCCCACCTGCCTCACCCCGTCTCGATAGCAAGGCACGCCCGCTGGGTTTTGGTGGTTGCGGATGAGCTCTCCCATTGTCACGGAGGCCTTGTATCTGGGTGCCATGATTGTCACGGCCGTCGCAGGGACCCTTGTCTACCGGCAGCACCTGACCTCCTACAGGGTTGTGAGGGACTTCCTTGTCGGGGTTTATGTTGCAACCTTCTTCCTGATTGGGCTTGAGCTCTGGAGGGTGTCAGGCGCAACGTCCCAGTTCATGCAGGTCTATGCTCCTCTTAGCACAGGGCTGGGACTGGCCGGGGGAGTCTTCCTGTCGACCGCGTCAGTGGGGATGTATCTTCATCCTCAGGGCTCAAATTTCAGGACCTTCGTAAGTGACCTTCGGAAGAGTAGGACACATACACTTCTGGTAACCCTGTATTCCGTGTTCTCGATCTCGATTGTCGGGTACGTGGCCACCTTCAGGCCGTTCACGGTTGGATACGTCACTGCTTTGGGAGGGGGTCAGGTACTGGCGCTCGGTGCGCCTGCCTATTACGTCGTCCTTCTCGCGCTAATGCTCATCTTCTTTCTCAGTTATCCGACGGCCGTCCTCTTCATGGCCACTCGAAGGATCCCTCACAAGACCTTGAGCGAGAGTCTGCTTAGCCTGCCAATAGGATGGGCCGGAGTAACCGTAATGTATGTAGTCTTCGAGAGCTTGGTTTGGGTGGACCGACTCGACGCGACAGGGTTGATGTATTTTCTCAATTCGTTGATCTTCCTCTTCATCACTCAGAATTTCGGTCATTCCGCGGTCTTGGCTGGTCTCGTAGCACAGCCCGCAGGCGCGCCGACCTCGGTGCCGGCTGGTCAGGAAACCACTGGGTCAACCAGTCTTGGGGGGATACCGGTGGCTTCTCTGACCGGAAGGCCCGTCCTCTTCGAAGCCGACACCTCACTGGGATTCGAAGACAGGATTAGGGAAATTGCCTCGGTTCTGCTCGGGGCGGGGAAGAGCGTGTTCGTCTTCACTTCCCGAGGAAGTCGCGTGCACCAGGCTGTTTCCTCGCTCGAAGGAGTGAAACTCTATTTGATGGCGGCCAACATCTCGTACTATAAACCAGGCGATTCCGAGAACGAGGTTCTGATTTCCGCCGACAATCCCTCCGTCGTGCTCGACGCTCTCGCCAAGTCTACCGGCGCGTCTGCGGAAAAAGGAACGGCGGTCATCTTCGATAGCCTTTCAGACCTAGTACTCTCGCTCGGGTTCCAGCCCACGTACAAGTTCATGAAAGCCGCGCTTGAAGTCGTTGCCGAAAAGGGCACTATCTCGGTGTTCGTGATGCTCTCCGGAACGCAAGAGAAGAACGTGGAGAACATCATCGTCGGCCGGTTCCCCGTGATCCTGAAGAACACCAAGTCTGGCCTTCTGTCGGTCAAGGCCTCCGCCTGAGATAAGGTGCCTGTGATTGGAACCACGGATACATAAGTCAAATATACTTACATACAATTCAGGGGCTGAGGTTTGCGGATGCCGGTGAGTCACGAAAGGGTCCGGTCCGATGAGGTCTTCCTGAACTCGCTTGACCGAGCTTTGAATATCGTGGGTGATGCGGCAAAACAGGTCGTTTACGAGGCACTTGAGAACAGATACCACGTGACCAGAGAGCAGATACCTTCCAAGCCCGAGCAGCTAGTCAAAGTCCTCAATCTCTATTTGGGAAGCGCTGCCGTGGCCGTACAGAAGGAGTCGCTACTGTGGATTAAGGAAACGTCAGGCATCGAGGCCAATGACCTGAGAGAAGCTCTCGATGCATTACGAGCTGCGGACGAGGCGAGCGAGAACCGCGAAGAGACGATCCAGAGCTCTGCGTCGCAGGGAGACTGGAAGCTGGAATCTCAGAGCAACGTTCCCGAAATCGAGTCAACCGAGGAGAGCAACTCCTACAAATACTTCGCAAAGTTCTCGTTCGGACCGACCACGCGGAAGAAGCGCGAGGGTGAAGACAGTCGCGAAGCTCTTGAAGCCTACCTTAAGTCGATTGTCGAAAGACACACCAAGAACAAGGAGGAGTCTCAGGACCTCTAGACTGCCCACCTTGACCTTTCACGGGGGTTTGCTCTGGGAGACGAAGGTTTGCCTCGAACGCGAACGCGTTTGTCTTCATCAATAGAAGGGCAGAACGACTCGTAAATCCTATCGTCTGCAACTTGTCCCGAACTCTTGCTGGTCCCGAGGGAGGTGGTTGCGCGGCTAATCAAGACGACATGCTCAAACTCTTGTCAGGGCCTTGGAATTGATAACCGTGAAGTCACCTCGACCTCGGCGCATCCACCTCCAAATCCCTCTCGAGTAGTGCTTGCAAAGGAGCGTCCGATACCAATCTCAGATGAGGAGACTACGAACACCGCGGTCAGTATCAAGAAGTTGGGATGGCTCAGCGGTAGCGCCGCAGTGTCAAGACCATAAATGGTGGACAGAGCCAGCTGAGCGGCAATGTACCTGTCTACTGAACCAACTACGCACCAATAGCCTCTGGGCCTGGAATCGAGCCTACGATCATCCACGCGTATGGGGGATCTCGGGGTTTCTAGGGGGTGGGAGGACTCAAAGTGTTTGGGAAAGTAATAATTGTAACCCCGCCACTCGCAGAATGGGCACACCACGGAAGTTCCCATGGGACTCGGTTTCGCGCGCCCGAAATTAGGCAATTTTTCCGTTTCATGTCTGGAGGGCTATCCGCTCCATGATTTCGGCAATAGATGGGTCGGGTCCCCTAGCATTTGTGCAGCAGAAGAAGTGCCAATCCCTCAAGGTTGGGTGGTCTAGACCGCCATCCCTCAACCTGGCATCAGGTCCGGGTCACTTTGACCGAGTTCCACTATCTGGGCCACGAGCCAAGCGACAGGTCCACCATGAAGTGGTCGACCAAGAGGACTAGGTCTGGACATCGTGCCGTACAACTTCTTCTGGAGGACCTTCCCACCCGCATTTGGCACAGGCGTAATCCCTGCTCAAAGTGTCGTAGCGAACCTTGCTGAAGCATTTCGGACACAAAACGGACTGCTTCTCCTTCTCCCCCCGTTCCGAGCTGCTAGCCTTTTGCGTAGAGCGTCCAACTGCGCCTCAAGCTCGTCCGTCCTCCGCTTGTGCGTCTTCCCCGGAATCGAGCTCATCCTCCTCCTCTACGTAATGATGGTATGCGAGCTCGAAGAGACTCTGAAGGAGCATCTGTGGATTCTCTTGCCTCCAGATTCGTCCAAGGGTCTGAACCTTGTCCGGGTCCAATGCAACCTTGTATTCTACGGAATCCGTCATCGATACTGTGTTCTCCGCGCTCATAGTTAACCGTTGCAGCGACCAGTGCTCGTTGGATTACAGAATCGTTGGAGCGCGAGCTCTGTCTTGGTCACTCGCGCTCTGTATCTATCCTCAATGCTGATTCAGACTCCACAACCATTATGGTTACTTCCAGGTTCGGGAATGCGAATGATCGAACTAAGAGAAACAAGTCAATCTCGCCGGGCTTGGCGACCCTGGTCCTCATAGCCATGACGCTAATCTCCGCGATGCCAATCGGGGGCTTTGTCGTCGGACTCTTTGGGAACTTCACTAGCAGCGCAGATGTGCAAGCTCAGTTCACGGCTTGCTCGAGTTCTGGAAACTCATTTTCCCTCACTCTCTGCAGCTCTGGAACCGCCTGCACCAAGATCAACCCTGTTCTGTCCTGCGCGACCGTGAAATACGCATGGATGAGTGTTGGTTCATCCAGTTGCGCTGGCAGTACCGGCAGTACCGTCCCCACAAGAGGTTCGCTCTCTTTGACGGCGACCTTTCCTGGCAGCTCTATTGCGGTTGCGGGTCAACAGATAACGGTCTCGCTGCTGCTAGCCAACAACGGCATAGTTCTCTTTTCGGGGACGTTCTCCTAGGTTCAACAGTTGCATTTCGGGCCCGTCCAAACTAGGACTACGAGGTTGCCTTGTGTCGCTCTGATTAAAGCGACCTCGTATCGGGGGTTAAGACTGACGATGCGGCTGTTAAGGCGACTGCTGTGTTGGGGGCTGCAAGAGCGTGAATCTGGAACAAGTCAGCTTCGATTAGTCTTCTTGGGTGCGTCCTGTTTGGAGTTGACTAGAGAGTCGAGGTACTCGTCGATGCTCTCATACTCGGTTGCCTCGACGTCCGTTGCGGCTTTCTTCTCTGTGAACTTCGACCTGTACGAGTAAATCTCTCGCTCTTCCATCTTAATCGCATGATTGGCAGATGCTTCCCATGGTTATCGTTTATTGGCGAATTGTGAGCATCCGGTTCCCGCCTTCGGGAATTCGCCCAAGAGGGCTCACATCAACACAAGCGAGAAGGAGGCCGCAGCAAGAGATTGGGAAGGCGGAGGATCAGCTATCCAGGATCGTGAAGAGCTTTGCACCGTACCTCGAGCAGATTCCCTGAACAGCTCTCCTTCCGTTCTTAGGGCGAAATTCTGTCGCCCCATTCATCTTCCTATTGGACTTCTCATTGACGCAATGGGCTTCTGTCATGATCTCCTATTGCCGCTAAAGGCGATAAACTGTGACTTCGCGAGTTGGATGGACAAGCGCATCATTGTTTCTTGAGCGCAGAGTGCGCTTCGCTGCGGCGAACTTTGGCGAAGTCTGGTTTAAGGAGTGTCGGCGCACTCGAAGCGGTTGGTACCTCTTTGGTCTCGCTGGTGCTGCACGAAATCCCAGACCTCCATTCGCATGGGTGACCTGGAATTTAACAAAAGGGCAAGGAATGTTGGCCCCCTAGATTATTTTTGAAAGCGGACTCTGCTGAGTTCATGAGAAAGAAGATTGAACAGCCCTACAAATACAGCGGTCAGTTCATCGGAAGGTCCGCCACCACGACCGGCGCCACCATAGACTCGTTCCTCCTGAACCACCTCCGATCGGACTAATCCTGTACATTCGCTCCTCACCCGACCAGCGCCCCCCCGCTCTCCTCAAGGGGGTTGCGTTCGAGTCGTCTTTGGGCCGCGTCGCACTGGGCGGACCAGGCCACTTTGCATCAGATGTTCCTGCTGAGTTATTCGCACATTTTTTGCTGGAATTCGCGATATGTTCCCAGTTGGAACAGTGTTCCCGTCTTTCAGATATTAGCCGTCGCCATGCCATCTGGATTCCTGACTAGCCGGATCACCGTCTCCAAGGAAGGACATCCGGAGAGTTGCTGCGACTTCCGAGATTCAGCCAACCACAGGGGAGGCCTTGCCTGAGAGTAGTTCCGATGCTCCACGGTGTCCTGCTCCGCGTCGCTGGGTCTACTCCTCGACCGTGTCTCGCCATTTTCGAGTAGGGATGCCGTCTTCCGTGATGTATCCGCTGATTTGAAGCCTCGCAAGTTCCATTCCTATGCTCTCCGCCGAAGTGCCAGTGGACTTGGCCAGTTCCCTCACTCCTTTCCCAATGTCTATGCCATGGAGGATGGATTTCTGGAGGGGTGTTAGAGGAAGGCCAGAACCGGGCCCCCGTTTGACATCTTTCATTATCTGCCCGGGAGTCGAGCTTCCAACATATCATCCTTTCTCGAGGTGGCACCGTCGACTTGCCCTACACCCTCCGGCAGTAGCGTATGTTGGAACTCGGCGAAAGAACCACCGGACACCGGGGTGGTTCAGGCACCGAACCTCAGTCTTGACCTATTAGGATTCTTGGGCCTCGCATGAACACAACTGCGGGTTTGGCGACTGCACTGGAGGGAGCACAGCGCTGTCACTCTTATCGGTCAGTTGGTCCATGGATGAACTGGTGGATCTCTGCAAACTTAATACCGAAGCCTGGAATGTTGACTTTTGGGTTCGGTGTCAAGGGACTTGAGTCACGCGCGTTCTGGGACGTCAATCAAGGATTCACCAAGTTCCTCGCGCGCCGTGGTGAACTGGACACCCTTGGCGGGCATCATGAAGGTCATTCGGCACCCACAACTGAGACATCGAGGGAGAGCTTGATTCCTGAGGAGAATGGAAGGCCGCCAGCAAGGCGGTCGAGAAAAGATGTACTGGGCGAGGTCATGCGTGCGATCTCGGAAGGGGTCGGGGGACCAACGAGGTTGATGTACAAGGCTAACCTTTCGTGGACCAGCCTCTTAGAATTCCTTGAAGTCCTGCTCCTCAACGGTCTGATTACTGGGGAGGTGCACGGTTCGAGGATGTCATACACCCTTACCGACAAGGGGATTTCGCTCCTGGACCTGTACACAAGGCTCGACTTGGAACTCGCCCCGCTGGGTCTTGAAAAGCTGCCGATGTCACATGATCCAATACGTCGCCATGCTGCTCAAAGGGGTGCGCGCGAGACTTCACTCATCGCAGACCTCACTATGAGACTGAATTCTGCAGGTGCCCGTATCGTGGATCGACCGCAAGCGATTGGAAGGTCGGGACAGACCTACCACTTCGACTTGCTCGTAGAGGATTCCAGGCGCAGCAAACACGCCTATCTGCTTCAGCCTGCTGTCTCGCATGCTCGGGTGATCAGCCTGCACATCATCCAGTTCGATATCGGCTTCAAGCTTCACGTGATCAGCATGACTCAGATCCCCGAGGCGGCGCGGGGATTGGCCAGAAAGTACTCCTTGGACCTGGTCGGACCTGATGAGCGGGACTCGAATCCGGTCCTTGGGGGCGCCTAGTCTTCTCCTTAGAAATCTGTGGGTTAGCCTTCCAGGCGGACGAATCGTCAGCATGGGTCCTCCCTCGGGGACAACCACTTCCGGGATCTTGATATGTTCCCCAGACACAAACTTGCGCACGAGAACTGAGCGGCGCAGATTCCGAAATCGAAACAAACGTTCGCCGCAAACAATTCCTGGGACGATTCAGGAAGGGTTACCTGTGAGGTCCCCCTCGACGATCTCCTTCGGGAGCTTGTCCCTCCACTTGTTGATGAAGTCAATGTCCTCCTGACGTCTTCTTAGTTCATCGGGAAGCATGACGGGGATTTCGTCTATTATCGGATAGAATCGTGCGCATTCTTGACACAACAGCGCGCCGCTAATCACTATGTCTCCCTTGCTCTCAAGTTCGATTAGGCGTAGGGGAAATGACTTGTCGATGGGGCAGGCAAGTATGCTCATCAGCCGCCGCTGCATTACGAGCCCTGTTTGCAGCCCACAGTTTTTATGTGTTTGGTCAGACCGGAGGTTCTGGAAACGATTGGCAGCGCCTTCTTGTTGACGATTGGTGCATGTCAATCTGTGTCATGGGATTGAGAGGAACGGATGGGGTGACTCTCCCCCAATGCCGTCCCGGAAACATGGTCTGCGGGTCAAACACTGCAGGCGACGCAAATGGTCCATCGGAGAATGGGCTTGCGTTCGCATGACTGAGCCCGAAGGTCACGACACATCGAAACATCACAGGTTCGGTCGCGAATTCCTGAAAGTAATCGCTTTCAAGACCGCTGTAAGGATCGGAACGTGGAGTGAGTCAACATTCAAAAGCATTGCTTCAATACCGCGCCGTTCCTTCCGGACTGATATGGCGGCAAAGAGGAAGGCGGGAAGCACTACGGGGAAGACCGAGGTGTCCTCGAACGAGGATCCCAATCAGAGTTCGGAGCCGAGGATTCGTATTGAATTTAGAAAGAACGGCGCTCGTTCCCTCTTGCTTCAATCGGGTGACTACTAGGCTGCATTCACGACCTCGGATGTCCGGCGTCTTGCCCCGTCTGCCTACCGTAATCCAGATTGTTCCTCTGTTCTGTTTATAGGGGGCGCAGCGATAGCAAGACAAAGTCTAGAGTTGTCTTCGGTCTCCGGAGAGGATCGCACGGGTGTCGGGGGTTCCAAAGCGATGAAGAGAGCCCAACCGGAGGTGAGGGGCAACACGCTGAGGGTCTATCTCTACCTCCTTCGGCACGGGCCTAGCGAACTGCGAGAGGTGCAGCGAGGCCTGGCCCTGTCGACCCCTTCGTTGGTGTCCTATCACTTGGACAAGCTTCTCGCTGCCGGATATGCCTCGCAGAACGAGCGAGGCCAGTACATGGCCTCCAAGGAAGCCTCCAGTGACATCATCGATGGATTCTCGAGGATTGGAGGGCTCCTTGTGCCACAGCTTCTGTTCTTCGCCGTCCTCTTCACTCCGATTGTTGGCTACTTTGCCGTCATGTCCTTCTACTCAGCGTCGTACCTCCCCTTTCTCGTGGCGGCCTCGCTGGCACTGGTAGCAGTGGTCTGGTACCAGACATTTAGGGTCTGGCGAACCCTCTCGGGGAGAAGCTGATAGGAGGAAGGCTGACTGTTCAAGACTCTTGAAGGCCCACTCAGGGTTCAAGGGTTTGTCTCGCTGGTCCTTCAAGACACATCCAGTGGTGGATGTCGACTGCGAGGAAGACAGCGACGTATACGGCTCTGCGGCGGCCGTAGCTATCGTAGCTATCCTTGTCTCGTCAAAGTGTGTTGGGTCAGACGTCTCGACGACCTCAGCCAGAGGTGGTCAGTCACCGTCGAACAGCTTGGTCACAATTCTACCAACGCGCCCCTCCTTAGGTCCTTCGAGCTGGCCGCGACCAGCTGTGCGGCGATCTCCGTCGGTTCGGGGGATTGGGGGGAGGTTGTCGGCCCGCTCTCACTCGCTCGCCCCTGTCCCCAGCGTCGAACACGCTTCCTCCTGGACACGATTCGCAACCGCGGAATCTGGTTTCTATGTCCGGGTTCATTCTCTATCACGCTCTAATAGTCTGAATGGTCGCTGATAGGAGCTTGAACTCCGAGCGAAGGGCGAGGTCTCTGGTCAAGATGATAGCCTACCGAATCGTCGTCTTTGCCCTTCTGGCTGCGGTAACATACTACTTCACTGGCAACGCCGGCCAGACGACCGTGATTTCGGTGGTCTTCAACGTGGCGGGCTCCGCGGTGTACTACGTGTACGAAAGGCTCTGGGATGTCATACCCTGGGGAAAGGAAGTGTCGACCGTGCTCATTAAACCCCGCGCCATGAAGTCCCTTGGCGAGGTCGGGCTAGAGTACGCAGGAGATCGGAACGTACAGAATCCCACCTCGTCCCCCCCACCAAAGGAGTGACGGTTTCTCGTCCGCCGAGGGGGATCGGCGCCGAGGCCGCCAGCACGCAGTTGCGGCACTGAGTTATCCTTCTAATCGGATCCGCAATTACGTCACGTATAGGTACAGTTCACGCTTGCTGTTCATCGCCTTGGGCTCCCAACCCTCAATCTTCCATACGTATGTCACGATACGGGTGCCTGGCTTGAGCTCGGCTTCGAGTTTGGTCTTGAGTTGGCTGTTGGTGTTCTCCGTGAGGAAGAGTGTCACCACCGACGCCTCCTGTAGGGGCTGGTTGAAGAAATTGCCCCATATTATTCTGACCTTTCCGTCGACCCGGAAGAGCTTCGCCATGAGCCTCGACCAGAGGACGCGGGTCGGATCCGCCTCTATCCCGACGGCCCTCGACCCGAAACGTCGGGCGGACTCGATTACGATTCTGCCGTCTCCCGAACCGAGGTCGTAGACGACGTCGTTAGAGTTGACGGCGGCCAGTTCCAGCATCCATCTCACCTTCTTCTGCGAGGTTGGCTCGAACCCGGCTCCGATTGCCGAGCTCCAGAGCACAAAGATGGCGCTCGCCACTCCGAGGCCAATGATTATCCAGCCTATCTCGACCCAGGCGATCAACCACTCTCACTCTTACCCTCGTCTGGTTGACCTTACTAAGACTTAGCCATCATCGAGCCTGACGAGTCTTCTCTAGATTGGCTCTCTATGGTGTTCGGTTGACAGCAAGTTGGTTGAGTACCATGCCTTCTTCACGATTGTCCGGGCCAAGCCCCGCTTTCTTGTCAGGGTCGGGGCTGACTAAAGAGATTCGATTCGGGGAACCAGTTAGACCTCTAGGGTCTCAACGTCTTCGGGTCTTGAGTAAAGGTCGGACTGCTTGATACCGGATACGATCTCCTTGCACCACGGGCAAAGGTTGTCTACCATGTTGTCGCCTACGTAGTATGACCCGCATCTGGCGCAAGCCTTACCGTATCTGTTCATCGGGAGATCTACGCGGGCAGATTATTATTGGATTATGGACTCTGAATCCATGTTGATTGCCCGCAGATCGTTCTGGGGCTCGACTCAGGAGACACCGCGAGCGTATTCGTCTATTCGAGCCTGCATGCGCCGAGTGTGGGTCCAAACGAGACCACCGTCGCAGCAGGAGTGGGTCTCCGACACGGCCTCGCTCTCCGTGTAGCTGGAGAGGTTCACCAGCGTTCGAGGCCTGGTGCAAAGTCTGTGCCTCTGGCTCTTGCACTCCTGGCACTCGTCCTGTTGGTTCAATTGCATTGTGCGAGATGAGGAGAGTTCGCTCGTTTGAAGCTTATGGAGTCCCCATCCAGACTGCTTCTCCGTCTCGCAGCAAGTCTGTAACTTGCCAACACCGAGCTAATCTCATTCGATTGGCCTCTCTTTCATTGCTCGGAAGCAAGGGGGAGCCCACTTCTCTCTGGCTCTTTTGAAACGCGACGAGATTGGAGCCTGGCTGGCGCAACATCTTTCGCCCATGGATGACATCTCTCCCACACCGGAGGGGGATGGGACGTTTTTGTTGCGAATAGTCTGCGATGTGAAGTCGGATCCTCCATTCAGAAGTCGGCGACTTGCCTGTGGTTCTTCAACCTCGTTCGTCTTCTGTCCCATTCTAGGGGGAGCAACATTTGCATGAGAGCTTCGTAGAGCTGTCTGGTATCCGGAGCAGAATGGAGGGTGTCAGTACTCTGTCTTGGAGCCCTCTTCCCATGCATGGCGCTCCAAGCCCACTCAACCTGCTTCACCCTTCAGGAGCTGCAATCGAGAAATCATATCGAGGTCCAACTCCTTTCCGACGTCTCGGCTGAGCCGCTGCAGTGAGGGCCGAGAGGTTACAAGAAGAGTTCTTGAGTGCTGCCGCATCTCTGCTTCCTCGCTCTCGGAATCTGACATTACAACAGAACTGTTTTTGAAGTAGGAAGACGCACGCCCGTAAGGCTTGGAAGTCATCGCTCGCGCCCTGCTGGCCGTCGTGCTCGGGATCTTTGCCGGTACGGCGGCGCTGGCCGCTGCGAACGGCGACTTCGGCGCGCATGTCACGCTCACGCAGACGAACACGGAGCTCTCGACGGTGAACAAGACGGTAACCCAGACCAACCTTGTGCCGACCATCCTCACGAGCACTCAGACCACAACGGCGACATCCACTTCCACTGCCACGTCGACCCTCACTACGACCTCTTATGTTACAACCACGTCGATTGCATCGGTCACGCTCACCTCCACCGCGACGTCAACCGTCACGAGTACGGCCCCGACGACAACAACGGTAACGACCACATCGACCCCCCCACCCCAGACTTCCACGGTGACAAACACTTTGACAAGCACTGCGACAACCACTTCGACAAACACTTTGACGAGCACCTTGACGAGTACTGCGACAAGCACCTTGACGAGTACTGCGACAAGCATCTTGACAAGCACTGCGACTCAGACATCTACTACGACGAGGACCATAACTGAGACCACCACATCCAACAGGACTTTCACGTCGATCACGACGCTCCCGGCCGTCACTTCAACGGAAACAGTGACAGACACGTCGACCTCAACCGTAACAACTACCTCGCCGACGACTACTACCTCAACAGTCACGGCGACTGACACCACAACGACCACGATTCCGACCACGATAACTCAGACCGATACCACCACCTCGACGTCCACAGCGACAATCACTTCGACGGTGACTTCGACGACGACCATCCCAACGACGGTCACCGAGACCTCAACCTCGACTGTGACGCTACCGCCAACGACGGTCACCGAGACCTCAACCTCGACTGTGACCGTTACCACGACAATCAACGGGACAACCCCGACGGCAATTGCGCCGCCTCTCATTGGGGCTGCCACACCCGGACAATCTGCTGGTCCCCCAGGAAGCACAACATACCTAGTAGCCGGGGTGTTCCTCATCTCGGGAGTCATGACCACGGCGAGGCTGACCGGACGAACCAGATTCACCAAGGACCAGAGTCGTGGCCCGACGCGATAGATCTGATCGCGTTGTCCATATCAGGCTCAGCAGATGATATCGACAAGACTAGCGTTCTCACGGGTCGTTTTCCGACACTCGAAAAGCCTGAAAGAACCGAACAGAAGGGGAATCTCATCACGGCTACCTGGTCGGCACACCGTTCTCTCGCCGCTGCGGTCAGTCCGTTACATATTCAGCGTTCATGAGGCATGAATCAGGACTTCTCAAACTGGAAGAGGTCGAGAAGAATGAGCGACGGGACAGGGAACAGGTCCTGGATTCGAGAGCACATCTTGTCCAGCCGTCTCTCAGTCACCATCGTGATTTACCTCGTGGTCCTAATTGCCGTGAGCGCGACTGTGGTCTTAGCGAGCTCCCAATTCGCGCCTTCGACCAGCACCACGATTAAGACCTCGACGACTTCCGCCTTGTCCACCTCAACCCTCTCAACTCTCTCAACGCATTCATCACGATCGACTGCGTCAACATCCTTAACCACCACGCCCACGGTCACGTCTACGGTTCCCGCAACTATCACGGAAACAACCACGTCCTATGCGCCGACTCAAACTGTCACCAAGACGGCATTACTGAACGAAACCTCGTCGATCCTTGTCACCACCACCGCCACATTGACTTCCACTTCGACTAGCACAGCAACCTCCACGCTGACTTCGACCGCCACGGTCCCGACCACTATTACACAGACAAGAACGCAAACACAAACACAGACTCAAACTGCCACGATTACGACGACCGCCACGGTCCCAACCACGACCACCGTAACCTCCACTGGGACGAACACATTGACTCAGACATCCACAACGACCAGCACCCTGACCAGGACCGTCACCACCACCTTCAACCGGACCTTTACTTCAATCTCGGGGATTCCGGTGACAACCACGACGACCATTACAATGAACGTGACTACGACCACGACGGTCACAACCACCGGGGCAGGCGCGGCGACCAAGGTGCCCCCTCCAGCAGGGGCCGCAATACCGGCACAGGGCGTTTCGACTCCGAGCGGGGCCTACTTGGTCGTAGGTGCGTTCCTCATTTCGGGAGTAATGTCAACAAGGAGGCGGAGCGCGCGGATCAATTCCAATTCTCACAAGAATCGTATTCCGGCGACAATCAGTCGAAGTCAGAAGGCGACTGGGCGAGGAGGGCTTCAGGGATTGGCTCTTGGGGGAAACGTTTACTAATCGCCAAGTGCCACGAGAAGGAGCAGCGGCAAATCACACTTGAGTAGGGACAATTCCACATGAGCGGCGGCCAAGACAAGGGCTCGGAAAGTCCAGCCGATGGGGCTGCTGCGAGCGACGTGCCACTTCAACCTGTTCAAGTGCCGAGGGCATCGCGGGTCGCCCGCGTCACTGGCTACGTCAAGGGGTGGTTGGGTCACTTCGGAATAAGCCACCTCCTGCTGATTCTGATTGCTCTGCACCTCTTTGCCATGTCGTTCCCGAGCGGAAATACGAGCTCCGCCTATGTGTTCGACGAGTCGTACTATGTCCCCGCCGCCAACGACCTGCTGCGCTGGATCCCGAGCAACCTCGAGCATCCGTTCTTCGGCAAGATCTGGGGCGCCCTTGGCATCTTCCTGTTCGGAAACGACTTCTTCGGGTGGAGGATCTTCTATGTCCTGATTGGCGTTGCAGCCGTATGGGCGCTCTACGAGCTCGCCCTTGTCTTCTTCACGAGGGAGAAGGCGCTTCTTGCTGCGTCGATGCTGGGGTTCGAGACGATGTTCTTCATCCATACGTCGCTCCTCCTGCTCGAAGGTCCGCCAATTCTGTTCGCCTTGCTTGGGTTCCTCGCCTACTTCAAGCGCCGGTACTATGTGACCGCAGCGATGCTGGGGCTATCGGTCCTCAGCAAGGAGTGGGGGATCTACTTCGTGATTGCCCTCATCATGTACCATGCCTGGGCCACTTGGAGAGCACCATTCTCGAAGTTGTTCTCCCGTCCCAACGTCCGCAGGCTTCTGACATTCATGGCGATAATCCTGGTCGTGGTCTTCATTCCTCTCGGGGTCTACGACCAGGCGTATCATCCCTACTCCTCTTCACAGACGGTCGTCTCGACCGTTGTTGTGGTCGACCCGAACACCAACAGCACGGTCACGACGACGACAACATCTGTCTCCCACGACTATGTGACCAACCCGCTCCAGAATTTCGAATACTACTTCACCTATCAGACAGCCCTCAAGATCAACGCCCAGGATCTGCAGGACCCTTGGGATCACCTGGCCTGGTACTGGGTCCTTCCCCTCGATATCAATGCGTCCCAGTACTTTGTCACGACGGTCACGATAACGACGACGTCCTCCAACGGGACGGTGATAAACACGACCTACCTTCACCCCATCGACTGGCTCGGGATAGGTAACCTCGTCGTCTGGTACTCGTTCTGGGCGATCATTCCTATCCTCCTGTACAAGGTGCTGCGCGGCAAGGTAACCCAGCTCGATGCGCTGGTCGGCATCTGGATTGCGGCAACATACGGTCCCAACCTCATCCTCTCCGCGGTCATCCATCGGGTTGTCTACGCGTTCTACTTCGTAAACGTGGACCCGGCACTCGCGCTTGGAATCCCGATGGTGATAACCTTCCTGGCCCCGAACTCCAACTCGACACAAAAAATCTTGATGGCTGCGTGGCTGCTGGCCACGGTAATCTTCTTCATAGCGTACTTTCCGGTTCATCCCGTCGACTTCAGGTGAGGCGGGCCATCTTGACGACCGAGGGAGAATGCCCATAATTCAGAGGGCCATCGGAGGATTCCATCGGTCCCCAGCGGGGTACTCGCCCTTGCTCTCGCACTTGAGAATTGTCGATATGCGTATTAGGGGACATTGGGCACAAATTATTGTTATGCTGAATGACTCTCGTCTGGAGTTTTGGCAAATCCAAGCTAATTCGGCGATTGCGCGCTCCATAGACCGGGGTCTTGTGGGGATGGGCCGGGGTCACAGGGACACCACATTGTTCTTGCTCGAGACACAGTATAATCTCCCCATGTACAAGATTCCAGGCGACCCAGAGGGTTTCGTATTCGCGCTACGGTCGATATTCAAGTCTGAGTGCAGCACCCTTGCTCACGAAGATCATCCAGGAGCTTGACGCGACCAAGCCTCGGGGCGATAAGGAAAGGCGGTACCTAGAATCCTACTCCGCTGCCCTTCGGGCTGGGCTTTATTCCATCGAGACCGGGATAGAGTAGGCGTTCGCCCGATCTCTCTCATGGGTGGAATCGAGCCCAGGCCGTGTGACGATTTTACGGGTCCGGCCTAATAACAGTATTCCGCAACTCTTAAGAAACGCGATAGAGCACAATTACATGTTCTGCTAGTGTCTATTGAGGCCGGAGTGAAAAGCATCATAGTGGACGTCGTTCACAAGATAAGGTCCGACTCCACAGTCCACGCGGCCGCGGCCCTAATGGTCGAGAAGGACATAGGATGTCTTGTCGTGGCCGACGACGACGGCCCGGTTGGGATGGTCACCGAGAGGGACATCCTACGCAAGGTCACCGCGGTACGCGCCAATCCCAGCAAGGTCCAAGTCGGAAGCATCATGTCTTCCCCTGTTGTCTTTGTGGCACCAGACGCGTCTATTGGGGAGGCTGCGAGGAAGATGGTCGAGAATAAGGTCAAGAGACTCGTGGTAATGGACGAGAACGGCAAGTTCCTAGGTCTGGTCACGATGTCGGATGTGGTAGGATGGTTGGCCAAACAGGAAGAGATCTCCGACTCTCTCATTACCTATCTCATGCACGGCGAGCTCTGAAGCAATGTTTGCTTTCGATTATCGTCCAGAATCCTGGCATGTCCAAACAGGCGACTGACTCGGGCGGCAGATCATCAATTCCTTCTCAAAGGTATCCAAAGAAGAGAAGTATTCCATGGAAAACGGGATACAATAGGGTGTGCACGGATGCTATCTTCCGCCACAATGTTTGCCCTCCCGGGCTCGCTCCTTCGAATGCATACTTGCCTCCGATGACATCCACTACCCGGGCAACTTCATCGCTGAGCCTCAGCTTATTGATGTAATCGTCAATCTCAAAGGCCGTTCCGCAGTAATTGCACTTGATGAACTTGGAGGTTGGGGGACTTAGGCTCGCACCACAGCTCTGGCACCGAAGAGGTTCGAGGATAGCCCGGTCGCTTCCCGCGGGTGGAAATGCAGGGGGCTCGCCAACCTGGGTTCTGGGGGGTGCGGTGCCGAGTTCCGAGATAATCTGTCTGGCGAGGGCGTTGAGGTTATTCTGAAAGTTTGCCTGCAGTGCCTGAGTCTTGCCCAACAACTCCTTGAGGGCCGTGTTCTCCCTCGCTGTTATGGACCGTCTAACCTTGACAGGCCTTCTGGCTTCCTTGGACTCTTCTATTCTCATGGTCTCTGTGAGCGCCAGTAGGTGGCGGTAGACCGTTCCCAAAGAACCGATTGAGGAGCGGGTCTTTCCAGAGAGCCTGTACTCCGGCACCTTGAACCCACACCGTTCCCGCAGCATCTCCAAGACCTCTTTCCTCGCGTCATCAGGCTTCATTTCACACGCCTAGAGAAACTGCATCAGCTGCTGGTACACCATCTTCGCCTCACTCGCGAGCCCGATCAGCTGGATCGTCGTCTTGCCCTGTATCTGAATGGTGCCCATCTTAAGCACAATCCCTTCCTCCCTGTACTTCACTCCCTGCAAGTCTTCCATCCTGAAGCTTATGACGTCGTCGCCTCGGACGATCAACCCGCGCCTTGCAAACATCAGAAGCCTCTTGTTTGTGACTATCACCTCATACTTGTTAGTTCCATATCGCAGCATGTTGCGAGAGTGGTAGTGTACCTCCTCTCCTGGGAGGAGATATTCCTGAAGTGGCATATGTCAGGGCTTAGGATGAGGTTCCTGGATATATCATCCGAGGGCGAGGAAATTTGACCACCGGGTTCCATAACTGTGCTTGAGGCTCACCCTCTCGCTCCCTCGCGCTTCTACACGGAGGACAATAAGCCGCGATTCGAGTGCGAAGTTCATTCGCTCGTAGGGGTTCTCATCGGTCCGGTTTCGAATGTTTCGTCGAAGCTGGCGCGAACCATAGTTAGTCGCTCGTGAACCATCGCGCGGAACTCCTCGATGATGGCCGCTTTCAGGATTGAAGAGCCGTCCATGAGCAGGGAATCGAGCTTCGCCATGACCCCACGCTGACCCTCGAGCCCCGCATTCCTTAGGTGGAACGTCAGAGCCTTTGCTGTGGGTTCATCAAGGATACTGGTCAGGGCGTTTCCTGTGGCCTCCTCGAAGACTGAATGAAGTTCGTCTATCATCTCCGGGGCCATCGACTTCGACTCCATGATATCCTCCTCCAGGCTCGACTCGACGCGGCGCGATATGTGATCGAGAGCTCTGGTCTCAAGGATCGTACTCATGGCCAGTGGCCTCGAATTGGATTTCTCGGTGTCAATAGTCTGATGCGCTTGAAGAAGGCTGGCGTCGTCCGCGCATAAGAGAGTTATGGAGCGGGAGTCCATTCTGAAAGGCCTGTCAGTCGTTGTGTGAGGCCTTGCAACGGCCAACTCAACTCAACCCTACGATTAGACGGTCGGCTCGCGACACGAGATTATGAGGGCCCTCTGGTTCTAGCGAGCTCTCGAGCGCGACATGGAAACCCTTCTTAGGGACTGTGTTCTGTTTAGCCAACGGTGAATCGGGGATGCCCATGGTCTTCGCGGTCTCTTCGAAGTCGGTTGCAGGGAGCACGCACGTCCACGAGGACAGGATTTTGGTCGACCGAGAGAGGGGTCTCTACGCGGTGGCAGACGGAGTGACGATGTCTTCCCGAGGGAGTGGGGGACTCGCTGCTGAATTCGCGCTCGACCTTCTGAAGGAGACGTTCAATGGAGACTTGCGGGAAGCGGTGAAGGCGGTTCACGAGCGGCTATTCGAAGCGAAGAGGGGCGACAGAAGGATTGGCGAGACTACCCTGACCGCCGTCCACCTCCTCAAGGGTAGGGCTGAGGTCGTGAATGTGGGCGACAGCCCGGCGTACCTCGTACGCGGCGAAGACCTGAAAATCATGACCCAACCGGACAGGAGTGAGGTTGGGTACATCAGCCAGGTGATCGGGTATCCTGAGAGGATCAAAGTCCATTCTATCTCGGAGTCGTTGAGAGTAGGTGACTTTCTAATCCTGGCGTCAGGCGGTGTCGCCCACGTGCTGAACCACATAACACTCCTCCCCATCCTCGATGCGACCCTTGCTACGAGCGATGTCGCAGATGCGATCATCAAGAGAGCGAAGGTGGAATGGGCCGGATACGATGACGACAAGAGCGTTATCGTGATTAGAGTCCTGAGTGGAACGGAGTGAACAGAAGACGTTCCGTTGGGAACTCCGATGCTTCTTCAGAAAAAAGTCTGAAGTGATGGCTCTATGAGGCCACCACTATCGTTGCAGCAAGTGCCTGCTGTCCTATCACGGTAATGTCGTACTGGTCTCCCGAGATTACCCCAGGAAGGGTCACGGTGGGGAGATGGAGGTCTATGCCGAAGCTGATCGACCCTTTGTAGGTCAGTGTGACCGATTTGCCAGCTCCAATCTGGTAACCTGTCTTGCCGAGCAGCGCCCAGGAATCGAGGGTCTGCCCCTTGCCAGTCATTATTGACATTTGAAGTGTCGCCGTGATAGGCACTAAGGTGCCGTTGTTCAGGACCAGGTAGTTCGCTGTGCCAGTGAGGCAGGTTGGTAGGGTGACTTCTCCGCCGTGGTGACCATTCTGAGTTGTGCTGGATGTCGAGGTTACTGTCTCGCATTCCTTTCCAAGCGGGGCGATGAATAGGGCGCTGAGGTTGAGAGGGGTCGACCCAGTGTTCTTGACGGTCACGGAGAAGGAGTTGGTCTTCAGGGTGGCGCTGCTGATCGAGACGTTCGCTGTATTGCGCTCGTTGATCTGCTGCCACCAGCCGGCCGTCAGTAGGTCGATCTTGAAGCCGTCGTTGCCCATGTCGCCGGTGACGTTCTGGGATGGTATGCAATACCCGGATGCCGCGTTGTTGATGATGAACTCGGGAGTCGAGGTGCTTCCGATGTTCACAACCGTTGGGTGCATGTCTATTATGGCTGCGCTGCTCTTGGTCGCGTTCACCGCGATTCCCCCTGGGATCGGGACGGTCAGAGACGCACGCGGGACGAACGCCGTGTAGTTCTTGCCGTTGTAGGTGACGAGGGCTGAGGATATGTTGAATCGGAGCGCGTTGTATGTCCCGGCCGTCACTTTGATCTTGGCGATTGTGGAGCTTACGTTGACCAGCTTGACAATGTTGAGGGTCCCGGAGGTGTTCGAATTGGTCCAGCCGCTCTGGTTTCCGGCTCCGCTGACGTGGACCGCGACGTTGCCGTAAGTTATGTAGACGGCCGTCACCCCTGCTGGCAGGGTCGGGGGATCAGTCAGAAGAACGGCCAACGTTCCCGATCCGTCGTTTGACTGAGGTGTTTGCGGTGAAGATTGCCCGGAGCCGACTTGGTTTGAAGTTCCTATCTGGCTTGCGCTTTGCGGTAGGATGTACGCCGCTCCGGCGATGATACCGAAGGCTAGAAATAGCCCGAGGACCCCCGCCGTCACGGCCTGCTTTCTGATGCTCATGGGCTGACCATAGGGTGGCACTCGATATGAACCGGCATCTTTGAACGGCCTTTCAACGGAATTGAACGCAGGAATTGCAAACAGTCAGCTCACGAACGGGATTTTTTGTTAAGCCTTGCCACTTGGGCGGTCATCTCGGCGCCTGAATGAGCAGGAGTTGCGCGACCGAGGTCTTGATGCGATTGTGAAGAGGGTTTGACTCGTCAATAGAAGTCAAGCGTGCCGGATGAAGATGGTAGGTGCATGGAAAATGGTGTTAGAGCAGGTGCTCACCATGATCTTCGCCCTAGGCGTAGGCGCTGCCTTGGTCTTGTATGCCATGTGGCCAAGACGCACAGGTGCACCTATCTCAGTCGTTTCAGCGGCAGTTGGCTCGTACGGCCCGGCCGAGATAGTGCAGGCAGTACCAATACCACAGATAACAGCCGTCGAGACTCCACCAGTTGAGACCACCTCTCCGGAGGTGCTCGCGCTTTCCGAGGTCGAACCGGTGGCGGCGGACGCAGAAACTGTAGGACATTTCGAAGTCGCGTCTTTCGCGACCCCAGTGGCCGGACCAGTCCCTGCTATGGCAGCCTCGATCGCTGAGACTGTGGAGACCCCCGCTCACAAAGCGGCGAGTACGACCAGGACGCGGAAGAAGAGGAGCACAACCACCAAGAGCCGTGCCAGGTCCAGTTCGAGAACGAAAACGAGCTGAGACTCGGCCGGAAGACATCGGTGGGTAGAGGCTTCGGGCCTTGAACCCACATCCTCTCTATTTTGTCCGAGACAAGTCCGGCCGCGACTTCACCTGGGGAGATTCATTCTTGCTGGCGAATGACGATGTCCAAACCAACAACCCCTGGTCCCTCGAAGATGTCTAGGTCGCTGGCAACCAGGCAGTCCGTCGTGCCGTCGGTGAAGTTCCAGTGGACCTTGACCTGATAATTCATGAGGTTAGGGAGTCGCGCGGTGGACCTCGCGTTCTGGACCTGAGTCGGGAAGGATTCTCCATCGCTCGCCTTGTGGTCGACCCACGCGGGGAAAGCGGTGGCGATGGTCCACAAGATGGTCCCGTGGACTGCGACGATTGTCGGGGGAGTCTCGAACTGAAGGGTGTAGGACATGCTCGCCATGGACCCAGCAGACATGTTCACGGTCAGATCTCCTCTGTCTTCAATCCCTGCCTGCCAGGAGTAGTTGCCAACCCACCGGGCCGTTACGTGATAGACCACCCCGTTCGGGACGTCCACCGAGAACCTGCCTCCGGATACTTGGACAGTGTAACTCCCCCCTGCCGCAGTGTTCGTGAAGGTCAGCGAGACCACGCTGGTGTCCTGACCGACCGTCGATGCGAGCCCGAAGACGTTGACCATGGAGGGTGCCTGAGTGATGTTCGAGCTCGAACTCGTGCTGGAACTTGTCCCCCTCGGAGTCGTTAGGTAAAGACCCGACGCCGACAGTACCACCATCAGCGTCCCGATGACGAGCCCGATGGCAACACCTCCTCGAGGTTTCATGTCACACCTCAGCAACACGGTTCCGTCGGAAGCTCTTTGGAGGGAATTCCATGTCTCAAACTTCGAATGGCGCTGTATCATGCTGAGGCATTCAACGGGCCCGGTCTCACCCTGTTCAGCGTGGCGACGGCTTTGACCCTCAAAGCACGACCGCCCATTTCTCCTGGGCTCACCCGTGTTGCCAATGGGCTAATCTGAATTCAGAACATAGTTTTTATACAGTTGTTGCTGGATTATGGCCATGTCACTGCCGGTTTTTCACTATAGCAATACCTTCGGTTCCTCGTTTCCCTGGGGTGATTCCATCCCCTTCGGGGAAGGAGAGAAGCCAATCAATTGGGTCGAGAACGCAATCAGGGTGGGGTTTGCGAATCCGTCAACCCAAGGGAAGGCCTATCTTGTGCTCACCTCCCGCAGGATCCTGTACGTCTTTGTTACGGCTGGACAAGCCCAGATGCTCTGGGAGATAGACCTGGAAAACGTGATGCTCGTAGGTTTCTCGGAGCATAGGACCCTGAGACTGCTGGAAAAGGGAGGGGAGTATGTCGAGCTGGCAAGTCAGGACCAAGCCAGACTCGAAGAGATGATTCCACTGATAAATGGGGCCGTCGGGGCGAGACGTGTGGATATCTCCACGCATCGAGAGGCCGAAATGCATCCCGGCAATGACTTTTCGAAGTTGGTCCGCCAGATGGAGAGGGCGGGCCTGGTCGTCTCTAACCTGAAGTGTCTATCGTGCGGGAGCCCGATGGTCATACCTCCCTCAGGGACCTCCTCCGAGTGCACCTACTGCGGGACGACCCTGTACACCGCGGAGATGATCGCGAGACTCAGGGAATCACTCGCTTAGGCACCCAAGCGTCGTTGGCCGGTCCTCGAAGTCCTGTGGAGGTCGCCTGCCGTCGACTTCGGCTGGGAAAGTGGCACCGTGTCACTGGGGGTGCTTTCACAGATGTCCTTGGTTAGGCTCCTTGGCTTCGGACCTCCGCGCTCCTTGAAGTACCAAAAGGCCTATGCAAGGCCCAAGGAATGGATGTCCGGGGAGGTCAATGCCGCGGATATCGGTAATCATGCCGAACTTCAACAAGGGTCCCTATCTGGAGGACTCGATTCGGAGCGTTCTTGCTCAAACCTACACTGACCTTGAACTGGTGCTCGTGGACGACGGCTCGACGGACTCTTCCCCACTCATCGTGGAGAGGCTGACAAAGTCGGACAGCCGACTTGAGCTCGTCAGGCACGAGCGCAACAGGGGGCTCTCAGCCGCGCTCAACACCGGGATGCGGGTTGCGACCGGCGAGCTCCTGACCTTCGCTGGTTCGGACGACCTCTTCGTCCCGGAGCGCGCTCAGAGGCTGGTTGACCACCTTCCTCCGGTGTCGGCGCCCTCGGTAATCTATTCCGACCCGGTCTACATCCAGAAGGACACCAGGTCAGTCACCGCCGATGTCTCGAGGGCTTCTTTTAGGCCGACCGGGATGATCCTGAAGTACCTCCTCAGGGGCGGCTACCGGTTCGTCGGAGGGCCCATCGCAGCCCCGAGGTCGTGCTTCGAAGCCGCTGGCCCCTATGACGAGAGCCTCAGCTGGGGGGAGGACTTCGACATGGCCCTCAGGCTCTGTGTGAAGTTCCCCTTCGTCTTCGACCCGCTTTCCACCTATGGCTACAGGATCTACGACCAGAACAGGATCAGGACGATCAGGAAGGAAGACAGGTGGTCGCAGCAGGGAAGGGTTCTGGAGAGGCACATCGTCGGAAACTACGCCGCACTCGACGAAGAGACTCGCAGGCTTGCGTTCCGATACCTATTCAGCTGCTTCGTCGCGAGCGGGCGGTGGACCGGCATACTCCGGTACGGGCTCACGAGGGAGGCGGGGTTCAGGGCGATGGTCAGTCTGCCCTTGAGGGCGGGAAGGGGCCCGCGCAGACACGATACGACTCGATGACCGCGTTTGACGACCGGCATCGAGAGATTCAGCCGCCTCGAGCGGGCCGCACAGATGCCAAGAAGCCTTGCCATGTGTGGCGAATCTCCCTCCAAGGCGTATTCCTTCACGGGTCAGTGAGCCGACCTTCTGTCCTTCAGCTGGCCTTGGCAAGCTACAGAGCCTAGGACTTTTATAAGTTCCAATGGATGGCTCCCGCATGTACTCCAGCCGGATGAGCTGCCCCGCTTGCAAGAAGTCCGACGATGTCAAATCCTTCGAGCGCTATACGATCCCGGTCATTAGGACGATGGGTTTCACCAAGCCTGACCTCGAGGTGGTAGTCTGTCCGAACTGCGGGAGCCTGTTTACTCAAAAAGGGAAGCGGTAGGGCAGGTAACCAGCCCGCGGCTCAGAGATTCCTCGACGCTAGGGCGATTCGCTCAAGGGGAAGTCTCCTTGGTCTCGAGTATGTTGACTCCTGAGGCATCCGTCCTCACCCCGACGGCGACGTCGGGCTTGAGCTTCCAGAACTCCTCGTAGGCCTTCGAAGCCTCTTGAGTCTCCAGTTCAAGGTCGGGCGTAGGCGAGGATGTGACCACGACCATTATGCTCCTCCCGTCGGGATTTCCCTCTCGGTCGACCCCCATCGAGACCAGGTCGCCGTAGTTCTCGCGGGTGCTGCCGAACAGGGTCTGGTACTTGGTCTCTGCCCACTCCATCGCCCTGATCTCCGAGCGGATGGCGTTGTCCTGGCGAATTCGTGTGAGCATGTACCTGAGAGTGGTTTCGTAGTCGAGACCGGAGTCGAAGCACAACTGTCGGAGCATCGACTCGAACAACCGTTCCCGCTTCAGCTGGAGGTCCACGGGCAGGTCGAAGTTAACATAATCCTTGCTTCCTTCGTTCCTCGCGAGCTCTCTGGCAAGCCATTGTGAGTCGCTCACTCGCAGCTGACCACGGTCTTCGGGTCTGTCCATTGAAGTCGTTCGGGGGCATTGAGGGGGTTTCACTTATACCCTCCCGCGGCAACACGGGCTCTACCGAGTCCGATCACTGTTGGCAGATGCTTCGAATTGATGACCGCAACCACGGTCTGCTTGTCTTTGTCCGTTTGCCGACGAGGCTGGCTGCGATCCACGATGAATGCGTCAGAGACGCTTTCGCCTCGAGCGTGCAAATAGGGATTCAGACTTCATAATGGATATCTAGGGCTGCGTGACCAAATCTACGAAGTTTCAAATCGCTTGACGTTACGCGTCAAAGTCGCGTCCAGCTTCGACGAGGCAACCAAGGACAAATTCAGGGCCTGCACGAGGGCGGAGTTCCCTCTTTGTCTTGACGGTGCTCTGCAAACCATCCTCGGTGAGGATGGCAGGGATGCGCTCGATTCGATCCTGAAGAAGAGCGGGTTTGCGAAACCCTCCGTCTCTTCGCCGGGGGATGTGTGGTCCGCCTATGAAGTGTACTTCGCGGCCTACACGAACGAACTGGGCAAGGGTGCAGCGGCGGTCATCCAGTTCCATGCAACGAAGAAGATGGAATCGATGCGGTGCACAAAATGCCCTCTGTACAAGGCAGAACTGGAAGAAGGAGTATCAGTCCCTCCAGTGTGCTCCGTAGAATACCTAGGAAGTCCTGCTCCCAATAACAGAAACTCGCATTGCTCAATTCCTCTCATTGAGGGGAGGAAAATGGCGATACGCGCTCCCGGTGGAGACATGGGGAGGGTATCCTGCACTCGGCGTCCCCCTTGACTTCCCGACTTCATTGCTGATTCGCCGGGTCTCCCATCACCCCTTTTGCCGAGCACTCGACCCTCTGAGGGCTCTCTTGTCCAGCCTTACACGACGAGACGAAGAGACGCCGGCGTTCGCTCTCTATCCCACAATCTGGGTTATTTCTTTCGCGATTCCATTCTCTACATGGGTCGTCCACAGCATCTCGGGGACGTCGACTGCGAGGAAGAGCGTGCTCAGGAGCAGCACTTCGGCCGCGGTGACCGCCAGGTTCTGGACCCACTTCCCTATCCCTATGTGGACCGTGAAGTCGTCAGGCTGCCCTGCGACCATGACTGTGAAGGCCCTGTCCGCCGAGATGATGTCGCGGAGTATTCCCGCCTTCTGCGCCTGGATTATGTTGCCGACAGGAGCCTTTGTGGACTGGGTCTTGTATCCCTCAAGCTCGACTGCTGCTCAATCTGTCAGCCCAGCTGGTCCAGGTCCCTGTTCTTTCCTTGAAAGCGAAGGTTCTTCTCTGCTACCAATTCTATCGAGCCACCCACGTTTCTCCCCTGATAAAACGTTTAGGAATTGGGAGATCCTCTCGCTTCTTCCCTCGCGCCTCTGACAATAGGGGCTTGGCACGGATGCTGATTGCACCCAACTCGCTCCCGAGGTCATCGCCGAATTCCAGTGGTTGGTCGTCATCGGACGCCTTCCTAGCCGACAACGCATCTGTGGAGCTGATGAATCCTGCCTTCATGGGCATGGAGAAGTGCTTCTGGACTCGTATATACTGCAAATCTGGATTGGTTGCTGGTCGAGGCTGCGTTCAGCCGCAAGGCCAGGAATAGTTCGATAGATGAGAGCAACAGGCACGACACTTCTGACGACATCTGCCTTAGCCCTGCTGATGATTCTCGTCGTGCTTCCGGGCGCTCACGTCGCTGCCGCGACGCCGACCCCGATAAGCCTTAACATCACCGGAGGCATCGACAATTCGGGGGAGCAGGCCTACGCGCAATCCGGCGGCGCCTTTCTCTGTACCAACTGCGGCGCATCGATTCTGGGGCAACCAGTTGTCTCGTTGAGCACGTTTACCGAGAGCGTCTCCTCCTCGACGAACGGAGTAGCCACCAGCGGTTCTGCGAGCTTCTCTCTCTCTGGGTCTATGCTGAATGGAAGCGCCTTCTCAATCTCGGGGCCGATTGCAATATCCGACTCAATTCCGGGCGAGGCATTTCCGTTAGGTTGCTGGGACGGGGTAACTTTCCCCTTGCCTGCCACCTGTACGAGTGATGTCCCGGCCTTCTTCGTCGGAGGGGGGACGTTTGACGTCACGGTCACGCATTCATGGTCGCTCTCGCTAGGGATGGATCTCGAGTCCGCATTCCTCAACCCATTTGGAGGTGCGATTGTGTGGTCCTCCACTGACTCAGCCACCTCCCCCTCTATCCTGCTCGTCTTCAACTACACGTCAGCGACAATAGATTGGACAGACGTCCATTTGAGCGGGACAATCTCAGGGACACTCGATAGCACCCCAGTGGCTACCCCCATCTCCGGTCTGTTCACACAGACCACCACCAGCGCTCACGAGGACCTCTTCGCCGGTACAGAGACGGAGGGCGGAACAATGACGTTCCTTGACATGAGCCCCTCAGGCCTGGACGCGACAGGAACCTACGAAGGCAGCTCGACCATCCCCACGGCAGGGTCGGTAGACTGCTCGGCATTCACGACCGGCATTCCGACCACCTGCACCGAGACGGGATTCAGCTCGTCAGGATCCTTGGCGCTCGATGGAGTAGCCGTTGATGCGACCTACAGCCTGCAGTGGGCTGTTCCCGCATTGGTCTTCTCCGGAACGGCGACCGGCACGGCGACCCCAACTCTGCCAGACAGCACCATACCTGGAGTCCCTCAGTTCCCTGCTCCAGCGATGATGGTGGCTGCAATCGGCCTGATGCTCTTCGCTGCGATGAAGAAGCGCACACTCCCGAAAGCGTAGTCCGAAAGAGACATTCCGCGGAATACGGCAGAGCCATCGCAACACGTTAATGAGAGCAGAGTTCGCGTTCTCAGGCTCTTCCCTGCACGTATCACGCGCCGGACTTTGCTGAGCTATCGTGTGACTCGGCTCGTCGATGACTCTGATTCTTAACGCCACTTCCCAAGGTGGTGTATAGCGACTATGAGTGAACTTCAATTGTCGGGAACTATTCACTTGAGGCTAGGAAACCAGCCTTTGGGGAAGATTCCAAAGTCTGATCGGGCGGGATTGAAGATGCGTTCTCATTAGTCCTCCTCTGAGGCCGATGGAGTTTGGATTCGACAAACATGAACTCGAAGAGTGTACGTTTCTACTTGGCCGCTTGTTCCCGCGCCATCTTCGTGCTCAGTCTCGGGCTAAGATGAAGCGTGCACATCTATGGATATCAGAGTTTCGTATGAGTACACAGATGGGTCGATCACTCGTCTTTGAGAGGCGCTCGACCGAGTCTTTCAGTCAGTCTAAGCAGACACTCTTGGAAACTGCTTCTTCTTTGGGTGCGGTTCTTGCCAAGAAAAAGAGGGGCGGACCCAAACTCGCCAATGGGAGTTTGGGGCTCCTTTCGTCTGATGTTAGGCTGTCGTGCCGATCCGGGGAAGTGCCTTCCTTCTCATCAGGACCAGTGCCAGGAGTCCGATCGCCGCGACCATGGGGGCCGCGGTGCTGAACTGAGGGACGCCGGACGGAGGGGAGAAGGGGATGTTTGCGTTGGAACCGATTGCCGCTGGAGTGAAGGCTGTGGTTGGGATGATGGTGAACCCGGAAGCCGAGCCCGTGGCCCAGGACAGGTCGATGCCGGATTGCGAGTCACAGGTCTCGTAGTAGTCTACCTCAATCGGGTAGGTGCCAGTCGTCGACACGGTGACCGCCGCCGAGTTGGCGGGGGTCGGTGGCTGGATTCCGTCGCCCAGTCCGTTGGAGTCCGTGGGATTGGCATTGTTGATGATGAGGTTCGAGGCTGAGATGGTAGATGATTCTGGCGATGTGTTGATGTAGAGCCAGGAGCCATCGTCGCTCTTGAGCTGGAAGTAGTAGGTGGTGTCTGCGGAGAGGGAGATGTACCCGGTCCATTCGACGCTGAAGTCCGTGTTCTTGAATGTCGTGCTTCCGACGGTGAACCCCGTACCTGTTCCTGAGCCGAATCCTGGAGCTGAAGTCTCGTCCCAGTAGAAGCCCGTTGAGACTCCGTGGGCGATGTTAGGGTCGATCTCGGTGGCGGTGGGCGCCGTGCTGGAAGTAGCGCCGGCGGGCGGGGACGACTCCTGCGTGCAGCTCGGCCAGGTGGCCAGGGTGCCGCCGAAGAAGGTCTGGTTCCAGAACGCGGCGTAGAGTCCGTTGGCTGGTGCTGCTGTTGCTGCGGCTGGCGCGACCACCAGCGCTGGCATTATGAAGAGGAGTGAGATTCCGACAGCCGTGGCCAGAATCTTTGGTTTCATTGTTTCACGGAGAGCTTCTTGGGGGTAATAAGGCGCATGAAGTGCGGACTAGCTGGCATGAATCCGGGAATCATTTTGCATGGCTTCGCATCCGCTTCCCGGTTCAAATGAATACCATCGTATGCTGCAGGTGGCCGGAAGGAATGTCTCCTGAGCCAACTTTCGGGCATGAGGGTTGCTCACGTATGAATCGACAGCCTATCTGTACGGGCCAAAGCCCGTCCTCGCTTGGTGGTCACCCTGTCCCAAGGGGTCTGGTGCATGGGTTAACCTCCAAGCCATCAACGACGGCACACATTGAGTTCAATCTCCTAGAACAGGTCGGTCTACCGCTTCAAATGCATCTGTAGATAATTCGAGGCAAAATCATGAGTTTCGAAACACCTATGCAGCCCGACAGAATAAAGAGCGATCGGTCGGACCATAGTCAGATGGCCTCGACCGAGTCTTGGCGTGAGTCTACACTGACACGTTGGGCAGTTGCTTCTTCTTCAGCAGCAGGAGTGCCGGGATGGCCATGGCAAAGATCAGTGCTAGGCCGAGTGGGAACTGTGGAACTCCGGGAGGAGGCGGGAAGTTCTCAGAAGCGGTCTTCAGATAGACCGTCGTAGCACACGTACTTCCTCCACTAGACTGTGTAGGTCGTGCCTGTGGTTGACGGTTCTCCATTGACGGTAAACTGACCTGATGTGGTTGGTGTCGAGGGAGCTGTGACGACTATAGTATACTGGAAGCTTCCGGCTGCGCCTGAGGAAACACCAGTACCGAATGGTCCCACTATAATCTGGGTCGAAGATATGGTGTGATATGTACTTGCACTTGTCACCGTGACAGTCCACCCTGCAGTTACCCCGGTGACACTCACGTACATGTACTCGCCAGTTGAGGTCCCGAAGTCGGTGTAGACTTATTGTGTTTCCTGAAGGACCGAATGTTGTCATGATGGAAGTCACGATAATGGGACTCCCTGAGCTGGAAGAGGTGCTGAATGTGATTGCCGAACAATTACATGCGGCCACTGGTGCTGCGAACGCGCCCGCTCCGACCAGCAGGCTGAGAAGGCCCAGAACTGCAAACGTGTACTTGTTGCCTGACATTGACATTGGCTGTTCGTTCAGGCCTTTGGTATATAAGCCGAGTGAAGTGCAAAGTCACTGACATGGATTGACGATTCACATCCGAGTTTCGTCTCATTAGAGCAAAATCTCGGCCTAACCACTCCAAACGACGGACTCGCCCATACCTGGCGATATGCCGAACTAGTCAAGAACTTCCCATGAACATTCACTGACGGCCCCGAGCATTGCGTTCGGACTCATTGACCTGCGTAGAAAGCGGCCACATTATTCTGGTCTGCGGGGCTCCTCGCGAATCATTGATTCATTGTTCGTATTAACGAACCAAGGTCCGTAAAACCGAACCACACGCAGAGACAGCGATCGGGTTGGGAGAAGCTACGATCGACTCGCGTCCCCGTAGGTTCCCAATCCAGATTTCGAATCCGTACACGGAACCTTGTCACCTCCTTCACATTCGTTATATGCACTCTTGGCGAATAACGCATTCCATGAGGCCGACATTAGTGATTGTGGCAATCCTGATGGTTGCCGCCGTGTTGGTCGGTGCCGGGGCATACGCAACCCGCGCTCCTCCTGTCCAGGGCCCTCCCAAGCTCTCCTCAACCGGCTCATCGGGCAGCGTCTGGTGGGTGGGCGCCTCGTCGACCGACTCCTCTGCGCTTCCGAACACGGGAGTGGAGGGGACTGTGCAGGTGATCAGCATGCAGGTGACTGGGTGTCTCGCAGTCTGGGTGAGCGACGACCTCACTAACAGCTACTGGGGGCAGGTCGGATACTACATCTGCAGCGGATCTACGCCTGTGGCATTCTATCAGATATGGAACCTTGGGTCCGGCACCGTCCTGACTACGGGAACTGCATCGGTCAGTACGGGTTCGCACACCTTCTCGATGTATTTGCAGAGTGGGACGACCTGGGCCTATGCGCTCGACGGGTCGGTCTTCGGTACCTACAACATGGGAGCCAGCGTCTCAAGTTCCACTTATCCGGTTTACGCACTTGTGGAGGAGCAAGGCAATAACACATTCTCCATCCCCACGATCACTTTCTCAACCGCGATGGACGTCATCCAGTCGGGATCGTGGACCCCTGTTCAGAATGCGGTTTCCTACGGGACCGCGTACGGGGTGGAGGGTAATCTCCAGGATTCGGCACTCGCGAATAACGAGATAGTGGTCGGAGGAAGCATCGCCAGTCCGTCGGCTGGAACTGCTCTGTGGAGCAGCGGATCCACTTCGACAAGCTCGACCTCCAGCTTCTCCTCCCCGACGGTCACCTCGACCACCACTGTCACCTCGACGAGCACTCAGACGACGACGGTCACCTCGACGATGCCGGTCACCACGACAACAACGGTGACGAGCACCTCGACTTCGCCTACTACTACCACCACAACTGCGACATCAACAAAGACCACCACGGTCACGTCGACAAGCACCGTGACAAGCCCGACAACGACGACCACGACCGTGACCAGCACATCTCCGACGACCACGACTTCCACCGTCACGTCCACCAGCACAGTCACCAGCCCGACGACCACAACAACGACTGTTACGAGCACCTCCCCAACGACGACGACCGTAACCTCGACGATGCCGGTCACCACGACAACAACGGTGACGAGCACCTCGACTTCGCCTACTACTACCACCACAACTGCGACATCAACAAAGACCACCACGGTCACGTCGACAAGCACCGTGACAAGCCCGACAACGACGACCACGACCGTTACGAGCGCGTCTCCCACTACTACGGTAACCTCGACGAGCACTCAGACGACGACGGTCACCTCGACGATGCCGGTCACTACCACTACAACGGTGACTAGCACCGTCTCCCACGACCACCACCACAACTGCGACATCAACGAAGACCACCACAGTCACCACCACCAGCACGCTCACCGACCCAACGACGACCACGACCGTGACCAGCACATCTCCGACCACTACGACGGTCACCTCGACGAGCACTCAGACGAGTACTGTCACCTCGACGATGCCGATTACCACAACCACGACTGTTACGAGCAGCGGGGGGCCTACAACTCAGACTTCCACGACCACCGCGACTGTGACGTCCACATCGACCTCCACGACCACCACCACCGTCACGACGACGACCACCTCTTCTTCCACGGGCACGTCGACCGTAACCACTACCTCCACGGTCACGTCCACGCTGACCTCGACGGTCACGGGCTCCTCGAGCTCCGGGACGGGTGGCTCCACAACTACAGTTACGAGTGTTCAGACAAGCACGGTGACCCACCCCACCACCGTGACATCGACAGAGACGACCACGTTCGTATCGACTCCGCCGCCTGCCACTTCAACCACAACGGTTACCAGTCTTTCGACCCTCACGTCTACCGTGACATCGATCTCCACGCTGCCGGGCTCAACTACGACGCAAACTACCACTGCAGGCCCGAGAACCACCACGGTCACGGGAACGAAGACAATCACTTCTACAACGACGCAGCCTCCCGTGACGCGCGTCCTCACCGTGACCGCGACGGCGACCGTCTGTGTCTCGGGAAGCTCCGGTAAGGTCGTGTCTTGCTCTTCAACCGGTAGCGGGAACTCGGGTGGTGTCCTGGGCCTCTTTTCAAGCCCGCTGATGGGCTATTCGGCCCTGGGAGCTCTGGTGGGTGGTATTGGCATAATCATTGTGCGAAGAGGGGCTCTAGCGCACGAAACTCGGGACTGATTGCGAGCCCTCATGTTCTAATGAAGCTGTAGCAATCGGCAACGCGGGATACCCTGTCCGTGTCTAGTCACCAGGCGCACAGGGTTGGAGGACATTGACTGGGGGTCTGTCGGTCTCGGCAACTCAAGTGCTTGTGGGCGATCTTGGCCGGCGCTCGATTCTACGACTTTCAAGGGTCTTGAAAGCTCGTTCAGGGCTCTAGGATTAACCGTCTCGGTCCCCAAGGGTACGGGAAGAGAAGAAATGTCTCTGGCTAGAAAGACAGCAACGTACGCCGGATCGGCAACGGTCATAGCGATCTTGGTCATACTGGCGGCAAATACCTACGTGGGTACCGGGACCTCTCTGACATCGAGCTTGAGCCAGGAATCCAGCTCCATCACTTCATCGCAATCCTTGTCCTCCACGAGCCAAGCAGCATCCTCCACGAGCCAGGCAGCTTCATCCACGAGCCAGGCAGCATCTGACAGCGTCGTCCTTGTGCAGCTGACAGACCCACCGACAGTCCCAGTTGGCACGACATCGCTCAACCTTACCTATTCAGCGATAACCCTCCTCGTAAGTGAGCCTTCCGCAGGAAGTAAAGTTACGACAACGACAGTCTCGGTTACCCCGACAGGTGGCTCGGCGACAGTCAATCTCCTCAAACTTGAGAACGTCTCGCAGACCATCGCCACAGCCAACCTCCCCAGCGGCTCTACGATATACTCAGCGACCTTCTCAGTCTCAAGCATCTCGATTGAGATCAACAAGACCTCGAATCCGGTCACGCTCGCGACCGGGGGGAGCACCTTCGTGGTCACTCTGACAAGCGGCACCATTGTTAAGGGAACGAACGCAGTGCTTCTTGACCTGAACCCGACCGTGGTCGAGACGCCAGTGGGGTATCAGATGATTCCGTCCTCGGTTGGCATCCTGCGACCCCAGGCCGAGGTTTGCCCGCAGGGCGAGACGATCGGCTGGCTCTGCCCGGTGACCGGTCAGGACTGGTCGAACTTCAACCAGGCAAAGGGTCAGCTGACCGCAAACCTGCTGGCGCTGACGGTCTCGGGTAGCACGACGACCATCACGGTCGAGGTAGTGAACTCTGGCACCAGGTCAATCCAGCTGGTCCAGGTAGGTCTTGAGGGCAATCTGACGGTACAGGCCAGCAGCTGCACGACGACGAAGTCAGCGAGTACCACAACCACCAGCAAGAGCAGCAAGAATGAAAGAGACCACGGGATGGGTCAGAACTTTGGCAGTCCCGGTTGCTGGTATCCTGGGCTGTGGGGCCAGAACCAATTACTGTTCACGCCTGTGAGTAGCACTTCCGCCTCGTCTTCGTCCACCACGTCGACCTCCTCCAGCTCAACCTCGACTTCTTCCACGGGCTGCGCGACAGGGCAGATGTCCCTATCAAACGGCATCGGTCCCTTGGACAGCGGCTCGCCGCTGGTCCTGAGCCCAGGTCAGTGCATCATCCTGACTTTCAAGGGGACGCTGACATTCAACCAGGCCCAGTTAGTACTCGTTCCGTCGACTGCGACCGGTCAGGTCTACATACTCAATGTCGTTGCGTCGAACAACGCGCAGACCAACCTCAGCCTGCACCCTGCCCCTGACCTCGACCAGTTGCACGCCTGTCAACCTCAATCACTGA
This sequence comes from uncultured Nitrososphaerota archaeon, assembly GCA_963806765.1. GTDB lineage: Archaea > Thermoproteota > Nitrososphaeria > Nitrososphaerales > Gagatemarchaeaceae > Gagatemarchaeum. The sequence goes on along the minus strand of CAWDYS010000003.1, from coordinate 553,015 downwards.
TGCGAGTCGACTGTGCCATCCGGTACAGTCGCCCGTTCCATTTTTCCGGTTCATTTGAGCAGATTGACAGCGGCTGAGAGATGTTTCTCTTCCGCGAGGGTTGGGTGACTGGCCGCAATGGGAGGACATGCGGAGAAGAGTCTGACATCGACCTACTCCAGAGATTCAGTGGGGTGGATATACAATTCATCAGCATTAAATAGCCGGATTGCAGAAAATTGGTCAACTGATTGGATTTTGCTTGTTGGCTCCAAGGTCGAGGTTGAATCGTCAATGCCCTTCTTGTTTTCACGTCTCGAAAAGACTCGGGTGAACTGAGCGATGTGTGGCATCATCGCATACGCGGGGGAAGACCCGGCCGCCCCCATTCTCTTTGAAGGGTTGAAGCGCCTCGAATACAGAGGATACGACTCGGCTGGGATCTTGGTCATCAATGCCGAATCAGAATTTGAACTGAAGAAGGACGTCGGGAAGGTCGCCGAGATCAATCAAAGACTGAATCTCGTGGACCTGCACGGAACCGTGGGACTGGCGCACACGCGCTGGGCGACACACGGAGGAGTGACCCGAAACAACGCGCACCCCCACCTCTCGAACAACGGCAAGATCGCCGTGGTGCACAACGGGATTGTCGAGAACTACAAGGAGCTAAGGGCAGGCCTCCTTTCGAAGGGGTTCAGCTTCTACGGAGAGACGGACACGGAGGTCGTCCCGAACCTAATCGAGTACCACATGCGGACAGAGGGACTGGATTTCCTCCAAGCCGTGTTAAAGACGTTCCAATCGCTGGAGGGCAACTTCGCCCTGGTCATCCTGGACAGGGACTCGAAGATGCTAATCGGAGCGAAGAATGGATCCCCCCTGGTCCTAGGAGTCGGGGCCAAGGAGAAGAACGAGTACTTCCTCGCGAGCGACATCCCCGCATTCCTGGACCGGACAAAGGACGTGGTCTATCTCTACGACGGTGACACGGTCGTTATAGAACCTCCGAGCCATCGGAGCAGCCGGAGGCGCTGTGTGGTCATCAATTTCCATACGGGGGAGTTGGTCCACAGACCCGTCCAGAGTGTCTCCTGGGACATGAAGCACGCAGCCAAGGGCGAGTTCGACCACTTCATGCTGAAGGAGGTCTCCGAACAGCTCGAGACGATACAGAATGCTTCAACACAGGATAGGCAGACAATCGAGACCATTACACAGCAGATCAGGAAGGCCAAAGGCGTCTTCCTGATAGGATGCGGCTCCTCGTACCACGCGTGCGTCTCCGCGAGCTACCTCTTTTCCAAGCTCTGCTCGTTCCACATCAATCCGGTGATTGCCAGCGAGTTCTCGTCCTACGAGGACTTCCTGACCCAGGACACCCTCGTCATCGCTGTGACCCAAAGCGGTGAGACGATTGATGTTCTGGACGCAATGAAGACCGCGAGGCGCAAAGGCTGCCACGTGATCTCGATCGTCAACGTGATGGGCTCATCGGCAACCCAGTTCGCCCACCAGTCAATCTTCCTCAACGCCGGTCCCGAAGTGTCCGTCCTTTCAACCAAGACCTACACCGCTCAGCTTGCCGTCCTGACCCTCCTTGCGTATTCACTCGCCGGACGGTACGATGAGGGGGTCCAGAAGCTCAGGTACCTCTGGAACGCCGTCTACAATCTCACCGCGGCCAGCACGAGAATCAGGATCAAGGAACTGGCGGACAGACTGTCGAAGGAGGAACACGTCTACGTGCTCGGGCGCGGTGCTCTCTTTGCGACTGCGCTGGAGGCCGCTCTGAAGATCAAGGAGGTCTCCTACATACATGCAGAGGCCTTTGCGGGCGGAGAAATGAAGCACGGGCCCATCTCGCTGATTCGAAAAGACACTCCGTGTCTGGTGTTCGTCTCGAAGGAGACCGAGAGCAAGGTCCTCTCTAACGCCATGGAGGTCAAGAGCAGGGGGGGCTATTTAATCGGTGTCGGTCCGACCCCCATAGACACCTTCGACTTCTTCATCAGGGTCCCGGAGAACGACGACCTGAATCCGATCTGCCAGATAATTCCAATTCAGATACTGGCTTATCAGCTGGCTGTTATTCTCGGACACGATCCTGACAGGCCGAGAAACTTGGCGAAGAGCGTAACGGTCCGTTCAGCTGACAACAGCGTGAGATCGACACATCCAGAGCAAGGCGACCGTGCCCAGCGGCGACATGGCGTCAGGACGAAAGCCTCGGCGCGCGCTGTCTAACGAATAAATATCAGAGTTCAATCGTCGCCAACATGGAGTATCAGTTCGTATACCTCCCGTACACCAACTCCAGGTTCTTGGGCAGCCATCGAACCAGAGATAGACGGGGATACGAAGAGAGCAGCGAGGACCAGGTGGTAATGGAAGCTCAAGACTGGAGCAAGATGTTGAACGAAGCGGCCGAGGAGGGGTACGTTGTCAAGGAGAGCGGGGTTCTGCAAATGGCGGAGAATGTAGTGCTCTGGGCGCTGCTCGAGAAGTCTTAGCCTATCCACTATTTCCAGAGTGTTGTGCAGCCTCGACCCTGGCTACCTTTCATTGCCCTTCTTTTCCAGCGGGTGGATTGTGGGGAATGGCACAACCACTACAGCGGACTGAATTGGGTCCCGCTCTCGCCCTGTTCCGGGCCGTCAAGTCCGCAAACTCGTGTGCATCCTGAATCTGATCAATACCGGTACTGCGACGACTACCATCACCGAATATCTCCATCTCAGCATTGTGCTGCACAGCCCTCACCCCCGACAGACGGGGCGGGCAGTCTGACCGTTCCCGCAGGAGGGTCAGACAACGGTGCGCTCTACACCGCGAACGGCAACGTCGCCGAACACACAGCAGCAAACAGTGAAGCGACCGGCTCCATCTCTTTGAGCAACGGGGCGGCTGTTCCTCTCGTGGCTCTCTTGAGTTAGGACTGTAGGTGTGAGCATCCAGGCGAGAGGGCGCTCTGAAGTACACCGTTATATGCCGAATCCGGCCTGGCCTCGCTCGCGACATTGGTGTGCGAATCTGGCCCGGACTGCTCTGCCTCATCTTCCTAGGCGCGGCATTCTCAATGCCCCTTTCCAACGCACCGACGACCGCCACCGCAGACTCTCCCTCCCTCTCGGCCGCCGGATCGTCGACCTCGGTCTGGTGGGTCGGCGCGTCCTCCACCGACTCATCCGCCCTGCCCAACACAGGGGTGAGAGGAACGTTCCAGGTCATCAGCACGACGGTCACTGGTTGCCTTTCGTTCTGGGCGAGTGACGACTCCGCGGCAGGCGTGTGGGGGCAGGTCGGCTACTATATCTGCGACGGGTCCACGCCCATTGCGTTCTACCAGATCTGGAACCTCACCTCGAACTTGGTCATAGGGGGAGGGTCGGTGCCGGTCGTCGTCGGAATCCATTCGTTCGGAATGTACCTCGCGAGCGGCAACACGTGGGCGTACACTCTGGACGGCAGCTCCATGGGGGCCTTCGATATGGGCGCGGCCACTTCGACCTCCTCGTACCCCGTCTACGCTCTGAGCGAGGAGCAGGGGACCAACACCTTCTCATTCCCCGCGGTCACTTTCTCCACTGCGATGCAGGTGATGCAGGGTGGCAGCTGGGTCCCAGTTCAGGCTGCCGTCTCCTACGGAAACGGCTGGGGGGTAGAGGGTCAGGTGCAGAATTCGAGCCTCGGACCCAATGAGTTTATCGTCGGAGGTAGCGTGCCGACTCTTGCAGCGGGGACTACTCTCTGGGGAGCGTCCTCGACAGGCACTTCCAGCACAACCAACACATCTCCCACGACGTCAAACCAGACCTCGACGGTCGCGGCGAACAGCACCGTTACCCCACCTACGCAGAGCGAGACCGCGACCTCGACGTTCACGACTACCCTCACAATAGCGAGTACGACGACAGAGACAGTCACGACGGGTCTCGGAGCATCGGCCTCGAGTTCCAACTCGACCGCCACATCGGTACCTCCCACAACCACGGTAACGGTCACTTCCTACAGCGTGGTCACCTCAGTCCAACAGGTAACGGTCACGGCCACCATGACGACGACCACTCTGCAATGCGTCTCCGGACCCGCACAGGAGCAGGTCGCATGTCCTTCAATCACCAACACGGGTTCGAGCGTGTGGTCGAGGATTCCGTTGCTGCTGCTCCAGCCGCCGATACTAATCTTGGCGTCCGTGGCGGCCTTGGGTCTGGTGCTTTTCCTGGCACGACGGGAGTTGACACACACCAAATAGTCTTCATGAGTGTAGCGCAGGAAGTCGTGGGGCGCAGCGATGCCGAGGCCGACCGTCTGCATCTTGCCGCGGCGACGAGTTGGTGGATTGGTGATAGTTTTCGTTCATCTCCGCTCCCTGGGACCGCAGCCCAGGAGAAGGATTCAAGACGCTGGGCCGGAGCACTTGCCAAGAGAGGAAGATGCGCGTTCCATCCATCCGCGTCCACGGCACCCTCCTCTGCTCTGGAGACCCACGAGAATCCGAGCGAAGACAATATTGCGGTGAGACGCAGGAACTCCGACCTCGCTCCCCAACTGTGAAGCGTCTTGAAATAGCCCGAACCTGGAACAACTGGCGTGTTGGGGCAGGAGCTACTGAGAAGGCTCGTTGTGTACTTCGGAGCCGCGTCCTTGGCCATAGTCGCAGCGATGGTGACCCTCGTGGTCGTCCACGCCGCACATCCGGCCTTCGACGTCTACTCCTACGGGGCGGTAATGTACGTCCTGCTCGTCTTGCTCCTCTGGTTCGGGACGGTCTTCGTCGCCTATCTGTGGGAGCGTTATCCGCAGAGCCACAGGCCGATGCTTCTGGTCGCTGCCATGACCGTAGCCATACTCGTCGCGCACCTCTACATCATAGACATGCCCCCGACCTCGCTCTGCCAGAACTCCAGCGGCGCCCAGGGGTGCGTTATGGACGAGACCTACTACGTTCCCGCGGCGCAGATGCTCCTCACCGGAGCCCCCTGCGCTCCGGGTCTCGCGAATTGCAACATGGAGCACCCCTTCTTGGGCAAGGCGCTCATAGCCGCCGGCATTGCGATGTTCGGGAACGGCGACTTCGGGTGGCGGTTCTTCTCTGTCCTCTTGGGGACCCTTAGCATCCCCCTGGTCTACGGGATTAGCTTCATAGTCTCCAAAAGCCGCCGCCTCGCACTATTCGCGACGGCGTTCTTCGCCGTCGACACTCTGTTCTTCGTCCAGTCCAGCATCGCAGTGCTCGACGTCCCCCAGATCTTCTTCGCCCTTGCAGCGTTCCTGGTCTACTTCGCCAAGGCCCGGTTCTGGAAGTTCGACAACCTCATGTTGGCAGGGGCGTTGCTCGGAATATCCCTCCTGGCGAAGGAGACGGCCGTCTTCTTCGTGCTTCTGCTGGCGAGCTACCACCTCCTCTGGGGAGGCGGTCCGAGGCGCGAGAGGCTCATCGGCGTCGCCTCGGTCGCTCTCATGTCGTTCCTCATCTTCGGTGTTGGGCTCCAGGCCTATGACTCGCTGTTCGTCCCATCCTACGGCAGCTTCCTGAACAACATCTACTACATCTTCACCTACGGTTCCAAGCTACTCGGGGGAGGATGGACGGATAGAGTCTTCGGCAACATCATAACCCCGCTCTACTGGCTCGTCTACTACACCCCAATAGCCTACTCCGTCACAAAGGTCACTGTGACCTCGCCGACCAGCTCTCTCACCTACATCAGCCTGGGCTACTGGGGGGTGCCCAACTTCATCGAGGTCTGGATGGTTTGGGTCTGGGTCCCCTATGTCTGCTACCAGCTGTGGAAGTCCCACAGGACCGCTACAACATGGGACGTGGACGCGAGCACGGTCCAAACCGCGTCTCCAGCCGAAGAGGAGGTCGAGGTCCGGGCCGAGGCCCCTATCCGACAGGACGACCCCGAAGTCGCGCTGGCCAAGCTTGCCCTGCTCTGGCTGGGGTGGATCCTTCTCGCATACCTGGCGCTCTTCGCCCTCGGTAGGGTCACGTATCCGTACTACTTCATCCAGGCCATCCCCGGTGTCGCCATGGGCGCAGGATATTTTGTGAGCAGGCGGTGGTTCCGGCTCCCGGTCGCTCTGATGGTACTGGGATTGGCGGCAGCTTGGTTCGTCTTCTTCTATCCAGACAAATCCTTCTTCCCTGTATGGCTGAGGGCGATGCTAGGGTCGTAGCTCGATTGCGGGATTCGGGTCAGGTCTGGTTCGCCCGTCTCGCCGCGCAACATCCTGGGGGACTTGGGGAGCCCCGCCAACTCAGACTGGTTTCTTCGACCGCTCCATCACTTGAGTCCCTCCTAAGGTGAAAGACGTAGCCTGGAAGACTCGTCGGTTCAAATGAGAAACTGCCAAGAGCTCCCACAGATTCCAGGCGTCGTGCGACTCTCTGTCTGTAGCATAGGCTTCAGAAGCGTACAAGTCTTTTTAGGGCTCGTCATCCACACCCCAATGCAATGGTGGAGACCGCCCGGATTGCACTGCTGCTCGTGGTGGGATTCTGCATTGGGACCGTCGTAGTGGGCGCCGCTTCGACATATGTTGCGAAGCCAGCGGCCGTCACAGTCACTAGCACGTATCTCAACACCGAGACGGTCAACAAGACAGTGACCGAAACCAGTACACAGACCTCTCTTCTCACAAGCACGCAGACTTCCACGTACACCCTTACGACCACCTCCACGCAAGTCTCGACCTCCATTTCCACATCCACCTCGACAGTCGCCACGACATCCTACCTCACATCCACCTCGACAGTCGCCACGACATCCTACCTCACATCCACCTCGACAGTCGCCACCACGCTGACTAGCACCGTCACCTCGACAGTCGCCACGACATCCTACCTCACATCCACCTCGACAGTCGCCACCACGCTGACTAGCACCGTCACCTCGACCAGGACCACCACGAGCATCAGCACCAGCACGAGCACAAGCACCGCCCTTTCCACAACCACGGTCACTTTGACCACGACCACAACGGTCACGACCACTGCGAGCTCCACAACCTCTAGCCAGCAGGCTCCGATTCTCAAGGTGATTGGGAACACCTCACAGGTTTCTGGGTTCACTTCCCCCTCAGCGTCCGTGACTCTCCAGGGGACGGTGGCCTCCGACAACAGTTCTCTGCCCAGCCTCCCTTCTTTGGTACATTGACACTGCGGGGAGTTACAACACGATTACATCGGGCGGTTTCAACGGAGTCGGACAGTTCGAGCGCGACCGTATCAGGGCTCGTCCCCGGCGGTCAGTACGTGATAGAAATCCTGCCGAACAACGCAGACTACAACGTTCAGGTCTTTCGAGGAAGCTAGGGGTTCGATTCTCCGACAAGCGCGCTGCCCGTGGGGGACCCGCTCTGAAGGGGAACACGTCGGTTGGATTCTGTGATCATTTGCGAATCTTGTCGTAAGGACATAGAGTAGTTGCTGACGCTTCGTCCGTCACCCTCCTTGGGCGACTCCTCTGGCCCGCAAGAATCCTCCTCAAGAAGGCGGCTACGAACAGGCGTCTTTCCATCTTCAACGAGAAATACATTCTGTAAGGTGTGGCGTTCGTCATACTAATGCGGGAAGAACCGGGACGATCACGAAGCCGTCCCTGCGAAGAGCACGGGGTCGCCATCGGTCAAGGATATCGAACCTACGATGGAATCGCCCGCACCGGCTGATGTGCCATGAACCGTGCAGGTTACCCCCGATAGACCGCCTCCTCCCGGCACGCTACCCCCTGAGCCTACCGTCCCGGGGACCTGTGCGCCGCCGATGTCGATCGAGCATGCCGAGGTCGTCGCCACGCTGGACGAGCCCACATTTCTCAGGTCCACGATGCAGACCTCTCCCGAAGCGCCATTCGGAGAGCACGACGTGACCTGGGCCGCGACCTCGGCCGGATGGGAGTAGGCCCCGAGCAACGCGAAGGCGAACCCGCCGAGGGCGACGCCTGCGATGAGCGAAATGGCAATTAGGAGGACTTCGGCAATCACAGGGCTGACACCCCTCCTCCGCTGTCTCCTGAGTAGCCTGGGTCTTCCCATTTGGAGAACCTGCCTCTGCTCCGTTTAAATCGATTTTAGAATTTCTACAGGATTGGGGCGCGATTGAGTTTGGCAACTGACTCCGCACAGCAAATCCTACCTAGTCGCCTTGTTGTACCGCGTCGGGGAGATTCTCACATCTTGGAATGACTGAATCCGGCTGTAACCCAGACGCTTCTTCAAGTTCAAAGCAGCGAGGATTAAAGAGGGGCCCGACCCCGGATGGGTTCGAAAGGCGGATTTCGAGTTGAAGGTATCAGCCACCCCTTGGTCTTCGAATAACGCAGCCAAGTGGAGTCGACTCGCATCTCGTCCCTAATCTTCCCCCAGGACAGGCCAGAGCCTCTCGCTACCGAGGAAACTTGTTGATTTGGCGGGGTGCCTCACACCGTACCTGTGCCGCACCCAAGTTGATTGCAAATGATACGTCTTGGGTAAATACGGTGTCAAGTCATAAAATGTGGGCGACATGAATACCGCGCACGAGGATTCAAGAGGGGAGAACATAGCGAAAGTGCTGCATGTCAAGTCGGTAAGGGCAGGTCTTCTCGTTCTGCTGTTGGTCTTTCTTCTTGGCTTCGTGCCGCATGCCTTCACGTTCTCCAATGGCCAGGCGGCGACCCTGGTTCTGGGACAGGCAAACCTCAACAGCAACAGGTCGGGGACCAACTCGACCGACTTCGACGTTGGTGCGACCGCGATCGCCTTCGACCATTCGGGCAACGCGTGGGTCACCGACTGGGGGAACAACCGCGTCCTCGAGTTCACGTATCCGTTCTCGACCGACGAGGTCGCCTCGCTCGTACTCGGCCAGACGAGCTTCACGACAGGCACAGCCTCGCCGCCCACGGCATCGAGCATGTACAGACCCATCGCCCTCACTTTCGACTCGACAGGAGACCTCTGGGTGGCGGATAGCCTCAACAACCGCGTCCTCGAGTTCGTGCCGGGCACCTCGCCGTGCAGCGCCGGCCAGTTCTGCAGCGGCATGCCCGCCTCGCTCGTCCTAGGGCAGTCGACCTTCACCTCTGCTTCCCACGGCACGACGGCCACCACCATGTACTACCCGTACGGCCTGACGTTCGACTCGTCGGGGAACCTCTGGGTCTCTGAATACGACAACAACCGCGTCCTCGAGTTCGTGCCGGGCACCTCGCCGTGCAGCGCCGGCCAGTTCTGCAGCGGCATGCCCGCCTCGCTCGTCCTGGGGCAGTCGACCTTCACCACGAGCGGCTTCACGGCCTCGGCGACAGGCATAGATACCCCCGGCGGAATCGCGTTCGACCACTCGGGGAACCTGTGGGTATCGCAGAACAATGCCTACCGCGTCACCGAGTTCGTGCCCGGGACATCCCCGTGCACCTCCGGCACGTTCTGCAACGACATGCCGGCCTCTCTAGTGATCGGGCAAGGCAGCTTCACCTCCACGACCCCGGCGACGAACTCCACGAACTTCGAGGCTCCGGCCGGCCTGGCGTTCGACTCTTCGGGGAACCTCTGGGTGTCCGACTCTTACGGCAACCGCGTCCTGGAGTTCGCCTACGGGTCAGGCTTCACGAACCACGAAGCGGCTTCGCTGGTGCTCGGCCAACCGGGCTTCACCAGCGCCGCTAACGGACATACCGCGACCACCATGTATGAGCCGTGGGGGGTCACGTTCGACTCTTCGGGGAACCTCTGGGTCGGCGACTACGAGAACAACAGGGTTCTAGAGTTCCAGGGATCCTCCTCTACGACCACCTCCTCCTCTACGACTAGCGTCTCCTCCTCTACGACCACCTCGTCTACGACCAGTGTCTCCTCCTCTTCCATCGTCCTCGTCTGTCCGAGCACCCTCGGAGGGACGTACATGCCAGTGGGCGCCACGTTCAAGGACAACTACGGCCACACGTGGGTGGCTCCCAGCGGCAACCTTGGCGGAGGAAAGTGGAGCAGCTACTTCTTTGCAGGTACTCAGACCACCTACCCGCCTCCCATGCAGCAGGGCTGGGCCGGGGACTTCGGGACCTACAACGGTCAGCAGGGCTGGGTTATCACGTTCTACTGCTAGTGACAGCACCTACGTCATGACCCGCGGTTCCTGTGACCGCAGCTTGTTCGAGCACGCGTTGGCCTCGGGTCCCTCTGGTCTGTCGTCGACTCACGATTACAGCGGGAAGACGAGGAAGCCTCATCGTTGCATAGAACCCACTAGAATACTCCAATGAATAAGTTTATATTCCATTTGAGGAGTCAATATCTCGTAAAGTTTTGAAGGTTCTGCATCGGAAATCGATGATGGCAACGGTGCTTGCCTTGGCTCTCGTCCTTGTGCTCGGATTCCTGCCGCATGCCTTTAGCTTCACTAATGGAGAGGCGGCCAGCTTGGTGATCGGCCAGGCCGACTATACGACCGGGACCTCGGGCACCACCCAGACCGCGCTGCATGGCCCCAATGACGTCGCTTTTGACAAGAGCGGCAACCTCTGGGTCGCCGACTACACTAACAACAGGGTCCTGGAGTACACGACTCCGTTCTCCACCGGCGAAGCGGCCACCGTCGTGATAGGCCAGTCCAGCTTCACGACGAGCACCTTTGCAACCTCCTCGACAGCGCTGCATGGCCCCTATGGCCTCGCCTTCGACTCAAGCGGCAACCTCTGGGTCTCTGACTACGCTAACAACAGAATCCTGGAATACCTGCTAGGCTCCGGCTTCACCACCGGCGAAGCCGCCAGTCTGGTGATAGGCCAGTCCAGCTTCACAACGAGCACCTCTGCGACCTCCTCGACTGCGCTGAGTGGACCTAATGGTCTCGCTTTCGACTCCGGCGGCAACCTCTGGGTCGCTGACTACGGCAATAGCAGGGTTCTAAATTCCGCTAGGCTCCGGCTTCACCACCGGCGAAGCCGCCAGTCTGGTGATAGGCCAGTCCAGCTTCACAACGAGCACCTCTGCGCTCAGCCAGACCGGGCTGAGCAGCCCTGTCGACCTAAAATTCGACTCCGGCGGCAACCTCTGGGTCACAAACTACGGTGGCAACAGTGTCCTAGGGTACACGACTCCCTTCTCCACCGGCCAGGCAGCCAGCCTGGTCATCGGCGAGTCGAGTTTCACCACAAAGACCTTCGTGACCAACTCGACAAACTTGGATGACCCGATTGCCATCGCTTTCGACTCCGGCGGTAACCTCTGGGTCTCAGATGGGGTTAATCAAAGAGTTCTGGAATTCCCGCTGGGTTCAGGCTTCACGAGCCACGAAGCCGCCAGCCTGGAGATAGGCCAGGTCGCGGGCGCGTCGGAGTTCACCACAAGTGCTGCCGCGACAACCCAGACCGGGCTGTATGTGCCCGACGGCCTCGCTTTCGACTCCGGCGGCAACCTCTGGGTCGCCGACTACAGTAACAACAGGGTTCTAGAATTCCCAAGCTCCCCGTCGTCGACAAGCTCCTCCACTTCAACGTCGACACCACTGACTTCTAATCTGAGCACCCAAGTCCTGTGCTCAGGCACTGGCGGATACACTGCCTGCCCGAGCAACATCCCCAGCGGAACGTATATCGAGGACCAGGCAACGCTGACTCTGAGCAGCGGTGCCACGAGTGACGGTACGGTAAGTTTCTCCGCCTACACGGGGACCTACACACCTGGGACAGGGACGTGCACCCTAGGTGAAGGGGCAACCAAAATTGGGTACTATACAACGACCTCCTCTGTGACCGGCACTGGGCAAACAATGATCACATCCTCTCTCTTCGATCCATCCGTAGGGGCGGGGACCTACTTCTGGTACGTTCAGTACAGTGGGACTGGCTCCGGTGGTTATCCCTCGGCCAGCGAGTGCGAACCATTTACTATCGGTTCGTCCACCTCAACCTCAACGACAACCTCCACCTCCACCTCCACTTCCTTCGTCCTCGTCTGTCCGAGCACCCTAGGGGGAACCTACATGCCCGTCGGCGCTACCTTCAAGGACAACTACGGCAACACCTGGGTGGCTCCCAGCGGCAAGCTGGGCGGAGGGACCTGGAGCAGCTACTTCTTCCCAGGGTCGCAGAGCACCTACCCGCCTCCCATGCAGCAGGGTTGGGGCGGAGACTACGGGACCTACAACGGCCAGTCGGGCTGGGTAGTCACGTTCTACTGCCCGTGATGACATCTGCGCGGTAGCTAAACGAGTGACGGGGCTCGGGACTCGTGAATGATTGAGCGTGGGTAGTGGCACTTTCCACCCAGCTTTTCGGAGGCACGCTCGGACGACTTGGTCAGTTGCTCTCCTAGACCGTGCCGAAACTGGAGTTAGATGTCATCAGTCCACTGTTGATTCCTGACTTGCCCTCGGGCCAGAGGTTCATCGAGATGCAGAGCTTGACGATGATCTTTGGCGAGAAGCTCATCGCAGTGGACAACGTGAACTTCGCAGTCGAAGAGGGCGCAACGGGGTAGTCCTCAGCATGCTTCTACATGAATGACATCCAAGGCACACCACCACCAGCACGGGACCAAGGCCTGATTCTCCGTCAGAAGCCGAAGCGCGAAGAGCCGAGTCGTCCCTTGGGTCATTCAGGTTCAAGATGGAGAGACTTCGAAATCACACATCTGTCTTGGAAACTCGACTCAAGAATGGGGAGTCGTATCGCGCCCGAGCTGTACAATCTATACTAGAAATCCTTATTTATGCAAAACCCCAACCATGACATACTTGATAACAGTATTATTTAAGAGAAAGAGAAAAGGTATCACCCCAATCATCGCGACCGTGTTCCTACTGGCGATCACGCTGATTGCGGCAGTCGCCATGGGTGGGTTCGTATTCGGACTCATAGGGTCGTTCTCAAACGTCGGCGCAGTCACGACCACTCAAACGAATGTTTCCGCTGCGAACGCAAACGGCGCGACGGGCCTTGCATCAGCCACCTGTTCGACCTCGACTGGAACAGACTTCATAGCGTTCACGAACGTCGGAACTTCTTCGGTCACTGTAAACACAGCCTCGGTGACAATAGGCGGTCAGACGTTTTCCGTGGCTGCCCGTGGATCTTGCCTCGTAGCGCCGGGTGGCTCGACAATTTACGTGAATCTGGCCTTCGCGGGCACGAGCGGCATCATCGTCTCCACAGGTGAATCGTTCGTGGGTTCTGTCGCCACATCCAATGGTGGAGTCGTGTACTACACTGGCTTACTAAGTTGAACTGATTGGTTGAGAGTCATCCCACGATAGGGCAGATTGAGTCAACTCCCAGATGCATCTCCCTTGGTAGGGTTCTTGCATGAAGCTGGAGAGTTTGTCTTGCCAGTCTCCTTCGCGGGACTGGCGTGACGACGAATCCTGTCGAGAGGGCGCGATTTGGCAAGCGTACCGCCCGATTCTACAGTCTGTCACTCAGACAACGGGGCTAGCCAGCGGAGTTCTGCGGTTGATTCTTGGACTCTTCCAACATCTTGATTATCTTGTCGAGTTTCTCGTTCATCCCACGCGAGTCGCGAGCCCTCCTGATCTCTGAGATCCCGAGTGGGATGAAAGTCAGCCCAATTCCCATGATTGCGATGGACAGCCCATATATCGCAAGCTTGAGTACGGGGTCGGCAGTGGCCGGAGTGTGCGAGGCCAAATAGCCGCCCTCCGCGACGAAAGCCAACCCCAGTATGATGATCGCAATCCAAACTACGTAAGTCAAGTCGCCCAGGATTGTCATGAGTTTGCTCGAAGGTTGCTTCCCTGTCATGCGAATGAATTCACTCTTGCTTTCCCATGGCCTTTTTTAAGGATGCCCTCGGCAATCCGCGGCTTCGTGGCGCTCTCTTGGACAACGATCCTACGGTTCGACGGAATTGTGGGACGACAGATTCCCCATTCCGAACGACAAGGCACCTGAAGAAGTCGGAATCCTACCTGAATCATCGTCTTTCAACTGCCAGCGAATCTTCTCGGTGACTCTCAACGCTATCGACGAGAGAGCAGCTGCTCGTATCGCCTCGCGGCACTCCTGAGGGACTTTCGAACGCCGGAGAGGACCACGAGGGCGGAAGGCTTCCTTGCCATCTGTGAACAGAAGCCTTCGAGCTCGAGAAGACGCTCGTTGAGGATGGTCCAGGAGGCCGGAGACCGGGGGAGGAGATAGCTCATTCGATACATCTCAAAGGTCGGACCCGCCGTCAGCCCGGGCCTGTGAGAACCGATTGGAAGGGTCGTTAGGAGAGTTCCGAGTGGCTTGATGATCTCCACCATGATTTGGACCGCGGTGTCGCCGAGGACCTGCAGCTCACGAGGAGTGGTAGAAATCTGCAGGAAGAACCTGCTGAGAATCTGGAGCAGGACCTCATCAGCTCGCGTTGAACAGGTCGGAGACCGCCCCGGTGAATTCGTCTTCGATGAGTTCTACCTTCTCAGCGTCACCGGGGGGGCGCACGAATGCGGCGAGGACGGGTCTGGAGGGCACGAAGTCCGGATCGCTCAGCTCGGCTCCGCGATACTCGTTCATCATGTCGAGAAACCTCCCGAAGTGGGACTTCTTCCAATCTCCGCGCGCGCCTTCTCCCTCGGTCACGATCTTCTCAATCGCCCTACGGGCGGAGGCCATGTTTGTCACTATGGTCAAGTCTGGCCATCCGAAGTCCTTCTCACCGGCCTGGGCATCGGCAGAGCCGATGAAGAAGCTGACTCTCGCCATAGCTGTCGACTAGGTGCTCAAGACCCAACTCGATGCCTCTGTAGAGCTGCCCGATGGTCGCAAACTCCTGCCCCTGGGGCACGACCGTCTGGCTTTGGTTGCTTCCGGCGTCCTTCACGAATCCGGGTACGTCCTCGACCTGGACGGTCTCGGGGCGCTCGAGGTACAGGAAGAACCTCAGCGACACCTCATCGAAGGGCAGAAGGGCCAGCGTGACGCCAGAGGGGAAGTACCTGGAGCGCAGGGGAAAGTTGGGCCTCCCGAGGTAGGGTGCGGCGCCGATTGATGTGAGGAGGTTGTTGACGAGGGCGAGGTGAAGCATCTCCTGTTCTGCAATCTCGACGATGTTCTGGTTCCATCTTCTTATCGCCTTGAGCTGCTCCGGAGTTACGCCCTCCTTGGTCCTCCTCTTGAGGGAGAAGGAAGCGAAGAGGTACTGGACCATGACCATGTGCTCGAGGGTCGCTGCCTCGGAGAGCATGAAGATCGACTCCTCTCTGTCCTTGATCAGAATCGGGTTCCTGCCTGCGGTTCCTTCCTCGCGTTGGTCGTTCATTTTTGAATCATTACCCATAGGCCAGATTCGGTGCTCGCCTAGCGGACAACGAGCACGGGGCATCCTGCCGACCTCGCGACGCCCACGGCAACGCTGCCCAGCATCAGCTTCGAGACCCCGCCCAACCCTCTCGTTCCGAGGATTATCACGTCTGCCTTTTCAGCGGAGGCGAATTCGCATATTGCGTCCACGACCGAACTCGTCGTCTCGAAGAGCTTCCCAGATACGGAGACTCTGGCCTTGGACTCCTTCTTTACTTTGTCGAGCACATCCTGACCTTTCGTCCGAAGTTCATCCCGCAGGCGCGCTCTCACACCATCGGAGATGTACTCCGGGAGCTGGATCACGTAGAGAGTCACGATCGTGGCCCCGATCGCCTTGGCCAGTTGAATCGCGTAGAGCGCCGCTGCAAGAGATTCGTCTGAACCGTCGACCGCGGCGACGATTTTTTGGGGAAGAGGAGCCATCTTGGTCAAATCAATGAAACCGACAATGCGTGCATAGGACCTTACCGCATTTATCCATTTCTCGTCTGTTTATTGGCGTGTGGTCCATCGTTCCCCACCCCGCGGTCTGAGATACCGAGTGGATCCAGAGGATTCAAAACCGGAGGCCGGGCATTCAGGAGGCTGTCCCTGCGAAGTACACGGGGTAGCCGCTGGTCAGGGATATCGAACCTGTGATGGTGGTCCCCGCCACGGCCGAGGCGCCCTGAACCATGCAGCTGACTCCTGTTAGACTTCCTCCTCCCGGCACGCTGCCCCCTGAGCCGACCGTCCCAGAGACTTTCGCGCCGCCGACGTCGATATAACAGGCGGAGGTCGTGCCGACGTCGGACGAACCCACGTTCGTCAGGTCGATGGTACAGACCTCGCTCGAAGCGCCAATCGAGGAGCACGACCTGACCTGGGCCGCGACCTCGGCTGGGTGGGCGTAGGCCCCGAGCAAACCGAAGGCGAATCCGCCCAGGGCGACGCCTGCGATGAGCGATACCGCGATCAGGAGGACTTCAGCGATAACGGGACTGACGCCACGTCTCCCTCTTCTGCGTGTCTGGGGGTGTCGCATTTGTGAGGTCCGTGCCAGGAATTTCTTAAACACACTCTGCGCGGCTATTGTTGTCCACTTGGTCTGCATTCCCACTCTTGGTCAATGGGTTTTCGACCACACGCTCATTCAAAGGGCACTCGAACGACAGAAGCCCCTCTCTCCGCCCCCTTGGTCTTGGTGGGCTGCGGTCCTGGCTGAATTACGTCAAAAGAGACTGGGAGCTGCCCTGCTCCCTCGGTTCTAGAAGATTGTGGGCAGCTTGTCGGTGGTCTTCGTCACCCACTCCAACGAGCTCGCCATGTAGAACTCGAAGTCGTTCCACTGGGAGAGGCCGCTTTCGTAAATGAAGTCCCTCACGCTCTCAGCGCTCGGTGCGCTCCAGCACCCAGAGCAGCTTGTGGCCCGGATCCAGGTGCACCATGACTTCAGGCTTCAGTCCGTGCTTCTGCATCAGCGGCGGGAGGTCCTTGCTGAGCCTGTCGCCCTTCTTCCTCGTGGTGGCGTTCGACGACGGGCATATGTTTGGAGGATGGTTGGAGATCACTGCGTACTTTGGCATCTTAGCGTATTACCGCATCTCTTCACCGATATAACTATTGTTATTCATTCCTTCATCTGGAAGCGCTATCGCCAGGGTTCTGTCAGCGGATTAGGCGGGTTAGAAACCATGGCGCACTCGAATCCCAAACAATGCCGATGAAGGTAGTGAAAGGGCTGAATCAATAGCCCTGAGGCTCTTTCGAGTTCAAAATGACAGAAATTGGGAAGAAACACGCCCAACCCGCGGGCGTGCGCCTGATTACTGTTGAGCCCATCTCCTAGGATCAGGTTCCGGAGAACGCGGCCGTTCCACCGTTGCTGATGGCGAGCGAACTTCCGGCCTGAGGTCCTGCTAAGTTGGTGACTCCCGCGGTCAAGGTGCATGTTCCGGACACAATGCTACCTACCGCCACAGTCTTCAAGGTGACTGGGTTGTATGCTCATGCACCAGCAGTGGAGACGCCTCCGTCATTGATGTAGCACGCGGTCACGGCTGCACTGACTGTGCCACCATTAGTCAGAGACAGTGTGCACACACCCGTTGCCTTGACACATGTCGTGACCGACGCGCCAATCTGAGCCGAACTCGTGGACGACCCGAAGAGACCGAAGACGAACCTCAGCTCGCCTGCTGACAGACTGAGCGAACGCTCAACCCGCCGACACTGTCTCTCAGGCCACTGTGACTGAGGTTACTTGGGAGACGATGCTGTAGGAAGTCGTCGGCCCCGTGCCTGCAACATCCACATAGGTTGGGAACAGGTAGCTCGACCCCTTTGCCGACCCCACGGACAGGTTTGCGGTGGTCAGGGTGTCGCTCAC
This sequence comes from uncultured Nitrososphaerota archaeon, assembly GCA_963806765.1. GTDB lineage: Archaea > Thermoproteota > Nitrososphaeria > Nitrososphaerales > Gagatemarchaeaceae > Gagatemarchaeum. Next base: position 535,372 of record CAWDYS010000003.1, on the reverse strand, counting down.
GCCGCCGCAGCTCGGGATGGTCTCCGGAAGCGAGTTTGCGGCGTATCCCGTCACAGTGAACGTGCTGGGTCCGAGAGTCTCGGTCGAGGTCCCGGTGGAGTGGAAGTATGACGTCGCCCCCGTGTACTCGGTCGTCAGTAACTGCCCGAACGATACGCTTGATCCCCAGACGGTGAAGAGGCGGGACGATTGGTAATACGCGCTGGCTGCCGCGCCGGTGTAGTTCGACCCTGCGTAGTTTATGCCAGCGATGGTCCCGTTCTTGAGGAGCCACATCGTGAACGGAGTCGCATACGCCGATGATGCGATGACGACCTTGTACGTCGTCGAACTGACGTACGACGTCGTGTAGCTCGCGGTGTAGGTGAAGTTCGTCCCATTAATCGTCATCTGGAAGTTCTGGGACATGGCTGAATAGGCGTTGAACATCGGGATGAAGATGCTCGCAGGCTGAGATGCGAAGGAGGGGACCCCCAAGCATGACGTCGACCCGGTGCTGGAAGACGTGCTCGAGAGTGATGAGCTTGATGCGACCGTGCTCGTGCTGCTGGCTGTAGTCTTTGTCGAGCTGGTGGTGGCGCTCGTGCTGGTGGCTGTAGTCCTTGTCGAGCTGGCGGTGGCGCTCGTGCTCGTTGTTGTCGAACTGGTCGTGGGACTCGAAGAGCTTGCGACGGTAGATGTGATGGTTGTCGATGTCGGAGTGTTTGTACTGGTCGTTGTTGTACTTGCTGTTGTCGAACCAGTTGTCGTGGAGGCGCTCGTGGTCGTGGTAGATAACCTGGAGGTGGTTGTCGGAGTTGAAGATGAAGTGGTCGATGACGTCGTCGAAGCCAGAACACTCGACGAAGTGGAAGACTTGCCCGGCGACGACACAACGAAGTACACACCTGCTGCAGCAACGACCACGATAACAATAATGACGGCAGCCATGACGGTGGTAGAAATAGCACTGTGTTTGCGGAGCATGACGCGGTCCCCCAAGCCGCCTATTTACGCAAATCGAACATCTTCCCGAATCACCTGTAGTTGCAGGGTTCGTAACATCGACCCTTGCAATTGGGCTCCAGAAGGACTAAGAAACTCGCACGCTCCTGTCCCCCTCGTCGCCTCAGTTCTCGGCCGGCGGGGGGCATCGATCCTCGAAGAGGTGATGCTTTTCGGACTGGTTCCTATGGCCCTAGGGGCTCTTTCGAGTTCAAAACAGAGAAACTCGTGTGGGCTGCTCACCCTCGGCGGGCTGCGCGCCCCAAGTAGTGCCTTCTCAGACGCTCAGTACTTGGCGTCTCTGCCTCCCACTTGCCAGCGGTGACCACAGTCCAGGCACTTGTACTCGCCTCTGTAACCGCTGGATCTGTCGATGTTCTTTGACCCACACATCGGGCATGGTGCCTCAGACTCTCTGGCGAAGATCTCGGACTCCGCGTCGGGTCCAGGTGGCGATGGCGCGAGGTACTTCTCGTAGGCGTCTTCGATGGGATCGCTCATCTTGAGTTCATCTAACCGGTGACCGCCTCCCCTCTCTCAGTCGGAGTTCTTTTCCTCTTCCTTCGGGTATCAGGCGTCGGACATCCGCGTCATCAAGAAACGGGGATAGGAGAGATCGACCCCTTTCTCATTGCTGACACTCTTGTCGCGGAGGCGGTCCCGCAGCACCAGAGCGGAGGGCAGTCTGTTTCCAAGTCTGATTCGAAGTCGCATCTTATATAATTCGGCATCGCTGATTACCTCATGGATGCAACAAAGCATACCAAAACGTTCCTCGAGTTGATTCTCGTCCTTGGCGTCGGACTGATCGTCGTCTCTGCGGCGTTTGCATCGTACTACGTGTCGACGTCACCGAAGGTCTCAAGCTTGGGGGCGAGCGTCACAAGCCTCCAGGGCGAAGTTGGCAACCTGAACTACAGCCTGGCCTCGCTACAACTCGCGCAATCGGCCGACAAGTCCGTGAACTCGAATCTGACGATGATGGTTCTCTCCCTTCAGAGCACGGTAAGCCAGCAGTCGTCCCTCCTCGGGACCTCGAACAAGACGGTCGTGGGTCTGGCGATCAAGGTGGCCCTCGGCCGAGGCGGCCAGGTGAACTTCCTGAACTTCACGGCGAAGTACGCCGGGTACATCGTGGTCTCTGTCGACTCTTCGTACAACAACACCGTCCTCCTCGTGGACGACAACTTCGCCGCGTGCCCCCCAGCAGCGGGATACGAGTTCTTCTGTGTGACGCACTTCTCCCCGAGCCTCAACGGCGGACCTCCGGACCTCGTCCCGGTCCTCCCTGGGCAGGTCGTGCTCAGCCTGTTGAACGGCAACACCTATGCGATCACGGCTTCTGTGACCGTCATCTACTACAGCTGAAGGCACCGTTTCCGAGTCGAGCTCCGCGAGCAGTCTCGGGATGCACCTGCGCATGGGAGGCAGTCTTGGAAGGGCACCCTGGGACCATTTTTGGCGCAAAGTCAGCACGGGCCGAGTTTCTGGCCACGGTGGTCCTCACAGGATCGGATATGGTGCTGACCTCAAAGACTCTTGATGAGTGCGATTGAGTCTGTCAAATGGAACCTTTCGAGGGCAGAACTAGAGGTCATTCGCATGCATAACAAGAGCCCAAGCTTGATTGGAGACGCTTGGACTCCCCAGGGACTCCCAAAGGGGGACACCTGTGGGTCTCCGAATGGGTCCTAGGGAGTGCGTTTGGGGCGAGCGTGAGAGGAGTGCGACCCCGGAGTCAGGAGCCTGGAGGGTAGCCTTACATCGCTTCCCCGCCATGAGCACATGATGACCCCCCAGGGATTGCAAGGTTCTGTCTGGATGCGGATGGAGTCTGTGATGGTCTCCCACTCCTACGAGTCGGAACGACGAATCCACTAGTCCAACCCCGATCGCTAGAGGTTGCACGCAGCTAGTCGGGACGCTTTCCTGGCAAGTGTTCGGTCGCACCCCACTTAAATACAGATTTTGTGCCGCGCGGCCAAGGCCAGGAGTAGCGCCGCTTGTCCTCACACGTGGATATCGCAAGGAGATCTACCCGCGGATCGCTCGTGCTCTTCTCCGGAAACGTCCTCATGACAGGCTTTCTCGGCGATTACTCTCATCATGATTACCAGGCTCCTGGGCAAGAACGAATTCGGTGTCTACACCCTTGCAATACTCCTGCCTGGCATCCTTGTCAACTTCCTCGGGTTCGGCGTGAGCTCGGGGATCGCACGTTACGCTGCCTACCATCTCTCCAGGGACGAACCCGACGTCGCCAAGAGGATGACCATCAACGGCCTTGCCTTCCTTTTCTCGGTGGGCCTGCTTCTCTCGACTTTGTGCTATGTGGGGGCTGGCCCCTTCTCAACTGACATACTTCATCGCCCTGATATCGCCGGGGTGGCCCGCTTCGCATCGCTCTACCTGCTCGCCCTTTGCATCTTCCAGTCGATGCTGGCCGCCCTCCTCGGGTGGAGCGCCATGGGCAGTATCAGCCTCTCGAACGTTTCTCATTCGGTCATGAGGCTCGCCGTGACAGCAGCCCTGGTGCTGCTAGGGTTCGGCACCCTGGGTGCCATCGCAGGATACGCCACCGCGTCATTCCTCGCCGCAATCTTAGCGCTCGCGTTCCTCTGGTCCAAGATGGGAGGGAGGCCCTCCGGTCTTTCTGGCTTCATCACGGACGTCAGGACGATGCTTTCATACGGGTACAGCCTCTTTGCCGGCCAGTTCGCGCTCAACATCGCCGCGCAGTACGTGGTCATCGTTCTCGCAGCCATCGCATCCAACAGCGACGTCGGGTTGTACCAGTCGGCGGTCAACATAACTGCGGCAATCAGCGTCGTCTCCGCGGCCATGACCCAGACGCTCTTTCCAGCCTTCGCCCACCTACAGGGCTCGGAGGGCGACATCAGACAGGCGTTCAAGTACGCCACGAAGTACATGGGCTTCATCATAGCGCCGATTATCTTCTTTCTCATGGGCTCGGCACCACAACTCACTGACATCGTCTACAGCTCGGCCTACAGCGCGGCGACTCCGTATCTGGAGCTCTTAGCGCTCTCGAACCTATCGCTTCTCTTCGGCTACGGTGTCCTGCAGTCCTTCTTCAACGGCGTAGGCCGCACCCGGTTGTTTATGGCCTTCGCTCTGTCCGGGGCGGCGGCGCAGATTGTCCTTGCCCCGTTGCTGTCAATCTACGCTGGCCTGGGCATACCGGGGCTGATCTACTCCATCGCCGTCGCGAACCTGATCGCCACGACGTGCGGGATTCTCTTGGCCAGGAGGTATCTGAACGCGAAGGTCGAGATGCAGAGTGCCTTCTCCATCCTCGTCACTGCGCTCGTCTCCTACCTTGCGCTGTTGGCATTGCGGACCGTCCAGGTCGGGGATATCGCACAGCTTCTGCTCGGCGCTGTCGTCTTTGCCGTGGTCTATCTTACCGTCGCGCCGGTTGCGCGCTGCCATAGGCGCCGACGACCTCGCGAGACTGGAGGTGGCCACGGCCGACTTGGGCAGTGCGAGCAAGCTATTCTCTTTCATCATCAGATACGAGCGAGCTGTGATTCGGGTCGTTTCAAACCGCTAGACCTGACCACCCTCGAAACAACTCGTGTTGCGTTTTCTAAGGTCTGCTTCCTTGGTGGGCTAAGGTTCATATTGATTCGATGGTATCTACGTCCGTTGGAGTTTCTAGGATACCTCGTTTACCTTGGATTCATCTTCCTCCCTGGAATCTCCATAGGCGAGGTGCTCGGCATCTTTCGGGATAGCGAAAACCAAACCGAACGGGTAGCCCTGGCTCTAGGCCTCGGGCTCGCTGTCGACACCCTCGTGCTCTTCCTGCGGACCTCGGGCGCGTCGTTGTTCGGCCATGAGTCCGCTAGGGATTGACCTCGATACGATCTACCTGACACTTGCGCTGGCCGCAGCGTTGTTGATTGCGGTGGCCGCGGTCAGGAGGAAGTTGGCCTTCTACGCGAAGCCTCAGAGAACAGACCTGGCCGTATTCTTGGTCATGGTCGGATTGGGCGCGATGCTGGTGGCCTACCTCGCAAAGTATCCCATCTTCCCCGCCCACGAGAGCGCGGACTTCGCCAATCACCTCCTCTACTCGACAGGCCTCGTCGCCGGAACCACTTCTTCACTCCCGGGCGGGATACTCTACTTCGGCGTGGAGTACCAGCTGGCTGCTTCGATTCTTCTCGTGGGAGGGCAGGCCCTGGTGACGATGAGGGAGACGATGGCGCTCCTGGTCTTCCTCTCGCCTCTTCTGTTCTACCTCGCCTCGGCGCGCCTCTTCACAAACAGGGTCTCCGCGTTGCTGGTGACCGTGATCTACGCGTTCTCAGCGATGCTGTGGTTTCCCGCTGTCTTCAACACGGGGCTATACCCGAACTTCTTTGGACTGCTAACGTCTCTCTTCCTTGTTGCCGCATGCATAGGGTTGGCTGCCAATCTGCGCTCGAAGAGGTTCTGGATCTTCTTTGGGCTCGTGCTCTTCATGGCCTACATGTCCCACTACTCCACGCTTACCGTCTTGCCTGCGATGCCGCTCGTTGCCGTTCTGCATTACTATCTTCATCGGAAGGACCGCGTCGAAGCGCGGAGATACATCATCCCTGCTGTCGTCCCGCTTGTCCCCATTGTCTTGATAGCCGCAGCCGACCCGAGCCTCGTGCAAGTCGTGGTCCGCCTTGCCGAAGCAGGTGGGGGGAACGTGGCCGGCAGTACGACCCTCTCGACGCTCTTCAGTTCGGTGCCTGTGCTCCAGTACTTGATCCTTGAGGTGAACGACGACCTGGCGTTCGTGGTAATCGCACTCTTGGCGGCGGTCTACGTTTACAGAAGTGCGCGGGCCAAGAACGCACTCCTCTTCCTCCCTCTATTCTGGTTCTTGGCCGTGCTCGTTGCGAGCCCGGAGAATCTCAACGCCTGGAGGTTCGCCATCATGACACTCCTCCCACTCACTCTCATGTCCGGGCAGGGAATCACCTATCTCCTCCCGAAGGGGGCGATGTTGACAGCGACAAGTAAGCGGCCACGCAGGAGAACAGGTTCAGCAGACAGAACGACGGCAGCGATCATCGCAATCGGATTCGTTGGGCTACTCGTCGTAGGATCGTGGGGCACCTTCGTGCTCACTGACTCGTTCACGAGCGCTCAGGATAGCGCCCAGAGCCAGAGATACGTTTACCAGGCGATAGAATGGATGGGGAACAATACCTCACCAGAATCCACATTTCTATCAGTATCAGACTGGAGGTTCACCTACTCGGAGACTTTGATAGGCAGAAACACCCTCTATCAGTTCGAGTCATCTCCGCAGTCGACCATACCCGCTGCGAAGTCCCAAGGAATCGGGTACATCATCGTCACGTACGCCGTGACTGAGAGCTTGCTGCCTAATCCCTCGCTGTTTCCGTGGAACAACTTCAAGCCTTCGGCCAACCTCACCATGGTGTATAGCAACCCGGACGTGGAGATCTTCGAGATAACCTGAAATCGTTCGCAACTCGACCCGCATTGCCGCTCTCTCGCGGGTCGAACTAGTTGGTTGTATGCTCTGCACCAGCTCTGGTTGGATCTCTGTTTCTTATCCGCATCTTATTATAGCATGTAAGACGATCATTTACGTAGTCTCCCGTTGAAGATTCTGCAACTGATGCCGAGCAGTGGGTTCTACGGGATGGAGAGGGTTGTCTACAACCTCTCAGGAGGACTGTCGAGAGCAGGAGTGCAGGTTGTGGTGGTGACTAGCCCATCATTGAAGAGCAAGTTCTCGGAGCTTCCCCTCTCAAGTCTGTATGTTCTGCCCGAGCACGATGGACGTCCATCCAAAGCTTTGGGTGTCTTTGTGAAGATGGTGGTCCAATATAGAAGAATTTGTTCCAGGGAGAAGCCCGACCTGGTGCACGTTCAAGGCACTTGGGCTAGGTTCATGGCTCTCGCAGCAATCCCAACTCGACTCACCATTGAAACACTGCAGGGTGTGGGCCTAACAAAGGGAGAAGCCTTTCGGCGCGTCATGGTGAGGATCTCCGACCTCTTGGCTTCCGTCGCATTCGACGGGAGTGTCTTTGGCGACCTGAGAATAGTTCCGGAGTATTCTAGACTTCGGCAGCTGAAGGACGACGAGAATAATCTACAATTCTGCTGATGAAAACTTCGCCACCTTGGCACAGCAAGCTTCCGCTTCGCCAGTGGATTTCAAATACGTACTCTGGGTGGGAAGGCTCACAGGCTATAAAAGGCGGGGATTTGTTGATTCGAGCCTTCGCCAGAGTTGGAAGAGAGGACGTTGGTCTGATCTTCTTGGGCGATGGGCCACAGAGAAGTTACTTGGAAGAGTTGGCCAAATCTTTCAACATAGGCCACCGGACCAATTTCCTCGGTTTTGTGGACGGACCAGAGAAGGTGGGATTCATGCGACATGCGTCGGTCATATGCGTAAATCTGACCAACCCCGGGCTGTCACAGGGCTTGATTGAAGCCTCATCTCTTGGGAATCCCGTCATAACCTCCTACGATTCAGAGGCCAAACAACACCTTGGCACGAATGTGACCTATCTGGAACAGAAGTCAGACGAGTTGCTTGCATCGATGATTTCAGTGGCATTAGATCATACCCCAAGCGACGCGCCCAAACTCGCCGTAGGCGATGAATTCTCGCCTCGCAGTTTCGTTGACCAGTGCGTGAAACTTTATTCAGAGACTCGTTGATGGTTCAAGCGGATGAGGTCATCGAAGTTCTGGGAGTTAGGCTCGAGAGTGTCTCCAAAATTCGAAAGGGAAGAGAATCCGAAGGCTCTCCGGTCCGTTCACGCAGGGCATTTGCCCACGTCCCCCAAGGGGCGAACCTACTGAGCCGCCCAAGAGACTTGCCAGAAATTCCACTGATAAGACCTGTGGTAGGGGATGAGGAACTTGAAGAGGTCGAAAGAGTCCTGCGATCCGGTTGGCTTGCCCAAGGCCCCGAAGTAAGGAAATTCGAGAGGGAAATCGAGGTCTACTTGGGCGCGAAGCATGCGGTCGCAACCTCGTCATGCACGACTGCTCTAAGTCTCGCCATTGCGGCGCTTGGACTAAGGAAGAATGGGCAGGTGATAATCCCTGATTTTACGTTTCCCGCAACAGCAAATGTTGTCGTACTGGGCACAATGCAACCAGTGCTTGCTGACACAAACAGACGCAACTATGCCATTTCTCAGTCTGAAGTGGCTGGGGGGATAGGCAAGAAGACGCAAGCGATTCTGCCGGTTCATCCTTTCGGCCATCCCTTTGAAATGGACGAGATATACGAGATTGCAGAGAAGAATAGTCTCGAAGTCATTGAAGACGCAGCCACGGCGTTTGGTACCAAGTACAAGGGCAGGAAGGTGGGACAGGGGCCGCGCAGTTTGCTTCAGTTTTCATCCCAGAAAACTGATTACTACTGCCGAAGGCGGGTGTCTTGTCACAGACGACGATGAAGTCTACGAAAGAGACTAGGATGCTGAGGAATCATGGTCAGGTCATTCAGGACGGGAGGGTCAAGTTCGTGTCTTTCGGATGGAACTACAGGATGAGCGACGTACACGCCGCAATTGGCCTTGCACAACTTCGAAAGTTGGATGGAATCCTAGAAACGAGGAGAAGACAGGCTGAGATATACAAAGAATTGATTGTCTCTGCGAAACTCGATGTTCGTCCTCCCGTGGCGGAAAAATGGGCATACCACACCTACCAGTCATATGTCACCATGCTGGGAGAGAGTTTCCCTTCGAGGGACAAGTGTGTGGCCTCTCTCAAACAAGAATATCACATCGAAACCCAGGTTGGAACCTACTCTCTCTCAATGCAACCAGCATTCAAGGGCTTGTCAAGGACGGGTGGCCTTGAGAACAGCCGAAAGGCATACAGGCGTTCCTTGACCCTCCCGCTTTACAGTTCGCTCACACAAGAGCAGCAAGGTCGAGTAGTTGACGCACTACGTCAAGTTTCTCGACCTTGATTCGTGGACTCCAAGACTTCGCCTTGACGACCGCCGGCGACCCCACAATTAGTGAGTTGGGCGGATACTTGCCCTTGACGAGGGAAAGGGCGCCGACAATCGAATGGTGTCCGATTGAGGTGCCAGGGAGTATCACAGATTGCGCTCCCACGAAGACGTGATCCCCCAGCTCGACAGCTCCAATCGCTTTCTCGCCCCGTTCGGTGCAGCGCAAGTGGGTGGAGTGGGTGTAGATGTGGACGCCTGATGCAATGTCACACGCGATTCCGATTTTGAGTTTGGCCAGCTGGGCATCCAGCAAACAGTGGTACCCAATCCAAGTACCCTGACCGACCTCGAGATTCTGTCCCAACACGATCGTGTTACTCGCAATAAATCTTGCTTGGTTCAAGGACGACTTCTTCAATTAGGTGTTCTCCCGGCTTCTTCCGAGTACCATCTAATAGTCCTTCGCAGGCCTTGGTCTAAGCTCACTTTGGGAGAGAACTGGAATAGCCTCTCTGCCAGTGAGATGTCTCCCCTGTGCCTCCTTACGTCTCCAGCCCTTTCGGGTTTGTGAACAATCTCCCCAGGATAACCCATCATTCTCGCAATCGATTCTATGATCTCTCCGATGCTGACTTCCTTGCCACTCGCGATATTCACGACCTTCCCGCGGGCCTCGGGGCACTCGGAGACGCTGACTATTCCCTCTACGGTGTCTTCCACGAATGTGTAGTCTCTGGTTTGTTCCCCGTCCCCATAGATCACCGGGCTCTGGCCAGAGAGAATGCGTTTTATTGTCAATGGAATCACTCCTGCGTAAGATCCCTCATTTTGTCTGGGTCCGTAGGAGTTGAAAGGTCGTGCAACAGCAAGGTCGACGCCGAAGGTCTTTCTGTACGAAAGGGCAATGTGGTCGCACGCAATCTTGCTTGCCGCGTAGGGGGTGAGAGGCTGTTCAGGGTGGTTCTCGTCCATTGGGACATACAGGGCTGACCCATATGCCTCCGAGGAAGAACAATGAATTAGTGTGCTGAACTTCCCAAGTCGAAGAAGTTCGCACAGAGTGATGGTAATCCCAATGTTTTTTTCTGTAGTCTCTTTGGGGAACTCGAGGGACTTGGGAAGCGGAATAACGAGCTAAGTTGAAGACCATTTCTGGCTCTTCTTTCTCGAAGATCGCACTCATCAACTTGAAGTCAGAAGCGTCCTGTTGGTAGACTCTTACATTGGGGTTTGATTCGAAGGCGCGAATGTTGGTTTGCTTCCCGAGCGAGAAGTCGTCGATAATGACTAGACTGTCTGGGTTCCTTGCGAAGATTGCATCGCAAAGGTGCGAACCAATGAAACCCGCTCCGCCTGTAACGACGACTCTGAGGCCAGACAACCGTGGTTCCTTCAACTTTGACGCTGCATTGTAAGCAACTTCAGCCCTTTAAAGAATGTGAGCTAGCATGCAAGTCTCTTCGGTGTCAGGTTCGACCGGGAGAACCACTGGATTCAATAAACGGGGAAGCATTGGAAGAAAACAAATCCCACCACCAATGTTAGGCACAGGTTATTTGCAACTTCAAGGGTGAGCTACCGTGGTTGAGTAGGCTATTTGGAACCACGAAAACTGTGATGGCATGCTTGTGTACTTATTATTGAAATTCCCAAGTAATTGGGTTGCTGTATAATTGTCGAGGACGGGCCAGTTTGCTCTTGCGTTAAAGATGATTACGATAGCGTTGATGTCCTGTGACTTGATGGTTTGCAGGAGTGAGCTCTCGTTGAAGTTGTATGGTATCGTATACACTGTCGCGTTTGGAAGCAGACTGGCTGATTTCAGGTACGTTTGTTAGGATTCGAGAATTCGCCAGCCCCAGATGCTGAAGCTCACTGCTTGCTTGGGTGACGCCGTAATACTGCTGCTGCGCTATGGGTGCAGTGAGGACAAGGAAGACGGTAACGAATGCGAGTGTGATGGCTGCCAGACGCCTCGCGTGGCGTGCGTTCCTCTCTACCAAGGTTGCGACCAACGCAGTGATCCCAAATGTCGCTGTGAGCAGGTATCTGACATCTCTGATGAATATAGCCTCAGCAAGGAAAGGAATCGCAAGCCAAACGACGAGAAGAAGTGATAATCTCGACGGGTTCCGTATCAGTGACAGTATTCCAATCAGGCACAGTAAGGTGACTACCGGTGACAACCAGAGCGGAACCTGAACCAGCAAGTCAGCGAATGAGACATTGTTTCCTGACAATGTTAGCTGGGAAATATCGAATACAAGAATGCTAAGATGGCGTTCGTCGGCGCGATGACGGAACTGCTGGTCGCCGATGAGATCGTGCTCGAAACAACCGACGATACGCTTGACGAGATGCTTGACGAGATGCTTGACGAGATGCTTGACGAGATGCTTGACGAGATGCTTGAGACCGCGCTTGTGGTAGATGTGGTGTGTGATGCCAGAAGAGGACTAACAAATCCACCTATTGCGGCGGGCACGTAAGATGCCAATGATGAAAAATACAGTGAGTATTCGGTTGGATTGACCAACCCCCAAATTGAGAACACTCCGAGGCCCAAGAGAGCTACGGCGACTGCCCTAGGCTGAGTAACCTTCAAGGGTCGACTAAATTGCAAGAGCAGGGGCAACATTAGAATCAGAAGTAGCCAGAAGAAAGGAAACGCGTACTTCGACCACAGGGAGGCGCCGAGGGTGAGGCCCGAAACTATGAGCCACCATGAGTGGTTAGTCCTCATCGCACGAAGAAAGGCACAGATCGTTGCAAGACCAAAGAACAACGAAAATACATCGGTCAGCGCCGTAATCGTAAAAAGAACGTCGAGTGGCAGAAACGCGAAGATGGCCGCGATGAGGAAGGCTCGGCTCTTGAAATGTAACTCTGTTGCTAGGACGTACACAAGGTAGACAGTGCCTACAGAAAATGCGACAGAAACCATCCGTGCACTGAGTATCGAGGGATATAGTTGATACCCTACCGACATAAGAATCGATGGGAGAGGTGGATGAAGAATCTCTGCACCCGCTAATGATTGATAGTTCGTTAGGAACAAGGGCAAGTTCTGTAGGGGGTGGGTTTGAAGGATTGCCAGCATGGAGAACTCGTCCGGAAAAATACTCGAACTGAATGCAAACCAAATCCGCACTAGAGCGGAAGTCGCGAGCAGGAGAACCAACAGTTGATGGTCCGAAACCCTTCTCGTAAGGGATTTGGAGGGGAGCAAGTACACTGAAACAAAGACCGCCAAGAACACCAAGATCAGAAGGAGGACAAAACCCACCCCGCCGAAGTTGAATCCGAGAATGGTGGCAAAATCCATAGCCATATAGGTGGCGATCGCTCCAAACGCGACCAGGGACGCCCACAGAACGTTCTCCAACACAAGCAAGTTCTTGAGCGAGTACAACGGGCCACCTTCTATCTTGATTTCCGGATTGATACAGTAATCAGGGCTCGGAGGGGTTTCTTTGTTGACATGGCTCACATATACCTCCTGATTTCAAAGGACGGAACCGCCTCCCGCCGCAGCATGAACATCTGATACCAGACAGCTGAGGCTCGTAAGCGCAAATATCTTGGACGCGTTTGCAAATGGCCTTCGCATGATGTCCTCAACGGCGGCCCTCCTCACTACAGATTCGAAGTCACCTTCCGAGTAAGACCTTTCGATTAGCTGCCTTGCTAGGTCGTCGAATCCGCGATGGAACCAGTAGTCGATGGGAACGCCAAAACCATGCTTCTTCCTTGATACGATACTCTTGGGGAGGAGCCCTTTCTCAAGCGCCATCTTCTTCAAGACGTACTTTCGCACGGACTTCCTGACCTTCATGCTTGAAGGCAGGCGAGCCGCGAACTCCGCAAGCCTGTGATCGAGGAATGGCGACCTGACCTCCAACGAGACGGCCATGCTCATCCGGTCGACCTTGACGAGAATGTCCTCAGGGAGATATGTCTTGATCGTCACATAGTCGAACGCGTTCAGCAAGTCTCCGGACTTCTCCCTCTCGAAGTACTGCTGGAGGTACTTCATTCCTGCGCTTTCTCGACTCTCCTCCACGGTCCTACCAAGAAGCTTGTCGACTTGCTCCTGTCCGATTTGAGACGCTCGCAGGAAGTAACGTTCCTCTGGTCCCTGATTCGCATACTTCTTGTCAAGCGTGTGTTTTGCGAGGGTAACAATGTCGTTGCGAACTGGTAAACTTGAAATCGCCTTCAGCATTGGGTTCCTGACGGACGAAGGAACAGCCTTGTAGTACTTGTAGAACGACGGGTCTTCCATCCACGGATACCCCATGAAGACTTCGTCGCCACCGTCTCCAGAGAGGGCGACCTTCACCTTCCGGACCGTAGCTTCTGCGACGTAGTAGGTGGGGATCATTGACGAGTCGGCGAAAGGTTCGTCAAAGTGCCAGACCAATCTTGGAAGGAGCGTTAGGGCGTCCGGCTTCACAGTCAGCACTTCGTGATTCGTGCCTAGGGATTCTGCCACCGAAGCAGCCCATCTGGCTTCGCTGTAGGGGCCCTCTTCGAAGTCGACGGTGAACGTACGCACTTCTTCGTGGGAGAGGCTTTTCATCATTGCCACCACGATGCTGGAGTCTATTCCGCCGCTTAGGAAGGCTCCGAGCGGAACGTCGCTTCTCAACCTGACCCGGACAGAGTCCCTCAACAGCCGATAGAGTTCATCGATGATTGCATCCTCAGGCAGCTCCCCGGAGCTATTGAAGGAGAGATCCCAGTAGGACTCACTCGTCGCCTGCCCGTTCTGAAAGATGAGGAGTTCTCCAGGTTTGAGCTTCTGGATGCTACTAAAGATTGTCAGAGGAGAGGGGATATAGAAGAAGGTCAGATAGCTCTCAAGAGCGACAGGATTCTATCTTCCTCGATACCTCTTCGTGCTGCAGGATGCCCTTCATCTCCGAGGAAAATATCATCGCTCCGTCCCCCTGCCAGAAGTAAAGGGGCTTCTTGCCGAATCTATCCCTCGCCAAGAGTAGGCTCTTCTTCGTATCATCCCAGATGGCGAGAGCGAACATCCCGGCGAACGACCGAAGACAAGCGCTCCCCCACTCCTCGAAGCCGTGGACTATTACTTCGGTGTCCGAGTCGGTCTTGAAGGAGTGCCCCAGGCCTTCCAGCTGAGTCCTTAGTTCGACGTAATTGTAGATCTCACCGTTGAATACGGTCCAGATACTTCCATCCTCATTCGAGAGAGGTTGTTTTCCACCAGGGAGGTCTATGATGCTAAGGCGTCTGGAACCCAGACCCACTCGGGAGCTGACGTAGCTCACCTTCCTCGTCGGGACCCCTGTGCTTCAGCACGGCGCACATCTCCTTCAGCAGCTTAGGGTCGTCCATGCCCACGTACCCACAGATTCCACATCCCAAGTCTATGGTCTCCTGAAACTCATTCTGTTCTACCGCTATCTCTCCGAGAGTCCCTTGTACACTTCAAGATATCTAGCCACCATTCTTGACGCCCCATAGGAACCGACGACCTTCAATCGCGCATTGGAACCAATCTGTCTGAGCCTCCTCTGGTCCTGCTGCATCTGACCAAGTGCCTCGGCCAGGACCGTGGCGTCGCCGCTCTTGACCAACACTCCCTCCCTTCCGCTCTCGATTACATCCGATAGCTGCGGCATATCAGTGGCTATCACTGCGTTACCGCACGACATCGCTTCCAGCAGCGCCTTGGGTAGACCCTCCCTGAGGGAGGGCAGGACGAAGATCGAAGAGACGCTGAGAATCTCGCGTACATCGCCTATCGATCTCTTCCCTAGGAACGAACAAGAACTCCCGAGTCCTAACCGGATAGCCTCCTCTTTGAGACGCGGCATCAGTGGGCCATCCCCCACAAGGAGTAGCTTAGAACTCGGGACTTGCTTCAATAGAAGAGCCATCGCCCGGAGCAGAACCTCGAGCCCCTTTTCGGGGACCATCCTTCCCGCCCACGTTATGAGGTACGGATCTTTGGACCCTGCTGGCTTGAACAGTTCGGTGTCAACACCGTTGGGTATGACTTCGGTTCTGCACCGGAATCCCAGAGACCTGAGGGCATCCTGTTCATATCGAGTCAGACATACAACGAGGTCCGCCTTGGGAAGGAGTCCCCGGCATACAGTCAAAATGTAGGCCCACTGCGCGGCCTCCGCCACCAACCCCCGTTTCGCGACCAGGCCGCGCACGGTGACGACCATGGGTATCTTGCGCGAAGAAGCGATTCTTATCGCCTGGAGGGTGGGTGGAAAGAGATGAGAGTGTGCCTGAACAATATCGGGCATGAGTTCTTGGAGAGCTTCGTCCATGCCTAATAACACCGGAAATTCCGAGATGGTGGGCAGCAACCTCAGATTCACGCCCATGAGCCTCACCACCTCGATGCCATCGATATTCTCCTTAACTGGACGTTTCCTCCCAAGGGTCCACGTGATTGCGGAGCAATCATTGCCTGAGGCCAGAACCCTCTTCGCAAAGTCGTGAGCTCCGAATACGTCTCCGACGAGATCGGGATAGTAGGCGTGGGTCACCTGACAGATTCTCATGGCCTGACATCATTTCTCTGCAGGTTTTTCCCCTCTTATCACCGAGATCGTGACCCACAGGATCACAGCGGTGGTCATCAGCATCAGGCCCACCAAAGTGAAGCCAATCGCCAGCAGTGCGGCGCTAACCATGAGACTTCTTGTTGCGACGAATTCTTTCCCCACCCAGTACCAGAAGCCTAAAGCAAGTATCCGCAGCACCCCCCCCGGACCTCCATAGAAGAGCAACGGATGCCGGATTGAGTTGTGCTTGACCATACTGAGAAAGACATCGAGCACATGAAACATCGGGTTTGTCTTCGATGTCCCTCCGCCGTGATAGCTTACAGAAGTGGCGACTTCCTGAATTCGGAGGCCCTTTTGGGAAGCGTAGGAAAGAATCTCGGAATCCACCCCCATACCTCTCTCTGTCGGCAGTATGTCCATCAGCGCCCGCAGGCTATAGGCCCTGAAGCCGGACTGCGTATCCTTTATGTCGGACACCGTTACGGCATTCAACATCCTGTTTCCCAGCCTCCGATACGAGGGGATCGGACTACCTTCCTTGGTGAACCTTGACCCTATCACGATGTCAGCTTCGCCCTTCCGAATCGGCTCCAGGAGTCTGGGAATCTCGCTTGGATCGTGCTGCGCATCTCCATCAATGGTAACCATCGCTTCAGGATGGTACGCTCTTGCGGCAAGGAAGAGAGTTCTCAGCGCGTCGCCCTTTCCCATGTTCCTTTCATGGCGGATGACCTCCGCGCCCAGGCTTTGCGCGATCTCGGAGGTCATATCGTTGGACCCGTCGTCGCAGACGATGATCCGGCCCGTGAACTTCTTCGACCCTACGATGACCTTTGCGATGTTCCTCTCTTCGTTCAGGGCGGGGATGCACACGACGACAGAATTCTTCTCGTCGCCCACACTCAGTCATCCCAAGCAAACGCGGGACAGGAGAGGCCCAGTGAGTCGTTCCGAGCTGTAAAGATTCTGTCTGGAAACCGCCGCAATACCATTGGACCTAGGTGTTCGAGACCGTCGTTATCTAATAAACATGCGGAGCCTGACTTGGAAGTATGTTGGTCTCGGCCAAAGTGAAAGCTCAGAGTTAGGACAGAGGCGTTTTCGAGCCTCCGCTTAGCCAAGAGGCGTCCAGACGAGAGAGGGCCCTGAAAGTCATCATTGTTCTCGAACAGATTGTTGCTGGGCTTTCGATTGTTCCGTTCTTAGCTTCCGACCACCCAGATAGTTCAAGGGCAGCACGATTGCCAAGTCGGCCAGCGGGACGAGAAGAGCGACCCTGAACGCCCAATCTGCGCCCGGGGACGCCAGGATGAGCGGATTCAGGACGAGAAAGTACACCAGGGTCATCGCGGCCAAGATTCCGAGGAACTCGGCGGGCGCGTACAGGAGCTGGGCGCGGAGCCCGAAGCGTCGCAGGAGTTCTCTGAGGACTCGGTTGCGCTCGTATCTTCCGGGGTCATGGTAGAGGGCCTGGGAAGGCTTCACAAAGTAGTAGGTTGACACCTGGTCAAGGAAGACGGCCACTGACGCGACCCCAATGAAGTCAAGAACCGGGATGGACACGCAGTCTAAACCTCACATGAGACAACAAATAAACTCGGACTATCCCTTCGGTCTTTAGCCTCGGGGGCCTTTCTTGAGTCCGAAATGAGAGAAATTTGGAGGGGGCACCGTTGGTCAGGCTTGAGCCCCCGACTCGTCGGGTCTGAGTCAACCCAGCTTCCAGGGTTTCATAATCAGATCCCAACGGGACACGACCAGCCCGCCTTCCGAAACGAGGCAGTCGTCTGGATCATCGCTGATTATCCTTGCTGGGTCGTTGAACGACGGTTCGGCCGCTCCGTTGCGACTGTGTCTCGCGTGAACATGACCTCTGCGGAGCGCTTTGGTCTTGGGTCTGTTTATGGTGACCTCCACCCACTGTGGGCAGATAGTGATTGCCCTGGGGTTTGCAAGGCCCTTAGAATTCTTTCATATTCCTCTGATTTGTGGGATGAATCTCAGCTTCAGGCGGATTTACTTGGAATCCAGTGAGATTATTAACCATCAAGCCATGACATATGTGATACTTTGGAACTGCAAATGAACCGTTTCAGTACGCCTGCATGGTTGCTCGTCGTCGGTCTGATCATGGTCCTCGCACTCCGAGGTCTTCCTGTTGCCCACGCCACTACAGCGATCAACATTGATTCAGGCGGTTCGGGATGCGCCACCTTGACAGGGAGTTCAGCCAATTGGGATTCAGGCACTGATACGTGCAACATTCCGGGGACCTATGGCTCGGGATACGACATAACGATTCCATCCGGCGTCACGGTCCAAGTCGGGAACGACGCCGTGCTCTATATCGATTCGAGCCTCGCCATTGATTCGGGGGGCATCTTACACATTCTTACCGGCGGCGGCCTCGCTGACTATGGCACAGTGACAAACCACGGGACAATCACCGCGGACGGCGGCCAGATACAAGTCTATGCGAGCGGAACCCTCACCAACTACGGCACCGTCAACCTGAACAACGCAGGTAACGGTAACTTGGGCGCGCTGATCATCAATGGTTTTGTAGACAACTGGGGGAGTATCTTCGACAACGGTTCGGTTGAGATTAATGACGGCGCGACACTCCAGGACGAGTGTGGCAGCACCTTCAATCCTCCTTCGCCGGATTCTAGCACCGCTCCTTTCTTTATCCTCGAAGGTGATTACACGTATATTCCAACACCATCGCCTGAATCTTGTTCAAGCTCCTCTTCAAGCTCCTCTTCAAGCTCCTCTTCAAGCTCCTCTTCAAGCTCCTCTTCAAGCTCCTCTTCAAGCTCCTCTTCACAGACCTCAGTGGGCGTACCTGAGTTTCCTACGATAGGTCCCATATCAGCTATGCTGCTCCTCTCGGCTCTGCTGGGACTGGCGCTCCTCAGTAAGAGGATGCAGAGGCCGTAGTGGGCCGAATCTAGAGAGAAGAGAGACAACCCCGCGGGACGCCTCTCGTCATAGGTTCCAACGGCTACCTTCGCAGATAGTTATCGCAACAGAGGGGCGACTCTGGGCGGGATTTGCTTGCATGCCGGGCTACTACTGGTGAGAATCAAGAATCAATCTGCCGCGGTGATGCTCTTTCGAGTTCAGAACACGAGAAGTTGGTGGGGCACTTCCATCTCGGGGCTCTGAGGCGCCCGATTCACCGGGTATGTGTCGCTGGTGACGGGCAGAACCTCCCCATCGCGGGCGGCTTCTGACAGGGTCCAAGTTCAGCTCTTCAGCCGATGCTTATCCGATACTAATGAGGATCCTCTTCCGAGAAATCGTCGGGATCCCTGTGGTCGTGAAGGTACAGTGTTCTCTCGTCGTCTTGTACCAGACTTCCCACTTCAGTGGGGGCGAGCCCCCCGGTCCGGGGCCTGTATCTGACCGTCCCGTCGCCGCGGGCGATCCACGACGGATCCCGTGCAGTGCTGAGGATGGCGGAGTACATCCCCGCTGCCCCGTGTCCGAAGACCGCAGAGACCTCCCTGACGAACTGCGCCGGACTCCTGAACCCTGCCTCGCTCATGCCCATCACCAGGATCTCGGCCGGAGTCTCTCCCATGAACTCCGTCAGCCCATCCACGACTGCGCGACGGAACTCCACCGAGGTACGGATGTTCGAGCTTGATGTCACGGACGAAGCCCTCCTCGGCCGGGGTCGTGATCAAGCCACCTCAGAACCTTCTCCTGTGCTCGTAGAACGCGAGCACGAACAGCATGTATCCCAACACGAAGATGAAGTCGTCGATGCCCCCGTTGTAGTAGGTCCCGGCGGCGATCTGGTACAGGAAGAAGCTCGTCGGCGATCACATAGGCGATCGCAGACTCCCGCAAAGATCAGGAGCCACCTCGAAAGGGAGGCCCTGAAGAAGATCGCGAGGCTGAGGATCGTGACGGAGAGGAGCGAGAGGTCGAGCACAGGGTAGGAGACGTCGGTTATCCTCTGGGCGAGAGCTTCGCTTATCGAGAGCTCGGGCGGTATGACCAACAGTACTACGACCAGGCCTGAGATGACGATCAACGAGAGGGCAGACACAAGCCTCTGTCTCGTCATTCCCTGAAAGAACGCGCCGAGGTAGAGCGTCAACCCAAGAAGCATGGGTATGTAGCCTCCCAGGTAGAAG
Organism: uncultured Nitrososphaerota archaeon; assembly: GCA_963806765.1. Lineage (GTDB taxonomy): Archaea > Thermoproteota > Nitrososphaeria > Nitrososphaerales > Gagatemarchaeaceae > Gagatemarchaeum. The sequence goes on along the minus strand of CAWDYS010000003.1, from coordinate 515,717 downwards.
ACGTCGGCGGCCGATGGGTACGGCACCGAGACGCTGAGGACGAAGTAGTAGAAGGCCCACGTCATCTCCGCCAGGAGCCAGAGGCCGGTCCCCAGGGAGAACATGACCCAAGTGGCCTGGAACCGCTTCCGGAGGCCAGTACCGTACCTTCTGGCGCACTGCAGAGAGGACCAGAAGGCCAGGCCGACGCAGGCCGAGGGCAGGACGTTGGACGCGGGACCGATCAGGCTGGGGTAGAAGCCCTGCAGGGCGAAGGAAAGCGACATCCCGACGACCGACAGGAGCCAGAGCTTGGTGAAGGTAGGCAGATTCGACTGGGCCGGCTTCTGCTCTGACGTGACGGCCTTCTCGGGACTCTTCAAGCGAAGCTGACCCCGGCTCTCGCTGGCACGGCTAGCGTACTGAGTAGGACCCAGATGGATTGCATTACCTTTAGCCTGACGTTGCCCCTCCGGTCCAGATTAAGGCGATTATGGATTCTGACTCCATTTTCGCGGGTCCGGGTGTTCGTTCAATCATTGAGCGGTCTAATGTTGTGCTGAGACTCCTTCGAGTTGAAAATAAGAGAAATTGGGAAGAGGCACGCCCATCTCGGGGACGTGCGCCCAATCATTGGGGGAAGATTTCCGCATCGACGAATCATCTCAGACGCCTTGACCTGAACAGACCAGACAACAACAGACAATTCCCAGACCACAATCTTGTGTGATTCGACGGCGCGCTTGTCGCTCACACGAATTCGTCCACCACCGATTCTCGTGCTTGATTTCTTATAAACGACGGCCCAAGTTAGCCTCATGCGTCTGAAGATGATTTCGCTTCGTCTGGTGCCAGACGGTGGTCACACAACCCTCTCCTACGGAGGTACGAGTGGTGTAGGCTCAGCTCAAGCCTGAGAGTTCTCTACCCCAGGGAGGTTCTCGCAGGTCCTGCATCGCCCTCTCAGCGGCAAACCGGAGTTGATCGTCACAAGCAGGGGCTCGAGAACGGTTGCGAGGCCCCCTCGGCCCGTATCGAACTTCTCTTCTGCTGCCCGCTCGTCCCGGTACTTGGGGAGCAGGTCACGTCCTTCCTGGGAGATGAAGCCTAGGACATCTGATATTAGCCTGTCTTGATCGGGGCCCGCGGTGACAGGTTCCAGTTCCAAAACGGTCGTTGCCGCGCATTTCAGCGTGATCCCGTCGAACCACCAGAGTTTGGAGTCTCCATAGTTCGAGTCCCCAAACCCAAGGAATCGTGACTTGACGGAGCCCTCCACAATCCTGATCAGGCTCTCCCTATCGACCAGTCTTCCGCGACCCTGGAACTTCTCCTCGAAGCCTCGAATGATGGATTCCCTAAACTCGGATCCTAGGGCCTTCGCCCTGCTCCTTTCCTCTTCGACCATTGCGTGCTTGTTGAACTCCTCAGGGTAGCCGCTCTCGAGGTGCTGTTCTAGGTTTTTCTTGTCCGTCTCCAAGAGAGGCGAGTCTTGTAGCTCTTGCGGGACCCGGGTTCCCATGATTTCGAGGAGCTGCCGCTTCATCGACTGGGCGTGCTTTACGAGTATCTGGAATTGGGTACTGCTGAGAATGCCCGCGGGATGCGCTTGCTCTCTAGGATGAAGCTCGGGCCGAAGGACGGCGTCGACGATTCGTTTTCCGAGTGGTGTGAGCGTGAGGTATTTCCTCCTGCTCCCCTCGACTCCCATGTCGGGCTTTAGCTCGACAACGCCAGTTTCTCGTAGTTGCCTGACTGCTCTCGAAAGCTCGGGCGGCTTCCATCGCAGCAAAGTGCCGAGCCTCCTTCTGTGAATGAGCCCGATCGTCTAGGCAGGCGACGATGGCCCAGTTGGCCGCGGCGGCCCGCAGGAGACTTTTGTGGTTGAGTTGCCATTTTGAATCACTCTTGCATGTTACCACGAAGCGTGAACGCTCTATATAGAGTTCTGGTCAATGACTTAACTGTACTTGCTAACTGCCTATATTACCAGAATTCGCAATACTTATAAGGAGTGCCGTTGTCGTCTATCTCGAAAGTCAATGGCATCATCAAGAAGTCGTAAACGGAAAGGCAGAAACCCCGATTCGGCGGCTCACCGCGATAAGCCGGTAGAACAGCGGGTCGGAGAGCTAAGGCGTGAAGGTCGAAGTGATTCCGAGGTAGCCGTGATCTTGAAGACCGAACGGTACAAGGTGAACGAGGCTGCGAGGGCCTTGCACATAGACCTGAAGACACTCCAAGGCTACTTCACGGGACGACCCCCTGGAGCACACGCACCCCAAGTAGTCTTCAACGATGTCGCTGGACAGGCTTCAATGACCGACGATTCATGGAGCAAGTACAGCGACGAGGTGCGGAGTGTGGGACAGAGCCTCGTGGCTGTGAGTGGTGTTGGGGAGGGAGTCAAGAGGGCGATCCTGGACAAGCTGGAAGCCAAGAAGGACTTCTACTTTGGGTCCATGTCCAACCCTGGCATGCTCTACAACACCCTCGTCAACGCGAGCATCCCATGGTACAAGGCGCAGTCGATCGTCACCGAGACAGGCATGTACATGCATCAGACGGCGAACGCGAACCCGATGGCCACGGGCGGCCTTTGGGGACCGGGAACGACCTGGGCGCAGGGAGGATGGACCCCGCAGGGTCAGCAAGGTGTGCAGAGTTCTAACCGACCCAAGACCGCCCGGGAGGAACTGAGGGAGCGCCTAGCCGAGATAGCCATGGACCGGGTCGAAAGGGCTGAGATCGACCAGGTGCTCGGGACCGACAAGAAGCAGGATGACATATTCGACAGGGCGGAGCGCGGCTTCATCGTAAGGTCGATCTACAAGGATAGTGCCGGTGGGGACCAGATGGCACTCGAAGAGGAGGAAGAGGCGATTCCGCTGGTGGACGCGAAGGGGGCAGAGGTCAAGGATGCGGATGGCGCTGTGAAGACTCGGCTGGTCACGCGTAGACGATTCACCCCCATGGGCGTACAGGGTGCTACCCAGAAGGACCCCCAGGACGCGGAGATGGACAAGTGGATGGACCGGATGTACCGCATGCAGATGATGAAGATGATGACGGGGGGCATGAGCCCGATGGGCATGGGTGGGTACGGGATGCCGCAGGTAGGCATGGAGACGCTCCCGGTCACCAATCCCGACGGCACGATCGCGTATGACAAGGCGGGCCAGCCGATAATGCAGACCCGGGCGGTACAGCTCGGGCAGCCCCAACAGACGCAGCCCCAGCAGCCCCAGATGACCGCGAAGGACGGCGTCGACATGACGCTCAAGATCGTGGAGGCGGTGAAGCCCGGCACTAACAGTGAGGAAACCACGTACTACAGGGAGAAGGCAGACAAGATGGGCGACAAGTTCAACGACCTACTCCTGGAACAAATCGCGCAGTACCAGACTCAGGACCCCGTGACCCAGACACTCGACGCAGTAACCAAGCTAAAGACATCCGGCATCCTGGGCCCGCAGACCGACAACGTCAAGATCGCCGAGATGTCGAACGACCTCGAGAAGTTCAAGACCGAGCAGGCCACGAAGATGGAGCAGTGGAAGACCGAGCGCGAGGACATCAGGGAGGGCAGGATCGCCTCGCGAGAACAAATGAAGGAGGTCACCGAGACGCTCAGAGACGCGATCAAGCAGGTTGCCGCGCCCATCGCCGAGAACTTCGGCCAGGGATTGCGGGCCGGGATGTCCCAGCCCCGACCCGCTCAGCCGGCACCCCTGGAGGATGGGCCCCCACAGACGGAGCCATCACAGTGGAGCGACCAGGAGCTCGTGAAGCAGTACAACAAGGCGAATCAGGTCAGTCGCGTCGTCACCGATGCACAGGTGAAGATGCGTGAAGAGCTCCAGAAGCGTGGGATCGGGCCCGGCGGACAGCAGGCTGTCGCCCCGACAGTCTCGTCGGTGCCCGACCAGGACATTCAGCCGTAGGACGCGGTCGGCTGGACCAGACCTTCCTTTCTCCCACAGTCGGCGCACAGGTGCACCTCAACTAATAGCGGGTACTTTACCGATATGGGATAGACTAGCTGCTCCAATTTCATCCCCGCATGCCTCGAGATATAATCTGACCCAGTTTGGGCGTTCACGCTAAAGCGCCATAGTAATCACACCCATCCCGCCGTTGTATATCATGACGACGTTCGCAAGGACATCCAGCCCGATCAATGCGATGTAAGGCTGACCCATTATTTTCGCCCCTGTTGCTCTTGGTGATTCAAAACTGAACGATCCCCCCGCAACGAACAGAGTGAACTTCGCGGGGTACAAGTTCCCCAGATGTTGACCTCCTGCCGTTCCCAACTGAATCAGTCCCACGGGTGGAATGCCAAGCTTAGTCATGACCGAATCATCGACGGCGCTGAAAGTCGCACCCGTATCAATGAGGGCTCGACCCTTCACCGGAGAAGGCACCGGCTTGCCATTGGCCACAAGGACTTGCTGCAAAGCAGAGGGTACAGCAATTTCGGCGTCAAAGACTGGTCCAATTTGCTGTAATGATGCAGGGCCGAGATTGCCCTGTCCCTGCGGAAATATCTGTGGCTCTCCCCCCATTCCGTGTTCAATCATCTCGAGCGTCTTGAGAGGCAGATTCAGGAGTTCGCCTCGAAGCCGAGTGCTGGAGTCTCCCTGGTCTCCTCGACCCACTGCTGCAAGTGAGACCGTGGAACCTCGACGGCATCTCTCGAGCCTCGTTTGAAGACCAGGAGGGACGGCTGATGCGCGGGGAAGGAGATGATTCTGTCTATATCGCCTTGGTTGGACTAGGCTACTACTACCTCGCCCTTCGCCATAGCTTGAACCATCATGGGCACGACCCTGCTCGCGTTCAGGACCTCAAAGAAGAGAGGATTTCCCTTTCGGTCAACGTGTAGAATGACGTCGCCTATCTCTTCGGCGTGAGACAGTTTACCCTTCTCCTTCAGAAGCAGGGTCAGCACGTCGGCCTCAGAATCGTATTTCAGCCTATAAGCCATACCTGTCTCTCCTGACTGGATAGAACGTAATCACCACTATAATGCCTTTGCGCTCTTCGTACACCACCCTGAGTGCGAGTTCCTTATCCAACACCTTCGTCGCGAATCTCTGAACTCCCTTGATGTCGATCCTGTCTGGTGCGGCGATTGTGCTGATGACCTGCTCTTGAGATAATTCGAAGCCAAACCTGCTCAGCACGCCGAACTTTTCCGCCGCATGTTTGGTGAAAGTCACCCTGGCCAAGGCTGCCGGGAGGGTCACTGTCTCGATTAGTTATAAGATATTCACGACGAAACGGTTTTCTGCGATGGTCCGTCAGGAACACGCCTACCGCGACTTCGAAATGAAGTCTACGGATGCCCTCTAAGCTGCCATTTTCCAGCGAGGGCAGTTTGGGCATTCTTCGATATCCTTGCTGCCACTTCGGGATATGAGTCCGCACTCCGCAGGCTAGATCAAGTCGAGCGCTTTCCTTGGGATCGCGTAAGAGGTCGAGCAATGCACGCAGGTCCCAGTAGATTCCTTGCCCTTGACTGGAAGAGACGCGCCGCAGCTTGGGCATTTCATTACCAATACCCCGGACTCCCCGACCTCGAACTTTGCAACGATATCGTACCTTACCTGCTCCTTTGCCAACCCAAACTTGTTCACGAACTGATCGCCCTCGAGGAGGCCTTCAACTTTCTTTGTGGCTATGTTCGATTCAACCAGTTTCCGTCCATCGGCGTCACTGGACGGGAGCGAGTACTTTCCCAAGATAGAGCATATCTCTGAGACAGGGACCTTCTCCCTCGTCAACATGAGGGTCATTGCCTCGTTGATCGCCTTCTCCTTATTTCCAGCAAATCGGATCCAGCCCTTCGCATTCTCGGCATCCTTGGGACTACGGATGTTGAAGGACAGGATGTACTCGTCCCCACTGGAGAACCTGATGCGTAGCCCCAACCAGTGCTTCTTGAGCTCCGTTCCAGTCTGTGAGGCCTGAGCACCGACGACTTGGTGGGGTGCGAATTTCGTCCAGAGGTTTCCTAGAGGGTCAACCACCATGAAGACTCCTAGGTCCTCGTCATAGGACAGGGTCCAGGCTCCCGGGGATTCCTGAAGTAGTTCGTTCTTTCGAATGAAGCAGGTCCCTCTGACAAGGGTGACAGACCCCATATTGTTTCGCACCCTTCCTGTCTATTTATCCAAGCTGGATTCGGGATCTGGGAACATCCGGAAGTTGAGGTAGAAGATCTCATGTTCGGTCATGTTTCTCTCGTGGTACTACCAGACCGCCTCACCCGCCCCCATCGGCTCGAGCAGCGGCTTCCCTCCGTCCCAGTCGTCGCAGATCTCACGCATCGCGACCTTCAACCGATAACGCACGCAGACGGGCGTCCCGCTCAGGCGCCTTTCGTACTTGCAAGACCAGCAGCACCTCATGGGTTGCCCTCCTTTCGGTTCCGGTGCGAGAATAGGGTAGTTTGGTGCTGACACGATTAATTTGAGCTTTAGAGCGATAAAAGCATCCATACCAGCCTCGGAAGCGCAGAAGGGGAGGTCTCTGAAGGTATTGGGCAAGGATGCGAGTCGATTTAGAGCGCTCAGGCTTTCTTCGAGCTCAAAACAAGAGAAAATGGGAAGGGGCGCGCCTTTCATCGTGGACATGCTTCCGGTTGCCGTTAGCCTATCTCGAGTTGGCGGGTGCTTGGCCGCATGGGACGATTCCGGATTGCGGGCGCGTTAGCTGGGGTTGATTCTCCGAATCGACTCGGAGAGATTCGGGAAAGACCGGCTGTCACGCGCAGTAGAAGGAGACTATCCAGCCACTCTGCCCGTTGTAGGTTCCGTAGACTCCACCCCAGCCCTGCTGCATTGGTGGCGGGTAGCTGGTCTGCGATCCTGGGAAGAAGTAGCTGCTCCACGTTCCCCCACCGAGGTTGCCGCTGGGAGCGACCCAGGTGTTGCCACCATAGGTGAAGGTCGCGCCGAGGGGCATGTAGGTCCCTCCAAACGTGCTGGGACAGACGAGGACGAAGGAAGAAGAGGTGGAGGAAGTGGATGTGGAAGAGGTGGACGATGTTGTGGAAGACGAGGTGGATGTCGAGGTCGACGTGGAGCTGGAGTTGACGAGCTTGTCGTGGCAGCGCCGGGTGCATACGCCACAACCCTGTTGTTACTATAGTCCGCGACCCATAGATTGCCGAAGGAGTCGAAAGCCAGGCCCGCAGGCACGTGCAGAGTCGTCGAGGTGGTGTCGTAGGACTCCGTCGTGAAGCTCGCCTGGCCTATCACGATACTGGCCGCCTCGTGGTTCGAGAAGGGATACGCGAATTCCAGGACTCTGTCATGAGCGCCATCCGCGACCCAGAGGTTGTTGCCGGAGTCGAAAGCGAGGCCCTCTGGCCCGTTAAGGTTGGTCGAGTTGGTCACGAAGGTTACTGAGGTGAAGCTCGCCTCGCCTATCACGACGCTCGCCGCCTCGTGGTTCGAGAAGGGATGCGCGTACTCCAGGACCCTGTCATAGCCATAGTCCGCTACCCAGAGGTTGCCGCTGTCGTCGAATTTTATGATCACAGGGAGTTCCAGCCCGGTCGAGTTTAGGGTATGGCTGCTGCTGGTGAAGCTCGCCTGCCCGATCACCACGCTGGCAGTCTCACCATTGGTGAAGCCGGTGCCCAACGGGTATTCCAAAACTCTGTTGTTACTATAGTCGGCGACCCACAGGTTGCCACTGGGGTCGAAAGCCAAGCCCGACGGGAGAGACAGCCCTGTCGAGGTGGTCGCGGCCGTGTTCGACGTGAAGCTCGCCTGGCCTATCACGACGCTCGCCGCCTCGTGGTTCGAGAAGGGATACGCGAATTCCAGGACTCTGTTATTGTACTCATCCGCTACCCATAGGTTCCCGCTCGAGTCGAATGCGATTGCATAGGGGCCATACAGCCCGGACTGGTTGGCCACCTCCGTGTCGGCGGTGAAGCTCGCCTGGCCGATGACGACGCTTGCAACCTCACCATTGACGAAGCCGGTGCCCTTGGCGAATTCAAGGACTCTGTTGTTGGTGAAGTCCACAACCCAAAGGTTCCCGCTGGCGTCGAATGCGGTGTCAACGGGGCCGTGAAGCTTCGCTGAGGTGTCCCCGGGGGTGCCCGTGGTGTAGTCGGTCTGGCCGATGACAAGGCTGGCCGCCTCGCCGTTGGCGAACGAGAAGGCATTCGGCAAGAAGCCGAGCACGAAGACGAGCGTCAGCGCAAGCGCGCTCGCCACGATTAGTTTGTGGTTCTGCACCCTCACTAGATAACAACATAGGTTATACTCCCACCCTATATAAAGCTGTACAGAGCGGTATCTGTCGAGGCCCTTGGACCACGCGCGAACGAGGAATAGTATCCCCTTCTCAGGGCTCTGCGCCCGATCACAGACTCGAGAGTCGCATTAGCGAACCGCAACGCCGCGTAATCAGCCCTGACCCCTATCTATGACGCCTTAGGAGCTGCGACGCTCTCCCTCTTTACCTTGAGGACATCCCTCCGTTCCGTGGCGCGAGCGTCGTACCGCGAATGATCGCCGCTTTGGGGGACCAGGTATCGAATCTCAAGCTCCGCGTAGAGCACGTGACACCCCTTCGTCTCGCAGACGTACCTGTGGGCCCGAGAGTCATGCCTCATCCGATGGTTGCAGTCGGTGCACCTGACTTCTCTGGTGGGGGTTCTAAGCATGGTCGCTCGCCATTCTCATTGACCTACGATGCTCGGGTCCATCGAGGACTTCACCCTCAGAGTCCAGGAGGTCTTTGTGACCCACGCGAACCACCTTGAGAGGCCGCCGAATATCCCGCAACCGAGCGCCAGGTAGATGCCGAACCAGAAGACAAAGTCGAGGAGGCCCCCTCCGCCCCACACCGCGGCGCCGTCGGTGACCGAGACCAGACCGCCGAAGGTCCGTATGGCGTCGCTGAGAAGCACCCCAAGAGTCCCTATGGCGTAGCACTCCAAGGTCGCAAGGACGAGGCTGTGCCTCCTGCCCCTATACCACGCATAGGCCACTCCGCCCCCGGCCCCGACGAAGACGGAGGCCTCGGACCAGGTGGACGGGAGAGTGAGACCGCCGTAGAGAGCGTGGGAGACCGTGAAGGCCGCAACGCTCAGGAGGCCAACCAGGAGCACAGAGAACCAGAATGATCTACCAAGCTCCGAGGTCGGCAGGCTGACCGGCCACGTTAGGAATGAGATCGCTACTATGGCAAGACAGGCGACAAGGAGGGGAAGGATGGCGCCCACAAGGGAGACACCGACAACCTCCTGATTGTAGTGGAAGATGGCGTAGGAAACGCCGCTACCTGAGGGCGCGAGGCTCTGAAGGTAGAGGGAGAGCAGGGCCGCGGCTACGGTCGAGAGGACGACCGCGAGGACCAGCAGGGCGCGCAGCAGGAGCGAGGCCTGTTCGAGCGTCAATTGCGACTTTTTCATGATTCTCTCTATCCTGTCATTTCGTGTTGGTTTGATGGGAAGCTGGATGGGGCCCGCGCACACCGAGGCGTGCGCCCGACCACCGTTCGAGCCTGTCTGCATTGCAGTGTTCCGGTGAAAGTGACAATTCCACCGTTTGACAATGAGATGCTGCCAATGAACTGTGAACCACCAGTGGGTGCCGCAGATTCAATTCATGCCAGATTTGGAACCTCATCTAATAAGCGATATGAAGTCCCTGTCCATTTTCAGGGCACCATCAATTTTATCATTAATCTAAGGCATCACTAAGGCAACAGATGCAGCCCCGCTCTACAAAGGACTTGAACTGCCGTCAGAACAGGGCTGTGTTGGAACGAAATGAACCGAGACTCGTCAGGCAGAGCAGAGCCAAGTGAAAAATGCCCATGCAGGCTAAGACACAGTTTGGGCACGAGGGTTTCGGACCTCACGCTCATGTGACCTAGCCCATACTCTGCTAAAGCGTGCCCGAACTTGAAAGTATCCCCCCGCCTTCCCCCGACTTTCGGGGCGTCAAGGTTTGGGCGTGAGAATCGAGGAGGGGCTACAGTTTCGAAGCCGTCAGCAATTCCTTGTTCACAAAGTCTCGGAAAGAGGGGTCGAACCAGCCTTCGTACCCCACCTCTTTCCAGTACTTCTCGAGAGTCCCATGCTCGAACACGTTCTTCATCCAGACGAGCACTCCCTCCCACTCGTCGCCGCTGAGAATCTTCCTCTCTTTCAAGTGAAACGCGTACCTGAATATGGACAAGGTGTACCAGGCGGTGGACTCCTCTCTCGCGTACTTCAGGATCGGAGCGTTGACGAGTACCTTCAGCAGCGCCGGGTCCTCCATGAAAATCTCGGTCAGGTGGTGTTGCTTCTCGTCCAGGCTGGCGAGGGCAGCTGTTTCGAGGTTGGCCTTTTGTGCCCTCACCTGCAGACGCGAGAAGTAGAGCGTGACGCCGAGGGCAGATACCAGCACAATCGACTGGATTATGGTCAACACGTCGGACAGACCGAGAGCGGCCATGGCTACAGGACGCTCGAAGGGACGTTTAAGGGTGTGCGGCAATCTCGATTCCTGCTCTCTTCAAGTTCAAAACAAGAGCAATTGGGAAGGGGCACGCCCATCTCGGGGACGCGCGCCCGATTGCCGTTGAGCCTATCTCTGGAATGACCCGCTGAAGAGTGCTGACCTGCCATTTGTCAATCCAATTCTGTCGCTGAAGGCAGTTCCGCTCGCGCAGGCAGTGACGTCAGATGCAGTAGAACGTGATGATCCAGCCCTGCTGCCCGCCGTAGGTCCCGAAGACTCCGCCCCAGCCCTGCAGCATCGGGGGCGGGTAGCTGGTCTGCGACCCAGCGAAGAAGTAGCTGTTCCATACTCCTCCGCCCAGGCTGCCTCTGGGGGCCACCCATGTGTTCCCGTGCTGGTCGGTGAACGTGGCGCCGACCGGCATGAGGGCGCCGCCCGACGTGCTGGGGCACACGAGCGCAGGGTTCACGGTGACAGCGACCGCGTTAGAAGTGACCAGCTGGGCCGGGGACGAGCTGTCTGTAACCTGCAGCTCGAACTGGTACGAGCCGGCGTTCAATGCGCCTGTGGACTCGATCGGCGGGTCCCCTGCGCTGCACGGGAAGGAGCTGCCGAAGCCGCTGAACCCCCCCGTGCCAACTTCTTCCAACCATTGACAGGTGAAGGGGGACGCGCCACCGCCGAAAGAAGAAGTGGTAAGGAGGGTTGCAGACTGGCCGCTGTCGATCGTGGTCGGAGCGGATATGGTCGGGGCGGTGAATGGTTGAGAGTAGGTCGCCGTGAACGTCGTGTCGACGAACAAGGGAAGGCCCGTTGCCGAGCAAAACACGGACTGGCAGAGGTAGGTCACACCGGCGGCGGCCACAGGGGAGTCGTAGGAGAAGGTGATGGGCTGAGCGGCGGTTATCGCGATGCTCCCCCCCGTCCCGGTGTAGTCCACGGGAAGAAGGAACGGACCCCAGGACACGGTGACCCCCCAGGTGACCCCGGAGGGGATGCCGCTCTGGTCGAAGGTGACCGTGTAGCAGGAGATGAAGTTCGCGGCAGTGCCATAGTATGAAGAATAAGTCAGTGTGGCACCGCAGAAGCCGTCGATGCTGCCGCCGTTGGAGATGTCGTAGCCGCCCCAGCCGGTCTGTGGGATAGAGCAATCAACCTCGGGGTCGCCGCCCGCGGCGCCGCCGTTGCCGATGATTGCCCCCATGTAGTTGATGGTGCCAGAGTTGTAGATGCCGGCGCCACCGTAGCCGGGGTCACCCGCGTCGCCGTCGATGGACAAGCCGGCGCATCCGCCGTTGCCTCCGCCACCTCCAAGCACCGTATACTCATAGCTGTTGATTATGCCGGAATTGTAAATGCCGGTGCCGCCGGTGCCGCCGTTGATGTCGTCGAGCTCGCTGTCGCCAGCGTTGCCGCCACCAGCTGATGACTGTCGACCAGAACCCATAGCTGTTGATGGTGCCAGAGTTGTAGATGCCGTCGCCGCCATCGCCGCCGTAGCCAGCGCCCCAAGGGCTACCGCCGTTGCCACCAGCACTTTCGAACCACCCATAATTGTTGATGTTGCCGGAATTGTAAGTGCCGGTGCCGCCGTCGCCGCCTTTGCAACAGAAGGGGCTACCGCCGTTGCCACCAATGTCGGCCACGCTCCCATAGTTATTGATAGTTCCAGAGTTGTCGATCCCATATTCGCTGTCGCCGCCAATGGCCATGATTGCCACGCCGGCGCCTATGTCAAGGGTCGTCACCGAGGAAATCGTGAGCGTCCCCGATACCGTGCAGGTGTCGCCGCTCCAGGCCCCACCGAGGGAGCCTGGACACACGGTCGAGCCGTTCGAGGTGGTAATCGAAATCGTGGTGCCCGCGGCGTGGGCGGCTGGGACAGCCCCCAGCAAGGAGACGGCCCCCAGGGCCAGTAGCAAAACAACCGCAGCGGTCCAGACAGACGCAGTGACCTTACGCTTGTTGGTGATGCTGCTGACCCATCTCCTTCCGTATCCCGAGCCTCTGCTCCATCGTCCCCGCAATCGAGAATCGACCCCGCAGGGAAGCATGAGCAGGCGGTAATTACACGTTGATAGCATAGGTTATAGCGCGTCCTCATGCATGCCTCACCATCCGGGAGGGAGCGAGTGGTGCTCCTGGCCGACGCAAAGTACCGGAAGCCCGAAGACATGGCAGGGGACTCGGAGGTCTGGGCGAAGGTCTTGGACCCGTCCAGAGTCCCGAGGCTTTTCCGAGTTCAAAATAACAGAAATTGGGAAGGGGCACGCCCATCTCGGGGACGTGCTTCCGAGTACGATTCATACGTATGCGTTCAAGAGTTAGTTTCTTTCCGCGGCATCTAACTCGCCGAAATCTGTCGAGTGGGGAGAGGAAGCTTGATTCTTGCTCCTATCGGAGTCGAGCAGGACCAGCATTAGAAGCAACAGACTCGAGACCAATATCAACTGAAAGTCGGCCTCAGGCGTCAGAAGGCTCAGTATGGAAGTTCCGCCTGTTAGTACAAGGAGTCTGCGCGAGTAAGACGCGCTAGAAGAATCGTGTAAATTGGTACGAGCCAATAGCGAAAGAAACCGGAATAAATCGAGAAGATGGCAAGAAACACGATTCCGCCGTAAGCCATCCAGAGCAGAGGCGCGACCTCGAGCTTTCGTAGGGCAATGAGGGGCGGTAATAGAAGAACTGGGAATGTCAGTTTAAGGTAGAAGGCGAAATATCCCAGCACTGCTATGTAGTAGGAACCTGGGCTGGGGATGAATGTGTACGAGCCGACTCCTGTTAACGGAACACTTCCGGTAGCCGCGACCGTCCCATGAGTGTTAGCTAGAAGGTTTAGGTTCGCATCTGACAAGTAGCTCAGGTATTCGCGTGGCGCCAGTATTAGGAAAGGAGCTGAGACGGCTAGGACGACAACGGCTCCGACGCAGATGGCGCCCAACGCATTCTTCCCTCTCTTTCTGAGCGCCCACACGATGTATGCGGGTGCAAAGAATGCAGTCTGTTGCTTAATGAGAATTGCAAGAGCGAGAGAGCTATAGCTGAGGATTTGCCCCTATTTTTCAACATCAGATAGATGCTCAACATGACGAACAGAACCATCGGTTGAGATGAGAGCCAGAGCAGTCCCTCGTATAGAATTGCAAGGGGACTCAAGGCGTAGATGAACCCTGCGAGGATACACTGTTCGTTCCTTAGCGAACAATCTGGCGACAAGGTAGATCATTCCTGCAGTCAGTCTGTCAGAGATGATTATTGCGACGGCAACCCCGTAGGGATGAGAGAGAATGTAGAAGGGATAGAGTAGGTAAAGAAATGCGGGCGGGTAGATTGGAGAGAAGTCTCGGTATGGCAGGAGCCCGGATTGCAAGGACGCGAACCACGTCAGGTATATCTTGTAGTCCCCCCAAGGGTTGATGAGGTCGCTCGAAGGGAACCAGCCGAGCCCGTACTGAATCCTAATTGTTGACACCGTGACTCGAGCCGCTAAGGCCGCAATCGTGATGACCCAAACTGCGGGTAGCCTCCTCAACACTTTGTTGCTGAATAGAGATCGAGATAAAAGGAGATTCAACGGCTAATCTGGTCTCGGGTCACGAGCCGGATCCAGAGATCTATTGGTGACGTTTTCTGCTATGAAAGAGAGATTGGGAGGGGAGCACGCCCATCTCGGGGATTTGCGCCCAAATAGCGTTGAGCCGATCTCTACTGCTAGGTGCCTGAGAAGTGTACATTCAGATTTCCGACCTTGCGAACCATGCACTGCATATATATTCAAGTTGAGTCGGACCAATCGTTGCCTGTTACGCGAAAATCTCGGAGAACAGTTGTGGCGGTAATCGTAGCCTTTCTCATATTAGTCGTGATCTTCGTTGCACCGGTCATACACTCAACAGCGGGGGCACCCTACGAGACACAAACTGAGGTTTCAACCCGTATCTTCGTGCTGCCAGATTCAACAATCCAGGGGGATCACTACGAATATGTGACTGCGCCTCTTACCAAAGGAACAAACGCCTCAGTTACTTGGAGTGCATCGAACACCCTGAATGCCTACGTATTCAATTCTGCTGGGTTTGCCCAGTATCAGGCCAGCGAAATGAGAACGACAACCAGTGTGGCTTCTGAGCTAAATTCTTCTGGTAGCACTATAGCTTTCCGCGTCTCAATCACAGACACCTATTACTTTGTTGTCTTCAACCCGCACTTCGGTCTACTGGGGCTCAACGCGCAATCGGTCGACCTGCACAGCGCAGGAGGCATGACAAATTCGCTGGAGGTCATAACCCTGACAAGCAGCACGACTTGCAACATGAACCTGATAGACGAAATAGCGCGTGGACACTGTTAGGAGTCTGATAGTTTGACGCCACTCCGCAACTGAATCGGTCTGTTATGGGCTCGTAGCGGTCCGGGTATGTTGCCGAGTCTATTTATGTGGAGATAGAAGAAGGGCCCTGGGGCTTTTTCGAGTTCAAAACAAGAGAAATTGGGAAGGGGCACGCCCATCTCGGGGACGTGCGCCCGATTACCGTTGTAGCCAGTCTCTTAGTTCCAGGTTCCGGAGAACAGCGCTTCGCCACCGTTGCTCAATGCGACGGTGCCGGAGACTGAGGATCCTGCTGTGTTAGCGCCAGTGGGGTATCCACCAGCCGCAGTCGTGCATGTGGCTGATATGGTTCCGCCTGCTGGGAGAGTCTGTCGAGCCCGAGAGTACTCCTGCACCTCCACCGCTACCTGTCCACGAGCAGCCCGTCAGGGTCGTCGCGGAGTTGCCGGTATTGGAGAGAGTCAAGATACACTTGGCTGTACCCTGTACTCCAGCAGTGCAGTTGGCTGAGGTCACAGCCACCGTCGCGGTGCTCGTGAACGACCCGAAGAGGCCGAAGACGAAGCCTGCGATGGCGATGGCTGCGATGAGTGTGATCGCAATAAGGATCACGGTTGCTAGGACTGGAGAGATGGCTCTTTCGTCCGAACTTGGCATGTAAATACTCCCGCAGGAGTACAGGAGGCATGGGAAGGTTCGATGACTTCCTCGCGACCAGGCGCTCCGTCGAGACCGCGAAGATCTACCGCAGGTGCGTCCTGCAGTTCACCAAGGACCCCGACGGGTTCCTGGAGCTCGCGGAGAAGGACCGCGGCGCCGCCGAGAAGGCCATCATCGATTACTTCGTCGCCGCGAAGACCGCAGGAGCCACAAGGAGGGGCAAGTACCACGCGATCAAGTCTTTCCTCACCTTCTACGATGTGGAGTCAAGTGGAGGAAGATCTCCTCGATCCTGCCGGTCGCCAGGAAGGTCGCCCTGGACAGGGCCCCCACTAGGGACGAGATTGTCAAGCTGCTCGAGTTCTCCGACGTTCGTGGGAGGATGATCGTCCTGTGCATGGTCTCCGGAGGCTTCAGGATAGGGTCCTGGAACTGGCTCGACGTCGGCGACGTCACCTTCCTCGAAGGGGGCATCTCCAGGCTGAGGATTTACAGGGGGGAGCCCGAGGAGTACTTCACTTTCGTCTCACCCGAGGCCACCGCCGCCATGCAGGAGTACCTGGACCTCAGACGCCGCGTGGGAGAAGAGATCAGGCCGGACTCCCCGCTGGCTCGCAACAGATGGGACTTCGAGGACGGCAGGAAGAAGATCGACGCCAGGATCGTCCGAAGGTTGGGATCTGGCGGTGTTACGCACCTGCTCTTCCGCACCTGGTGGAAGTCGGGCGTCAGGAACACCGTGGCCAGCGTGCACGAGTTCAAGCAGGGGCACGGCTTCAGGAAGTACTTCAAGACGAACATGCCCGCCTGTCTCATCCACGGCGACCTCGACAAGGAACTCCTTCTGGGCCACTACATGTCGTACCACAAGCCGACCGAGGAACACCTGCTGGAGGTCTACCAGAAGGCGGTCTCCTACCTGCTGATTTCGGGGGAGGCAAGGACTAGGGCTGAGCCCGAGGAAACGGAGAAGAAACACAAGTCGGACAACCAGGAGACCCGGCTCGAGGTCCTCGAGATGAAGGAGAAGCTCGAGGGAGCTCGAGTCGCTCCCAGGCGTCGTCGCCAGGCTGGAGGGGATCATCGATGGCATCACCTCGGGGAAGGAGGAGTACCTCCCGCCGCCTAGAGAGATGAGGGCCAAGAAGGGCTCCTGATGACCATCCTCGCGGACCTTAGGTTGTGGTACGTGTCGACATTCTCCAGGCCAGTACCTGACTCAGGGAGGTCGAAGAAGCGTCAACGGTGCTGTATCCTAAGTACGTGAGCAAGAAGGACGTCGTCCTGGAGGTGGGGGCCAGGATTGGCGGCTCCACCAGAGCCTATCCCGGCTGGCCGACCACGTGTACTCCTTCGAGCCCGACAAGAGGAACTTCAGGATGCTCAAGTCGTATGTGCGGCGTCTTCCAAACGTCACGGTATTCAACGAAGCGGTGGGGAAAGTGGATGGGCATGTCGCTCTCAAGGTCTCAGACAACGACTTCTTCTCGGCGGTCTCTTCGGTGCATGGGCTCAAGGGCAAGAACTACGTCAGGGAGTACCTGGTGAAGTCGACCAGGATGGACAGCCTCACGCTAGACCGGGACCCGAGCGTGGTCGTCCTTGACTGCGAGGGTGCCGAGACCGACGTCGTAGCCGGCGGAGAGAGGACATTAGGATCTGTCGGCGTCGTCCTCGCCGAGACGCATGTCTTGACCGGAGGGCTGGACACCGCCCAGGACCTCAGGAGCGCGCTGACGGCGGCGGGTTTTGGCAACGTCTCGGAGACCGTTCTGCCGGTCTCTGGGACCTGCCCGGCCGGCAGCGGAGCACCGCCAGGGCCCTCGGCCCCGGAGTCCACTACCAGCAGCGCCTCGACTTCGACGTCCTCAGCAGGGACTACCGGCCTCACACCGCAGGCCAAGTCCGACGCCGAGATGCTGATCCTGGCCGCCCTGGCGCTCAGCCTCATTGGGTCCATCGGCTACGCCATCGCGGGGAGGAAGAAAAGGCCGGTCAACGACCACAGGGGGTTCGAGTGAGGTGAGCCTCGGCTCTTCCTTAATCCGAGAACCGATGAGGTCGAGGTTCTGGAGCAAGGTTAGGAAGACGGAGGGATGCTGGATCTGGAACGGCGCGATACAGAACTCGGGCTACGGATGTTTTTGGGTTAATGGTGTCTCATTGAAGGCCCACCGGCTCTCCTATGAACTGGAGAAGGGGAAGATCCCAGATGGTCTCGTGATTGATCACCTGTGCCGTAATCGTAGATGTGTGAACCCTCGACACCTCGGAACTGTCACGCTAGGCGAGAACATTTTGAGAGGACAGGGATGCACAGCGGTTAACGCGCGCAAGCAGTTCTGCCCCCACGGCCATCCCTTGATTGATGGTAACCTAGTCCCTGAGATGCTCGCAATCGGCCAAAGGATCTGCCTGGCTTGCTCCAAGGAGAGCCAGCGGGTTAGAAACAAGAGGTGGCGCCTGAAAAACCTCGATTACCAGTCAAACTGGAACTCGAACAACCCGGAGAAGAGGAAAGCGTACTCCAAATCCTACCGAGAGGATCACCTAGACTCTGTCGCGCCAGAAACCTCCGCCTGTACCGCGCACGCTACGGTCACATGAGATGGATGCAGAGGATGGCTGAACGGATTGCCACTGGGAGGTTCTTTCTGTGAGCCTAGGCTCGACTCTGATAAGGGCGTTCGTGACATTTTTCGCTCTCAGTATACTCATCGTCTTCCTCGTCCAGCCCACCAGGAGCATCCCCACCCTCTACAGCGTTGCCGTGGTCCTCGCCGTGGAGCTCCTCTCCTGGGTCCTCGCCAAGATCGCGGTCAACCCGGGGGCTACTGCAGGCGGCCCTCGCGTCTTCCTTATCTCCCTCTTCGACGCCGGCTTCATCGTCTTCATCCTGTCCCCGGCGGGGACAACGTTCACGTTCGACAGGACCTTCCTGATCGTCTGGGCCATCGAGGTCGCCGGGTTCATCGTAGCCGGAGTGCTGACGTTCCAGAACAAGCGAGCCAAGAGGCAAACTCGTTCAACACGACGATGAGTCGGGGTTTCGAAAAATATGAGAAAGTGGGAAGGGGCACGCCCTTCATCGGGGCTGTGCGCCCGATTACCGTTGAGCCTGTCTCTTACTGCAAGGTTCCTGTGACTTGCGCAGATCCACCGTTGCTCAGTGCTACAGCAACAACGTATTGCTGCCCTGCAGACGAGGCTCCACAGGCTGCTACACCCGTGAGGGTTAAAGTAGTGCCAGGGGCTGCGCCAGTCTGTCAGCTTCACTGGAGCTGTGGTGATTGTGGCTTGGCAAGTCGCTCCTCCGTATGTGAGTGTCGCGCTGTTTGCGTTGGTGTTAGCCGTGCCCGAGTTGTAAGCGATGACGGTGCCTGTTACGGCCACGCCTGTCCCATGCACGATGCTCGCACCTGATAGCGAAACTTGCGCCGAGGACGTGAACGACCCGAAGAGGCCGAAGACGAACCCAGCAATCGCTATCGCAGCGATCAGGGTGATGGCGATCAAGATTACCGTCGCCAGGACTGGGGAGATTGCTTTTCTCTGGGAGCGCTTGGTGAGTCTCAAGGCTATCTACTCTTTTCTACGCGAATGTCCCTGTGAATGGGACTGATGCGCCGTTAGATGTTGCGCGAGAGAGCCTGAGAAGGCTTCGCCTGCGGTTGTCGCAATTGTGCATGTTCCTGCGCCTGAGAGGGTAACTGTCGCACTCCTGCCCCAGCGGTCACGGGGACCGGCGCGGCGATGGCTGGCAGGCAAGCTGACACCTCCGTAGGTTATGGACACACCGTTGACTTGGGTGTTAGACGTCCCTGTATTCGTCGCGTAGATTGAGCCCGACATCCACGGAGTGGCTGCCGCATGGACGATTACGCCTGTGACAGAGACCTGTGCGTTGCTCGTAAACGACCCGAAGAGGCCGAAGACGAAGCCGGCGATGGCGATGGCTGCGATGAGTGTGATCGCAATCAGTATGACTGTCGCGAGCACGGGGCTGATGGCCTTTCTGTTGCGTAGATGGAAGGGCGAGATGGCTTTCCGTTTGTTCTTTCCGTACTTTACGTTCATCGGCGCTTGAGCCGATGGCTCTTTATATAAGGCGTATGGATTTTCTATCCATATCCGCGGCATCAGATTGTGATTTCTGACAACCTATAAGGCAACACTAAGGCAACACCGATTCGAGCGGATTGGTGACCATAGTGGGCGTATCGCGGGCCCGGACCAGCGGCAGCGCGGTCACCAAGAAGGGGAAGAAGGCCTACAGGGGCAACAAGAAGCACTGGTACATCTACTACTACGACGACGACGGGAAGTTCAAGAAGAGGCAGATCAGCGCGCTCCAGGTGCCCTTCTACGGGAGCCTGATACGGAGGCGCAAGTCCTACCACTGCCCCAAGTGCGGGAAGAGGTTCCGGTCGCTGGAGGACGAGTGCCCAAAGTGCGGGACCAAGTCAAGCAGGGTCGAGAGGAGGGCCCTTCCACCGCCCGTCATCAGTCCAAGCCAGCAAGCCCCGACGGAAGCTCGTCCCAGCCAGTAGCGACAGAGTCGGCTCGATCTCCCCATCGCGGTGCCGTGCGTGGCCCCGATTGCGCTTGCGTCAGAAACCAATCAGACCCGCTTCTGACGGAAGAGGCGCACTTCGAGGACGTACAGGACCGCTACCCAGATGACGGCAAGCATGGCGACGGAAGGGACTTTCAGCAGCAATGACAAGATACTCTCGTGGATGTTGGGCGCCGTGGGCCTGATCACGTCGAAGAACAGGTAGGACTCGCTCAGAATGAGGAGCCAGGCTACGGTGATGACGACCATCATCTTGGCCACGGGACTGGAGATCATCGACTTCGTCCTTCCGCAACGCATCGAGAACCCGGCGTAAATGGATTCCGCTGTCGGGCAGATGCTCCCTTTCGACGGTGGTCGCTGACTGATAACCTACTGAGCCACGAACTGTCGAGTGCGAAGACTTCATCCATATTTCTCCTTGTATGCAATGTATCTTCTAACCCAATCCAAGTTCATCCAAGAAGCGGCCGAAGCCCATGACGCTCCGCCCGAAACCAACTTCATTTTTCGCAGATGCTCCCAGACTGCCAGGCTGGTGCGTCGCCCCCGTAGATAGAGGAAGAGGCGGTAATTCGCAGCGGCAAAGACTGTCGCCGGCGCTGCAGGGACCGGACGGACCAGGTCGCCCCGTCACCGATCACTTGACGCCCGCCGCAGAGATGCTTCTCAGTTTTCTCTCGACATACTCGCTCAAGGTCGAATACACTTCTACGCGTCGGTCAATCGAGCTCCAGTCTTGCCTGCGCCACCCCCTCCATGCGTCTGACCCTCTCGAGGATCTCGGATGCGGCCGGGATGCTCGGAAGAATCAGAGAGAAGAGGCTGAAACTGGTCCACAGACCCGCGTAGATCAGGTGGAGGTCTCAGCTCCTCCAGCATCCTTCTGTCGGTCTCGGGTCTGGTCTTAGCTGAGCTGTACTCGACCTGCAGGTTGCCTATGACCCCGCCTCGCAGGGCTCCCGTTTCACTAGAGACTATGGTCGATATCGCCATACCGTCTATCATCCTCTTCGTCCTCCTCTTGAGGGTCCTCGCCGACATGCCAAGCTCCTTTGCGATTTCTCTGGCTGATCTCATCCGTCTGCGCTGGAGGGCTGCCACGATCTGCCAGTCCCTCGTCGATAGCGCGATGCTGCATGGCGGATAGGGTATCGCCGTGAACTTGAGTTTCGTCGCACCGCAAATCCGAGCGATGAGATCTATCTTCTTCCCCAGGGTCCTCTCGTCCTCGTAATAGAAGGAGAGGCCTATCATGCCGCTCACATGCGTGGCTACGAGCAGCATGCCCTCAATCAGAGAGAGTTCTTCGACGAGTTCGGCCTTCTGGGCGGTCTGAGGGGGGTCTACCGAAAGGGCGCCCATCGCCAAGCCAAGCAGAGCGGGATTGACCTGGACTGGAAAGACCTTCAGGAATCCCGACCTGGACAACTTCTCCGCCCTTTCCCGGACGGTCTCCCTAGACACTCCGAGCTTCGTTCCGATTCCTCTGTAGGATGGATTGATCTCTCCCCAGGCGAGTCCCACATTCCTCCCGTGCGTAAGTTCTCTCAGAATCCTGATGTCGAGTTCGTCCAACTTATGCGTTCCATCTGGGTGAAGCGGTCGTTTCTCCTATAAACTTGTCCGAAATGGCAACTCCCCGCCCACGCAGCGTTATAAGCAAAACATATGTCATTATTTGGTGGTGTAGTGTTAACGCAGAAGCGACCCACGCTCAGGTTGGCTTCTGTATTCGTTCTGTTGTTGTTCGTTCTTTCCCCCCTCGCTTATTCCACTGCGTCGATCAATTCTAAATCTCAGCACGCTTCCCCGCAGGTTGGAGCGACGCCGCTTCCCAAACTGGCGAATTCCAACAGTCCCGCTCCTCCGGACCCGCCCGAACCCGCGTATTGCACTACGATAGGCGGCTCATGGGACGGCGTTTCGACGTGCACCTTCTCGGGTAGCTACACGCTCCTTTCCGGTTCCACGCTTGAGATTACGTCAGGAACGACTCTCGTGATAAGCAACTCTGGTCCGTCAACTACGGGGGTCACCGTCAATAGCGGCGAGACCCTCACGGTCGACAGTGGCGGCGCCATCACGACCGACAACTCCGGCAGCGCTTCCAACGGAATTGTCAGCGAGGGCACCTTCACCAACTCCGGTACCATCACGACCGAAAACCCCGCCGCAGGTAGCAATGGACTCTGGATCGTCTACGGTGCCTTCACCAGCTCTGGTACCATCACGATTGAAAATCCCGGCAACGAGGCCTACGGAGTCTTCGTCTACATCGGGGCCACATTCACCAACTCCGGCACCATCACTATCGAAAACTCCGGCACCTCTGATGACGGCATCGTAAACTCCGGTACCTTCAACAACTACGGTACCGTCACGATTGAAAACTCCGCAGGATTCGGAATCTGGAACAATGGCGGTGCCATCTTCAATGAATGCGACGCAACCATCACCGTCGAGAACACAGGCGGCACCGGTATCAACAATGAGGGCGGCTCCATCACGAATAACGGTGGCAGCATAACCGGCTATGCCGGCGCCGTCACTCAGGGCACCGGATGCACCACCAGCACCACCACCAGCACAACGACAACGACCTCGAGCGAGGTCCAGGTCGGCATAACGCTGAACCAGTTCGTGGACTACGGGAGCGCGCTATCCGCGAGCAACTACTTCACGGTGACGTACATGGAGCTCGGCTCCACGCAGACCGCGCACGAGGCGGGCGGCCTCCTCACAATCATGGCGGACCCCAGCACTTCGGTGGCCATCTCGGCTGTCTCCTCGGGCTCTAACATCTTCGAGCAGTGGTGCCTCTCGATAACCGCCGGCACCTGCGGTCTAACGACGATCTCCGTGGGCAGCTCGGCCGTCTCGGCGGTCTACGTCTACTTCGACCTCCAGGCGCAGGTTGTCGACTACGATACCGCCTACGACAGCCCGGTCGCTCCGTTCTTCAACTATGCGACAGCACCTTCGTCGCCCTCCTCTTCCGCAGTCGCCAATGACCAGTCGGTCAGCGCGGTCCCCATATCGCCAGGAGATGCAAAGATCTGGGTGATTGCAGGGACCCTCGAGACATTCGATTCCGTCATCAACACCAGCCCGGCCACGACCGGGGAGCAGTGGCAGGGGGTCCCCAACTGTTCCTACCTGGCCAACCCGCTCAGCTGCGGAAGTAGTGTCGCTGGGGGCCAGGTCGGGCCCTTCAGCCAGGGAGGGATTGCCATTGAGGTGCAGTACTACCTCCAGTACTCGGTGGCCGTGACCTATGCTCTCTCGACCGACCCCGGTACAGGATATTCCCTCCCGACGCTTTCCTACGAGTCCACCTACGGTGTCGGGTCGACGCTGCAGATAACCTGCCAGTACGGGACCGTGTGCACGCCGCAGACCGTCTGGATACTCACGGGCTCGCTCTGGAGCGTGAACAGCCCTCTCGGCGGCTCAACCTCCACGGAGCAGTGGGGGTGCACCAGTGGTTGCTCCGGCACGATTCACTCCACTGGAGAGGAGATCGCCCCGACGTACACCCACGAGTATCTCGTCACCTTCACCGCGGCGGCGTACTACGGGTGCACCGGGTCGGGATACCCGCCGCTCTCAGCCATAAACACCTGCATAAACTACGGTCCTAACATAAGCCCCTATGGGCCGACGTGGGTTCCCGCAGGACAGCCGTTCACCGTCTCGACGGACGTGACCAACGGCAACACTCTTCTCGGTTGGACCACCTGCGCCTCCTGGTCCGCGATAAACGGTCTGCCCAGTGACTCCGGCTGCCCGGCCTCAAACGTCGCTATCCCGTCCGGGCTCGGCACCGAGACGTCGAACGGCTACCAGACACAGATCACGGCTAGCGGGCCAGGGACCGTCTACGCTGACGGCGTCTTTTCGTCCTCGGGTTCCACGTCTACTTGCACCGGGGGCAACTGCTCCTACGTCACGGGCACCTCTGCTGGCTACGCAGGCTCGTCAGACCCCGTTTATGTGCTGGTCACCGGTCCCTTCGGGATTGGCCAGGTCGGCTGCGATGCGGTGGGCACCCCGATAGACACGATGGCCTTGGCGTCGGTCAGTTCGTGCGGGGGAGACACCGAGTCGATCATCATCGCGAATCCGGTGGTCGGGCAGTATGAGGTGCAGCTCTTCCCGGACGGCGGAACCGGCGCCTTCAACCTGACTGCGACCAGCGAAGACTCCGGGGGCAACCCCATAGGAACTCCTTTGCTCACCTCGGGCACGTGTACGGGCACCGGTGGCTGCGGACCCTTCTACGTGACCGAGGGCGGCGCTGGGTTCCTCTCGTTCTCGTATATCACTCCTCCCGGGAACCAGTACGTCATAGTCGCCTGTATCACCACCCAGGCCGAGTGCAATCGTGTCGGATACTCTGCCCCGCTTGACATCACCTACTACGCGGCCTCGACCTCCGCAGCCGTCGCCTACGCGAACACCTTGGTCGGCACCTATCAGGCCGGTCTCAGCGGCGGTCCCGTGGAGAGCTTCGTGATCTACCTGGGAGCACAGGAAGCGTATCCGTAGCCAGAGCAACTGCTTAAGTCAGGGCCGGAGAGCTCCATTCTGCGGTGCCGAAGTCGAGTGCATATGACACAGCCTGCCGTTCACAGCTAACCGCCCGGTGTCAACCTGCCCTGTTCACTGATGTTGCGTATTCCTCTCAGGTTCCAGAAGCTCTTGTCGGACATGCACTCCACGGTGTGCTCCCGGCAGAGGAACTGCGCCACCTTCGGGTACAAAACGATCCAGACCGCGACGTCGAAGCAATCGCTCTGTTCGCACTTTGGCGTCGTCAGGACCCTGTGAAGGTGCCAGTTGGATCGGAACACGTCTTTCGCAGTCCAAAGCGGGGCTCGGGCGTCTATAACCCTTGTAAAAACGTAATCCATATTCTGGCTTCATCTCCCAGTCGGGCCGGAATGTCCAGGGTCGCGGAGCCACTCAACCCAGTCTCGACCTACCCCCGCGCTGCCTTGGTCGTAGAATCCGATGCATCCTTATTGTCGCGAGCACTCGGCGCAGACGTCTGGACCTGTCACAGATGGAACCGCTGGCGCGCATCACCAGATGAGCAGGTAGCCGCAGACTCTTCAATTCGGAGGCGACAAGCTCAGCGAGATGTGACGTGAGTCCGGCGGGCAGACCGGACTGCTACGTTGACCGAATTCGCGGTTCAGGCCTCAAAATATTGATGGATTGTCCATAATCAATAAATAGCAATCAAGCCGACAAAAACTCCATTGAAGCCTAGTGCTCATAGGGGGAGGCGTGGGAGGCCAGGCGTCAGCGAGATTCTGGGGACGTTGATAATGATAGCCATAACCCTCGTGGCAGGTGCAGCCGTCTTCGGTTTCGTCAACGGCCAGGCCGGCGTCAGTGAGGGGCAGTACAATGCCGCGGTCGCGAACAACGCGAACTACCTGAGAGAGCACTTTGAGGTGGTCAACGCCTACTACTCCAACAGCGGACTCTGCCTCTCCGGCCCTTGCTTCTCGATTTCCCTCTACAACAACGGTGCGGTGGGTCTAACGATTAGCCAGATTACAGTCATCAGCTACAGCACCACGAGTGCCAATAATCTGCCTGTTCCGCCCCTCAAGGTGATTGCCTTCGACAATGGCACTGAGAAAGCCTACGACCCTGCCGGCGCAGTCATCGTCGCGTGCACGACGACCGGCGGAGCAATGACAAGCCTGACCCCTACGACAATCGGCGAGAATGTTGTGCCGCCAAAGACCTTCACAGTCACAATCCCAACGAGTTGTGGTAGCGGGGCGATAGTGGACTCCGCAATCTACACGGTTGCGGCAGTTGGACTGTACGGGAATGTCGTGCAGACCAACGTTGAGGCGAACTGGTGACTTGGTTGTTAGTCGACAGACAGACGCTCCCGAGACAGGCCCGTAGGAAGGCCATCGCCGGTATCCTCATCGCCGGTATTCTCTTCGCGCTGATCTTCACGGTAGGCATTGGTTATTTCCTCCTCCAGACTAGTGCCGGCCTCTCGTTGAACCAGGCCGCCGCCACCAGGCAAGACGTGCTCGAGCGCGTCCCGCGCTGGAGAAGCTGACCTTGAGCGCGAACCTGAACTCTAACCAAGAGCTGTGGCTAAGGGCCACAAACATCGGGGGCGTCCCATCCACGATAACGGCGGTCTTCGTCGCGAACATGGCAAACCAACTCGAGTCTAAATCTTCCACATCTCAATCGCCTTACCTGGTGGGCGGCCCTGATCTGAATGTCACTCTGCCAATCACGCTCTCCGTGGGCGCTTCGACGGGTTCCATCGTCGGCTGCAAGACCGGTGTGACCGGATGCGACACCATGATAGAGAGCGCGGCCTACCTGTATTCGAGCGGAGCGGTCGTTACGGGGACCACCACCACTGGAACCACACCGACGGTCCTGAAGGACACCGCGTTGACGGGGGTGAGCGCGAATTCGCTCCTCGGTGACGTCCTAGTCTACACGAGCGGCCCCGCCAACGGCGAGAGCCAGGCGATCATGGCCAACAACGCGACCACGATGACCACCGCCGTGTTCGCGCCCAATGCACCGACACCAACGGGAGGCGACACCTTCGAGGTGGTTCAGCCAATCTACGTAGAGTTGGTGACCGCCGCCGGCAACACCTTCTTCGCTCAGTTCCCCGGACCAGCGTCGGGAGAGATCTCGCTCGGCTCGACTACCATAATCGTCAGCTCCACCTCCACTCAAATCGTGAACTCCGTGACCTCGAGTACTGCGTCTGTCAATTCAGTCACTTCAACGACCCTGACCAGCAATTCCACCGTCAACGGTGGGCTCGGCGCTGGGACAAACTCGCTCGCGGTCGCGATGTCAGCTTGCCCGGGTGCGGCTTCTCCTCCCGCACCGGTCGTCACCGGGACCACCACTACTGGAACCACACCGACGGTGCTGTCCGATAGCGGTTTGGCGGGAGTTACCCTGAATTCCCTCAAGGGTGATTCCCTGATCTACACAAGCGGCCCCGCCAACGGCGAGAGCCAGGTCATCACCGCGAACACGGCATCTCCGGGTGTGACGATAACCACGGCCGCGTTCACGCCCAATGCACCGACATCAACGGGAGGCGACACCTTCGAGGTGGAGCCCCCATGGAGCGTCCCCACGGCCGGCGAAACCTGTCCCCTTATCGTTCCTCCGGCGACCGCACCTGCGGTCACCGTCTATCAGGGAGGCGAAGTCGTTCTCGCGATTGCGGTAACCAACTACGCGCCTATCACCCTGAACGTATACCTGAACGTCCAATACATTGCCACCAACGGGGGTTCACTCGCACCCGATGGCCCCTATGCGTGCACGGGTGGACAGACCTCGAGCAGTGGCATAAATCCCGGCGACACCGTGGAGTTCTACTGCACCTACTCCGGCAATGTCGGCTCCTCCGGCGGGTCGGTCACGTTCATCGGATACGCGGTGGGCACCTATACGGCGTCTGGAGGACCCGTCACGATAACCTCGGCGGAGACCACTTCGAACCCCGTCTCTCTGGGCAACCCGGCGAACAACCTCACAGGCCCGTTCTCCGTAAACTACTTCGTGTTCAACTACGTCTCCTCGACCCAGACCACGCCCGCGCTGGCCACGACACTCTCTCACACCAACACGTATCTGGCATTCCAGGTCTCGGTCACAAACACTGCGAACTCATCCGTCACGGTATTGCAGTACTCGTACCTCCAGTTCTTCAGAATTCAGCAGGAGATGGACTTCTACATAGTCAACGGCGCCCCCGTCTACCCGGCCCACACCATCAGCGCGTACAATTGCATAACGAACTCCCCGAGCGCCCCCTCAGGTTCCACCTGTGCAGTTCCGCAGACGACTTGCACAACCCAGATTGACGGGTGCGTCCCCATTGGCGGAACCCAGACACTGACATTCGCCGCGTGCGCCCCGGACACCTCCGACTGGCAGTGGGAGAACAACAACGGAGCGAGTAGCTACGGCGGGGCGTGCGGCGGGAACAACGTGAGTGGGTTCAATGCTCCAGAGGGGATGGTGGGCTTCATAGTGGTCGTGTACACCGTCTATCATCCCGCTATCACCGGACCGGGGGGCCACTCCGCATATTGGGCCACTTTCTCACAGACCCTCCCGTTCGTGGGACTCTTCATATCGTAGAGGGCCTTGAACATGATTGATTTTGCGTTTAGTTCGGCGGCCGCGCAAACGGGTGGTCACACTTGATGGTGAGTAAGAAGAAGCTCGAGAGACAGGGGCGAAGGAGAGCCGTCGCGAGCGTGCTGGCGGGTCTGATCCTGTTCGCCATGCTGCTCACCGTGGGAGTGGGCTTCTTCCTACTGGTCAATACTGGCACGGGTAACCTCAACCAGGCCAGCGCCACCCGGCAAGCCTCCGCCCAGGGAGCCTCTCAGGAGCTGCTCACGGTCGTGCCGGTCCTACAGGGGAGCAACCTATACGTGGGGGTGACCAACACGGGCGGAACGGCATCGACGATAAAGTCGGTGTTTGTAACCTTGCCCTCCGGTACCATCGTCCCTATCTCGGGTCAGACGTTCCCCACCGGATCGCCTGCACTCAGCGTCAATCTGCCGCTGACCCTATTGACCGGAGAATCTACCGCGATCATGAACTGCGGCGGGAATAACTGCAACATCGGAATCTTGACCTACCCCTATTCGACGCCAGTCCTTGTAAGCGTCCTGACAGCAGACGGCCAGGTGTTCTCGGCTCAGTACCCTCCGCAGCAGACGGCGGTGACCGCGGTGACGAACGTCGTCTCGGTGACCAGCGTACAGCAACAGGTGACCACCAGCGTCACAGATTCCGTCACGAGCACCATCAACCAGCAGACGACCCAGGTGAACTGTTACGGGTGCATTACAGACTTGAGTGCAGGAGGGAACATTCTGGTGACTGAAGTGATCGCAGCGCCCTCGCCCGTGCAGACGGGTGCGACGGTGACTGCGATTGTGACAGTCTCGAACTTTGGGCCTTCCACCGCATACGGCGTCAACCTCTACTCCGCGGTCTCGCCCTACACTCAATTGAACCTTGCAGTATCCAACTCGGGAACCCCGATTGTCAGCGGCCCCTGCTCACCCAGCGGCAGCGGGTGCTCGCCGAGCGGCACTCAGTGCACCTTCGTCCCAGGATTTACCTCAACAGTGGCCAGCGGCAGTGCCACCGAGTTCACGTGCTCCTTCACGGCAAACTCCGAGGGGTCGGGCGGCACGGTCGCCTTCAGCGGATACGCCACCGGTTGCCTCGCGGCTGGGTCTCCCCCTCTCTGCTCTGTGCTGACCGGCACCACCACGGCGGGAACGACGTCCACGCTGCTGTCAGACAGTGGTTTGGCGGGAGTCACCCTGAACTCCTTGGTCGGTGAGACTCTGACATACACCAGTGGCCCCGCTAGCGGCCTGAGTCAGGTCATCACCGCGAACACGGCGTCTCCCGGCGTGACGATAACCACCGGAGCGTTCGCGCCTGTTCCAGACTCTTCGGGCGACACGTTCAAGGTGACCGGGACCTACGTGCAGTCTGCGACCGCATCGTCCAACCCAGTCCAGATAGGGAACATCGTGTCGTTCGGCCCGTGGTCTGCGAATTTCTACTACTTCCAGTACAACGCGGTCGACGGCACGGGCACCACCACCACCGGGACGACGTCGACGGTCCTGCATGATACCGGGTTGCAGGTGAACGGGGGCACACCGGCCACGAATTCCCTGGTCGGTGACACACTGATCTACACCAGTGGCCCAGCAAGCGGCCAGAGCCAGGTCATCACCGCCAACACCGGAACGACGATAACAACGGCCGCGTTCTCGCCCGCCCCATCTTCTTCGGGCAACACATTCAGTGTCGTTGACAGTGGCACTCCTGCCGTGATCGAGGACACGAACGATTACGTCACACTGTACATCCAGGTCACGAACACCTACGACTCGCCGATGTACCTTCTCGACAATTCCTATCAGCAGTTCGTGAGCCCCGGTTCGGACGTCAACGCTTTCATGGTTGAGCCCAATTCAATCAGCTACGCGGGAGCGACGCCGACATTCACCGCCTACGGCTGCAGCGACACACCGCCGGGCGCACCCACCGACTCGGTGGGTGGGCAGAGCTGCATAGAGGTCATGCCGGGCCAGAGCGTCACCATTCCCTTCGCTGCAAGCTCCATCGGAGGTTCAAGTTGGGAATGGGGCACCACTAACCCCGGCGGCAATGAGGTTGGATGCACCGTTATGGTCATATTGGCCTTTGCTGTTCAGACAGGAAGCTCCTATACCGTCTACGCCCAGACGATTCCGTTCCAATCGGTGTACATAGCATGATTGTCAACGTCGCTCAAGCCAACAGAAGGGGGGTCACAAGCGTTCTGGGCACGCTGATAATCCTCGTCATGGTCTTCACAGTTGGGGTGGGCCTGTTCATCGAGATCAGCAACAGCAGCGGGAGCCTGGACCAGGCCGGCGCCACCCGGCAGGCCTCCGTCCAGGGAGCCTCTCAGGAGGGTCTGGCTGTGTCGCCGACTTTAACGCCAGCAACGGGAGCGCTCGGATTGGCCGTCATCAACACCGGCAGCACACCTTCGACGATTGTGGCTGTCTTCCTCACCAGCTCCTCGGGGAACCTTATCCAATCAACGAGCGGAGATTCGAAATCGTATCTCTCGAGCCCCCCTGATCTGAACATTACGCTTCCACTCACTCTCAGCGTAGGCCAATCAACCTCCGACCTCCTCGGTTGTGCGCCCGGGTGCGACATCGGCATCGGCACCGCAGCCTTCACCTACAACGCCGTGACGATGGGCACAATCCTCGTGAGCGTGCTCACCGAACAGGGCAACGTCTTCTCCTCCCAGTACCCTGTGACTTCTTCGGCTACGACCACGATAAGCACAAACGTAGTCCATTCGAATACGGCTTCCACGACCGCCACGGCGACGACCGTGACCGTCGTGTCGAGCACCGTCACGTCTACCACGATCACCAGCTCGTGCGTTGATTGCGTCACGACCACGGCGGTCGCTCAGGGGACCACCTCACTTGTGATCACCATGCAAGCCTGCCCCATGACATTGGCGGGCGGGTGCTCGACCGCCTCTTCCGCCTACAACGGGCAGGACATTCTGCTGACAGGAACGGTCCAGGACGTCTCCGCACATCAGGCCACAGGCGTGTCGCTGAATATCTCGCCCCCAACAGGCGAGACGACTGGAACCGCGTACCTCGATGTCGACTCCGCCTGCTCGCTGACCTCGACCACGATCTACTCCGGAGGGAGCGTCAGTTTCATCTGCTCGTTCACAGCGTACACCGGCTCTTCCGGAGGCACGGTAACGTTCGTCGGAAACGCGCAGGGGTCCGTGCTGGGGTCTGTCAGCACTTCAGCGGAGACAACCTCCAACACCGTGGTAATCGGCAGTCAGGGAAATACGGGTCCGTTCCTGATCAACTATTTCTTCTATCGGTACGCGTCGGTGAGCACCAAGGGTGCCTGGGCCAGTGCCAGCTTCATCTATTCTGGTAACACCTACGTCGCCTACCAGCTGCAGGTGACCAACAACTTCAACTCGTCGCTGACGATACTGGACCAGAGCTTCATCGAGAATGAGCGACTGGGAGGCGACTCGACCTTCTTCATAGTGCAGGACGTGTCCTACTCCGGCACCCCGGCCATTACTGCGTACAACTGCCCGACAGGGGCCTCATGCGTCAACCCGATTGCCGTTTCGCCGGGTGCGAGCGCGACCTTGGACCTAGCCGCCTGCCCTCCGGCGAGCTCGTCCTCCAGCGGTTCGACCGTGTGGGGCTGGCAGTCGGCGGGAGGAGGGTCCGGCTCAGGATGTAACGGAGCAGGCAATCCCGGTTGGACTCCGACAGAGGGAGACACGGTTGCTCTGGTCGTCTTCTACTCGTACAAAGGGAATGTCTATAGTCAAACTCTACCATTCGAGTCTGAGATAATCAGCAACAGCAATCCCGCCACTCCGTCGCTCCTGCTAACACCAGACAGCGGCCCGATCGGCACTCTTGTCACCCTCTCAGGCACGGGATACGTCGCTTCCACCCAATACTCGTACTGCTTCAGCGCGAGCGCGACGACCGCCTGCCCGAGCGGCACTTTGACTAGGTTCACCACCACTGCAGCGGGAGCGATCCCGGCGGGCGTCACGATAATCGTGCCCACCACGAATAACGAGTACGTCGACGTCAACCAGGGCATCGTCGGCACCAACTTCATCATATCGGCGGCGTTCACCACTCCGACGCTGACGCTGACGCCTTCCAGCGGTCCGTCTGGGACGATTGTCACACTCTCTGGAGGCAACTACATTCCCAGCACAGTCTACACGTACTGCTTCAGCTCCAGCTCTACCACGGCGTGCGCGAGCGGTTCGTCCTTCACCTCGACCGCGGCGGGCTACATTCCTGCGGGGACGACGATAACGGTGCCAACGACCAAGAACACCTACGTTGACGTCTCGCAGGGCGCGAACTTCGTCATAGCGGCTCCGTTCAACCCAACCCCGTCCCTTGCGCTCTCGCCCACGCTGGGCCTGGCCGGGGTCTCGGTCACGGTCTCAGGATTTGCGTTCTCCGCGAACACGCCAATCGGCAGCATAACATTCGGCGGCGTGACTCCAGGCACCCAGACGTGCACCTCCGCGACGACCGACTCGACAGGTGCGTTCACCTGCACTTTCGCAGTGCCTGCTGGCGCAACTGTCGGCAGTCATGCCGTCCTCGTCTCCGGCAGTGACCTTGGCTCCGTGCCGGGCGACCAAGCGTCCGCCAACTTCATTGTGACGAGCCCTACCCTCACTCTGATCCCCGCTCAGGGTCCGGTGGACACGCTGGTCACGATCCAGGGAACAGGGTTCTCCGCTAGCACTGCCATGGGTGCCATGACCTACGGCGGTGTGACGCCGGCCACGCAGAACTGCATTGGTCAGACGACCTCCACGACTGGGAGCTTCTCGTGCGCCTTCACGGTACCTTCCGGCAGCACGGGAGCGCACACGGTTATTGTATCCGGCTCCGACATTGGTACCATAGCGGGCGACACGGCCTCTGCGACGTTCACTCTGACGACTGAGACGCTCACGCTGACGCCGACGACTGGTCCAGTCGGGACGTCTGTTACACTCTCAGGCACGGGATATGGATACAGCACGCTCTACTCGTACTGCTTCAGTGCGAGCGCGACGACCGCCTGTCCGGGCGGCACTTTGACTACGTTCACCACCACTGCAGCGGGAGCGATCCCGGCTGGAGTCACGATAACCGTCCCAGCGAGCGGTAACGCCTACGTCGACGTCTCGCAGGGCACGGTGGGCACGAACTTCATAATCTCAGCCCCGTTCACCGTAACCACTCCGACGCTCACGCTCACGCCCAACACCGGCCCGAAGGGGACATTGGTCACGCTCTCAGGCAGCGGCTACGCGCCCAGCACGGTCTACACCTTCTGCTTCCAGTCGACCGCAGTCTCCTGTGCCAGCGGCTCGACCTTCACCTCCACCGCTGGCGGCGCCATCCCGGCTGGAGTCACGATAACCGTCCCAGCGAGCGGTAACGCCTACGTCGACGTCTCGCAGGGCACCGCGGCAGCTAACTTCATCATCTCGGCTCCGTTCACCGTAACGACGGCGACGCTCACCCTGACACCGGCAAGCGGTCCGGTCGGCACGCTGATCACGCTCTCAGGCAGCGGCTACGCGCCCAGCACGGTCTACACCTTCTGCTTCCAGTCGACCGCAGTCTCCTGTGCCAGCGGTGCGACTTTCACGTCGACGGCCGCCGGAGCGATCCCATCGACACCGGTCACGATAACCGTCCCAGCGAGCGGTAACGCCTACGTCGACGTCTCGCAGGGCACCGCGGCAGCTAACTTCATCATCTCGGCCACCTTCACCGTCAAGACCCCCGTCCTCGCGATCACGCCGTCCTCGGGACCGGTGGGCACACTCGTCACGCTCTCCCTGTCTAGCGGCGTGCTGGCACCGAGCACCACGTACACCTACTGCGCCCAGACCACCGCTACCACGTGCGCCAGCGGCTCGACCTTCACCTCGGACGCCACGGGTGCCATCCCGGCCGGAATCACCCTCACGATATCGAGCGCCGCCAGCAACAAGGTCGACCTGTCAAGCAACACGTTCTACATCTCCGCGACCTTCACGGTAACGACCCCAGTCCTCGCAATCACTCCCGCATCAGGGCCGGTGGGCACACTCGTCACGCTCTCCCTGTCTAGCGGCGCGCTGGCACCGAGCACCACGTACACCTACTGCGCCCAGACCACCGCTACCACGTGCGCCAGCGGCTCGACCTTCACCTCCACTGCCGGGGGAGCGATCCCAACGGGAGTCACCCTCACGATATCGAGCGCCACCAGCAACAAGGTCGACCTATCGTTCAGCACTACCTTCTTCATCTCGGCGACGTACACGGTTACTACACCTACGCTCACCCTGACACCCGCGCAGGGTCCGGTCGGCACGGTGGTCACCTTATCAGGTACGGGCTACGCGCCTAGCACGCTCTACGCGTACTGCTTCCAGGCGACAGCCGTGGCCTGCCCGAGCGGCACCGCGACGATCTTCACCTCCACCGCTGGCGGCGCCATCCCGGCTGGAGTCACGATAACCGTCCCAGCGAGCGGTAACGCCTACGTCGACGTCTCGCAGGGCACGGTGGGCACGAACTTCATCACATCCGCTGAGCTTTACGGTAACCACTCCGACGCTCACCCTGATACCGACCTCCGGACCACCGACCACAAAGACCACGCTCTCCGGCTTAGGATACGCCTTCTCCACGCTGTACAGCGACTGCCTCAGCACGAGTTCGACCACGGTCACTTGCGTCTCCGGTTCCACCAACAGCTTCACCTCCAGCGGCACGGGAGCCATCCCCGCTGCCTCGACGGTGACCGTGCCGGCGGGCACGGCCGCCGGGTCCGACTTCGTCATCGTCTACTCCGGATCGACGATATTCTCGTCGGCGGGCTTTGCGGTCACGACCCCGACCATCGTGCTCTCGCCAACTCAGGGCCCTGTCGGCACTTCTGTCACGGTCACAGGGAGCGGGTTCTCCGTCAGCACGACCATAGGCACCTTCACTTACAACGCCGCGACGCCAGCCGGCCAGACCTGCACCTCGCAGACGACTTCCACGACCGGCACGTTCACCTGCAGCTTCACGGTGCCCGCAGGCACAACTGCCGGGAGCCACGCCGCAGTCGCATCGGGCAGTAATGTTGGGACGGTAACCGGTGATACCGCGACGGCCCCTTTCACTGTCACGACCCCGACCATCGTGCTCTCGCCAACTCAGGGCCCTGTCGGCACTTCTGTCACGGTCACAGGGAGCGGGTTCTCCGTCAGCACGACCATAGGCTCGATCACCATCGCTGGAGGCACCATTGCGACCCAGACCTGCACCTCGCAGACGACTTCCACGACCGGCGCGTTCACCTGCAGCTTCACGGTGCCCGCCGATACGGCTGTGGGTCACCTGGTGACGGTCTCCGGAAGCAACGTTGGCACTGTCCCGGCAGACGCGGCCACCGCGACCTTCACCGTAACGACGGCGACGCTCACCCTGACACCGGCAAGCGGCCCGGTCGGCACGCTGGTCACGCTCTCAGGCAGCGGCTACGCGCCCAGCACGGTCTACACCTTCTGCTTCCAGTCCACTGCCGTGGCCTGCGCCAGCGGTGCGACTTTCACTTCGAGCGGGACCGGCGCCATCCCGGCTGGAGTCACGATAACCGTCCCAGCGAGCGGGAACACCTACGTCGACGTCTCGCAGGGCACCGCGGCAGCTAACTTCATCATCTCCGCGACCTTCACGGTAACGACGCCAGTCCTCGCGATCACGCCGTCCTCGGGACCGGTGGGCACACTCGTCACGCTCTCCCTGTCTAGCGGCGCGCTGGCACCCAGCACCACGTACACCTACTGCGCTCAGACCACCGCGACCACGTGCACCAGCGGCTCGACCTTCACCTCGGACGCCACGGGTGCCATCCCGGCCGGAATCACCCTCACGATATCGAGCGCCGCCAGCAACAAGGTCGACCTGTCCAGCAACACGTTCTACATCTCGGCGACGTTCACGGTAACGACCCCGACCCTCACCCTCACGCCCAACAGCGGCCCGGTCGGCACGCTGGTCACCCTATCAGGCAGCGGCTACGCGGCCAGCACGGTCTACACCTTCTGCTTCCAGTCCACTGCCGTGGCCTGCGCCAGCGGTGCGACCTTCACTTCGACTGCAGCGGGAGCCATCCCGACTGGTGGGTCCGCGCCGACGATTACAGTCCCTGCAACGGGCCACAATTACGTCGACGTCTCGCAGGGCACCGCGGCAGCTAACTTCATCATCTCGGCTCCCTTCACTAGCGTAGCGCACGTGGTGCAGAGCAAGGCGCTTTGCTCGGGCGCAATTGGCACTAATTGTGCGGTCGCACTCACCAGTGCCGTTACCTCTAGCGACGAGCTGGTCGTCGTTGTCTCGACGAACATCAACTCCGCCACCTGTGTCACCGTTAGCACATTCTCTGACTCTCTCGGAAGCACCTTCGCCTCGACCTCCACCACGGGTGATAAGACCTCGCTCCCCACGAGGAGCTGTTCGAGCGTCAGCGTGTACTACGCGACGCTGGCGAGCAGCGGAACTGACACCATCACTGTCCATCTGTCTGCCGCGCCTACAGCGGGCACAGTCGTTGCCTACGAGGTCAGCGGCGTGGCCGCGTCGCCCACCACGAGCGTCAACTCCTGTATCTCCGGTGGCTGCGCTTCTCCGATGGCCCTCGGGTCGAACTTCGCCTACACCACAAACGCGTTCTTGCTGGTCTCAGGCGCTGCCTATCAGACCACAGCATCGGCCATCGCTGCGCCGACTACGCCAGCAGGGTTTGTTGCCGGCTATGGCCCCGCGAGTCCGGAGTACGTGGGGTCGGACATTCCGGCCGCAACGTCGAGCGGAACGATGAGCATGACGCTAAGCGCAAGTTCCAATACCTGGGCGGAAGTCGCGGTCCAATTCGCGCCAGACGCGTCGCCCAGCCTCTTGGTATCATGCACGCCTGAGCTATTTGGGGTGGGATCGGGCGCGCAATGTACAGCGACAATAACCGGCTTCTCAAGCCCAATCATCGGTGAGGTCGTATCATGGTCGCAGACGGCTGGGGCTGGCAGCCTCTCGTTCTCGTCCAGCGAGTGCGCCCTGACGAGTGCAGGGACTTGCACTGTCATGGTGAAGGGAACCACCCCCGGTTCAGCCACAGTAGCCGCGACCTATGGAGGCGACACAGAGAACTCTCCTAGCTCGGGGGCTGTAGGTCTGACCGTGACGGGTGGGACCGGCTCGCAAGGTGTTACCCTCCAGCCGATTCTGCTACTCGGGTTCTTCTTCTCCTTCTTCTCGTTCAACGAGTTTCCGAATCATTCAAGGGACAAGCGCGAATCCCCGTAGACTGAGAGCGGTTATTAGAGTCGATCTTGGCGACCCCTGGAAGAATTCCGCTGTCAAGATATTAGACGGCTTGTGGGGCGTTCGCAAGTTGACCCGCCCAAACCGGGGAGGACCGTCCCGGGACCCACATCTGCCCCCGGAACCTCGACTTTTCGTCCATAATGGATAAATAGAAAGTCCAAGGAACATACCCTGTACCTTGGAATTTGGCCCCCCGCGCTTGCGCGCCGGCACCTACGGGTTGTCAGACATCGTCTTCATGATGGAAGCCTCTCGAATGCCCGGGGCTGATGATGCGCTGGTTCGCAAAGTGGCTGCTGTCTCTCCAGCCTCGCAACCAGTGATATGCTCGGAGGATTGCATCGGGAGACTTCAGCAGGGCACCGGTCTCCGCTGGTCTCAAGCCACGCATGGAGGGATTCTGGTCGCCAGCAGACAGGAACATAGATTTCGGATACAGACAGGCTATAAGCCATGACCCGGAGTCACTCGTGGTGCGTCAGAGAATGCTGAGCAAGGAGATTAGAACGGATTGAGTTTCTTCAGAAGAAAGAAGAAGGACGAGAAGAAGGACGAGAAGAAGGACGAGAAGAAGGACGAGAAGAAGGACGAGAAGAAGGACGAGAAGAAGGACGAGAAGAAGGACGAGAAGAAGGACGAGAAGAAGGACGAGAAGAAGGACGAGAAGAAGGACGAGAAGAAGGACGAGAAGAAGGACGAGAAGAAGGACGAGAAGAAGGACGAGAAGAAGGACGAGAAGAAGGACGAGAAGAAGGTGCAAGACAAGCCGAAAGAACCCGTATTGGGTCCGATCAAGCTTGCGTCAGTTACCGGTTCAACCGCAACCCCGGCATCTCAGCAAAAGCCCGAAGCACCAGGATCTGCGCAGGGCTCTGGCACGAGCGTGGCCGGTGCACCAAGCGCACAAGCCAAGCCGGCACCTACCGTGGTATCGAGTGCCGCCGCTGCCGCGACTCCGCCTCGAAGCTGCACCAAGCACCCAACCGAAGCCTGCTGCGAGTGCCGCCGCTGCCGCGACTCCGCCTCCAGCTACGCCAGCGCCACAGGCCAAAGCAGCTCCCAGTAGCGCTCCACCGGCCCCGACGGCTCAGCCCACGCAGACCATGTCGCCATCAGGAAAGGCGACTCTCAACATACCGGTTCCCAAGGCCGACAGCAAGCCCGCCATCAGCCAGGCCGCTATGGCCGCAAAGGCCGACGCCGAGAGGGAGACCTTCACGAACTCCTCGGGCCGGTCGAAGACCATGGCGGTGACGACCAAGCAGGAGCAGAGGCCCGCCCGCCAGCCTCCGACCCCGGTCAAGCTCGAACAGAGGGAAGAGACCGAGGACGAGAAGAAGAAGAGAGCGGAGCTCCGCTGGAGAAGCAGTTCCCGTTCCTTAAGAGGACCAAGATCAAGTACCCGTTCACCGGCGCGCCCATCCCTCCCACCTGGAAGGTAATCGAGCGCTACCCGGTGAACAGCCCGTTCGCCTACGCGGTCATTGCGGACAGCCCGCTCCTTACGAGGAGATACTTCCTGGACGAGGTCCCGCTCACCAAGACCGAGGCCGCGATCTACTCCTACCTCCTCGACGCGCTGGAATCCGAGCTGACCATCCCCAGGGAAGAAGTCAACCCCAGGCAGTACTTCTCCGAGCAGGCCCGCAGGATCCTCCTGAAGTACTCAATCAAGGTTCCGGCCGCTTCCTGGTCCAAGATCATCTACTTCGCCGAAAGGGACCTGGTCGGCTTCGGGGTCCTCGACGGCCTGATGAGGGACCCCCAGATCGAGGACATCTCGATCGACGCGGTGGGCAGGCCGATCTTCCTCTACCACAAGGGCCACGAGTCCGTCGAGACCAACGTCACAATCACCGACGAGGACATGCAGGACAACATCATCTCCCGCCTCTCGCACCAGGCGGGGAAGCACGTCTCCACTGCGTTCCCGATAGTCCAGGGCACCCTCCCGGGGAGGCACAGGCTCATCGCGACCTTCAGGAGGGAGGTCTCGCCCCAGGGAAGCACCGCGACGATCAGGAAATTCAGGGAAGACCCTCTCACCATCATCGACATGCTCAACCTGAACCTGATCAGCCACGAGATGGCTGCCTACGCGTGGTACCTCATGCAGAACCGCGCGACGGCGATCGTGGTCGGCGCCAGCGTCGACTATTCGACGCCCATGATCTACAGGGAGAACGGCAGGATCGGGATCAAGGAAGCGGGGAAGCTGATCGACCCCTACTTCGAGCAGGGGAAGGACGGCCGCGCCTACACCAACGGCATCGAGGTCTTCTGCTTCGACCCGAAGACCTACGAAACGAAGTGGTCCCCGATCCAGTACGTCTACAGGCACAGACACGCGGGGAAGATGCTGAGGTTCAGGCTGCAGACCGGTCGCGAAGTGACGGTCACCAGAGACCACTCTATATTCGTCCTGCGGAACGGCCAAGTAAGGTCGGTACCTGCGAACGAGATCGGCCTCGGCGACTTCGTCGTCGCCTCCAAGTCGATCCAGAACGAGGTGAAGAAGAACGTAACGGTCGATATGCGAGAGGCGCTCAAGGGCGCCGATGGTGTCTTCCTCTACGAGGTCCCCCGCGAGGTGTTCGGCCGGGTAGAGGGAATCACACCCGACGAGCGCAGAGACTGGAAGCACACTGGGAGGCTCCCGATTGAATACTCGGACCTCCTCCTCGATTCGGAGAAGAACTCGGTGCGGCTGGGTTACAAGGGCTCTTCGTCGAGGCTCGACCCGGTCCTCGAAGTGGACGAGCCTCTGAGCCCGTCTCCTAGGGTACTACGTCGTGGAGGGTGCGTTCAAGATAAGGTCCAAGAACTGGTACACGGTCTACTTCACGCTCGGGCCGAAGGACAAGGAGATGGCCGAGGACATAGTCAGCGTCATACGTTCGAAATTCGGGACCACGGCCCAGGTTCGTAAGCACCGAGGCAACTCGTTAAGGGTCGTCGCGTCGAGCAAGATACTCGCCGAACTGCTGCGGAGGTGGGTCGGCACCGGCGCCGGTCACAAGGTCGTTCCAGACGTAGTGCTCAACTCTCCGTCCCCCGTAAGGAAAGCGTTCCTGCAGGCATGGACGATAGGGGATGGTGGTGTGACCACGTCGAAGCGGCTAATGAACGGCATTCACCATCTACTCCTGATGGAGGGCTCTCTCGCAACCTCCTATCTCAGGAAGGCGAAGGGGCCCACGGTGATAGAGGGAAGGACTGTGAACGTCCACGACTCCCACTCGATCAGGTTCCCCAGGCCTGAGGAACTCAGCTCGGGCGTTTGGAGGAACGAGAGGTCATCCCGAGAACCGGGCTACCCGATCTCCGAGCTCCCTGCAGAGCTGCGAAGGATCGCCTACAAACGCCTCAAGGTATTCGGGAACTACTCGCGAGGTCAGAGGGTCACGAAGAGAAGCATGTCTCTGCTCCGCAACAGGATGGACGAGCTGCTTGATTACTCCGGAACCCCGGTCAAGCACGAGGCGGAGTCATCGCACGACGGCTTCTACAGGTCGAACTCCAAGCTCTACGATAGGGTTGACGGGCGTCTGCGCACGGGCCAGGCGCTTCTCGACCTGAACTCACAGGCGACACAAGTCGAGCGGCTGTCCCAATCGGGGCTCGCCTTCCTCAAGGTCGTCGGGCTGGAAGAGATCGACTCGACGGGCGACTTCGTTTACGACGTCAGCGTTCCTGAGTGCGAGAACTTCCTCGCAGGG
Organism: uncultured Nitrososphaerota archaeon; assembly: GCA_963806765.1. Classification (GTDB taxonomy): domain Archaea; phylum Thermoproteota; class Nitrososphaeria; order Nitrososphaerales; family Gagatemarchaeaceae; genus Gagatemarchaeum. The sequence goes on along the minus strand of CAWDYS010000003.1, from coordinate 474,438 downwards.
TTCGGAGGCGTTCTCTGCCACAACACCGGCGCGGGCAAAACCACCCTTCTCAACGCGCTACTCACGCTCACCAGGCTCACGACCAAGATCGTAACCATAGAGGAGGTCCAGGAGGTCAACATCCCCCACTCCAACTGGGCGCCGCTGGTGTCCAGAGAGAGCTACGCCGCGACGGAGGAGAAGGCGGGCGAGATTGGGCTCTTCGACCTTGTCAAAGCGGCGATGAGGATGAGGCCGGACATCCTGGTCGTCGGAGAGATCAGGGGAGAGGAGGCCTACGTCCTCTTCCAGGCAATCTCCACCGGTCACGGCGGTTTGTGTGTTCCTCCAGGGGAACAACTCATGGTCGCCGTCGACGAAGCACCGAGACTCATGACGATCGAGGAGCTTTACAATTCTCAGGCGGACGCCTCCACAATCGTAAGGAACGGAGAGCAGGAGATCGCAGCCACCAAGGCTAGAGTTCTCGTCCCATCGTACAACGTCGAGTCTAACCGGATGTCGTGGGAGCAGGTCAGGAGGTTGTCCAGACGAAAGTACAGCGGGAACCTCCTGAAGTTCCGGGTCAGGGGCGGCAACAACGCGACTGTCACAACGGAGCATCCGATGCTGACGCTCAGAGACGGGAAGATAACGCGCGTACCCGCCAACGAAGTCGGGGTCGGAGATCTGATCCCGTGCGCGAGCGAAATACCCCAGCAATTCGCACCGGCAATGGCGGGGAGCTCGACCTGATCGACCTGGTCCAGAAGCACGGAATCTCGGACAGGGTCACCGTGAGATTCGTGAAGGACCTCCTCTATTCCAAGACAAAGCGAGAGCTTGCGTCAATCTTCGGCGTCAGAGAGGGAGCGATCGACGACTACAGGAAGAAGGACTACCTGCCATTCTCAAGATACATCCTGCTCAGGGACGATGACAGGAGAAGACGCTCGCTCCGGTTCAGGAAATCGCCGCACAACATCCCCGCGACCATCCCCCTCGACCTCAATTTCGCCCGGCTCGTCGGATTCTACCTTGCTGAGGGTCACGCCGACGACCACAGGATCGACTTCTCGTTCAACAAGAAAGAGGTCAAGTTCATCAGCGAGCTGAGAGGAGGAAGTCGCCCGCGCCTTCGGGCTCAGGACCGCGAAGGTCGCGAACGGCGGCGCCGTGGAGCTGAATAGTCAAGGACAGGCTGATCTCCTGGCTCTTCAGGGACGTCCTCGCCCTCGGCTCGACCTCGGGCGAGAAGAAGCTCCCCTCGCTGGCCTTCACATCTCCTCCAGAATTTGCAAAGGCTCTCTTGGACGCCTACTTCCTCGGAGACGGCAGCGCCTTTCTGGGGAAGGACGGGAGAGCGCTCGTTCAGGCGACGACGGCGAGCACGGACCTCCTCCACGGAGTCTACTACCTCATGCTCACCCTTGGCTACCAGATGAATGTGGCGAGGGACAAGAGGTACAACACCTGGGACCTGACCGTGAGCGGCGGCGAGAACTTCAGGAAGTTCGTAGAGAACTTCGAGATCGGCACGAAGCTTCGTGGGAAGGTCGTGAAGGGGAACCCGGGGGTGGCCGAGAAGGTCCCGATAGAGTATGCGCTCACATCGGGATTCAGACAGCTCCTCAAGACGAAGCAGAACGAGGGGAACGCCTTCGTTTCCAGGCAGGTGATGGACCGGCTCGGGCTCCAGGCCCCGAAGGGTGTCTTCTTCGCTGAGGTCACCAGCATCGAAGAAGAACAGTACGAAGGCTTTGTCTACGACCTCTTCGAGGTTGAGAACAGCCACAACTTCATGCACGGCTTCGGCGTGATCACGAGCAACTGCACCCTCCACGCAGACGACACCGCTTCGGCGGTCCAGAGGCTCCTCTCCGAGCCGATGAACGTCCCAAAGGCCTTCCTGCCATTCCTCGACCTGATGTTCGTGGTGAGGAGGATCTCGGTCCCCGCCCCAGGGGGCGGCTTCCGGTCCATCCGCAGGGTCATCTCGGTCGACGAGATCACCGACGCCGACAACTACTTCCAGGCGTTCCGGTGGGACGTCCGCACGGACACCTTCAAGGCCTCCTACGACAAGAGCCCCAAGATCGAGAAGCTTGCTCATGACAGCGGCATAACTGTGGCCGACGCTCTCAAGGAGATAGAGAGGCGCGCCATCATTCTCAAGTGGATGCAGCAGAAGGGCATCAGGAACTTCAGGGAGCTCTCACCCCTACTCGAGCTCTACGTAACGAGGCCCACCGACGTCTACAACAGGGCGGTCGCCGAGCTCGAGGCAAAGGGCATATCGGTCACGCTCTCGGCGGGTGCGCCTCAGCCTTGAGCGGCCGCATCGTCCTGCCGGGGACCGAAAAGGCAAAGTCTCCTCTCACGGCGTCGGACAAGCTTACCAGGCTCTGTTTCGAGCTCTTTTCGGGCCCCGCAGGGAGATTCTCAGAATCGATGCCCGCCCTCAGGGACCAGATACTAAAGTCGAACATGACCATGACACCCGAGGCGCTAATCTCGCTCGACATCTTCTACACGATTCTCACGGCGGCCATCGTCTCCATACTAACGTACATCGGAGTCGCCCTCCTGCACGTCGTGTACTTCGCGCTGCTCCCCGTTGCGATACCCCTAATGTTCATCCTAATCCTGAACATCCCCAGATTCAGCGCCTCCAACAGGGGCGCTGCGATCGAGACAGACTCCCGTTCATACTCGGATACTTCTCGGTCCTCGCAGGCGGCGGCGTCTCGCCCGTCGCGACGATGAAGCGGATAGCGAGGATGAAGCTCTTCCCGGCCGTATCGAAGGAAGCGAAGAGGATTCTCATTCAGACCACGGTCTTCGGGGACGACCCAATCACCGCGATGGAGTACGTGGCAAAGTCTACCCCGAGCAGGAACTGGGGGGAGTTCCTCCTGGGCTACACCTCGGTCCTGAAGAGCGGGGGAGACTACGTCGCCTACATCCAGGTCAAGCTCAAGGACATACTGGACGCGAAGGCACAGTCGGTCAAGCGCTCTGCGGACACAACCGGCACCATGGCGGAGGCCTACCTAACCATCACGGTCATCCTGGGGATGACCCTCTACACCCTGTACATGATCCAGGTGCTCATCTCCCACACCTTATCGGGCCTGGTGACCCTCTACCTTTGGGCGTTCATCCTGGTGCCCATCATATCCGCCGGATTCATGTTTCTCCTCGACGCCGTCCAGCCGAAGTGGCCCTTCACCGACTACAGGCCCTATAGGTCGCTGCTCTTTACGGCGCCCATAGGGGTGGTCTTCTTCTTCCTGCCGCTGCCCATCCCGCTCTACATGCGCACGAGTTTCGCGCTGATAATTGTGGCTTCGGTCCCCGCCTATTACTCCACAAAGTACTCCCGGGAGAGAATGTCTCTCGAGAGGGCGCTACCGGACTTCATCCGCGACGTCGCCGAGGGGAGGAAGACAGGACTGTCCCCGGAGAGGGCGATCGAGCGGCTCTCGGACCGGCGCTACGGGCTTCTCTCGAAGCACGTGAGGAAGATGGGGTCCCAGCTCTCGTGGGGAGTCACGCTGAACAAGGTGGTCGTGACCTTCACCGACGCCGTCGGCAGCTGGATCACCAAGGCAATCGGCACGCTCCTCATAGAGGTCGTCGACGTCGGAGGCGGAACGATCAGGAGCTTCTCCGAGATGGCGATCTTCACGAGGACGATGAACGACATGGAGAACGACAGGCGTTCCGCCCTCAGAGCCTTCGTGATGATCGCCTACATCGCCGGAGTCATGGTCATAATGACGACCTTCATCATGGTCTATCTGCTGGGCCAGCCCGCCGCGAGGGGCTTCTCCGGCTCAACGGTGATTCCCGCATCCACGATTGACCTCCTCCTCGTAACCGCGGTCTTCGACTCGTTCGTCATAGGGATGGTCGCCGGCAAGATGGGCGAGAGCAGCGTCTCCGACGGGTTCAAGCACGCCATAGCCCTCGTAGTCATCTCGATGGTGGCCGTGCAGGTGGCGAAGCTCTTCATCCCCATCCCAGTGTTATAGATTCTGAATGCCGATACACCTTCGAGAACATATATGTCTCCTCCTCTCAGAGGTTAAGGATTGATGTCCGCGCCAGTCGACGATTCGCAGGGCGGGGAGCCCGACCAGGACTCGACACCGCTCCGGAGCGAGACAGAGGGAGTGACGGGCTTCGGCGTCGACCAGCCAGGCGCCATCCTGCAGTTGGTGGCTGCAGCGATCATAACGATCGTGACGGGTTTCATCGTCGCCTTCACAGTATTCCGCACCAACGAGGCTCTCGGCGCTGTGTTCCTCTTCGGGATGCCGATAGGAGGGTTCCTCATCCTGGCGGTCGCGACCTCCCTCTACTGGAGCAGCAAGACTCGGCAAACCCAGGGAGATTGAGAGACTGATGAGAGATGTGCCCTGGGGTGGCTCGGAGGTGGCGGTCGACGTCGGATGCGGAAGGGGGATAATGATGATAGACGCAGCGCGGCAGGTTCAACGATGGCCTCGTGGTGGGCGTCGACGAATGGAAGAAGGGGGACCTCACGGGCAACGACCCTCGGTCGATCTGGGCAAACGCGAGGGCGGAGAACGCGCTCCAGAAGGTGGCCACGGTGAGGGCCGATGCGCGGAACCTCCCGATCGCGACAGGCTCGGTTGATGTGACGATGTCGAGCATGACAATCCACCTGATTGGTGGGAGGTCTTCTCAAAAAGAGGCTCTGGCGGAGATGGTGAGAATCACGAAGGGCGGCGGGAGACTTGCGATAATCGACGCGGGGAGGGGAGGCGAATACCAGGACGCACTCGAAAAACTCGGCATGGTGGACTTGCACGTCTCCAGACTGAGGTTCAGGTCGTTTCCGCCTCTGCACTCCGTCACGGGGAGAAAGCCCTTTACGGAATAGTGATTCACAATGCAGATGATCAGCCTAGAACATTTAAATGCAAACGAGGCGTGCTGGACAAAGTAGGCCACCCCGTTTTGGGCAAAGATAAGAAGGAGTACGACAAGTCCGCCTTCGAAGTTGACCCTGAGAACGGCGTGATAAGGAGGAAGGCCGACGGCGCGCGCGTGATGGCCCTCGGGTCGGTGGGCTGGGTCACCCTCGAACACGAGCTCGCGAGCACTTTCGTCACTGGCGCGGCCGTTATCCTGCAGAGGATGGGATACAGCTGACGGGCGATACATAGCGAAGGGTGCTATCGCGAACGGCCGCGGTCCGAACGACCTCTTGGACGTCATACTTCGCTTCTCGAGGGAAGCGGGATGGGGGAAGCTCGTCCTCAACAGCGGGGACGTGATGGCGGGGCAGGCCCGCGTGATCGTCAGGGATTGCTACTTCTGCTTGCACTGGAAGGATTCGCAGGCGCCCGTATGCCACATGCTCGTGGGTTTCGTGGGAGGGGTCGCGGACGAGATGCTCGGCAAGGTTCACAGGGTCCTGGAGCAGAGGTGCATCGCCAAGGGCGACAACGTCTGCGAGGTCGTCATAGAACGCCTCGACGTCTAGACCGCAACCCTATTTGACAAGTTGACTAAGCCATCTTCACCCTTTTCGATAATATAGATTACCGCCAGAACTCCTCCATGCAAGTAGAAGAGATTACGCGCAGCCTGGGGAAGCCCGTCAGGGACCTCTACGGCAGGCACATCGGATTCATTTCAGGTTTCTCCGTGGAAGGTTCCGGAAAGATAAGGGCCGTCGGGCTCGAGGGCGGTTCGGGGCGGTTCGAGGAGTATCCAGGCTCGAGGTTCGTCGTCGGAGAGGAGGGCCCGATACTCGTCCCCGAGTGGAAGGTCGAGACCGAGTCATTGGGGCGGGAGAGCTCTTCTATCAGGAAGAGGATAGACGCGCTCGACATACTGGCGAAGACCGGCGAGATACAGCAGAGGCTCCATGAGGAGATGAGCAAGGAATACGCTGCGCGGCTCAAGAACCTCGACGAGGTCATCATCCAGCACTCCAAACGCCTGAGCGCGAGGATAACCGAGCTGGACGCGGAGGTCGAGGCGCTCGACCGCTTCATAGTCAACCTGAAGATTCAGCGCCACTCTGGCGAGCTCGAGGAGGATCTCTTCGCGAAGGTGAACGCGAACTTCACTGCGATGAGAGCGAAGGACCTCCAGGAGAAGGAGGAGCTGTCGAGGGCGCTCGAGGGCGTCTCCGCGCCGCTGGAGACGCGCTTGACCATGACCATCACACAGAAGTCGGACGCGCAAGCGTGAATCAAGGCCTGAGACGGTCCGCGCGCGCATGCGGTGCGCTCCTCCATTCTGCTCTCTTGCAGATGCCTAGGTCCGAGGCTATCCCTAATTGAATAACAGGGTTGACGAGTGAGATCTGACTCTAGGATTGGGCGCCGCCCTGCTGCATCAGTCCCGGCATCGGGTGCGGGAGGTTCAGGTCCCGGGCGAGCAAGTAGATGGGGCTGTACACGCGCTCATATATCGTAAGAAGTATCGTCGGCGGGCTCTTCGGGTCGGCAGGCTTGAGCAGACTCTGGATCTCCTCTCTCGTCCCGGTGATTGTCGTCGAACCGTGGACCGTGATCTTTGCAATGTTCGGCTGGCAGGAGAGTTCGAACTCGAAGTTGAGCGAAAGCGAGCTCGGGTTTCTCTCGCGTTCGGAGAGCGACACGTTCACCGTGTACGTCGCCGTCGTGTCCTGGGTTGCCTTCTCGGAAAGACGGACGGCGTCCAACCGCTCAACCTGAACTTGGATGTCTACCATTGCCCGCTCAGGGGGTCTTCGCTTAGCGTTGCTTTAAGTAGTTCTAATGAGTCGAGAATCTGTATTCTAATCTACCACTTGCATGTCTGCGGGCCAGCGAAGGTCGTACGATTCCTTGTAGCGAAGGCGAGATGGTCTGCCGCCGTCACACAGTTAGGTAGTTCGCCTTGAATCCGTATCTCTCGGGCCGCTTGACGGTGGAATCGAAGATGATCCTCTCGGGGACCCCGTTCCTCACGAAGAGAAGGAAGGTGACGTCCTCGGGAATCGGCAGGTTCTCCACCAGGTCGAACGACTTCAGTATCTCCTCGGTCTTTGCGATTCTCGGCTTCATCTCATTGAGGAGCAGGAATATCATCTCCATGCTCGCTCGACCCGGCTCGGTCGAGTTCACGAAGACGTCCCCGACCTTCGACCATCCGCGGGACTGGATTACCTCCTGTGCGTTCTTGCTCTTGTCCCTGAGCATGGAGCCTATCACGTTCGAGGACCTGTCGTACTCGCGCTGATAAGAGTCGAGTAGGCCCTTGATGTGCTTCCTCATGTCCTCTATGCTGTAGAACCTAAGCGTCCCAGAGGTGATATCCTGACCTGCTTCAGGCTTCAATCCGAGATGACGCTTTCGATGACGTTATTATCATTTACGAATCTTGGCGACGTTGGCCTAGCGGAGCCTAATCTAGATAGCCTTAAGTTCGCTTGCTCGACGGGACAACACCGAGTCTGGCGTATGATTAACGTAGGTCGTCTTGAGTGGTTCGACCAACTGCCCTGCGCGGTGACAGTCTGCGACAAGAGCTACACGATCCTGTACATGAATGACAGGGCCGCAGAAGCGCACTCGAAGGAGGGAGGCAAGGCCCTTGTCGGAAGTAACTTGATAGACTGCCATACGCCAGAAGCTCAGAAGAAGCTAAAGAAGGTAATGGCCTCGGGCAGGCCAAACGTGTACACGACCGAGAAGGGCGGAGCCAAGAAGCAGTTTTACCAGTGTCACTGGAAGAAGAGAGGGCGGCTGGCAGGTCTCGTGGAGTTATCTTTTGAACTTCCCAATGAAATGCCTCACTTTGTGAGGACCTGAGCCCTATAGGGGGGTCGCTGCTATGACCAAAGTGGACTCACACTCCTAATAGAGTCAACGGTCCAGAGCTCAACCTGGATGACGACAGTTAGGAGCTGGGAAATCCTGCCCCCCGATGACGAAGAGCTGCAGGGCCCGAATCGCGGGCTAGAAGAGGAGCCTGAAGAGGTTCCCGAGGTTCGACCCCACCACGTAGACGTAGAAGGCGTTCCCCGCCACCAGGACGACGAGGGCGCTGAGTTTCGCCACGCGTATCCCGACTGGGTGGGCGCTGCTTTTGTCGTTGGCGAACGCTATGTATGTCAGCACGAACGCGGGTGAGTACTTGAACGCCAGCGCAACCACGAAGCCCAGAAACTGGTCCCCGAAGAGCGCCGCGGCGAGTGGGTTCAGCTCCCTGAATTGGGGGAACTGCATCGCGTAGAGGGTCGTGGCCACGTCGAGGAAGTTCAGGATTAGGTATGGGGTGAGCAGCACGAAGACGTACTTGTTGAGTCGCTCGATGGGGTACCTGAGGATCCATCTCCTGTCTCTCTCGCGGACGTACTCGTAGCGCTCCCTCATCCGCGTCCTAAGGTCCTCGAACAAGGCTCAACCTGTTCTCGAGGCGGACGTTAAATGGGTTTGCGGTGTCCTCAGGCTTTGACGTTCTCTGCGGCTTCCTTCTTCTCCAGAAAGCTGGCTCTGAACGCGTAGGTCTCTTCCTTTGCGTCTCTGCCACGCGGGGCCGGCTTCGGAGACGGGGCCGCCGACCTGGTCTCGGACTGAGAGTCTGGCGGGCGGGCTGGTTGGAGTGTTGTCCTCCTCTTCCTCCTGCAGCTCCTCCTCAGCCATCTCGTCTGTCCTGGACTGCTTGAAAGTCGCCTGGGCCTTGCGGAGCTCCCTGAGGACCTTCTCGAGCGAGTTGACCTTCAGCACGGCGCTCCTGCGCCTCTCGGTGATCAGCCTCTTCAGCTCGGGCGTGCAATCCTGAATGATCGAGAGTATGACCTCCGGGGTGAACCTCTCCAGCGGTCTAGAGGACTTGTTCCCTTCCTCATCTATGGTTATGACCACCGCCTCGGAAGCGAGGAACGCCTCGCGCAGAGGCGTCATCCCGTCCGTGAGGTAGTCCTTGTTGATCGGAATCGTTACGTCCACTTCGTACTGCAGCAACCTCATCGTCTCGGCGAGCTTTCGACCGTAGGACTTCTCCTTCTCGTACAGTTCTGAGAGCATGAGGTACTCTCCCTGGATGTCCCTGAGCTCGTCCACGAACGAGGTCGATGCGTCATCATTCTTCTGGGCTGAAGCCATGTCCAGAAGACCGTTCCCTCCGTTAAAAGCGGTTATGCACTCTGAATCTGTGTTCTGGAACCATGGCGGGACGGCGAATCCTCAGCGGGAGACCTCACGGACGGTCTGGGCCTCGCCGTGCCACCGCTCCTCTTCCATGTAGGTGATAGTGTGCCCCGGGCAGAGGTGGTAGGCCCGCTCCTCCGTGCATATGTACCAGCGCGCCCTCGACCTTGCATCCCTTCTCCTCGCACGGACTGCCCGTTATCAGCGTCTGAAGCGTTCCCACGGTTTTCTGCATCTGTTCTCGTCAAAGATGGAGGTTCGTCGAACGGTACTTACCTCTTTCTTCCGTTCCCGTGGCGGAAAGGACCCGGAGCTGTGGAAAGGAGAGGCTTCAGGCCGCGTGCTGCGGCTGCGCGAGCCTGGATATCTCGAAGAGGCACTGCTTGTCCCCCTTCGCCACGCACTGGGTCTCGCGACACTCGAACCCTTCACCGAGTATCGCTCCAACTGCGCCTTGGAAGACCCCCCTGAGGAAGTTCGATGTGGGTTTCTGGGACGAAACGCCAGTGCACTCAAAGTTTGACTGGACCGCGATGCTGAGCGCCGGGCCGCTCGGATTGTAGTGGACGATGCTCCCCCTTCCCCAACCGGTCGCGCTCAGAAGTTCCAGCGACTGATCAATCACCGCCCTGGGCTCCTCCTGCGAGTCCTTGAACAAGAAACCGATTCTGTCCATTCCGCAGCTCATCCCCATCTCGAAAATCATCCGAGACCCTTCCTCCCCGAAGCGCTCGGAGATGGCGGCGAGGGCCCTTGCCATGTAGTCGGCATGGATCACGATCGCACGGGAACCAGAGCCTATGAGAATCGGGAAGTTCAGCGAGTCGATGATCAGCCCGTTCTTGCTCTCCTTGACCTCGACCTTTTCGACGAAGTTCGACTCCTTCAAGAGCTGTATTAGGAAGTCGGCATCCATGCGCTTGTCGTAGGTCTCGGCGATCAAGGACCAGACGGCCTGGTTCTCCTTCTCCGTTGAGCAGCTGTAGCTCTCAAGGATATTTAGGCCTCGGATGGCAAGGGCCCTTGAAACATGGGTGAGCGCTCCGGGCTCGTCGGTCAGTAGGATCGAAAGCAGGAAGTATCTCTTCCCGGGGTCCCTCCTGACGACCATCACGTACTTAGGGTTCAAGAAATCTAATCCTCTCCGAACTTCTTTTTCAGCTTTGCCACCGCCTCCTCGAGCGTGTGCGCCTCGATTCCGGTCTCCTCCCTCACTTCCCGGAGGACGTACCTCTCGACCACAGTGGCCGAGCTCCCAAGGAGGTCTCTCAGCGCGCTCATGTACGTTCCAGTCCTTGTCGAGATGTCCCCGCTACGCAGGGCATATCTGTTTTCCAGGACCCCGTAGAGCACGTCACGGCCGCTCCGTCCCACCATCTCCAGTGCGTCATCGAGCGAGTTGACGAGCAACGCCGTGTAGCCTTTCAGGGGCGGCGCCGGTTCGGGTACCTTCTTCTTGTTTTCCGCAGTAATGCTTTCGGCCAGCTCCTTGTAGGCCCACGAGTCGCTCACTCGGGTTCCTCGCCTCGCGTTCTGCGGGAACCTTGCCTGATGGTTGCAACTCGTCCTCGCATCTGGGTATCCATCTTCATGCACCATGGACTGATGTCTTGTGTCGGCTCCGGATGAATCGGATTAGCGGCAAATACCCAAACTTCTTATTCCGCGCACTCAAGTCCTAATAAGCGTTATCTATTCTGACTAGAAAGAATCCCTCTGAGGCCTTGTTCGTTTTCAAGGATTTCCAATTCGAACTGCCCGCGTTTGCGCCAGAACTCAGAAGTATCGCTGCAAAGAAGAGGCACGGTGTTGAGCGTCAAGTTCAAGCGCGTAGTCACCGGGTACAGGTGCCACGAGACCAACTGCTATGAGCTGGGTGTCTGGTACGTGGAGACCGAGGCCGACTTCTATCACTGGTGTCCGAAACACGCGGTGAGCTACATGGCCGACGCTGATTTCTGGTCAGAGAAGTTCGCGAGGAGAACCATCGCTGGCGAATACACCGAGCGCGTTATGCGCCCACGTCGAAGGCGGAAGACCTCGCGAAACGTGAATCTCTGAGGTGCCCAGACCGTAGACGCTGGGGGGCCACCAGGAGACCTCATCGCCCCGCCTCGCGGACCGCCAGGTAGATCAACGCGACAGCGAGCGCGTGCTCTACGATATCGAGCTCGTACCATGAGCTCGCAACCACTTGCTGAACCAGCGCAAGCGGGATGTTCTGCACGTAGCTCGCGACGAAGGCGAAGAAGGCAAGTGTCCAGACGACGATGGTCCTCCTCCCGGCAGTCCTTCGACCACGGGAGGCGCTTCTCACGGCCAGGACGAGGAAGGCCACCGTGAGTACGTGCAGGACCACTTCCATGATGAGGTGGGGCGCCACGGGATGGACCCGGGTCACCTCTGGCCAGGTGTAGATTGAATCAAGGTTCACGGGCGCGTCGTCGGTCACCGCCCACAGGAGCGCTAGGAAGGAGAACAGTATGGTCCAGCTTCTCAGCGCGGCGAAGATCGCCGCAGCCAGAACGAGCGGCAGTGCCACAGCGAGGACGAACCAGGACCAGTCCAGGCTGATCTGGGGGTTTGACGCCAGGTAAATCTGGGGGATTAAGGTGCCCAGTCCGACCGCTGCTATTCCCAAGAGCTGGGCCTTCCGCGCGCTCAATCTGTGCCGACCCGGGAACAGGTCGTGTAAGAACGTTCCAGACTGTGCTCACTGGCCTGAAAAGAAGCCATATTCGAGAACCGGGTCCGTAGGGCGGTCCAGTCCTCTGCTCCGGCAAACCTTATTGAGAAACCTCTTTGGGAATCTGGATTTGAGGTTAATAATCTCTAATAAGCGACATGATGTCCACAACCTGAATTGGCAGAAACAGTTAGCAGGGACCAATCGATCGAAGCCCTCTTCCCGGGTCACAACTGGGAGAAACCTCAGTCGAGGCGGTCGATACTCCAGATACGGATGGAGATTCTTCGCGTTGTGATGAACGGTTTCGGGAAACCCACCCAGATCATGTACAAGGCCAACCTTTCGTGGACCGTCCTTCAGGCCCAGCTCGCGGCGTTCATCGGCTCCGGTCTGCTGGAGGCCGTTGAGTACGGGAACCGGAAGAAGTACGAGGTCACCGCGCGAGGGGTCGAGATGCTGAAGTCCTACGACAAAGTGATCAGCGAAGTCCTGAAGGAGTAGGGCCCTAGAGCTTTATGTCGCGTATCCTCTCGTAGTACGGGTTTACGACGTTGTGAATGGTGTCGAGGATGTACTGCAGGTTCTGCAGCCTGAGCGAACGCGAGTTCGGATACGTCGACGATGGACCGAACGCGAGGTCCTCCTGGCGCCTGCCGGCCTCGTTGACGCTCTCCATGTAGAGGTAGAGATTGAGAATCTCCTCCTCAGAGTCCCCCTTGAGCTTGAGGAGCAGCCCGGCCCGCTTGTACTCCGTATACGCCGTGTCCTGGAACCTCGGCATCGGCTGGACCGTCGCATCCGAGGTTATCTGGTTTTGGGCGTAGGTGAGGAGGTCCTTCGCGAGGAGCGCGTTGGTCTGGAGCTCAGCCCTGAGCGCCGACCTGAGCAGGTAGTTGGTTCTCCGGCTCACCGCCCAGATGGCGAAGGTGACCACAACGAGGGCGATTATCAGGGTGACGAATCCCGAGAGCACGTATGTCCTGAGGAAGTCGACCACCGCGCTGAAGAAGGTCTGCGGGTCCAATGGGGTCTTGCGCGACCGCGGCGTCCCGACTATATAGCCTCACACAATCTTCTGTCTGTGTTCTGAATCTGTATTCAGGGCGAATCGGGCTTCTTCTTGTAGATCTCCGCGTAGGTCGCGGATCGGGACACGATCAAGGAGAGTGCGTTGGCCAATCCGTTGGCCATCTCGACCAAGTCCAGCCTAACATCGAAGGGCCGCTTGTCGTCCATGGATGCCCGCCTGATCTCGAAGGCGGTCCACGCTATGGAGAGCATCCCGGAGGTGAGCATGTGGAGCAGCAACGGGTCACCCGTGAGCCGCAAGTCCTGGGCGAGCTTCTTGCTCTGGGCACCGACTATGCCGTCCAGTTTCACGAGCTCCGCCTGCAGTTCCTCGTCCTTCTTCAGGCTCCCTTCCTTCTTCAGGCTCCCTTCCGTCAGGGCGCGAGCTATCTCGGCCTGGATCTCGTCGATGTAGGGCTCGAGGCTGATCCTCTGCATCGCGCTCGTGAATGCTTCGCTCGTAAGAGTGTCCCCTTCCACTGTCACAATGCGCGTAGTATTAGCCTTTATGAAGAAGGGTACCAGCTCGACTTCTCGCTACGATTTGCGAACCGTCCTCTTCTGTATTTTCAGTGGGATTCTTCTAGAAAAGAATTGCAATAAGTACCTATAGGCTTAAATTGAGTTTTCCCTCGGGAACCTTCGCTCTCCTTGGTGTCCAGCGGCGATATTACATCGCTTCAACACAATAGTATAAAGAATCTGCTCCGTTCAACCATCCTCTCGTCGAAGCGCCATGGATCTTGGTTCAGGCTGTCCCTCCAGGAGAGGGGCATCTGCACCCTGTCGATGCGCCTGAACGTGACGTTCAAGAGCGCCAAGCTGGTGAAGGTGCTCCTGTCCATCATCCGGAAGCTGCAAGAATCGGGTACTCTTCTCTCGCGGTTTGCGAGGGGGACCGTGCTCGCATGGGCATTCTCTCTGGCGGCTGAGAGCTCGGGGCAACCCCAGCGCTGCGGAGTGGAGGAGCGACGAGGACTACATCCGTTACCTCGGCTCCAAGTTTGGCGGGGGTGGACCCGGATGAGCACGCACACCTCGATGGGAACTGGTAGCCAGACCTATGTGCCCTCGGATGCACGCAGGGCAAGGGTGACGAAGCGTCGGAGTTCGAGGGACCTGGCCGCGGACATGCTTGAGTGCGCCAGAGGCGGAGCAAGGCAGACCGCCATCATGTACGGTGCGAACCTCAGCTACGGCTTGCTGCAGGAGTACCTCTCGCTTCTGGTCAGCCGGGGCCTCATGCAGGACAGGGACGAGAACGGCCTCTTCAGGACGAGCGTCAAGGGTCTCCGCTATCTCAGGGAGTACAGGGAGTTCGGAAGGCTGAGGGACTCGCTGACCCACAAGCAGCGAACTGTCGAGAGACTGATCGAGTAACTGGTGTTTTGTTGAAGGCTGTCATACTTGTCGGAGGGTCGGGAACCCGGATGAGACCCCTGACCTACGTGATGCCGAAGTGCCTCCTCCCGCTCGGCGGCAAGCCGCTCCTGGAGCGCACGATACAGTATCTGGGGGCCTACGACATAAAGGAGTTCGTCCTCTGCGTCGCCTACCTCAAGAAGCAGGTGATGGAGGCCTTCAAAGACGGGTCGCAACTCGGGGTGAAGATCGAGTACGCGCAGTCCGACGTGCCGATGGGCACCGGGGGACAGCTCAAGACCGCAGAGCCCTTCCTGGACGGCCGGTTCCTGGCCATGAACGGCGACATCGTCACCAACATGAACATCGCCGGGTTGCTGAAGGCTCACGAGGGCGCAGGGGGGATCGCCACGATCGCCGTGAAGAAGTTCGAGGTCAAGGTTCCCTACGGCAACATCTCCGTTCTGGACGACCGCCTGATATCGAGGTTCGACGAGAAGCCGACCCTCTCCTACCTCGCGAACGCGGGGGTCTACGCTCTCGAGAGACGGTTCGTCGATTCGATACCTGAGAACAAACCGTGCAGCCTCGAGAGGGAGATATTTCCAGCTCTTCTGGCCTCCGGTGAGAAGTTCGCATACTACTACGAGGATGCCTACTGGGCCGACGTCGGCTCGATGGGAGACTTCGAGAGAGTGAACGATGACTTCCTCGCCAGCGACCAGGTTCCAGGTGCCCACCTGTGATGAAGGTCCTCCTGATTGTTGTGTTGAGCCTCGTCCCGGTATTGACGGGGAGCGTCTTTGCCTATCTCATGTGGTCGGTCACCTCGATCTTCGATCCCCTGTGGCGTGCCTCTTTCGCGGTCCTCATTTGGATCGTCGGCTTCGCGTTGGGGACGAGGGGTTTCTGGAAGGCCGTCACCCGAATACAGGGAGTGGCCCTTCGTCTTTGAACCTCCTCGACGTCATTCCGGCAGCGGCAGTATCGGGAATCGTCGCCTACGCCCTCACCAGGGTCTTCTCGATCAGATTCAAGAAGATGGGAATGACCGGGCTCGACATCCACAAGCCCGACACGCCGGAGACGGCCGAGATGGGCGGGCTCGCGGTAATCCTGGCCCTCATCCCAGGCGCTGTCACGCTTGTCCTCCTGGGCCTGCCGGTGGGGAATTCCGTCCTGCTCCCGCTTGCGACCTTCGTCCTCGTTGGCTTCGTGGGAGTGCTGGATGACGCTCTGGGCCTTCGACAGAGAGTGAAGCCTCTCCTGATCGTGCTTGCGAGCCTCCCGATGATGTACCTGCTGATAGGCAGGGCCACGATCAGCTTCCCGATTATCGGGACGGTGCCGCTGGGCCTGCTGTATCCCCTCATCGTCGTGCCAGTCTCGATCTCGACCGCTGCGAACTTCTCGAACCTGCTCGCCGGCTTCAACGGGCTGGAAGCGGGGATCGCGACCATAGCGCTCGTGACCATCTCGGCCCTGGCATGGTTCAACGGCGCCGTCGAGGTGGGGGCTCTCGGCTTTGTGCTCAGCGCTTCTTATCTTGGTTTCCTCCTGCTGAACTGGTATCCTGCTAGGATCTTCCCGGGCGACACGGGCACGCTCCTATACGGGGCTGCGCTCGCCGCGATAGGCCTCGCCGGGGGCGTCGAGACCGCTGCGATCATCCTCAGCATACCCGCTGCGATGGACTTCACGCTAAAGATGGTCTCGAGACGTCCGTTCCAGGGGCGCAAGGACTACGGCAACAGCAAGGTCGGTTCGGATGGGGTCCTGACTCCTCCTCCGTACCCAGCCCTGGCCCACGCCTTCATGAACGTGGAGCGACTCTCCGAGAGGGGCCTGGTGGTGTCGCTCCTCGCATTGGAACTGTTCTACGCTGCTCTCGCCGTGACCGCCCAGTCTTGGCTCGTCTGGATTTGATCTCATGAACGAAACGAAACTCGGCAAAGAAAGGAAGGTCAGAAAGATCTGGATCGCGATGGGGACGCCGTTCCAAGCGAACTTCTTCGCCCCGCTGATCAGGTCGCTGAGCAAGGACTATGAGTTCGTAATCACCGCGCGGGACCACGACAGGATAACCGCGATACTGAAAGCAAAGAACATCGACTTCCTCACCGTCGGCCTGCACGGCGGCCGCTCTTTATCAAGCAAGCTCGACGTCTACGCCAAGAACATCCAGCAGCTCCTCCCGATCGTCGAGAGAGAAAAGCCCGACCTCCTGCTCACCGAGAGGTGGCCCGAGGCCGTGCGGGTGGCGTTCGGGCTCAACATCCCGTCCTGGGGTATATTCTACGACGAGAGGGAGAAGCACGTCAACCAGATGGTCTTCCCCCTCCTGAGCAAGGTCTTCGCCCCCCGCTTCTACACCTTCCAGGAGCTCTATCAGAACGGCGTGAACTCGCCGGAGAAGGTCGTCTGGTTCAACGGATTCCACACGTGCTACCTCAAGAGCGAGCACATGAACAGCGCCAACCCCTATGAGAAGATGAAGGTGAAGCCGCCCGTGGTCTTCGTGAGACCGGAACCAGAGTTCGCAAGCTTCTTCCCGACCCACAAGCCCATCCTCGAGGCCGCGGTGGGCACAATCATGAGGAGCGGAAGGGCCAACGTCGTCGTGCTGCCGCGGACCCCGGAGCAGAAGAAGTACTATTCGGGCATCGGCGCAACGCTCCTCGACTCCTCGGTCATCGACAGCCCCGTGGCCCACGCCGACGTTACGTTGGGTGCCGCCGAGACCATGCTCATGGAGGCGCTTGTGCTGGGGAAGCCCGCCGTCAGCTCGATCTACTGGGAGGTCTCGAAGCCCGTCATGGAGCTACACCGATACATCAAGCACAGTACCGATCCCAAGACCATCGCCGAGTACGTGACGGGGTACATCGAGAACGATGAGGAGAAGGCGGCGTTCAAGGAGCGCGCGGCCCTGGTCGTCCGCTCAATGGACGACCCGATCCAGGTGATGATTGAGGAGCTGAGGAGACTGGAGACCGAGGGAGAAGACGAGAACTTAGCCTCGAAGAGGAGGTCGCAGCTCGAGATATACCTGGACATCATCAGCGCCATCTCGCTCAGGCCGCTGAGGCCCACCCACATAATGAAGGCGGCGAACGTCTCGTACAACGAGCTGAAGAAGATAATCGAGACGCTCGAGCGCAAGTCACTGGTGGTTTCTCAGACGACTTTCGAAGGGAAGTACTACCAGGCCACCGACGACGGGATGAGGCTGGTTGAGGAGTACAAGAAGTTCAGGAGCGACGTCTTCGAGTGATAGGGTCAGAACATAGGCATGCTGGTATCCTGGTAGGCCCTTCGACCCGCCAGGACACCGGCCAATTATTGCTCTCCTTGGCCCAGCACACCATTTCCAACTGTGTGCCTATGATAGTTATAGACTTCTGAGCCACTAATTCACCCCAGTTAATCAGCGATTCATATCAGGAATACCTTCGTTGTCGCTCAGGGCCAAGAGGCTGGCAAAGTCTATCGCGGTCGGCATCGCCCTTTCGGGAGGGAGGCCTCCGGAGAGTCTCACCCGGTCCATGCTCGGGATGATGAGGATCGAGTACTCTCCGCCGGCGGCGAACCAGGTCTATCGGGGCGGAGCCCAGGCAGTGGCGTGCATCTCAATCGACTTCGACGCTACGGTTCCCGGAAGGCTTGGGCCCAACGGCGTCGGTACGATGAAGGTCCTCGAACTCGCTGAGACCTACGGAATCCCGATGACCTGGGCGATCTGCGGCAAGACCGCTGAAGAGGACCGCAGGTCCTACGAGGCCATCACCGGGTCTTCTGTGAAGCACGAGATAGGGGTCCACACGTACTCGCACGCGGACGCATCAAAGGTGTCGGCCGAGGAACTTGAAGCCGAGATTGAGCGGTGCATCGGCGTGCTCGCGCTGAAGGAGCGGCCCAGGACCTTCGTATTCCCATGGAACCGGGTGGCCCATCTGGACACAATAAGGAGGTTGGACTTCATCGCCTACAGGGACAAGCAAAGGATGCTCGGGTTCCCCCGCAAGGTCGACGGCGTGTGGAACATCGCGCCGGTGTGGTATCTCGACAAGAACGCCCTGGGCGCCGCGGGCCTGATAAGGAGGGTGATTGATCTTACCATCTCCGCCAGGTCTGTCTTCCATCTCTGGTTCCACCCGTGGTCCGTGATCGACCCGACCCCGGAGAAGTTCTCCGAGAAGGTGCTCGTACCGGTCCTCTTGCACATGCAACAGAAGAGGGAGGAGGGGCACCTGTCGATCGAGACGATGGGCTCGCTCGGCGGGTGGCTCGAGAACGGCGGGAGATTGCCGTGAAGATAGCCCAGGTCACGCTCTACTTCCACCCCTACACGGTCGGTGGGGTCGAGTGGTATGTCTACAACATGTCACGGGAGCTCGTCAAGATGGGACACGAAGTCGAGGTGGTGACCGCCCAGACCTATGACGGCAGGACAGCGCCCGCTGCGGAGGAGATCGAGGGGATCAAGGTTCGCAGGGTGAAACTGCGCCTGGACTGGTCGTACAGGATGAAACTCTGGGACGGTCTCTCGGAGGTACTTGCAGGCGGGGGGTACGACGCGATTCACACCTACGACTACGCCGCGATCCACAGCCTCACCGCCCTCAGGGTGGCGAAGAAGTCGGGGGTACCCTCGGCGATGACGGTTTTCGACATCCATGGGATGATTCCGAGGAAGCTCTACAAGAGGATACCCATGAAGTACGTCGAGGCGTACTTCGCCCACAGGACCCTCCCCGACGCGAGCGGGATAATGGTCAGGGCCCCCGAGCTGATCGATTCCCTCCTCAGGCTGGGTGCTGACCGCGGGAAGATCGCCGTGACCCCCTCGGGGGTCCGCGACGAGTCGCTCCTGCAGTACGACGGGGTCGTGTTCAGGCAAAGGTACGACCTGACGGGGTCCCCTATGGTCCTCTTCCTCGGCCGGATGAACTCCCTGAAGGGGCCGCAGGTGCTGGTCGAGGCGATTCCTGGCATTGTGGGCGAGTTTCCGGATGCCTGCTTCGCCTTCGTCGGCCCGGATCAGGGCGGGTACAGGGCGGTCCTTGAACGCAGGGTGAAGGAGCTGGGTCTCGCGAAGAGCGTCAGGTTCACCGGCCCGATCTACGACCTGAAGGAAAAGATGCAGGCCTACGCCGCGTGCGACGTCTTTGCCCTTCCAACCGCCTACGAAGGGACCAGCCAGGCAATCTTTGAGGCGATGGCCCAGGGCAAACCCGTGGTCGCCACAAATGCCGGAGGCATACCCTCCCAGGTCCAGAACGGCGTCGAGGGCCTGCTGGTCCCCTACGGAGACCCCGCGGCTCTGGCCGACGGCATCAGGTCTATCCTCAGGGACAAGGAAGCTTTGAGACGGATAGGGTCGAACGCCCGAGAGAAGGCCCAGAACTACCGATACTCTAGGCTCGCTCCTGAGATGGCGCACCTGTACGAGGGACTGAAGGCGAACTAGATGGACATTACTCACAGCAGGGTACTGATCACGGGCGGGGCCGGGTTCATCGGTTCTCACCTGGCCGACCAACTGCTCACCCTGGGCTGCCACGTTACCGTCCTGGACAACCTGGACGCCTTCTACCGGTTCAAAGACGAGAACTACCGCCACAACCTGGCGAACCCCCGCTATCGTTTCGTGAAGGGGGACATCCTGGACGAAGTTAGGCTGAAGGACGTGATGAAGGGAGCCCAGATTGTCTTCCACGAAGCGGGCCAGGCCGGAATAAGGTACTGCATGGAGAACCCCGAGAAGGCCCACGAGGTCAACGTCACGGGGACCCTGCGGGTGCTCCTCGCCGCCAAGGCAGCGGGGGTAAAGAAGTCAGTCTTCGCCTCATCGTCCTCGGTGTACGGCGCTGCCAAGAAGGTCCCCATGGCAGAGGACCATCCCACCGAGCCAACGAGCATATACGGGGCCACCAAGCTCGCTGCAGAGAAGTACTGCCAGTCCATGGCCGAGTCTGGGGGCGTGAAGGCCACTTCGCTGAGGTACTTCTCGGTCTACGGGCCGAGGGGCCGGCCGGACCAGGTCATCTACAACTTCGCTGACCGGATCAGCGCAGGGAAGCGCCCGGTGATCTACGGCGACGGCTCCTACACGAGGGACTTCACCTACGTCTCCGACATAGTGGGTGCCGCCGTATTCGCAGCCGAGTCAGAAGACTCGGACGACCAGGTCCTGAACGTCGGCTTCGGAAAGGAGATCTCCATCCTGGAGGTCGCCCGCAGGGTGCTTGCGAAGATGGAGAGCCCGCTCGAACCGGAGTTAAAACCGGCCTACGCCGGCGACTTCCCGAGGACGTTCTGCAACAACGAGAAGGCGAAGAGGCTGCTCAGGTGGAGGCCCGTGGTTGGATTCAACGAAGGGCTCTCGCTCTTCCTCGAGTGGTACTCCTCAAGAACGCTGAAGACCAGGGCAGCGGCGGGGGGACGGGAATGAAGCAGCTCCTCGCGCGCTCCGGGAAGGTCGTCGTAGTGGAGGTACCCGACCCGGTATGCCCGCCCAACTCCGTGATGGTGAGGAACGAGTTCTCGGTGATAAGCACCGGGACCGAATCGTGGACGATCGAGTCCACCGACCCGGTCTCCACGGGCGACATCGTCAGGGACTCGTCGCTCGCGAAGAAGGCGCTCCGAAACACCACCGAGGTACTGAGGACAGAAGGGCTTTGGGGGCTGGTCGACTATGTGGACGCTGTCCGCCATCCGGAGGTACCCCTTGGCTACAGCTGCGCTGGCACTGTGGTCTCGGTGGGCCGGCTCGTAAGAGATGTCACTCCTGGCGAGAGGGTGGCCTGTGCGGGCGAAGGGAAGGCGGCCCACGCGGGAGCTCGTCTGCGTCCCCAGAAATCTCCTGGCCAAGGTCCCGGACGGTGTGTCAATGAAGGCCGCTGCCTTCTCCACCATAGGCGCGATAGCCTCGCACGCTGTGAGGACCGCGGGAGTACAATTCGGTGAGAAGGTAGGGGTGATAGGGGCGGGACTGGTCGGCAACGTCGTAGCCCAGATTGCGAGGGCCTCAGGATGCGACGTGGTCTGCATCGATCTGAGGGACGACAGGCTCGAGCTGGTGAAGAAGTCCGGCGCGGACCTGACGCTCCGCGGGGACGACCCGGCGCTCGCGCAGAAGATGTTGCACTTCACCGAGGGACGCGGCCTCGACCGCGTCCTGCTCTGCGCAGCCTCCAAGACCAGCGACCCCCTCAACATGGCGGCGCAGCTGGTCCGCAACCGCGGGACGATAGTGGTCGTCGGAAGGGTCGGGATGGAGATTGAGCGGAAGGACTTCTACCAGAAGGAGGCTCACGCTCCTCATGTCGCGGTCGCTAGGGCCGGGAAGATACGACCCGCTTTACGAGGAGGAGGGGCAGGACTATCCCGCCGAATACGTCCGATGGACCCTCAACCGCAACATGGGCGCGTTCCTCGGGCTTCTCGCCTCAGGGCGCGTCGATGTCGAGGCCCTCGTGGCGAGCGAGTTCCCGCTCGAGAAGGCTCCAGACGCCTACGAGTCTCTGGGCGCGGCGGGAGGAGTGGCGCTCGTCCTCACGTATGGTAAGGCCGAAGGTCAGCCAAAGCCCGTCGTGCTATCGAGGCCACGAAAGAGCGCCGAAGGGAGGCTCAACGTCGGGCTGGTAGGTCCGGGCGGGTTCGCGAAGGAGACTCTCATCCCGTTGCTCAGATCGAGCCAAGATTACGCGCTGCGCTGGGTCGTATCGTCAAGCCCGACGAACGCGGTCAAGGTCCAGAAGAGGTACGGGTTTGAGAAGTCCACCACCGACCTGGGCGAGGCGCTAAAGGACGAGGACCTCAACGCGGTGATAATCTGTTCCCCGAACAACCTCCACTACCCGATGCTCGCGGAGTCGATGAGGGCCGGGAAGGCCGCGCTGGTCGAGAAACCGCTCTGCCTTGACCGCACGGAGTTCGAGGAGATCAAGAAGATGCAGAGGGAGCTCTCACTGCCAATCGTGGTCGGATTCAACCGCCGCTACGCCCCTCTCATCCTGAAGGTGAAGGAGAGGATGAAGAAGACCGACGGGCCTTTCATGATAACCTACCGGGTAAACGCGGGGTTCACCCCCGCCTCGCGCTGGTACCTCGACCCCCTGATCGGGGGAGGGAGGATAATCCACGAGTGCTGCCACTTCTTCGACCTCTTCAACTTCCTCCTGGGCCGCAGCGACGCCGAAGTTGTGGCGAGGACCACTGGGATAAACGGCTCGACCTCGGTGGCCAGGGACAACATCTCGGCGACCCTGACCTACGGGGACGGTTCCGTGGCGAATCTCGTCTACGCCTCCCTCGGCGACAAGTCGCTGGAGAGGGAGAGGATGGAGGTGTTCGGCCAAGGACGTTCGATGGTCCTGAACGACTTCCGGGAGTTGATGATCTACGGGATGAAGCTTCGAGCGATTCGACCTGAAAGAGGCTGACAAGGGCCACCGAGGTGAGCTCCAAGAGTTCGCCAAGTTCCTCCGCGGGAGCCCGAACCACCTAATCACCACCCAGGAGGTGTTTGACGCGACCGAGCTGACGTTCCGCGTTGACGAAGCGGCCAGACGCTCGCATCAAATGCAGTAAAGGAACCCAGGTAACCATCAGATTGGACAAACCTCCTGACATACCGCTATCGCGCCTCCAGAGGGCGGTCGGGCTAAGGTCGAGGATCGCAGGCATAGGATTCGTGGTACTGACCGTGGTGTTCCTGGTCCTCTCCCTCTACACCCAGTACATAGTGTTCGAGGTGGACGGCGTCTTCTCGTTCCTTGCGGCGATGATCCTGCTTCTCGCCGACCCTCACAGAAGGGTCAAGGCGCGGGTGATGGACGCGGTCGTGGCTACCGCCGACGAGATGGCTTCCCAGCTGGTCGGCAGCGTCGGCGGAGGGAGCAGATTCGTCTACTGGGGGAGGACGGTCCCAGGCATCACACTAGTGAAGGCGGGGGAAGATCCCAGAATACAGGCGGGGCTCATCCCGCCTGGCAGGGGACTGGCGAGCCTGTTCCTCAGGGAGACAGGCCTGACCGAGCTGACGATGGAATCACTCAGCAACCTCCTCCCGGGGGTGTTGGCGGACAACTTCGCGCTCGCCGGCTCTGTGAAGATGCGGGCGACTTCGGACACAGTGGAGTTCTCTCTGAGGCAGCCGTCCCTCCCTTCCATCTGCACCGGACCGCCCGGCGTGGGCTGCCCCGTCGCTGAGCTTCCTGGCGATCATAGTGTGCGCAGCGCAGAAGAAAGCGGTCGCGGTCGAATCGTGCACCAGGGACGAAGCGGGCGACACCGCAACAATCGTCCTGAAGCTTCATCCCGCTCCCGGAACGAGTGGCCTGATGGCTGCGTCGCTCACCGGTTCGGGCGTCAAAATGCTTACCCTCGTACCCATCGCCGCGATCCTGTACTACTTCGACATCGCCCGGTGGTCGTCGGACCTGACGACGACTTCCGACCTATCGCTCCTGGCTCTTGGGTTCGCCCTCTTCGCGCTGGGAGTGGTGCTGAAGCGGAGAGTGTTGAGGGTGGCAAGTCTGATCTCCACACCCAGCGTGTCTTGGGGCGTCCTCCTTCTGGTCTGCTCGGGTCTTCTCTACGTCGCCGGATCCTTCTCCCCATACACGGCCTGGTTGCACTTGGATTCGCTGTACCTCTTCGTCGTGGCTTATGTGGCGGCCAGGATTGGAGTCAGGATCCTGCGTGCGCTCTCCTCGCTCCTGCTAATACTGGGGCTCTGCGCACCCCCGCTCGCTCTCGTGTCCACTTACGGGGTTCTCGGGATGGCCATGGTGGTGCTGGCATCTTGGCTGTTGATCGACTGGTTCCTGGAGTGGAAGGCCAAGCCGATGCTAGTGCCGACCGCGATGATTGTGGCTGCTTCGGCCGTGTGGTTCTACCCTGTCTGGTTCGTGGCTCCCATCTTCGTCGCGTCGCTCGTAGTGGGTAGGGTCAGGCACTTCCTTTCGCTGGAGACCGGAGCGGTCCAGCCCTGCGCGCCACACCAATTGGCTCCGAACGGCTTCTGTTCGCTCTGCGGAAGGATGGTGGGCGGGTCAGACCGGCCACCGAGTCTTCGGGTTCGCAGGGCTTGGCGCAGTGATCGCGTTCACGGTGGTTCTCCTACTCGCCAGTGTCCCGGTGCTGGCCATAGTCGGTGGCTCGCCCCAAACGCAAACCTACACAGCCCAGGGTGTCACCGCATCCCCAATCCCGGCTACCCCAGCTGGGTGGCAGGTCAACTCAAGCACGCCTGAGAACCTCGAGTACGACACCTTCTCGGTCACGAACGTCTACGTCCCCCAATATCACCCAGAAGATAGCAACTACACCGTCTATTACGAGCTGGCGGTAGGCTTACCGATTTCTGCCATTCCGAACGGAGACATCCCAGGATGGGAACGGCTCTCCAACAACTTCACTGTACTCGGTCCATTTCAGGGCTATCTGAGCACATACCACGGTCCTCACGGCATCATGCTGATCTACTCGGGCACAGCCAAGCTCGTCCTGCTGCAGGGAACAACGTTCGGCAAGTATGTGGAGGAAGTGGGTTTCGTCAGGCATTTCACAAGTCTCAACGTCTCTGCAGACGATTCCCAGTTCATGGGTGACCTAAACTCCATTTGGCTCCCTGCCTTCACGAGCGCCAGTTCGCACTCGACGTGGACCCTGTTCCTAGCCGACCTTGACGCAGGTGTGGTTTCGGCGGGACCGTATCTGCTGATGTTGTTCTCGATACCAGTGATGTCATGGATGGTCTCTCGCGCCAGGAATTCAGATCGCGAGTTGGATCGGTTCCTGACCAGAGCGTCGACCCTTGGCGAGGGCCACTGGGTGACATTGTCGGCTTTGATGAAAAGGCAGGGGAGGGCTGCGACAGGACAGGATTTAGTATCCGCGACAGTGGGCGGAGGAGAGACTGGCGCCATCTCAATCGTGGTGTCGTCGCTCAGATTCTTGGAAGACTTGCGCATGGTGAGGCGCGTTGTGGTTGAGAGGGGCGCTGAACTCATCGAGATGTGGAAGGCGAGCGTCTGAGATGCGAAGGACCCTTCCGACAGTTGCCGTAGTGCTCGCGCTCTTCGTTTTGGCGGTGCTCCCCGCGGCATCCCCTGTCTCTGCGCAGTCCCAGACCCAAGGCTTCAGCTCCCAGATTACGGTGACCGCGACTATCTCGCCGGTCTACGATGCCTTTGGATCGAGCTCTGGTTCCGTGGTTGCCACCGCCGCGGTTTCATCCCTCATCACGGTGCAGGCCACGCCAGTGGAACTGTTGTCGAACTTCCCCCCCTCATCCGTTGCAGCCACGGCGATTGTCGGAGGCGTAAACACGACCATACCGGTCGTCGTCTCCTCTGGCAAGTACGGGTCGGACTACGGCTACGACATGACGCTGCCCGGGAACACGACTTCGCTGGAAGTCAAGATCGAGGGGACAAACTCCGGCAGCGCCTTCCTATGGCGGTACATCATAAACGACCCATTCGTGATATGGAACGGAGTTTTCGCCTTCACTTCCTACACTACCTCCCTCACGGTGCCCTCTGGGAGCATCATCCAGAGTGTGTACGGCAGCGCGGGGGAGAGTCTACCAGCGAGCCTACGCAATAGTCAACTCAAGCTCGGCCACCGGGACCGCGTACATCGTAAGCGAAGGAGTGAGGACGATGATTATCCAATCTACACTCTTCGTCCCCGCAACGGTAGGGATCACCCTAACAGCCGTCGCAGCTCTAGTCCTTGTGTCTCTACTATTCTTCCTCTCTGGGCGTAAGTTGCTTGATCGCATCTACGATAGACTTGGCTTGTCCCGGATACCGACTCCCGCTCGCCTCCCGATATTTCGGCGGTGGAAACTGAAATCGCTCCTGCAGCCTCGCAAGCTGCTCGCCCTCTTCCTGCTGTGCGCCTTCCTAATGACCGCAGTGGCGGCCGTGGGCGGGCCGGACCCGCAAGTCAAGGCCTATGTGATCGCTGACCCGGGCAGCGTCGGTCAGATCCAGAATTCTCTGTCCTCCTTCGCCGGGAACGTCGTGGCCATTTCACCAGTGCAGGACTACTCCGACTTCTCGACGATGTCGAGCATTGGTGATTTCAACATGGTTGTTGTCTCGAACTACCCTGCCCTCGCCCTGCCCGAGGTGTCGAGCTTCGTCTTGCCCAGTTTGACCAATGTCCAGCTCATTGTGGTTGACGCCACTGCAGACCCGACGTTCGCAACCCAGATCAATGATTTGTACTCGAACAAGGTTGTGCACGTCCAAAACGCTGCAGACCTCACCGTGTCGGAACAACAGGAGATTAACTCGATACTGCAGAGCGAGCTCCGGTCGAACATTCTGGGACTTCAGCTCAGCTCGACCGGCTTCAAAGACATGGTCGCGCTGGAGGCCGTGCTTTCTTTCGCGCTCATCTTCATTGGGTGGCTCTTCTTGGGGTCGCTGGCCTCCGAGGCGATGAAGCAGACCGACCTCTCGCACTTGGTCATGGTCATCAGTTCGGGAGTATTCGTCTTCGTGTTCAGCGAAGTGGTCTACGTCGCGACAAGCGCGATGCTCGCCTTCCCCCTCTCGCTCCACGCAGTCTTGAGTGGGGCTCACACAATCACTGCCGTTGGTCTGATTGGGTTCGGGGGCGGTTCTACACCTCGGCTGGCTGCAGGGTTCCTCGGCGTGCTGATAGGTGTGGTGGGCTCAGAGGGGGCTCCCAAGGTCAGCAAGCGCGACTTTGCGTTGATTGGCGCCATCATACTCATACTTCTAGGCAATCCGTTTTCGATAGGCCAATTCGCGTATCAGAGTCTATTGCTGTTCGTCGGAAACTACTCGTTTGGGGGCGCGTATCTTGGTTCTCAGACGCTCAAAGGTTTCATCTATGGAGTTGGTTCGGCTCTGGGTGGGGGGGTTTCGCCCACTTACCTGATGTCAGCGGGCAAAATGCTTTACTTCTCCGGCCTTATCCCACTCGCGTACCTAAAGCGCATGGGGCCTACGACGAGGGCCATTGCGGTCCTTATGGCGGCTTTCCTTCTGGGCGACGGGGGCGTCAGGGTGGGTGAGATGACGCCCGACAAGACGGTAGTAGCCATCCTTCCTGGTCTGGTCGTCGGGTTTGCAATACTCGGAGTTGTGTTGGTTCTCGCCCTCGTCGAGAAGTACCTCAGGGGGAACTGGAGGACATCAGCATGAAGTCTGAGTCCTTGCGATTCACACGACAGGTGGGCAAGCTTGTCGAGGCTGGCATCCTGCTTCTCTCGTTTGCAGTCATGGCGACGGTCCTCCCAGAGTTCCACGAAGTGCCCAACACGGTCGTAGTCCTCTACTATGTGGTGGTGCCGGGCTACTGCATATCATCGGTGATGAGGTCGACCAAGACGATAACCGAGGGGTTCTTCTTCTCGGTGGTCTGGAGCATTGCACTCCTGGCCTCGGTCGCTTCGTTCGAGTCGATAACCCCCAACCAAGCGCACATCCCCATCAGTCTCATCGTGCCAGCCGTGACCGTAGTGTTTCTTGTCTACGGGCAATTCCATCGGAGAGCAGAACCATGAAGGTCTTGGTCGTATCCTCTTCGTTCTTCCCCAAGATAGACGGCTCGACGCGCTGCGTCTATGACCATGCGAGGACGCTCGCGAAGCAGGGCAACGACGTGTATCTCTCGACCAGGGGTATCAGCGGCGCGCCCAAGAGCGAGGTTCTTGAGGGAATTAAGGTGAGGAGGTCGTCCGTGCAGTTTAGGTTGAGTTCGTTGCCGAACAAGGTGGCCCTCATACTCGAGCAAATGGCCAACATTCTCATGCTTCAGCGCAAGGAGAAGTTCTCAGTGATACACGTGCACGGGTACGTATCAGGCTTGGCTGCCCTTCCAACGAAGTACTTGCTCGGCGTCCCAGTAGTGATTACCACGCACGGGACAGAGTTCCTCTGGCCCAAGGACCTCTGGTGGCGCAGCCCCACCCAGTTCAAGCTGGAGCTGATATTCGAGCGCTTCGTTCTGCGATACTGCGACGTAGTAATCGCACAGTCAGACGGAGTGCGTTCCTACATGGTCAAGACTCTACGGTATAGCGATAGCGAAGAAGATCCGACTGGTCCCAACTGGCGTGGACACAGTCAAATTCAATCCCCCGGCGCGGCGTACCCCGGGAGCGCGCGTCCTGTTCGTCGGGGCTCTGTCCGAGATCAAGGGCGTAAGCACCCTTCTGCAGGCATTTGCCAAGGTGCACGAGAAGCTTCCCGGCTCCTCGCTGGTTCTCGTCGGGTCAGGACCAAGAGCGTCTTCCTACCGGGAACAGGTGCGCGAAATGGGGCTTCAGGATGCCGTGGAATTCGTGGGACCGGTGAGAGACGACGGGAAACTCGTTCGCGCCTACCACGACTCGGACATCGTGGTCCTCCCGTCCAACGTAGGTGGGCCAATCTCTTGCACGATTCTCGAGGGTCTCGAGCTGCGGCCGCGCGGTCATTTCGACCAACGTCCCAGGAGGGATCCCGGATGTCCTCGGGGGAGGGACCGGCATGCTGATGAGGAGGGGAGATGCAGACCAGCACTCGCTTCAATGCTCTTCTCGCTCATGACCAAACCCGAACTCCTTCTTAGGCTCCAGCAGAATGGTCGAAAGGCTGTGGAAGAGAAGTACAGTCTCGACTCGATGGCTAGTGAGTTCACCAGCCTCTATCGGGAGACCGCCAGTTGACAGAGGATATCGCTGATGCATTCAGGGGCCGAAGTTTCCTTGTGACGGGTGGGGCAGGCTTCATCGGCTCCCACTTGGTAGAGCGACTGCTTTCTTTGGGGGCGCGAGTGATGGTGGTGGACGACATGTCGAACGGTAAAGTGGATAACCTCCCCAAGGGCGACACTAGTCTCGAGCTTGTCTCGAAGAGCATCCTCGAAGTCGACCTCGAGTCCCTGGGCAAGCTGAGACGGAATGTTCAACGAAGCCGCCAGAGCGCTGCTCCCCTCGTTCCGGGATCCCATAATGGACATGTTGGTAAACGCCGGCGGCACCGTGCGTCTTCTCGAACACGCTCGGAAGAAAGGGATCAAGCTTGTGCACGCCTCATCCGGTTCAATCTATGGCAATCCCATTGAAGTTCCAATAAGGGAGGACCACCCCGCGAACCCGATATCCCCCTACGGAGTGAGCAAGCTCTCCTCCGAGCACTATTGTTCGATGTATCACAGGGAGTTCGACGTCGACGTAATCGCGCTCCGTTACTTCAACGTCTACGGACCTCGCCAGGCGGTGAGCGAGGAGATGGGCGTGGTGCCCATATTCGTAAGGAAAGCGCTCGCGGGTGAACCTCTAAGAGTCTTCGGAGACGGCAAGCAGACAAGAGACTTCCTCCACGTCGCGGACGTCGTCTCCGCCAACCTGCTCGCCTACCGAAGCGAGAAGGGTTCTGGGGAGGCGGTAAACATCGGAGGACCGGGCAAGGAGGTGAGCATCCTGAAACTTGCAGAGGAGGTCAAGAACCTCTGTCGATTCGAGCTCGAAGATAGTCTTCGCCGAGGCGAAGCCTGGGGACATCCGCAGACTGGCGGCCGACAGTTCGAAGGCGCGGGAGTTGATTGGCTACGTCCCCTCAATGTCCCTGAGGAAAGGTCTAAGGGAGTACATCGAGTACGCAAAAGCTCGCTAAGAAGATCTGCTACATTACGCCGGACGTACCAATTCCCTACCCAAGCGGGGCTTCAGTCCACGTCTCAGAAGTGGCCGCAGGCCTGAGCCATCTCGGTCACGAGGTGCACATAGTGGCCAGGAGGCTTAAGCCCGAGGAGCCGCGAGTCGAGAGGATTGCAGGGGTGACAGTCCACAGAATCTACCGTTCGCCGCTTCGTCACGGAAAGCGTGCTGCAAGCACTTCGGGTCGGCAGGGCACGAGCGTCCTCGCGGGTCTCTACCTGCTCTACCTAACTACGGTATACGCGTTCTACGTCTCGCTCGTGGCACGGGCCATAGTGAGGAAATACGGTCTCGACGTGATTATTGAGAGGGAAACTGCCTTCGGGGCGGGCGGTATGGCCTCCATCTGGACCGGTAAGCCGCTCGTATTGGAAGTGATCGGACCGAGGTACAGCAGACTCAGTGTGATGAGGAGCTCGCGCATTCTTTACTACACCGAAGGCATGCTCCGACGCTGGGTGGACCCCGGCAAGTGCACCAAGGTGTCCTCCGGAGTGAACCTCGACCTCTTCCACAAGGACGCTGCGGAGGGGAGAAGTGTCCGGTCTAGACTGGCCATGGACGACAGTGTCGCCGTGATAGGGTACGTGGGTACATTCCAGGACTGGCATGGCGTCGACACCCTGGTCAGGGCTGCAGCGATGATTGCCGCGCACATGCCAAAGATTGGGATGGTCTTGGTCGGGCCGGGGTTCGAAGGCTACAGAGACCTGGCGGATGAGCAGGGGATCCTGTCGATCTGCCGATTCACCGGGGGCGTCGAGTACGGCGAGATCCCTGCGTTCATCAACGCCTGCGACGTCATGGTCGCCCCCTACGACCCGGGGAAGAACGAGCTTCGCAGGAAGTACGGCATAGGATTCCCGCTCAAGATTCTGGAGTACATGGCCTGCGGCAAGCCTGTCGTGGCCTCCAGGGTTGCACCCATCGACCAGATAATCACCGAGCCAGATATGGGGGTGCTGGTTGACCCAGGCGACGTGTCAGGACTCGCCGTTGCCATAGAATCCCTGCTAGAGGACAGGACCAGGGCGGAGGCGCTCGGCAGGAAGGGAGAGATAGTGGTCCGGGCACAGTACGGCTGGTCGAAATTCGCTGAGGTGTTATCGGAGCATGTCCAGTCAGCCTGAACAGAGACACCTCGAGCCTCTTGTCTCAGTCGTGCTCCCCGTGTTCAACGGCGAACACCAGCTGGCCGGTATCCTCGCG
Organism: uncultured Nitrososphaerota archaeon; assembly: GCA_963806765.1. Lineage (GTDB taxonomy): Archaea > Thermoproteota > Nitrososphaeria > Nitrososphaerales > Gagatemarchaeaceae > Gagatemarchaeum. The sequence goes on along the minus strand of CAWDYS010000003.1, from coordinate 443,270 downwards.
GAGCTCAAGAAGCAGACCTATGCCAACTGTGAGATAATCATAGTGGACGACGGCTCGACCGACGACTCCTACGGCGCCGCGCTGGGTTTGGCCGAAGGGGCCGCGAACGTGAGGGTCATAAGGAGCCCCCATGCAGGAGCTTCGCACGCTCGTAACTTGGGTGTAAGCGAGTCGAGGGGCGAGGTCGTCTTCTTCGCCGAAGCCGATTGCGTCTACGATTCGGAACTATCTGCGAAAGGCCGTGGATTGCCTTTCCGCGACCCAAGATGCATCAGCTGTATGTCTCACTGGCGCACCATTGAAGCTCAGGTCGACGGTCGCCACCGAGTGCATCGAGATTGAGAACAAAGTCCAGCACAAGCTGCTCGAGAGTGGTAGGATCAAGCCGTTCTACGCTTGGGTCTACACCAAGAGAGCATTCCAAGAGCTGGGCGGCTTCGACGAACGCCTCTTCCAGGGGGAGGACAAGGACCTCTTTCAGCGGCTGGAGGGCACCGGGCACAAGGTTGCGTGGGTCCCCGGAATCAACTGGAGGCACGAGAGGGACCAGACGCTCGGCGAACTCGCCAGAAAGTGGTTCAAGAGGGGACAGTCGCGTGTCCTCTACGTGACAAAGCACCGGCTGGTCGTGGACTTGGTGAAGACGCTCTTCCCGCTCTGGTTGACGGTTCTCGGGGTCGGCATCCTGCCCTTCTCTCCACTCGTCGGGGAGCTCTTACTACTGGCCGTATTTGCGGCGTTCGCGCTACGCACGGTGCGCACCACAGCGCTCGTGTGGAATCGCGTCGAGAAGAGGCGGTACTTCGCCTTCTACCTACCGTTCCTGGTTGTGAGAAACTTCTCCTCTGGATTGGGATACACCGTCGGGGGCCTTCGGATGGCGCTGGGTCTGGGGGTCAAGCTCTGAAGTGAGCAGCGGCGGGATCTCAGTCATAAGACTCGCTGACGACTACCCGATCAACGGTGTCCCGACGTACGGCCTGCAACCCAATTTCGTCTACCTTTCTAGCGAACAGGCAAAGATGGGCCTGAGGGTCACGGTCGTGGCGAGACGCCACGGCAGACAACCTGTCCTGGAAGACAACGGTGGAGTGACGGTCATGCGTGTGGACTCCCCCTACAGTCTCAACTCACTTGCCTTGGTCAAGCGGCTCGTCAAGGAGAGACAGGGAGCGCTCATCCACACTCATTCGACCACAGGGGTGGCTACGGTCGCGTTCAAGAGGAACCTCGGGGTCCCTATCTTTGCACATGTGCACGGAACCTCGCGCTCCGCGTTCATGCCGGTCCAGTTGACGTTCATGGGCTTCACCCAGGGGTTCTCACAATCAAGACTCTGGTACTACTACTTCAGGGAACGATTCCTCTGGTCGAGGGCCACTAAGGTGCTGGCAGTGAGCCGTGCGGTGAAGAGCGACCTCTCCCTTTGCTATAGGATTCCCGCTTCCCGGGTGAACGTAGTCTACAACGGCGTCGACCCGGAGGTGTTCAGACCAATGGAGACCTCGGAGCCTTTGGGCGCGCTCGCTGCTTTCCGGGACAGGCCCATCGTGCTCTACGTAGGTCACTTTGGCCCGAGGAAGGGTATCGGCAGGCTTATCGAGGCGATGAAGGACGTGAAGAAGCAGGTTCCAGATGCCGCATTGGTCTGCATAGGTGGCGTTCCAGACTGGCTCCCCAGAACAGACTACTGGGCCAGGCTCAGGGACTTTGTCAGGGTTTGCGGGCTCGAGGGTAGCGTCGCACTGTTGGACAAGGTCCCGAATAGCCAGCTTCCCATGTACTACTCACGGGCCAGCGTGTTTGTGCTACCGTCCTACTACGAAGCATTCGCCAAGGTGATCATAGAGGCTATGGCGTGCGCGACTCCGGTGGTGACAACATTCGAAGGCGGTCCTTCCGAGGTGGTGAGCGACGGTGTGAACGGCTCGCTCTACCATTACGGGGACCTGAAGCAGCTTGCTCGAGCCATAGTCGCGCTCCTGAGCGACCGCGCGGCTGGCAAGAAGGATGGGGTTGGCGGGCAGGGCCACTATAGAAAGGGACTTCACTTGGCACAAAGTCGCCGAGCGGGTGCTGCGCGGCGTATGAGACATCCCTCGGGTGGTCCCCATCAATTCGCGGAGACGAGGACGGCCTCCTGAGTCACATGAATGCAAATCCCGACGCAGTCGGGACCGAAGCACCGGTGTGGATGAGTTGACTGACCCAGAAGTGAAGCCATCGAGTCCTACCCTCGGCCTCTCTTTCGCTGAGGGGGCTTATTCCGAGATTCTCAGAGAGATGCTCGATCATCAGGGAGTGTCCTATGATGATTCGACGAAGGCGAGCGCCCGATATCCAATTGTGTTGTCAATAGGCGACGGGACGGAGAATCGGAACAGGGAAGAGGAATTCCGTGCCCACGGCGGCGTAGTGATTCATGCCGACGCGGTGCTCGATATGGAGCGAATCCGGGGTCTTCTCTCTGGCGAGGTGGAGAATCGGCGGGACAATTTCGACGCCTACATCAATGACCAGGAAGGGCTCCTCTTAGCAGAGGTGAAGAAGGGTTTGGCCGAGCTGCGGCTTCCGCTCATCCAAAAGTGGTACTGGCCCGAATTTGCCAAGGCTGGGTGCGTCCTCACCCACGACCTTGACTGGTTGGTCTTCTCTCCCATGCACAGAGTTGCCATGCGGGGGCCGAGAAGCTTTCTCAGGCAGCCGGTTCTGCTCTACAAGAGGGTTGCCCGGAAGGCAAAGTTCGGATGGAACGTTCCCGAGACCATCGATGCAGAATCGACCGCAGGTTTCCGGTCGAGTTTCTTCATCAAGACGAAATACGAGCAGGCCGAGCAGCGTCTGCTTGGTGACACCCTCCGAGTGCTGAAGGAATCCCGAGCCGACGTAGGTCTTCACGCTGCCGGGGCGTCGTACAGGAAAGAGGAGTCGCTCAGGAAGGAGGTCGACGAGTTCCGAGAGATGTTCGGACGCCCCCCGACGGGCATTCGTCAGCACATACTCAAGTTTGAGGCTCCAAGATCCTGGGAACTTCAGACGTCGTGCGGTATGGAGTACGACGCGACGTTTTCCTTCAATGAATACTTTGGCTTTCGGGCGGGTGTCTGCTATCCCTACAGACCCATATCCGGCGAGAAGAGACTGCCGATCACCGAGCTTCCCACCAGCTTCATGGACTGGACGTTCCTTCATAGGAGGTATGGCAGGAAAAGGGCAGGCGATGCTCTCCGAAAGGTAATCAGGACCGTTGAGATGCACCATGGGCTGCTGTTAGTGAACTTCCACAACACGTATCTCGACCGTGAGGTCTTTCCCGACATCTGGGCGATGTACTGCGACCTCCTGCGATACCTCAAGAAGGAACAGTATTGGGTGGGGACCGCGGCCGAATGCGTCTCATGGTGGACCAGACGGCAGAGAGCAGGGCACCCGGATGATCACGGCGATACGGTCCCCAACAGTCCAGCGCTTCCATTCGTTGTTCACGATGCGGGAAAGATGTTCCGTCTACGACAGTGAAAATGGGATGAAACCGATAAATTCTATTCTATTCCTCACCTATCATTTCCCTCCGGAGGTCGGTGGGATTCAGACCAGGATTTCCAAGTACCTGGTCTCCCTGAGCCGCAGAGGCATACAGGCTAACGTACTCGTGATGAGGCCTGTCGGCCGTGATTCCGGACTGGAAATGCACACTCCAAACGTGAGAATCACGAGGCTTGACGGGAGCTTGGTGAACCTTCCGAAGAATGTGGCCTACCTTCTCTCAACTCTGACCTACCGGCGGGTCAATGTCGTGCACGTCTTAACCGGAGCATCCACGCTCTTTGGCGTGGTTACCCTTTTCGTGGGGCGGTCTTTCGGTCTCCCAGCTGCGATGAGCATCTTCGGAAGGGAGGATGTTGCGCTCCCAAGCAGGCTTGGCAGAGTTCTCCTCTCCATCTCGGTCACGCTGGCCACGTCCGTTTCGACCAATTCGGAAGCGACGCTGAAGCTGCTCCCGCCTTCGGCGAGGAAGAAGGCCACAGTGCTACTGGGAGGCGCCGACCTAATCAGCGCGTCTGAGACCGGAAGGGCAAATGCCCACAGGAAATCTGTCCTATTCGTGGGTCGCCTCGTGAAAAGGAAAGGGGTTAGTGACCTCATCGAGGCAATGGCGCTGGTGACCTCGGAGGTGCCTGGAGCGCGATTGACCGTCGTGGGCGACGGGCCGGAGAGGAAACTCCTCGGGGAGCAGGTATCCAAGCTCGGGTTGGAGCAATCCGTGTCGTTCCGGGGCACCCTGCTGGGAAAGGAGCTTCAGGAAGAGTATGAGAAGTGCAATGTTTTTGTCTTGCCTTCTAAGACTGTGCCAGAGGACACAGCCAGCGAAGGACTGGGCCTGGCCCTAATAGAGGCGGCCATTCACGGAAAGCCTCTGGTGGGCACCTTCCATGGGGGAATACCCGAGGTGATTAGTGACGGAGTTAACGGGCTGCTGGTGAATCCGGGTGAGCCCAAGGAGCTGGCTGAGAGTGATTTCAACACTGCTATCGAATCCCGATCTGGCGCTGTGGCTCGGCAACAACGCGAAACAAGGCGCCAGCGCGCGCTTCTCCTGGGATGCGGCCACGCAGAGGCTGCTCGACTCCTACTCGGCAAAGGGTTCCACCACGAGGAGCAAGGCGGATTGAACACGAGCTTCGACAGGTCGGGAGCGGCTGTCAAGACACTGGTCTTCCTAATCATCGCTCTGCTTGCAGTCCCAACCGCACTCCACGTTGGCGCGATTGGTCCGACCGATTCGACTTCTGTGACGGGGGTTCCATACCCTGACTATGGACTATCTGTCTTGAGTTCCAGCGGGCCGGTAACACTCGGTCTAATTGACAAGTTGACGAACTCAAACCCGAGCGTGCCGGCTTTGGAGGCTCTGATGAGGGCCCAGCTAATCTCATACGGGATACGGCAGGTCCTTCTCGATATCGGATGGCAGAACTTCACGGTGGGTCACTTGCCTTACGAACAATGGGTGTCCAACTGGTTGGTTGCGAGCGACCAACTGGGCCTCGAGAACGTCATCTACATTGGGCAGCTAACGAACGGCGGGGTCGGGTCGACGTGGGTGAAAAGCCTCATCCAACTAGACCCCGCGGTCCAGACCTACTACTCCAACGGGACTGCCGCCGAGTACGTCTCCTTGGACAGTCCGGACGTGGCGCACTACCTCGAGGAGGATCTTTCACTTCTGTATTCATACTACGGCGTCCATACAAGCTGGACAGGAATCGGGACTGGCACTTCCGACAACGATCCGTATTACGCTTCGGGGCAGGTGATGCCGATAATGGGGTATTCCAGTTCCTCTGTCGCAAGCTTCCTGGACACTGTCTACTACGCTAGGGTCGTCAACGCGTCTGGGTACCTACAGAATGGGAGTGTGGACCCCTTATGGTCGTCCTACAAGGATATCTCGCCTTCAATCGTTCTGTCATCCGGGGTGTGGGATACCTCATCTCCGACGGACGTCTTTGGGGCCAGCAGCTCTGCAAGTTACGTTGAAATGCGCTTCCACATCCCCAACAATGCCACGGAGTTGCAAATAGGATGGTACGGAAACACCGTGGGGACACCTGGGCCCCTCATTGCAATTGTCTTCGCAGATAGCAACGGAAGCCCCAACCAGGTGCGCCAGCTTGGCAACGTCTCCAGCAACCCTTCAGGGTTTACATCCTCGCCAGGGTGGCAGAAAAGTCTTGACATCGAAGGCAGCTTCGCTGCGGGCTTCTATTGGGTGACATTCTCAAGCCCTACGAGCACCAGCGGGAGCCATTACTCCATCTACATCAACGACTATGTCCTGAACAACGCAACGGCCCTCGTGCGGCAGGCTTACGTCGGTGCGGGGTCGCTCACTGGGTCTTCCATCCTTTGGATAAAGGATCAGACGGGCTCTGATCTGACCATCTACCCGTACGAGCAAGCTGTGGTCTCACCTGCACCCACCCAAGCATTCACTGCCACGCAGTCATTCTCGTTCGACACGGTCTTTCTGTTCCTTTCGGATCGGGATTACAACCTGACGAACGGCGAGGTAATCGTCCAGGACATGACCGAGCTAAACACAACGGTCGCCACCGGCATACTTAGTCAGGCCTTGGTCCACGGGCTCCAGGGCGAGGTTCCAGTCAGTCTTAGCGGCACCGTTTCCGCGATCGCCGGGCACACATACCTGATATCAATCACGGAGCCGAATAACGGGTATTCCTGGAGGGTAGTGCTTCGAGGTCTCTACACAAACCCCTCGGCCGCTGGCTTCCAAGGCCAGTCGAGCGTATCTGTTGTTTGGTCTAGGCGAGGTGAACTGGGTCCAGGGGCACCTTGACTTCACGGGTATTACGAGCAACGGCGGAAGCCCCGTTACCTCTGGGACGATGGACGCTGTGAGGATCATTCCTGACGCAAACGAGTCGTTGAACTCAGTCCAGATTCTCACTTACAGCACAACGCAGACCGCGAACTACAACTCGGGTGACTTGACGGTCGGAATCTGGTCAAGCAGCTCAGACGGCTCGGATCCCTTGTCTCCCCTCCAGCAGATCAACGTCTCGACAACGGAGGTACCTGCCAATGGGATTCTCAAGGTCTCGGGCTTCTCCCAGCAGGTGACAGCGGGAGACGCATACTGGCTGGTGTTTTCGACAAACTCGAATCAGATCATCACATTCGCCAGGCTTACGAGTACCTATGCATATCTTGTCTTGGCCTCAAGTGACGAGGGTTCTAAGTGGACCCCGCTGCTGGATGGGCCCACGGAGTTCGCGTTCGTGGCTACTCTATCAGAACAGTCCCTCGGAAACTACATTGCTGGGTTCCCCAACGTGTCACTTTCTCCGGCGTCTGACTTCGCGCAGCCATTCTACGCGGCCAGCACCTGCCAAGTTGACGGTGTCTTCATAGGGCCCTTGCGGGGAGGGGCATATCTCCAGGTTTCGATCGTCCCGACGACCGCAAAGGGTACACCGTCGAGCACCGCGCTTGCGACAGTTGTATACAACGCCAACGAGATCACGCTTGATTATGGGCTTGAGTTTGTTCAACTCTCCAGCGTGGCGCGTCTTCAGGCAGGAACAGAGTACTGGATTCTCATTCACCCTCTGAACTCGACATACGAGCTCTCCCCTGTGGCGTACCTGCCTGGCGCGCCCGGGGTGCCGGCGAACATGTCAACCATGGTATCCTCGGATGGGGGGTCCAGCTGGAGAGACGTGACGAACGGGACAAGCATGCTTTCTTACGAGCTGACGACTCCCGCCGTCCCGTTACCAGACCTAACGGCTCAGCAGGCCTTTGCCGACCTTACTGCGAACGAGAACCATTCGGTGGACTCGGGGGTCCTACAAGGATGGAACGCGTACATCCAGACCTACGAATTATCGCTATTCAACCAAGCAGCGACTTGGCTCAGCACGAACACCAGCAGGCAGTTCGAATTCACAACCGAAGCGAACCCGAACGTTCTGTCACAAGTGGCTCATCCTGGTGTGGTCGCACTGACCGCGCCCTCTCCTGGTCTGTCCTGCCCAACCTTGCTGAACGAGGTGGAGTCCGAGCTACCTCTGACTGGCGCCCAATACTACAATGTGGGGACCAGTGCGTCCTTGACAAACTGCGGTGCTGCTGCGAGCAGCCTCGCAATCACTCTGAACTCTGTAAAATATACGGGGAACTACTTTGGGACCGGTGATGGAGAGCCAGTTCTGATAGTAGGAGACGCCCAAACCAGTAACCTCACTCGTTATCTCTCTGTGGCTTATAATGCGTCTTACGCGCAGCTCTCTCTTGATCCGCTGCTGCAACACGAGGGCACTCTCACGCGGTTCGCTGCAATAGTCTGGACATCGCAGGACGCAGTCACCTCATCTCCCTCCCTCGAATCATCGCTCCTCCAATATGTCCAGCGAGGAGGAATGCTCATCATCACCAACGAAACCAGCGCTTCCAGCGGGCTGAGCACGATTCTGGGGGCCTTTCCCCCTCCACCCGTGGACACCCCGATGGACCAACCTGCCGGGAAATTCCTGCAAGAATCCGTCTCACATTCGACATATGCGGGGTCGTTGTCTTTGTCAATCGTCTCGAACACGAGCGCGTCCGTGAGCTCCACAGGGCTCTCGCTATCCGCCGAAGACTACGGCCTCGGTCGACTGGTCATTGCTAGCTTTGGTGAAACCATCCACCAGAGCTCCGAGCGTGTAGCCTTGCTCGCGGGTTTGATCGCGGTCGATATGAACGAGAGTGCACCCTTTTGGTACGGGATGCCATCTTCCTCAATCTCGTTCGGCATCTACGGCGAGAAGGGTGGTCCGATTCTAGTTTGGCTGGCAAACCCGACTAGTACGAGTTCGACCATCCTTCTCGACCTGAACAGCACCTTCTACGGTGTCTCCGGCCCTTGGACTCTGGTCGACCTGAACAGTATCGCCACCTTCGCTGGGTCTGGTAATGACATCCAAATCAACTCAACGCTGCCTCCGTTCAGCATGCAACCGGTATTCGTAGTCCCCTTGAACCAGGTACTCGCAATGGAATACTCGAACGTCGTCGTTGCACGGCAGCTTACATACCCTGACCAGTCCCTATTCACCTTGACAGGGGCCACTGGGCAGGTCGTACTGGCATTCATTCGGTCAAACTCGACGATTGGACAGGTTCTCCTGAATGACAAGACCGTGTTGCCTGAGGTGCAATCCGTCGCGGCAGTCCAGAAGGCGTCCGCTGGGTGGTTCTTCGACTCTGGTTCGAACTCACTACTCGTCAAATACACGACGAATGGCACGGACACGCTGAGAGTGCTTCTCTCGCGCCCAACGCCTCCTGCAACCCCGGTCCTCCCTCTGGGGAATTATGAGATGGCTGTCGGCCTGCTGGTCCTCGCAGAATTCACCGTCCTAGCATACTTCACCGTTTCTCGAAGGCGTAGACGTGGCCCTGGATTGCGTTTGGAGTCAGAACAGCAACAGCATCACCATTGAGTTGCGCAATACCATATGAACGAACCGCCCGGAGATTCCGATGTATCCAAGCGCAGCCTAGACCTCGGGAAGATGACGGCGGAAGGCGCAACCGCCCTCTTGTTTGGGGAGATTGCCTCGAAACTGGTAGGCGTCATCGGCTCGTTGGTGTTGATCAGGCTACTCGTGAGTCCCGCAATCTACGCACCTATCGCCGCAGCCACCACCCTTCCAGGCCTTGTCATGTTGGGCGACGTTACCGGGGTAAACTCAGCGTTGACAAGAACGCTAGCCATCAGTCATAGGGAGGGGAACTCAGAAGCAATTTGGTCGTCCTACTGGGTCGCGAATATCGTAAAACTAGTCACTGGAGCAGGCCTAAGTCTACTCGCGTTCTTGATCGCACAACCGATTGCCACGTTGCTTGGGAAACAAAGCGTTGAGGGTTACCTTCTGTTAGCCTCGAGTTTGCCTATGGTCTGGACAGTTCAGGTCAATATCAAGTCTGCCTTGCTTTCTTTGGGCAGGGCTAGATCTTACTCTTGGCTTCAAATTGCAAACGAAGTGCTCTTGAGTTTTGCACCCATTCCTGCTGTTCTGTTGGGTTACGGTGCGGTGGGCGCACTGATTGCAATGGTGCTAGCGAACTTTGCTTATCTGGCACTCGGACTTGTGGTAAGTACTAAGGCCGTACTCGATAACACCAATCGGCAGAGCAGAAGGATCACGTTTGGCGCTACGGCTAGGAAACTTGTGAGGTTCGGACTGCCCCTTGGCTTCTCCAATAGTTTCAGCAGTTTCGTCGGTCAGATTATCAACCTGATCATCTTGAGGGTCGTAAGCCTGAATCTCTACGGTCTGTACAGCGTCGCCCTATCTGCCAGTGCTCTCATGAATTCCATCAATGACCCATTGAATTCAATGACATATCCAATCTACTCAAGAATAAAGGGCTCTCAAGAAGTCGAGATTTTGAGGACCGTCTATCGACAATCCGTTAGATATTCTACGATGATAATCCTTCCTTTTGCGCTTTTCTTCATAGTTTTTGGGCAGCCCTTCATGACTCTTTTCTTCGGGAGCACATACAGTAGCGGAGGAATCTACTTGACTGCTCTTTCTTTGAGTTGGTTGACAATCGGCATGGGTTGGACTGGAAACGTGCTTTCCTCCCAAGGCTACTCCAGATACACCGGCATAATGGGCGTTCTATCCAGCATTGTCGCGGCAGCGATTGCGATTTTGACCGTGCCTACACTTGGCCTCTTGGCCTATGTCGTGATAAGCAATCTGGGCGTTCTCCCCGCGTATATATTGCAAGTAAGAAGAGCAAGGTCGGATCTTGGTATCTCACCGCCCTATTCCTACGTAATGCCGTTCTATGGCGCCTTGTTGTTATCAGGGCTAGTCTCGGTGGGAGTGTTAGTTGCAAACCTTGCTCCTCTGATAGAGGTTCTTGTTGGAGCGTTCGGCATAGTTCTTTCGTTTGTCGCGTTCAGCGCCTTCCTCCGTGGCTTGATGCCTATAGATGCTGTACGTCTTCGTGAGATGCTTTCGACACAGCCGAAGGTGTCCAAGTTGGTTGGACCACTCATTTCGTTGCTTGCCAGACTTGTCCGATTCGTTCAGAAAGGAAAGGAGTAACTCGAATATGCAATCTGGGTTCGGGTCTTCTAGCAGCAAAGAGTCGGAAACTCAAGTATTCCAATGGGTGGACGACAATATGACGCACGAACGGGATCGATATGGACAGTGAGGGTCGTCCAATGGGCATTGACAACCCTCCTTGTTCGATATCTTGCGGGTCAGAAGGATGTCGCTGGCTTCTCACGTTATCTGAGGTTCATTCAAGGAAATGTCACAATCTTAACAATTCTAGTGACTCGTTTCTTGCATTTGACTGCATCTAGTGCTTCTTGGCACGGCAAGAGAACGCGCTCAAGCTTAGAAAGGAACGTATTTGGGTCGCATGATGCCTTGGGATGATCAACGGAGGAGGTGAATAGATGAACCTTTCTGAACAGATTTGGCGGGTAAGATCTTCTGTGTCTGAGATATCGGAACTGGCCTTCTATCTTGTTCCGCAATTCTCAGGTCAGAAAGCTGCGAAATCCCCGAATCAATATTGAGTTAAGGCCTGGAACGCCTGACGAGTATATCATGGGCGAAGTCTTGCTTCGTCGAAGCTACTTTAGGTATTTTGAGGTAGACCCTGGTGATTCTGTGATTGATATTGGAGCACACATAGGTACATTCTCACTCTTCGCTTGGGCTAGCGGTGCAAAGAGAGTTCTCGCCTTCGAGCCGAGTCCGTCCAATTACGCCGCTCTATTGCACAATATATCTCTTAACAAAGGCTGCACAGTTGAGCCCTTCAATCTTGCCGTTCACCCCACTCGTAGCACAGTGACTCTCTTCGAACATTCGGGAAAGCAAACGGACCAGAACTCTATATTTGGTCCGCGCAGTGAGAAGTACTCTGTGAAGGAGGTGCCTGCCATTTCACTCGATGATATCCTCGATTCAAATCATCTCGAAGATGTGGATTTCGTGAAGTTGGATGCCGAAGGCATCGAGCACGAACTACTTGAGAAATCCGAGACTCTCAATCGGGTAAGGAAGCTCGCTATCGAATCTCACGAGTTGAAGGACGTGCCCAAGACCAACGTGGCAGAGCTTCTAAAATCTAAGGGATTCAACGTTATTGAGGCGCCTGTTCCAGAATCGCCCCAAACGGAATATGTTTACGCCTGGCGGGATTCGGGTTGACTCATACGCTGCCGGCTATCTTCCTCTGACCTGCACAAACCCTACAGCGGGGCTCTTAATCCTACGCTCAAACTGCTCATATCGAATGATGTGAGCCGGCCGGAATCAGCGTGCATCTTGAGAGATTTGAGTCAGAAATGTGAGTTGGAGACCTTAGGGTTGACGTTGATGCCAGTTCGCAAAACAAAGACCACCAGATGGGTTTTCGATAGTCATTCCAAAGGCTGCGAGATTCCACTCATTGAAAGATGCGGCAGTACGCTACGATTCGTTGGCTGAGGCATTCGTGTCTAAGTGATACTCTTCCGACAGAGGATTGAAGACCCGTCCAACTGAATCTCTGTAGGACTGCTTGAATATTGAAGCTGCTTTGGCCAAGTAGTAGACAGAAGTCTGACCAGTGGTCTTCTCCTCTCCGTCGCGAAAGACAGGTATTCCGACTTGCAACCTGCATACATACCCGGTGTACCTGAATCTCAACTGGCCCAAGAATGTCCCCCGTTCAGGGTGGGCATCCTTCCAAATCTCGATTGGTAGCATGGTCCAAGCGTATCTTCCCTGAGCAGCAGCACGCCTCCACATCTCGTAGTCCTCGTAGTAGTTGAGGTCCTTCCAGCCGCCAATTGACGATACCATACTTCGGGAACTTATAGTAAAACCATGAGAACCTGCGCGGCCGAGCCTATCATTGACCATGATGACTCTGTCTCTGGCATATGGTTCCAGAATTGCCAATCTATCCAACAAGTCAACAGGGTATCTCTCATCCATATCGATGTTTGAAAGTACAAACTCGCCAATAGAATTCTCGAAGGCTAGTTGCCTTCCTCTTCCTCGGCTTGACTTCTTGATTATCAAGCGGATCTTGCCTTCAGATTGATACCTTCTCAGAAGACCTTGTGATCCGTCAGTGCTCCCGGAGTCGACAACTATGACCTCGTATCTCTCGGTGATCTGGTTCAGAATGCTGCCAAGGGACATCTCTAACGTTCGAATGTTGTTTCGATGAGTTATGCAAATGCTGCAAACAGGGAGATGCTGCGAGTTGTTCGTAGGGAGATGAGACTGAGTTCTTTGATAAAAAGGTAATTGGACTCGTATTCATCTCGCATAAAAGCGGCCTAGATTAATATCGCATTTCTCGTTATCTTGACCGCCGCGTCATTTGCGTGGCGAGTACAAGAAAAGAGATTCCCGATGTGATTTTCGGGAGACTGCGTCAAACACGCGGCTTCTGCTTCGTTGCGTCGCTTCCGCCTTATCAACGTCGCAAGTATTTGCCATACACATCAACGACAGAATTAGTAATCACATCCCAATCAAATGTCTCAATGACAAGCTTTCGCTGTCTCTCAGCATTTGCCTTCATACTGTCGGAAGAGAGCACATCGATTATTCGTTGGGCGAGCCTGTCTGATTGAGGATCCACGTTGAATCCGTTGTAACCTTCACGCACTATCTCGCTGGCCACTCCGACTTGGGTGGAAACGATTGGGACTCCTGCGGCTGCTGCCTCAACAAGTGCGATACCGAAGGACTCCGTGTGAGAAGGAAGAACAAAGACGTCAGCGATTGAATAAGCTTTCACTACTTCGGAGTCGCTTGCTCTACCAAAGAACCGGACATGGCTCGAGATGCCGAGAGCCTTCGCCTTGCTCAGGAATGTGTCTCTTGAACCTCCGCCTATGACCAAGAGAACGGCCGTCTCTACAGATTCCAGAACCCTGACCATCGCTGTCAATAGATCTCCCAACCCCTTTTCGTTGCTGAGAGACCCGACATAAAGCACAACCTTTTCGTTCTCCGCGATTTCACTTGCTCTCTTGAACTCAACGCCGCCAGGCATCAAGCTGAACCTCTTCCGTTCTATGCCGCATGGAATCTTCACAAGTTTCGAACTGGAGACGAACGTCGAAAGCTGAATCCTTTCTGACTCGCACTGTGCTATAACGCGATCAGCTGATCTTACAACCAAAGGAGCCACCGTCTTCTCGTACCAACCGTCCCACGGGTGGTAGGACGCGGTCATAATCAGAGGCGTCCTCAGGACTTTTCTAATGGAAGCAGCGAACAGACACTGGAAAGTGACAAAATGAAAGGCATGTATGAGATCGAATTCTCTCAGGTTGGTGGTCAGAATCATCCCCGGAGTCACGTACCAGGGTCTATTGATCCCAATCCCCTGCCTCCTGAATCGGCGTATATGCATACCTTCAAACCACTCTTCTTGGCATTCCGAACCGACCATTGAAGTGAAGATTGTGACTCGGTACCCTCTCTCTACCAGCCTTTTGCCGAGATTCTGTGAGAGGGTCTGCGTCCCCCCGACTGTCGGCCAGAACTTGTGTGTCAGGAAGAGGATGTTCTTCACTCTTTCAACGATTAGGAAGTGGAAAGGCTGCAACCTAAAAAGAATACCTTGGAATGGCATCGCTGATGAGCTCTAACCCGACTCGAGACCATCAGTTTGCTGGGGGTCTGACCTTCTGGCAAACACCCCACTGCCTGCATCTTTGCCGCACCTTCCCATTTCTCAAGTGATCTATGGACCCGGAATCCATAATTCCTGTACATACATCTTAAGAGGAAATCGAGCCTTGCGTGCACGAGCCACCTTGCAGTGCCCCCGCCGACGCAATGTCCTTAGCGTTTTTGCCGTGCTAGTCCTGCTCTCCGTACCCCTTCTCACGATTATCCTTACTCCTCAACAAACGCCGTCGGCCTCACCACCAGTTTCGGCCATCCCGAGCCTACCTAGCGAATGCCTCTACCTTCGGGACGGGACTATCCGGGGCTCCGGTGATTCTTGACGAGCCCACATTAGGTTCCATGACGGGCGGGAGCACGACCGTTGGGGCCTACCAGGGAGCTGATAAGGGAGTATCTTCAGCCTGCCGCAGTCCATCTCGTATTCATCGACATAGGTTGGGACAACGCTGCGAATACAACTTCGTCTCTCGTCGCCGGGGGGTACGAGCAATGGCTCGCAAACTGGCTGAGTGCGTCGCAGACGTTCGGAATCGACAACATCTTCTTCACGAAACAGTGGGGCTACTTCTTCTCCTCGCCAAGCTGGGATCAGACATTTCTGGCCGCGAACCCGAGTGCTGGCACGGTGGGTGCTTCAGGGGCCAGCGTGCCGCTGACCAACTGTGCCGGCTGCCTCACGTCCAGTGGCTGGACCGTCGCCTCTCCGGCCGTCTATCGCCAGTTCGAGCAGGATCTGAAGCAGCTCTACACTTGGTATGGTCACTACACGAGCTGGATTGGATTCGGAGAGGGAGCGACAGGGGACAGGAACAACTACGGCTCATCTGGGACTAGCGTCAAGACCTCCAGGCCTTTTGACAATTCCACGATAAGCGTGTTCGCCAACAGCGTCTTCTTCCAGAAGAATATCAACATGACAACCGGAGAGTACCTCGGAACCAACGATGTAAGTGAAATTTGGAACGAGTTTCTCGCAAGTCAGCCCTACATTTCTCTGAACATCGGAGAGCCTCTTGTGAGCTCTATCCAGAATAGTGTCTATGCGGGGAAGACTTTCTCTGAGGAATTCTATGTTCCATTTGGGCAGACAGTAGATGGCTTCGTGCTCAGGGCGTATCTGGCCGGGACGACAGGTGCTTCAGCACCATTGATTGCTACGGTTTACCCGACAGACATGCAATCAGGCTCCCCTCTCGTCGTCCAACCCTTGGCCTCGATGCAGGTGAGCGGACTTAACAGCAGTGGAGGCTGGACAGGGATGAAGTTCGCGAATGCAGAACTTGTTCCAGGCGATGACTATTGGGTCTCATTCTCAAGTTCGGTGGGCGCAGGCCAACCATACACCATCACAAGCGATAACGCAAACCTCGGTAACGGGATATACGGCTCAGCTGTGATCGTCCAGACCCTCATGGGGGCCAACGTGGTCGTCGACCCGCTCTACTCAACGGCACCCAACTGGAGAGCGACACCATCCACCCCGGTCGATGTCAAGGTCACCTCGCCCACCACGATAAACACGGTTGAATTCTTCGTCTCCGACAGAGCATACGACCCCAACAACGTGACCGTCACAGTGCAGGATGGTGCAACCGTGCTGGCCACCGGGTCCATGAGCATGCAGCAGTGGAAGGGCGAGAGCTCTCTAGAGTATATCCCGTACCAACTTGACAGGACAATAACACTGCAGCCTGGAGTTCAATACACCATCGACTTCTCCGGCCTTCCTGTGTCCGATAAGTACACGGGAGTCTCCGGAGGAGCGGTCACACAGGATTTCATAGCTGATCAGGTTAGCCCGACTTGGGCAGGGTACCTCGGCCAGTCGCAGTTCCCGGTCTTCGAGCTCGGTCTCATGAATGTGGAGTCTCAGTCTCTAACCCCAACTATGGAGCTGACCGATCTCTTCGGGTCGCCGGGGTATCAGGGTGACTTCCAGACGGCAATGCGCTTCAGCCCAGCCCAAGCCGGGAACCTGCAGACGTTCGAGGTCAATGTGATTGCGGCCGCTGCGGTACCTGGAGCTACTTTCACGGTGAGTCTGCGGACCGACAACATGACCCTCGGAAGTCACCCCTCGACGGCATCTCTCGCTTCGGGCTCGCTCCCGTTCACCTCAATCAGTTCCGGTTTAGCCCCCTGCGACACTCCCACCGGACTATGCACCTGGGCGAATGTGACGCTCAGTGGAAACACGGCCTTGACTGGGGGCAAGGCGTACTGGATAGTCATGTCGGCGACAGGCAGCACCAGTCTTTCGCTGATGAGGCTGACCAACCCATACAAGAATTTGGTGTACGACTCGCCAGATGGGTTCACTAAGACCTGGGGAGTACCGCCCGACGGCCCAAGCGACCTCTCGTACGACATCATCACCAGCTCAGGAAGCATCGTGAACACTGTCGACGGATACGTGCAGGTCAACCTGGATAACGCTGCTATCGCGCAGTCCTTCGAGTCTTCGACGGGCTTCGAACTTGTGGCAGTCCAAGACTGACGCACTTCCGGGCGGCGGAGGGCATATTCTATTCTCGCAGATAGAGACAGACAGCGGCTCTGATTCGCCTTCGGGGAAGGTTCTAGCGGTTGCCGCCAACTCCGGCCAGCTCAATGTTCCGGTCAACATTATCGCAGGAACGAAATACTGGATAGTCGAGAACAGCACGTGCAGCGCGGGATGCACTCCCCGTCCAAGGCAGATGTCCTCGTATACCGCAGCGACGCCCACTCGACCAAATTGGACTATGGAGGAACCTCCCTGCACTACGAGACTTTGGTCGGGAACAAGTGGGTCAGTCCATCGATAGAGGGCGACATGAGATTCGTCTTGCTGGGGAGCAACTCCAGCACCCATGCATATAGCACTTTGTCGCTTGCGAACGAGATCGAGACCTACGACAACCAGTCCCCATCCACAGGCCTCGGATGGAACTCGTTCCTCAACTACGAGCAGGCGGCTATCAACTACAACCTGACCCAGATGATCAGTGCATACTCTGGCAGGACCTTTGTCTGGTACACGGGGGTCCAACCCAACCTAGTGGCTTCAATCCCGCGATTCAATGGCTCCTACGTCCTCTTCGGGGACTCAGGCGCGGGAGGGCCAATCGGGTGTCCCCCGACGCAGTCTATCTGCGGTGGCACCGCCCAGTTCTGGTCCAACGATGCGACAGACAAGGTAATTGGGGAACTGAGCGCGCCCGCTCAGGCAAGCTGGCTTTCCTGGTCCAGCTTTTGGTAACACCGCCGACAACGCCGGCGATCTTACGCCCTCCGACCTCAGAAACTTCTACCTCTCCGAGGCACCGTTGCTCGCTACCAACCCCATCACTTTCAACGACTGGGCCTGGGGGACCCAGCTGCACGGCCTGAACAACCTGACACAGACCGCGTACATGACCTCTTTTGGCTCTGTTCTGAACAACATGATGTACACCGGTGGATACTATGGAACACAGAAAGATGCCGTCAGCGTCCTATGGATTGGGAGCTCGGAGGATGCGCTCTTCCCGCAATTCCTCACGCCAGCGGTGAAGGTGACCTACGTGAGCGCCCAAGATAGCAACCTCACTTCTCTGGGTAACCTGGAGCAGTTCAACGTGGTGGTCAACCTTCCGAACCAACCCACTAACGAGCTTCATGTCCCGGTTGGATTCTTTTATCAAGTCAGGAGGCGGTCTCGTCGAGACGTCTTTCGGTGCGAGCCCGAACGCTCAGGACAACATCCTCGGCCTGAAGACCACGTCTGCTTCAGTGCAGACCTCCTCGACCTTGACCATAGTAACCCCGAACAAGATAACCTCGCCGTACGCCTCAATCAGCTACGACCCATACTGGGTCAGATACTCCATTACCCCCATGACGAACGAGTCGGCGTCCATCCTGGTCAGGGACAGCCTGAATAACCCAGTGATGTCCGTAAACAACTACTACAGCGGCCGAGGAATCCTGATTGAGCAACCCTATGCCCGCCTCTCCTCGACTGGGGGAGGGAACTCCCCGGGAGACGAGCTACGTCTCCTTGATGATCAATGCAATCTTCGACGCGGCGCACAAGGAGAGTCTCCTTCCAATTCTCTGGGAGAGCAGCTACGGCGGGATGCAGTCGTGGAGCTCATCCGTTCAGCTGAGTGTCGATGGCTCCCCTGGCAAGCCGGTGCTTCTCTGGGTATCCAATAACGGCACCGCACCAGTCCAGTTCAGCTTGAACCTGAATGCCACGTTCTACGGCGTGAGTACTAGCGGGTGGGTGGCAATCAACGCCAACGACATGTCCGTCGTCGCCCAGGGGGCTGGCTCGGACATCCAGATTGCCGAGACCATCGGGGCAAAGAGCTGGGCGCCCATTTACATCATGAGTGATTCTGTCGATTCGCAGCCCATATACTCCACTACCTCGATGAAGCAGTTCGTATCGGGTGGCTCGATATTCTTTGTGACCAATGGTCCGCCAGGTACTTCGGCTTGGCTGGTAATCGCTTCGAAGTCACCCGTGATGTCGGTCACCACGAACAGCACTGGGGTTCTTCCCCAGGTGGGCAGCCTGCAGAGCCTCGACGCGACGCAGATTGGAACGACTTGCACGTCGATTGCTGCGGGCGGAGCGTGTAACTCATGGGCTTCATCATCTCAGCAGGGTTGGTACTACGACTCGGCCCACGGACTTCTTGTCGTGCACTATGTTGCCCAGGACCCAGTGTCGCTGAGTTTTGTGGTCCAAGGGACGCCACCGCCTCCCTCCACGACGACCACAAGCACATCTTCAAGCGTTTCTGTCACGAGCATCACCACGAGCACAACCAGCACCAGAAGCACGACCACCCCTACTGCTCCCACCACAACTTCCACTTCAACACCCACCACTTCCACCACAACTCAAACTTCGACTTCAACAACTCTAGCATCAACATCTACCACGACCTCTGTCAGCGCCGCCACTACCGCTAGCACAATCGCCACAAGCACAAGCAGTACGAGCACGACCCCCACCACTAGCTCAACTACTACGAGCACGTCTTCATCGACAGGGACCGGCGTGACCAGCACGGAGACCACTTCCAGTTCAACTTCTTCCATGACGAGCTCGACCACAACGTCACCAACCACCACCTCTACAACCAAATCCAGCACTACCAGCACCACGAGCGCTACCGCAACCAGTAACACAACCTCGACATCCTCATCAACCGGGACGCAACCGACAAGTACGGAGACACTCTCGAGTTCGACATCTTCTAGGACGGCCTCGTCTACAACAACGACCGCGTCAACTGCCGCTATTTCCTCTACAACGTCGAAGACGAGCACGACGACCCAGGCGCCTTATGACTTTCAGGTGATTCCATCGACCAGCTCAGCGATTGTTTCAGCTGGAGGCACACTCAACCTGGTAATCAGCGTCGAGTCAACTGGGCAGCTGTCTGAACCCGTTGCACTGGTAGTGGGAGCGACCTCTCCGGGATTCCAAGTCTCGGTAAGCGGGTCTGCCTCGTACAACTACACGGCCTCTGCCGAGATAGGAGTACCTCAAATCATCACACCCGGGACTTACTTCGTCACAATCTGGGGGGTCTCGGGAACCGTGCAGCATAGTGTGACAATCCTTCTGACGGTACAGCCGGAGAACTACAACCTCATGATAGTCGCAACACCGAGCGAGGGCGGGACGACTACGCCCGCGCCTGGCAACCGCTCGGTCTCTTCTGGTTCCAGCGTCACAATCTACGAGAAGCCTTCCAACGGATGGACCTTTGACCACTGGGTCGTCAACGGTGTTATCGGTGCGAACACGTCAGCAATAGATTTCACTGTGAGCTCGAGTGAAACGATTGTGGCTGTCTTCTCTCCCGTCGTTCAATCGCAGACTTCACCAACGGTCTACCCCGTCACAATCGGCTCTAGCGGGGCGTCCAGTCCAGGAGTTATCGTCGATGGGATTGCCTATCAAACCCCAGTGACGTTCCTCTGGACCTCGGGCTCAACGCACAACGTCACGGCCAAGTCGCTGATCCCGATTACAGGCACAAGCGAGGCCACGTTCCAATCCTGGTCAGGGACCATCAATTCCACCAAGGGTATGCTTGCGGTAGTCGTCGGAGGCCCGATGACCCTCACTGAGAGCTACCTTACCCGTTATTCGGTCAAAATTACGCTAGATGACCACCTGGGCGCAATCGTTCAGGCGGAGGGTGTGGAACTTGTTGGCCAGATCGGGCAGATAACTGCACCTGTTTCGGGTCAATTGTGGCTTCCGAACGGCACCTATCACCTCATCTCCGCGGACTGGAAGGGGGTCAACCTCATCCAGACGGGCGCCTATCCCGTGCTAATGGTGGCGGGGGCAACCACAACCATCGTCAGCGTCCCCGTATACGACGTCACGGTTCACGTTCAGGACATCTTCGGAAATCCGCTCGCAGGAGCCCAGGTCAGTATGTCGTTTCCTGACGGGTCGGTAATCACGAACACGACCGGGGTAGCAGGCATGATTGAGTTCTCGCAGGTTCCCAGTGGGGGCGTGCAACTAAGCATCGAATACCTTGGCGTCTCCAACTCGTTCGCCCTCGATGCCTCACAGAACTCATCGCCGTCTGTTACGGTGGCGCTCAGTTATCCAGTCTTCGCACTCGTCGGTCTTGGCGCAGGGACGATTGCAATCGCCGCGCTAAGAGCAAGACATAGAAGGGCTGCGCATTAGCGAGTGGGGGAACAGGTATGTCGGGCGACATCGAGCGGGTCTTGGTCACGGGGGGTGCGGGGTTCATCGGCTCTCACATCGTCGACTCATTGCTGAGCGGAGGCTATCAGGTTGGGGTATTGGACAATCTTGCGACCGGCGACCTTGCCAATCTTCAGCATCACCAGGGTTCATTCGAGCTCCACCGCACTGACCTTCGCGACTGGGAGGCAGTGCGATCCTCCGTCAGGGGATACGATGCAATCATGCATCAGGGCGCGCTGGTGAGCGTCACCCGGTCGGTCGAGGACCCGCTCGCCACCAATGGCACCAACGTAACCGGAACAGTCAACGTCCTTCGGGCCGCCGTCGACAGCGGAGTCAGGAAAGTCGTCTATGCCTCGTCTTCGTCCGTCTACGGAGAAACGGATGTACTTCCGAAGAGGGAGGACTTGCCCACGAGACCAGTCTCTCCGTACGCCGTTTCGAAGCTGGCTGGCGAGTGCTACTGCGTAGCGTTCGCAAAAGTCTACGGGTTAAAGACGGTCTCGCTGAGATACTTCAATGTATATGGTCCCAGGCAGAAGCCCGGCCCATACAGCGGGGTCATTCCGGGTTTCATAAAGGCTGTCCAGGGAGGACAGCCCCCTATCATCTTCGGGGACGGGAACCAGAGCCGCGATTTCACTTTTGTCGACGATGTCGTCCAGGCTAACCTTCTGGGCCTCACGACCGATCTCGCCGCAGGAGAGGTGATGAACATAGGCGCGGGAAACCCACATACCGTAAATGAGCTGGCGAAAATGGTTCTGGCGATCCTGGATAGGAAGGACCTGAGTCCGGTCCATGAAGAAGGGAGGTCGGGCGACGTCAGGGCGAGTTATGCGGACATAGGAAAGGCAGCCAGACTGCTAGGATACAGGCCGAGAGTTGGTTTGGAGGATGGTCTTCGGCGGATCCTTGCTTGGTCAGCAAACCGAGAGGGTCGGGCGTCCGCGCCTTAGAACTGTCAGCAATCCTAACTGGACCGATCCAGCGAAGACGACGAAGACGGCCGCATGGATGACATACGAACTGATCGAAACCAGACCGAAAGCCTCCCAGAAGAAGCTTGCTAGGTAGATACTTAATACGCAGACGCCTGACATCCCCGTAACCTCAAGTTTCGCGCTCCGGCTCGCCTTCACAACGATAAGGACGAGGGGCGCAGTGAGAGCAACCTGAATGAGCTTGGGACCAAGAAGGGGCGAACCGGCAGAGATGGCAGCCGTCCCAGTCGGTAGGAAGAGGCCGAATGCCGTCGACGCGTGGAGCCCGAGAAGGGCAAAGGCCACGTAGTTCCCCAGCTCGTACAACCACACCGAGCCATAGAGCAGGAGGATTGCCAAGGAAGTGTCGAATGCCAAGAACCTACTTGCGGACGCCAACTCGCGATGCATTCGCAAGGTGGTATTAACCTGATGTTTCTGAAAACGGGAAGCGCGTTGGGGGAATCCATTGAATCCGGCATTTCAGCAATTCTCTCTCTAAGGATTGATCGAAGGGTTGAGCCTCGCTTAGAGTTGCCGAAATCACAAGTTTCATGGCCTTGTGGTTCCCATTCCGCTCATCATGGCTAATTCGGGAGGCGTACACACAACAAACATGAGCGGTAATCAAACCAGCTCCAAAACCGACGTGGTTCTTCAGGAAGGTTCTGAACAAGAAATACGATATGTTCTCGATTTTGGGCCAGGTGGTGCTAAGAGCGGCGAGGCCTTGAAGACTATTGAGGACGGGCTTGCAAACCTATCAAAGTACGCGGGCGCGATAATGATTCGACGCGCCAAGGGACTGCCGAAAACCTCCAAAGGATACCTGACCGCGGTGGAAATCAAGATGACCTTGTATGAGATTCCGGATCCGACTGATGAGGTCAGTAGATTCGTTCTCGGATGGAACACTACTTCTCCCGAAAGTGGGACGACAGATGGCGACAGACTCGTGCTTTCAGCGGAATCGCGCGCGATGGTCTCAAGGGTCGTGCGGAGTGCGCTGGCCTATACACTGGGGGACAACGGCAGGGACGTCGTCCTGAGCAAGCTCCAGCTGGACTATGGCTTTGGATTCTCGGAGGTCACCGACTTTCCGGGCAGGTTCGTGGAACTGCTGAATGAGATTCTGCAGGGCGGAGCGAGATACGTGGAGGAGAGGATGCTCCAGGAGCTCAGGTCCGAGAACAAGATACTCCAAGATTGCCAGACTCTGAAGGACGCGGTCATGAAGCTGGTCCTGATTGACACATCTTCTGGGAAATAGAGTTTTTAACGCATATTAACGAACGGCAAGGTACAGCGAGTCTTAGACTGGCGCCCTAGACTGATGATAGACTCAGTGAGACTTCTCATGGTTACTTTCGACCCACCCCAGAACATCGGAGGGGTAGAGGGTAGGGCCGTCCATTACACGAGGCAGCTTCTTGCGATGGGGCACTTCGTCGAAGTCGTCACACTCTCTCCAGATTTCAGCTTTACCTCTGAGGATTTCGAGGGGACCGTCCTGCACAAGCTGCCCTCCTCGGTCTCACAGGTTCCCAAGGCGCTCCGATTCATTATGCGAACCATAATCAAGGACTCGATTGACTCCGTGTTCCTTCTCTCAGGAGGGATGACGCTGCTCGGGGCGGGCATCTTGGCTTCCTCGCGGATGCTTGGGGTGAGAACGCTCACCTTCTTTTATGGAAAGGAACTGACATCAGGCTCGGATAGGCCAGTCTCTCTCTTCGTCCCGTTGGCCTGCGTGCTTTCGACCAAGGTCGCTGTCAATTCACGGTATACCGCGGGGCTCCTCCCATTGTGGGTGAGGGTGCGGGCCGAGATACTTCACCCCGGAGTCGATCCTGGTGCTGCAGAAGGGTTTGTCAAACGTCCAAATAGGAACGAGATGAACGTTCTGTTTGTCGGACGGCTGGTCCAAAGGAAGGGGCTGGACACCCTACTGTTGGCATTTTGCGATGTCGTGAAGAAGATTCCCAACCTTCGACTTGTTGTGGTAGGTGATGGTCCGGATCGGGAGCACGTGAGGTCGATGGTCGATGAACTCGGACTGGCCTCGAAGGTTACGATGACGGGCGCGCTTCGAGGAGAAGCGCTTTATCATCGATTTGCGGGGGCCGATTTGTTCGTCATGACTCCGAAGACGACCAAGACTGACGTCGAGGGTTTCGGTACCGTATTCATTGAAGCGGGCCTCTTCGGGTTGCCCGTCATTGGATTCGAGCTCGGGTGGGGTTCCAGATGCTGTAGTGGACTGCGGAACTGGTTTTGTCATTCAAGAAGGAAATCAAGACGAACTCACGGTACGGATGCTCCAGACTGCTTACGGACCATGAGCTTGCTATGACGTTGGGACTGGCGGGGAAGAAGCGGGCCATAGAACAGTTCTCTTGGAACGAGGTGACAAGGGACTTGCTCAGAACATACGGCCAATGAAATCTGCCGCGAGTATGGAAAGACATGGCAGATATCGTTGTGTCTTTCTCTGCTTCCTCAAAATCCTTTATTCCGCAACCTTCATTCTATATTACTTGAAGAACATCATCCAAATTGAACCGACATGAATCTGGCCTTCACAACCATGAATTAGGCGTCGAGAACCGTTATAAGGCCTCTAATATTGCAAACCTTTGTATGAAGATCAGGCTGGCGGCTTTACTTGGCGCAGTGGCTCTATTGGGAATGTTCGCGATTCCATCTGCAGCAGCGACGACTTACTACGGACCTAGCTTCGCGGTGACCCCGAGCTCAATAACTCCAGGGCAGACTGTCAACATCCAGCTCTCCACGACCTCGGGTACGAGCTTCACTGCTCCGCCATCCGGTGGCGGCGGGACGGTCTACTGCACCGGGACAGGATCGACCTGTTACTTCGCGCTCGAGTCCTGCCCCACAGGCCTATTCCAGTACTATTCGATACACCAGGTTTCGGTCACTGACCCGGTTGGAAACGTCTACTGGCTCGGAGGTTCAAGCGGCTACTCGCTGAGCTGGCCCACATGGCTGGGCGGCCCCGCCGGCGGCTACCAGACGACAATTGACGGCTTCGGTCCAGCAGTTAACGTCTCGCAAACCGACTCATTCACCATTCCATTCGGCCAGGGTGTCGGTGGATTCACACTCACGACTTCGCTGGGCAGCCCAACCGTCAACCCGGAGGGGCCCTACTACTGGTACCAACAAGGCGGCAGCGGACCAATATCGCCGAGCTTTAACCCGACGACCCAGCATGGAACGTACACAGTAGACATCGAGGGCGCGGTCGTCTGTGGCACGCCCACAGATGAATCAGTCACCTCTTTCAGCATTGCTCCAATCTTCTTCGACGGAGCCGTACAGTTCAACACGCCTCAATTTGCAGTCGCACCGGTGGCAGCCACGGTCGCCATAGCATTCCTTGGACTGGTCCTCCTCAAGAAGAAGAACGCAATCGCCCCACACGTCTGAGCTTCTAGAAACTCAAGGGTCGGAGGGGCGCCTAAGTGGCAGTATTTTTTGTCGTCACGCGAAGGCGATCTCCCCAAAAAAGCCACTTGGTCCCTTGCGAGCAAACATGAAGTCTGTCTGAGGGCTTCACCGCGCTTGGTTGCGGCAACAAACTCCATTGCTGCGACGGTTCTCTCGCGGCTTCACCCCACCGGATTATTCGCCTATCTTGTTGCCTTATGAGTGATGTTCATCACCTTGGCCCCACTACCCAGCCGCAGCATTGATAGCAGGGGCTGCGGTAGTCGCCGTGACGGTGCTCGCCATCATGAAGAGCACACAACCCGAGGTGAACGCCTAGTCGATAATTGGTCCCACGATTCGACCAAATAGGACCTTGGCACGGACCGCCACGGCGTGGCAAGGACCAGCTCACGAGGCCTCTATCCGGCAGCTTGGGAAGGATAGTTCCCTGTTTTCACCGTAAGTGTGGATGTTGCAGTCCCTCTGAACGATGAATCGAGGACCATCGTGACTCTAGGCAATGATTGCGTTCGGTGCTTGAGCTGTTCGGAAAGATCCCCTAGCCTACCCAAGTGACATCTGCGCCGACCAGTGGAGGCTACTGACTGGGTCAGGTAGGAGTCAATTCAGGCGAGGACTGTACCGCAAAGGTGAGGCTTACTAAGAGATGTCTTAATCGCCGACCTGGGTCGCGGTCGGGGCGACGGCCTCGGGCTGGCCGGGCCCGATCCCGCGCTTCTGGAGCTCTTCACGCATCTTCACCTGCGCATCGGTGACGACCCTGCCGACCTGATTCGCCTTGTTGTACTGCTTCACGAGTTCCTCATTGCTCCACTGTGATGGCTCCGTCTGTGGGGGCCCATCCTCCAGGGGTGCCGGCTGAGCGGGTCGGGGCTGGGACATCCCGGCCCGCAATCCCTGGCCGAAGTTCTCGGCGATGGGCGCGGCAACCTGCTTGATCGCGTCTCTGAGCGTCTCGGTGACCTCCTTCATTTGTTCTCGCGAGGCGATCCTGCCCTCCCTGATGTCCTCGCGCTCGGTCTTCCACTGCTCCATCTTCGTGGCCTGCTCGGTCTTGAACTTCTCGAGGTCGTTCGACATCTCGGCGATCTTGACGTTGTCGGTCTGCGGGCCCAGGATGCCGGATGTCTTTAGCTTGGTTACTGCGTCGAGTGTCTGGGTCACGGGGTCCTGAGTCTGGTACTGCGCGATTTGTTCCAGGAGTAGGTCGTTGAACTTGTCGCCCATCTTGTCTGCCTTCTCCCTGTAGTACGTGGTTTCCTCACTGTTAGTGCCGGGCTTCACCGCCTCCACGATCTTGAGCGTCATGTCGACGCCGTCCTTCATGGTCATCTGGGGCTGCTGCATTGAGCTCTGCAGCGAGCGGACCTGCATGATCGGGTTCCCGGCGCCGTCGAGGTATGGAGTGCCGTCGGGCTTCAGGAGGGCGTACCTCTCCATCTGGGGCTGCACGCCCATGCCGCCGTACCCGTCCACACCCATCGGGTTCATGCCGGAGCTCATCATCCGCATCATGTTCATCCGGTACATCTTGTTCATCCACTTCTCCTCCCGGGCCTCCTCAGGGTCGAGCGTAGCGGCGGAGTTCGGGACGCCGAGAGGGGTCGTGCGCGTGACCGTGATCGGGCGGGTCTTCACGGCTCCGGACTTGTCCTTGACCTCGTTCCCCTCCGCGTCCGTCACGACTTCGTACTCGGTCCTCTCCTCAACCATCGTCATGCCGCCCGAGTCCTTCATGGTCGTCTTTCCGGTAGCCTTGTCGATTGCAGCCTGGTTCAGTGCGTCGAGCTGCATCTCGGCAAGCCTGTCTTGAACCTCCTCACGCTTCGGTCTCGATCCGCCACTCTGACCACCGCCGCCGTTGCCTCGGTAGCGTGCCCGAATCTCCTGCATGCGCTCGTAGTAGTCGAGCTGCTGGTCCATCTGCATCATGTTGTCTATCCAGTTGGGGCCCATCGCGGGGGGCGTCGCACCCGGGCTCGGTTGAAGTCCACTTGGGGCACGTCGGAAGAACTCGTCCACGATGTTTCTGATGCGGTAGTCTGCAAGCCCTGTTCCTTGGAGGGCCATGAAGAGCCCAGTCTGGTTGGCATTGTAGTACTGCGGGTCTGCCTCGTACCTGTCGACCACCGCCTTTATCATTTCACGGTTCCCACCAGAGGTGTACGCCGCTATCTTCCAAAGGCGCTTTCCGTCGTCTGACTGCCCATAATCCCCGAGCTTGGGAGGAGGTTCCACGCGCACGTCGCCCTGGTCGGGGTCTGCACGAGCTTCATCTCAGGCGCGTCTTCGTGAGACTGGGACCGATACCACTTCCAAGTCTCTTCCTCTCATTGGAGACTACTTTGTATATGTACCCGAGCTCCACGGGCATCCCCTCGTCTCCCATCACGCGCTGTATGTCGGGAGGCTCCAACCCTTCACGCTTGTGTCGAACGATTGCGTCAACCTTCGACTCACTTCCGTCCTCTGCCTTCGATCTATTCCTTCTATGCGGCTTCATTGTACCCCCTATAGGTCGTTCCCGAAAGAAGAGGCTTTTTTCGGGAAGATCCCTGGGTCTCGGGATTCTTGTTCCCGATCACGTTCGAGAATTGGATTGGGTCATTCCCGACGAGAGGGAACCCTGCCCGCGATTTCGCCTAGGTTTAATAATCTCGTTCCCCGCACATTTCCTGCATGCGGGCGGAGACCAGGGTAACGGTGCTGAGGGAGATCTACGGGGCGTGCAGCGGGGCGAAGGGAATGTCAGGCAAGGAATACAGGTATCTCCACAGGAAGAATGAACACAAGAGTGAGCTTCGCAAGGCTCTATTCGAGCGCGGTCTCATAACCCGCGTGGACGGACGATACTTCGCCGTCAAATGCTGGAACTATCCCATCGAGAAGCTTAGAAAGAACTTGATTGCAATCGAGAGGTCGGAAGCAGACTTCCAGACAATAGGACCGTACCTTATTCAACTGTGCGAAGGTCGATTGCCGGCGTCGAAGATCACCGACGATGAGCTCGAGAAGGGCGCCCACGTGGTATCTACCGCGGAGTTGTGGAGGTTCTTCGAAGGAGCCGCGAAGGGTAGGTGGAGCCACCTCAACATCGTCAACCTTCAGCCCGCAATTCTCGCTTCCATCAGGCATCTGAAGGACCATAAGGAGAAGGTGAGACTCGGCGAGCTCAAGGCGTGGGCGAAGGATTTGGTGGAGGCCCGAATCAGTGCTCCGAAGCTTGGCGAGGAGGCAGTTTCCGCACTAGCCATTCTTTCCGAGTTCCGCCTCCCGATGGAGGAGTGGCTGGAGCTTGTGAAGACCGTTCTCACCAAGCACGGGAAGGAGATCAGACCCTTGCAGAGCCAGATCTACAACGTCCTCACAGGGTTTGACAAGGTCGTCGTAAAGGAATACTTCATAGACTGTCTGCATTCCAGGAAGAAGCTTCTCAGGGAGGGCGCCCGCTTCATGGTCGACCTCTTGCCCTAGATTGCCCTCTCGATGAGCTGTGAAGTTCAGCTCGCTCCACATCTGACCGGGTGGAAGATAGGCCGCTAGGGCCAGAGCTGGATAATTGGGCTGAGCAAGAAGTTCATGGCTGCGTAAATCGAGTTTCATCTTGCAAATCTCCCCAGGAAGATCGCCTGTGTACGGTAGGCGCAGTGTGGGGGTGGATGGGTATGGCTGGGGGGCTCTTGTACGTAGGGGCGTCGATGTGTAAGCTTACCCTTCCTCGTTCCTTCCTTCCAGCTGAACCCTCAGAAGCACGTCTTTCCATATTGACCTAATGAGATGTGCTCCCCTCGGGTCGGGAAAAACGCAATCTAAAGCAGATTCTGACTTGCTGCGTCTGACTTAACCCGTATCGCAGAGGCAACATTATCGATTGAACGGACACGAAGCTTATGAGTCACCATTTACCGCCGTGATTACCCCCTTGAGTCCCCCAGCGGCGACCGGACTGGCGAGACTGCGAGTCTCTAGGCCGGAAGCCTTCCTTGTCGCCATCGCCGCCACCTTCCTTGCCCCTGCGGCCATACCGCGCGAGGGGATCGATTATCCCTACTTCTTCATCATGTCAATCACCCTCTTCGCGTGGTTCATAATGAAGTGGGATAGCGTCAAGGGCCTTCGAGTCCGTGGAAGACCTTGGGAGGTCCTCTTCGGCTCGGCAATTATCGTCGCGGACTACGCCGAGAACGCGTATTTTCAATCCAATTTCGGTCTGATCGACATGCTGGTCGTCTTCTCCGCACTGGCCGTAATCTTCTTCGGAATCAAGTCATTCAAGCTATTCTGGGTGCCCGCGGCCTACGGCCTCGTCCTGCTCCTGGGCTACCAGATCGAGAACAACGTCCCCAATTACGTGGTGCTTCAGGACTGGATGGCGAGCCTCATGGTCTCGGCGATGCACGCCCTCGGGATAGCGGCGAGTGCCTCCGGGCACGTCGTAGCCTTGAACACCGGGGCGAACACTCAGCTGTTGAACGTGGAGAGCGACTGCACCGGGATCCAGGGGGTCCTTGCGTTCGGGATGCTATCGACGATGGCCCTGCTGGACACGAAGCCCAAGGCATCGAGGCTGGCGGTCCTTCTCACGGTGGGATTCGTCGGAGTCTTCCTGATAAACATCCTGAGGCTGCTTCTGGTCTTCCTCACCTTCGAGTTCCTCGGTGCGGACCTCGGGACGACCGTCCACCTGTATGCCGGCTACGGCTTGTTCATCGCGTGGATCCTCGTCTTCTGGAGTCTTGCCTTCAAGTACATGGGCCCGAGCGCCCCGGCTTTGAAGAGCCCCCCTTCAATTGGAGAGGGGTTGAGCGGGGCCAAGTAGCCTGAGAATCGGGCCGTGGTCGACTACGTGTTCGCCACTTTCACACCCAGTGAAGCAGAGGTGCTGAGTCCCAGATTGTCCACCGCCACAGCGGTTATCGTGTGGCGGCCGTTGCTCACCAGGAGAGTGTTCCACGAGCATTGATAGCTTGCACCGGTGCTGGTCCCCAATAGAACTCCATCCACGTAGAACTGCGCCATTGCAATTCCTGAAGCATCCGATGCGCTCGCAAAAATTGTGATCGTACCCTTTGAGCTCCCAGCACCAGTCGGACTGGAAATGTGGACTGTGGGAGGCAAGGGAGAAGGAGCCTTGAGCGTGACCGTGACAACCTGAGACACGGCCGTGTTCCCGGCGGCGTCGAAGACCTCCGAGTACAGGGAGTGAGCTCCGCTCGAATACTGAGTCTGTGTTCCACTGGAAGCTAGACTGGGCGGATGAGGAAGTGCCCAGAGGGCTTCCATCAACAAAGAGCTGAACCTGAGATACCCCCTCACTGGCCGAAGAGCTGGTCTTCACGGTCACCGTACCGCTGACTGTGGAACCAGTCGACGGAGATGTGATCGAAGTGGTGAGTGTGGGCTGCACACTCGAAGACGTACTCGTCTGGGTTGTGGGGGTCGCGGTCGCGTGGGTGGTGGCTTGGCTGGTGGAAGTGATACTCTGTGTCGGGGAAGTACTGGAAGAAGTGGATACCGTCGTGGTGGAAGAAGTCGAAGCCTGACTTGTAGAAGATGCCGGGACGCCGCTCCACAGGGTTGTCCCCTGAGGAATTGACGGCGCGGCCGAGCCCAGAGACATCTCGTCGTTCTGCAGGTTGGGGTTCTGCAAGTTGGCCTGTACGCCCCATGCCGTTCCGTATGAATCTGAGGTTTGAACGTAATTCCAAGAGCCCAAGTGAAGCACTTGCAGCGCGGTGTCGAAGGTCGTCGTGGGGAAATTGAACGGTGAGGCTCACGTACCCCTCTTCAGAGATGGCGTAAACGGGATAGCTGCTGCTTGCGACGGACGACCCCATGTTGTATGTCCCAAAGACGGTTCCGTCAAGCGAGTACGCCCAAGTCGTGCCGCCCTGCAAGAACATCGCGAAGGTGTGGTTGCCCAAGTCGACAGCAGTTGTGCCGGTCGAGATCACGGAGTACGTGTTCAGGTTCCACACCTGATAGAAGGCAACCGGCGCCGAACCATGGAAGAGGTAGTAACCGACCTGCCCCCACATGTTGTTGCTCAAGGCGTCACTCACCCAGAAGGCGAGGGTTCCGCTCACTGCTGTGCTAACCACCTGAATGTCGCCTCTGACTCCTGTATTGGGGAGAGCGGACGAGTCGGTCGAGGACGCGCCCACCCACCATGTATTGGTCGTTGACCCTGTGGTCGCGAGCATCGGAGGGCCGTGGCTCGCCAGAACAGACGAGGACGTATAGGCTACCCCGGTCGAGCCTACGACAATTATCAGCAAGATGATAAACATCCTTGCTGACTTCATTGAAAAGACAAGATGCCAATCCGCTTTTATCGAATGTGAAGCCCACTTCTCTGTTCGAGACCAAGAGTCTGAATCTGGATTTGAACCAGCACGTCGGTTGGGGCCAGGAACCGGATAGATGAATCTCGACCGAAGAACCGCAAAGAGAAGAATTCTCCGGGGGACACCAGAGAGTCAGGGAATGCTGGGCGGGCAACGGCGGAGACAATCGTCGCGAAGTGCTTAAGACGCCCGCCCGTCGTGGCGAATCAGGTAGAATGCATTGCCCCGGCTACCAATCTCAATCGTCGGACTAGGCTACGTCGGACTGGCGACCGCGGTCTGCTTTGCCAAGATGGGCTTCAGTGTTCGCGGGATTGACGTAGACAAGAAGAAACTGGAGATGCTGGCAGCCGGCCGTGCCCCGCTGAAAGAGTCGGGATTGGACCTCCTGCTCGGACAGGGGCTAAGACGAGGGCTCCTCTCTTTCGGCGGCGATTTCGCGGAGTGTGTGGGAACGGACGTCACCTTCATCGCTGTGGGGACCCCCAGTAATCCCAAGGGCGCGATCGACCTGGCCTACGTCAAGGACGCGACCATTCGAGTCGGGCAGGCTCTACTCAGAAAGTCTGGATACCACACAGTCGTCGTCAAGAGCACTGTCGTCCCCGGGACGACCCTAGGCACCGTCCTCCCTCTCCTCGAGGAGCACTCAGGCAAGCGGGTGGGAGACGAGCTCGGGCTGGCCATGAACCCGGAGTTTCTCTTTGAGGGCTCTGCCATAGCCGACACGCTCGAGCCTGACGCCCTCGTCGTCGGCGGATATGACCGACGCTCCTCCAAATCGCTCCTCAGGCTGTACGAGAAGTTCTACCGCAGGATGCCTCCGACCTTGGTCACATCTCCGTCCAACGCCGAGCTGATAAAATACTCGGTCAACTGCTTCAGGGCCGTCCAGTCCGAGCACGATCAACTCGCTTGCGGATCTCTGCACTCGTGTGCCAGGGGCAGACATGGATGAGGTTAGTGAAGGCCTGGCCCTGATAGCGAAGCCCGACCGGCGATACCTTCGTGCGGGGCTTGGGTTCGGTGGCAGCTGTCTCCCAAAGGACGCGCGGGCGTTAGCCGCCTTTTCCGAGGCTGAATCAACCCCATCTGCCATGTTCCGGGCCGCACTGGAAGTGAATCGGCAGCAGCCGAAGGAGCTAGTCCGACTGGCGAAGCAGACAATCTCCAGCCTCAGGGGAAAGACGGTCGCGGTGCTTGGGCTGGCATTCAAACCGAAGACCGACGATGTGAGGGAGTCTGTCGCAATAGAACTTGTGAGGCTGCTTCTTGAGGAAGGAGCAATCGTCCGAGTCTACGATCCCGCGGCAATGGACAACGCCAGAGCGCGGCTTGGCGACGCCGTCGCGTACTCGCACAGCGTCAGCGACTGCCTGGAGAAGGTCGATTGCTGCTTCCTGGCTACGGAATGGGAGGAATTTCGAAGGATCACCCCTGCCCGCTTCAAGAAGCTGATGGGCGGAGACCTCGTTGTGGACGGTCGCCGGGTCTACAGCCCTGAACGATTCCTTCGAGCGGGAGTGCGCCTCGCAAAGCTGGGCACCTGGCAGGGGCGGTAAGTCAGAGGATCGACCATTGACAAGTACCACGGTTCGGAACTCGCTGATTGCCCTTGGTATCTATGGGGGGCTGGTACTCCTCTTCACCCTAATCTCGCTCCAGGCGAAGATCTCTCCCGGGGATGCGGGCCACTTCAGGTCGCTGGATGCGATCCCCTCTCATCTGGTCCTCCTGGCTTCGGGGGGAATTCTTCTCGCACTGGTCTCCTCCGCGGTGTTCAAGCGACTTGACGTCAGGCTCGTGGTACTAATCCCATCTTTCGTAGTCCTGACGGACCTCGACCACCTTCCTTCAGCGCTGGACATCACCCAACCCATCCGGCCCGCTCATTCTTTCTTCTTCGTTCTGGCCGCTTTCGTCTTCATAGCGCTAGCCACCAGGGATGCGAGCCTGTCGTTCGCAGCTCTGGCCGGGTTCTTTGCGCACATCGGCATCGACACAGGAGAATTCCCATTCCTGTCGCCCTTCTCTTTCCGTGACTACTATACAAGTGAGACGCTTCAGATTGCTTTCCTGGTGATCGGCCTGGCATCGGCTATCGCCGCGGGATACCTGTCAACGAAAACAACTCAATCAGGGGAGCGTGCGCCTATCGACCTTTCAGGTTCTTCCAGAAGACTCGTCGAGCTTATGAAATGAGCCCTGGCCGCGCTAGCGCTGAGGCACGTTGCTCAGGACGGGCCGATACTTGGGTGGCATGTCATCGTCTCCCCACGTCTCCAACTCGACCTCCTGGGGAGCGACGAGCATATGTTCTAGGCTGGAACGTAGCCTGGCGGCCGTATCGACGTTGTTGTTCCAGCCTCTGACTTTGACGACGATCTTACCAGGCCTCTCCTGAATCACCTGAAAGTCCCTCAGGGATAGTCCGGACTCCAATTCGTCGCAGACGGTCCCGGGAGGAATCATGATTCCGTCCGAGGCAACCAGGCCGTCACTACTCCTTCCCAGGATTGTCTGTATTCTGGGGAATACCGATCCACAGGCGCATTTCTCAACTTCGCCTTGGATGGAAGCGTCCCCTATTTCATAGCGCAGCAGGGGCATGGCTTCGTTCTCAAGGGAGGTCAGAAGCAGGGACCCCGACTCGCCGACGTCCATGGCTTCGCCCCGCCTTACCACCTCGTGGACCAAGTTGTCTGCGTTGACGTGCAGCCCTTGGTGCACGTAGCACTCGGTACCTACGCCCCCGATCTCCCTGCAACCGTAGGAATTGTAGACGTCGGTCTCGAAATCGTCAATCAGGTCCGCCCTGGTGGCGTTGCTCATGAAATCACCGCTGCAGATCATGATCCTGGGCGAAACCTTCGTTCCGCTCGCCCTCATCATGCGGCCGACCCTTCGGGCGTGCGAGGCTCGAGAGTAGAGAATCTCAGGTTGGAAGTCACGGAGAGCGTCGCACACGTCACCCAAATTGCTCCGCCCAAGCCCCAGTTTGAGCTGGTGAAGCGTGGGGAAGACGACATTGAACGAGCCAAAGAGGACCTTTGATACCGTCTTCAACTTCCGGGCACTCGAGGGAATCCCGTTGCCTCGCGTTGCCCTATTGGCTGTCTCTATGCTCGCAAACCTGGCCCACGGCCTCACCCCCATCTTGAACACGCGCCGTATGTGCTGCGCTATTAGGACGTCGCAAAGCCCTGGTCCCCATCTGACCTTGAGCGGCTGACCCGTCGTCCCAGAAGTGGACATCTCCTTCCATACGCTTGCTCCCCGGACGGTTATCCTACTTGGGTAGTTCTTCACGATGTCTGCGCGGGTAGTGACCGGGAGGCGAGCAAGGTCAGAGACTCCTCGAATGTCCTCGGGTGTGATTCCCAGTCCCCGAATCATGTGCCGGTAGTAGGGGACGTAATCGTAGCAAAGTCTCACCACCCTCCTCACCTTCCTGTCTCTCAGTTGCTGTAATTCCTTGATGTCAAGAGAAGAGTTGCGAAAGGCTACGAAAGTTTGGTAGGCGATGCGGGGGAGCAACTGTTCCTTGGAAGGGATTCCGGCGACCTCAATTAATCATTTCTTCCGGACTCCAGACACGGCGATTGGTTAATCTGCCGGGCAGGAGCAAGCTATGGCCCTGAGTTCAGTCCTACCCATTCGCATAAAAGGCCTGTCCCACACGTACAGAAGCGGCAAAGATACTGTACGGGCCCTAAGGGACATAGATCTGGACGTCGAAAGACGGGAGTTTCTTTCGGTAATCGGTCCCAGCGGGTGCGGGAAGACCACTCTGCTGTACATCATCGCCGGCCTTGTCCGGGCAACCGCGGTCGATCAGCTTCTGGTGGAGGGCAAGGAAATGCTACGCCCGGACCCCAGGGCGGTCGCGATAGTCTTTCAGGATAGCGGGCTCCTCTTCTGGAAGTCGGTCCTGGCAAACGTCGAGTTCGGGCTGGAGGCTAAGGGGCGTCCCCAAGGAAGAGAGGGTGAGAATGGCCCGCGACCAGCTCAGGTCAGTCGGCCTAGACGGTTTCGAGGGCCGCTACCCGGCGGAACTTTCGGGAGGAATGAAACAGCGGGCCTCTCTGGCGAGGGCCCTCGCTCTCGACACGCCAATCCTGCTGCTGGACGAGCCGTTCGGGGCTCTCGACGAGCAGACTCGCCTTCTGATGGCGGAAGAGACCCTGCGAATCTGCGCCGATGCCAAGAGGACGGTTGTGTTGGTGACACACAGCCTGCAGGAGGCGGCGATGCTCTCCGATAGGATAGTGGTCCTCACCGCGAGACCAGGTACAGTCCATTCAGTGGTCGTTCTGAGGGATCCGAAACCAAGGAGCGCAGCGAGGGTCAGCGAAATCCGGAACGATCTTTGGGAGCAACTCAAGTCAATCTCCCAGGACGCGCTTCTCCAGGAGCGTCACGACAGTCTCGACTAGGCCGCCTCGGATACTCGAATGTGCCACCTGGAGAAGTACCGATTCGTCAAGTAGCGAGTGGAGAGGAGGATTGCAAGGGTGATTACGCCCAGCAGAAGCGCTACTGCGTACAGGGTGGTGATGCGGAGCTGGTATGCGTCGTTCAGGAGAAGAGAACCAACGCCCCCAACGCCGAAGAACATCTGCGCGAGCACGACCCCGACCATGCAGAAGCCGAGGCCCACCTGGGCGGAGGCGAGGATCGCCGGCGCCGAAGAAGGCAAGATGACCTTTGTCTGAAGTTGCAGCCAGGTCGCGCCCATGGAAGACGTTATGCGGACTACATCTCGGTCGAGGTCTCTGACCGCGCCCGCAGCGAGCAGGGCGATCGGAATGGAGGCCTCAAAGACAGTGAAGACCACGACAGCCCTGAGCCCCAGGCCAAACCACAGTATCAGGAGGGGCAGGAAGATTACCTTTGGCGTCGCGTTCAGGAGGAAAGCGTAGCCACCTGCGACTGAATCGATGTAGCGATTGCTGCCCATCAGCAAGCCCAAAACAAGGCCAAGGAACATTGAAAGGGCAAAGGAGAGACCAATCTCACCCAGAGTGAGGGCAAGCGGACCAAGCGTTCCCGAGGCGGCGGCAGGAACCGATGACAGCACAGCAGAGGGGGCTGGAATGAAGGTGGATTTGATCAATCCCGTCCTAACCAAAGTCTCAAGCAGCCCTACCCCCGCCAGAACGCTTACAGTAAGCAGAGCAGCCGGGCCGACCCGTTCCCAAACTGCCAAAGCGCCTAGCCTCGTCGCCATCTCCTTACCCTCAATTCGAGCAGGTAGGCGCCGAAGTTCAGCGCCAGAGCCAGCCCCATAATGACAAGTACCATGGCCAGGTACTCTGGTGTTTCGAACTCCTCGTAGGCAGTCCTGAGGTAGAACCCAAGACCACCCAAGGATCCGATCATTTCGGCGACTATCGTGGTGACGACCACCACGCCAAGCCCGACACGAAGCACCCCTAGCAGGCTGGAGAACGAGGCCGGAATCACCACCTTGGCCATCAGGCTCAGGCCGGTCACTCCCAGTGAGCGAGCGGAGAGTACGGTGGCTCGGTCAATCCGCGTAATTGCCGCATAGCCGCCGAATACGATTACCGGATACGCGGCTAATAGGCCATAGGCAATCTTCGGACAGCGCGCCGATGCCAAAGACGACGATGAAGACGGGGAAAACGATTATGTGAGGCACGGCGAAGATCGCTATCACTGCCGGAAGGTACGCGCCGCGCATCAATCTGCTGGAAGAAAAAGAGGAGCGCCGTGGAGAGTCCCGTCACAGCAGCGAGGATGAACCCCGCTGCTACCTCGAAGAGTGTGAGTGCAAGCGCCTGGGGAAGCCCGGGCAAGCTCCTCAACGTGAGGAGGGAGACGAGCGCCGAGAATACGGCCACTGGTCCGGGCAGGATGTCTCTCGGCGAGATGTCGGCCAAGGCCTGCCACAGGATGATGGTTGCGACAAGGACTAGTCCTTTGGCCAGGGCTGTGCTGCGGAGCCACTGTGGCAGCCTGTACGTGCCTGGGTTCAAGTCGAAGGGAGGTACGTGATGGTGGGGAGATATTCGTTAGTAAAAGTGCTCTCCCAGTCGAATGACGGTATCCCTTGGGCGGATGCGGTCTCGTTGTACATCAGCTGCACGACCGATGGATCCATCATGCCCGTAGTGCTGAACTGCGTGTTGTCGTAGACCGTCTTGGCTGCGTCGAGGTTGTAGCCGTAGTGGCTCATGAGCCAATCTTCGGTCGAGTTGGGGTGCTGGGATATCCAGAGCTCTGCCTGAAGGATCGCTGTTATGAACAATCTCACCGTGTTTGGGTGGCCCGCTGCGAACTGAGTGGTCGTGACTATCGTGTCAGAGTACCACGAGGGTACGAACTGCGATATGCTCCCCACGATGTTCGCAAGGCCCTGGTCTTGAAGCTGCACCGCTACCGCCCAGTCAAAGATGAACCCTTGGACCTGTCCGCTCTCGAACTCGGCTTCGAGAGCGTTTGATGTTCCGAGCGACTCGACCAAGCCGGGAGTGTCGGTCCAGTTCTGGGACTTTATCAAGAGCTCGTCCATCACGCAGAGTAGTTGACCGGCCGTGAGGCACCCCAGGGTCTTGCCATCAAGCTGACCCAGTGAGGTTATTCCTGGTTGAGCGATGATCGCAGCCGGGTAATTGGGGAGCATCGAGGCCACGGAGATTATGTCTCCTCCTTCGGCGTCGGCTGCGAACGCTGGAGGCGAGATGGCGAACTGGACCTGTCCCGCCTCCAGAGCCTGCAGAGCTTCGGGCGTCGTGATTAGATTCGTGGTCAGCCCCAGTTGGCTGAACATTCCCTCCTCCGTAGCTGTATCAATGGGCCCTGTTCCCAGGAACGAGTCGACGGTCTGAGCCACTGTGACGGAGGCAAGTTCCGGTCTCGGCAGTCTGCGATACTGAGAAAACGGTCGAGGTCGTCTCGGACGCCTCCCTTTGGGGTTGAGCGACGACGTACACTAATAATGCCAGGAGAATGAGAGCTGCAATGGAGGAACTGGCAAAGGCCGCTTTGAAATTCACGGAGGAAACGTGCCGAGCTCTTCTGACATTGGTATCGATGTTCACTGGGACTCAGACCAAAATGCCTATGAGCTTGTGAGCGCCACGACAACGACTAGCGCACTAGTGTCCACGCCTTGCCAGTAGGTTCTCGCGATATTTATTCACGTTGAACCAAAGTGATATGTTCATGAATTCAAGATTCATGCCGAGCTTGTCACGAGAAGACTCAGGGGTGACTTGCTCCGCGACCGTTGAACCAACGCAAGACCGACAATCCGCCCAAGACTCTCTCGAACAGTTTACTCGTTTGCTGGAGGATGTCCTCTCTTGATCTGTCTGGGCTTTCGTTGCCCTCATTTCACACCATATTGAGATTCTCCAAATGCATTGCACTCGACATCTGGAGGAGCGAGGTCCAGCTGCTCGGTTACTGAGAATGGTTCCGCTACCACAGCGTCTATGATGAACCCCGGCCCGGGAGATTACTGTAGAGCGCGAGAGTATGGAAATTGCCAGTCTAACATATATTCGGGTTGAATTCCAATCGCATCGATGCCATCTGAAGCACTCTTTGCCAGTCCTGGTTGGGTCGATGCAGGACTCGAGAAGGGCAGCCTGCGCATGTGCGTGGTTGGACTCGGAAGAATAGGTCTACCGACGGCCGCAAAGTTCGCCATGTCGGGGGCGAGAGTGACTGGCCTGGACATAGACCAAGGAGTCGTCGAGAGTGTGAGAGCGGGGAAGTGCCACATTATCGACGAACCCGGCCTCGATGTTGCGGTGGCGGAATCTGTTAGGAGGGGAAGCCTAAACGCCACAACTGTCTTCGGTGAAGCCATCCCCGAATCCGACTTTGTGATAATCTGTGTCCCGACCCCGGTCGACGAGAGCAAAGTTCCCGATTACTCGGCGGTACGGAGCGCCTCAACCGCCATCGGCGCGGCGCTCCAGAGGGGCGTCATCGTGATAGTCGAGAGCACGGTGGGACCAGGGACTGTCGAGGAGGTCATTCAACCTATTCTCGAGAAGGAATCAGGGTTGAGGAGTGGCAAGGACTTTGGAGTTGCAGAGCTGCCCGGAGCGCTCTGACCCCGGGAACATCATGAAGAACATGTCGGACGTCCCCAGGATAGTGGGGGCTCTAACTCCGCACTGCCGAGATGTGGTCGCTGAGCTCTACCGCTCGGCCTTCGACGTCAAAGTCGTCGCGGTGAGCAACCCGAAGACCGCTAACGCCGTAAAGTTGACCGAGAATCTCTTTCGCGACGTGAACATTGCGCTGGCGAACGAGTTCGCTCTGCTGTTCGAGAAGCCTGGACATAGATGCCATAGAGGTGATAGACGCCTGTGCGACGAAGTACAATTTCATGCCCCACTACCCAGGCATGGGGGTGGGTGGTCCCTGCCTACCCTCCAACCCATACTACCTAATCTCTGAAGGGGTGAGAGTGGGGAACATACCATACATGATTCGCTTGGCCAGAGAGATCAACGATCGCATGCCCGACCATGTCGTGGAACTTGTGATGGAAGGGCTGAACGGGGTTGGGAAGACGGTAAACGGCTCCAAGATAGCCGTTCTGGGGGTCGCGTATAAACCAGACGTGAAAGACATCCAACTAAGCCCAGTGGAGAGGCTGGCGAGGAGGTTGACGGAGATGGGCGCGCACATCGCGATCTATGACCCCTACTTCGTCGGAGAGGAGGTCTTCGGGGCTAGGGGAGAAACGTCGCCGGAGGAAGCCGTAGAGGACAGCAGCTGCATCGTGATAGGCACGGGACACAAGGCCTTCAAGGAGCTTGACCTCGAAAGACTGGCGACCATTGCAAAGATGCCAGCAGCTCTTGTGGATGCGCGGAACGTCGTAGATCCAAGGCGAACGACCGAAGCGGGATTCAGGTACATGGGCGTGGGCCGATCCAGTCGTGTTGCCGCCAAAGACCCAAGCGACGACCGCCGCGGGGTTGAGCAGGCCTTAGAGAAACGCATAGACTGACGCACTCGTTTGTCACTGGGCGGAGATCGAGGTTTCCAACTGGGTTCCGATTCATCAAGAACTGTTACCTTGTCCTCAGAGAATGAGACGCGAGCGATCGGTCGACCGTTACATGCTTAAGTAT
Source organism: uncultured Nitrososphaerota archaeon (assembly GCA_963806765.1). Classification (GTDB taxonomy): domain Archaea; phylum Thermoproteota; class Nitrososphaeria; order Nitrososphaerales; family Gagatemarchaeaceae; genus Gagatemarchaeum. The sequence continues at coordinate 402,365 of CAWDYS010000003.1, read as the reverse complement.
CTCCCACCGGGCCGAAGGTGGGCCTCTAAAGTGAATTGCCAGGACTCGATGTTGGGGGGAACTCAACACCCGACGGAGAAAATCCTTAAATCTCGAGCGCGCTTCGGCAATTCAGCGTCTCTTGCTAACCCCAAGATTAGGCATCGTGACGACTCCGATAACGTCTGCGTCTAGGAGGCTCATCCTTATGACAGTCGGAGACTTTAGGCTCAACAAGAAGGAAAACAAGATAGTGGAGGGCGAGATACTCTCGGTGCTGGGCAAGTTCAAACAGCTGGGTAGCATCGCAACCCAGCTGCGGTGGTGGGCAAGTCAGGCGTGCAACATCAATTCTCATTTGCGACAAAGGGTGACAACAATCCAAGAATCGTCGGAGATGTAATCCTTGGGCCCCTCCAGAAAGACGAGACCAAGGTGCTGTCTCTCTTTATCAAAGTCTATGACGTCGGGGCGAAGCGCGCAATCCTGTGTGTTACCCCAAGTCTGACACCGGAGGCAGCCAAGCTGGCACGACTCTACAACATCCTGACCATCGAGAGTCGGGACGCCAAGCTTATCCCGCGAATGCTGAATGACCTGATGGAGAGGCTGGCAAGAGCCGCCTGAGTGACGAGTCTCGCGATAGACAGGTTATTAATCGAGCCAGGAGGAGCAATTTACTATGGACAAGGATCCGCTCATAGACGTTACACGTGTTTCGGACAAGGGTCAGGTGGTGATCCCGAAGGAGATTAGGGATCGTCTGGGGATGACTGAGGGGTCGAAACTGATCGTAATCAGCACCGAGGACGCCGTGATACTTCAGAAGATCGAGCTCGTGGGAGGACGAATGAAGATCAAACAGATCGTTGACAAGGTCCGCGAATTCAAAGACCGGTTCGCGCTCGGATGATGAGCGTAAGAGAACTGGACATTATTCATCTCGAGTGACGGATGGCGGTAACCTAATTGAGCCAGAACGCACAAAGACCGTATATAGCAGATAGAGGAGCCCGACACGACCTTTGAACTGTCAGTACTGTGGGAAGGAAGAGTCTCTCCCATTCGTTTGCAACTACTGTGGCGGCGTCTTCTGCCCGGAGCATCGGCTTCCAGAGTCGCACAGGTGCACGGGAGACATGAGCCGAAGGCCCGTAGTGCACACATCGACCTCCACCTTCTCATGGGATGACGCGAGTTCGCCGCTGAAGAGGACGCCGATCGGACATTCCTTTTCAGCCCGCGAAGTCAGGGACATCGTTATTGCCTGGCTCGGGCTAGGCATCGCATTCTTCCTCGCAAACACAGGGGGCCTAATTGGTGGTTTCAGCGGGCAGATAAGCGTCCAGGACGGGAACAAGATCGTTGTGTTCAGCCCGCTGACGGTCATCGCGCTATCTTTGGCCACGGTTGGAGCTGGTTTCGTCCTCCACGAGCTGATGCACAAGTTCACCTCGGAGAGGTACGGTTTCCGGGCGCAGTTCAGGATGTGGCCGCAGGGGCTCCTCCTCGCCCTGCTGCTATCCGCCTTCACCGGTTTCGTCTTCGCTGCTCCGGGAGCCACCTACATCGAAGGATACGGAATCAGGACGAAGGAGAACGGAGTGATCTCAATCGCTGGTCCACTGACTAATATCGTCATCGCGCTGATCTTCTTCCCCCTTATATTCATAAACGGCGGCAGCCCCATTGTCTTTGAGGCCGGTTTCCTTGGTTCGTACATCAACATCTTCTTAGCGGCATTCAACTTGCTACCAATCATGCCTCTGGATGGGGCGAAGGTCTGGAGATGGAACAAGATGATATGGCTGGGGGTCTTCGGTCCTCTCGCTCTACTCTTGGCTGCCTACTTCCTCGGCATCTTGCCAGTAATCTGAAATTGGTGACCGCACAACTCTTCATCTTAGCGCTGACCAGCGATGGAGCAGAGACTGATGCCCGCGCGTCAATCTGCGTCACAATGCGGAACTTTCGTCCAAGATCTGGATCTTGTTGACGGCCTCAAGTGGGGGTCGATGACGACTTGAGCCGTTCAAGAACCTTACTAAGTGGAGTAATAATGCATACATGATAAATAGCCGGGGGCCAGCCGGCCCGGTAAGCACATGTCCACCAAACCAGACGCCAACAGGAAACCCATGAGACCAGAGGAACAGAAGGTCGCCCAAGAGCCCGATGCGGCGATCCAGCACCACGAGTCGACGATCCCTGCGGGGGCTCCACGGAACCACATCTACGTGGGAAAGAAGCCCGTCATGGAATATGCCATGTCTGCACTGATCCAACTAACGCAGGCCGGAGAGGTGGTAATCAAGGCCAGAGGCCTTGCAATCGGCAGAGCGGTGGACGTGGCTGAGATCGTGACCAGGCGGCTTGGGAACGGCGCGTTCACCGTCAAGGACATCAGAATCGCAACGGAGCAGGTAAAGAGCATCGAGACCGGCGAGATGAGGAACGTCTCATCAATCGAGATAGTCGTCGCAAAGTAGTCGCCATCGTTCGGCCAAAGTTGGCCTGCGACCTGCCACGATGCCCAGATTAGACAATAATCCCCGCCCACGGGCGGTTAGGGCGCTTCGATACAACCGTGCCGGACAATGCTTCGTGGTCCTCTCCTGCTGCATCGGCGCGTTGGGAATGGCAAGCTCAGTGTAATTGGGAGCGGTCCTCATATTGCAGGGAGCGTTGCGGCGTCATGGGTAATCTTACATCTCTTACTTGTAGGTGGCGGCCAACACACGCTCATGAAGGCCCTAGGACCTCGTCTTGGCTAAGAAAGATGAAGAGGGAGGAGCTGAGCACCCTAGGAGACCTGCACGGTCACCAAGAGAAGGACTCCATACTCCGCCCCATTCACTTGTATGTCGAAGCGCAGTGTGTTGTATGTGTGGCCTTGGAAGTTGGCATGCGCACCGGCCGCGAAGAGGAACGACCCGGGCGTCGTGCTCGCTAGGCTTCCCTGTCCGACAAGATGTGCTTGGAGCGGTCCCATCTCAGCAGAGCCAGATGCGATAGTGTCAGCTGGATCCGCCGATGGTGACCGTGCCTGAAGCTATGGAGAGCGAGTATCCCCCCTTGAAGGCGCCAGTCACGCTGAGCACGACTGTGCCGGCGGCCGTGCCGGTCTGGCTTGGGGTGCCCACCACGGCGAACTTGCCGTTGGTGCTCGTCAGTGTGACGGTCTGTCCGACCGTCAGAGTGGCCGAGGCTGACGCTAGATTAGTCCCGGACGAGGATGACGCGAGAGTGGTCCCACTGAGGGGTTGAGCTCCGGTCAGACTCAAGTTCGTTGCTGCCATTGCCGGATAGGCTAGGAGCAACGCGACCATCGCGAGGATGGATGCTGCGCCGATTACTGCGATCTTTGTCGTCTTCATTTCTCGTCGAGATTACCGGACATTGGGAGCTATATATGGCAGGGGAACGCGGCGTCCAGACGTTGCGTTCATCAGTGAACAGGAACGCTTGGCTTATTTAGCGGGTCCATCGCGCGCTCCACGCTGTATCCGCTAGGTTGAGAGAACAAATGCAGAGTAACAGGAGTGTGAACGATAGATATGCCTAACACGGTCATAATATCGCTCCTCAACCTCCTATCCGGCCTAGTGGCTCTTCTCATTAGCTACTATGCCTACAAGAACAACAAGTCAGTTGGGTCAATCCTCCTACGGTATATCAGCGTCGGCTTCCTTCTGCTCGGGGCAGGCCTCCTGCTGCAAGCAGGGACGGAGAGCCTAGCGGCCACAACCGCGATTGAGGCCCTTAGGGTACGCGGTACGCAACTGCTCGCCTTCCTTCTCTACACGGCCCTTCAGCTGATCGCCTATGGAGTCTTCGCCTGGGGCTATGGCCTGAGTTTCCTGACGCGCAACACCTCCCCTCGCTCTGCAATCCCTGCTGTCTTGGCGACCGCGACCACGGTGACCAGAAGGATACTCGAAGCCGTTGTGTTCATCCTTGCAATCTATCTCGCTTCCCAGACTGCGATAGTGATCCTCCTCTTTCTGATAGTTTTCCAAGGGGTTAGGATATTCTCGCACACACACAGCAACTTCTCGCTGATGGTCCTCTTCGGTTTTGTCCTCATCTTCGCAGCCCACGTGATAATGCTCGCGGCGGCAATCACTCTTGGGGGAACCACCTATCTGGTTGGGAACACCATTGAGTTCTGCGGGTTCGTCGCATTGCTCTTCTTCCTGATCTGGAGTGGTCGTGTTGTCAGGTGAACGTCCGAGGAGCGCGCTCAAGATCTATCTCGACATCTTGGTCACTGTGAGGGACGAGGGCAACACCAAACCGACCCGAATATTGTACAGAGCGAACTTGTCTCACGACAGGCTCATCAAGTATCTTGCCGAGCTCCAGTTCCAAAGGGCTCCTCGAGGAGAAGCAGGACGAGGACAGCAAGTACTACACCCTTACATCAAAGGGGCTGGAGTTCATCAATCAGGTCAAGAAAGCTGAGGCGTTCGTAGTAGGTTTCGGCCTCGCGATTTGATTCCCATCTAACCTGCGATTGTCGTCATCCCTGGCGAGAACTCTCAGCAGAATCGCGCCTGCAATGAGCCAGTAGACAGACAGCCTCTGTTGGAGCCATGGTGCTACGCGGAGAAACGAGAGGCTCGATTCCTATCTAGCCTCGAATGAGGTCGTTCCAACCCTTCGCGAGCTGCCAGGTCTGCTTGACGAACCCTCCTTGAGGCCCTCGCTCAGGGATCGATTGCAGCCTCAGCTGATACACTGCCTGGGTCTTCTTCCTCTTGTCATTCCATATCAAGACATCCTTCTCAATGAACCCCAAGTTGAGGAGCTTCCTAAGCAGCTTCACATAGAAGTTATGGTAGCTGTATTTGACGCCGAGCTTGCCGGACTCGAGGTCTTTAGCGAAGAAACGCATCTCTCGCTTGGTCATGGAGAGGTTCGTGCCCGATCTCATCCTGCCAATGAGTGTTTTCGCTGCGTCGAGAGTCTCCTTCCGCTCCCCAAACAGCACGGTCAGGACGTCGCCGTTCCTGACCGACCGATCGTTCCAGTAGAGCTTGATGCTCTTCGCAGGCACGACCGTCCTGTTCTGAATTAGCAGATATAAGACTGCTCCAATGTCGAGTGAAGGCAGGCTCATTGTAACTCCCCTAATCAGCACAAACGCCAAGGTTTGGGGTGGGTTCGGAGTCTTTCCGCTTCAATTGGCATCGAGAACTCTGATTCGGTCGAGGTTGATATCGACCTTGATAACTGTCTTAGCTCTGTGCCCTGCTCTCGAGTGCCTGCTCGGCATACCCATCTCGAAGATTTGCGTTACTTTTCATGCGACTCGTGTTCCCCCTATATTCTCGAGATGAAGGATACTGCCTGCTTAGTGCAAATCACGATTTCGCGTCAAGCAAGATCGTTACAAAGGTGAGTTCAGAGATCAACCAATTCACATCACACGAATAGCTCGCGAAAGTGGTAATGGCGTCTTCTTGAGGAGCTTCTCGGGGAAAGTGACTCTAAGGCTTTTGCAGGATTCCTATTTCACGCCTATCGAGGAGAGAATGCTCTCCAGTTCGCCGCTCTGGAGAGGTGCCAACTTCTCCGACTGTGTATTCGAGCTGCCCGTAGGTGCCTTTGAACGAGTATACCGCCTCGGAGTCAGATACTTCCACAGAATCAGTATTCACATTCTGTATTTATAACCTATGTGATGCACTAATCCATCCACCTGAAGCCTGGAACAATGCGAGCGTCGGCCTCCCCCTCGAGTTGGCACTCAAGACAGGCTTATTGGGACGCTCCAAGGGGCCACGGCTGGGGCCTGAGCGTGGAGTGAAATCTCGCGACGTCTTTCCCACGGGGTCCAAAGGTCGCAAGACTCTAATGCCGAACAGGTTGCGCCGCTCGCCCTTTGAGACGGCCGCGTTTGCTCTCATAGTCCTCCTCGCGCTTGGAGGTGCCGAGCAGTTCGCGCACGGCTCTTTAGGGGCCGTGGAACGTCAAGCAGCGAGCGCCAGTGGCCAACCTCCCGCTGCGCTAGCCGCGACCCCCGCAGCGAACAACTTCTCGATATTCTGGATTACGGACACGCAGTATCTCTCAGAGTCTAACGAGGGCTTGTACGCGGCTACGACCAACTGGATAGCGAGTCATTGGGGGCAGTACAACGGGAAGATGTTGGTCCACACGGGTGACATCGTGGAAACTGCGAGCAATCAAGGACAGTTCTTGAGCGCCAGCAACGCTATGTCGGTCCTGCTCGAGCACGGGCTCCCCTACACGTGGGACGCGGGGAATCATGACGACCTCAACACCAGCACGCTAACATGGCTCGGAGGCTCCGAACCTGCGTTCAACGTCACCAACGTGAGGAGCGTAATCGACAGGACTGGGTACTCCAACTGGGTGAGCAGCTACGACGGGGGGATGGACACTGCAGCCAACTTCACTGCGGACGGCCTCGGATTCCTTATTGTGAACATTGAGTGGGACGCAAACGCCCAGGTCTTGAGCTGGGTGGGAGGACTACTGGCCATGCCTGCCTATTCGAACGACTACGTCATAGTCGCGACCCACGCGTACATAGATCCTAGCGGCTCGCTCGCCGACGAAAGGTGGGGACCTACCCTCGCAAATTTCACAGCCGCACTCACATCGCTGATGGACGAGTACTCTCCCAGGGTTATCCTGACCATGAACGGCCACTTCGGCACAGACGTGGGATACCACTCTCCAACTCCCGTAAACGGTCGCTACGAGTTGATGTTCAACAGGCAGGACTGCACCGACGTCTTGCCGTGCTATCAGACGAACTCTACGACCCCAGACAGCACCAAGACCGGAGCGTCAACGGTCACAATTCTCACCTTCGTGCCGCAGACCGATCAGCTCAGCGTGAGGACCTTCGACGTCTTCACCGGCCAGTACAGGCAGGATTCGGCCGAGCAGTACACACTACCCTTCATCTTCCCTCCGGTTAAGTCGACGACCACCACATCAACAAGGTTGGTCACCTCGACTATGACAGTTAACGATACTTCCACGGCCACGGTTACCGAGACGACTACCTCTACCGCGACTTCGGTGTCAACGACTACTGCTACGAAGACCTCGACTTCACTATCCACGACCACTGCTACCACGACTTCACTATCCACAGTCACCTCTACCACGACTTCACTATCCACAGTCACCTCTACCGCGACTTCACTATCCACAGTCACCTCTACCACGACTTCACTATCCACAGTCACCTCTACCGCGACTTCACTATCCACGACCACTGCTACCACGACTTCACTATCCACAGTCACCTCTACCACGACTTCACTATCCACAGTCACCTCTACCACGACTTCACTATCCACAGTCACCTCTACCGCGACTTCACTATCCACGACCACTGCTACCACGACTTCACTATCCACAGTCACCTCTACCGCGACTTCGGTGTCCACGACCACTTCTACTACGACTGCGACGGCCCCAACTACGCAGACCGCCCCAATTCTGGCATCCCCCGCGCAAACCGTGACCACGACGATCACTCAATCGGGGAGTGCTTCGAACATCCCCTCGTGGATTTACTCTGCCTTTGCGGCCACTCTCGTCGTCGGGGTTTCCATTGGTTACTTGGTCAAGAGTTCCAGGTCCCGTGACACGAAGCCCACTTAGACCGCCGAGGTCAGCTACAGATTGCACATTACGTGTCCTTCCTCCATCGCGGGCAGGGCCGCCAAGGGCCATGATGAAGCCGCCGAGAAGACTGATTAGACTTGCAGGTTGAGTGGGGTAGACTAAGTCTCAAGGTTGGAGACGTTGATTGACCTACTGGCGCTCAACCCTGAGTCATGAGTCAAGACTTCCGGACTACCTCGGCTCCTCCGAAATCTTGCACTATGCCCTCATCCGACCGTCGCACTCTTGAACTCCTTCGCTATGACCTCGATGTCCTCCGGCGTGACGCCGGGGTGGTCAGGGAGGGAGAGCACATGTTGTGTCGCCGCGTAGGTTCGTGGCAGATTGAGTTCTCCATATCCAAGCCTGGCATAGAGGGGCATCCTGTTCACGGGAGTCCTCCAATAGACCGACGCCCCGATGCCCTTTGCTCTCAGTTTGTCGTGCACCCGATCCCTGTTCCTCGCGAGATTGAGTGTGTATAGGTACCACATGTGCTTCCTTTCGGGGGAGGACTGCGTGAGTCTTACATCCTTCAGCGGAAGAATCGATTCGGTGAGTGCATCGGCGTTCCTCTTCCTCGCCTCCAAGAGGCCACCTAGTTTGTCCATCTGAATCGAGGCAATCGCAGCCGAGACCTCGGGCAGTCTGTAATTGAACCCAAGCGTGCGCGTTTCGTACGGTTCCTTACTCCCGTGATTCCGCACCAGTCGGAGAGAATCTGCCAGTTCATCGTCATCGGTCGTTATCGCCCCTCCCTCCCCCGAGGTGATGACCTTCGTGGAGTAGAGGCTGAAGCATCCAGCGTCGCGGGTATTCCCGGTCTGTCGCCCCTTGTATTCGGCCCCCAGAGATTCTGCCGCATCCTCGATGACCCTCAAGGAGTGCGCACCAGCAATCTCCCTGATCGCGTCGAGGTCTGCCGGATAGCCATAGACGTGCACCGGGATGACTGCCTTTGTCTTCTTGGTCACTTTCCTGCGGACATCGTCTGGATCTATGGTGTAGTCCGGCGTGACGTCTGCGAAGACTGGCTTCGCGCCGCACGCCAGCACCATGTTCGCCGTCGCCTCGAAGGTGAAGGCTGGGACGATGACCTCGTCTCCTTCGGTTATCCCATAGGCCAGGAGAGCCGTGTGGAGCGCCGCGGTCCCCGAATTCACGGCCACCGCATGCTTGGTCCCGATGAAGGATCTCGAGCTTTCCCTCGAATTCTCTTACATACTTGCCACCCTCGTAACTCGAATCGGTGAGAAGGCCGCTCGCAAGAACCGAAGCGACCGTCTCTATTTCCTCACGACCGATGGCGGGGACGTTGATTGCTATCCGCTTCATCTGCAGCATTCCCGTCGTCTCGTCTCCATTTAAGGGGTCCCAATCATCACTGCTCTTTGTTTGAGGAATGGAACCAAATGCCCCGCGAATCGCCCCTGGATTCGCCCTCGTGTTGTCTTGACCAACCGCAATTCAGCACGGGGCCACCTGCGCCTTCGCTCTAATGCATGTCTCCTCTCCATTCTGTCGCCTTCCAAGTGGATCGCCAAACGTACCGAAGCCTTTATCTACAATGAGGAATAACGTATGTTGTTATTAGTGAATAGAACAGTCGTCACTCTATCGCTGTTTACCCTCGCCTTGCTCTCGTTCGGCCTCGTGTTGCTGCCCCTCGCGACCCCTGTCAGGGCCGAAACTCCGGGTTCTTGGAATGTGACGACCAGTGATCCTCAGAGCGTCCTAGGGTCATCCTGTGCCACCGACGGGAGCTACATCTATTGTGTGGGCGGCAACTCAGGCGGTCTCGTCAACTCCGTCTACTCTGCACCCATCTCCTCATCCGGGATCGGGACGTGGACCTCCCAAACCAACTACCCGACGAACGTCTATCTTCCGTCGTGCGCCATCTCGGGCGGCTACATCTACTGCGTCGGCGGGCTCACTGGCCCGGACACGAACACCAACGCGGTGTATTACGCTCAGCTCACCTCAGGCTCCGTCGGCGCGTGGGGCAGCGGGACGAACTATCCGACCAACATTGAGGCAACGTCGTGCGTCATCTCGGGCGGTTACATCACATGCGTCGCGGGTCTCACTTTTCCAGCTTACATAAGCACGATCACCAACGCGGTGTATTACGCTCAAGTCTCCTCATCCGGCGTGGGCGCCTGGTCTTCCACAACAAACTACCCGATAACCGATAACCTCGACACATGCTCCGTCTCGGGGACCTACATCTTCTGCCTAGGAGGCGAGTATGACATGTCAACTGGCTTCACGACGGGCGACGTCTACTCTAACACGATCTCATCGGGTGCCGTTGGCGCGACGTGGTCCTCCACAACAGCATATCCCCTGAGCGCAGATTCGGGGGCCGGGGCGTGCGCTGTCTCAGGCGGTTACATGTACTGCGTCCTCAGCTATTCCGGGGAAACCACCGGGGAGGCTGTCTATTACGCTGCCATCTCGTCCGCCACACTGGGAACGTGGACTTCAGGACCTACCTATCCCATCTTTGTCACCACCAACCAAGTCGTAATCTCCGGGGGCTACATCTATTGTGTCGGAGGTGAAACCAGTGCCGCATACTACTCACAAATCGGCGGATCGTCTTCAAGCTCCAGCTCCTCGTCCAGTTCGAGCTCCTCGTCGAGCAGCAGCTCATCGTCCACAAGTTCGACCACCACATTCTCGTCCTCCACAAGCTACACGCCTCCTCCCGCACCAGTCTGTCCGAGCACCCTTGGGGGAACATACATGCCAGTGGGCGCGACCTTCAAGGACAACTACGGCAACACCTGGGTCGCCCCGAGCGGCAAGCTGGGCGGAGGGACCTGGAGCAGCTACTTCTTCCCAGGGTCGCAGAGCACCTACCCGCCTCCCATGCAGCAGGGTTGGGGCGGAGACTACGGGACCTACAACGGCCAGTCGGGCTGGGTAGTCACGTTCTACTGTGCCTAATCAGTTCAGCCCTTCCTAGTTCACGGCCAACCTGCGACCGAGAAATCGTGGTTTCGGCGGACGGACAATCGTCCTGAGTGGTCGATCTCACCCAGGAACCCGTCAAGGAATAGGCTAACTGCACACTAGGTGGCGTCAGCCCGCCCGGGGGTTAGACCATCTCGAGCCCCAATAATGAAGGCACCCCGAGTCCTCGTCGGTGAGGGTCGATGAATGTCCCGGTGTACACCTCCTTTTTAGAGGAGGAGCTTATCAACCTTGATATCAAGCTGGAGAACTGAACATGAAGAAAGCATTGTACATTGGGGCCATTAACCACCTTCTTCATTTCCCTTGGTTCACATCTGTTTGCCGAGTGGTGAAACCCAGCTTCAGTTCGAGGGGTATGTGCGCGGCCAAGGGGAAGCTTGCTTGTCGACAAATCATGCAAATACTGCAAGATATATTGTCAGCGCCGAGTTCCCTTGCAGGGGAACTGCCTATTCACGACTCTCTAAATGTATAGTGTATGCTTCAGGGACATAAACGTGCTCCTAGGAGCAAAGTACCGTGATGTTTCTGGAAGGCAATTTTTCATACCACCCAGTGTCCCTAGAGGGGAATATGAACTGGTCCCTCGATGTCGGGACCCCTTTGCCTTGGGCCTGAGAACTCGAGATCTCGATTGATGGTTCTCGGACAGAGGCCAAAGTCTTCAGGTGTTCAATTTTGGCAGACTTGGAGGTTAGGTCGCTCTTGGTGATTCGCGGATCCTCTCGTTGCACCGCCTTGAGAAGCAAACGAGCTTCGCGACGTTTGACCTCTGCTCGAAGCGCGGACTTTGCTACGTGGGCGGGGCTTATCCCCAGCCTCCAGTAGCCTGACTCGCATGCTCTCGTCTATGTGATTGTGATAGTCAATCGTGCCTTGTTGACAATCTGATCTGCCGAAGACATTGCAATGGAATCTACTGGGCGCATTTAAGCGCCACGCATGCCCTGACCACGACGGAGACGGTTTCTGGCCATGTCACCCCATCCCCATACGCCTCCATCTGGCCGACTTGTGAGGTCAAATACCTCGATTTGACCTCCGTTTCGCAAGACCTGGCCGCGGCCGACCTAGGTCAGTTCACTCGACCTGGAAGCCTTCGCGTGCCTTGCGGCAACCTTGAGCAGCCGCTCGTCGTCGGTGACCAGCCGATGCCCGCCCTCCAGCGCTGCGACCAGGTAGGATGCGTCATTGAATGTCAGCCCTTCCCTGCAGGCGCTCTCGAGGACGGCCGACAGAGACGACGCTCTTACCCTCGCCATCGACCCCGTCAGTCCTCGAGCACGTCGAGCGCGGCGGCACCGTCGCCGGCTGAGAGGGTCTTCTCCACGTACACCATTCGCCTCACCGCGCTCCCACTCGTAGTCCGCGAGGTCCAGGGTGCAACCTCCCAGGAGGGCCTTGCTGCTCCCCGCGGGGAGAGGTTCAGTATGGCCGAAGAATCAAACATGATCATCTCGAGTCCCTGTCTTCTCTGATTGCACGCACCCAGTCTTCCTTGCGGACCTTCCTGAGAATCGCGCTCGCTTCCGCGGCTCGGGTCAGCAGAATCTCCTGGGCCCTCTCGCGGACCGCCTGCTCGAGAGCCCTCCTGATGACCTCGGAGGGCGCTATCCCGAGCTCGGCCATCTTCTTCCTGAGCTCCTCCGGGACCTTGGCGGACACGGTGACCGTCTTTGTCAATACTACCATGTTGTAGTATCGATTGGTAGTATATAACCATCCACCGATGCGAGTCAAGCTCGATATCGAGCTTGATTCTTACGGGCGGCCTGAACCTGGCGTTGGCGTGGTCTTCCTTTGCGAGACGCTAGTCCAGGAAGTGCACCGGTTGGTCGAAGGGTTTCCTCCGCGACTCATCGACCAGCTCCTTCTCGGCGTTGGCGAAGACCGCCCCTGACCCTATCGTCCGCGCGACGGCCATCGTGTAGCAGTCCGCGAGCGAGATGGACCTCTCGCACTTGATCTCCGCCGCTGCCAGGTGTACGGAGAGGTCGTCCTCGATGGCGACGTACCCCGAAGCGAGCAGCGCGTCGATCCTCGTCCGCGCAGCCGCGCGGCCCACCTTCCGGCAGAGTATGTACGCGGCCTCGGCGATGTTCACCAGACTCATGTGAGGGCGGGCAGCACCTGATCGGACCGCCGCGAGAAGCTTCGCGCCCTTCGGCGTCCCGTTGAGCATCTCGATGAGCACGCCCGAGTCGAATGCCAGGTCTCCCTCAGGTATACCGGCGCTCGAGTTCTTCCTCTCCCTGTCGGTCTTCGGAACGTCCCTGGCGCAGCGCCTCCTTGAGCCTCGGCCGACGAGCGCCCGGTCGGTTTCACCGCCTGCAAGAGAAGGCGTTCGTCTCTCGTGGATTTGGCCAAGAGGTACTCTATGACGTCCTCATAATCCACTCTCTTTCCCCTCTCGAGCTGCAGTTGGCCGGCGACCCTGAGCAGCTCTCGACGCGTCCGCCCCGAGATAGTGATTGTGGTTGAATCCATAGGCTCCATAGAAACAATAGGGGCAATGGATATTTAAGCGCAGCCCCGGGCGGGCTCCGTCCCCGCGACGCTGGATGCAGTCGTCGTTGTTATTAGCCCCTGGCCCGCGCTCGGCGTCGTGCTCACGATAGACTGCTCGGAGATCTCTGCCGACGAGAAGCTCGCGCTCGCGTCGCAGATATCGGACGCGCTGGAAGGGCGGGCGCTCGCCCTTACCAAGAGCGACAGCATCGTGCTCGACATGCTTACGGACGAGGGGGTCGACCTGGGGACGCTCGAGGCCATCGTCCACGAGTTCGTATCCCGCAGGAATGACTCAGAGTATTACTCCATGGATGTGAGCGATGAGACGATCATGATACACTCCGCGGACCCCATCGCGGCGTCGAGGAGGAAGACCGAGAACACCCTGCCGCCGAACCTCAAGCAGTGCCCGTTCTGCGCGTTCATCACGCAGTACGAGGAGGAGTACGTCGTGCACTACAGAAGTCATCTCTTCGGGGTCTGACGTTCAGCCGGCGCTGCTCCATGCAACCCTTACCCGGGGACGCTCCCCCGTCATGTGGGACTTCGAGGGCGATTGGTCCAGTCTCGAGATCCACTTCGACCTGGACCTCGGCCCGTCTTTGCCGAGGCTGTCCTCGGAGGCTATGCGAGGTCCCTGTTCGACCTGGAGTCCGGGTTGTACTCGGACAGCTCGAACGAGAAGACCCTGCTCTCTGCCGCGTACGTCGTCTTTCCTGACACCACCGTCCTGTGGCCGTAGATGGCCTCGAGGAAACCAGAGACGAGGCCCATGACCCACCAGCTCTCGCGGGCGCCTTCGATGCCTGCGAAGATCGGCTCTGCGACTGTCACCTTGGTCTTAGCGCCGTCCTTCTCCGCCAGCCTCGATGGTGACGAGCCCCCATCCCCTGGCCCTCATGTCGTCTTTCGCAGTGGATAGCAGTGTGCCCCGGTCCGCGTCGGGAAGCATGTTCTTGTGGAGCGCCGCCAGGTTGATGCCGCTCGACCTGCCGACCTCGAAGAGCACCTGCTGGCCATGCTTGCCAATCTGTCTCTGGAGGTCGCGCTCCATGAACGCGATGGATTCGGCGGGCAGTACCACCGCGCGGTTGGCTTCGAAGAATACGACGGGGAACATGTGCTGGTCGTAGATCCCCTCGTCCGTGTGAGAGAAGGAGACCTTCGAGACGAATGGGAGGGCCTTCAGCTCAGAGGCGAGGTCCTCGGGCGTGCAGGATGCTGCCGCAAGGTCGGCGAAGATGCTGAACAGGAAGTCGTCTCCTGTGTTCTTCCCGTAGGTCCCACCCGTGAGGAGGTTCACGTTGTGCTTTGCGATCGTCTCAGCGATCTTCGCCAGCGCGCCGACTTGGTCTCTGCCGACTATGATGAACTGATGGATCGACTCCCCCAGGGGGACGACCAGGGAGATGTTTCGGGGGAAGTATTCAGGCTGTCCCAACTTCTTTCTGTTCAGGGCCATATCGCAACTCCCTTAAAAAATCTCCAGCCTGTTTCGCGTGCGCGTTCCAAGATACTTCTAGGGAAGATTCGTCCTCTGTCGGCCTCGTAGTGCCCCCTGCGACTTCGAGCTCTTCAACCTGGATGACCTTTTCGCTCTCCCTATCCTCGCGACGAGCCGCGCGTTTCTCCTACCACCCGAGGACGCCGCAAACCTTACTGTTGCGTCCAAATCTCCTGCCGCAAACGACATGATTCGAGGCGCCAGCGTCGAGACTGCTGGACTGACGCTCATATTCCATAACTCTTACTTGTAAGACGCTTCCCCTCTCAAAGCCTCGGGGCCGGCGCACCACATGCCATGCATCTCCCGAACCCCGCTGCCATTGCAGTCATACGGATTGTAGCAGACCTACCCGCGGGGGGCGGCGCAGTGCTGGCCCACGAAGTCGCAGATGACATCCTCAAAAGAATAATAATTGAATCAGCAGCCGCCTGATGTGCAATGCCCGCCAAGATTCTGACGATGGACAACCTTGAACTTGCTGGGAAGCGCGTTTTCGTGAGGGTCGACATCAACACGCCCGTCGATCCTCAGACCGGAGACCTGCTCGAACTGAGCAGGATCGAAGAGGCGGCGATTACTATCCAAGACTTGCCAAGTTCAATCGTGGTTGTGGCGTCGCACCAGGGCAGGGTGGGCAGGTACGATTACATCTCCATGGAAAAGCACGCCAAGGCGCTATCCAGGATCTTGGGGAAAGAGGTCCGCTTCGTTCAGGACGTCTTTGGCGAGGCGGCGCAGTCGGCCATCGACGGCTCGAGCCCGGGGGACGTGATAATGCTAGACAATCTGAGATACACGGCGGAGGAGAACATGGAGTTCGCTCCCGCCG
Organism: uncultured Nitrososphaerota archaeon; assembly: GCA_963806765.1. Taxonomy (GTDB): domain Archaea; phylum Thermoproteota; class Nitrososphaeria; order Nitrososphaerales; family Gagatemarchaeaceae; genus Gagatemarchaeum. Next base: position 386,901 of record CAWDYS010000003.1, on the reverse strand, counting down.
ATGCCGAGAAGACGGTCCTCGTCACGCGCCTGAGGCCGCACCTTGACGCCTGCATACTCGACGCCTTTCCCACGGCGCACCGCTCTCATCCGTCCATCGTCGGCTTCGCCGGCCTGATGCCCACGTGCGCCGGGCGCGTGGTGGCCAAGGAGCTCATCGAAGCTCGAGCGCATCTTTGCCATCGAGAAAGGGCCGTACGTAACCGTGCTTGGCGGCGCGAAGGTCACCGACAGGATAGAAGCGATCGACGCGCTCATCGCCAACAACAGGGCTGACAAGGTCCTGCTCTGCGGGCTGGTCGCGCTCGTGTTCCTAAAGGCCAAGGGAAAGTACAGGGGTGAGCTGAAGGTTGAGAACGAAGCGAAGATGATGGTGAAGGCACGGCAGCTGATGGACGACCACCCGGAGACCTTCGAGTTGCCCGTGGACGTCGCGATCAGGGTCGACGGTTCGAGGAAGGAGCTGGACGTCTCGCAGGTCACCGAGAAGATGGCGGTGCTGGACGTGGGCGCGAAGACGATAGACAAGTACTCGCGCTACATCAAGGGGGCCGGGACGGTGTTCATGAGCGGCCCTCCGGGAGCGTTCGAGTACGCGGAGTTCGCGGTGGGCACCGAGATGCTGCTGAAAGCGCTGGCGGACTCGTTCGGCACCACCATCGTCAGCGGCGGCCACCTCTCTGCGGCGCTCAACCGGTTCGGCGTCAACGAGTCCATCGACCACGTCAGCACGGCGGGAGGCGCCCTGGTGCAGTACCTCGCGGGCAAGCGATTACCTCTTATGGACGCGCTTGAGAGGGCCGCGGCCAAGTGGGGCAAATGATCAGAGTTGGCATAAACGGATACGGCACCATTGGAAGGAGAGTTGCTGACGCTATCGGGCTCCAGGACGACATGGAGCTGGTCGGCGTCACTAAGGCGAGGCCAGACTACAGAGCGGCCATGGCCCTTGAGAAGGGGATCCCGCTCTTCGTGGCGAACAGCGACCACGCGGCGGCCTTCGACAAGGCGAAGGTCCCTTACTTGGGCACTTTGGGAGACCTCCTGAAACAGGTCGACATCATCGTCGACGCGACGCCCGAGCTGGGCGCCGAGTACAAACCGGTCTACGAGCTGGCCGGGGTCAAGGCCGTGTTCCAGGGAGGCGAGGAGCACGAGCTGACCGGTTCATCGTTCAACGCGCAGTGCAACTTCGACTCGGTGAGAGGCAGGCAGATGACGCGGGTGGTCAGCTGCAACACCACCGCGCTCTGCAGGACCCTTCACGCTCTGGACAGGCAGTTCGGCATAGGCTAGGGCGCGGGTCGTCCTCATCCGCCGTGCGGCAGACCCCGACGAGATATCCAAGGGCCCGATCGACGCCATAGTCCCGGACCCGATAACGCTGCCTTCCCACCACGGCCCGGACGTGCAGACGGTGCTCACAGGCCTGAACATCACCACCATGGCGGTCAAGGTGCCCGAGACGCACATGCACCTCCATACGCTCATGGTAACCCTCAAGAAGACGCCGACGAAGGAGGAGGCTGTCCAGGCCCTCCAGGCCGAGCCAAGGATACTCCTTGTGGACGGCAAGTCAGGGTTCAAGTCCACGGCACAGGTGATAGACTGGGCCAGAGAGAAGGGAAGACCGCGGAACGACGTCTACGAGGCGGTCGTGTGGCGCGACTCCGTCGCGGTCGTCGGCGACGAGGTCTTCATGTTCCTGGGAGTGCACCAGGAGGCCATCGTCGTCCCCGAGAACATCGACGCGATCCGCGCCCTGGCGAGCGACGTCAGTGCCCAGGAGTCGATCGCGCTGACCGACCGCTCAATGGGCATAGCGCACAGAAGCTAGGAGTGACCCTCGACGGCGCGGGGCCTGTAGCGCTCTTCGAGAGTCCTCATGTCCCCCGCCGTTAGCCTTATCTCGAGCGCGGCGACCAGTTCCTCCAGCTGCTCGGTCTTGCTTATGCCCACGATTGGGGCCGCGACGCCGGGTTTGTGCAGCAGCCAGGCGAGCGCCGCCTGTGCCGGTGTGGCGCCCTTCTCCTTGGCGACGCCGACCAGGCTGTCGAGCACGTCGAAGTCCTGGGGCCTGAAGAAACGTTCCTTGAGCAGCCTGTCCCCCTCGTACCTCCTGCCGCCGGGCTTCTTGTTCCTGTGGTACTTGCCGCTGAGGAACCCCCGGGCCAGAGGGCTCCACGCGATGAGCCCTATCCCCCGGCTTCTGCAGAGCGGGATCATCTCCCTCTCCTCCTCCCTGTAGGCGAGGTTGTAGTGGTTCTGCATGGACACGAACTTCTCCAGTCCGAGGGCATCGCTCATGTCGAGCGCCTGCGCGAACTGCCACGCCCACATGCTGGACGCGCCCAGATAATTCACCGTGCCGTCCCTTACCAGGTCGTTCAGCGTCCTCAGCGTCTCCTCGATGGGCGCCTCGTAGTCCCATCGGTGAATCTGATAGAGGTCGATGTAATCGGTCCCGAGCCGCTCCAGCGAGCGCCTGACCTCATGGCGGATGTGCTTCCTCGACAGTCCCCTGTCGTTGGGTCCCGGCCCCATGGGGTTGTAGACCTTCGTCGCGATGACGAGGTCCTCCCTCCTGCCCTTCGTCGCCCTTCCCAGGGTCTCCTCGGACTTCCCCTCGGAGTACATGTCGGCGGTGTCGAAGAAGTTGATCCCCAGGTCGATGGCGCGGTCGATTATCCGCTTCGACTGCGGGTAGTCAAGAGTCCAAACGAAGTATCCTGACTTCATGCCTCCGAAGCTCATGCAACCTATGCAGAGGCGCGAGACCTTGAGTCCGCTCTCCCCGAGTCTGACGTACTCCATTGCGGCCTCCTGGTTCCCCCGCCGCCCTAATCAGAGTTACGCCTTGCCGTCGGCCTCTGCCGCGGCCCTCAGGACGAATTTGGGCGTCTTGAAGTCCTTGATTAGAGACTTCGTCCTCTTCCTGACGACGTCGGACGGCTTCTTCCCGTGGATCACGAGCCCCATTATCTCGGCTATCTCCTCCATCTGCGCCTCACCCATGCCCATGCGGGTCACCTCGTTGGTACCTATCCTGCAGAGGTTGTCGATGATGATGTTCGACTCCTCGAGGCGCCGGGCGATGAACCCGCTCTTGGCCTTGTCATAGCCGAGCAGCACCTGGTGCGACTTGGAGTAGCCGTTGGGCTCGCCGCGCACCAGCACGTCGTTCTCCACCAGCGCCTTCGCGAGCGCCTGTGAGTTCTTGATGACCGCCTGGGCGTAGCTTCTTGCCGAACTGGAGCAGCTCCATCAGGGTCAGAGCGAGCGAGGCGACCCTGTTCCAGTGGATGTTGTCCACGATCGTGGGATACAGGCCTTCTGCCACGCGGTTGAACACCTCTTCGCTGTTCCCGAGGATGATGCCGCCCTGGGGACCCGGGAAGGTCTTGTGCGTAGATCCCATCAGGAGAGAGCACCCCTCCCTCAGGGGGTCTTGGAACTCTCCGCCGGCGATCAGGCCCATCACATGGGAGCCGTCGTACACGCAGACCGCGTCGCCTGCGGAAGAGGATATCTCCTTGACCGGATGTGGAAATGGGATGAAACTGGACCCGAATATTATCAGGCTCGGCTTCTCGGCCAGCGATGAGCTTCTTTGCCTCCTTGACGTCGATGTTCACTTCGTCCTTGCTATAGGGGAAGTAGAGGTCCTTCACCCCGAAGAGCCTGCCAAGGCTCGACTGCGCGAACCCCTGGTATCCGCCGTCATCGAGCGCGACCGAGAGGATCTTGTCGCCGCGCTTTGTGAGCCCGTTCAGAACTGCCATGTCGGCGATGTGCCCTGAGAGCGGCCGGACGTCCGCGAACCTCGCATTGAAGACCCTGCGCGCCACCTCCTCGGCCAGGGCCTGTACCTCGTCTGTGAACTTCGAGCCACGGTAGAACTTGTCAGCGGCGGTGTATCGGTTGCAGAAATCGGTAGTCAGCATCCTCCTAGCCTCCGGGCTCGCGAAGTTCTCGGACGCGATCATGTTGAGGCACTCGGTGTTACGCCACTGTTCGTGGAGTCTGACGGCGTTTTCCAGCCTCTCCAAATAATGATAGGACAAATTTTGCGCTCAAGCCGCCTTTGGCTGCGTATTTAACGTTGAGACAGTACCGCGAAGTAGCCACGCATCGAGTCCAAAGCCTCAAAAGGCCGGGGAGCCGCCGGTCGCCTGTGAGGCTGGTACTTGCGGGCTTCGGCGTAGTGGGGCAGAGTTTCGCCGAGCTGCTCGCGCACAAGGAGAAGGAGCTCGCTGCCGCCTACGGGCTCGTGCCGCGGATAGTGGCCATCGTCGACAGCTCCGGCTCGGTCACCGACGAGCGGGGCCTGGACATACCGAAGGTCGTGAGGACGAAGAAGGCCAGGGGATACCTCCGCGGCGGCGACGAAGGCAGGACCACCGCCGAGATGATCAGCCAGACCGAAGCGGACGTGATGGTGGAGACGACCCCGACCGACTTCAGGACCGGGGAGCCGGGCCTCGCGCACATCAGGGCTGCGTTCATCTCAAAGAAGAGCGTCATCACCTGCAACAAGGGCCCGCTCGGTATCGCCTTCCACGCGCTCAGGGAGCTCGCTCGCCACAACTCGGTGCAGTTCAGGTACAGCGGCGCGGTGGGAGGGGGCACTCCCATACTCGACTTCGGTCGGACCTGCTCGACCGGTGACGAGATAACCAAGGTCACGGGCACTCTGAACGGGACGTGCAACTTCATCCTGACCAAGATGGAGCAGGACCGCCTGGACTTCCGCCAGGCGCTGGCGCTCGCCCAGAGCGAAGGATATGCCGAGGCCGACCCATCGCTCGACGTGAACGGGTTCGATGCCGCCGTGAAGCTCGCAATCATCGCGAACCACCTGAACCTGAGCAGGGCGACGGTGAAGAGCGTGAAGGTCCGCGGAATAGCACAAGTCTCGCCCGAGGAGCTGGCCCGCGCGGCCTCGAAGGGGGGCGCGGTCAGGCTGATCGCAACCGCTGACGGCGCGCTCTCGGTCGCGCCCACCGTGATACCCAGGGACGACCCGCTCTGTGTAAGCGGCGCCTACAACGCCGTGAAGTTCCACTGCCGCTACTCCGGCCCGAAGGTTATCATCGGGAAGGGGGCGGGAGGCCCTGAGACGGCGTCGTCGCTCCTGAGAGACCTGATTGAAATACGCGGCTCGATGTCCGCGGAGGGCAAGCCATGAAGATCGTGATGAAGTTCGGCGGCTCCTCGGTCGCCGACGGGAAGAAGATCAAACACGTAGCCCGCCTGGCGGCCCGGTTCTCCGAAGGAAACCAGGTGGTCGTGGTCTGCTCGGCAATGGACGAGGTCACAGACGAGCTAGTCGCGCTCACCGAAGCCGCTAAGAGCGGCGCCCAGAGCGTGGTGCAGGCGAAGCTGGATGCCATCAGGGCTCGTCACTCCTCCGCCCTGAGCCAGGCCGTGAAGTCCCCCAAGGTAGCCGCCGCGGTCAGGCGGAAGCTGGCCGAGGCTCTGGGGCAGCTGGAGAAGCTCGCCCTGGGCTCGACCATACTCCGCGAGCTCACGCCGAGGTCCAGGGACGGAATCCTCTCGTGCGGAGAGAGGCTCTCGAACCCCATCGTGTGGGGGGCTCTGACGGAGCTGGGGAGGGACTCCGTCTACCTGACCGGAGGGGAGTGCGGGATAATGACGGACGACCACTTCGGCGACGCGGCGCCACTCATGGAGGTCACAGCCTATCAGGTCAAGGAGACGCTCGGTCCGCTGCTAGCCGCCGGGAAGACGCCTGTCGTCACTGGATACATCGCAGCGACACAGGGAGGCGAGACGACGACGTTTGGACGCGGCGGCTCGGACCTCACCGCGACGGTCATCGCTTCATCCATCGAAGCCGACGAGGTCTGGATCTGGAGCGACGTCGACGGCCTGATGACGGCCGACCCGAAGACGGTTCCGGACGCCAGGGTCTTGAGCGAGGTCTCCTACGCAGAGGCGGGTGAGATGGCCGTCTTCGGTGCCAAGGCGCTGCACCCCAGGACGCTGGAGCCGGTAGCAGAGAAGGGCATACCGGTCCGTTTCAAGAACACGTTCAAACCGGACCACCCGGGGACCGTAGTGAAGCCCGACCCGAAGACCAACGCAAGGAACATAGTGAAATCGGTCGCGCTCGTCAAGGGCGTGGCGATCATCACGCTCACGGGCGGCAGCATGGTGGGCCGTCCGGGGAGCGCCGCAAGGATATTCGACATCGTCGCCAAGAGCGGGACGAACATCCTGATGATATCCCAGAGCGTCTCCGAGTCGAACATCAGCATGGTCGTGGACAGGGCGGGCGTCCAGAGGGCCGTCAACGCCCTCGAGCGTATCGATGCTCGGCCCCGGGGGGCTCAAGCAGGTCAACTACGAGGACGACGTCAGCGCCATAGCCGTCGTCGGCGGAGGGATGAGAGGCGCCAAGGGCATCGCCGCGAAGGTCTTTGGGGCGGTCGCGTCCAGCGGTATCAACGTGAGGATGATCGCCCAGGGTTCCTCGGAGCAGAACATCTCGTTCGTGGTGCACGAGGCGGACGGCAGGGAGGCGGTGAGGGTCGTCCACAGGGCGTTCCACCTCGACAGAGTGAACTACGCAGGGCCGAAGCCTGTCGGCTCCAGTCCTTGAGCTTCTTGCTTCCTCGGAACGAACTTGCTTAGCCGCCTGCGTTGGATAAGTAGTGGTCGTTCCTTAGCACGGGCCTGTTCCAGACCCGCTTTGAGGATGTTTCTAGCCCGCGTTAACATCCCTGTCCATCACAAGCCCACAGTTGGGGCAGCGATGGACTCGTTCGGAAAGTTCCTTTTGAACCATCGCCTCACATCTTGAGCATTTCTGCGATGTTCCCTTAGGGTCGACGAAAAGTACTCGCCCTCCGCGCCGTTCTGCCTTGTAGGCAGTTAATTGGCGCAGCCTCGCCCAAGAGGCATCCATGATTGCTGAGGCCAAACTGTGGTTCTTTTCCATGTTCGCGATTTGAAGGTCCTCGTACGCTATGGTCGAGTAACTCTTTGCAAGAAAGAAGGAAATCTTGTGAGCGACATCAAGACGCTGGTTTCTGACCTTTCGCCAGGCCTTGGCAAGCAAGACTCGGAGCTTCTCACGATTGCGAGAGCCCGGAATCTTTCTTGATACTCGCTTCTGCAGTGCTTTGAGTCTAGTGATTGACCTAACCAACAATCGGGGGTTCTCAAACGTTCTGCCGTCACTCAGCGTAACCAGGAAGCGAACACCTAGGTCGACTCCGACGGCTGTTTCGGAATCCCTTCCGAGCCTTTCAGGTCGTCGCAGAAAATCCGCCGAGATACAGGCGTACCAATGGTCGACATCCCGGACTATCGTGCAAGTTTTCGGGGTTCCCTCGACAAGGCGATGCTGCTTCACCCTGACCAAGCCTATCTTTGACAACCGAAGCCTCCTGCCGTCCACTACCTTGAAACCTCCGAGCTGAGGGAAAGTGAAAGAGTTGTACTTCCCCTTCCGTTTGAATCGCGGCCTACCTGATAGACCGGCAAAGAACCGGCAGTACGACATGTCGAGCCTCAGAACCACGTTCTGCGCCACCTGCGAGTGGACCGCTTTGAGGAACTTGTTCTCATGTCTGGCCAGGGTAACGGCCCGTTTCTGAGCAAAACAACTGGACCCAAACTTGATTCTATCCTCAAGCAGATCGTTGTAAAGAAGTCTACACGTCTCAATGGTCTCAGACATAATCCGGGATTGGGTCTTCGTTGGATAGAGCCTGAACTTGTAGGTTATCAGGTTCCTTTCTACTCTGCTCCAATCTTCCAGAGTCGTTCTTAAGCGCCACCTCTCTCTTCCTACGCTGCCTCGAGTCGGCGTCGGTAGTCTCGAATGTTTAACAGACTAAATAGTGGATAGCACTCAGCGAAGCACAGGCGGTTCGTGGAATGAAGATAAAATACACGGTCTCGATGGAAGAACCTGAGACCCACTACTTCCGGGTCGTGATGAGGGTTGATGGGCTCAGGGAGGGCGTGCAGGGTGGCTCCGTCAGGCTCGCAATGCCAGTCTGGACCCCCGGGTCGTACCTCGTGAGAGAGTTCGCGAGGAACGTGCTGGGGCTCGAGGCGACGGACGGTTCGGGAATGAAGCTCGAAGTGCGGAAGGACGCCAAGGATAGCTGGGTCGTCGTCCTCGGCGGGGCCGACTCGCTTCAGGTGACATACCGCGTCTACGCCTTCAGGCACGAGACAAGTCAGTCCTACCTTGACAGCAGCCACGCGATAATCAACGGGGCCAGTGTCTTCCTCTACCTCGAGGGACATCAGACGCAGCCTGTGACCGTCGAGGTGGTCCCTCACAGCGGATGGAAGGTCGTCGCAACAGGGCTGGAGCCGCTGACGCCAGGGGGCTGGACGTTCGCCGTCCCAGACTACGACGTGCTGGTCGACTCGCCTATCGAGGTCGGGAACCAGCACATGCATTCCTTCGAGGTGGGCGGCGTGAAGCACGAGGTCTCCATCTACGCTCCCAAGCCCATCGACGAAGCGCCCTTCGTGGCGGACATCAGGAAGATAGTCGAGCAGGCCGTCCCGGTCTTCGGGGAGATACCCTACGTTAGGTACGTCTTCCTGGTCGACTTCACGGACCAGGGCTCCGGGGGCCTGGAGCACCTGAACAGCACCCACTGCATCGCGAGCTACCTCACGATGGAACCCCCGGCCGAGTACAGGAAGATGCTCTCGCTCTTCAGCCACGAGTTCTTCCACACCTGGAACGTGAAACGGATGAGACCGATGGCGCTCGGCCCGTTCGACTACTCAGCCGAGAACTACACGAAATCTCTGTGGATAGCTGAGGGAATCACGAGCTACTACGAGGACCTCCTCCTGAGAAGGGCTGGGCTGATTTCACCGCCTGAGTTCCTCGACTTCCTCTGTGACGACGTCAACCAGGTGAAGTCGCTCCCATCTAGCAGGTTGCAGAGTCCCCAGGAATCCAGCTTCGACACGTGGATCAAGTTTTACAGGGAAGACGAGAACTCGCCGAACGTCTCGGCCTCCTACTACAGGCAGGGCGCGGTGCTAGGCTCGCTGCTGGACCTAGAGATCAGGAGGTCGACCGCGTCCGCGGCCTCGTTGGACGATGCCATGCGTACAGTCTACCGCGAGACCTACAAGGCAGGGAGGGGCTTCACCGACGAGGAGTTCGAGCGGGCTTGCTCAGAGGCTTCCCGCGGGAGCACCGACGAGATCTTCATGAAGCACGTGAAAGGAGCGCAGGAGATAGATTTCGGCCGTTTTCTTGGCTATGCCGGCCTCACGCTCCAGCCCAGGTCGAGCCCCGAGGTCCCCGAGGGGTTCCTGGGGCTCAAGGTCAGGTCGAACCAGGGGCTGGTTGTGGCAAGCAGGCTCTTCGGGAGCCCCGCGGAGTCCGCGGACCTGTCTGCCGGAGACGAGATAATAGCGGTGGATGCCCTGAGGATGGACGGACAGAGGTTGCCGTTCTACATCGCGACCCAGAAGCCGGGCACCGAGGTCTCTATCGTCTCCGCGAGGGAGGGCATCCTTCGAGAGACGAAGGTCCGTCTTGGCTCAAGGATTCCCTTCGAGTACCGGATCCAGAAGAAAGAGACCGCCAGTCCGGAAGAGAAGTCGATCTTCCGTTCGTGGGCGCTCTCGGACTGGGACCTGCCACTCGTGTACCAGGAGCACCGCGTCTCCCCGGTCAGGGCCAGAAGGCTCGACTACGTCTGACGCGCTCAGGGTCCGTCGGCAGGAAGCGTCTCCTTGATGAAGTCCCTGCGGATGGGCGTGAAGAACTCCACGAGAGTGGTGTCTCTGGCCTGGTCGATCTTGAGGTGATGCCTCATCGACGGCGGGATGTAGTAGGAATCTCCCTTCTTCATCGTCCATGTCTTGTCTCCAACGGTGAGGAAACCGCCCCCTTCGAGGCAGACTCCGTATTGCGCCTGTGGATGCGAGTGCTGCGGGACCTCCGACCCCGCGTTGAGCTTGTAGACCGTCGCGGTCGCGGCGGAGTTGTTCACCAGGACTCTTCTCCTTATACCGGGCATGAAATCGTGCCATGCCTCGGCCTTGTCGCTCCAAAAACCGGGGGCGTTGTAGTCGTTTTCGGTGCCTTCGCTCATGCTTGACAATCCCGTCTGCCTTGTTATCGGTTTATTCTATTTAAGCGGCGGGGCGATACAACCAGCAATCCTCTCCTGTCGATGCGACGCTCCATACCTCACGGTCGGAACTTCACCCTGAAGGAGAAGGTCCTTGAGGCCGAATCGCTTGGACTAGTGTTTCTCTAGCTGCCTTGGGCCCGCGCGACTATCTCTGACGAGATCTGGTCGCGAGTCTTTCCCTCTGTGACGATACCCAGTCTCTTCGCTGTGTCGATCAGGGTGTCTCCACTCGAGGCAATAGCAGGTGCTGCGGCAACGGCGGTAGCGCCTGCAACAGCGGGAACATCACCAGACGCCACCTTCGATGCGTCGTTGAATTCCTTCCTAGCTAGGCCGATAGACTTTGCCAGCTCTGGAATCTTCTTCGGACCGTACATCAGGAAGACGATTGCCACAACTGCGATCACTACCCATTGCAGTGGATCAGTTAGTGCCATAATTTGACCGCCGCAGCGGACAGTTATTTAAGCGTTCACGGGCAATTGAGGCCCTGTCAAGCTTTCGGGAGGAGGGCGGCGATTGGGCAAATGGTCGGGACGAGTCGCGGGCAGAACACGGCGGCCTCGAAATCAATAACTACTCCTCCGGAACGCAAGACTCAATGCCGATTTGCCCCAAGTGCAGGAAGCTGATCAGCGCGAACAACTATTCGCGCCACCTGAAGCGCTGCGGCAGCCACCACAAACACCCGGCAGGAACCCTGGACCACCCCGATAACTTCTACATGAAGATCTGAGAGCTCGAGCCTGGGCCAAGCGCGGGCCCTGCTGGAGTCTGGCGGCGTCCGGCGGACGGTAACGTCCAAAGGGCGAAAGGCGAGAGAGTTATTAATTGGCAAAAACGCGCCTAATCGTCATGTCGTCATCCAAGGGCTTCAGAAAAGAGGATATCACGGGCAAGACAGTAATCTACTCGTCAGGCAGGACGACCGGAACAGTGAAGGATATCACTTTCACTCTAGACGGAATGATAACCCTGATAGTCGAGAAGACCGATGGGGGAGAGGTTCTGATTCCGCTGAGCAAGGTCATGGGCGTGTCAGACATGGTCATTGTGAAGGAGGAGTCGGCGACCCGGTTCGGAGGCCCGGCGCCTGGGATGATAGCCTGCAAGTCGTGCGGACGCGAGTCGGCACTCGGGACCCTCTGGTGCCCCGGCTGCGGAAAGTCACTCGCCTAGGCAGCGTGCTCGGACCTCGCATCGGTCTGGGGAATCATCTCAAGAGGCAGAGTCGCCAGTCCTCGCCCTAGGCCGAATGCAGAACCTTTATCATGCTCGCTAGCGGGGTGCTAAAACCCATGCAGTTCTCAAGCAGCATCAGAAACTATTGGGAACTGATCAAGCCAAGGATAGTGCTCCTTCTGGTCTTCACGGGCGTCGCAGGGATGCTTGTGGCCTACAAGGAAGCCGGAATCAGCCCCACCGCTCTCCAGCTCCTGGTCGGCACGGCTGCAATATTCCTGGGCTCGGCGGGCGCAGAGGTCCTTACCAACTACCACGACCGTGACATAGACTACTTGATGAAGCGGACGAGCCATCGTCCGCTTCCGTCCGGAAGGGTCACTGAGAGGAGGGCGCTCGTCTACGGTTTCGTCATGTCAATCCTCTCGGTCGCGCTGGCATACTGGTTCAACGCTCTGGCCGCCATTTTCATGGTCATAGGCCTGGTGGACAACGTGGTCGTCTACTCGCTCTGGCTGAAGCGGCGCAGCTGGCTCAACATCATCCTCGGTGGGATATCGGGCGGGATGCCCGTACTGGTGGGCTACGCGGCGATCGCAGACAGCGTCTCCGCCTTGGCCGTGTTCATGAGCGCGCTGGTCATCGTCTGGATCCCGACCCACATCTGGAGCCTCGCGATCAAGACCAGGGAAGACTATGTCAACGCCAAGATACCCATGCTTCCCGTCGTGGTCAGCATGAGGGTGGCGACCGTCTGCATCGCATTCACCAGCAGCCTTCTCGCGGTCTTCTCGCTATCGATCTTCTTCGTCGCGACCGTCAGCCTCTTCTACGTGGTCTCCGCCATAGCGTGCGGCGCAGCAATACTCGGGTACAGCGTCAAGCTCGTGATCGACGGGACCGAGAAGACGGCGTGGACGCTCTTCAAGATCTCGAGTCCGTACCTCGCGATAATCTTCACGGTTCTCGTGCTGAACTTCTGGGTGTTCTAGGACTCGAATCAGGCCTGCTTGTGCACCATGGCGACTTCCCTGACGTAGAAGTACTCGTCCACGCGCAGCAGCAGCGTCGTCACATCGTAGGCCCTCCGTATCGCGGCCCTTGGTGTGGAGGCGAGCTCCCTGATGCCGAGCCCGTCCATGTCTACGCAGCCTCCCTGGGCTATACCCATGTTGTGAGCCCCCTTCGCATGGTCAGCTCCTCAGTTCGGGGAGCGTCTTGGACCAGCTCAGCCCGTAGTTCCTTATGAGACTGCCGACTACCTGCTCGAGGACATCGGCGAAAGTCTGTATCGCCACCTGCTCCTTGCCGGGGAAGGTCAGCGCGTACTCCTTGAGGTGCGCGGCTATCTGCATGTAGATCGCGGTTCCCCCTGGCACGGTCTTCGGGTCCTTCATCGCGTTCCCGAACAGCCTGACCGCGCTCTTGACGACCCGCTCGGTCTCGTCCGTGTGCTCGAGCTGACTGCCCCTGATGAGAATTGTGGATCCCTTTGGCGCCTCGATGGCCACGTAGTAGATGTCCTCTATCTTCTCAACCCAGAGCCTGTCGACCGTACCCAGATCCTTGGCCTCGATGTTCTTCACGTCCCCCACCGTGGTCGCCCCGGTCGCCTCTGCCACGGCGTCCATGTCGAGCTGGTCGACCAGCTCGAAAGCGATGATTCCCCTTCTTGACATCTCGTCGGCCACCGGCTTGACTATCTTCGCCCTGCAGAACACCACCTTGGCGCCCACCGAGTCGACGGCGTCCACAAGGTCGTCGTTCATCCGGCGCTCTTGCTTCTTGAACTTTTCAACCTGGTCCGCCTCTGTGATGTCGAGACTTTATGTGGAACGGACCCTGCCCCTTCATGAGTATCTCCAGGGGCTTGTTGTCGAAGGTCTTGTTGACCACAGCGACCTTGACGTCGTGGAGCTCCTCTGGCATGCTGGGATGGATCTTCTCCTTCCGGACCATCACTCCCTTGATGAGCCTGCTGTCCGCCACGGAGCCCCCGCTCTTGGTGATGACGCGGATGTGCTTGAGGTCTATCTCCCCCTGTGACTCCGCCCTCCGCGCTGCCTCGAGCAGGGCCGCCCGCAGGCCCGCGGTCAGCAGCCCCCTCCCGCAGTCGGCTACGTCCAGTATCTGGTTTCTGGAGTCGCCCTTCACGACCGCGGTCCTGTCGATGACGGCAAGAGACTCCCTTGCGGCTGCAAGGTAGCCGCGGAGAATCACGTTCGGGTGTATCTTCTTGTCCAGTAGATTCTCGGACTCTTTGAGAAGGCCTGCGATGAGCATCACCATCGTGGCGACGCCGTCGCCGACCTCCTCCCTGTGCAGCTTGGCTGCCTCCGAGAGCGTCTTCACCGCCGGAAACTGCACCTCAAGCTCCTTCAGCATCTCGACGGAGTCCTTGGTCACCTTGATGATACGCTCAGGACCTCTGTTGAAGGTCACCATCTTGTAGGCTCCCCGAGGGCCGAAGGCGCTCTCTATCTTGGCGGCCGACATAGCGGCCAGCTGCAGGTTCTGCCTCCAGGCCTTCTTCCCCCGCAGTCGCCCCATGTTGGGAGAGTAGACGTCTGTCTTTGACATTGTTCCCTGCTCGCTTGAAAGCGGCTCAGTGGCGGTGCTGTGCTCGAATCACGGCGTCAGAAATCAGCTCGACGCGGTCGAGCCAGCCCAGTCCAAGGTCCAGCTCGCTCTTGAGCCTCAGAGGGACCAACGGGACCTTCGTGGCAACCACGTAGACAAAGACCGGCTCGAAGTCCAGCGGGTCGCCCCAGTCCCACTCGCCGACCTTGATCTGCTCGTCGCCGTAGACCTTCACCTTCACCCCCTCGACGGTCAGCTCGGCGTAGTTGCTCCTGATGTACACCGGCAGCATCTTCCCGTCGACGTCGGCATCCCTTTCGAGTTTCTCCTCCACCACCGCCAGAGTCAGCGTCTGGTACTCGGACATCAGCTGGCAGATCTCGCTGGTGCCTTCCTTCGTGGTCAGGACCTCGATGATGTCCGTGTGCACGTTGACGCCCTGCATTATCTCCCCCGCCTCGCCCCCGATCCCCCACTTGGCGCGGGCGTCCTTCAGCGCGTCACCCACCTTGATCACGGCCTTGAGGACCGGCCGGGTGAGTATGACAATCTCCTCCGGCTTGGGAGCCTTGCTCCCCATTATCGGTACGTCTGGCCGCGGATTTCCGCCTGGGATGTTAAGCAACCAAAGACCACCAATCCGCCCCTCCATCAAGTATGTTATTACCTCTTCGGCGACAAGGAATACCAATTCCCGGTGCCCTGCCACCTTCTAGGACCTGGCAGGGAATCAATCACTTGTCTTGCGGCGCTCGGGTCCCGACCATTGTGAAACGTGCGTGGTGCCAGTTCTTCTATGAAACCATGAACGCGAGGTTAGAAAGTCTTAAAAGAACAACTCGGTTCCCTCAGCTTTGAGGAATCTGAAGGAATGCAACTGAATCAGAAAAGAAGCGGTATAGGCACTGGAGCGATAGTCGCAGCGGTGGTTATCGTGATTGTGATAGCCATAGCTGGCTACGTCATCTTCGTGCCCGGGACCAGCTCTTCGTCCACGACAACGTCCAGCATGCCAACAACGACCACCACGACGTCGACCACGACCCAGCCGACCACTTCAACAACCACCACCACATCGACCACTTCCACAACTCACACTACTAGCACTACTAGTACTACTACCACTTCAAGCACAACAGCGTCGTTCAAGCCCGCCTCAATCGTCATGCCGGCCGGCGCCGGCGGCGGCCTCAACTTTGCTCCGACTATGGCAACCGTCATCATCGGAGTGAACAACACGATCATCTTCACCAACCAGGACACTGGAGTCACCCACAACGTCGATTTCCAGACGGTGCCCACGGGCTCGAATGTCACGGCAGGGTACACGTCCCCCAACATGAAGGCAGGCCAGACCTGGTCCGTAACCCTGACGACGCCCGGTACCTACACCTACGTCTGTGACTTCCACAACTGGATGAAGGGGACCATCGTGGTACTCGCGTCCCACTAGTCGTGCCATAAAAGAAAGCGCGCAGGCGAAGACTCCCTAGCACTCGCTCGTGCCCCCCTTTTTCGCGGAGCGCCATCTCGATCGCATGGACTTGTTGCTGTCACAGAAACCTGCTTTCAGAGTTTGAGGACGACCACACCAAGTCATATCACTCAGTCGCGCGTCGGCACGGCATCCGAGCACGCGGGGCCACTGCTCGGGCCGACCTGCTGTGAACAGTCCTGATTTGCGAGCCGGTCGTCTCAATGGGAAAGAGTAAATAGCGTTCCGAGAGCGCGGGACCAACAATGCCCAACTTCATCTACAGGCCTTACAGAGAGATCGTCATCCACGAGATAAGAGAGATGGAAATCCAGCCCTTCATGGAGGGCTACGTCTCCCAGCTACTATCACAGGGACAGGCTGGCATAACGCCGGTGGCCACCTGGGTGGACGGCATCGCATTCTACATCGGCAACTTCATGGAGACACCCGAGATGGTAAAGGAGAAGCTCGAGGGCAGGATACACTGGGCGGCCGTGTACTACACCAAGACCAACTTCCAATTGGAGAAGAAGGTCAGCGTGGGCGGAAGGGACTACATCGTGAAGTTCGTCAAGGGAGAGGCCAATCCGGACTTCGTCGGCCTCATCAAGTTCCTCAACCAGCGGCCGGACTCCCAAGGCTAGCCCTAGAGATAGTCGCGGACGTCGCGCCCTTCCCTGTCGGCCTTTAGCACCAGCGTCAGACTGTTCCTTTTCGTTCAGCGCACTCCACTTGGCCGCCTGCTGCTTGGTGACTTCCAATTCCTGATAATCGAAGACCGCGGGCGGCCCTCTCGACGTCTCGTCCTTCGTGGACACTTTTCCGATGTCTGGCACCCTGATGGTCGGCAAAGCGCGGAATCCTATTCAAATCACGGCCTTAAGAACGCTTGTCGGATCCAGCCTTCTGGAGCACCCTACTTCGGAGAGAGGAACTCCGAAATCGTCGAGAGATACTCCTGAGGCTCTTCGAGCATGACCATGTGGCTGCTGTGCTCGAAGACCTTGAGCCTTGACCCCCCTATCCCCGCATGAATCTGCTCCGCCAGGGGCAAAGGCAGCTCGTCGTAGCGACCCACCGTCACGAGGGTCGGGACCCTGAGCGAGGCGATCCGCGCGGAGACGTCCCAGTCCCTGAGATTCCCGGTTATGAAGAACTCGTTGGAGCCCCACATCTCCTTGTAAATGTCCTGCGACCACTCCTTGAAGAGCCGGTCCATCTGCTCAGGCCATGGGTCGAGGATGCATATCCGCCTGTGGTAGAGGTAATCGATGCACTTCAGGCACTCGGGGTCCTGGAGGTCGCCTCTGGCCTCGCACGCGTCCATCGTGTCCCGCATGGCCCTCGGGAGTTCCGACCTCATCTTCGCCATCTCTTCTCCGGTCCTTGGAACGCTCGCGGACGTCCTAGACAGGATCAGGGAGTCCAGCTGGTCTTGGTGCTTGAGGGCGTACTCGAGCGCGAGGAAGCCGCCGTAGGAGTGACCAAGCAGGTTCACACGCTCCAGGCCCAGAGCCTCTCTCAGCCCTTCGAGCCTGCTCGGCCGCCGCGGCTATCGTGTAGACAGAGTGGTCCTCGGGATGGTCGGAGGCGCCGCAGCCGAGCTGATCGTACAGGACGACCCTGAGGTCGTCACCTGCGAGCGATGCCAATGGCAGCAGCGTCTTGTGGTTGGCCCCGGGGCCCCCGTGCAATCCGATCAGCACCCTGCGTGATTCGCCGAAGCTCCTGAAGTACATCCGGTGACCACCGACAGTCACGCATCCTTCCTTCTCGGTCATCGGTGCGGAGGCGGTCTTCCCTCGCTTAAATACCATCGACACCCTATACCCAAGCGCAAGATTGGCGACTCCCAAGGCATTCGTACGCGAAGCAACCGGCCTCGTCAGGGACTTCTCGGCCTTCGACTCGCTCATGATTAACCTGATCGCCATCGGCGTCCTCTTCTCCTTCACCAACGTGATATTCGCGGCGGAGTTCTACTCGGGTGCGAATCTCATCGTCGCGGCGGTGGTGGCACTGCTCCTCTGCCTTCCCTACGCGAGTCTCTACATCATACTGTCCATCGCGATGCCGAGGTCGGGCGGCGACTACGTCTGGGTGAGCAGGTCCCTCAGCCCGGTGCTCGGCTTTCTGGCTAACTTCTACATCACGCTGATAATACTCTCCTTCTCCGGAATCACGACAGGCTGGGGTTTCCAGTACGGCCTCGCGCCGATGTTCCAGAGCTTTTACCAGCTGACGAACAACTCCTTCTACCTCCACCTGGCGTCGACCTTCAGCAACACCAACTATGACTTCCTGAGTTCGATCGCGGTCGCCGGGTTGAGCGGCTACCTCATCATCCGTGGGACGAAGAAGCTGGCATGGTTCCAGTGGATCGCTGGCATAGGGAGCATTCTCGGGGCCCTCGTCTTCATCGCTGTACTCTTCGCGGCCAACCCCCTGACCGTCGCGAGCAACTTCTCTGCGTACTCGGGCGTGACCTATGCGAGCGTGCTCTCGACGGCCACGAGCGCGGGAATCTCCACCGGTTTCACCACGGGAGGGACGCTGCTTGGCTCGGTCTACGCCGCCCTCACCCTCATCGCTTTCATGTACTCTTCCTACTTCGCCGGCGAGGTGAAGCGGGTGAGGAGGAGCCAGATCATAGCGCAGTACGGCTCTCTCATCGTTGCGGCCCTGCTCCAGGTCCTGGTCGCAGCCGCGATGTACCACGCCTTCGGGTCCGACTTCGTGTCGGCGCTCTCCCAACTTGGCCTCACCTCAAACTATCCGCTACCGATGCTCCCGTTCGGCCAGTACATGATCGGCTTCGTCACGAACAACTTCCTCATCATCGGCCTCGTCAACGTCTGCTTCATGGTGATGTGCTGGGGGGCGTGCGCGGCCTACATCTTCACCTCGAGCAGGAACATCTTCGCGTGGTCGTTCGACCGCGTAATCCCGGCCAGGCTCTCTACGGTAGGGAGCAGGTACGGCAGCCCGTACCTCGTGGTCCTCGTAGCGACGGGAATCTCGATGGTGTACGCATTCCTGGACTACTACACCACGGTACTGAGCACGGTGCTATCGTACTCCCTGCTCGGGTGGTGGATTGCGGTCTTCATCGTGGCCATAGCAGGGATAGTCTTCCCGTTCCGCCGCAAGGACATCTTCGACTCGTCGCCGACGATCGTCAAGTTCAGAGCTCGCCGGCCTGCCACTGGTGACCTTGTTGGGCCTGATGCTCGCAGCAATCTCTGCGTTCCTGGCCTACTCGGTCGTCTCGCCGGCGTACGTCGGCATCCTGAACGCGACCTACGTCTACGCCGTAGCCGCTCTCCTGCTGCTGGGGGTGGTGATATTCTACGTCTCGTACTTCTACAACAAGAGGAGGGGCGTGTCGCTCGACTTGGTCTACAAGGAAATCCCCCCAGAGTAGCCGCTGTCGGAGCCGACGAAACACCTTGGTCCATCCCAAGGGTCGCACCTCTTCTGTACTGCGGGGCGTTAGGTGAAAACGAATTTACATAGACAAGAACTGTAATTGAGCATCCTCCTTCTAAGCGAGAGTGAGAAACTTCACCCCAGACGCGATGGAGAGCTTGGAGACCGAGGTCAGGGGACTTTCTAGACTGCTCGACCAAGCGCAGGCTCCCTTGATTGCGATACTCCCTCACAACACTTCCGAGTACGCTGAAGCCGCTCAGCAAAGCGGCGCCGACACGATGATCCTGGGAATCGACAAGACGGAGACGATGTTCCCAGGGCTCTTCGGCAGACTTCGACCTGCAGGAGGACTCCATCCTCGGCATCGTTTCGACGTCCTCGGTACCCGTGGGCATCTCGATAGGTGACTCTCGCCCGCTCACGCCGGATGGCTGGGAGAGGATAATCAGCAAACCGTTCAGTTTCGTCAACATGTACGCCCACCACATGCCCCCCTTCGTCCTGTCGGACACCCGGATCGACAAGCTCGTCTCGATAGGCTCGGGGTACATGGTGGAGCAGATTAAGAGCCTCGCCGAGATGGACCAGGTCAAGGCCCTCGAGGCAGCCATAGTCTCCGCCCAGGGGATGACGCACGTCTTCAGCGTGCTGGACCTCTCGACCCTCCGCATGATCACCAGGCTCTCGACGAAGCCGGTGATTCTGCGGGCCCAGAAGAGGCTCGAGGCGGGCGACTTCAAGAGCATAACCGAAGCCGGGCTGAGGGGGATATGCCTCGACCCGTCTGCTCTGGAACCGGGTGTTGAAGCATATAGGGATGCGATAACAACCTTCAGGTCTAGAGTGACAAGCTCTGTCCAAGCGAACAGGTAACGTAAAAGCGGTTATTCTCGCGGGCGGGCTGGGGACGCGGCTCAGGCCCTACACGCTCTTCCTCCCCAAGTCGATGCTCCCGGTGGGTCACAGGCCAATCCTGGAGTACATCGTCGACTGGTTGAAGGAGAGCGGGTTCTCGGAGATAGTCATATCCACGGGCTATCTGGGCGGCGCCATCGAGGAACACTTCAGGGACGGCTCAGAGTTCGGAGTGAAGGTGGAGTACGCCCGGTCGAGCAGGCCACTCGGCATCGCGGGGCAGCTGCGAAACGCAGAGAGCAGGCTCGGCGCACGTTTCGTCTGCCTCTACGGCGACGCGATACTTGACTTCGACCTGAAGAGACTCTTGAAGTTCCACGCCGAGAAGCGAGCGACGCTGACCATGGCCCTGATGACCCACCGGACGCAGAGCAAGTACGGGGTAGTCGAACTCGGGAAGGATGGTGCGATTAGGGAGTGGAAGGAGAAGCCCGTGATCGAGAGCGACATCAACGTCGGCTGCTATGTCATGGAGAAGAGGTTCCTACAGTACATCCCGGCCGGGTCGACCTACGGGATGAAGGAGGCCTTCGAGGAGGCCATGAGCAGGCACGAGCCCGTGTTCGGGCTGAAGGTCGACGGGACCTTCAGGGACATCGGGGACAGGGCGGCATACAGGGAGGCCGACGAGCACTACTCGAAGCTCTACGGGAAGGTCCCTAGGCCAGGTGTACTGGGATGAGCGTGGTAATCTTCGAAGACGAAAGATGGGTCAACTTCACCCCCCTCGCGTCGACGAGACACCTAGGGCTGCAGATCTTCGGGACGGGGTCCATCGTCCAGGAGATCTCCGGACGCTCCGACGGGGAGGTGTCCCTCCGGGGCAGGGACTATCTCGCAGCCGCGACCCACGAAGAGACGAAGCTCCCATACAACGAGCGAGCGGGCGGGGGCGTCCTGCTTTTGAACGCCAGAATCAACCCCCTGATCCCATTCGAGAAGATGGCGGCGGGGAAGTCTGATTTTGCCCTCGTCGACAGGGACGGGATCGCGGTGGCGGTCATCAGCGGGAAGAAGTTCGAGAGCGCCTTGTCTGAGGACGGGACGGTCCATCAGAGGAAGCTGCTGTCGCTGGCCAAGGGCCTTGAGCGTCTGGAATCCGCCGAGCCGGTGCTCTTCAGATACCCGTGGGAGATGCTTGCGCTGAACGCCAGGGCACTGGAAGCGAGGGGCGAGAAGCAGGGCAGGGCCAGGCTCGCCATAAGCCCTCAGGCCGAGGTCGAGGAGTTCGTCGCCTTCGACCCCTCCAGCGGTCCCATCGTGGTTGACGAGGGGGCCCGCATAGAGTCGTTCTCCCGCATTTCAGGGCCTTGCTACATAGGTCCCAAGACGATCGTCAGGTCCGCACTCGTGCGAGGCGGGACGACGATAGGGGGCGACTGCCGCGTTGGCGGCGAGGTCGACCATTCCATCATCTACCCGCACACGAACAAGGCCCACTTCGGCTACGTGGGCCACTCGATCGTGGGGGAGTGGGTGAACATGGGCGCGGGGAGCACGACCAGCGACCTGAAGAACACCTATGGAACGGTCAGGGTGCAGCGGCCGTCGGGAAGGATCGACACCGGTCTGCAAAAACTGGGGCCTATCATCGGTGACATGGCGAAGACCTCGATTGGTTCAATGATCCACGGTGGGAAGAGCGTTGGCATCTTCACACACTGTGGCGGCCTGGTAGACCGAGACCTTCCCGACTTCACGAGCTACGACGGCTCGAAGGGGGAGTCTTTCGCACTCTTGCTTCCCTCCGTCACTCGAAGCCTCAAGAGGATGATGGAGAGGAGAGGCGTGAAGCTGACACCGAGCAGGAAGGCCCTGATCGAGCGACTCTACGCGGAGAGCAACCCGGGCGGAAGCTCAGGGCGAAAACAGCCCTAGACCCACACCACGGCACTCCTGAGCAGCTTAAATGGGAGGGCTTTGGCGTGGCGTGGCATCAAGAACGAGCAATGGTATAATGGGAGAAGACAAACTCTCTCCTCAAGAGATTGTCAGGATTGACCCGAGGAGAGTATACGAGCTTTACGACGGTTGGCCAGCCAACGTCGAGGACGCGCTCAGGACGCAGGTGGAAGTACCACGGAAGAAGTACGAGCGGGTGGTCTATCTCGCGGTGGGCGGCTCAGCCACTGCGGGGGACATAATCTCCGACTGGTTCCTCTCCTCCGGTGGGGTGGAGGTCTCGGTCTACAGGGGGAACGTTCCGAGGCTCAGCCTGGAGAACGCCCTCGTGATCGTTTGCAGCACCTCGGGAGACACCGAGGAGACCCTGCAGATGGCCCGTGCGATAATCAAGAGGCGTCCGGATATGGTCGCGATTTCCTCTGGGGGCAAGCTCAAGGAGCTCGCCGAGAAGGAAGGAATCGTCCACGTGAAGATTCAGCTGACGAAGGCCCCGAGGTTCACGCTCCCCTACAGTCTCTTTGGTTCGGTCGCCACCCTCCGGAGCGCCTCGCTCCTCGACGGAATGGAGTGGGAGGCTCGGCGAGACCGTCTCGACCCTGAAGAAGACTTCCCGGAGGATTGGGATCAGGGTCCCCACCCAGGACAACGTCTCAAAACAGGTTGCCAAGGTGGCAAGCAAGGGAGAGCCCTGCATCTACGCCACCTCGGTCACGAAGAGCATCGCGAAGAGGTTCAAGACCTGTCTCAACGAGAACGCGAAGATGCACGCGACCTTCGACTCGGCTCCGGACTTCCTGCACAACGAGGTCGAGGCCTGGGAGCTCCCGGACAGGAGGCTGCACCCCATATTCCTCCAGAGGAAGAACGACCCGGCTTTTGAGACCAAGTCGCTGGAGGCCTTCGTCGACATGCTCACCTGGCGAGGGGTCAAGACCAAGAAGGTGCTCGCCACAGGAGCGGGAAACCTGGCGCAGCCTGATGAGCCTGTGCTACACCCTCGACGTGGCTTCGTATTACACCGGGATCCTGAGGGGCGTCGACCCCTTCGGCATAGGGCTCATCGACACGCTGAAGAAGGCTAGGTGACTCCTACCATCTGGGCGAGCTCCTTCCTGCCTAGCGGCCCCCAGGAGCTCGGCCGCGGATTCTGGGGAGACCTCGTTGACGAAGATCCCCGCCCCAAGCTCCAGGCCCGCCCACTTCGAGACCCTGGGATAGACCTCGACGTGCCAGTGGATCTGCTTCGTCGTCTTCTTCTCCGACGAGCTGTGGATGACCAGGTTGAACCCGCAGTCGTCGAGGACCTTTGACATGCCGCCGAGCGTGGAACGAAGGAGCAGCGAGAGGTCCATGAGCTCTTTCTGCGAGAGCTTCAGTATGCTCGTCTGGTGCCTCTTCGGGTAGATCCAGAACTCGTAGGAGTGAGCCGAGGCCCAGGGAGCGAACGCGATGTAGAACTCGGTCGAGAGGATTCTGGCGGGGGCCCCCGCTCTCTGAGGCGACGACCTGACACATCGGGCAGACACCCAGCTCGTTCAGCGAGTTCTGGACTGTGACGGCCTCGAGCTCCACGACCGGAGGCAGCCTCGGCAGGGTGACTATCTGCAGATGCGGGTGCTCGATGGACTCCCCGGAACCCTTGCCGCGGTTGATGTAGGTGGCGACGTAGCTCACCCCCCTCTGCGCGTACAGCCAGCGGACCCTGTCCTGCATCGTGGCCAGCAGGTTGGTCCACTGGTCAACATCTATCTTGGCGAAGGAATCGTCGTGCTTCGGCGTCGCGACCACGACATAGTGATAGCCGACGGCCGGCTCGCTGTAGTGCGGGTACTCGCCGTACGAGGCGGGGGCGTTGGGGGTGACGACCGGGTACTTGCTCGGGAAGACACGCACGACCCATCCCTGCACTCGTTCGCTTTCGGTGTCGCTCTGCTTGACAAGGGCGTTGCCCATCTTCACCAGGACGAGGTCGGCCGGAGGAGTCATCGACTCGTTGCCTGGGCAGAAGGGGCACTTCCCATGGTCGTGGTGCTTCGGGGGAACGCGGCTGGACCGCGGTCGTTGGTGACGATGGAGAGCTTTTCAGTAAAATAGTCCTTTCTTATCTCTGCCATTGATGGCAGTCGGCTTGACTTCGTTGAGATATATCGTTTCTCAGCCGAGTCCGCGAAAAGGTGTATAACGTCGGCCCGAAAAGCGCGTGAAGACCATGAAGATTGGATACGTCCTGCTCGATGGATGCGGCGACAGGCCCGCGCCGTCGCTCAACTTCACGACTCCTCTCGAGGCGGCAAACACACCACATCTGGACGAGCTGGCGCGGAGGAGCAAGATGGGCCGCGTGGTCACGGTCGGCAGGGGCGTCGCGCCGGAGTCTGACATCGCCGTCTTCAACATGCTCGGGTACTCGTTCCCGAAGGGCTATCCCGGGAGAGGGGTCGTAGAGTCGGTCGGGGCCGGAGTCCCCTTCAAGGACGGGGACCTCGCGCTGAGGGCCAACTTCGCCACGGCCGAGGATGGATACATTGCAGACAGGAGGGCAGGGAGGGACCTCACGAAGGAAGAGGCGCTGACCCTGCAGGACGCCCTGAAGGAAGTTCGGCTTGACGGGGCGGAATTTGAGTTCAAGAGCACTGTCGGCTACCGAGGGGTGCTCGTCATCAGAGCGGACAGACCCCTCTCCGCGGAGGTCACCAACACCGACCCTGCCTATGTGCGGACCCGAGGTTTTGGTGCTGCTCGCAAGGTGCAGGGGCCCGAGAAGGTGCAGGTCTGTAAGCCGCTCGACAAGACGGCCGCCGCGAAGAGAGCGGCCCAGCTGGTCAACGAGTTCCTCGCACGGGCCACGCAGGTCCTCGAAGCATCAGGGGTCAACCTCCAGAGGAAGAAACAGGGCAAGAAGCAGGCCAATCTGCTGCTGCTCCGGGATGCCAGCGACCACCTCCCTGTCGTCGTTCCCTTCAAGGAGCGCCACGGTGTCCGCGGCGTGGCGTTGGTGGAGATGCCCGCGGAGGTCGGGATAGCGAGGCTTCTCGGCATGAAGGAGGTTGTGCTGAAGGATCACAAGGACCTTCGGAAGAAGGCGGAGATCTTCAACAGGGAACTGGCCGAGGGTACCCTCGTTTACGCCCACATCAAAGGGCCTGACGAGTTCGGTCATGACGGCGACGCGACGGGCAAGAAGAAGAACATAGAGGCGATAGACGAAGTGTTCTTCGGGTCGATCGCATCTAAGGGCGCGAACGTGAAGCTCGTCGTCTCGTGTGACCACTCGACGCCGTGCGTGCTGAAGGCGCACTCGAGCGACCCCGTTCCCCTGCTGGTCACCGCGGCCCTCCGCGATCCAGACTGCTGCAGGTTCACCGAGCGCGACGCGAAGCGGGGAACCCTCGGAATTCTCAAGGGCGCAAACGTCCTCACCAAAGCATTCTCCTTCGACTCAGGCGCAGTCTCTACAGGGACAATCCTGCCCGGGCTCGATAGCGCGTGTCGTCGTGACGACTCCGCACCACGCCGAGCACCGGAACGGTGTCGCGAGCCCGCGAGGGCGTGTTTCGCGGCGAAGAGGGCAGGGGGTGAAGGCGCTAAAACCTAGGCTCTCGTCCCGACGGCCTCCGGAAGCGCCCCGCCTTCTTCTTCGAAGAGGCTCTTCGACTGTCTGCCCTCTCCTGACCACCGAGTATCTCCCCTGCGCGTCCCTCATGTGCACGTATGGTTTCGGCTGGCAGTGGAAAGGCGAGCCTAGGACGATGGAGTACGCGCCCGCCCCTCTGAATATCACGAGTTTGTCCACCTCAGCGCCGCCGAGCTTCGACCTGCTGGAGGTTGTGAACACGTCGAGCGAGTCGCAGAGCCGCCCCACGAGGACCGTCTTCTGCGGAGAGTTGCTTCCCCCGGGGATCACCTCCACGGGGTACTCGTGCCTCAGAAGAGCCGTGTCGGCCAGGTCATGGTACCCCGCGTCAAGGTAGACGTACTTGTTCTCGTTGAACCTCTTCACGTTGACTATCTTCGAGACCATCACGGTCGAGTCCGCCGAGAGGAACCTCCCGCTCTCGACTATGAGGGTGAACTTGTTCCCGAAGCTCTCGGCGAGGCTGCTGAGCTGGTCGAGTATCTCTGCCGAGAAGTCGGCAGGCCCCGGCACGCTCTTGCCATAGGAAGTGGGGAGACCTCCGCCGATGTCCAGTGTGTTGATGGGGAACTCGCCCAGCGTTCTCCTTGCACCTAGGATGAACGCCTCGAGCTTCTCGAGCGCTTCGGAGTAGCAGGAGGGGTCCTCGATCTGGCTGCCCAGGTGGAAGTGGAAACCGTTGAACCTGAGCGAAGGGGTCTCGAAGATCTTCTTGAGCATGAACATGGCGCTGTCCTCCCCCATCGAGTCGAGCGGGACGCCGAACTTCCCGTGCCGCAGCGAGAACCTCAGCTCGGCCTTCACGTGGACCTCGGGGTTGACCCTGATGAGGACGTTCACCTCGCCGCCTATCTTGGAAGCCGCCTCGACGAGGTTGAGGAGCCCGTTGTAGCTGGAGACGACGATCTTCCTGACGCCCCGCCCTATCACGCTCTCGAACTCGGCGCAGGTCTCTGTGATGCTCGTGTAGATGACGTTCTCGGGCGACCCTCCGCACTTGAGCAGGAAGTAGAGACTCGTTCGCGGCCGTCAAGTCGAACATGATGCCTTCTGACACGAAGGTCTTGATGACGGCGGGATTGAAGTTCGCCTTTATGGAGTAGGCGACCCTGAAAGGTCCCTTGAAACCCTGGTATGCTTGTTCTATTTCTCTTACGTTGTTCCTCAGTACCGCCTCGTCTATGAGGAAGTACGGTGTGCCAAATTTCTCGGCCAGATTGTATAACTCCTGGTCATCGAACTTTGGTTTCGTCTGATTCCGGGTCTTCGTCACCGGCTGAGCCCGAGGTTCAGGCAATTGTTTGTGCTAAGAGCACCGCGAGTTTCGCTTAAAAATTTATCCCCGTTTGAAAATATTTCTTCGTCGGCCCAACACATTCGAGCATAGACGCGGCATTGTGCTCCGGTCGGCGCGTCATCCTTATGCCGACCGTCGAAGCAAGAAACGGTGGTCTCGAGAAGTGGCGCAAAAAAGTGGAGACGCGCTAAAAAATTGCGTGGAGGTTATAGGGCCTTGGCTACCCAGGGCACAATCCCGAGCCCCGTGAGCCGACCGTTCAGGCCGCTACTTGCCGACGAGGATCTCTATTGATGAGACGTTCCTCATCTCGCCGGTGTCGACACTCTTGACCTGCTCCGTGCTTATCGCGATGTTCTTCACCGCGAAGGCGCCGTTGCCAAGTCTCTTGCAGACGATCTCGGCGACGTCGACCGCCCTTCCTATCGCTAGGCCTCTCGCCTTGATGACGACTTCGCCTGCCTGCGACAGCTGAATGAGCGCAGACATCGCGTAGCTCATCACCGGCTTCTTGCCTACATAGATGTGGTTCTGTGCCATTTGGTTTGGCGCGGCCATCTCTTCTTCGGCGTGTTCTGCGTGTTCCCCTGCGGGAGCCCGATTGTCTGGTTTGCTGGACATGATAGACGCCGGCGACACTCAATCCCTATTTATGCGTGACTAGACGAATCGTCCATAGGCCGAGCGGCGAACTACAGGAGGTATCGGACTGGGATGTCTTGGTACTCGCCGTTGGGCAGCGAACGCCTGATCGAGAGAGGAAGAGCCTCGCTCGCGAGCTCCGACATCGCGAGGAATATGGGGTCCTTGGTCGCCTCGTCTATCGGCACGAAGAAAGGCGCGCCCATGGCAAGCTGCAGCGAACGCGCTCCGATTATCCTTGCCTTCTCGAACCGGGTGAGCTTGGGTGGACCTATCCTGATCTCAAAACCTTCCTCTACGGCGCGTCGAGGTTTCTTCTTATCGCGCGAAGCAACTACTGGGGACAATCAATAACCTCGAGAATATTTAACCCCTTTTAAGGCGGTTGTATAAAGCTTGTGTTATAAGGTTCTAAGATGTTCGAGTAACGCCCTAGCCGTCAAGAACAGGCATGCACTTGCAGTGCTCGGAGCAAAAGGCTAGGTCGCGATCAAGCGCCAAAGAAGCCGGATTCCCAGGCCTGAAGTCGCCTGCAAATCATATTAAGCGCTGGGCACTCTGTCGGACTTGCGTAATCTAGATGAACCCATCCGAGCACATTGACAAACTGATCGCAGACCTTACGGACTGGCGCGGCAAAATGCTTGCCAATCTGCGCAAAGTCATTCACGATGCTGACCCCGAGATAGTCGAGGAATGGAAATGGATGGGCTCTCCGTGCTGGTATCACGATGGACTGGTCGCGGTGGCCAACGCCCACAAGGAAAAGGTAAAACTGACCTTCTATCGGGGCGCAAGCCTTCCAGATCCAGACAGGCTCTTCAACGCCGGCCTTGAAGGCAATAGATGGCGAGCGATTGATCTCTATGAGGGCGACAGAGTCAATGAGCGCGCCCTGAAAGATATCATCCGTGCTGCGGTGGCTCACAATCGGGCCGGGCCGAAGGAGAAGACCCGCGCAGGGGCCCGCGGGATTCCGGCCAAAGTGCGCAAGAAGAATCCGTAGGCATGGCTCTCGCCTGCGTTGTTGCGACTTCTCCTGTGAGCCGTTCTCTCGTTTCGCAAGCGAGCGGGCCAATTCGCGTCGGTTTAGGGCCCTGAGTCTCTTTCGAATTCAAAATAGAGAAATAGGGGGCGAGAGCCGCCTCCAAATTGTAGCCCATGAGTCATCAGGCCAGGATAGAGGAGTCTTGTCGGTCTCGAAGGTAGAGTGCAAGGCCGTCGTCAGGGGAAAGAGCGAGATGAAGTTCGACCTGTACAAGCACCTCGCTCCCGTGACCGTGAGCGCGATCCTGAGGGAGCTCCCCATCAATGCAAGGGCTACGATCTATCCCAGGGCCATGATTTGTCTGCTGACGCCCATAAAGTGCGGCGTCGAGAAACAGCGCTTCGAGTTCGCAAAGGGCGACGTGGCCTTCCTCCCCGCCAACGGCTCGCTGTGCTTCTTCCTGGCGAACGCAAAGAGCCAGAGCCCCCTGAATCCTATCGGGAAGATTGAAGGGAGCCTCTCGGTCCTTGAGAGCCTCTCAGCCGGCGACACCATAGAGATAGTTCAGGTGCGGGAAGTAAGCGAAGGCGCCCAGACGTAGTGCCCGCTGTATCCGCCCACCTTGAATACCATCCCCTTCGACTCCAGAGATGCCAGCACAGTCCTCGCAATCGACGCGCTGACGTTGAGGCTTCGTGCCGCAGTGTAGATCGTTATCGCCTTCTGTGATGCGAGAGACTTTAGCAACTCCTGGTCGCCCAACCTGGGCATGAGGACGTCGACCTTCTTCCTTTCGCCGGGTACTGCCTTCGACTTTTCCGGTTTCTTTATCTTCGATCCGTCAGCCTGCTGCTCTCCTTCCTCGTTCTGGGTCTTCTCCATCGAGGCAAGAGTCTTCTTCTTTGTTCCGCCCATCTAATTCACGCAGAGACCGGCGCTTCTGACCGAGTAATTAAACTTCCGCATTCTCGGACCTCCCAACGGCTGCGCTTGCCGTCAGCGAGGGATGCCCTGGTCCAAGAGGACTTCCCCTCTCGGCGCGTCGTCTCTTCCTTCCTCCTTGCTCAATTCCTGCAGGAGCTTCATGAGGGACACCCCAATTGGTGTGAGCTCGTACATCCTGACCTTCCCATAGACGACTCGGTCGTCCACGAATCCGTACTTCTTCATGAGCATCAGGTGCCTGTCGACGCCCTTCCAGTCGAGTCCGAGCTCCTGCGCTGAGCTGCAGCCTGTCCTTCGGTACATCGAGCGCATCCAGCAGCCGTATGCGCGTCTTCCCGCCCTTCATCTTCACGAAGAGGCCGAAAACATCCGAGTCGAATCCGAGGTCCCTCCATCGCGACCTCATCCTGCCCCGCCAGATCCACATGCCTCCGACCGCCACCCAGCTGCTCGGCGCCAGCGCCAGAGAGTGCAACTCAAAGAACTGTAGGACCGAGAGAAACGATAGCCCCGGCAGGCTGCTGGATGAACCCGCGGCCGAGCCTGCGGCAGCGAATTCAGTCGAGTTCATCGGAGACGCGCTCGAGATCCCCATTGTGATCGATGTGGAGGTGCCGGTGGTCGCAATCGTGGATGTCACCGTGCCCGTCGTCGTCTCGGCCGGCAGGGTAGTCGTCGAACTCTGTGCTCCCGCTGGCCCGAAACTAGGTCCCCCCACCAGTCCCGCAGACGAAAAGAGGTAGACGCCGAGAAAAGCCGTGTTCAGCAGCGCGAACCCCACGAGTGCCGCGAACGCATATGTCGACTTCAACGGCAGGCGAAAAACGGTCGTTTTGTGTTAAATACTTTTGTCCGACTGGTGGGACAAAAAGCCATCACATCACGCCGCTGTCGCGAGGGCATGGCCCAGAAGAAAGGCTTCTCCGACGTTCTGGTGGTCCTGATGGTGGTGCTAGTTGCCGGCGGCGCGGTCGTCGGCGTCGTTATCCCCGCTCTAAGGGGCGAGGTCGGAAGATTCTCGCCCGCCGGTTCAGACGGCTCGTCAGTCTCCGCGACGACGGACTTGCTGGGCAGCGTGAGTCCGGAAGGAGACAGTTTCGGCGTGGCCGGCGCTGGAGCGACCGCCACGGTCTCCCCTCCCTCGACCACGGTGCTCCAGACCACGGCGGTCGTCACCTCCACTGCGACAACATACGCGGTCGTCACCTCCACTGCCACCGGTTCCGACCAAGGTTCGACATACACCGCAAGCCCCGGCCAGGCCTCGTCCGGCCAGGACATCGAGTTCTTCAGCAACCTTACGCTCAACGTGAGCCAGCCCTCCTCGTCGCTTCAGAAGGCGAGCGAGATTGCCGCCTCCCTCGGCGGCTATGTGGCCTACTCGACCTACTCAGAGTCGGTGGCGACGGTCACCGTGCGCGTTCCCGCGCAGAACTTCCAGGATGCGCTCGGCCAGCTCGAGTCCCTCGGCACCGTCATCAGCGCCTCCAGCTCAAGCAACGACGTCACGGTGCAGTATGCAGACCTCAACGCGACCCTCCAGTCCCTGTTGACCGAGCAGACCTCTCTCCTCAAGCTTCTGGACCAGTCCAACTCCGTCAACGCGACTCTCAACATCGAGTCTGTGCTCCAGAAGACGGACGCCCAGATCAACTCCGTCGAGAGCAGCATCCTCGAGACAAGCCGTCTGATAGACTACGCCACCATAGCCATCGACTTCCAGACATCCGTCCCCAGGACCTCCCTGCCGCTCCTGGCCAAGCTCTCCGCGGTGCCGCTCACAGGGATGAGCCCCCTGAGCGTCACCTTCAACGCCCTCGTAAGCGGTGGGGTGCAGCCCTACATCGTAAACTTCAACTTCGGAGACGGGACCTCCGCCCAGGGACAGCAGCTCATCCACCAGTTCGCTCAGCCTGGGAGGTACAACGTCACCGTAAGCGCGACCGACCAGTCGGCGAACGTCTCGCTGGCGTGGATAGTCGTCACCGTGACGAGCCCGCCGGCAGCCTCAGGGTTCGCGGCCTTCGGCGGCTACGTATGGAGCCTATTCGCGGGTGTCGTGGAGGGGATAGTCGAGGTGGCCGCGGTGGTCCTTCCCGTCTTCGGGGTCCTCTACGTTGCCGTGGTACCTGCCTACAGACGCATGTCCAAGTCGAAGGGGTCCGATCAGGAGCCCGCCGACTCGGCCAAGCTCCGGTGACATCTCGGTCACTCGGTGCTCATTCGAGCGCCTTCTGCAGCCTTCGCAGCAGCAGGCCGACGAACAGGACCAGCAACCCGATCGCGAACAGCGAAGCGGCGCCCTCCAGCGCCGTCATCTTGAGTCCGGACGCTATGAGGGGCACGAAACCGATCAGAATAATCAACGCTCCGACGACTATGAACCGCGTGGACCATCTCAAAGCAAGCGCCACCCCGACCCTGACGTGCGGTTAAAGACTTGTCGCGCTCGGGAGCATCGCGAAGGGCCCCGCGCTCCCGGCAACAGTCGAAAATGACCGTCTAGGAATCAAGACTTATTCGTCAGCCCGCAGAAGGGGCATCATGGCTTCGAAGGGCGGGGCCGTGTTCGTCCGAGAGAGCACGGGGCTGGTGAAGAACGTCTCCCTGTTCGACGCCATAGCGCTCAACGTCAGACTACATGTCGACGGGAGCCGCCCTCTCCCTCGTCGGCTTCACCATGGTTCTGCTCCCCTCGGTCTCCGGGGTAAACCTCGTCTACGCCTCTGTCATCGGTTTCCTGATCACCATCCCCCAGGTCGTCGTCTACACCCTGATGTCGAGGAGGACGTCGAGGACGGGCGGCGACTACGTCTGGATGTCGAGGTCCCTCGGCGGACTGACCGGGAGCTCAATCACTTTCATGGGGATAACCATGGAGACGATGCCCTACCTGGCCCTCATCGCGCTCTCCGCGGTCTTCGCCATCGGTTCAGTGGGAGTCTCATCTGGGCGACGGGGGGTTCAGCGGCCTCGCGGTCGCCGGGTCCGACCCCGCTTCGCAGTTCGCGCTCGCGGCAGCAATCTTCGCCTCCTTGATCGCTCTGAACATCCTGCGCCCGAGGCTGGCCTTCAAGCTGATATCTGTTCTGATGGTGGTGGGCCTGCTCTCGCTCGCAGTCTCGGTCGGCACCCTTCTGGCCGCTGGGAGGGATGGAGTGACCAGCTACATCAACGGGCTCAATCTGGTCGACGTCAACAGCAACCCGCTGACCTACGCGTCAGTGGCGGGCGCGTACACGGGCGCGAGCTTCGACCTCGGCGCCACCGTCTCGGTCCTCCCGTTCTTCGCAATCTTCGTCTATCCCTGGTTCAACGCCTCTGCCTCTGTGGGGTCCGAGCTGAAGGGAAGGAGCGTGGTCACCTGGAACGCCCCCATATCCGCAGCCATGGCCCTCTTCATCGTGACTATACCTCTGGCCGTGATGTACTACGTGGGGGGGTTCGGTTTCACCAACGCGGCACTCTCGAACACCACCTTGGTCTACGACGCCTCTTTCAACTTCTGGACGCTTGCCATGGGCGTGACGCAGGTCACGGCTCTGAAGCTCCTGATCGGCCTCGGCTGGATACTCTGGGTCGTCGCGATACTCGCCTTCGGCATAATCACCATATCCAGGTACATGATCGCGCAGTCGTTCGACAGGTTCCTGCCTTCGAGACTCGGCTACGTCAGCCCGAGATTCGGGTCGCCTGTGTACGCGCACCTCCTCGACCTGGTCGTAACCGTCGTCCTGATAGGCCTCGCGGCGTTCGTCTACGGCACCCTGTCGTCGCTCTACGGCGCGGTGCTGGCATCCATGTTCTACTTCCTGTTCGTTGGCCTCGCCGCCGCGGTCTTCGGACTCAGGAAGGAGCAGGGGAGGGTGAGAACGACCCTGGTGGCGGCGGGGTCGCTGATGGCCGCCGTCTTTCTGTTCCTTGCCTACGAGTTCCTCTCTGCGCCGGAGGTCTGGGGCGGAAACCCCCTCGCCTACGGTTACATCGTGACGACGTTCCTGGCCGGAATCGCGATATACTTCGCGTCGAGGCAGCACTTCCGTGGCAAGGGTCTTGACATCGCCCTCATCTTCAGGGAGATTCCTCCCGAGTGACCCGCCGGGACAACCGGCGGCCGCGACCACAGTCACAGCGGCAGACTAAAAAGAACTGCTCGTCAAGTTTGTGCGCTTGAAGTTCTCGACCGTCGCGGACGCGTACGGCAAGCTGGAGGCGCTCAGCGGGAGGCTGGCGATCACCGAAGTCCTCGCGTCGCTCCTGCGCGAGACGCCCAAGGCCGAACTCCCGATGCTGGTCTACCTAACGCAGGGCAAGCTGAGGCCGGACTATGAGGGCGTCGAACTGGGCATAGCCGAGAAGTTCGCGATAAGGGCCCTCGCCGTGGCGGCGGGCCTCCCCGCCGACGATGTGAAGAGGGCGTACGTCGACGCAGGAGACATCGGGACGGCCGCGGAGAAGCTGCTCGCCCACGGCAGGCAGCGCCACTTCGTAACCGAGCCGCTGACGCTGAGGAGGGTCTACGACGCACTGTTCGACATCTCCCAGATCTCGGGCAGCGGCTCCGTCGGTTCGAAACTGAAGGAGCTCGGTGAGTCTGCTCAGCGACGCCGCTCCGAACGAGGCGAAGTACGTCCTGCGCACGGCGATGGGGGAGCTGAGGCTCGGAGTGGCCGACTACACGATCCTCGACGCCTGCGCTCTCTCTATCCTCGGAGGGAAGGAGCACAGAAAGGTCCTCGAGAGGGCCTACAACGTCACATCGGACCTCGGCTATGTGGTCCAGCTGGCTGCGGAGAAGGGGCTCGGCGGCGTCGAGAAGGTCCGCGTCCAGCTCGGGAAACCAATCAGGCCCATGCTCGCCGAGAGGCTCAGTACCGCGGAAGAGATCCTGGAGAAGATGGGAGGGGACGTCGCGGCGGAGTACAAGCTCGACGGCGAGAGGGCACAGATCCACAAGGACGGCGAGAGGGTCGAGATCTTCTCGAGGAGACTGGAGAAGATCACGGCCACGTATCCAG
Source organism: uncultured Nitrososphaerota archaeon (assembly GCA_963806765.1). Taxonomy (GTDB): domain Archaea; phylum Thermoproteota; class Nitrososphaeria; order Nitrososphaerales; family Gagatemarchaeaceae; genus Gagatemarchaeum. The sequence goes on along the minus strand of CAWDYS010000003.1, from coordinate 352,733 downwards.
ACGTGGCGCAGTACGCCGCGAAGTACGTGAAGGGCACCAAGGCCATTCTCGAGGGGGAGGTTGTCGCCGTGAACACTGAGACTGGCGAGTACTTCCCGTTCCAGGGAGCTGATGCACAGAAGAAGAAAGCATGGAGTCCAGGAGGCGATGAAACAGTATCCGGTCGCCGTGAACTTCTTCGACGTGATGTACTCTGAGGGCGAGGACTTCACGGGCCGGCCGTACACGGTCAGGCGCGGAGAGCTGGAGAGGATCGTCGAGGTGACGGACTACACGCGGCCCGTGCCTGCGATCAGGACGAAGAGCGCCGACGAAGTCGAGCGGTACATGGAAGAGGCGATATCCGAGGGGGGCGAGGGTCTGATGATCAAGGACCCCAATGCTATATACACCGCAGGGGCGAGAGGCTTCGGCTGGATCAAGCTCAAACGCGAGTACAAGAGCGAGCTCACCGACACCATCGACCTCGTCATAGTGGGTGCATACCACGGCAGGGGCAGGAGGGCCGGGGCCTACGGCGCATACCTCCTCGCCGCGCACGAACAGAAGACGGACTCCTTCCCCACGATCACCAAGATCGGGACCGGCTTCTCGGACGAGGACCTGGAGACGTTCCCGAAGATCCTGAAACCCTATGAAAGCACGGTGAAACCACCCAACGTCGAGTCTCTCCTCACGCCGGACGTCTGGTACCGGCCCAGGGTCGTGATAGAGACCATAGCGTCTGAGATCACCCTCTCGCCGATTCACCCCGCAGGCATGGACAGCATAAGGAAGGGGAGCGGCCTTGCCCTTAGGTTCCCAAAGTTCACAGGCAAGGTCAGGGACGAAAAGGGGCCAGAAGACGCGACGACCGTCAAGGAGATAGTCGAGATGTACAGGCTGCAGAACAAGAAGATCAAGGAGTAGGACCGTGGGCGCGCCCCCGTCCTCGCGGGAAAAACTTTAGATAATTGAAACCCAAAAGTGGCGAAGCATGAGCCAACGAAAAACCGGGGCAAAGACAGCGGCCCCGTCCAAGACAGTGACACTGTACGTCTGCAGGTTCTGCGGAAAGGTCGGCGTTGGAAACCAACCATCCTCGATAGACTTCGGCGGGTGTACACCTCCCAACAACGCCCACATCTTCCAGCAGTTCGAGATAGCCCTCAAGAAGTAGGCGCGCCAGCTCGCAACGTAGCGGGCCGCTGAGCTCCGCACGCTCTACTGGACGCGTCTTGTGTCAAGTCGTCCAAAGAATTCTCGACCGTTGAAGATAACCATGTGACGGCCAAGTCCTTTAATAATGCAGGGAGAGGAGCGAAAACCCGAACTTGGAAGGCAGCCCTTCGGAAGAGATAATCCTCGCGGAGGAAGAGGCGGTGATCAACCGGGGCGTGGGCATCATCCAGGAGGTCAAATCGGACCTCGACGTAGGAAGGCAGACCGAAGGCAACCTGGTACTGACGAACCTCAGGCTGGTCTACGTCCACGGCGCGGGGAAGGAGGTGGACATCCCCGTCGGAACCATTGACCCCTTCGAGACCCTCGGGAGGAAGAGGCTCTTCGTCTCCGACGTCGAGGACCTCGACGACATCCCCTCCGACCCTGCCAACATAACGATTCGAATCTCGTCGATGGCCTGGGTCAAGGGTCACCACACGCCGGGGCTCGCCCCTAAACTGGAGGTGAGGTGGAACGAAGGCGGGATGGTGAAGGTCACAGAGTTCGTCGAGCAGGAGACGGGCAGGTCCAGACGCAGGAATCTGAACGACTGGGCGCCGGTGATCGGTAGGCTGAAGGAGGGGAAGCAGACGATAACAATGCTCCCCCGTCCGCCTGACGGGGACACGCTGGAGGGAAGAATCCTTCTCAACCTCGCCGACATGCAGGAGAAGGGTGTCCTCACCATCGAGGGGGAGCTCGAGAAGAAGTTCAACCTGGACCTCGACCCGGACCAGGTGACAGAGGCGTGCGGACGTCTCGCATCCCAGGGACTTATCAACCGGACCACATCTAATCAAGAGGGTCCATTCTACGTCAAGGTGTCGCCCCTCGGAGAGGACGACCTGAACCAGTAGCCGCGGAACTCCGGACTTCCCTGACGAGTGGCGCGGTGTCCTCGACAGACATATCAAGGCGTCCGGGGCCGATTCTTCCGACATGCCCAGTCTCCACATGGGGGAAGACGTCTACAGGTTCCTCCCAGAGGTGATCGACCGCGTGGTGGCGCCCGGCCAGCCCGGGAACTATGTCCTGGGAGAGAAGGACGATGCGGGGATGTTCTATCCCAAGTTCGTGGGAAGGTCAGACACGGACGTCCGCAGGGAACTCGAGGGCAAGCTGGGTGTGCTCAACTACGGATTCTTCAAGGTCTCGACCGCGGGCCCCAAGAACGCCTACGAGCTGGAGTGCGCCCAGTATCACGGCTTCAGGACCCAGCTGGACAACACCGTCCACCCCGCGCCTCCTTCAGGCTCCAGCCTCACCTGCTTCCTCTGCGGGCGCTGAACCGGGCCGCCCAGACCCTTGAGAAGATTAATTACAGAGCATATCGCGCAAATTCTCAGACGGTCCTGTTGAGAAAGACTAGAGTCCTTGCGGTCGCCCTGCTCCTGGGGGCACTCCTCATGGGGGCGATGCCGTCCCTGGTGCACGCCCAGGGCAGCTCGACTCCTACTACGTGATCTCGCTGGATGCGAACATAGACCCGGGGACCCAGAACTTCGTGACTTCTTCGATAAGCGACGCCCAGTCGGCGGGCGCGAACCACATCGTGCTCATCCTGAACACGTTCGGCGGCGACGGACAGAGCATGGACAACATCATACAGGCGATCTCGAGCTACGAGTCGAGCGGGGGGACCTTCATCACCCTCATCGGCCCCTACGGCGCGCACGCCTTCAGCGCAGGTTCGTACATCGCGGAGTCCTCCAACAAGATCTACATGATGAACGGGACGGTGATAGGGTCTGCGACTCCTATAGTCAGCGACATCCCGACGGGAGAGACCAACACGACCATGACCAAGGACATAGACGGGTTCACGGCGTTCATGCAGGCCCTGACGGCCAACTTCGGGAGGAACGACACCGCCGCTGGGAAGATGGTCAGCAACGGCGTCTCCTACGTCGCCAGCGACGCTCTGAGGCTTCACGTGGTCGACGGTATAGTGAACGCATCCTCCGTCGCAGACGCGCTCGTCCAGCTGGGCGTACCCGCGAGCACGTCCACCCAGAGCGAAGGGATAAGCTCCGAGCCTGATCAGCATCCTGAGCGACCCGAATCTCTCCACGGTCCTCTTCCTAGCTGGGGTGCTCGCGATCATGGTTGACCTCTTCCATCCCACCTTCATCCTCTCGGGCGCGGGCGCGGCCGCAATCGTGCTGGCGCTCATCGGCTTCGGATACTTCGGAGCGCCTCTCTCCGCGGTCCTTCTGATGTTCATTGGCGCGGCTTTCATATTCCTAGAGGTTAAGACCCACCACGGAGTGAGCGCCATAGGGGGAGTGGTCATCTTCGCCATCGGGGTCCTGCTTGTCTTCCAGAACACGACTACGCCTGCGCCCATATCACCCAACATCGTTCCGCCCGCGAACGTCGTCAACCCCAATCCCGTCACCTTCGGCATACTCGCGGTCCTGGCGGTCCTGATAGTAATCGGGAGCATCTACCTGTACAGGTTGAGGAGAGACCTGGACAGGCGCAAGACCGGGCTGTTCGAGATGAAGAGGATGATAGGGAAGGAGGGTGTTCTCACATCGGACCTGAAGGCAGTCGGCGGGGGCACTGCCAACATAGAGTCTGAGGACTGGTCGGTCACGGGCAGCAAGGACCTTGCGAAGGGGACCCGTGTAAAGGTTAAAGAGACAGAGGGTTACAAGTTGGTAGTAGAAGAGGTCTAGGTATTGTCATTGATCGCGCCGCTGGCTACCGTTGACGTAACTGCTGTCACTGACCTGGTGATCGGGATCCTTGTGGTCATCATCCTGCTCGGATTCATCGCGTCGGCCATCAAGGTCGTGCGGGAATACGAGAGGCTGGTGCTCTTCACGCTGGGCAGGCTCATCGGGGCCAGGGGCCCCGGGATCGTCTTCGTGGTCCCGTTCATCAACAGGGTCAACAAGGTCGACCTGAGAGAGCGGTACCTGGAGGTGCCGCACCAGACGTGCATCACCAAGGACAACGCCCCCACAGACATCGACTTCCTGATCTACTACAAGGTCATGGACGCGGCGCAGAGCATAGTGCAGGTGCAGAACTTCACGGGGGCGTCGGTCGGCATCGCCACCACCACGCTCAGGGCCGTGGTGGGAGACATCCCGCTGGACGAGCTGCTCGCGAAGAGGGAGCAGATCAACAGCATCCTGAGGAGCAAGCTGGATGAGGTCACGGAGAGGTGGGGGATCAAGGTCACCAACGTCGAGATCCGGGAGATCAGGCCCCCGAAGGACGTCCAGGAGTCCATGGTCAAGCAGATGAGCGCCGAGAGGACGAGGAGGGCCATGGTCCTAGAGGCTGACGGAAAGAGGGAATCCACCATCCTGGTCGCCGAGGGGGACAAGAAGTCGGCAATCCTCAAGGCGGAGGGAGACAAGCAGGCAGTCATACTGAGAGCGCAGGGCTACGCGGAGTCGCTGACTCAGATATTCGCGGCGGCCAAGCTCGATAGACGGCAAGACCATGACGCTGCAGTACCTCGACACGCTCAAGACCATCGGGAACAGCCCCTCGACCAAGTACATAATACCCGCAGAGTTCACCGAGCTCCTCAAGCCTCTCAGGGCGCTGATGGGCGACGAGGACACGAAGGGCTAATCGGCGATACCACCCCCTTATATTGCATAATTTTCATAGCTCAGGGGGGAATAGATACTGTCAGGTTCTGAAGCGGACCTCCAGGCAAGGAGGAGGACGCTACTCGTTCTGGAGGACATGGCGCGAAGAAACACCGACGCGTGTAGGGTACTAAACGCGGAGTTCCAGGCGCTTCTGAGCAACGACAAGGGCAGCATCAAGGCTTCCATGGAGAAGATCAAGAAGGCAGAGGAGGACGTGGTCGCCCTAAGGAGGGCGCTTATCAGGGAGCTCGCACAGGTGGGCACGCTTCTTCTGAACAAGGAGGACCTCCTGAGGCTCGCGTTCCTCATCGAGGCCATCGTCGGCTACATAAACGGGACGGCCTTCAAGGTTTCACATCTCAGCCGCCCGGTAGTAAGAATGAAGAAGTACAGGGAGCCCCTGACCGAGCTCCTGAATCTTCTGGTGGAGGAGGTCTCGAAGCAGAACGAGTGTGTGCGCGCCCTCTCCATGAACCCGGACCAGGCGATTGAGACGGCCGGCGCGATACAGAGGATTGAGAGCGAGATCGACATCAAGCACAGGGACCTCATGAACGAAGTGCTGAAGTCGATGAATGGTTACAGGGACCTGATCGCAATGAAGGACGTCATACAGTCCATCGAGGACACCTCGGATGCGGCGCTCAGGGCCGCAGACTCGACCACCATCGTGGCGCTGGGCGTCTAACCGCGAAGTGCAGGACTTGACCGGCAGGGTTCCAACGGGAAGGCTCTTCGAGAACAGGATCGTCGTCTGGGACATCGACTCTTCCCGGCGCCTCTTCAAGGAGGCGTACTACGGAAAGCCGCTTGGGATACCGAAGCCCAAGGACTTTGAATTCGACGCCCCCCTGATCCTGGACCTCATGGAGGGATACTACCTGACCAAGAAGAAGAAGCTCAAGGTCGAGGACCAGGAGGGGGAGAGCATCCCGGCGGAGAAGCTGGAGAAGATTTGTTCGGAGTCATACTCAGACTTCGCAGAGAAGTACCGCGTCTACAGCCTGCTGAAGGACGCGGGATACGTCGTCGCGCCTGGGATAAAGTTCGGCACGGACTTCGCGGTCTATGAGCACGGGCCCGGCATAGACCACGCACCATTCATCGTCCAGGTCGAGAAGGCGGGCAACGAGATCAACGCCATGGACATGGTCAGGTCAGGAAGGCTGGCCACGACCGTCAGGAAGCAGTTCATAATCGCCGTGGTCAGCGGAAGCCGGGAGAAGGTCGAGTTCCTGGCCTTCGACTGGTGGCGCGCCTGATCCAGACCTCTCGCCAGCCCGCTCACGTTATAAAGCGACCGCGCATGGCCGCCTCACAATGGAGACGATAAGGGAGGACTCCTTCATCCTCGTGTACAGGGACAGGAGGAAGAAGTGGCTCGTGAGGCCTGTCGACACGCCCAAGCTCCACACTCACCTGGGGATACTCGACTGCGCAGCTCTCGTCGGGCGGTCCTTCGGCATCGTCGCGAGCACGACGATGAACGACACCGTCTACGTCCTGAAGCCCACACTGGAGGACATCGTCATGAAGTTTGCGCGGAGGACCCAGGTCATCTATCCCAAGGACCTGGCCATGATAATAATGCGCTGCGGCATCCACTCCGGAAGCAGGGTCTTCGAGGCAGGGACGGGCAGCGGCGCGGCGACCGCGACCTTCGCGTACATGGTAGGCCCGGCGGGCCACGTCTACAGCTACGACGTGAACCCCGAGTTCCAGGACGTGGCCAGGAGGAACCTCGAGAAGTTCGGGCTCATGGGCTCGGTCACTCTCGAGGCGAAGGACGCCAAGGAGGGGATCGAGGAGACGGAGGCTCGACGCGGCGCTGGTGGACATGGGCGACCCTTGGGAGCTGGTCCGAAACGTGAAGGGCGCGCTGTCGCCATCCGGGATGATGGCAGCCATCTGTCCGACGATGAACCAGGCCGAGAAGCTGACCGAGCGGATGAAGGAAGAGGGCTTCGTCAACGTCGAGACCATAGAGGTGCTTGTCCGCAACCTCGAAGCCAGGGTAGGGATGACGCGGCCCTCCCAGTTCATGGTGGCACACACGTGCTACGTGACGTTCGGAAGAAAGACGGTCTAGAGTCAAAGTGTGCACCACCGGTCCAATTCGATCCTGCTGAGGCTGTCAAGCGGATTTGCTGACATCGTGAACGATAAGTATCACGTAAGTTATGCCGCCGCCATGGGAGCGCGGCTGAAGCCCTCCCGACCCACTTCCTTGGGGCGGAAGGCTCGCATCGCAGTCGTGCCTGTCGGCGATGCCCCGGCAGCCAGCCTGCTCTCACGGCTGGACATCCGCACCGGGGGCGTGGCATGAAGTCCGCCAGACTTCGCGAATTCAGTCGGTCTTTCGGCCCTGCCTGGATCGTGATGATAGCGGATGTAGACGCCCCCAGCATCCTTACCGCCGCGACGGTAGGGGCCGCCTATGGCTACGGGCTAATCTGGTTCTTCCTGCTGCTCACCGTCCCACTTTTCCTGATCCAAGAGGCCAGCGGCAGGATAGGCATTGCCACGGGAAAGGGTCTCGGCGATGTGATTCGTTCATCCTACTCCAAGAGAATCGCCGTGATGGCCGCCGTACCAATGGCCACGGTCGACGTTGTCAGTTACGTGGCTGAATACACGGGGATCGCAGTGGGCATGGGCTTGGTGGGCGTCCCACCAGTCGTCTCGATGCCGCTGGCCTACGTTGCCCACATCGCAGTCATCAGAAGAAGGAAGTCCGTGTCGATCGAGAAGGTCCTGTTGGTCATCGCCACCGTCCTGATTGTTGCGTACGCCGGTTCACTATTCGCTCGAGGGTTATCTTCCTCGAGCTTGTTCTATCTCAGTTCCCAGCCGAGATACCTCTTTCTCCTGGCCGCGAGTGCGGGAGCTGTCGTCATGCCGTTCATGCTGTTCTACCAGGCCTCGGCGACGGCCGAGAAGGGGACGGTGCGGCTGTGGGCGATGCGGACAGAGACGATGGTCGGAGCCTTTGCGAGCGAGATAGGGATGATAGTCATAGTGATGGCGACCGCAGGCATGGACTCTTCGGCAAACCTCTCCGACCCAAAGAGTCTCGCCCTCGCCCTCTCATCGATCGCCGGCAGGTATGCTCCAGACCTGTTTGCGGTGGGCCTCGTGGCAGCCGCGTTTCTGGCCCTGGTGGTGATATCTCTCGCCAGCTCCTGGGCGGTCGTCGAAGCGATGGGGTGGCAGGACACCAAGTTCTTCTGGGTGTACGTGGCCGAGTCTCTTCCCGCCGTCGCCGTCCCCATCTTCTATCCCCACCCTCTGTCGCTTGTACTCAACCTGATGGTGGTGTTCGTCTTTGTTCTGGTCGGCCCTGGAGTGTTGATGGGCAGGCTTACGTCCGACAGGAGGATCATGGGGAAGTATGTCTCAAGTGCGCGATGGAAGGTCGCGTATTGGCTTAGCTTGGGGGCCGTGCTGACCTTCGGGGTCGTCGCCTTGGTGGCGGCCCTGTAGACTGAGCCGCCCGGGTACCCTTCAGTAAGAGTTTTAATCCGTCTTCGAGAGCCGTGGCCCATTCGATGAGCTCCACTGAAAACCGGGAGGACATACCCTTCGTCCTCTTCCTCGTCCCCTTTGCGGTGAGCGGCATCTATGCCATCTACCTGTGGGTCCAGGCTGGCATCTCCGCGACCCTCCCGCAGACGGCGTTCCTTCAGGTCACGGAGAGCCCCTACGTATTTCTTGTAGGCTTCGTCGCGGTGATCTTCGGCGCGATACTCGACGTTCTCTACACCGAGCCCGCACTTAGGAGGGCGAAACTCGTCGAAGAGAGCACCACCCTCCAGAAGATCGCGGTGATAGCGCTGGTACTCGGCGCCCTCTCGGCATGGTACGCCGCCGGATTCGACCCCGGGGCCGCCTGGTCCAACCTGCTGCAGGGGAGGTATGTCGTGGTCTTCCCCGCGCTACTGGTGCTGTTCAGCTTCCTCATGCTGCCGGCCGTGAGCGTAAGGAAGGAACAAGGAAGGAGCATCCTGGTGGTCCTCCTGCTCCTCGCTGTCCCTGTCTCGGTGGACGAGGTGGGGAAGCGCTCGTTCTTCGCGGGGATGGGGCTGGGCCTCCTGCTGCTCATCGCAGCGATCTACCTCTACCTGCAGAACCAGGGCGAGAAACGGAAGGCGGACTAGCTCTGGGTCGGGCCCCCGACGAGGGAGCCAAGCTTTCGGAAGTCAGCTCGCAGGACCTCTTTCAGCGAAGGATTGTAGATGACCGAGGCGGGGTGGTAGGTGGGATAGTACTCTACGCCGTTCCGTTTCATCGAGGTTCCGTGCGAGATTCCCAGCGAGCTCTCCGGGAAGAATTCCTTGAGGGCCGTGTCGCCCAAGAGCACCACTACCTTTGGGGATATCGCCTCGATCTGCCGTCGGACGTAGGGGTGGCATGCGTCGAGCTCGCCGTGGTTCGGCCGGCGGTTGGCAGGCGGCCTGCACTTCACGCAGTTCGTTATGAAGACGGAGTCACGGGACAGTCCGGCAACCGAGAGCAGGTCGTCAAGGTTCTGTCCCGCCGCGCCCACGAAGGGCCGCCCCCGCTCGTCCTCGTTGCGTCCCGGAGCCTCGCCCACGATCATCACCGGGGCGCCGGAAGGTCCCTCGCCGGGGACCGCGTTGATGCGCGAGGAGTGAAGCGGGCACTTCGTGCAGGACCTTACCTCTGCTGCGAGTCCGATTAGCGCCGAGTCCTCGTTCATGTCTAGAGTAACTCTTCCTTCGACCTCGGATAGGACCCCAGCACCTTCAGGAAGATCGTCTTCGTCGCGACCTCAGCGAAGGCCTTCGAGACATCCCTGTCCCTGTGGTGTCCCTCGAAGTCGACGAAGAAGTAGTATTCCCAAGGACGCTGCCTCGTCGGCCGCGACTCTATCTTGGTCAGGTTGATCTTCGCCCGGGCGAGCACGTCCAGGACGTTGTAGAGCGAGCCGGGGGTGTGAGGGACCGAGAAGATCACGGAGGTCTTGCTGTCCCTGGTCCTCCTCCCTTCGCTCTTTGATATTATCAGGAACCGAGTGAAGTTCCGACCGTAGTCCTCTATCCCCTTCTTGAGGACCTTCAGCCCGTAGATCTCAGCGGCCCTCTCGCTCGCGATGGCCGCAGCGCCGACCATCCTCCCGTCCTTGATCATCTTTGCGCTGCCTGCCGTGTCGTAAGCAACCCTGGGCTCGACCTGGAGCGCCGCGACGAAGTTCCTGCACTGTGCCAGCGCCTGAGGGTGAGAGTAGATGACCTTGACCTCAGAAAGCTTCGCCGTGGGCAGGGCGATGAGGCAGTGCACCACCCTGACGGCGACCTCCCCCACCACCTTGACGCTGGAGGTGAGCAGCATGTCGTAGGTCTCGGAGACGCTTCCCTCTATCGAGTTCTCTATGGGGACGACCCCCGCTTCTATGCCGCCGACCTCGGTGAGGTTGAACACCTCGCGGACGGACCTGCTCGGGACGGTTTCGACAGACGTCCCGAAGTGCTTGAAGACCGCCTGTTCGCTGAACGCGCCGTGTTCGCCCTGGAAGCCTATTCTCAACTTCTTCAAACGCTGTGGTCAGAAGCTACTCCGCCCGCAGTTATCACCTTTCCGCGGCCAGCGGCCCACGGTCAGTGAGGGGCGAAAGGGAATTAGGGAGAGGCCTGAGCAGACGCTGGCATGAGCAGGGGGATAAAGCCGGAGGACCTGGCCGTCTACAGGGCGATTTCGCGGCCCAGCATCTCGCCCCACGGGGGCACGATAGCGGTCTCTGTAAAGCAGGCGGACATCGATGAAGACGCCTACAAGTCCGACGTGTGGCTCGTCTCGGGCTCGGGAAAGACCAGGAAGTTCACCAACACGGGCAAGGACAGCAGCCCCGTCTGGTCGCCTGACGGAAAGAGCCTGCTCTTTTCATCAAAGCGGGGTCTTGGAAAGGACGAGAAGGGCTCTGAGCTCTACACGATAGCCGCCGATGGCGGCGAGGCAAGGCTCGTGGCCAAGCGGAAAGAAGGGATAGAGGGGTACGACTGGTCGCCCAACTCCAGGACCGTCTTCTTCCGCTCCCCGGTCGTGGAGGAGGAGAAGACCGACGTCAGGGTCATCAGGAGGCTCGACGTCTGGTCAAACGGGAGGGGGTTCGTCTACAACCTCAGGAGGCACGTCTTCAAAGCGGACGGCGCGCGCGAGGCCGAGCAGGTCACGTCGGGTGAGTTCGATGTCACGGACTTCGCGGTCTCCCACAACGGCAAGAAGCTCGCCTACGCGGCGAGCAGCCACGAACTCAAGCCGTACATACACGACCTGTTCGTGAAAGACCTCGGCACAGGCCGCACCATCAAGCTCACGCGGGGGAACCTAGGCATCACTTCGATGGCCTGGGGCCCCGACGACGCCTTCATCGCGTTCGCCGGGAGCAACTACCCCAGGGGGTTCGCTTCCCACGACAAGATATGGGTGGTCGGCGCGGACGGGAACTCCAGACCAAGGCTGATAGACAGGGCAGACAGGAACAAGGCCAACTCCCTCAACACCGATGTGAGGGCAGGAGCCCACGGCCCCAGCGACCTCGTCTGGGAGGGCAGATGGATATACCACCTTCAGCAGGACGGAGGCGGCGCCCACCTCCGTCGCACGGACCTGGAGGGCCAGTCCGAGGAGGTCCTCGGGGGAGACAGGAGCATCGAAGGATACGACGTGAAGAAGGGGAAGGTCGCGTTCGTCGCCATGGACGGGTCAAATCCCGAGGAGCTGTATCTCAAGGACGGCGCCGAGGCGTCGCTCACGTCCTTCAACCGCGAGGCCCGCTCCAGGCTGCGCAGTACCGCGCCGAAGTCTTTCTCGTTCAAGGCAAGCGACAGGGCGACCATCGAGGGTTGGGTCCTTCTACCTGAAGGCCAAGGAAACCATCCTGCAGTGCTTTACGTGCACGGAGGCCCGAAGACTGCATTCGGCCACGCCTACTCCCACGAGCTCCAGACCTACGCCGCGGCAGGCTACGCCGTCGTCTGCCTCAACCCGCGGGGGAGCGACGGCTACTCCGAGAAGTTCGCCGACATCAGGGGTGGGTATGGGACCAGGGACTTCGAGGACCTGATGGAAGGCCTCGACCACGCCATCGAGCACTTCCCCATCGACGGGAAGCGCGCCGCCATCGCGGGCGGGTCCTACGGCGGGTTCATGACCAACTGGGCCCTGGGTCACACGGACCGATTCAAGGCCGGGGTGACGGACAGGAGCATCTCCAACTGGTTCAGCATGTTCGGATGCTCGGACATCGGGATCTGGTTCACCAAGGACCAGACCAAGGCCGATCCGTGGGCCAATGAGGAGAGGCTGATGGCCGCATCCCCGCTAAGGTATGCGGAGAAGATCCGGACCCCGCTCCTCATAGTCCACTCGTTCGAGGACTACCGCTGTCCGCTGCCGGACGCGCTCCAGCTCTTCTCGGCGCTCAAGTACTTTGGACGCCACCCCGAGATGGTGCTCTTCCCCGGCGAGAACCACGATCTCTCGAGGACCGGCAAGCCGAAGCACAGGGTCGAGAGGCTGAACCACTACATCAGGTGGTTCGACGCACACCTCAAGCCGCAGAGGAGAGCATCGAAGCGAGCACCCACCGCGTCGCGCCAAGAAGTAGGGCAGACCCGAGAGCCTCCCCACAGCCGGGGGCGAGGGAAGTGCGGCGGCCATGGCGGTGCCCTGAGGCCTTAGTTAACGTTCGTTAGGTTTATAATGTCGCGCCAGCGCCCCGAGGAAGTCGGTTAGATTTGGTCGACGTCATTCCTCTCGGCAGTGCTCTGGTCGCCGGCATCTTCGCCGCGACACTAGGTAGACAGTATCTGAGTCGCAGAAGGCCGTACCAGCTCATCTGGACGGTCTCGATGATCCTGTTCACTATCGGGGCGTTCCTCGAATTCGTGATGAGCTTCGTCACCGTGTCGGGGCCGCTCTTCGACTTCTATTATGTCACGGTGGGGCCTGAGACAGGCCTGCTCGGCGCAGGAGTGCTCTACCTGCTGCGACCCCGCATAGGGAAGTACGTCGTCTACGCAGTGGCGGCGCTCTCGGCGTGTCTCGTGGTCTCCGTCTTCGTCTGGCCCGTAGACATCTCAGGAAACGTGCTGGGACAGCCCGGGCCGGTGATGACGTTCCAGCAGTGGTTCCAGAGCTCGGTGGTTGACGGAATCTACTACGCGGTCGGTGCTTTCGCCACGGTCCCCCGCGACTTCACCCAGATCCTCAACGATGCTGGTGCCATAATGGTGATAGGCGGAGGACTGCTCAGCTTCGTCGTGGACAGGCGACGCACCTACGCCCTCTTGATAGTTGCAGGGGCTCTGATGAACGCCATTGGAGGGATTCTGCTGGCTTTCTACAACTACCCGGACATCTTCCTCTACTGCGAATTCCTGGGAATAGTCCTTCTCTTCGCAGGGTTCTACATGAGCACCAAGTTCGTCTCGAAAGCCGCGGTGGCAACTCAACCGGTACCGGCCGTCCCCACCGCCTCCATGGGCAAATAGAGAAACCCGCACGGGCAGCGGGAGGAAGGGTCCCAACGGGAGACCGGCGGGGCCGCTCCTGGATTATCTTCATTAACCCAGTGAGGTGAACGTCAGAGCGTATGTCCGACATCAAGCAGGAGGGCATCACGGCAAAGAAGGGCGAGGACTTCGACGAGTGGTACACCCAGGCCATATTGAAATCCGAGTTCGCCGACTACAGCCCTGTATCGGGCTGCCTCGTCTATCGACCCTCCGGCTACGCTGTCTGGGAGAAGATCCGCGACGCCACCGACCTCGAGTTCAAGAAGGCAGGGATACAGAACGCCTACTTCCCTCTGTTCATCCCGGAGCGGCTGCTGAAGAAGGAGCAGGAGCACGTGGAAGGGTTCGCCCCCGAGGTCGCCTGGGTGACCGAGGCCGGGGAACTCCAAGCTCGAGGAGAGACTGGCGGTCAGGCCCACCTCCGAGACGATAATCTACGAAGTCGTGAAGAGATGGATCCGATCCTGGCGGGACCTGCCGCTCAGGCTCAACCTATGGAACAACGTCGTGAGGTGGGAGTTCAAGCACCCCACGCCCTTCCTGAGAGGGAGGGAGTTCCTCTGGAACGAGGGGCACACGATGTTCGCGACCAAGGAGGAGGCCGACGCGGAGCGCGACCAGATACTGGGAATCTACCGGATGATAACCGAGGAGTTCCTGGCGCTCCCCGGCCTGATGGGCAAGAAGACCGAGAGCGAGAAGTTCGCGGGCGCCCTGGCGAGCTACAGCATAGAGCACGTGATGCCGAACGGGAAGGCGATACAGGGCCCGGACTTCCACTCGGACGGCCAGAACTTCTCCAGGGCTTTCGACCTGGGTTTCGTGGACCAGAAGGGAGAGAGGCAGACTGGTGTGGCAGAACACCTGGGCAATCACCACGAGGGAGGTCGGTGTCATGATAGCGGCCCACGGCGACGACAAAGGTCCGATACTGCCTCCGAAGGTCGCGCCAATCCAGGCCGTGATCGTGCCGATATCAAACGACCAGACGAGAGAAGCGGTCCTGGAGGTCGCGGTCAGGATGAGGGAAGACCTGGCAGCCTCCTTCACTGTGAGGCTCGACGACAGGGAGTACCTCACTCCGGGCAGGAAGTTCAACGAGTGGGAACTCAGGGGCGTGCCGCTTCGCATCGAGGTCGGCCCCAGGGACATCGCCCAGGGACAGGCCGTGCTCGCGAGGAGGGACACTTCGACGAAGCGCGTCGTGAAGACGTCGGAGCTCAGGGGCGAGGTGGGGAAGGAGCTCGAGGAGATTCAACGAAACCTCTTCTCAAGGGCTAAGGCCTGGCTCGAGGCGAACGTGCGTGCGGCCAACGGCTACGAGGAGCTCGAAGTCGATACTCTCATCGTCCGGCGGCGTGGTCCGGGCGGGCTGGTGCGGCTCCGCGTCGTGCGAGGAGAAGGTCAAGCAGGAGACCGGCGCCAAGATAATCAACATCCCTCTGGACCAGGACGAAGCCCCGGCGCCGTGCATCGTGTGCGGTGAGCGCGGCAGGATGCTGGCGAACTTCGCGAAGTCCTACTGAGCCTAGGCAGTCGCGACCGTGACGGCAGAGTTGTAGAGGCGATGTGCCACCTGGTCGACGCTCCGAGGCAGGTCGACCTTTCCGAGGGCTATCGAGTCCAGCGAGAGCGACGACGAGGCTATCCCGAAACAACACGACCAGAGGAAGTCCCTCGACCGGAGATAGCACGTCACCAGTGACCCTGCGAAGATGTCTCCGGCGCCCGTACTGTCCATCACCCTCACGCTCGGGACCTCGACCTTCATTATCCTCGTGCCGTCGAGAACCATCGCGGGGTTCCCGCCGCTCGTTATCACCGCCTTGCGGACTTTCTTCGAAGACAGCCTCTCGAACGCCTCGGTCGGGACGCTCTTCCCGGTGATCGCCTCACACTCGGCGAGGTCCATCTTCAGGGCGTCGACTCCCCCCATGACCTTCTCGTCGTACCAGGGCGTAACGTAGACTCTTCCGGACTCGTCGAAGGACCTCACGTAGCCCTGCGGGTCTAGGAAGCAGAAATCCGACCTCCTCCGGACCTCGTCGAAGACGGGCTGGCGTATCTCGTTGGCGAGAGGGCTGATCAGGGCCGCGTTGAAATGGGAATCAGGCACCTGGTCTAGCCCGATGTCTTCGCACCTGTCGAGGAGGTAGAGCACCCTCTCGTCACCCTTTGCGACCAGCTTGAACTTGGTCGTCTTCTCCGTCTTGCTCTTGTCGATCGCCCTCAATTGGAGCCCGTTGCGCGAGAGCCACACCAGCTGGTCGTCGGGGAAGTCGGTGCCGATCTTGGTGAGGGCGGTCACGTCGAGCCCGAAGCGCGCGGAGAGCAGCCCTGCGTAGGACGGCGGGCCGCCAACGGACGAAATCGTCCGGACAGGAAGCTCGATCTTGTCGATGGTCATGAATCCGGCGACCAGAACGTTCATCGCAGGGTCGCTTGGTATGAATCGGAGATTATCTAAGACTTTAGATGGGGAGAGCTCACTCAGGAAGGGGAGCGTTCATCTCCGGCGTCCTCTCCTGACCCTTCTGGGGGTGCACCTCCACGGGCTTCCTCATCACAATGTTGTCCACGCGCAGTATCATGGACGCTGCCTCGGTCGCCGCTAGCAGCACCTGCCTCTTCACGCTGAGAGGCTCTAGCACATCCTCCTTCTTCATGTCGCTGACCCTTCCGCTCGATGATATCCCGTACCACCTTCCCCCGTTCGTGTGCTTGGCCCGGAGCTCCGCCGCGGTGTTGATCCTGTCCATGCCCGCGTTCTCCGCCAGGGTGATCGGGATCTGCTCGAGCGCCTCGGCGAACTCCTCGACCGCGAGCTGCTCCCTGCCGGTGAGCGACTCGGACCACTTCTGCAGCCTGGTACGCGGCTTCTGCCTCGGCGGCCCCCCCTCCCGCCGCAAGCGCCGGCTCCGCCAGCACGTCCTTCGCGACCATGAGCGCGTCGTGGATCGAGCGCTCGCCCTCCTCCACCACCCTCTTGTTGCCTCCTCTGATGAGGATCGTCACGGCCTTCGGGTCCCTGCACCCCTCGATGAAGAGCATCCTGTCGTTGTCCAGTTTCCTCTCCTCGACGGCATCGGCGTAGCCCAGGTCCTCGGGTCGGAGGTCGTCGAAGCTGTCGACGACCCTCGCGCCTATGGCCTTCGCGGTCCTGCCCATCTCGTATTCGTAGGCCTTCTGGACCGCGACGATCCCCGCCCTCGAGAGGATCGACTGCGCGATGTCGTCAATCTCCTTCTGGCAGATGACCATGGTGGCGCCCGCCGCCTTGACCTTCTCTACCATCGCCCTGAGCATCCTGGTCTCCTCGTCGAGGAACTTCGTGAGCTTCGACGCGTCTCTGATAGTTATCATGCTGTTGAACTCCGTGGACTCGATGGTGAAGGGGCGCTCAGCATGGCGATCCTCGCCTTTCCGATCCTCCTCGCCATGTCGGGGTGGACGATCTTCTGGTCGATTACGACCCCCCGGATGAGCCGAGTGTCCGAGATCGCTCCCCCCGCCTTCTTCTCCACCTTGATGCTCTTCATGTCCACGAAATATCGGCCATCCTTCTGCTCCGCGACGTTCAGGACGGCGTCTGCCACGATCCCGGCCAGCAGGTCCGCGTGGCTGGCGACGACCTTGGTCTGCATGCTCGTCCTGGCCACCTTGATCAGCGTCGCCCTGTCGTGGCCGGGGACCGCGAACGAGGCATCCTCCATCACCTCCGCGGCCTTCTTCGCGGCCCTGGAGAAGCCGCTGACGATGACGACGGGGTGCAACCCCTTCTTCATGAGCTCCTCGGCCCTCTCGAGGAGCGCCCCCGCGAGGACCACGGCCGAGGTCGTGCCGTCGCCGACCGTCCCGTCGGTGGCCTTTGAGAGCTCTATCAGTATCTTCGCGGCGGGGTGCTGGACCATCATCTCCTTGAGCATGGTCGCGCCGTCGTTGGTTATCGTGGTCACGCCCTCATAGGAGACGAGCATCTTGTCCATTCCATGGGGCCCGAGGGAGGTCCGGACTACGGCGGCTATCATCGTCGCCGCCTGGATGTTGTTCCTCCGCGCCTGGTCTCCCTTGGTCTGCGAGGCGTCTTCCCGAAGAAGCTGCACAGGCTGGCCGTTCGAGGTTACAGCAGGGACGGGGGTGAGTGACACCTGCCAGTTCGCCTTTTGCACCGGCCCGCGTGTCGATATTTAGAACTTTCCGCGGCCGGAGGCTTGAGATGGGGCTCAGAGGCGTTCGCGAATCCCCAACCTTTTAAGCCACCGTTCGGGGGCGGTTCAGTCATGACCAAGAAGCGGAGGAGCCGAGGACGAGCGAAGGGCGGAAAGGGCAGTTCGTCCGTCGTCTCGTGCAGCAACTGCGGTTCGCACGTACCCAGGGACAAGGCGAAGAAGGTGACGACCCGACTTAGTCTGGTTGAGCCTCAGCTCGCAAGGGAGCTCGAGGGCGGCGGGAGCGTACATCGCAGCTCCCACGACTGTAAAATATTATTGCGTCTCATGTGCCGTGCACTACGGTATAGTCAATGTGAGAGCAAAGGCAGAGCGCAGGTTCAGCTAACCAGGCAGCGCCCAGAAGCGAAGAGGGTTAATTCCCTCTTCTTTCTTCCATCATTCGGACGTTGGCGCTTATACACCACAGTGAGATGCTTGCAAATGGAAAGCTGTGGAAAGTGCGAATACGCTCCTCTCCGGTGTCCGACGGCCTAGACGCGTGCGTGCTAATCGGCCTAGCACACCCACCCCTGAACGAATCTTGGACGTGTATCATGAATTGGGGACGCACACTTCAGTTGCGAGGTTTTTCGGTGTTTCAAGGCGTACCCTCGAACGATGGACCAAGAGGCTGAACATAGAACCAGAACTGCGGCCTGAAATTCCAATCAACCAGCTCCTCTCGAGCATCTTATCGGATTCAACGGGCAGAGTAAGAGTTGCGCAATGGATCGTGGATGAAGCGTCGATTACTGTGGCCTACAACTCGCGATTTGATACCACTTCCCTCATGCTAGAAGGGGCAATGAATGATAGTAGTGCCATGAAAGCCATAGCGAAGGAACTAGGGGTCACAATTATTTCTGGGGCAGCCCCGGCAAGCGGGAGACTCCCTACTCACATCATCAAAGTTCAAGGCGCGAGAGCATACAGCCTTCTTAGGATACTGTCAAAAGAACTGACGGGTTTGAAATCGCTTGAGGCAGAAGCAGCCCTGACCTTCTTTACGCCGACGGGGATCATTGAGGGGAAAGTGACCACCGACGTCTACATGGGAACTGTGTGGAGACGGTTCGCGCGAGAGTCTGCAGAGATATGGAATATGAAAAGGAGAAGTAAGATGTCACCGTTCCAAATCGACGAGATAGTGGAGGCGTGGGTTCTTAACAGAACGGCGCGCGCCAGACGTGGCCTAAGCAGAGACAGTCCCTCAAAGCCCCTGACCGTTTCTACTTCAGCGACGATGCGACCCTGACTACGCGCTCGGCGAACGTGATAATCGCGAGCGCCGCGACCACGACGACGCCCAGGGGGATGACGTCGAGCAGGGCCGCCAGAGTGATGACTATCAGCCTCTCGCTCCTCTCCCCGATTCCCACGCCGGCCAGGTTCACGGAGAGCGCGTCCGCCTTGGCTCGGGTGTCAGCTTACCAGCAGGCTCGCCGCGAGGGCAATGAGGACCACGGCGGGGGCCGTCGAGTTCCCGAGGAGTATCCCAAGGTAGATTCGACGCCTCTCCGACCCTGTCCATGGTCGAGTCGAGAAACGCGCCCCGTTTGCTGATGCTGTTCGTGGCCCTGGCGACGGCGCCGTCCAGTATGTCGAAGAACCCGGAGACAAGCACCATGAGCCCTGCCACGAAGCTGTCGAGCGGATGCCCGACCGAGAAGAAATAGGCGGCGAGAAGCGAGAAGAAGAGGCCGGTCGCTGTCCACGAGGTCGGCGAGGGCATTATCCTTGCCGCGCCGCGTCCCATGCGGAGGGACGAGGTGCTGATCCTTCCCCTCAGCTTGTCGAGCACGCGGATCCTCCTGCCCGTGTTCGTATTAGAGCCTCTTCCCGGATGGGCGGCCCGAACGCCCTTGAACACCCACATCAGTCTCGGAGCGGTCGATGCGTCGGTGTTGAGCACGTCCGAGAGAAGCGCGGAGAGCTCCTCGACCTGAGTCTGCATGATCTGGACCCGGTTCGTGATCTGCGTCCCCTCAGGAAGAGAGAGGGGGTTGAGCCCGAAGGTGACCGACTCAGGGTCTATGAGCGCGACCCTCCCTCTTTCTGACTCGGGAATCGTGCGGACGAGGTCGAATGCGGCATCTCCGTGGGGGTCGATGAGAACGAGGGCCACATCCTTCCGCCTGAAGAGGCTCAGCAACCAGTAGAGGAGAGCGTTGGTCTTCCCCGCGCCGGTAGAGCCGATGTAGAGGGCGTGGAAGAGCATGTCCTCAGCACTGATTGTGTCCTTTGCCACAGAGTCATCACTGTTTCCGCCTTATAATGGTGGGAGCGGCAGGTTCTGTTCTCACTTCAGGACATGACCAAGGATTTCATGACTGTTAAGCGTCGGGCAAAGTTCAAGTGTCCGTCTTGGAGCCACCAACACCATGTTGTATGCTACGCCATTTCTCCTGTTTGACGGTAACTGTGCTGAAGCGATGACATTCTACCAAACGTGTCTCGGAGGCGAACTAACTCTCACAAAGCTTGGTGATTACCCTACGAAAGACCAGTTTCCGAAGGAGAAGCACAACAGAATCATTAACGCTCACCTGAAAAGCGGTGCTATAGAAATCTCAGCCTCAGACTGGATGGCATCCCCAACATGGGAGCCAAAGGAGGGTACCAACGTTGGCATATTCGTTGTAGCTGGAACATACGACGAGATAAGGGCAATTTTTGATAGACTTGTAGAAAAGAGCTGATAAGGACAAGGGACTTTTCGTGGAGCTACGTGATATGCCATTTGGAACATATGGGCAGTTCATCGATAGGTATGGTGTTCCTTGGAAGTTCAAAGGGGAGAAGAAACAATGACAGGCACCACGTCATTAGCATCTAGTTCGCTCCTCTCTTGAGCCATGTCCCGAAGTTACAACATAACCAAGCGGCAAAAACTCTCAACCGCTAAAGCCGACTATGGAGGGCAGCTCTCGCAGGAATCCCGGGTAAGGGCCAGCGCTCTGAAACGCCATGGAACCGTAAACCAAGTCTTAGCACTGCAGCATACTCTCTAAGGTCTTCCACTGATTCCGCTGAAAGGAGTACCTCGGTGGCGCCCCTTGAGTACACCAGCTCCAAGGTCCTCACCGAGGTCGCTGCGAGGTGGGCAAGAGGCTGGAGCGATTCTTCTTCAAGCGCCTTCTCGCTCTTGGGTACCTTCACGAGCCTAACGAGCTTGGAGGTGATTCCGCTACCGGTAACCGCTTCCGCCTCCTCATCCTCGACCTTTCCCTGCAAAAATTCACGCTTCGAGTCTTCACCCTGCAAAGAGTGGAGGGATTCAGCCATTTCGCCTATGGGCAACTCGAGATATGATTGCAACTCCTCAGGAGTGACGAGAAAGGACGGCGGCTCCATCCTCGACCCCGTGTATCGCACGAAGTACTCCGAGATGTCCACGACCATCTTCCTGTCGGCCAGCTCGAGGAGCATCCTCGGGTCGCGGTACTGGAAGACCGCCAGGCTGTCGTGCTCGTCCGAACAGTGGTCGAAGGGAAGGGAGTTGGGCGAACTTGCTCCCTTATCGCAGACCCACATCCCCTGGATCGCAAGGGTGATCGTCGGCTTTGTGGCGATGTCGTCGACCTTCTTCATCCTGGCATCCGACCGCCTGTAGTAGTCCCGGTGCAGCTCTCTTCTGTCCCGCTCCTGCCCGCTAGTCACGTCGATGGTCGGCTGCTCGATGGATGCCTTGGCCCTGTTCATGGAGTTCTTCAGCTTGACCAGGGCTGAACCGTAGTCGGACCTGACGAAGAGGAACTGGATCCAGGCGAAGTCAGGGTTGGCTCCTTCAAGCGCCTTGATCAGGTGGGCTAGGAATGCCTGCTTCTCCGGGTATGACGGGGTGGAGACCACAATCCCGTTCCTGAGGGAGACATTGAAGAACCGGACGCGCTTCTTGGCGCTCTCCTTCCTCTGAGCCTGATTTGAGGTCATTTCTGACCCTCCGGAGGCTCCTTGGGCCGCTCTTTCTCTCGCCTATCCTGTGGGACCTTCCCAAGGTGCCTTATCCTCGACCCGAGCCGCGGGTATCTGAGCACGTCGACGTATGGCCTCCTGGGAGGCTGGCCGAGATACCGCATGGTCGAGGCCGCGAGGATGATGGCGGAGATGCCCTGGACGACAATCAGGTAGTAATACAATGGCGGGAAAAGCCGAAAGGTCCAGCTCAGGCTCACCACCGCCGGGACACCGAAAAGGACGGGGTAGGATAGGACTCCCCTGATGCTCCGCGGCCTCGCTGCCTTAGCAGTGTCAAGCAGGCCAATGTGGTTCAGGACCGACCACCAGTTGATCGGGCTCCCGTCGTCCCTGAAGGGATGAAAGAGCCTCGACAGGTCGTGTCTGTACAGCAGTAATAGAAACGCAGCCCAATATGGAATCGGCAGGTAAAGGAAGACGGCCTCTGCGGGATTCATCCCAGAGTGATTTCTCGGGGGTTCTTAACGCAGGGCCCGTATCCTGTCACTCACTCCGAGATTCAGATGAACCTTAAACAGCAATCCCGTTCGGACAAAAGCATTAATCACAAACAGTCCCCATAGACACAGGTACTGCAGAATGACCAGAAGGACTATGCTGCGATTGGCACTCATGCTAGCCATCATAGGAACAATAGTTTTCATCTTTGGTGCCCTCCAGCAAGCGGAGTGTTCTCCTGCGGGTACGGGGTGCACCTCAATCAACTACACACCTGTCTACGTAGGAATTGCCATCGTTGTGGCTGCAATCGCAATAGCCGTTGCATCAACCAAGTCTGAACCAGTTCTCACTAATCACGAACCGACGCCAGCCGCGGTGACTGAATGAGCAACGTGCGCAAGCTGGCTTTTGTTGCCCTCGTTCTGGGAGGGGTCATTCTCTTCCTCCCCTACGCCGGCTCGTATTCGGGAGGCGGAGGCCCTTCCCCACCTTTCTGGAACTCGTTGATCGGAACATTCGGCGTTCTATGCCTGTTGATCGCGTCAGGGGTAGCTCTGACTTCGTACAAGGACGCTGGTCACTCTGTTGGGGGGCCGAGTCCCGCGCAGGCCGAGTTGAATGGGTCGAGAGTGGCGATTGCTGCGGCGGCGTTCGGCTTTGCTCTTGCTCTTTCCGCCACGTTCATCGTCTTTCCGGTGGCATGTAACACCGCTCCGTGTTACATGAATCCACAAGGAGCCTGGTCCACGATTTGGCCAAACGTATTGACCATTGATCTTGGATTCGTCTTGGTCGCTTGGGGTTGGGGCGTGAGCAGGTCCCGGAGATTGTCTCTGCCGGGGCTGGGTATCGGGTCGATTCAGAGCGGAATCGTGCTCCTGATGTTCGGTCATCTGATTGGCTACACGATGTTTTGCCCGGCGAACGGCTGCCCTTCTCTGACCCTGAGCGGTTGGTTGTCGCTCTTCTGGCCCGACGTCATTGCGGAATCCTTGGGCGTCCTGCTCATCGTTGTCGGATCGCTCCTCGTGCTGCTTCGGTGGCCCAAGAGCGCAGGCGGTATCCTCGGAGGCTCACTTCAGGTCAAGGGCGGTCAAAGTTGACACCCATGGCAACGCTGAATCGAACGTTCCAAGCTATAGAACTATATCCTCTCAACACTGTAAGATGACGATGCAACAGGACGCCAATCCCGATCGGAGGAAACGGCGCAAACGGCTCGTTCTTGCCGTCGCGGTTGTCCTCGCACTGGCTGCAGCGGGCTTGGGAATCTACGTGTTTGAGCAAGCAACATGTGTGTGGGCCTGCGGAGGCATCGAGAGTCCAGCGATTCAGAATGCACAAGCAAGCACCCCACTGGCACAGAGCAACTGCCAAGTCGAGAGCACAAGCGCCATCTCGTGGGCTACGGTGTGCGGCGTCTATGTCAACGGGGGGAATTCTGGAACAATCACTTTGACCGTGGCCAATCACGGAAACGAGGGCGGAGGTTCCAGGATTGACTTCACAGTGTATTCCTCCGAGCCCCAGTACATCAACTTCACCGCAATCCCCACCTGCGTCTACACTTCGGCTCCCCCTTTGAATGACGCCAACGCTTGTCTTGTCTCTGGCAACTCGCCTCAGACCTTCCAGTTCGCGTTCGCAGTATCGCAGAGTGTACGGCGCATCTTCTCTCCGGGAACTAGCGAGTGTTACCATCATAATGTACCAAACGTGCTGCTTCGCCTAGCAACTGTGGGTTCTTCTTGCAGCACCCTAGCATGATCCTGTCGATAATCGAGGCCTTTCAATAATCAAAAAGCAGGATCAAGGCACTACCCCGAGACATAGGCTCACGTTCCCGGAGGGAAGGGAGGTGTTGTCGGTCCTTCTATCGATTCCCAGGGTCAACGTAGAATTCGACGAATCAAGTTTCTCGGCCTGAACACAGATGGTCAAGCCGTTGGTGTTGGGGCCAGACAGCGTCACTGACCTTTCCGAGTTACCAGTTCCACTGAAGCTGCCCCCAGTGTAGTTGCCAACCCAGTCATTCGGGCTGAAGGACACTCCGGCGCCATGAAATCCGTAGTAGGATGCCCGCCAGGAGCCCGTGTAGTTGAGCGAGATTTGGAACGTGTTCGAGTAGTTGCCAGGGCAGTCTCCCCCCGGAGGATAGCCCGAGCAGAACGGGGGCTGGCCGGTCTCATAGAGCCAAAGAACGTAGATTCCACTGCCAGTCACAATGATGGATACGAGTATGGCCGCCGTCTTCTTGGCAATGGCTCTCGATTTGGTCATCATTACGGACAGTCCCAGCGATCACAGCCGCTCCATGGCATAGCCGCAGATGGTCCCTGATTCTCCGTCTCCTGAGAGCCAGCAGTAGGTGTGCCCGGTTGATGGGTACGCGTTCGGCACATAGACCATCCCCGCACCGAGATATGCGTAGGACACGGAGGCGGAGGCCGACTCCGGAGAGAGGCCACCGACGCATTGCTTGCACGGTAGATAGGAAACGCTCATCGGGACGATCGGAGCCAAGAGAACAAACACCACGATAGCCAGGATTCCGGTTCCAAGCACGCCTAACTGCATTGCCCGCTTCATTGCACGACCGGTCTGATTCCCACCACGCTTTCTATTACATCTTTGTCCGAACGCGGGCGCGGTCGAGGATTCCCAATCTTAGCACACGATGGAGTTGCTCCACATCCCGTTTGACATCCGAACTACCTCTGTCATATCCGAAACGTGGGCGTTGCACGCGTTGTTGAACGAGATGCTCGTCCCATTGGCGACCCATGTTCCATCGGCCTGCTGGGTGTATACCTGCAGGGTGGCTTGATCCCCCGATAGGCTGGTGACGCTACCTCGCAGAAATGAGACCTGGGCCGCCGAAAGGTTGGTCGCAGCTAGGCCAACGGCGAGCGCTATGAGGAAGATTGCGATGACCGCCAGGAACAGCTGGACCTTGCCATCTCTGTTCATCGCACAACCTATCTGATTCGCACCACCCTCTCTATTACATCTTTGTCCGAACGACCACGATGTTGCCAAGGTCAGGGCGTCATGTTGCCAACGATGTTGCCAAATTGGACTCCGATGTTGCCATTTACCTTGCCAAACTGGTGATTCGGACTATCGGTTGGCAACATCTCATTGCCGTGTTGAATACTGAACGAGCCTTTGCTGCCGTATTTCGTCTTTCTCTCTGATTTAGGAATGAACCTGTGACCTTGGCACCAGCGTAAGCTGCTGAACATCCTGCCAATCGTCTGAGGTGAGAGAACGGGATACACGGTGACGGCTCATCCGATCTATCGCTATGAAGATGAGCGCAGTCTTTGGTTGACCGTATCTCCACCCGGACGGAAGTATCCGGGCCCTAACGGCCGTCCTCTGGGCACACTCGATGCCATAAGTCCACCCAGAAGGACGCGAAAGAACTTCTCCTCCATCGGCCTTCAGGAGAGTGACGGAAGCGGGAGCTTCACCCCCGTTCCTTGACCGGTCCGGGCCGCAGCCCATACCATAGTTTCTACCCAACCACTGGGCAGAAGCGCATTCTTCCGAATCAGCTCAGGTTTCTATTACGAGGTGGGCTCTTGATCTGCTATTCGGGCACACAATCGACGCGCCCGCTGGCGGCCCCTTCGGAATCTTCCAAAACAGGTGCATCTTCCTCACCCGATCCTCCCGCGAATGAATCGAACAGGTGTCTGGCGATCCAGTAAGGGGTCTCGCCGGAGAAGTTCCCGAACGATATCCCGGTGAGCGCCAGCGTGGCGAAGACCGCGCCGTTTTCGAGAAGTATCCAAGGAGTGGAGAGCAGGGAGACTACGAAGGGAGACCCACTCTGCGTCGAGTTCGGGACGGAGAACGACCCGGCAAGCAGCAGGTGGGAGATGTTGGGGTGGTAGAACACCAGGACCGAGTTCAGGATGGAGAGGCCTGCCCCCACGAACCCTGCCGCGACGATCGCGGGCCAGATCTTTCCGAGCGGGTTTATCGACATGCGGACGGCCAAGTAGAAGAAGAGAAGGAACGGGACCACCTGGAGCAGGACGATGCTCTGCCAGTCGATGAGATCGGTGGACCATGGACTCGGGAAGAGCCCCCTCAGGAAGGCGAACTGTGAGGAATAGGGGTAGAACGTGTTCAGGAGTGAATTCTCGTATACCTGCAACACGCTGGAGAGTAGGTAGACGGCGACCATCATGCATCCGACGACGAGCGCAGCCCTCACCCCGTTGAGATTGTCCTCCTCACCCTTGGATTCCACATCTGGGAGCGCGTTCATCAGATTCTCCTCCTGTAGGAGAGCAAGATCGCCGCGAAACCCACGAACGTGTACCAGATTGACAGCGAGACGGCGGATGCCGTCGACTGGAGTACCTCATCGACTGCGCTCGGTCCCAGTTCCGACTGGCCCGACGCCAGCGCCTCGGGAACTCCAAAGAGCAGGAACACCGCGAGCGCCCCCAGAAAGATTGACGCAGCCAACGCTGCATAGTCGTTCCCCAGGTTGATCCGGACCCTTGACGAGAGATAGAACAGGGCGAAGGCGGCGAAGGGGAAGAAGGCGACCGAGACCTCAGACCTGAAGGCAAGGTCCGAGAGATTCTGCCCCGTCACAGGGATAGGCGCCGATATTACACGCTGGAGCAGCACCCCCACGAACGCCAAGACGAGGCCTGCTAACACGAAGCGCGGGAAGAGGCCATGCCAGGTGGTCGCGTAGCGCTCATCGCCCGCCATGAGCAGAATCGTTGAGCGTCGGCTTATACGCATGTTGCCGGTTGCGTTAGCGCTTCCCGGTCTCTGAAGATTGGTTATGATTGCAGTCTGCGTTCGGACATAACTATTAATCAGAAATCACGGCCGCAACCAACGAGTTGGGATGACAAAGCCACGGCGGGGCATCGGGACAATAGCCATCGGCATAGTCGTAATCGCGATCATACTGATTGCGGCGGTGGGCGTCACTTCACTTACATCTCAGCCAGCCAGGGTCACCTCTGCCAGTTCATCGACCACCTCTTCCGAGATGACTTCGTCTTCCAGCAGCGCTGGACAGACCACGCCGACCTCGACATCTACCTCGACCCAGCCCACAAGCGGCATAGAACCATCCATCTCCAGTGTCCTCGCGGCCAACGTCACGATTAGCGGATTTCCGGGGGAGATTGCGGTGAACCCGAACACCAACAGGATTCTACCTCTCTGATGTGTTCGCGAACGAGTCTGACGGTCCTGGATGCGTCGACCCACTCCGAAATGGGCACTATCACCCTGCCCGGAACGGCCCAATCCGGCGTGGCTGTCGACACTACGAGCAACATAGTGTACGTTCCAGTTGCGGGGTGCACAAACGAGCTGAACGCGTCCAACAGCTGCTACTCCGGCCCAAGCAGGGAAGGACAAGGGGGAATCGTCGCAATCAACGGCACGACCGACAGCGTCATCGGTGAGTATCACTTCAACATCGGAGCAATCGCGGTTGACCCGAGCACGGGCGTCCTCTACGGAATCTCCGAGAATGTAGGCCTCAGTTCTGAAGCTTCGGGGTTCCTTCTTGAAATCAATGGGGTTTCGGGTTCGCTCATCGCAAACATCTCGCTGGGTGCGGGTCCCCTGAACCTTGCAGTGAACGCAAAGACGAACATGATCTACGTCACGGCCTGCAAGGGGATTTCTCTGTCCTGCCTTGGCGCAGAAGTGCTGGTAGTCAACGGGGTGAGTCATAGCTTGCAGTCCGCGACCCCGCTGAACTTCAACGCCCTGAACTTCAATTTGGTCGTCGACCCGTTCACCAACACATTCTACACGATGGGCGAGGACGGACCAAACCTCACGCTGGTGGCCATGGATGGGTCCTCCGGCAAGGTAGACTACTCGCAGGCTGTTGGATCGTCCTGCGCAGGCGCAGGAGGGGGCATGTTAACGATTAACACGGCATCAGGTCTGATCTACGCGACCTTCGACAGCCAGTTATTCTTCCTGGTCATTAGTGCGTCCACAGGGCAGACCGTGAACATGCTGTCCACTCCAGCGTGGTTCCAAGCCGCCACTTTCAATTCGGCGACATCACAAACCTACATTACGAGCGAGGCTCAGAACCAGAAGGTCGGGTACCTGCTGATAGTACCCGGTGTACTGAACGAGAGCTTTGTCAACATCAACCTGCTGCAGCTCGGAATCTGCGTTCCATAGGTGATTGCACGCGTGGCTGAGGAGTGGAGGGATGGTTGAGGAAGGTGCTAGCATCACCCATTTCTATAACATGAGGGGGCGTCTTTCGGGCACTTGACGACTCTGTGAAGAGCCCGCCAGGGTCCTTCCAGATGTGCTTGAAGGACGCGCGTGCAGGTAGCCGATGGTTACCAGAATCGTACCCGCCGCAGCGACGAACACTCCAACATAGAACATCAAATCATATACTGTGCCGCAGGCGCACGGACCGAACGCCGGACAGGAGCACATCACCTGATTCTCTAGCAGAAACGAAGCGAGTGCGACTGAGAAGGCCGGCCGAAAGGATAGGCCACCCAGCCGAGACCAGCGGTGCGCTGGTCGCTCCGTGACCGCCGACCCTCTTTCTGAGTGAGTCGTAATCCACGGTCAGCAGGCCCAGCAGGATGGCAAGCATGCCGAGGTCCGCACCCTGAACGTCGGGATTCACCTGCCTCGTGAAGAAGTTGAGGACGAGCACGACGCCTATGGCTGAAATGAACACTCCAGTCGCTTTCACCGCGTTCATCTCAGTTCGCGCCTTTGCTCAATTCCTCGACCAGGTTCATCAGCAGCTTGCCCTGATCCGTCACCTGGTACATCTTCACGGTCCCCGACTGCGCGTAGACCTTCACCAGTCCGTACTTTTCGAGTATCGAGACCTCCCTGTCGACCTCCCTCCAGTCGATCCCGGTCAGCTCGGAGAGCTCGAGCCTGTTCTTCGGGGTCTCCATGTTCTTGAGGAGCGTTATCCTGGAGCCTCCGCCGCGCATCGTGATCATCAGGTCGAAGACGTCGGGCCCGAACCCCCTGCTCGCGAAGAGGCTCCTCACCCTCGAGCGCCTGAAGCCGCCGGCCATCCGGCCCTGAAACAGGACGGCGCCGACCGCGACCCATCCTGCCGCCGCGAGAGGGAACGAGTAGCCAAACACGGGGTTGGCCTGCGTATGGAGTCCGAAGACTCCCATTGTGCTCGCAAGTGAACTCGTGCTCGGTGCGAAGGCGCCTACGATTGCCAGTATCGTCTGGACCGAGGCGAATGCGACGAACAAACAGAGGGCAATGGTTCGGAGTTTCACAATTCAGGGCCAAAGCTGCCGTTTCGACATATCAACATTTCCCAGAATGATATGTGAAAGACTAAACTCCTCGCTCTTCTCCTTTCGCAATGATGATTTCGCTGAAGAAGGTTGGGGCTGTGGCGCTACTCATTGTCGGATTGGGCGCGCTGCTGTTTCTCGCCCCTGTCGTTCCGGAGAAGATCCACTACTATTATTGTCCGGATTGCCTAGGAGGCCTCGTTTTTACCCCCGTCGCTCATGTGTCTGTCACCTACTTCTTGGTCAGCAGGGGAGCCGTGCTAGTGTGGATAACTGATACCCCTGCGCAGTATTGGATATCGACGCATGACTGCAGCATAGCCGCAAACGAGTGGATCTGCGCACCAGGCGTGTAGTGGCTTCTTCGAATGCCGATTTCTATAACATGACGGGTCCAGATTGCCGTTCGGACATAACTATTAATCACTCAACGGCTCCGTAACATTCCAAGGGCGGCGAGGATGCAGAGTCAAACCGGTCAGAATTACACCCGCGTGGCTCTAGCGATCTTAGTCGCCGCAATAGTGGTCTCAGCGGCTGCTCTTTCATACTCTTCCTTCGAGTCAACCGTAACGAAGACCGGCGCGACGACCACCTCGGTGAGCACCTCAACGGTCACCACGACCTCGACTGAGGTGACTACGGTCACAAGCACGACCACGATGCTGAGCTACACCCCTTCCGTCTGCCTCAAAGAGGTCCCTCAGAATGCGGTCCTTGGCCAGTACGACAACTCGACGTCCCAAGGATTCACCGCGACCTATGCCAACGGGACCGAAGCCTACTTCCCTCTCGGGACGTGCCCCGTCCCTGTCACCCCTGACAATTACCTAATCGATTCGACCATCGAGGCGAATCCTGCCTTCGTGTCCGCGGAGAACGGTTCCACGTACGAGGCGACGAACGCATGCAACTGTCGTTGGAGTGTGAACGTCAGCGGTCCCAGTGGAGAGTGGTCCGTGCTCAACTTCGTCCTGTACAGCAACCAGAGGATTTACCCGTGCGGGCCAAGTAGCTACTGGGTCTACAAACAATTGGGGCTAATCCTGGTCACCATACCGATCAACTCGACAGGAGGCCTCGCGCTCTCGAACGCTTCAATCGAAGCGGGTCCGGGCAACAACTTCTACTCCTGCACGACTTCTACAAGCACATAGAGCAGGTTGCGTTCGGACAAAACTATTAATCAAGAATCAACCCAACAAGCGTTCGACGCAGGGATGAGACTACCACGCTGAGGTTGAGTAGAAAGGTGATTCTCCTTGTCGTCGTCCTGGCACTAGCATTTGTATTCGCAGTTCCTGTGGTGAATGTCAGCAGTTCGTACTTCCTACCCATGTGCGGCCCGAGCATCCCCTGCGCCAACTCCCTGATTCACTTTACGCAGTCGCTGGACTGCTATCTCCTGGGAGCTGGGCCTGGACAATGGATCGGGGTCTATTACTTTGACGGGAGTTTTGGTGTTGGCTGCGGGCCGCTCCTTTTCTTAGGTCTGCCGAGAGGAGGCCTGTAACTACGGGCAGCTCCATCATGAATGCGGGCTGGGGCTCGGCCATCTCGAACTTCAGGCCACCATAGACAAGACTGAGTAGCCCTGTGTACTTCCTCATGTCCTCGACCGTCTCGGCGGAGAGGAGAATGTCGGTCTTCCCGCCCGAGTAGACCAGCTCGAACGTCCTCACCGTCGACGCCGCGAGGTGGGAGAGAGGCTGGACCGACGAGTCTTCCAGGATCTTCTCGTTCTTTGGCACCCTCGCGAGCCTCACCAGCCTTGACGAGATGTCATCGCCGCTGCGGGGAATCGTCTTTTCCCCGGCGATGCTGGCTAGAGTGAACGCCCGGGTCGAGGTCCCGCCTTCCAGAGAGCGGAGGGAAGCCGCTGTCTCCCCGGCGGGAAGGTGGACGTACGATTGCAGCTCCTCGGGCGTGACGAGGAACGAGGCTGGGTCGAGCCTTGATCTGGTGTATCGGTCGAAGCATTCCGAGATATTGACGACCATCCTCCGGTCTACGAGCTCGAGGAGCATCCTCGGGTCCCGACACCGCAAGACCGCAAGATTCTAAACGGGGCCCCAGATAGAGAGCAAGGCTCCACATGGGAAAGATAGAGAAGGGCATCGCCTGTTCGGTCACCGGCTGCGGGAACTCCGGGGAGAGGTCGATCAGCCGGAGCCAGCTCGCAGGGAGTGGTCTCTCCGCGGGAGGAGAGGGCAGGAGGGTCTACCTCTGCCACGAACACTACAAGGCGTGGAAGAAGTCCACCAAGAAGGACCGGGACGTCGAGCGAGCGCGGTGGGGATAGGACCGGCGGCGATTGGATGAGGATTCTGCAGCAGCACCTGGATTTCATAGAGTACGAGCCTCGGGAGAAGGAGATCTCGATGGCCGAGGAGGCGGAGAAGAAGAAGCACCACTACGACGAGATCGTCGTCCTCTTCACCTCGGTGGAGCAGGGGGACGACGACCGGATCGCGAAGCAGGCAATCGAAGGGACGAAGGACTTCCTCGGAAAGCTGAAGGTAAACAGGATAATCATCTACCCGTATGCTCACCTGAGCCAGAGCCTTGCGCGCCCCAGGGAGGCGCTCGAGGTGCTGAAGGCCATGGAGAGGTACGCCATCGAGATGGGAATGGAGACCTACAGGGCCCCGTTCGGTTGGAACAAGGCGTTCCAGATCAAGGTCAAGGGACACCCGCTGGCAGAGCAGTCAAGGGTCTACTCGGCGGCAGGGGGGATGGAGGCACCCCAGGAGCCCGTCAGGGTGTCGACCGAGAGGAAGGCGGAGATGACGGAGGAGCAGATGCTGGCCCGCGTGAGGAAGAGCGACTTCGCCACGCTTCCGGAGACCGACCACAGAGTGATCGGCGAGAGGCTCGACCTGTTCAGTTTCCAGGAGATGTCGCCGGGGATGGTCTACTGGCATGACAAGGGCGTCACCCTGAGGAACCTGCTCATGGAGTTCATCAGGGGGGAGCTCAAGAAGAACAACTACCTCGAGATAAGCACCCCCGCGCTGGCGAACACCATCCTCTGGAGGGTGAGCGGCCACTGGGACCACTACAAGGACAACATGTTCCTCACGTACCTGGGGGAGGACGAGTTCGGACTGAAGCCCATGAACTGCCCGTCGACATTCCTCTTCTACAAGACGAGAAGGTGGAGCTTCAGGGACCTCCCGCTAAGAGTGGCGGACTTTGACCAGCTCTATCGAAACGAGCTCAGCGGAGTCGCCAGCGGCCTGTTCAGGGTGAAGGTCCTGACTCAGGACGATGCTCACATCTTCGTGATGGAGGAGCAGGTGGAGGACGAGATCAAGGGCCTCGTGGACCTGATGGCCAAGATGTACGGCGTGTTCAGGCTCGAGTTCAAGCTGCGGGTCTCGACGATGCCCGACGACCACATCGGGACGAAGGAGCAGTGGGACGGTGCGACCGACATCCTCAAGCGCGTCGTGCTCGCCAAGGGGCTTACGTTCGAGGTCAAGGAGAAGGAGGGCGCGTTCTACGGCCCGAAGATAGACGTCGACATCAAGGACTCGCTCGGCAGGGAGTGGCAGTGCTGCACGATCCAGCTCGACTTCCAGATGCCGAAGCGGTTCAGGCTGACGTACGTGGGTTCAGACGGAAAGGACCACACCCCCATCGTGATCCACAGGACGATATACGGGACCCTTGAGAGGTTCATCGGCATCATAACCGAGCACTTCCAAGGCAAGTTCCCCGTCTGGGTCTCACCGGTCCAGGTGAGGGTTCTGCCCGTCTCAGACGACAACAAGGGCTACGCCGGGGAGGTCGTGACGAGGCTCAGGGAGGCCGGGATCAGGGTGGAGCCCGACTTCGACAGCGGAACCGTGGGGGGAAGATAAGGAACGCCCAGCTTCAGAAGATCCCGTACATGCTGATCATCGGCGGCAAGGAACAGGAGGCGGGGACGATATCGGTCAGGGCGAGGGACGGCGAGGTGAGGTACGGGGTGAAGATGGACGAGTTCCTCGCCGAGCTCGAAGGAGAAGATAGAGACCTTCGTCTAGTCGCCGGCCTTCGGCTTCGGTTTCTTCTGTTCTGCGAAGTACTCCTTGAGCGGCTCCCAGTAGGCGGTGTGCCACCCGGTGCGGTACTCCTCGACCTGCTCCGCGGGGACCTGGGTGTGGACCATCCTGAGCTCCGTCCCACCCTTCTTTGGAGTGAACGTGAACTCGAGCCTCGAACGAGGATACCCTTCAGGCCACTCGGTGGTCTCCCACTCTTGGACGATCTTCTTGCCCTTGGCTAGCTCGAGGTTCTTGCCGCTTATGTACCCGTCCCAGGCGCTGAACTCGGCGCCGACCCTTGAGGTGGTCGTGGCCTGAGCGCCCGTGAAGGCGGTGTGCTTCTTCGCGTTGAGCAGCGCGTCGTAGACCTCCTCGGGTTCGGCTTTTATGAAGACGGTCTGCTCGATCTTTCCAAACTTGAGCGGCAATGCCGCGACGGGGTCTCTGCCGAGAGTAATGTGCCTTTCGGGGGAGACTAGACGAGAAGGGGCTCGACCTGGTCGGTCCAGTAGCGCGCTATCTCCTCCCTGGTCGCTATCCAGACATCGTCGAAGCCGCGCACATATTCCAGGAACTTCCTCAGCGCGACGATGCGGCCCGGCCTCCCGGTGACACGGGTGTGCAGGCCCACCGACATCATCTTCGGCTTGGCCTTGCTCTCTTCACGGAGGACGTCGAACGAATCCTTCAGGTAGACGAAGAAGTCCGACGAGTTGCTGAACCGGTGCATCGGAGACTGGAAGTGGAAGTCGTTCACGTCGGGGGTGTAGGGCAGGATCAGCAAGCCCCCGGGACTGGTCCTGTAGGGAAGGTCGTCGTTGTACGCGTCCGAGTCGTAGATGAAGTTGCCCAGCTCCTGGACTATCCGCAGCGTGTTCGGGCTGGGCTCCCTGGCGTAGAAGCCAACGGGCTTCTTCCCTGTAGCCTCCTCGATGATGGCGACGGACCTCGCGATGGCGTCCTTCTCCTCCTCGTAGGTGTAGCGGTAGTGCTCGGTCCACGTCAGCCCGTGGTCGCATATCTCGTGCCCCGCCTTCACGATCGCGTCCGTCGCCGGCTTGTTCGCCCTGAGCGCCATGGCTGTCGCGAAGAAGGTCGCCCGCGCCTCGTGCTTCTTGAAGGTCTCGAGGATCCTCCAGACGCCGACCCGCGAGCCGTACTCGTAGGCGCTCTCGTTCCCCACGTCGCGCATCTTCAAGTCGACGGGGAGGAACTCTCCTATCGGTTCCACGATCCCGTCGGTCGGGACGGAGTGCTCGGAACCCTCCTCGAAGTTCACGACGATGGAGAGGGCGAGCCTCCTGCCCCCGGGCCACGCAAAGTGGAACTTCTTGTTCCCGTAGCCAACCATGTCCCGTGCAGTCTCAGACAAGCCGAGCCCGCGGACGGGGAGGTCGTGATAAGAGTTGCGCTGGCTCAGGACCAGAAGGCGTCCAGAGTCGTGCTCCCGAGGATCTCGTCGAAGCTGAACCCGAGCGAGTCCAGCATCTGGTCGAACATCGAGCTGGCGTACTCGAGGTACTTGTCGGCGTCGACCTCGTCGACCCTGGCGAGGCTCACAGGCTTCACGTTGGGAGGGGTCTTGGTCTTCACGAAGGAGATGATGTCGCCCGCCTTGATCTGCCTGCCGTTGTTCTGCAGAAGTTGCGCCGCCCGCACGTGCTGCGGGGTCGTCCCGGAGTAGCCTGAGATCGCCTTTCCTATCATCACGTTGAAGGAGAGGCTCGTCGAGCGGGATCTCCTTGTTCCTAAGGCGCGAGACCATCTTCGTGAGGAGGGCCTTGGTCTCCCTCCTCGCCCGTTCGAAGTCCTCGGGCGCGTAGACGGTGCCGAGGATCGCAAGGCAATCGTAGAACGCCTTCTTCAGGAACTCGGGCGTCTGGCTGTTGTGCAGCAGTGACGGGATGTTCCCGGCTATGAATCGTTCAAACCTAGGAACCGAGAAATCGTACATCACGCAGGAGCCCGGGACCCTTTCGACCGCTGTGACTTCGTCATAGGTCGCGTCGTGACTGTTTAGCATGGTCCTGATGCTCCACAGCAGGGTCGCCTCATAGGGATCCGCGTATTTCGCCAAGGCATCGATTACTCCGTTGTAGCGCCTCACGAGGCCCATGTTGAGGTGGCGCGAGTCATGGATGTTGATTTGTCTGAACCTCGTGAGCCCCAGTCTCTTCAGTATGCTCGCTCTCACATCGATCAGGCCTGTCGTTGAAATCGGGAGCAGCTCCTTGTTCATCGGACCGACCGCAGGCACTTTCTGGAACCGTGGCTGCAGGAAACCGATTCGGTCATGGAAGATGCGACGGCTTGACGCGCCCAGGATGCTCAGCTGATAGTAGTAGAGTTTGTACTTGGAGTTGTACATCCTCCTGATTCGGCAATCAATGTCGAAATAGGTCAGCAGATAGGCGACCTGTTCGAGAAGACGACGACTCTTTGATGCGATGTTAATCCTTTTTCCGTCGCCGTAACCGTCTCCAGAGAACAAGCCGACCAAGTAGACTCGAGATTACGTCAAGTCTTGAATTGAAGATGAAATCAGGGACGCGCTTCGTCCCGCTATCTCCCCCGCACAGTTCCCTGAAGAGCCTCGCATAGAGAACGGGCAAGTAGAACGTTCGCTTCTTGGAAGACCTGTGTTGCTTTAGCTCCCAGTTGAAAGTCGCGAACCATGCTGCTTTGAGGGCTTCGCAGACTTCAGGGTTGAGATCCTCGCTTTGATCGATGCCGTTGGAGCGTGACCCTGCGGTGGTGGCCGTCGAACCCTCAGCCGTGAAAATGCCAAAGAGAAAGCCAAGCTGAGATGTAACTGGGAGCGACCTCTTTATCGGCTTCCCGGTTGTCGAGTGCACTTTACCTGAGTAAAGGAGCCCGTCACGCTCTACGGTGTCGCGCAGATGCTCGGTCAGGTCAAGACTGGAGCAGGCACCTGTCTCAGGTATGTATTTCGCGCCTACGAGTATCTCGCCGACCTTCACATTTCGGGTCTCTCTGCAATACAGACGACCGAAGCGATCGACGAAGAACACGCTGTGGTCGCCAGATAGGCTCGAGGACTCTTCCCTTGCTCGTGCGGAGGACAAAGATGTCACTCACTGCGTGTTCGGTGGCATCATTCACCTCTGTCCAGACTGTCTTCACTTCATCCGTGATCGTCGGAAGCTCGACCTTGTGCGCTTCAGTGAACTTCTGGTAGACATCCTTGACTGTCGTGAATCTCGCGCTTCCGTCGATTCGAGCGAGGATCGGCGTGTCTCCGCTTACGGATTTCTTGCCGGTCAAACCCTTGATGTCGGCCGTGCCGTCCGCCAGGACGCCGAAGTAGTTCTTCTTCCTCTCGCTGAAGGCGACGTAGCGGTAGGTCTTGTCGATGTCGAGTTCGACCCCGAGGTCGTGCTCCGCCCACCTGGTCAGCTCCTCTATCTTGGTCCTGTCGGGATTCTCGACAAAGAGCGAATCGGTGTTCTTTAGCGCTATGCTCCCGCAGGAGTCCACAAATGTGTGGAATCCAACCACCGAAAGGTCGTAGACGTAGCCGTCGTACGCTTCTTCAACAACTCTGGGCGAGCGCCTGGACTGGTTGTAATTGGAAGACGTTGCTAGTGCGTATGTTTCTTTGCTGGGATTGTATCCAAGAGTATGGTTGATCCCGAGCTGGAGAAGCAACGTCGAGAAACCGCTCGCCAGCATCAGGGACTTCGTTTCGTACCTAAAGTTCTTCGCGCGGTATTCCTCCGTGTATGCCGCCCCGAAGGCTCGCGAGCCGTCACCTTTGATCATGTTGTCCACCAAAAGCATCTTGTATTCTTCCGGGACGTGGAAGATGAACTCGGGAAGGTGCTTGCCGTGGCTCTTCTGTCCGCAGAATCCCTTGAAGAACACGGCTGACAGCTGATTCATCATCTGTAGTTTCTGGGTCTTGTCGTGGTACTGGACCTCGACGGTCGATCCTCCTCTGGATTGGTATGCCAGCGTCCTCATTCCGGGAGACGACGGGATTATGGAAGTCTTTGCACCGTCGAAGAGCAGGTTGTAATCGGTTTGGAGTCTTCGCAGCCATTGAGCGTCGGAGCACGATATCGATGCACCGAGTCGCGACCTCGTGGAGTCGGGGGTACTTGTACTCCCCTCGGCTATGTACGCGCCGAGCAGTTCAACGAGCGCCCTGAACTCTGGCGTTCCCACTTTGACATACCTCTTCACCCGGATGGGTCGCCTTCGGTTGGTCCACAGAAATGACACCCACTGGGCGTCGGCCTTGGCCTCCATCGTCTTCCATCTCCCCTTGTACTTCACGCGATACTTGATCTCCCTGAGAATCTCGTAGACGTCCACTGTCTCGATCTGCTTTGTCTTGGGAAGACTGGGCACCCTGAGAAGATGTCTCCCCAGAAGTTCGGTCGGGCGTGCGAGCACCCTGTCAGCACCTTCCCCGACGACGAGGGAGTGGTCTTCGGTTACGCGGGTCGAGCCGAATTTGTCCCATACCCTGAACACTCTCTTTGAGTTGGGATGGCGAATCACGGCCCGCACATCCTTCCATTCGACGGCGCCCGTCACTTGGTCGAGCGCCAGTGCCTTCCATCCTGACGGGTGAGCTTCTTCC
This sequence comes from uncultured Nitrososphaerota archaeon, assembly GCA_963806765.1. Lineage (GTDB taxonomy): Archaea > Thermoproteota > Nitrososphaeria > Nitrososphaerales > Gagatemarchaeaceae > Gagatemarchaeum. The sequence continues at coordinate 314,793 of CAWDYS010000003.1, read as the reverse complement.
TTTCCATCGGGCCTGTGAATGAGATCAGGGAATCGCTTGAAGAGCTCTCAATCGGCTCAATCTTCACCGTGCCCTCCGGATCTAAGAGCGTGACGCAACGCTCTGGCGTCACGCTGTCGCTGTAGATTACCGATATTCCCTCCCGTTTGCACTTGTCTATGGTCCTGGTGATCGCGTACCTCCCGTACGCGGCCGTGGCCTCGGCCACCGGCAGGCAGTAGAGCGCGAAGGTCTCAAATCCCATCACGCCGTACGACTGCCCGACGGGGACGAACCTACCGTTCCTGCCTGCCAAGACCGTGTGGTTGCGCTCGGTTGTAAGACAATAGACCGTACCTTCGTATGGAATCTTCCTCACATACTTGTGTTTGAAGTCCGCCGCATAGGTTAGTTTTGAGCTCACGTTCCTGAAAATGACCCTGTAGATCCGGTCTTGCTGGTCGTAAACGAGTTTGGTCTTGGCTCCCAGAAGGCTCTGTAGGACGACCATCTCCTGCGCTAGTTGCAAACTCGTTGTGGAGTATTGCTTGTTTCGCGAAGAACCGTCTCCCTTGTAGCAGGATGAGAAGAACGACTGGATGAGTCTCCTAGAGCCGAACACGAACTCGGGTACTCGTTTGGAGCGAGAACGGTGTTCCTGAGTTTCGCCCGAGCAGCAGTTCTTGAGCATCCAGCGATGCAGAATGTTGTTTGATACTCTGTAGTACTTTTTGTCGCGAGAATCCGAGCGTGGCCTCAACCCAAGTTGACTGATGACTCTCTTTATCTCAGCCCTGTACGGTATACCCATGGAATTGCCCTTACCGTAGCTCTGGGTGATCACGATTCCCGAGCTCCTGCCCCGATGACCGCCGCTCGCGTAGTACTTCGGCTCTGTTGCGATCAGGTTCCCTTCCGAGACGAACCAGCCACACAGGGAGGCGAAGGTCTCAGCGTCGTAGCGGGCTGGAATCTTTGAATACCTTTGCGTTCCCAGCAATACGAATCCCCCGGCCTGCTCGATTGCGTCTACGTCGTGCTCGGTCACTCTGGAGGCAGGTAGAACGAAGTGCGAGCGAAGTGATTGTTCGAGCTTGCTCCGGTTCTTGTTGACCCTGCCGAACTCCCTTATCTTCTCCTTGGTTTCCTGCGGTAGCCCCCCGAACCAAGTCGAAAGACGTACACCTCCACGCGGGTAGATGTTGGCCAGTGCGTCAAGCTCTTTCGCGGTCCCCAACAAGGAAACTCTCTCAGGCGCGGCCGAGTCGTCTATTCCGTCCTCCAGTTTGGGTATCGACATGTTCGTCCACTTGAAGACCTCTTCGGCAGTCAGGAAGGCAGCGCGCGATTTCGATTGACGGCTCTTGCTTCCTACAAGCATTCGGTGGTTAGGCGTGACAGCTAGGTCGACGAACCTTCTATCGTTGAAGTGGTATAGCTCTCCTTTGTAGGGGAACTGCTGGACCTCGACGACGGTATCTATCTCGGTAGCCAGCGTTTCAGGATTGACGTTGACTACCTTGTCCCCTACCTTGATGTCCCTGATGTTCTTGATGCCACGGGGGGTGACCACGAACGTGTCGGGTGTGAAGCAAGCGTTGAGGATCACTTTCAGGCCCTGAGAGACGACCCCGTAGAGCTCCCTCTCATCCTGCGAGAGCGACCTGTCCTTGGCCAGATGCTTGTAGTGGCCCACCCTAAGGTCCCTCAGGGAGCCGGTCACGAGGCTCTCGATGCCGCTCCTCTTCGTGCAGACCCAGTGGTCGGTGTCGGGGACCCTGTTCGACCTGCACTCCTCGTGCGGGCAGTTCACCGTCTCGTACGAGAGGTTGTGGACCTTGATTATGCTGGGGTAGAGGCTCGCGAAGTCGAGGACCGAGACCCCGAAGTGCACCCCCGGCGTTGGCTCGATGACGAGGCCGCCCTTGTACTTCTTGCCCTTGATTGTCGCCTCGGAGGAGGCGCCGCCCTTCTGGGCGAGCTCGTCCTGCCGCGGGATGATCGCGCCCATCCTCCTGTGCTCGTAGAAGAGCATGCTCCTGATCCAGTTGGAGACCCCCAGCCGTGCCACGTCGTTCATCGGCATCTTGGCGATGCGCGCGATGACCAGGAGGATCTTCATCATGAGGGAGGAGTTCAGGCTGGTGAGCTCGTAGGTCGAGCTGGGAGTCGTTGAGGCAGTAGTTCGCGAGCTCGAGCAGGGGGAGGTCGGCGACGTTCCCCTCGAACTCGATCTTCGACTTGTTCAGGACGGCCTCCGAAATCCCGTTGAGGGTGTGTTCGCTGTACTTGTTGCTGTAGACGTAGACCTGGATGGAGCGGTTGTTGAAGAAGCGGTAGAGGTCGATGTGGACCCCGTGCCTCAGCGAGGCCTCCTGCCGCATCAGGCTGATCGGTATCTCATCGTCCTTGACGCCGAGTCTCTCGGCCCTGTGCACAAGGTACCTGAGGTCGAAGTCGTCGCCGTTGAAGGTTATCAGGAAGGGATAGTCCATTATCTTCGCGAACGCGGCCCTGATCATGCTCGCCTCGTCTGGGAAGACCGTCGGGGTGTAAGTGGTCTTGGCCCCATCGAGGGAGGCGTCCCCCTCCTTGGCGACGAGATAGACCAGCGACTCCTGGTCGTTGTGGAACGATATCGCGATCACCGCGCGTTCCGCCTTCTCGGGGTCCGGGATGCGGGCCTCCTCGTTGGCGACCTCTATGTCCAGCGCTACCCTCTTGAAGGAGCAGAGGGGCTGACTGAGCAGCTCGGCCCACTCGCGTATGAACCTCGTCTGCTCGCCGGTGTTCTTGGCGATGATCTGGTTGAGGGAATGGGTGACCAGCTCTGGTATCTCCTTCTCAAGGGGAGAGATCTGGCCGCCGTGTATCCTGTAGTACGTCCCGACCCGGAGGCCCCGGTCGTAGACATAGTTCTCGTAGTATTTTATGTCGGCTTCCCACGCTCGGATCTCGTCCCTGATGCTCTTGCCCGGCGCGCCGCCACCTATCGCGAGCGGGTCCGTAGCGACGATCTTCCTCACGGTCACCGTCGAGTCGGAGAGCAGGTCCAGCCTCGAGACATCCTCTATGGCGACCACGTCGCCCCTCGACCGCAGCGAATTCAGGTCGCCCATGGGGAGCTTGGTGAAGCAGTATGGCCTGTGTCCGGTGTTGTCTTCCCACCTCCAGACCCTGTCGAGCTTCGGGTCGTAGAACTTGAGCACCGCCAGCTTCTTGTCGCCGTCGTAGACTGCGGAGACCAGAAGCCCCTCATCCAGGTCGGCGACGGGGACTAGGAGCTTCGAGAGTTTCTCGCTAAGGTTCAGCGGCTCGTTGAGGCTCGTTAGCAATCTAGTATCACGGGGGAGAACGGACTTACCCGCGATTCGGTGCGGGGATTTATAGTTGGTGGAGGCAAACGCACGCATTGCAAGCCCATGTCTCGCCGCCGGAATCGCAAAACCGGTGACCCCCCACATTTATATTCGGTCGGAGTTTCGGCTGAAGACGTGAAGCCAGAGCAGACCATCCTTGCGAGAGTGCCGTCAATCCTCTTCTTCGTCACGGGGATATTCTGGGCAGGGATCATCGTCACAGGGGGCGGGCTGCTCCTGGGCTGGGCCATCCTGTCGTGCTTCGTCAGCGGAATACTCCTGATGATGTGGGCTTCGAACTGGATCACTCGTCCGCTCGTGGCGGCGAGTTGTCTCTTCGGGGTGGTGCTCACGGGGTACCAGCTCTACGTGGGAGTGACCGGGCTGACGTCCGGCTTGCCGTCCGTCGCGATGATCTCGGTGCCCCTGTTCCTGGTCTTCACAGTGGTCTACCTGTATCTGTTCTACGCCTGCACCTGGCGGCGAGAGGCCTAGAAGCCTTCCCCCGCTCCGCCCACCCGGTCGATTCTTCTCGGGAAGTGCGCGCCATAGGCGCCTATCACGAATATCAAGACGGACGGACCATACTTCTGATCGCTCGACCCGCCTTCACGCGAACCTAGGCGCGTCCTCCTCTGTCTGAAATACCTTAAATGACGTCCACGGGGAGGAGGACGACGAATGGACACAGAAGAGAGGATGGAGCTCGTTAGGAGGCCCCCCACGGAGGAGATAGTGACCGAGGAGGACCTCAGGGCGCTCTTCGCAAGGGAGCCGCACCCGAGGCACTACGTAGGTCTCGAAGTCTCTGGCCTTCTCCATCTGGGGTCGCTGGTCATCCTCGGGTACAAGATCAACGACATGATCGAGGCGGGCATGAGGTGCAAGGTCTACCTTGCGGACTACCACAGCTGACATCAACAACAAGTGGGGAGGCGACTGGGAGAAGATTCGGGAGGTGGCGAGGGGCTACTACGCGGACGCCTTCACGTTCTTCTGCCCCGGGGTCGAGATAGAGTACGGCAGCGAGCTCTACCACAACAACGACGAGTACTGGCGCAACATGATACGGTTCTCGAAACAGATCACGCTGGCGCGGGACACGAGGTGCTTGACGATAATGGGCAGGACCACCAAGGAGAAGCTCGACGTCGCCCAGTACCTCTACCCACCCATGCAGGCCACGGACATCAAGGCGATGGACCTGGACGTGGTCCACGCGGGCATCGACCAGAGGAAGGTGCACATGCTGGCGCGGGAGGTCTTCCCTTCGCTGAGGTGGAAGGTGCCGGTCGCGATCCACCACCACCTGCTGGCAGGCCTCGGGCAGCCCGGGGAGGCAGGGCTCGACGAGGACAGCGCGCTGGACAGGACGATATCGAGCAAGATGAGCAAGTCGAAGCCCGACAGCGCGATCTTCATCCACGACACCCCCGAGGAGATAGCGAGGAAGGTTGCCAAGGCCTGGTGTCCCGAGAAGGTCGCCGAGGCCAACCCCATCCTCGAGTTCAGCAGGTACATTATCTTCCACGAGAGGACGTCGTTCACCGTCGAGCGGCCGGAGAAGTACGGCGGCAACGTGACCTTCGCGACCTACTCTGAGCTCGAGAGAGAGTACGTGGCGGGAAGGCTGCACCCAAACGACCTTAAGAAATCGGTCTCCCGCGAGCTCGCGGAGATACTTCGGCCCCTGAGGGACCACTTCAAGGGAAGAGAGATAATCCAGGAAATCCTGGCGGCCTAGGAGGGTGCGAGCCATGGGTTTCATCCCGATAAACAAGCCAGTCCTCGGCGAGAAGGAGAAGAAGGCGGTCCGCGACGTCCTCGACAGCGGGCTGCTGACAGACTCCAGCTACGAGGGTGGTAAGTACGTCAGGCAGTTCGAGAGGAAGCTCGAGTCCCACCTTGGAGTCAAGCATGTGATAGCCGTCAACTCGGGAACCGCCGCGCTCCAGACCTCGCTGATGGCCTACAACGTCAAGGCAGGAGACGAGGTGATCATCCCTGCGTTCACGTTCGAGGCGACTGCGAACGTCGTGGTCGCCTGCAGCGCGAGGCCCGTGTTCGCGGACATCCAGTCTGACTACACCATCGACCCCGGGGACGTCGAGAAGAAGATAACGAAGAAGACGAAGGCTATCATTCCGGTCCACCTCTACGGGTACCCGGTCGACCTGGACGAGATACGCGAGATAGCGGAGGCGCACTCGGTCAGGGTGATCGAGGACGCGGCTGAGTCGCTCGGGGCCGAGTACAAGGGAAGGCAGACCGGCGAGACGAACGACGCAGGCTGCTTCAGCCTCTATGCGACGAAGGTGATAACCTCCGGGGAAGGGGGCGCGATCTCTACCAACGACGACGAGCTCGCGGAGAAGCTGCGTATGATGCGGAACCACGGCATGAAGGAGGGCTACGACACGAGGATCCTCGGCTACAACTTCAGGATGCCAGAGATTGCGGCGGCCATCGCGGGTGTGCAGATGGACCGGCTTTCGGAGTTCATCGGCGCGAGGAGGAGGAACGCCGCGGCGCTGACCGAGGCTATCACCGGAGTGAAAGGGGTGAGCATGAGACAGACCAAGACCGACAGGAAGAACATCTGGTACCTCTACACGCTGCACGTCGAAACGGACAGGGACGGGGTGAACGAGAGGTTGAGAGCGAGGGGGGTGGGCTCCTCGATCTACTGGAGGACCGCGGTGAACAAGATGAAGCTCTACGAGGACCTTGGGTACGCCGGTGAGAGTCTCCCGGGGGTCTATGACGCGGTCGACCATGTGCTGTCACTCCCCGTCCACCCCGAGGTGACCGCCGAACAGATCGACTACATCGCGGGCGAGCTCAAGACTGCCCTGAAGAAGGGCTAGGCCGGGAAAGGCTGAGAGTCGTGAGCGTCGCTGTCATTCTTCCGACCTACAACGAGAGGGACAACATCGCGCCGCTCTTCGCGAGGCTCGCCTCCGTCAGGCCGAGCCTCGGGATGGACCTGCACCTGCTCTTCGTGGACGATGGCAGCCCTGACGGCACGGCTGCGGAGATTCTCGAAGCTGGTGAAGGAGCACGGCTACGTGCACCTGCTCGAGAGGGAGGGCAAGATGGGCCTGGGCACCGCGTACCTGGACGGGTTCAGGCGGGCGATCGAGACCATCGACCCCGCGGTCTTCGTCCAGATGGACTCTGACCTTCAGCATCCGCCCGAGAGGGTCAAGCCGTTGGTTGAAGCCGTCACCGGCGGGGCCGACGTCGCGGTCGGGTCGAGGTACATCGAGGGGGGCAGCTTCGAGGGTCTGAACGGAAGCAGGAAGATGATAAGCAAGGGGGCGAACTGGCTCGCGAGGAACGTACTGGGGCTCTCGGTCCATGACACAACGACGGGGTTCAAGGCCCTCGACCGCAAGGCGGTCGACACGATCCTAGGAGCGAAGCTCTATTCTCAGGGGTTCATCTTCCAGGTAGAGTCACTGTATATCTTCAAACAGAACGGATTGAAGATGGTGGAGGTCCCGTTCGTCTTCGAACTGAGGGAGAAAGGGACTTCCAAGATGTCGGAGAAGGAGGTCTGGGAGTTCTTCCGCAGCGTGGTAGCCATGAGATTCAGGGACTACCGAGAGACGAAACCCAGGGCCTGACCGGTCAGGCTTCCTTCTTTTCGGGAGCCGGAGCAGCCGCGGCTGGTGGCTGCGGCACTTCCGTTATGGGCTCCGGAGGAGGGGTGGTGGCCATGGTCCAGCCAATCCAGGCCAGGATGCCCAGAAGGATGACGACCGCGAGAAAAGCCGTGACCTCGAGCACTATGGTAGTGTAGAAGTAGAGCAGCAGGCCATAGACTATTATTCCCAAGATGCTTCCGCCGAGTATCGCGCTGCCGAGAGCCCTGTCGTTGGCCATATCGTTGGGCCCTCTCCCCTTGGAGTCGGATTTAACGTTTTGTTCCAGCGCCGGCCGCGACGCGCGAAAAAGACAGCAACACAGAAATACAAGGTTCGCGGAAGTGGCCTCGAAACATGTCCGGTACAGAAGAACAGGTCAAGGTATTCCAGAGCTCGATATACGAGTGTGTCCGGTGCGGGACCAAGACCAGCCAGGAGGAGCTCAGCAACCTGCCCGAAGTGAAGTGCATCTGTGGCTACAGGGTCTTCCGCAAGGTAAGACCGAGCGTCGTCAAGCAGATCAAGGCTATCTGACAGTCTGCACGCGCCAGTTCCGCCGTCGAGAGGGCGGCTCCGACGTTGGAAATCGAAGAAGAGATTTAAGAAGACAGCCCAGGGCATTTTCCCCGTAGCACTTGCCAGATACCGAGAAGGGAGCCACGAAGGGCGCCGTGCAGAAGCCAGCGAATTATGAAGACGTGATGAACCTCGCCGCGCGGAGAGGATACTTCTTCAGGTCGGCAGACACGTATCCAAACGTCCCCGCGGGGTTCTGGGACTATGGTCCACTCGGAGTCCTCTTCAAGAACAGGTATGTGGAGATGTGGAGGAAGCGCCTGGTGAAGGCGGACGAGATGGTCGAGATGGACACGGCGCAGATACTACCGAGGGCGATCTTTGTCGCCTCCGGTCACGTCGGGAGCTTCAGCGACCCGGTGGTCGAGTGCTCGAACTGCCACGCCATCTACAGGGCGGACAAGCTCATCGAGGAGAAGGCGAAGCGCGTCATACCCGAAGGGCTTCAGGACTCGGAGTACGACGCACTCATGGCCGAGAACAACATCGTCTGCAGCAGCTGCAAGAGTCCTCTCAGGGGGACCAAGCGCTTCAACATGATGTTCAGGGTCGGGATCGGGCCTCTCGGGGAGGAAGCGTACCTCCGTCCCGAGACCTGCCAGGGAATCTTCGTCGACGCGCCGTTCCTCTTCAAGACGCAGCGCATCAAGCTCCCCAAGGGGTTCGCGCAACTAGGGAAGAGCTTCAGGAACGAGATAGCGCCCCGCCAGGGAATCCTGAGGCAGAGAGAATTCTACCAGGCGGAGATCGAGGTCCTCTTCAACCCTGAGAAGGTCGACCTGGCGAAGTTCGATGTCGCCCTGGACTACAAGCTCAATGTCTCGCAGGGAGATGAGGAATCCGTCCCAGTGCGCGTCTCCGACGCCATCGCTGACGGAATCATCCCCAACAAGCTGATCGGCTACTACCTCTATCTGATCCAGAGCTTCTACGAGAACGCGGGGCTTTCGACTTCAGACATCAGGCTCCGGAAACTGGGTGACAAGGAGAAGGCGTTCTATTCCGCGGTGGCGTTCGACCTGGAAGTCAGGACCTCGGTGGGATGGCTAGAACTGGTCGCCTGCAACTACAGATCCGACTATGATTTTCGGCGGCACACCGAGGTGAGCAAGAGCGACTTCACCGTGGAGGATGACGGCAAGAAGGTCCTCCCGCACGTCTTCGAGCTCTCGATGGGAATCGACAGGAGTCTCTACGCGCTGCTGGAGAAGGCCTACAATGTGGACGAATCGAGGACCTATCTGGCGCTCAAGCCCAGCATCGCGCCCGTCCAGGTCGGGGTCTTCCCGCTGGTCTCAAAGGACGGCCTCCCCGAGAGGGCCACGGAGGTCTTCAGGATGCTCCGCGCAGACTTCGACGCGAACTACGACGAGGGCGGCTCGATCGGGAGGAGATACGCGCGCTCGGACGAAGCAGGCACCCCCTTCTGCGTGACGGTCGACGGAGAGACGCTGAAGGAGGGGACGGTCACGGTCAGGGAGAGGGACTCCAAGTTCCAGGTGAAGGTGAGCGTCGCTGAACTCTCCGGCTGGCTAAGGAAAGGTCTGGCCTAGAACACGAGAGCAACCAGGGTGAGCGAAACCGCAGCTCCTGCAATCGTCGCTGCAAGGTTTACGATGTTGTTGTCGACGTAGGACAGGCCCGACTCGCGCCTGGTGGGCTGTCCACAGTGGATGAGGTTTTCGGAAGGCTTCCCGCAGACGACGCAGACCGATTTCCGCTGGACGGTCGCCCCGATCACACTGTCGACGAGGGACCCGACCACGCCTCCTGCGGCCGCGACCAAGAATATCTCCAGCGCAGATACCCCTCCTACGATGCCCAGGACAGCCGCTACGGCACCTATCAGGCATGAGGCGATCACCGTGCCCAGGAAGCCGAGGGCGGTGACGCCGCCGGAGGTACCGGGTGGCACGCGCTCACGAATGCGGGTCAACAGCCGGGGCTCCGACTTGCTTAGGAGGCCCAGCTCGGTCGCTACGGTGTCAGACGCGGCGGCCGACATGGCCCCGAGGTAGAGCACGGCGAAGACCGAACCCCCGGAGATGAGCTCCGCAATTCCGAAGACCGCCGCCGCGCCGCCGTTGGCAAGGATGTTGGGCCAGTTCCTTGCGCCACCCTTCTCCTGGGCGGTGCCGATGCTCTTCTTGTACTCGTACTTGAACCAGGTTGCGCCTACGCCGATGACGAAGAAGGACGCGATTACGACGAACCACCTCCATCCTCCTCCGAGAAAGATCGCGTACCCCACGGCGACGCTGGCAAGGAAGCCTCCTCTGTCCAGAGCCTTGGCCTCGATGGCCACGAGGGCGAACACGATGACTATCGCGAGCTCTCCCAGATCCAGAAGAAGGTCAACCGGGAGCAATGCAGTCAGAGCGGCGTGACGCAGGTGTCTCTAAAAGGATTCCAAGAGGCCCCGTGGAGGGCAAGACCGACAGGGCGTCCGCTCGATTGGCTAGTCGGTGAGCGCCCTCAGGGACGAGATTATCTCGTCCTCGCTGGCTGCGTTGGAAAGGGCGAAGATCAGACCCTCCTTCTTGGCTAGCTCCACCGCCAGCGGGTCGATCTGAGTGGGGCCGTGTATGATTACCATCCTGGGCTTGAGCTGTGAGACCCTCACCGCTACCAGGGGGCTCCTCCCCGCGCCGACCTTTGTGAAGACTATCGCCCTCTCGGTGGTGGCCCCGAATATCCTGTAGAAGTCGTAGCCCGAGAGCGCGTAGATGGTCTTGATGCTGTCCACCACGGTGTAGCCGTAGAGGCTGGTACGGTTCGGGTCCCCCGAGAGCACGGTCCCCTTCACGGCGCTAAGCAGCGCGCTGGCCGAGATGGGCCGCGTGAACTCGCTTATCGCCAGGATCGCGGCGCTCTTCTCGGGCGTCAGCAACCGGGAGGCGACCCTTCCGTGGGCTTCGTCGAGAGAGACAAGCGCCTCGATGTACTTCTTCACGAACATCACGCCAGGGGACGGCCGCCTCCCGCTCTCGTAGTCGCTGAGGACCGAGGGCGAGAGTTTCAGCGTCCTTGCCAGCTGGACCTGTTTTATCGCCAATTTCTCGCGCCAGACCTTCAGCGCTCTGCCTGGATCAGGGCTCGCGACGACCTCGCCCGCGATCTTGATCAGGGAATCCTGACGGCTCGATTCCAACCCATGCTTGGCGTTTAGCGAATCCGCTTTAAACATTTGCCGAACATCTTCGGTCCGGGCTGTCTCGAGCTCGCTTGGAGCCTAGTTGACCTGGTCGAGGAGTCTCTTCAGCCTCGGGGAGCAGGTCCAATGGCAGCGAGACTCCCTTCTTGGTTGGCCCCGTGTACCTCGCCCCTGAGAGGAAGAGCCGGATGTCGACCCTCTTCTTCCCGTCCCGCCCGTCGAAGGTAGAGACCCTGACGACCGAGGAATCGGTCAGCTTCACCTCGCCGATGGGGGTAGGCTTGAATGTCGATGTTTCTTCTTCGCTCATCTTAGGACGGGTACTGGTCGGGGAGGCCTGCGATATAGTTTGTGAATGGGGATAGGGTCACGCGCAGGAGCCCGGACCCGCATCACCTGCTCAGGGTGGCCACCATCTGCCCGTCGAAGAACCGCCTGGTAATCCCGCTCGGAGGGGCGTCGAACTCGTCGACGGTCACCACCACGGGGAGGTTGTTGACCGCGTGTCCGAGGACGAGGCACATCCGGGGGGGAGCGTCCTCACGATCGACTTCACCGTGTCCGTGTCGACCATAGAGGCTTGGGCCACAAGGTTCAGGTCGGCCTCGCTGGAGAAGTTGTAGAGGAAGATGTTGTCGGCCTGACGGTAGATCTCCTGCTTGATGGCGTCAGGCTGGTTGGTCACGAAGGTCGTGAAGACCCCAAAGTGCCTCATCCTCGTGATCAGGTCCTCCCAGTAGGTCTCGCGAAGATAGAGGTGCGCCTCCTCGGAGAGGAGGAAGACCGGCGGTATCACCCTCTGTTCCAGAAGCTCCACGAGCTTCGAGAGAAGGAGCTCGACGGTCATCTTCCTGTTCAGGGGAGACACCCTGCTGAGCGACACGATGAGGGCGCCGCCGTCCGGGTGCGACTTGAAGAAGTCCTCGAGCCGGAACGCCGCCTCCGAATCGCTGAATAGCCCGGAGTTGGAGAGCGTGTAGTAGCGGGCGTTGAGCGCGTCGCGCACGAACTCGTTGCACCTCCACTGCTGGATGTACATCCCCAGGGATTCCATTGACAGGTCATGCTTGCTCTCCATCCCCTCCCAGATCCTCATGAACTCCCTCATCGTGGTCCCGGGCATCTCGAGCGAGTGCTGGAGGAGCGAGGTGACCGCGCGGAGCCCGGCGGTGGACAGGCTGAACTTCATGTCTCTCGCGGGCTTCCGGACGACCACCCTGTCCGCGACCTCGGTCTTCGTGCCGTCGGCGGTGAGGCCGATGGAGCCGTACTCGTCGTTGATGTCGAATATTATGCAGTAGGCCCCGTGCTCCAGCAGCCCGCGGACCATCATCTTGGCGAGGTGGGACTTGCCCGACTCCTTCCTCCCGGTGATGATGGTTATCCTTCCGTCCAGGGCCTCGGCCGTCACTGAGAAGGAGGAGGCCCTGCCTGACTTTCCGATCTTTATCTTCCGCAGGCCCCGGTTGCCCGCCGAATCGAGGATGTCGTTCACGTTTTGCCTCGTTATAGTCGAGGTGGTCCGTGAGGGTATCCAGTCGATCCGGGGGCTGTGCCGGCCGTGTTCCACGCTTCCCCTCGCCTTGCACTGCAGGAGCCTCATGTCGCGTATCTCCCGGGAGATGCTGCCCACGTCGGCCGGGTCCTCGGTCATTCCCTGCACCGACGAGAGCAAGACCTCTTCTCGCGCGACCTCCTCCATGATGCCGTCGACGTCCAGGTAGTTCTCGTCGATTACCTGGAGCACAAGGCTCCTGTCCTTCTCAGTGACCATGAGATAGTCCCCCATCCTCACGTCCTCGGTGTGCGACGCGACCACCAGGATGTTGGGGCCGTCCTTCCTGAGTATCCTCAACCCATCTCACCCTGAGTTGCTCAGTCCGCCCAGCGTGATCCGGCGCAGGCCGAAGGAACGCAGGTGTTTCAGCGAGTATCTGTTGGTGATGTAGGCCTTGAGGGCCATGTCCTCTGACCTCGCGAAGACCGAAAGGTGGTGGGCGACCCGGAGAGATTCTGGGTAGCCGACCGCGAACGAATCGTTGGCGAGTATGCAACCGAGGGTCTGCTCGATCCGCCCGCGGCTCCTCGCCAGGTCGAGCCTGAAGACCAACCCGTCCCTCGAGAACTTCGCCAAGAGGGTGTGGATGGGACCGTCCTCCACCGTGGAGTATGCGGGTCCCTCCGCCCTCGAGACTAGCGCAGAGAGCCTGTTGGCGGATATCATCGCGCTCGACTTCGAGAAGCCGATGAGCGAAGAACCGGAGTCGTCGTCCCTGAAGAGCGACTCCGGGTACGTGTCCAGAGGGTGCTTCAGCGACCCGTCGGCCATCACTAGCATCCTTCCGGGGAACGAGAGCAGCGAGGCAATGATCTTCTTCTCTACGGTGTTCCGGATTATCCTCTCCGCTATCAGGTGGTCCGATAGAGCGACCCTCAGCTCATAGCCTTCGAGCTTCGTCGGCAGGCCCAGGGACCCCTTCGGGGAGAGATGGACGACTATCGGGCCGATTCTGAAGTAGCCCTGGACCGAGCCCTGCGAAGCGAAACAGACAGCCGCGCGGACCGCATAGACCGCGCCGTCCGAGGTCTCTCCGAGCAGGATGCACGAGGAGTCGGTCGACGCTATGGTCACGGTCTCGGCGATTGGGGCGATGGGGAACGCCTCGCCCTCGGTGCCTCCCTCCCACTCGTCGAAGGGATACGAGTCCTTCCCGTCCCTGTTGAATATGAACCGCCGCCCGACGAGTCGCTCGTGGATCACCTCGGCAGAGGTCTCGAACTGTTCCCTGAACTCGCTCGCGAGGACGCTGAGGGCCTCGACGTTGACCACGGTTGCGACCTTCAGTTGAGTGTTCATGTTGCGCAACATGGGTAGCGCACGCTCGATTAATAAGTATTGCGCAACATGCGCTTGCGCAACATAGAAAATGGAGCGCGATGTTGGCGTATTTTATATACGGCAACCAAGATGCGCAACAGGAACAACAAGGAGAGCCTGTTTGTCTAGCGATTCCCAGCCGCCCGCGGTCACCGTGAAACTGAAGAGAGGGGCATGGGAGATAGAGATTACTTCGCCGGCGGACAAGGTCCAGCAGGCCGTGGAGAGCGTGATAGCCGGTATGGCTTCGAAGGAGCAGGTGGCGATATCGTCCACCGAGGTCGGCGGGGAAGACGCGGGGGAGAAGAGGTTCGAGACCTGCAGAGGCCTCCTTCAGACCATGTGGAAGGAGGGATGGTTCGGCTCCGAGAGGGCTCTCTCGGAGGTCCACGAGGAGATGGCAAGGAGGGGATATCACTACGACAGGACGGCCGTCTCACACGCACTCGTCGACCTGGTGCGCGAGGGCACCCTATTCAGAGACGGAACCATGCGAAACTACCGCTACATCCAGAAGTATCCTTCGAAACCTCAGGCCGGCGAACCCTGAGACTGCTTGGGGAACTTCTTCTGTAGCTGGCTTTGGAGCCAGTGGACTCCGGTCGTGGTGACCCTGTACCTACCCGTTCCTTCCGCGTCTCTTCGCCCCACTGCGCCGACCTTGTTGAGCTCCGAAAGGCGGGAGCCGATCGTCTTCGGGTTGAGCGAAGTCGCCGTCTCGAGCTCCGAGACGCTCATGTCCTCCAGGGAACCCTTCCCCGAGAGGTGCGCAGCCCTCGCCGCAACCAGCTGGAGCAGGATGACATCCTTGTCGCTCGAGCTTCCTGTCCTGAACCCAGACTCGAGGACCCTCCTCGGTGAACCGGATGTAGTCCTTGAACATCTGCATGAGGTCGTTGAGCGAGTAGTTGACCGAGATACTCCTGGCGAGGTCGATGTTCGGGATCTCCTTGCCTATGAACTCGTGGAGCGAACGGAAGACCACTTCAGGCGGCCCGGAGAACTCGACCTTCACATCGCCATAGGCCACCGAGACGGAGAGGGGCTTTTCGCTGGACAATGATTGATGATACCTCGTTCGATGAAGCAGTTCTCACACGGCTTAAAGGTTTGCCGTGCTCGTGAGTTCCGTCTGGGGCTCTTCGCTGTCGGGCAGGATGAGTACCTGCGACGGCATCATGGACGTCGAAGCTGTGTAGACGTACTCCCCTCCCTCGCTCTTGAAGCGGCGTATCTTCGAGGACTTGGCGAGCCGGAGCAGGGCGACCGCGACCGACTGCTTCGGATAGTTGAGGCCATAGGACTGGAGGGCGTCCCTGACTTCCGATAGCTTCCGCGGATTCTTGCCCCACTGGTCCGAGAAGAACTTGGTGATGATGTCGCTGAGCGAGTCGCCCTTCTCCACGGCGATGGCGGGAGGCTCAGACTGGGAACGGACCTCCGCAGGAGGCGGAGACGATGTCGGTTCGTTGGGAGAGATGAGATGCCTTGACTCGCTCCGGCCTTCAGGGAATTTGCTCGCGATCTCGGGGATGAGGGCGATGACCTCCCTGATCTGCCCCATCTCGGCTTCTATCTCTGCCTCGTTCTGGCCCGACCTGACTCTAATCTTGATTCTGTCTGAGGACAATGAAACTAGGCGGACCGCTTTGCCTTGTAAACTTTTGGGCCTAGAGTGTCAGCTATTCGCGTCGTCGTGCGATGAGGATATGCGCTCTCTGAGAAGCTTGCTGACAAGCCTGCCCGTCGACGCGACCCCTCGCGATCTTCATGACTTCTCCCATGAGAACGCTGAAGGAACGCTCGCCCTTCTCAGACACCAAGGCTCGGTTCTTTCCTACGACCTGATCGATGATGGTCCTCAGACTCGTCTTCGCCCAGCCCGGTCAGGCCGAGATTCTTCACGGCCGCCTGGACGCTCTCGGACTCGCCCCTGCACACGGATCTCAGCACGTCGATGGCAGCCTCCTTGGCGAACTCCCCCCTGTCCATCGACCTGAGCAAGTCAGCAAGGAGGTCGTCAGACAACACGCTCTCGTCGACCCCTTCCCGGACAAGCCTCGCAGGCATCTCGATCAGAACCGACGCAATCAGGGACCTGTCCAGTCTCAACTCCGATGCCAGGTTCTCGAAGACCGGTGCATCCCCTGAGTCGTAGAGGCTGAAGCGAGAGCTCAGGGCTCAGCGAGTATCTGTCGACATAGGACCGCACCCTCTCCTCCCATGGCACAGGGAGCCTCCCCGCGAGCTCGGCCAGCCACCCTTCGGTGATCACAATCTCAGGAATGTCCGTCTCTGGATACATCCTCGCGGCTCCCGGCCGCGGCCTCAGGTATCTCGTCTCTCCGTCGTCCGTCGCTGCGCGAGTCTCCTTAGGGACCCCCTTCAGAGCAGCCCCAAGCCTCTCGGCGACCAGCTCCGAGACCACGGCCGTCCGGTCCTCAGGACCTGCGATGAGAATAAGCGCGTCCGTCTCGCTCGAGCCGGCGAGCTTCCTCAGCTCGGACTCCTCGTTCTCGGAGACTCTTTGTTTGCGGAACTCATCCGAGTGTATTATGCCCCCCAGGGAGTTGGTCCTTGCTATCTCCGCCAGTTCCTTGCCAAGCCTTATCCCGGGGAACGGCTCGTGGCCCATGAGCCCCGCAAGGCCCTCCGCTGTGACGCACAGCACCCGCCCTCCGCTCCGCGTGATATTCCGCAGGACCGGTGAGGCCGTCGAGCTGAAAACGGAGGTTACGTCGGTCGTCCGACAATCAACGGAGACGATGCCCCGAGCCCGCATCACTTCGGCGATGCGAATCAACCCCATCTGCCGCACCCCCTCGTAGCGCACGACCTTTGCGATGAGGTTCAGACTTCTGGACGCCCTTGACCTCCACTACCTCCCCGCCCATGACGGAGACGTTGAGGTCCTGGCGTATGGTCCCGAGACCCCTGGCGACCCTTCCGGTGGACCGGAGGGCCCTGCCAAGCTGCAGGGCGGCGCTCTCGACATCCTCGGGAAAGCCCACCATCGGATCCAGGGCAATCTCGACGAGCGGGACGCCCAGCCTGTCGAGGCCGAACCGCCTGCATTCGGAATCCTCTCCCAGCACCCTCGAGGAGTCCTCCTCCACCGTCAGACTCTGAACACCCACGCTCTTGCCATCGAAGTCGAGCCGTCCCCCGAGACCCACGACAGCCGTCCTCTGGAAGCCAGAGGTGTTCGAACCGTCGATGACGATCTTCCTCATCACGTGAATCTCCTCGATAACCTTCGCGCCGAGCATGAGCGAGATCAGCAGCGTCGTCTCAAGGGCAGCCTTGTTCAGGGGATGGGGCGGTTCCTCATCGGCCTCGACGAGGCACGACGACTCCGGGCTCCACATGTACCTGTTGACCTTCCCCTTGTTGAACTCGAAGACCGCCGCCGAGTCAATCTTGCCCAGCCTCGCTCTGGCTCGGCCTGAGCCTCCTTTCGAAGGAGAGGGGCAGTTCGGCGGACTTCACCACCGGGCATGAACAGAAGAGCTTCGTCGCGGCGGCGAGCTGCTGGTGTACCTCGATCCCCACCTTCATCCCGCACTCGGAGGGGTCAAAGGGGAGGCTCATGTCGCTCTGCCCGGTAGAGACCTCTCCGTAATCTCCCCCGCGAGGTCTGCCAGCATCATCCCCTTCGCCTCTTCCGCGGAGCCCGCGTTCGCCAGGACCCACATCATCTTCGCGAGAGCAGTCTCCCCCAACATGTCTTCGAGAGGGAGAACCCCCGCTTCGAGGATGTCTCTGCCGTTGTCGTAGACGTTCATGTCCACGCGACCCCAGATGCACTGGGAGGTCATGCAGACCAACCCCCCCGCCTTGATGAAGTTGCGGAGCGTGGAGATGTTCTTGGTGTTGATGTGCCCCAGCCCCGACCCCTCGATTACGAGGCCCCTGAGCCCCCCGCCGGTAACGGCTTCCAGATAGGAGGTCTTCATCGACGGATAGAACTTCAACAGCGCGACGCCGTCGTCGAAGCTGGGCCTTGCAGAGAAAGACCCCGAACCCCTTTTCGGGAGCGACTCGGAGACCTGTTTCAACCCCTCCCTAGTCCAGTAGGCCACGGGCGGCAGGCCCACCGACTGGAATGCGTCCCTGGCGCTGGTGTGATTCTTGCGGACCCGAGTGCCAAGGTGGACCGCCAGCAGGTCGTCGCTCGTGTTCGCGTGCATGACCACATAGATCCCGGAGAAGTCCGCGGTGACCGCAAGAGAGACCGCCCCCATGAGGTTCAGGTAGGCGTCGGAGGAAGGCCGGTCGGAGGACCGCTGGGACCCGACAACGAAGACGGGGATCGGCACCTTCTGAAGCGCGAAGGTCAGTGCCGCGCTGGTGTATCCCATCACGTCCGTGCCTGTCGTGATGACCACTCCTCGTACTCCTCGGGAGATGCACTCGGCGACCTTCTCGGCTATCCTCCCCCAGTGGCTCGGCTCCAGGTTCTCGCTCAGGGCTGTCACAACGATCTCCGGAGAAATCCGCGCTACGTCCGAGAGCTCCGGCATGAGAGAGTAGAGGTCCTCGGCCGAGATTGCGGGACGGACCGCGCCGGTCCTGTAATCCACGCGGCTGGCGATGGTCCCTCCCGTGCCAAGAATCGAGACGAGCGGCAGGTCGCTTCGGACCCTTGGGGGGCTGGTGGAGAAGGTGGGACGCTCCCCCTCGGCGAGTTTCTTCACCCCCGTGACCCTCGAGACGCCGATGCCGACATTGTAACCGCTCTTCAGCTTGACCACGATGTGCGAGTCGTCGTTGTTCTGGTATCGGGGGACGAGCGTCCCCTTCACCGAGTCCTTGCCGAGCGAGAGCTCGACTAGGTCGCCGATCTCCACGCCTGCGCCCTCCAGGGCCCTGAGGGCGGGACCGCGGTACCCGCTGAGGTCGCGCACGGATAGCGGTCCGCTCAGGTGGAAATAAAGCCTTGGCATCCGCTCGGGAATCGCGTTCGTATTCACGACAGAATAACATGAGCAAGACAGTTGATATAACGCATGTTATTCCTCCGTTACCATGAGTCCGACCCAAAACTACGCGCACCCTGAAGTGCTCGTAGACACAGACTGGCTCTTGCAGCATCACAAGGATGCCAACGTGCGAATCGCAGAGGTCGACTACGACCCCGCCGCCAACTACGCGGTGGGCCACATCCCCGGCGCGGTCCTGTTCGACTGGAAGAAGGACATCAACGATCCGGTCAGGAGAGGCTCGCTTGGCAGAGGGCGAGCTCGAGGCGCTCTTCGGCAACGCGGGGATTGGCAAGGACACCTGGGTCATCCTCTACGGCGATTTCAACAACTGGTTCGCCGCCTTCGCGTTCTGGGCCTTCAAGTACTACGGTGTGGAGAAACTGAAGCTGCTCAACGGCGGGAGGAAGAAGTGGCTTCTCGAGGACAAGCCGGTGACCAGGGACGTCACTTCATTCCCGAAGACGAGTTTCAGCCCGTCCAACCCCAACGAGAAGCTTAGGGTCTACAGGGAGGATGTCCTCAAGGCCCTGGGCAAGAACGGCAAAGCCCTGGTCGACGTAAGGGGCCCCAAGGAGTTCAGCGGGGAGATACTCGCCCCGCCGGAGTACCCCACCGAGCACGTTCAGAGGGGAGGGCACATCCCGGGCGCCAAGAGCATACCGTGGGCGCTGACCGTGAACGACGCGGATGGCACCTTCAAGGCCAAGGAGGAGATTGAGGCACTGTACGCGCCGAAGGGAGTGACCTCCGACAAGGAGATCATCACCTACTGCAGAATCGGCGAGAGGTCATCTCACAGCTGGTTCGTGCTTACCTACCTGCTCGGGTACCCCCGCGTCAGGAACTACGACGGTTCGTGGACGGAGTGGGGCAACTCCGTGGGTACCCCCATAGAGAAGTAGTACAGACCGAATCCTCTCCTCCGGCTCGCGCGGCAGGCCGACGCTCAGTCCGACTTCCTGATGATGAAGTGGGTGAGCTTCCCTTCCCTGCGGACCTCGACCAGTTCGTTGTGGGTTCGCTCGCTCCACACGTTCAGCTCTATCTCGGCCGTCACATCGTCGGAGACGAGGTGCACCACAACCCCGGGCGGGGACCGCGCAAGGAGGTCGTCCAGCTTCACCAGTATCCCCGCGCACTCGGAACCGATTTCGAACATCTCGTGGTCGGGGTATTCGGCGAAGCACCTCACGTTGAAGTCGGTCACCTTGCGCTCCAGGACGCCTCTTGCGGACTCGAGCCCCAGAAGAACGCCCTTCTCCTCGAGCCTGGTCGGTTCCATCTTCACGAACCAGCCCTTTCCGTAAGGGTCCCGGTTCAGCAGTCTTTGGGCTCTCTTTGAGTGAGGAGTTCACCGCGACAATGCGGCCGGTAAGGGGCGCCCTGATGGTGTCGAAGTGGCGCGGTCCCTCGACCGAACCGAGGCTCTTGCCGCGCTCGACAATGGTGCCGGGCTCCTTGAACGATACAGCCGTGAACGGACCGCTGAGCCACGCGAGGACGACATCGATTCCGACGACAGCCAGGCCCTGCTCCAGCTTCACCCAGACGTTCTTGTCGCTGTCGTAGAGAACGTCCTCGGGGAACGGGCAGTCCCGTATCTTTTGCACGCAGACCCGTCTCTCCGTTCTGATTTTAACTCAGCCGCTTGCTCACGTACGGTCCCAAGGTCTCGTAGCCGAACCTCCGGTAGTAGTTCCTCGTCCCTACGGCGCTTGTCACCAGGAGGCGCTTCGCCCCGAACCGTTCCCGGGCGACCTTCTCCATCTCGCCCAGGAGCGAGCTGCCCAGGCCCCTGTGCTGCCACGCGTCCTGGTTCCTCCCTCCCACCGAGACGACCCTGCCGTAGACCTTGAGCTCGCGGACCACGCAGGAGCCCTCCATCTCCTTCCTGTGGGCCAGGCTGGAGGGTGCTCTCATCCTTACGAATCCAGCGATCCTCCCCGACTCCGGGTACTCGAACGACGAGAAGACCTCCGCCCCACCCGACGCTCCGTACTCTTCGGTAATTAGCTCTGGTTCTGAGGGTCCCGCGTCGAGGGGTGAGTCCAGGGCCACCTCTCTGCATCTTATGCAGTTGCAATTGTACCCTAGCGCCTTGACGCGCTGCAGCACCAGCTCGCGCAGGTTCCCCGCGTTCGCTCCGCCACGGATGTCCTTCTCGGGGATCTCCCTCATTATCCTCATGATGCGGTGCCATCTCGGCACATAGCGCTTCATCTCAGCAAGGAGGCCGATCACCTGTTCGAGACCGTAGGGCTGGTAGAGGCCCGCCTCAGCCCACTTCGCCAGCGCGGTGTCCCTGACGACGAGAGTTGGGTATAGGCTTGGTCATGTCGGGGCGGAAAGACTCGTCATCGAAGAGGCGGCGCACGTCCTCGAGGTCGTAGTCGGGGTTCGATCCGGGGAGGCCGGGCATCATGTGAGCACAGATCTTCAGGCCGGCGTCCCTCGCAACCCGGAAGGCCTCTGCCGAGTCCTCGACGGTGTGGCCCCGGTTGCTAGCCTTCAATGACCCGTCGTGGAGGCTCTGCACGCCTATCTCGAGCCTAGTCACGCCGTAGGAGAGCATCTGGTCGATGTGTTCAGGCTTGCACCAGTCCGGCTTGGACTCGATGGTGAGCCCGACGCATCGGCTAGACGCGGACTCATTGACGCGCTGCGCCTCCTCCAGGGTCGACGACCGGAAACCGTTCAGACCGTCGTAGACGCCTTTGACAAACGGGAGCTGATAGCCCGTCGGCAGGGCGATGAAGGTCCCGCCCTCGATTATCGTCTCCGCCTTTGAGGTTTCGTGTCCCTTCTCGTAGTACTTCCTCAGAGAGCGCCTCGCCTGTAGGTAGGGGTCATAGTTCAGGCCCTTGGCGATCCTCTGGCTCGGTCCGTCCGGCATGTAGCTCTGCGGGGTGCCGATGCGCGGTCCGCCCGGGCAGAAGACGCAGGTGCCGTGGGGGCAGACTGAACGGCGCGGAGAAGACCGTGACTATGATGATTCCTGAAGCGCTCCTTCTGGGATGGATGCGAAGCAGCTCGCTCCAGCGGGCTCGCTCCTCTTCCGGCAGCGTGAGAAGAATCGAGGAGTTGGATATGAAAGACGAAAGGTGATGCTTTACCGAAGCCGCCTTCTTGACCCGTTCCAGGTGAGGCCTTCCTTCCACCCCGCCCGCGAGGATAAGCGCTGCGATCTCCTTGAGAGCGGCCTGTTCGGAGTCTGTATACTCTCGATCTAGGTGCGCTGCCAATTCTGTCCTGGCTTTCGCTTCAGGGTGAATCTCTTGACGTAGGTCTTGCGGTTCCTGACCTTCGGTATCGCTCCCTTGCGTGGCTTCCCCTCGATCTTCGGAGTTTGGCCGCGGACCTTTCCAGCCTTGGTGAGACTTCCGTGGGTTGGCGTTCTTCTAGCACCCGATTGTTAAAGGTGAAAGAGGGCGGTATATAGTCGTAACTGCTCCATCTCGGCAGCTCAGAAGCTCACGCAGATGTCGGCCTTCCGCATCATCTCGCCGAGCTCCTTCCTGGAGGCGACGGCGAACTCGTCTGCCAGGCGGCTGGCGTCGATCCCCTCCTGCTTCAGCGACTCCTCCTCGACGTAGAACTTCTTGCCTGAGGTCGCCGGGAAAACGTCGAGGAACTTCACCGCATATGACCTGTCGACCCCGCGCATGGCGCATCGGGCGCCCTTTCCCAAGAACGCGACCGTCACCCTGTGGTGGTCCTCGCTGCTGACCAGTCCACCGGCAGCCCTGAGCCCTTCCACAAAGTAGACGCTGCCGACCGGGGCCCTGAGAAACGAAACGAAGATTGTCTTCTGCACTCGCAACAACCCCTAGAGGAAGCAGACCACGCGCTCGGCCTCCATCATCTCGACGAGCTTGCCGTAGCCTATGACTTGAACGCCCGAGTCGATGTGGTCTGTCAGCCCCCTTCTTGAGACGTCGTCGCCAATCGCATACACCCTGCCCTGTGGTCTGACCTTCTGGGCCAGATAGACAGCATCCTGCAACAGGACGATGCGCGAATCGGGGTCGTTCGCCGCGTAGGCGAGGCCGACCTCCGCGAAAGGCTCGTCGATGAGGTAGATTGTCAAGGCCAACGCTCTCCTACAGCGTGAGGAGCCTGTCGCACTCGCCCGCCATGGTAGCGACTGCGGGAATCCCGGCCAACTTGATGCCTGGGTAGAAGTCTGTCCCTTCGCCGAGCCCCCGGTTGTAGCTGCAGGTCTGGCAGGCGTATAACACGGCTCCCTTCGCCACCAGCCCTTTGAAGGAGTCCATCGGAAGCTTCTCCAGCACAGGGAAGACCTGCGTACCCAGCGCGTTGTAGATGCCGTCGAGAAACAGGAAGAACGTGACCTTGTCCGACCGGTCCAGAGCCGCGTCCGCGATGCGACATGCGGTCTCCCACCGCTGAGTCTGGTAGGGTCCGCCGGTTAGGATGATTCCGAA
The DNA here is from genome assembly GCA_963806765.1 of uncultured Nitrososphaerota archaeon. Lineage (GTDB taxonomy): Archaea > Thermoproteota > Nitrososphaeria > Nitrososphaerales > Gagatemarchaeaceae > Gagatemarchaeum. The sequence continues at coordinate 291,767 of CAWDYS010000003.1, read as the reverse complement.
GCTGGCCATGTCAGCTATTTTGGCTTACCTAGATAGTTAAGGCTATCGCGGCGCGTCCAGCCAACGTCTGGGTCGCGAGCTTGCCCCCCGCAATTCATCGCTCCTCTGAATCTCTTCCGCGCAAGTGGCAGGAACTTGAGGGAAGCTGTCACGCCTCGCCAACTCTTAATAGAGCAGGGAGAGACCTTTGGGTCATGCAATCCTTCGGGACGAATATCGAGGACAAGAGCACGGAACAGGGATTCCAGTTCATCTTCAAGTGTGGGATTTGCGGCAGCGGCTACGAGTCCGCCTTCGTCGCCTCTGAGGCAGCGCGGGAGAAGGCAATCTTCAACAAGGTCTCGCAGTTCGGTGGGATGTTCACCAACAAGGCCTCGCTCGCGGGGGCACTCGGTGGCCAGGCGTACCAGACCCCGGAGTGGAATAAGGAGCGCGACGCCGCTCTGCAGAAGGCGACGACCGAAGCGATGACCCACTTCCACCAGTGCCCCAAGTGCCACAAGTACGTCTGCGACAACGATTGGAAGGCCGCCGTGTCACTCTGCACAGTCGATGCCGCGGAGGGAGGGACGGTCGCGGGTCCGCCATCCCAGGGTACCACCCTCGCCGTTTGTCCGAAGTGCGGGCAGCCGTCAGGCGGAGGAAGGTTCTGCAACAACTGTGGAGCGCCTCTGGGTCCCATCAAGTGCGCGGCGTGCGGGGCCGAGAACGCGCCGGGGGCCAAGTTCTGCGGCGGGTGCGGAGCAAAGCTGTAACCGGGCTAGGTCGGAAAATCCTTAAGGCGCAAGAGGGAGGCTTAGGCCCAAGTTGCAGCGTTCCGAGATCAGGCGAGCAATCAGAGAGCACGGCCTCACCATGCTAGGAGTCAGCTACCTCGATTTCACAGGGGTCCCGAGAATGAAGCCCGCGACCAGCGGGGAACTGGACAGAATGCTCGATGAAGGGATAAAGACATCCCGCGCGAACTTCGCCTACAGCCACAACGACGGCGCCGTCCGCGGCGCCTCGATGAACATCTCACAGGGCGACCTCGCCGTGGTGGCCGACCCGAACACTTTCGTGATTCCTAGTTACACCACAGGGGTCGGGCGATTTCTCGGCGACGTCCACGAAAAGGACGGGTCGGTCTCCAAGCTGTGCACGCGGAGCTTCTACAAGCGCGTCCTAGAGCGCGCGGCCTCCAGGGGATACCGGTTCGTCGTCGGCTTCGAGGGAGAGTTCCACCTCGTCAAGCGCGAGGAGGGCCAGGTCGTCCGCGTCGACAACTTCTTCACCCACAGCCAGGAGGCATTCAACGTCTACCACCAGCTGATTACCGACCTGGTCGGCGCGCTCCGTTCGGTCAACGTCGAGACGACCAAGGGACACGTCGAAGGCGGACGCGGGCAACTCGAGTTCGACATCAAGCACCACGAGGGAACAAAGCCGGCCGACGACATCGTCTACTTCAAGGACGCGACCAAGGCCGTCGCGCGGAAGCATGGGTACATCGCATCGTTCATGCCCAAGATAGGCCACGACTGGTGGGGCAGCGGGATGCACCTACACATGAGCCTCGTCAATGCTTCGGGGAAGAACCTCTTCGACGATCCCAAGGACGAGAAGATGGGACTCAGTGTGACCGCCTACCGCTTCATCGGCGGCATCATAAGCCACCTCCCCGCGCTCTCCGCGATCGCTGCCCCGATGCCCAACTCCTACAGGCGTATCCTGCCGGGCAAGTGGAACGCGGACGCCGCAGTGTATGGGGCTGGCGCGAGAGGAGCGGCGGTCAGGATACCCGACGAGAGGGGAAGGTCGGCCCGGATTGAATGCAGATTCCCGGACGGGACGATGAACCCCTACCTCGCGCTTGGATGCATCCTTGCCTGCGGCCTCGATGGCATCGAGAAGAAGCTCGACCCTGGTGACCCTCTCACCATCGACCTCTCCTTCATGAGCGACCGCGAAATCAGGCAGAGAGGATTCAGGCTGATGCCGCGCTCCCTTTCAGAGGCCCTCTCGGAGCTCGAGAATGACGACCTTCTGAGGAAGACCATGGGAGACTTGATGTTCGAGGAGTACATCATGAACAAGGAGCAGGAGGTCGCCCAGATGGCCGACAAGGTAACACAGTACGAGCTGGACAACCAGCTCGACCTGTTCTGACCAATGGCAGGGCGCGACAACGCATATTAGCCCGGGACGACTCGCGGCATGAGGTTTGAAACTAGACTTCTCGGCTTATCCCATCATAGACCACCACTGCCACCCCTGGTCTGAGGACACCAAGGAGATATCGAAGGAATCGTTCGTCAACCTGATGAACATGGGCGGGCTCTCGCCGGAGGAGGCAAGGGATCCGGAGAACGCGATTCACTCGGAGTTCACCCCCATGGGTCGGCAGATAATGCACCTCATGGCTGAGTTCCTCGGATGCAGCCCCAGGCTCTCGGATGTGATAGAGGCCAGGAACAAGAGGTCAGCCAAGGACTACTGGCAGTACTGCGGGGACCTATTCTACGACGCGGGGATCGAGGGCCTCTTCGTCGACGACGGGTACTCGGAGGTCGTCGTGGGGAGCGGGCTCGCCAGGAGCAATCTGGAGGATTTCGAGAAGACGCTGTCGGTTCCCATGAGGCGCGTGGCCCGCATCGAGCCGAGGTTCCAGGATGCGGTCGACGAGTCGAGCAGCTTCGAAGACTTCGTCGCCAGGTTCGACCAGTCGCTCGAGGACGCGGCAAGGAAGCAGCGCGCCATCGCGTTCAAGTCGGTCATAGCCTACAGGAGCGGGCTCCACGTAGAGAAGCCCACCGACGAGGAGGTGAGGACGGACTACGTACGCTCAAAGGCTACGAGGGCGAGGGACGTCAAGCACATCAGGGACTGGTATGTCAGGCGCGTCATCTCCAAGTGCACGGGAGTCTGGGGACCACGTTCCACATCCACGCGGGAATGGGGGACATCGACGTGGTCTTCGACAAGTCAAACCCAATGCAGCTCTACGGGCTGCTGAAGGACCCTGAGACCTGGAAGACCAAGGTGTTCCTGGTTCATGGAGGCTACCCGTTCTCACAGGAGGCGGCCTTCTACGCCAACGCGCTGAAGAACGTCTACGTCGATCTCTCCGAGATGATACCCTTCGCGAGCATCCCCGGGGCGATCGAGAAGACTACGCAGATACTCGACATGGCACCGCCAGCGAGGGTCGTCTTCGGCTCAGACGGCGTGGTGATACCCGAGATTCACTGGGCCGGCGCCAAGATAGGAAGGCGCGTCCTAGAGGAGTCTCTCTCCACATTCGTCAGGACGGGCGTCTACGACGAAGACGAGGCGCACGCAGCAGCGAAGATGATACTGGCCGAGAACGTCAGGCGCGTCTACAAGCCCTGGTAGGGGGTCACATCCCGGTCCAGCCGCGCACCAAGGAGTCCGGGACCCTTCCCTTCTCCACGTCGGTGATGGCCCTCTCGAGTATCTCCGCTCCAGCTTCGAGCTCCTCTTCGGTTATCACCATCGGCGGCGTCAGTTCGACCACGTTCCCGTCGTCGCCGACGAAGACGGTTAGGAGTCCAAGCTCCCACGCTCGAAAGACCACCTTCGCTGTCTCCAGCCTGGCCGGTTTCTTGGTCTTCCTGTCCTTCACGAACTCGACTCCGACGAGGAGGCCTTCTCCCCGGACGTCTCCGATGAGGGGGTGGCGTCGCTTCATCTCCTCGAGCCTCCTCTTGAGCCTGCCTTCCGAGCTTCGCCGCCCTCTCCGGGAGCCTGTCGCGCTCGATTATCTTGATGGTGGCAATTCCCGCGGCCGTGCCCACTGCGTTTCCCACCAGGGTGGAATAGGCGAAGCCCTGCGGGAAGAGTTCCTCCCTCGCCACGAGCGCGCCGACCGGGATGCCCGAGGCGATGGACTTGCCCAGGGCGACGGCGTCAGGCACGACCCTCGTGTGGTCCACACCGAACATCCTTCCCGTCCTCCCGAATCCGATCTTCACTTCGTCAGCGACCAGCGCGATCCCGAACTTGTCCGCGGTCCTCCTCAGCTTGGGCAGGTATTCCCTCGGCGGTATTACGTCGCCGGAGTCGCTCTGCATCGCCTCGACCAGCATGAACGCCGTATCCTCCGGAGGGCAAACGTGCTTGAAAAGCTGCTCCTCGATGAACCCGCTAGCGCAGTATACGCCGCAGCCTGGATACTCCAACCCGTAGGGGCACCTGTAGCAGTAGGCGTAGGGGACCTTCGACACAAGGCTAGGCACTCGGTAGCGCGAAGTCGACATGATGCCACCCATGGCGAGCCCGGCGAGGTCCACGCCATGCATCCCTCCGAAGAACGTGACGGACCTCTCCCTCTTGGTCGAGACCGGAAAGAGCTTGTAGGCGGCGGCGCAGGCGTCCGTGCCAGAGTGGCCGAACCAGACGCGCTTCTCGAAGCTTCCCGGGGTCAGGGAGACGAGCTTCTCGGCGAACCTCACTGTCGTTTCGCTGGGGAAAGTACCTCCCGGGAGGCCTGCAGACCGTGCAAACTCTTCCTCGACCGCGGCGACGACCTCAGGGTTCGAGAACCCGACCCCGGCCACCGTCCACCCGGCGTTGAAGTCGATGTACTTCCTCCCGTCGATGTCTGTCACGGTCGAGCCGTGTGCTTCCTTCACGATTAGGGGGTAGTACATCACCCTGCTCGGGGCGGCCACGACGCTGTTCAGCCTCTCGATGACCTTCTCAGCCTTGGTTTGCTTCACGTCACCGGCTTTCTCCGAGTCCGAATAATTAACGGTTTTCAGAAGGCCGCGACGGAGCCCTGCCTGCGGGCGTCCGCCCCACCTCTTAGCTCCCCGCGCTTCCCCACGAGGATTGCATGGACCCCTCCGAAGTAGGCGTCGTAGCCCTGCCTTAGCTGGACGTAGTTGGGCGTCTCCGACTCGAAGCCCATCTCGCGAAGGCGTCTTCTCACGCCTGGCCCGATCCTGGACTCCATCCTTATGGCGCCGGCGCCTTGGTAGTGGAATCGGGGCGCGTCCACGGCGGCCTGGATGTCGAGCGAGTGGTCCACCACGTTCAGAATCGTCTGCAGTGTGGCGGTGACGATTCGCGGACCAGCCGCGCTCCCAGCGACCAGATAGGGCTCGCCGTCCCTCATCAAGAGCATGGGTGCCATGTTGCTGACGGGCCTCTTGCCGGGCTCGATCGAGTTAGGCGAGCCCGGCCTTGGGTCGAAGTCGTGCATGGTGTCGTTGAGGCAGAACCCTGTCCCCGGGACGGTGACCCCCGACCCAAAGTAGCACTCGATCGACTCGGTGACGGCCGCCACGTTCCCTTCGCCGTCGATCACGCTAAGGTGGGTGGTCTGGCTGCCTGCGTCCCGACCGCTCGAGGCGCCGCGCTCCCCTCTCCCAAACCAGAGCTTCGCGGCGTGGTCCTTCGAGGCGAGTCTGGCGATGTCGGAAGCCAGGAAGTCTGGGTCGGCGATCTGCTTCCTCAGGGGCGGCCAGACTACCGAGATCGCCTTGGCCATCGAGGCGATGGTCTCAGCAGAGTTCAGCCCCGAGCCGCCCAGGTCCATCTCCTCGAAGATGTTGAGAAGCTGGATGATGGCAATGCCTCCCAAGCTCGGCGGAGGCATGGCGTGGACCTCGAAACCCTTGTAGTTTCCGGTGACCGGCTTCCTGACCTTGACGGAGTACCGCCGGAGGTCGGACCCGTCCACAAGGCCTCCGTTCTTCGACATGTCGTCGGCTATCGTCTCTGAGAGCCGGCCGCAGTAGAAGGCATCTCTGCCTTCTAGACCTAGAAGATCCAAGGTGTCGGCCAGGTCCCTGCTCTTCTTAGTCTCGCCCGCCCTGTAGGTCCAGCCCTGCTTGAGCCAGTTCCTCCTCGTCTCGGGGAACGTCTTGACCTTGAGAGAGGCGTTGTCCACGTTGTTCGAGAGTATGTAGCCGAGGAAGCGGCTCACCTCGAAGCCTCTTCTCGCGTACTCTATGGCGTAGGAGGCGACGTCCTTGAAGCTGAGACGCCCATAGTTCTCGAGGGCGTGCGTCAGGCCGGCCACGGTCCCGGGCACGCCCACGGCGCGATACCCCATGCTGTTCGCGAAGTCCATCGGTGCCCCGTCCTCGCCGAGGCGGAACATGCCCGGTTTCGAAGCTCGCGGCGCGACCTCGCGGTAGTCCAAGTAGACGGTCTCTCCTCCCTTCAGGTGAATCAGAAAGAAGCCTCCGCCTCCAATCCCCGAGAATGCGGGGGCGACGACCCCGAGGGCCAGGCTGGCCGCGACCGCCGCGTCGACGGCGTTCCCGCCTCTCTTCAGTGTCCTCAGGCCCGCGGCAGACGCGAGGGGGTGAGCAGAAGCGACCGCTCCGGATCTTCCGACCAAGCGAAGAGTTGGTTTGGCAGGCACTTTCTCCGAGCCCCTGGGACAGCGCACAGACGCGACAGGAATCTATCTCTTACTCTGGCGGGATTTCCTTGAGGGCCATGCCGAGGTTCATCCCCTTACTCCTGTGGTACGCGTCGCTGATGAAGTAGATGACGAAACCCGCGACGATCAATCCCACTGCGAGCTCCTGGCTGGCCGTACTCGCCACAGTGATTAGGGGGTTCGTGTAGGCGACCGCTGCGACGTAAGCGAAGCCCACGGTGACCGCGATCCCGACGATGCTTACGAGCGGAATCCCGCCGACCTTCCGGGCCACCCATCCTGGCGCTTGATTGAAGAGGTCCTTCTTGACGAAGGGGAACACTGCAAGCGCGAGGCCCGGGACGACGTAGGCCGCACCCCACAGGACGCTGCCCATCGTGAAGTACGTCGAGTAGCCGAGGTAGGCATAGAGATAGGTGAGGACCGCGCCCAGCACGACGATGACGGCGACCGAGAGGTACGCCGTGTGGAACCTGTGACTCACGTCTGCGAACTTGGTCGGAAGGACCCTGTCGAAGGACCAAGCGAAGAAGTACTTGCTGGGAATCCAGAAGTAGGCGAAGAGGGCGCCGATCGAGCCCAGGATGTAAGTCCCGAACATCACCGTAATCAGCGCGTTGTTGGGATAGGCCGCCACGGCGAGGAGAAGGGGCTGGGAGGGAGCGTACGCAAGCGGATACGCCGCGCTACCTACGCCGTTGTTGTCCCAAGCGCGGCCGATTATCGTCATCCAAGAGCTGCCGACCGTTCCGAGCGTCAAGCTAGAGGTGATTGACCAATAGATGATGCCGAGAATCAGTGAAAGGAAGAGCGCTATCGGTATGGCTTTCCTGACGTTCTTGACCTCTCCGGCGAAACCGTTGACGTAGTTGCCTCCGAACAAGAACAAGAAGGCTAGCGGTAGCGCCGTGCTAATCGCGCCCAGTCCGGTCGCGATGCCCGGGAAACCGCTCGACCCCGCGGCCTGCATGGCGGAATAAGTGAGGCTCGGGTTGCCGGCCGCCAGGAAGGAGTCCCAGTGCGACGTGAAAGCCGCTGTGCTTGTCGTACCCAGGATGTACCACATCAACCCAATTCCAATTATCGCTGCAATCCACGTGACATAGAGGAGACCTTTGATGAAACGCGTCCCGAACAGGGCGAACACTCCGAAGATCACGGTGAAGAGGATGGCAAGTTCGAGGGTACCGGTCGTACCACTCAGAAACGTACCCAGACTTGTGAGGCCCGATGAGCTCGACTGAAGGCCCAGTATCGTGAGGGCAGCAGAGACGGCATAGGAAAACGGGCCGATTTCGCCCACGTAGGCAACCAAGAAGACGACTATCATGTAGAACAACCCCCAGGCGAAGCCTATCGAGGGGTGGAATATCCTCCCGACCCAGACGTAGTCGTTGCCAGACCTCGGCATAGTAATCCCGATAGCCCAGTACGCGAGCATTAGGAACATGAATGGAATCGCCGCGACCAACAGTGTCAACGGAAGGTTCGCGCCCAGCGTGTTGCCATAGAACCACGCGAACTGCGTCGTGGTGAAGACCAACGCGAATACCATGGCCGAAGCGAAAAGTAGTGTATCTATTGCGCCGAATTCCCGTACGAGTCCAGTCGCATCCCTAGCGAAATACTTCGTCGGATTCTGCAACTTACGCTACGTATGGCATGACCATGATATATGAATCTATTGGCCTTTTAAGGGGGAAACGGATACGGATTCGCTGGTTCCGGCCAAACATCGAAGAGATGTTGGCATCTACTATCGGACGAGAGCGACCGGTCTCGAGATCCCGGCAGTCCCGCCCGCCAGGGCGATGGGCGTCCCGACGAAAAGGAAGTCCTTCCCCACAAGCTTGCTTAGGTTGTTCAGGTTCTCGAATATCACGACGTGCTTGGGCAGCAGGGTCTTGTGCGCCTCGAAGGGCGGGTGGTCCGGCCCGGGCGCGTCCATGCCGACGGCTTCGACTCCCAGGCTGATCAAGTACTCCGCCGCCTCCTTGGTGATGTCCGGGTGCTCCAGCCAGTCGGCGGTCGTGTTCTTCGAGGTGTAGTTGAGGTGGAAGAGCACTATCCAGCCCTTTCCGACGTCCTTTGCGTGGCCGGTGGCCTTGAGCGCCTTCTCGACGTCGGCCTTCTTGATCTGGAACCTCTTAGGCTTCTTGGAGAAATCGAGCACGACGCCGTTGCCGATGTAGTGTGACAGGGGCATTCTATCGACGGTGGTGCCCCCGGCGACCATGTGGACAGGCGCGTCTACGTGAGTGGAGACGTGCTCGACGAACGTCCAGACATAGGACGCGTAGCCGTCGTCCCTGATAGTGGAGAAGGTAGTCCGAAGGGGCTGGGGGTAGCCCGGGTACACGGGGGTGTTCATGTGGGTCATGGGCACCGCCAGGTCCACGATCGTCTTGAATGGAAGGCTCAAGCTGATTCGGTTCCGGTTTCGTGGCCGGCTCGTAAAAACCTTTCCAGCATCACTGACTATATTTTGACGTAGCGTCCGGAGGGGTCTCTCCCCAGCACCCCGAACTCGTCGAGCGAGTCCCTCAGGGCGTCGCCGTCGAGGACCGCACCGTCGCGGCAGATGAGTTTGTTCCCGAGCGCGCAGCTCCCGCAGATTCCGAATCCGCACTTCATGCCCCTCTCCAGGCTCGCCTCGAAGTCCACTCCGACCCCGACCGCGATGTCATAGAGTTTCCTCATCATGACCTCCGGTCCGCAGGTGTACACTCTCGTGACCTTCCTCTCCGCGATGAGGCCTTCGGCGAGGTCGGTCGCGAAGCCAGCGTGGCCGTGACTCCCGTCGTCCGTGGTAGGGTAGACGTTCTTCTTCCGCACCAACCGCTGCATCCGCTTCTCAAAGAGCAGGTCCGATTTGGACCTTCCGCCGATCACCACCGCGACCCTGCTCCCCGCCCTCACGAGCGCTCCGGCGAGCGGAAGCAGCGGAGCCAGACCCGTCCCGCCTCCCACCAGCAGGGCGCTGCACTTCTCGACCGTGAACGGGCGACCGTAGGGACCGCGGATACCGATAAGGTCACCCCGCTTGGCCCGCACCAGCTCCATGCTTCCCGGGCCCCACGGTTTGGCGGTCACCGAGCAGAGGTCCTGCTCGTCGAAGTGGGAGAGGCTCATTGGGAACTCGTCGAAACCGGGTACCCAGACCATCACGAACTGCCCAGGCTTTGCCGACGAACAGGTCTCGTCCTTGAAGTAGATGGTGTTGATGCCGCGGTTCTCCCTGACGTTGCTGATGACGCGCTGAATGCGAATCTTCTCAGAACTTATGTCCAAGTCCAACCATCTCCTGCACCTTCCTGTGGCGCTTGCGTTTCATGTATCTCTCGATTCCGCGGTTGATCTTCTGAAAGACCCCGTACCCCTCGTAGAGGGCCGTCCCCAGCTCGACCGAACACGCCCCCGCGAGGATGAGTTCCACGGCGTGCTCCCACGACGAGACGCCGCCGCAACCAATTATCGGAACCTTGAGATTCTCGTACAGTTCATAGATGCGCGCCACGGCTATGGGCCTGATGGCGCCGCCCGAGAGACCCCCGAACTTGTGCGAGAGGACGGGCCTCCTGGTCTCGACCTCGATCGTCATGGCACTCATGGTGTTGATCGCTGTTATCCCGTTTGCCCCCGCGTCCACGGCGGCCCTGGCGACTTCAACCGTCCTGTGGGTGTTCGCGGAGAGCTTCGCGAAGATCGGCTTCTCCGTCTTGGCGCGGACGGCCTTCACGACCGACGCGACGACCTCGGGGTCGTGGCCTATCTCTGTGCCGACCCCCTCGACGTGTGGACAGGCCGAGGTTCAGCTCGTAGGCGATGAACTCGTTCCCGTCCAGGATTTCGACTACGCGACCAAACTCCGCAGGCCCGCCGCCGAATACCGAGACCACTATCGGGAGCCGCCGCCCCTTCACCCCCGAGAGGTCCTCGGAGAAGACGCGGGCTCCAGGGTTGGACAGTCCCACCGCGTTGAGGAGGCCGCTGTCGGTAGCCACGAGAGTGGGGTTCATGTACCCTTCCCTGGGCTCCAGCCCGATGGACTTTGAGACCGCGGCGCCTGCCCCCGACTCGATGGCCCGGGCGAGGGATTTGACGGTCACCCCTGCTATTCCCGACGCGAGCAGAAGCGGGTTGTCGAGCTTCAGACCGGCGAAGGAGACCCGCAGCGGTTTGTCGACCATCGGCGGTGGTGTCGAATCGCTACCAAGATAACCTTTAAGCCGAAGACGGAACGGCGATGAGCGAACAGTCTTGTCCGATGACGCAGTCCTATTCGAGACCGAGGCGGGTTTCGTCCTCCTGCAGGGAACGAAGATACTCGACGCGGAGAGGAAGGGCCAGGTCCGCGCTCAGGGCATCGTGAAGATTGGAGAGAAGGCGCGTGCCGAAGGGTTGGAGACCATAAAGGCGATGGACGCTGAGGCCTCCCAAGAGCTGGCAAAGTTGGGCTTTGGTGTCAGCATCCTGACGGAGGCGGAGCTCGAGGAGTCGAACTCTCAGAAGATCGCGATAATAGTGAGGGCGGGACTGGCGGCCGACGACCAGGAGGCTCTGGACCTCGTCAGGCAGGGGGCACTGAAAGCGGCCGAAGAGAGGATAAGTACGGAATCTTCGCGGGAGGACCTGCAGCTGGTCCACGCCATCCAGGGGCTCGACGAGCTCGACAGGTTCCTCAACATCACCTCTGAGCGTGTCGCCGAGTGGTACAGCCTGCAGTTCCCAGAGCTCCAGCAGATGATCGGGGACAACCTTGCCCTAAACAGGCTGATAGTCGAGATTGGGTCGAAGGACCAGTTCACCGAGGAGAAGCTGGACGGGAAGGGGTTCAGCGACAAGAAGATAGAGGCCATACTCCTGACGGCGGAGAGGTCCAAGGGCGGTACGGTCACCGAGCGGGACCTCAACAGGATAGTGGGCCTCGCTCAGATAGCGCTGGCGATAGCCTCTGAGAGGGACAAGCTCGCCGATTACGTGGAGTCGACCATGAAGCGCATAGCACCGAACACGACGAACGTTGCCGGGGCGACAATAGGAGCGCGGCTCTTGGCCAAGGCCGGCGGCCTGGACAGATTGGCGAGATTGCCCGCGAGCACGATCCAGGTACTAGGGGCCGAGAAGGCCTTGTTCAGGGCCCTCAGGACTGGAGCGAGGCCGCCCAAGCACGGGATACTATTCCAGCACGACGCGGTGCACAGCGCACCAAAGTGGCAGCGGGGCAAGATAGCCCGCTCTCGCCAACAAGATCGCGATTGCCGCGAGGATTGACTACTACAGGGGAGAGAAGGAGGACGCCCTCACGGGCACGCTGGAGAAGAGACTGGATGAGATCAGGGTAAAGTATAAGGAGCCAAGGGAGACCGTCGAGCCGAAAAGATCGTTCAGAGATGACAAACGTCCTCGTTATGGGAAGGGGCGGAAGGGAAGAGGTTTTTACAAAGAACCTCGTTCCGGGCAACAGGACGTACGGCGAAGACCTTATCAAAATAGAAGGGACTGAGTTCAGGGCCTGGGACCCCTTCAGGTCCAAGTTTGCGGGCGCGATCCTCAAGGGCCTTCCGCCCGACGTGATCCGTCTCGGCGACAAGGTTCTTTACCTCGGGACCTCCACTGGCACCACCCCATCCCACGTCTCGGACATCGTCGGGCCGAAGGGGCTGCTAATCGGGGTCGAGTTCGCCCCCCGGGTGGGAAGAGAGTTCCTCGAGAAGGTTGCCCGGGTGAGGAAGAACGTTGTTCCATACATCGCCGACGCGAGAGAGACCGAGAGGTTCGCGTCCTTCGGGAAGGTCGACGTCATCTACTGCGACGTCGCCCAGCAGGACCAGACCGAGATAGCCATCGCAAACTGCAGGAAGAACCTCAAGAAGGGCGGGAGGCTGCTCCTCATCGTCAAGTCCCGGAGCATCGATGTCCTGAAGGAGCCGAGGGACGTGTTCCGCCAGGAAGGCCAGAAGTTGGATACGGCAGGCTTCAGCGTGGAGAGAATCATAGAGCTCAGCCCCTTCGACAAGGACCACGCGCTCGATCTCGGCCGTCTTCGCGGGCTAGGGTACCAGTGTCATCGCGAGGATCCGGTCCCAGGTCTTCCAGCTCCTCCTCGCGAAGGGCGGAATCGCTCCCTCGCGCTCCACCCACCGCCTGAGGTAGGCTATCGTCTCCTCATCCGAGGGATAGCCGGAGCCGAACTCGCCGTGTTCCTTCCTCAGGAGCTCGACCGCCCTGTCGCGCTCGACCTTTGCGACTATCGATGCCGCGGAGACGACGGCGTAGTTGCGATCGGCCTTGTGCTCTGCGACTATCCTCGGCTTGGAAGACATCAACTCTCGCAATTCACTTGTGAACCTCGCCGGATTCGTGTCAGGAGCGTCGACGAAGACCTCCTCCGCTTTCAGAGCGTCCATAATCTTCGCCATGTGGAGAGCTTCTAGGAAGTTGAGGCGCCGGTACTTCTTGCCTACCCTAACGTATTGATCAATCTCTCCAGGCTCTGCGAAGGAAACTTGGACCGACACACATAACTTGACTATCTCTGTGTACATCAATTCTCTTTGGGCAGGTGGAAGAAGCTTCGAGTCCTTCACTCCAAGTTCTTTGAGCCGCTTCAGCGAACTCTTCTTAATTGAAACTCCAGCTACAACGAGGGGGCCCAGAATGGAACCTTTCGGGGAGCGGATTCCTCGTCGCGCTCACTCCCGGCCTCATCGACCCCTCCAACGAGCCTTTATTTGACAATCACCCGCTTTTGTGTCCTGATTCCGCGCCAATTAGAGTTTACTTTTTCCACTAGATTCATCCGAGCCAGTTCTGAGAGTCGCCTTGAGACCGCTCTTTGGTCCCTGTTCAACATCGCGGAGAGCTCGAATAGACGCCTCGGACCCTTGAGCACGTTCAGGATCTTGGACTTCTCAGCAGAAATGACGATGCTCTCCTTGTCGCTCCTAATCCAATAATATGTGCTTCTTACTTTGTACATGTTAACCCGATTCTGGTGTCGTAGCAGAGACAATACTTGGGAAGCTTCTCGCGTTGCTCCTACCGATGGTATTGGCAATATCCTGAGTCGTTAGCGGCGAGGAAAGAGCTCTGAGAACCATGGGGCCGAGAGAATTGCGCTCATAATGGCGCTGCTTATACGAGCCGAGCATCGCGACAAACTTGGCTTGCTTCTTGGAATGCAACTCGCTGACGCCAATGTCACGCAGCTTTTCCAGATTCTCTCGACCCGAGATGACATAACTCCTTCCCGAAATCTCATAGGTGAAGGACACTCCAAAGTGGTGCAAAATCAGACTCGACAAGTCGCATGCGCTGGCCCTGCGAGATTCGGAGACTCCGAGAGTGGGTAGTCTTGGTCTCTTTGATGTTTCCTTCCCCGGCAAAAAAGCCTTGAAGTATTCCTTGGTAGTTTGAAGGGGATTTGCACAGGGCCCTTACTGTCTTCTTCCACTCCCGGACCAATTCAACGCCTGCGACTCTGTAGATGAAGTAAGGGACATTGGCTCGCCGATCGATATAGGTTCGGTAACGCACGTTCTCGACCGGCCGAACGAATTCAGCCGCGGGCGTAGGACGATAGACGTAGATTCGAGGGGAATTGCGGGGTCGAAAGTGAGCCCAGAGAGAATCGTGAAAGAGACGTATGAGAAATGGATCGTTGTTCGTGATCGTGACTTCGTTGGATGACTTCTTGTCGCCTTCCGCGAGCCAGAGCCCAATGATCCGTGCCAAGTCGAGAGGCGACTCGCTCATGAACTAGTCTGACACGGATGTATTTCAGCATCCCTAGCCGATGGTGCTCCTGTTTAGACCGCCTGGGGAGGCAGGGCCGCCAGGATCTGCCGCGCGACGGATTCAGGAAGCCCATCCCGATTGTGAAGCGTGACCTCGATCATCTCTTTGTCGGGGAGACCCCGGATCTGCTCGATGAGCGGGTCCTTGATCTTGTCGTGGACCACCGCGACTATCGGTCTCCCGGACCTGAGACACGCCTGAACGCCTCTCTTGAACTCAGGGCTGGTGAGTTCCATCGGACCGACCTCGTCGATGGCGATCACCTCCGCGCCCCCCGCCGCCCTCTGGAGTGCCGTCGCGCCGACGTCGACGAGACCTTTGATGTTGACCCTGTACCGTCCTACGCGGGGACCGAGGGAACCCTCGGACGATGCGAGAGGCCCCTCTATGCCGCTCATGAGGTCGATAAGCGTGAAGCCGGTCCTCTCCCTCCCCTTTCTCCTCTCCTTGGTCAGGCAGCCGCCGACCCCGTAGCCCTTCGACCTGACGAGATAGATGACCTTCGAGACGACCGTGGACTTGCCGATCCCCGGCGGACCCGTCAGGAGCCATGCTCGGACTGGGGTGGACATCGTCGGCGGAGCCACGCGTGCTCGGCTTAAATGCTTCACAACCGGCGGTATCCCGTGCTTCCTAGCCTCGAGCTCATCAAGGAGGGACGGACCGAACTCTACGTTCCTGCCCAGAGCCTCACCGGACGCAGCCCGGCCACCCATCCGGTCTTCTTCAACCCCGCCGCGAAGACCAACAGGGACGTGTCGGTCGCGGTCGCGGCCGTGACGCGGCCCCGGAGCTACCTGGACGTGCTCGCCGGGGTCGGGGCCAGGGGGATCAGGATCGCCAAGGAGTCCTCAAACAGGACGCACGTCACTCTTGCAGACTTCAGCACCCCCTCGCTCTCCGTCGCCAGGAGGAACATCAGGAGGAACCGGCTGCAGGAGAGATGCACCGCGGTCCACGAAGAGGCAAACCGGTACCTCACCTCCCGGTTCGAAAAGCAAGAGAAGTTCGAGGCCATAGACCTTGACCCGTTCGGGACTCCCGCCCCATACCTGCTGGCCGTCACCATGGCGGCTGCGGACCGGGGAGTCGTCTCCTTGACCGCGACCGACGCGGCAGTGCTCTGCGGAGTGTACCCCGAGGTCGCCGTCAGAAGGTATGGCGCGCTCGCCGTCAGGAGCGACTTCGTCCATGAGACCGGCCTCCGCATCCTCCTGGGCTTCGCCGCCCGCATGGGAGGGATCAACGACATCGGAATCGAACCCCTGGCAGCCCACAGCACGCTCCACTACCTCCGGGTCTTCCTCAGGGTGAGGAGGGGGGCGGCAAGGGCAGACGAGTCGGTCGGCAGACTTGGCTACGTCACCCAGTGCAACGGGTGCGGCGCGCGGTCGAGCGGAGCCTCTTCTCTCCAGCGCTGCCCGAACTGCGCTACCCGCGTCCGTTCGGCGGGACCGCTCTGGACAGGGGCCGTGGCAGATGAGACCCTGGTGGGCGCGGCTGTGGCCTTCGCCGAGAAGGCGGGCTGGAAGGATGCGGCCCTGACGCTCGCACCGCTGAGAGGGATCGACCGCTTTCCACCGTTCAGCTGACTCGCCCGAGCGCGTCTGCTCCCGGCTGAAGATTCCTTCGGTGCCCACCCAGGGGGCAATCGACGCCCTTGCGGCTGCTGGTTTCCC
Organism: uncultured Nitrososphaerota archaeon; assembly: GCA_963806765.1. Taxonomy (GTDB): domain Archaea; phylum Thermoproteota; class Nitrososphaeria; order Nitrososphaerales; family Gagatemarchaeaceae; genus Gagatemarchaeum. The sequence continues at coordinate 275,891 of CAWDYS010000003.1, read as the reverse complement.
TGCGGCCCGTCAGCCGTTCGAGGAGATGGGGATAAAGACCGATGCCAACTACGAGGAGTTCGTCGACGTCATTGGGTCAGTGTCAAGGGCGGCGTCCTAGGCAGAGGAGGTACATCTCCGAACTCGCGTTCCGGCTAGCGTTGGGCTTCATGATTGCGACGAAGTCGTAGCGCTTCCTCGCCTCCACCTCCGCCTCGCTGAAACGCTCGCCCTGGAAGCACTTGAACATGGCGTTGCCACCCGCCCTCAGGAGCGTGTCCCCCATCGTGATGGACCTTATCGTCAGGTCGATCTGCTTGTACTGGTCGAGGTCCCAGACCCCTGAGATTCTCGGAGAGAGGTCCGAGAGGAGGACATCGGCGGGCCTCTTGAGCAGCTCCTTCACGGTCTCTGCCAACTTGGGGTCGTTGATGTCCATCTTGAGCGTGTGGGTGTTGTCCAACTCGATCCTTATCGGGGATAGGTCCACGCCGACGACGATTCCGGTGGAACCCACGGCCTGGGATGCGACCTGCAGCCATCCACCAGGGGCGGCCCCCAGGTCGATGACCCTGTCGCCCGGCCTGATCAGCCTGTACTTCTTGATCGCCTCGAGAAGCTTGAAGGCGGCCCTGCTCTCGTAGCCTTCCTCCTTGGCCCTCTTCCGGTAGTAGTCACGACGCGCTTCGGAGAGCCTCAATGTGTACTACGCAACTTGTGCGACGGGGAGCATCACGAGCGAGTCCCTGTGCTCCTTGACGACCCACGGCCCTATGAGCGGACAGGTGAACGGGTTCACTTCGGTCGTCACCGAGCACTTGCCCTCCACGGGGCAGACGATGCAGGGCGCCGACTCCATCGAAGAGATGTTCGCCGGGAGGCGAAGCGGGGTGAGCTTGTAGGTCCACCTCCCGTCGTCCAGGACCTTCACCCTCTTTATCATCCCGCGCTTCTCGAGCCTGATCGCAAGCCTCGAGCCGTCCCTGCTGGTGAGGCCCAGTTCCTTCCAGATCTCGCTCTGCAGCACACCGTCCTTGCCTCTCTCGACCACCAGCTTGTACACCCTGGACGTGAGGTCGACGAGCTCCTCCTCGGTCTTCTCGGTCAGTCCGGTGGAGCGAGGCGCCTTTGGAGGCGCGTCCTTCTCGGCCTTCGCCGGTTTTTCACCCTTCGGCTGCTTTGCGGTCTTCTTCTTTTCCATTATTCTGCCGGCCCCATTTTTTGCCTGATTATGTAGTTATCGAGCAGCTCGCGGCACCGATTCCGCACCGTCACTTCGGTCACCTCGGCAAACTCGGCGATCTCTCTCTGCGGCAGGTGTTCGCCCCGCATCACGCAGGACATGTAGACGTAGGCGGCCGCGAGCCCGGCGGGCGCCTTCCCGCTCGAGATCTTGGAATCGTTCGTCGAGCGAGAGAGGTAGAGCGCGAGGTGCTCGACCCTAGGGTCTATCTTGGCGATGTTCACTAGCTTGGAGATGTGCTTCTCGACCGACGGCGGCGGGATGTACTCCTTCTCGACGTCCTTCAAGATTAGTCTGAAGTACTTGGCGGCAGCACCCTTCTCAATCCCCGCGGCCCTCGCGACCTCCTTCAGCGTCCTGCTCACGCCGCACTTCCTGCACGCCAGCAGCACCACAGCTGCCGTCATCCCCATGATGGACTTGCTCTTGGCCACCTTCAGTCGTACCGACGTGCGATAGATGTGGGCCGCGGTCTCGGCGACGTTCTTCGGCAGGCTGAGGTTGTCACAGACCTCGGTTATCCTCGCGAGGACGATCGACAGGCCGCGCTCCTGGCTGTTGCTGGTCCTGATTCTGCTCTGCCACTTCTTCATCTTCTCGACGGTCGCGCGCGATCGTCGGGTCGAGGTACTTCCCGTGGGAGTCGCGGATGTCCATGCTGATGTCAGTGGAGAGACCGAGGTCATGAAGCGTCAGCGTCGTCGGGGAGCCGACGCGAACCCTCTTGTTCTTCTCTTCGAGGTCGACCGCCTTCCATTCCGGGCCTTCGTCCTCGGGCGCGCTCGTCACGTATCCACACTTCGGGCACACCTGCTCGCCCTTCTCAGTATCCCCGATCAGCTTGGTACTACAGTTCTGACAGTAAATCCGGAAAAGCCCCTCGTCCACGCGTGTCTCCCACATGGGCGTGTACCTTACCCTGAGAGGTATACCTTCTGCCCCTTGGTCCCGAACTTCGAGGAGCCAGGTATAGCAGAGGCGTACGGCTTTGAGACGGGGCCCATCAGTTCCATCACCTTGACGGCGTTTCTCCCCTTCGAATCGAGGAGGACCGTCCCTGCAGAAACCTCACCCTCAAGGCGAATTATTATGCGCCCGCTCCGGGCGGTGTGAAGAACCTCCCCTACCTCTCGCATTTGCAATCGTGGAAACCCTAAGACTTGCCTTTAAGCTTTCCCTGACCGGCGGCCTTCTCACCCTTCACTTTCGAGAGCTCCCGCGCTATCTGAATCACCGTCGGCTGTTTCTTCGCCGTCTTGATGATGGAAACGTATCCCGAAGCACGTGAAGGAGCGCCCGGGAACCTCGCGACCTGGGCCTCCGGCTGAAGGTCCAGACGGCTACATGCGAGAGTCAGCTCGTCGAGCGTCGGGGCGCGGGAACATGAGTTCATGGGCACTCGCCGACCCTCGGACCGCTTGCGCTCAGAGTCCAGGTAGTCCAGCCAGACGACCAATCGATCGTACGATTTCAATGTTACTTAATGAGAACTGCGTTGACCACGCCGTCGTCGCTTGGCCTAGACGTCACCTTCGCCTTGCCGAGCTCGGTTTCGATGGTCGCCCCCTTGGTGATGACGCCACGGCGCTCGTACTCCCGGTTGGCGCGGTTCGCGGTCACGCGGACGATCTTGCTCTTCACGGTCTTGCCCGAAGCGGCGTCGTACACGTTGGCCTCGGCAGCAGCCCGCAGACCGTACGACAGCGTGCCTCCCCTCGTCCTCTTGGGTGATCTCACGGTCTCTCCGACCACGGGTTCGAATGGATAATCGTCGGCCTCGAACGCCCTGCGCGACCTGCTCGGCCTACGCTTCCCGCCCGTCAGTTTCTTCTTCCTGAGGTTCTCTACTGCCTTGACCATTCTGAAATCCTGCACCCGCGCCTAGGAGGGTGGTGTTAAGCCTTTCTCTGTAAGGGGAAGCCCTCGCGGGTCCATCGAACATCCAGCTACCTTAGTATCATCGTCCTTCTTTCGAGCTGGTGCTTCATGGTCGGCACGTCCGTGCTCAGACCGAAGTACTCGGCGAACTCCGGCGTTGTGCTGAAGAACTTGGAGCGTCCCTTCCTGACCCACACAAGGAACCCTACCTCCTCCAGGTCCCTGACATGCTCGTAGACCGACCGAGCTCCTCCTCGCGGCAAGGTCGGAGCCCGATATCGGCTGGAAGTAAGCTGATGAACGAGAGCGTCCTGAGTGCAGCTTTGGAGAGGAGCGGCTTGGTGGCGAACCTTCGGGCAACGCTGGTGTAGTCGGCCTTCAGCTGCATCGCGAACCTCGGACCTGGGTACTCCACTATCTCCACCGCCGAGAGCGCCGACTTCAGGCTCGCGGCAATGGCCTTGGCCTCCTCTGTGGCGCGCTTCTTCGACGTAATCCCGGCCGCGTTCGCGAGCTGCTCGGCATCAAGAGCGCGTCCCGAGGAGTAAAGAGCGGCCTCTATCTTTGCCCGGACTGCCTTTGCCGTCTCGCTCAAGCTAGCCCACCAAGATTACCAGGAAGTCTTCCTCGCCCTCCTGTTCAAGGACAACCTCCCCGCCGCTCGCAGAGAAGAGAAGGAGGATGAATGTGCGAGCTGCTTCCACGACCGGCATTCCGCGTATGAGCTCTGAGAACTTGATCCGGCCGAGCCCCCCGATGCGGTCCCGGAGGATCGCCTTGAACGCCTGAAGGTTGGAAAGAATCGTGATCAGGTAGTCTTCTGGGTTGGGAGGGGGCGAGTCGTCCAACAGCGAGGTGGACACGGTGCTCTCCTCCCTGTCCTGGACCACAATCTCCTCGAGGATGCGCGAGAGCGCGTCGAAGAGCTCGTCGACCGTGGTCGAGTAAATCTCGTACCTGAATGGCATCACGACGATTTGCGGCGGCTCCGTCGAGTCGATGATCCTCCGCTCCTTCTGGAGCCTCTCGAAGAGGAAGAGGGACTCGACCTTGAAACGGTATATCGTCGCAGATGTCAGGGCAGCCGTACCCGCGACCCTGAGGTCCAGTATGTCCGACTTCATCATGGCCCGCAGGAACAGGTCCAGGAGCTCGGTGATGTGTATCTCCCAGGGGCTCTTCCTCTTCGCGACCCGGGGGTCGATCAGGAGGTTGAGCGGGGGCCTGGAGAGCGATTCGTCTTCAACCACTCTTGACCTCTACCTCCAGCTTCGAGCGGACTATCCTCGACACGCCTCCGACGGCGTACACACCGTATGTCGTGTTGCTCTGGGCCACCATGGTGTCCTTGAGTGAGACGACCATTATCTGCGCCCCGGACGAGCGCTCCCGGAAGAACTCCGCGAGGTTCTTCGAGTTGGTCTGGTCGAGGTTCTGGTCAATCTCGTCGAATAGGTAGAACGGGTGCGGGTTGACCTTCTGGATGGCCAGTATGAGCGCGACCGCGGTGACGGACTTCTCCCCTCCGGACATCGAGGACGACTCCCAGTCACCCTTGCCGCGGAAGTTCCCCATCAGGAAGATCCCACCTGCGAAGGCGTCTTCCTTGTTCTCCAGCTCCAGCCGGCCCTCCCCGACGGAAAGCCGTTTGAACGTAGCCGCGAACTCTGCGTTGATTGTCTCGAAGGCCGACATGAAGACCTTCTTCTTCTCGGCGTCGATGTTCTCGATGAAGCGCACGATTGAGGTCCTCTCCCTCTCGAGTTCGTTGATCCTCTCGGAGAGGTGCCTGTAGTTGTCGTAGATCATGGCGTACTCCCGTTCCGCACTCTTGTTGACGAACCGGCCGAGGGCCTCGAACTCGAACTCGACCTGAGAGAGCATCCGCTCGCTGCCCTCAAAGACCTCTAGCACGTCGTCGTAGCCGTAGAAGCGGAGCTGGCTGAGGAATTGGTCTACCTTCTCTTGGGTGGCGTTCGCCGCCTGCTGGAGCGAGAAGATCTCCTTCTCGGTGTTCAGGGCAGACCTCTCCGCGACGTTGCGTTCTTCCTCCAGCCGCTTGATCTTGGTGTTGAACTCCGCGATGACGGGCTGGCTGTTGGCGGACGACGAGAGGACCTTCTGGAGCTGCGCGTCCAGCTCGATGAACCTCTTGTTGAGCTCGTTCAGATCCCTCCTCCCGTTCTGGATGAAGAGGCGGTCGTCCTCATACCTCAGCTCGGCGTTCTCGAAGTCGACCCTTACCCTCTGGTAGCTTGGCTCGAGCATCTCCTCGAGGTTCGACCTCTCCCGCGTGTATGAGAGATGGACCTCTGAGACTCTGGAGCTCGAGCTCGTTTAGTTGTAGCGTGAGGTCGTTCCTCGACCCCTCCAGCTCCGTCAGCATCCTGTCCAGTTCAAGGGTCTCCCATTCTCTGAGCGAGGCTTCGAGGGCCGTGGCCTCCGCTGAGAAGGATTCCTTCCGGGCGATGAGGGTCTGCTGTCGGCGCAGGTACCTGTCAACCACCTTCTGCTGGTTGTCTCGCTCCTGCTTCTGTGAACGGAACACAGCCCTGTACCTCTTCGTAAGCCGGGAGACCGTCTCGGCCTCCGCGCCCATGGCCGCCACAGATGCAATCTTCTTGACACGGTCTTTGCTGAGGGCCCGACCGTCCGCCTCAAGGCTGGTGAGGATCTGCTTGCGCTTCTCGATGGCGGCCTTCAGCGCGTCCACCGCGTTCTCGACCTCTCCGATGTCCTCGATGTCCTCCAAGCTCTGGAGGATGTTCTGGAGGACGTCGTGGAGGCCGTAGGCGAATGCCCTTCCTCCCAGTTCGAAGACCTCCCCGTTGGGGGTTACCGTCCTGAATCCTTCTGACGCCAAGACGTAGGCAATGGCTTCCGATTCGACCAGTACCGCGTCTCCGGCGATGAAGTTCACCAGACCCCGGTACTGCCTGTCAGCCCTGAGGACTCCCGCAAGCGGGCCGATGACTCCGGCCGACCCGTCGACCTCGGTCGCGGGTGTCGAAGAGACCTCGGAGAGGGGAATGACCGCGAACGACTTTACATTCAGACGCTTCCCGGCCTTGATCACGGCGGTCATCGCCCTGACGTCCTCGACCAGGAAGGCGTTCATCCACTTGTCCATCACCGACGCGCACGCCCTTGAGTACTCTGACGGGTAACCGATTACCTGGCTCAGTACGCCGATGTAGCCGTTGATCCCTCCCTCCTCGCAGAGCTTCTTGAGCCGCGAATGCCCTACCCTGTCGCCCGAGATCTCGTCGGTGAGGTCCTTCTTGACGGCCGTCAGCGCGACCTCCCCGGCGGCCTTCTCCAGGACCCGACCCGCAATGTCGATGTGCCGCCCCAGATCCATGCGCCGCTTCTCCAGCTGGGTCAGGCTCTGGTCTATGTCCCCCAGTTCGTGGGCCGTCCTTGCCTGGAGCTCGAAGAGCTGCGTCGTGTTGGAGTCCAGCCTATCCAGCAGCTCTCCGAAGTTCTTCATCTTCAGGTCGAGCTCGTCGAGCCTCTTCTTCTCGACGGAAAGGTTGGCGTTGACCACGTTGGCCTCGGACTCGAGGGGCGACAGGCTCTGGGTGAGCTCCGCTATCTTCTCTGTCGTTCTGTCGCTCTGTTTCCTCCTCTTCTCCATGGTCGCCCGGAGAACCTCTTCGGCCTCTCTCACCTCCTCGAGCTGGGAAGCGACCTCCTTCCGTTTGGACTCGAGCTTCTCTTCGGTCGAGCTCAGGGACTCGACAGCGGAGGTCGAGGCGGTTATCGTCTTCTTCTTCTCGTTGAGGAGAACCCTAAGAGTCGGAATCGACTCCGCCTCAAGGCGGCGGATGCTCTCCTCTCTCTTCTGCATCTCTGCGGTCAGTCTGTTCGAGCTTTATCTTGGTGGACTCCCTCTCGTCTCTCAGTCGGGTCGGACCTTCGCCCCCGCCCTGGACGACTTCCGTGATGAACTTCTCGCGCTCTTCCCCCACCGAAAGAACCCTCGTCTCGAAGCCCTCCTTCCGCTTTCTGACGTCTTCGAGCTTCAGCAGCATCTCCTCCTCCTGCTTCTTCGTCGAGCTGAACTTCTCGCGGAGTTCGATTATCCTGCGCGAAGTCTGCACGGCCGTAAGCCAAGCCACCTGTCCCTCGAGCTGGGAGTAGCGGACGAGGTCGTTCCTCTGCTCCTCGAGTCTCTCGAGTTGGGACTTCATCTCGCCGGTCCTAGCGAGCTCTATCTGTAGCTTGGTGTCGGCCTGGTAGAGCTGCTTCTGCGCCTCTGCCTTCTTCTCGTCGAAGCGGGCGATGCCGACGACCTCCTCGATCATCTTCCTCTTTTCGTCCGGCGTCTGGTCGGCGACCCTGGTCGCAGCCCCCTGCGGGATTATGTTGAGACCGCTGGGCGAGAGTCCGGAGACCTCCAGGAGGTCTGAGATCTCGCCCTTGGTCGTCTTCTTGCCATTAAGGAAGTAGACGTTCTCGCCGTTGTTCCTGAGCTCTCTGGAAACGGTCACGAGGTCGGTGTCGACCGGTATCTTCCGGTCGAGGTTGTCGAACTGTATCGTGGCGCGGCAGCTCGTCGGACGCTCCTCCGAGTACGCCGCGTCTTCCCTCTCCTTCTTCGGGTCGTAGATAAGGCCGGAGAGCCTTCCCTGCGCCGCCCTCAGAATCCGCGGCGAGTTCTCTCCCAGGGCGAAGAGTATCGCGTCAGCGATGTTGGACTTGCCGCTCCCGTTCGGGCCTGTCACAACGTTCAGTCCCTGTTCGAAGGAGATGGATAGGGTCTTTGGGCCGAATGACTTGAAACCCTTTACTTCCAGCTTTCGAATATAACCCATTCTGAGAGCTCCGGCGACTGGTTGTTCGGATATTATGCGATATAAGCGTATCAAGCCGCGGCCGCGAAAACGATTGGATGCTATCTTCGGGTTGGTGGATGGTCGAGGTCCATCTTCCTGGAGCCGCGCAGGTTCTCAGGACACAGCTCGATGCTTGCGGCCGCTATGCCGGCGTCCCGCACTTCGTGCAGAACCTCGCGCCGGGCTTCATGACCGCGCCGCAGCTCCTGCACGCGCCGCCTGCGGGTGGTGAAGCCGTGACCGGCGCGGGGGCGACGGGGACCACCGGCCTCCCAGGCGGCGGCGCGACCTTCGGCTCGGGCCTGTCCCCTCTGATCACGATGTATTCTCCGACGCCCAGCACCCTGTCCATGGTGACCTGAATCTCTGAGTTATCGCTCGCGAGTACAACGAGCGCCACCCTCCCGTCCAGACCGAAGGCGACATCCTTGGCATTGCCAATGCCCTTGCCGGTCACCTCGATGACTATCTTGCCGTCGACGTCGTCCTTCCTGAACATTCTCGGGGCAGACAACGGATTGATTTTCAATCAGACTTTATTTATTGTTTGTGAGCGTCGATTCAGCCGCGAAGATCGCAGCCGGCGTGGCCCTTTCCGCTCCGGTCGGCGGGCATCTGCGTCCATGGAGCACTTCAGTCTGAACCTGAAACTAGTAATATAAGACGACGTCACGCGGACCGATCCCGTTGACCACCTTCGGAAAAAGGCGTGCGAGGCTGCTTTCGGCCGCGTCTGGATATGACGCGATAGTCGTCACGAACCCCAAGAACCTGTTCTACCTTACCGATTTCTGGGGAGGTGGAATCGGGATAGTGCATGATGACAGAACGGTATTGGTGACCTCGGTGATGGAGGAGAAGAGGGCTAACGAGAGCGGGAAGGAGATAGAGGTCCTTCCGACCGTCGGCAAGCAACTGCAGTACGCGACGGCGCGCAGAAAGCTGAAGGGGAAGGTGCTCGCCGACGAGTTTGACCGAGACCTGGGCAGGACGACCGTTGACGGCGACCTTTTCATCAGGGTGAGGAGAAAGAAGGACGCCGAGGAGTTGGCCAGGATAGAGAAGGCGAGCCAGAAGATAGACAAGCTTTACGAGATGCTGGAGACCACGATTAGACCCGGGCGGTCGGAGAGACAGGTAGCCGCGGAGGTGATGAAGTTGGCGACCGAGGAGAAGCTCTCTCCACTCCCTGCTGAAGGGGCACTGAGCCCTATCATAATAGGCTCGGGAGAGAACGGTTCCTATCCCCACGCCGACCTGACGGACAGAAGACTCCGGGCCGGGGACATGGTGGTGGCGGACATCTTCTTCCGCTTTGAGGGCTACTGCTCAGACTGCACTCGGACCTACGCAGTCGAGCGGGTCTCGCCCGAGAAGGGCCAGGCGTACCAGGCGGTGCTCGACGCCCAGCCTGCGAGGGATTGAACTCGCCAGGAAGGGCGCATCCGCTAGGAAGGTGCACGAAGGCGTGAACGAGGTATTGAAGGAACGGAAGCTCGACGCATTCTTCACCCACGGGACCGGTCATGGCGTCGGCATCGACATACACGAGTCACCATCCATCGGGCGTGCCAGCGTGGACCGGCTCAGGGAGGGCGACGTGGTGACGATCGAGCCCGGAGTGTACATCCCGGGGAGGTTCGGTATCAGAATCGAGGACACTCTGGCGATTGGCGACAGCACCAAAGTCCTCTTCGACTACACGAAGGAGCTGCAAGTGTTGGGGTAGTGGCGCCCCCGTCACAGCAGCGTGGCGGGCCCGGGCGCCAGGCCGTACACGCCTATCTCGGACGATTGCTCCGCGGACTTCATGGCCGCGGCGACCCGCTCGACGTCGCGCTCCAGCACCAGTGCATGAACCGCCTCCCCGACCATGTTCTGACTGGCGCCCAGCGCTCCCGCGGACTTCGCTATCCTCGAGAGCCGACGAACCTGCGGGGAGGCGATGCCGAGGCCCTCTGAGAAAGCCTCGCCGGCCCTGATGAGGCTGTCGAGGGTTAGGTCGGAGGCTATGCGAATCGACTCCTCGCCGAGCCTGTTGACCTTCTTCGTCAACTCCGGAGACGATAGGAGTGGGCCCTTGATGCCCGGAGACAGGGACGCCGTCACGACGCGCGACATCCTTCGGCGCGCTGACGGTCCTCACCTCCGCAATCCCGGGCGCGCCGGGCTTCACAATCACGCCCGCTCCTCCATACCTGTAAATCACCGAGACCGTGCCGAGGCCGGTCCTGCAGAGGATGTCTGCGGCGTGGGCGAAGTACGCCACGGCCTCCCGGTCGAGGCGGGAAGACAGAGCCGAAGCCACAGCCATCACCGCCGAAAGAGCAGATGCGGCGCTCGCTCCGAACCCGTAGCTTATCCGCACGTCGACCTGCTGGTCGAGCTCGACCCTTGGCCGGTCCTCCCCAATCTCATCCAGCAGGAGTCGCACCGCCATCCTCGTTGTGTCGGCCCGATACGAGGGGTCCCCGTTCACGGTGACCGCCAGGCCCGGGTTCGGGGCGGCCCGCTCCACGCGGGCGGTGGTGAGGACGCCGCTGGAGAGCATGTAGCCGCCGCCGGTGGCCCCTGCGTGGTGAAGGTCCTCCGAGGAAGAGGCCCCACCGTAGTGTATTGAGAAGAAGTTTGAAATCGCGGCTGGCGAGAAGGCTCTACCGGTCAGTTCTTCCAATTCAGCTCGCCGAGGTGGGTTTCGACCCAGCGATGATGCCGACCACCGGGCCGAGCAGAATCAGGCTCGCAACTGCCACTATCAGGAAGTCCTCGAGGCCCGGAAAGACAGCGGCCAGAGAACTCGGTGCGACGACGAAGTATAGCACCCCCAGGACGAGGAGGAGGACCGCAAAGACGGTCGAGGTCGTCATCTGGGTCTTCGCGCTCACTGTGGACCACGTCGGATAATAGCGAATTATGGGCGAACGACCGTCGAGCGGCCTGACAGCTCTTACAAGGATTGGGACGGCTATGAGGATGGCGGGGATCATCGTCGCGGTCCAGAATACGGTGAAGCCCAAGACGAGGCTCGTTAGACTGTAGGCTTTTGTCAGAGGACCAAGAGCGGTGAAGACGGACGCTCCAAAAAGCACTATCGAGGTCGCGGCTATCAAATTCCCGAGAGTCACGAACGAGACTGAGGCGGCGACGAATGCAGGCCAAGACTTGTACCTCTTGACGAACCAGCCGAACAGGAGGAAGGCGACGAAGTTGGCAGGAACTCCGGCTATGAGGCTCAGGGCAGGGTTGGTCGAACCTTGTGGGGTCAGGAAGAATGAATCTCCGAGGAAAGTCCCGAGGCCAGCTCCAATCGCTACGGGGAGGGTATCGGCCACGACGGCCATGAAGGCGGGAACAAATATCCCGATTAGAAGCTGACCGACTCCGAAGGGCGTCGGTATGAACGAGGTGAGGGCCTTGGCTACGGCGTAAAGCACTGCAGTGATTGCAATGACAGCGACCTTGGTTGCCACCGTGCTCGATCCCTCTCTAACCATTTGTCAGCAAACTTCCGGAACCGACCGATTGGTTATATCAAGATAATCTATAAATAATATAGATATCTCTATAGTTATTCGATGGATGCCAGAAAGGTCCTTGAGATGGGAGGAGGCACCGTCCTGATCTCTCTCCCCAAGTCATGGGCGAAGAGGAACGGGATTGTCAGAGGCGGTTCGGTATTGGTCGAGGAGATATCACCAAGCAGGCTGATTGTCAGCCCGTTGGGGAGGGAGCGGGAGCCCAAGACCGCGGTAATCGGATATCCCAGGGACGACCTCTCGCACGTCGTGAACGATATCACCGGGGCGTACCTGATAGGCAACGACATCATCAAGATCGAAGGCAGCCAGACCATCTCGAGGGAGGACCGGGATAAGATGAAGGCAGCCATCAGGCGCCTGGTCGGACTCGAGATAATGGATGAGGACTCCAAGAGCCTCACCATTCAATTCCTGCCGGAGCCCTCCACTCTCGACCCGGAGAAGATAGTCCGGAGGATGGGCAGCCTGACCAGGGGGATGCTGAGGGACGCGAGGGAGGCGCTGACCAACGGGGACCGCAAGATGATGTCTCTGATAGCCGAAAGGGACGATGAAGTAGACCGGCTCTACTTCCTGATTGTCAGGGCAATCAGGACGGCGACCATCGACGTCGAGGTGGCCAGGAGGTACAACCTGTCTCCCGTAGAGTGCCTCGACTACAGGGTGCTCGCGAGCTTCATAGAAGGACTGGGGGACTCCATCGCCGAATTCTCGGCCCGGGCATCGGAGGAGCTGCCCGGATCCCAGGCGGCGGGGGAGATAGGCCAGGTCGTGAAGGTTCTGGAGGAGATGGAGGAGACCTCCGTAAGGAATTTCCTGGGCAGGAAGAACGGCCAGGGTCGAAGGGGCTACCTCCAGATAAACGCCATGCACCAGGAAGTCACCGCGCAGTCGAGGAGGATCGCACAGGGAGGCAGAATCTCAACGAGGGCGATGCTGGACCTTGTGAGCCTGCTCGAGCGAATCTCCAAGGCCTTCGTCGACATCTCCGACCTCTCGTCGCCGACCTACCAATTCGACGACGACGTCCACCGTGAGGGGGCTGCCGCGCTGTCCCCGTGACGGCAGGACAGAAGGCAGGCGAGCCCGAGGGTCAAGAATGGGTCTGCGAAAGACGGTTGTTCTAGACGGGCGAACGGAGACTCTCGCTTCTCAGCGCGAACCAGCTCGACGTTCTCAGTGATAGAACTATTACCATATGGGATCCCATCTAACCCGATTGAGATTGAACTCGCTTCAGACCCTTGCGGTTATCGCGGTGGTAGTAGTGGTCCTGGGGGTCTCGGTGTTTGTGGCCGTCGGGACGAACGGGAGCAGTGAGACGTCGTCTCCGCCAAGCCAGGCGGCGACCACCGGGGCTGACGGACTGCGGCTGACCCTTTCGGTCAATACGACAGATCTCACCCCGGGGGAGTCGATCGGCATCGGCGTGACCCTTTCCAACACCCTTGCTTCGACCTACAACGTCTCGGTCTCCTCTCTCTGGCCGTTCCAGGCCCAGACCCAGGCCTGCGCCAACCAGATCTATCCGTTCGGCGTCGCGGTCTTTCGGGGACGATACTCCGCTGGGAACGTCTCTGAGGGAACCCCGCTGAGCATATTTCCCCCGGTCGCTTGTCCCATGTTGGTCCGGTTCACATCAGGATACTTCTTCCAGCCGAACAGCGACTCTGCAATGGTCCTTCCAGGGACCGGTCAGTCGACGCCCATGTCTGCAAACTTCACCGTGGGTCGGACATACACCTCAGAAGCGCAATCGCAGGGTCTGACCCCTGGCGTCTACACAGTCGCGGCTGCGGACGAATGGGGTCTGGCGGTCTTTCTCTATGTGGAAGTTCAGTAGGAAACGCCGCGAAACTGACGCGTGCTAGTCCTTCGACCCGCAAGTGAAGCTTGGTCCGCGAGCCTGACGGGATCAGCCGATTGGCAGTCTGCTTTGGAGCCTATCTTCTGTATCTTCGTCTCGTTCCTGCGGACTGCGCGCACACCGGACACTCAAGACGGCCCGGAGCCACCTCTACCATGCGTATCGCGTGACGGTTGCAGAGGGTGTAAGTTTTAATCGAACTCTCGTTGGTTGACATGAGATTAGCGCGAAAAGCACCCCTATTACGTGTTTCCTATTGCGGGGGAGGGCGTCTCGGCAGCTTTATTACCGATGTTTTTTGGACATAGCATTAGTGTCGTACACTAGGAGATGAAAGAAGAACGAGTTACGGACAAGGTGGAGGAGGCGGTTACGGGCGATCTCGCTTTGGCAGCGGTCCATCCAACAACGGACCCAAGCCAGTAGAAGTCGGAAAGGAGTACGAAGTCACCATTACCGAGACGAGCAGACGGGGCGATGGAGTGACCAAGATCGACGGTTTTGTCATCTTTGTGGCGGGCGGCAAGCAGGGTGAAAAGACCAAGATCAAGATCACGCAAGTCGGCCCACGGTTCGCCAGCGCCACTAAGGTAGAAGGAACCACGATGTAGACCGAGACGGTCGGTCTGCTGTAAATGAGACGGAACTTCGTTCCGTCTACCCTCACGTTTTGTTTAGTTTAGCAGAGGCAGCCATGAACCTCGGTCTTTGAGCGCGGACCTGGCCTAATCCTCTCCCGACCTCCCGACAAACTCGCAGGATCGCGTTGAGTTAGTTCCCTCGGGCGGACGCATTTACGAATCTCTTTCTTGTCCCGAGCTTGATCAGACGAACGAGGATGTAGAGCGAAAAGACGATGGCCGTTATGAAGAAGCTGACGGGATAAGGAGTGTAATATGCGACGATTAGGCCGGTCCACGTCGCGGCCAAGGCGATCCCGACCGAGATCATGATTGTCTGTTGAGACCTCCTAGAGAGGTACTGGGCGGTCGCAGCAGGAGTTACCATGAGAGAGAAAATCAGGAGGACCCCTGTCACTTGAACGGCAAACGAGACCGCCACCGCCACGATGAGAAGGAAGGCCGTGCCAAGGAAGACCATCGGCGTGCCTTTTGCCTCTGCAACGTCCTCGTCGATTGAAGCGAATAGTAGAGGTCGGTACAGGACTGTGATGGTCAAGACGACCACCGCGCCGGCTGCAAGAGTTAGGAGGACGGCCCCGGAGCTTATCCCGAGTATCTCCCCGAACAGGATCGAGTATGCTTCAGTCGCGTAACCGGTGTACAGACTGATGAAGAGGAGGCCCAGACCCAGGGTGAAGGCCAGGACTATCCCAATCTGGGTGTCACGGTTGTTCGCCCGTCGACCGAGCGCGGCTATAGCCAGGCCACCCAGCATTGAACCCAGAAGGAGACCGGCGATGGGAGGGATACCCGCCAGCACTGCACCTGCGGCTCCCGCGAAGCCGATCTCCGAGAAAGCGTGCGCAGTGAAAGCAGAGCGCCGGAGTACGACGAAGTACCCGGTGATTCCTGCCATGATGGCAACGATCGTCCCCGCCTCGAACGCGTGTTGCATGAACTCGTAGTGCCACATCTGCTGCAGGGCGACAAATGGGTTGAGGTCAATCGTCATATCATGTCACCGTGATGTTCTTCGACCCCGATGATGGCCACGTTCCCGTGGGGGTCGCGGAGTACCTCGACCTGGATGCCGTAGAGCGCGGTGAGGCTCTCGGAGGTGAGGACTTCGCTGGGTTTCCCCGTGGCGACCCGGCCGTTCGCTATGTACATCACCTTGTCAAGATGCGGGAGGAGTGGGTTGATGTTGTGGGCTATGAGAATTGCCGTCACCCCGCGCGACCTGACCACGTTGTTGACAAGGTGCAGCAGTTCGGTCTCGCGTCTTAGGTCGAGGTTGGACAGTGGCTCGTCGAGGAGGAGTAGGTCCGGTTTGCTGACGAGCGCCTCGGCGAGAAAGATCCGCTGGAGTTCTCCTCCTGAGAGGACCCCAAGCGGAAGATGGGCCAGCTCAGCGGCCCCGACCCCCTCCAGAGCGGCAAGAGCTGAGTCACGGTCCGCTCGAGAGAAGGGATTCAACCCCCACCGTCGGCCCGAGAGACCTAGCCTCACCAGTTCGAGGCACTCCACGTTCGTCTCCGCGTCGATGATGTGCCGCTGAGGCACGTAACCTATCCTCGGATTCCCACGGCGGGGGTCCGAGTCGAAGATCTTCATCGAACCGCCGAGCGGCGGCTGCAACCCCAACATGAGGCGAAAGAGGGTGGTCTTGCCGGCTCCGTTCGGGCCGATGACCGCAACGAATTCTCCCTTGCCTATTGTGAAGTTGGCGTTTCGCCAGACCGTCCGCCCATGATAACCTGCCGAGAGGTCTCTCGCTGTTATCAAACTGAAGTGCAACCTTTTCTCGACTGACTCGGAACCTAACAAGCGAATTCTCTCCTCACTTGCCAAGAGCCTGCGAGTTCAGCGCGTTCTGTAGGGCGATTAGCTCAGCCCCCATCCAAGTTTGGAAGTTGGTGTCGGGAGGCTGAATCGTCTCGGTCACACCGACGATAGGAATCTGGTTCTGGGCTGCGAGAGATTTGATGTTCTGAGTCAGGGGCGTCACGGTCTGCTGGTTGTAGACGAGCACCCGACAGGAGACGTTCCCTCCCTCCATCAAGTTCTGCATCGCAGCCACGTCCTGGGCTGAGGGGTCGTTTCCCTCCGCGACAGCCTGCATGAACCCCGGAGGAGAGACGACATTGAGTCCGGTCGCGTTTGCCATGTAAACGAAGATGTCCTCCGTGGCGGCGACCGGGGCTCCGCTGTACTGCTGCTTGATCTCGATTTCCCTGCTCATGTACGAGTTGTAGAGGGATGCGTTCAGGGCGGCGTACTGCTGGTGGAAGTACGCGGTGTCCACAGGGTCGATGCCGACGAGGTCCTTGTACATCGCCTTCACAGTGTCGTTCACGTAGTAGGGGCTGTACCAGAAGTGCGGATTCGAGTCGACTGGTTGTTTGATGAGAGTCTGAACGTTAAGGACAACCTGGTTGGGAGTGCTCTCCGCCGCGATTATGTTGAGAGCCCAAGTGTCGTACCCCGCTCCGTTGACGATGACGAATTGGGCGTTGGTGATCGCACGGGCGTTCGCAGGGTTGCTTTCGTATTCGTGGGGGTCGGTGTTGGGGTCAGATACTATGCTTGACACGTTGACGTGGGAGCCACCCAGTTGGGAAACGAGGCTCCCCCAGAAGTTTTCGGCTGCGACTACCTGAACCGGGGAGGACGAGCTCTGGCCGGAGGAGGTCGTGACGCTTGACCCTCGAGTGGACAGGTAGTAATCGGCCACCAATCCTCCAACAACGAGCATCACGACTATCCCGGCGACAATGGTCGCCCTCTGCTTCTGCATGGCTTGTCGTCGGAGGCCTAGGTTAATAAATACTAAGATTTAATTATTAACTATCACACGTAGGAGGCTGACAGGCTATTATTCATTACGGCCTTCACTCTGACAAGTTGATATTCTTGCCCCTTGGTTCCATTCCGATGTCCTGAACTGACACTCGGGGGCCGAGGCAGAGTGGAGCCTGCTCATGCCCGCAGGTGTCGGCTTCCGTCATAGAGTGGGTCAATGCTTAAATTCGGGTTATTCGACCTGTATCACTTGCCCACGGCCTCTACGGCTAACGAGAGGAAACATGCCCTCACTGCAAATCATCAGAGAACGAAGTACATTTTCGTCACCGGCGGCGTGATGTCGGGGCTGGGCAAGGGCATAACGACATCATCTCTCGCAAAGCTTCTGCAGCTTTCAGGTTTCAGAGTCACTTGTCTGAAGATAGACCCCTATCTCAACTTCGATGCGGGCACGATGAACCCGATCGCACACGGCGAGGTCTTCGTGACGGATGACGGAGGCGAGACTGACATGGACATCGGGAACTACGAGAGGTTCCTCAACGAGGACCTGAGCAAGGAGAACAACATGACCACAGGGCAGGTCTACCGGAAGGTCATAGAGGACGAGAGGAAGGGAAAGTACCTTGGCAAGTGCGTCCAGATCATACCTCACATCACCGACGAGATCAAGAGGAGGATCAGGGAAGTGGCAGAGAAGAGCGGAGCACAGATCGTTGTCGTCGAGTGCGGGGGGACCGTCGGTGACATCGAGAGCCAGCCGTTCATAGAGGCCTTCAGGCAGATGAGGCTCGAGGACGGGCTGGGGAGCACCTACTTCATCCATGTGACCCTTGCGCCCCAGATTGAGGTGGTCGGGGAGATGAAGACGAAACCGACCCAGCACAGCGTCCAGGAGCTGACGGCGCATCGGCATCCAGCCAGACCTCATCCTGGTCAGGGGGACCAAGGCCCTTCCCAAGGAAGCGAGGGAGAAGATCGCCCTATTCACCAGCGTCCCGATGGACAGCGTCATCTCGAACCCTGACGTCGCATCGATCTACCAGGTTCCTCAGGTCCTGTACGATGGAGGGATACTCAGGCCCCTGTCGGGTCACATGGGGCTCAGGATCAAGAAGACCGACCTTAGCGGGTGGAAGCGCGTCGCGTGTCGCGGTTCGTCGACTTCGACAGTGTGATCACCATAGCGATGGTAGGGAAGTATGTGACCCTCATGGACAGCTACGTGAGCGTCAACCAGGCCCTCCACCACGCGGCCGCGTCCAACAACGTCGGTGTGGACATCCATTGGATCGAGTCGGAGGAGTTCGAGGGAGACGAGTCGAGGCTCAAGGTTCTCGAGGCCGCGGACGGAATAGTGCTCCCTCAGGGATACGGAAAGAGGGGAACGGATGGGAAGATAGCCGCAGCCAACTTCGCCAGAAAGAACGAAGTCCCCCTGCTCGGCCTCTGCTTCGGGTTCCAGCTCTCGATCGTCTCGTTCGCGAGGAACGTCCTGGGCCTGAAGAGCGCCAACTCCACCGAGATAGACCCCCAGACTCCTGATCCGGTGATCGATCTCCTCCCGGAGCAGAGGAAGATCTCCGACCTAGGGGGGACGATGAGGTTGGGGGGCCACGACATCTCGTTGCTCCGACCGAGCCTCGCGTTCGACGTCTATGGTAGGAGGACCATCAGGGGGAGGCACCGACACAGGTTCGAGCTGAATCAGAGCTGACTCTCAGCGGTTCGAGGACAACGGCATGCACTTCTCGGCCTACAGCGACGGAGGCAGGAGGGCCGAGATTCTGGAGTCTGAAGGGCCACCCCTTCTACATGGGCACGCAGTTCCATCCCGAATACCTGAGCAGACCCGAGGCCCCCGAGCCCATATTCGCGGCGTTCATGAAGGCCGCGGCGGGCGAGGGCCGAAGGAAGCGGCCGAGAGAAGATCAGGATAGCCGCCTAGGTCGCGGTGGCGTAGGCTCTGGCTATCCTCAGGCCGAGTTGGACCACTCCCTCCGCGTCGTGCGCGAAGAGGTAGAGACCCGGCTCGAGCCCCGGGGCTCCGGGATCGACGACGGCCACCACTGGGCCGGCCGCGCGCCTGAGGGCGTTGTTGAGCGAGTCTATCATCTCCGATTCGCTCTTGACTTTGGCGTCCTCCAAGAGAATCGGCTTCAACTTCATCTTCCGCAGAGCCCTTTGCATCCGCTGGTCGTACCTGACGTTCATCGAGGCCCTGCTGGACGGATGATGAGACATCATTGCGAGCAGCACCTTGGCCATGTGATTCGAGGCGCCATACTCAGGCTTCATGAAGGAACGGGGCGCTCCCTTCACCCTGACGATTCGCCCCGGGACAGCCACAATCTCCTGCTTGGAAGAAGCTCCCTCTGGTGCGTATGCGATGTTGACGGAGACCTCCGGCATGATGTGCACGAACTCCGAGGAGCCCTCGACCATCCTTACGGCGGCTGCGACGTGCTCAATCGCGTCCCCCGGGCGGGTCTCGCGTCCCCCGAAGGCCTTGATGCACATGTCGCACTCGGCGAGCTGGGGATAGAGGGAACGATGCGGGGCACACATGGAACCTCTTCCCAGTGCGTCGGACCAGAGGGAATACAGGGTGTTGACTGCGTGGACGGGGTTCTTCTTCAGGTCCTCGGCCAGCAGGGAGGCGTAGAGTTGCCCCTCCTCCTCGGAAATGCCGAGCCGGCGGAGGAGCTCAGAAGACCTGCCTTGTGACTTGAGGTAGAGACTGACCGAGGCCTGGGTGACACCCACCAGGTCGGCTATCTTCGCCTGTGAGAGACCCTCTTCGCTGAGTTTCCTGGCTACCGTCTCCCTCATGGCAGGCAGAAATGAATCGGTCATCATCTCGCAGGGCGGATGCATGGTACAAGTCACTTGTGAAGTGACTTATAAACAGGAGGAGAGAAGCCCCGTTTCTTGACGTTTACCGCTCCGAGGAGGAGCGTTCAGCTCGCCATCGCCGCCGTATTTGCTGCGATAA
Organism: uncultured Nitrososphaerota archaeon; assembly: GCA_963806765.1. Lineage (GTDB taxonomy): Archaea > Thermoproteota > Nitrososphaeria > Nitrososphaerales > Gagatemarchaeaceae > Gagatemarchaeum. Next base: position 256,124 of record CAWDYS010000003.1, on the reverse strand, counting down.
TAGCCCTCGGGACGATACTTTCGTTTCCTCTCCCTCCACCCATCTTCGAGATTACATGGGCCCCCGCCATCTTCCTAGCACTCAGCTGCCCTCTCTGACAGGTGGACCGCCGTGACCGCGACCGCGATAGGCTCGTTCATCGGCGAGTTCTACAACGTCAGCTTCAAGTCGGGTGGCTCGCCTATCTACCCATTCGGGATGCTCTGGGCGAGGGCGCCGGAGGCCCTGATCGTCGCGTGGGGCGCCAGCAAGGGCGGCAGGTGGCTGGTCATCTCGATGGTCCTGGCCACCGTCTACGAGACCCTGGCGTTCTTCGTCTCGGATGGGTTGTTCTACACCTATGGACTCTTCGGCTACGGCAGTCCTGCCACGGCCTACGCGGGTTTCCTTGCTGCGGTTCCTGACTTTGCCACGATGCTGGATGTCGCGTTCATCCCTCTCGCGCTGGGAATCATATATGCCGCCCGCCCTGCCTTCCGCAGGCTGGGGTTCCCTGTGAAACCTTAAGGAGCAAGGGCGGCGGGCTCAGAACGGAAGATTCACTCTGTCGACCGTCGACGTCGCAGCTGGCCTAATCAAGCAGCTCAAGGATGAGGAATGGCAGGCGCTGAGAGGGCTCGAGAAGTGCATGATAGGCGGCCGGGGCACCAACTTCGACGCCGTCGTTCGGATGAGCGGTCAACCCTCACAGAGGACGAGGTTCGCGCTCGAAGAGCTCAGCAAGCGCCGGCTGGTCGGGTCCGCGGGCGAGAACTACCTCGTCTATACCACCGCCTTGGACCTTCTCGCGCTGAAACACTACGCCGACAGGGACTACGCCATGGCGCTGGGGAAGCTGATAGCGAAGGGGAAGGAGTCCGACGTCTACGAAGTGCTCTCGCCCAGGAGCGAGCTGCTATGCGCTCAAGCTGTTCAGGCTGGGCAGGACGAGCTTCAGGGACGTCAAGCGGAAGAGGTTCACCAGCATTCTCGACTCGAATACATGGGTCACCAGCAACTACAATGCGGCAAGGCACGAGTTCGCGGCTCTCGTGAAGCTGCGAAAGTTGACCGAGAATGTCCCGACGGCCGTCGACCGGGACAGGCACACGGTGCTCCTGCAGGAGCTTCCCGGCGTCAGGCTCTCGCAGCGGCCGGAACTCGAAGATGCCCGGGGAGTGCTCTCGTCTACACTCGCGACGGCCCGCGAAGCGTACGTCAAGGCGGGGATGATAAACTGCGACCTGAGCGAATACAACATCCTCACCGACGGCAGAAGGGCATGGCTGATCGATTGGCCCCAGTGGGTGGGGCCGTCGCATCCCAACGCGAAGGAGCTCCTCAGGCGCGACATCTTCGCGGTGCTGAGGTTCTTCGCCAGAGCCTATAGCGTCAAGATCGACGACGAGAGCGCACTGAGGTACGTTCGCGGCGAGCGTGAGACCCTGAATCTCAGAATAGGACGATCTTCGACCCGAGAATCAGACCGGTGACGTCCCGTATCCCCGCGAGGGACTCATCGAGTACCGCCTCGACATCGGGCTTGACCTGCGAACAGGATGTCCCCCTCGCGAGCACGACGGCAGCGCTGGCTATCAGCGGCTGGTCGATGGGGTTCCCGATCCTGCTGAGAATCCTGACGTAGGCCTCTCTGACTCCCTTCACTTCCTTGGTTATGCGGTCGGCGGCTATCAAGGCGACCGCGTTGAAGAGCTTGCCTGTGTGGTTGACGGGGTTCTTTCCGGCCGTGGCCTCCATCGAGTACTGCCTCATCGGCGATATCAGGCCGTTCACCCTGTTCCCCCTCCCTGTGTTGCCGTCGTCTCCCTGCTCAGCGGATGTCCCAGTGACGGTCAGGTAGTAGCTTCCCTTCTTCGGGTCGTCCCCGCTGTTGAGCCTGAGACTCGCTTCCAGGGAGCCTCGGGCGAGCAGGTCTTCGACCTCGTTCCGCACGTCTGTCAGCACGCTGCTGTAGTGACCGGGGTCGGGAATCTTACCACTCACCATTGCCGCCGCGACGGTGACGCTGAGCTTGTCCTTCACTCTGAGGCCCATCACCTTGACGTCCTCGCCGACCTCTGGGTACCGTTTCTTGAACTTCGCTGAGTTCAGAAGCTGCTCGATGCCGAAGACCGTCTTCTCGGTCTGGGAGAGCGGCGCGAAGCCAACCCCCACCGATGTGTCGTTCGCCACGGGCATCTGCTTCTTTCGCAGAAAGACCGATATGAGATCCGGAGAGCCCTGCCTTATCATAGTCTCCAGGCGTATGTGCTTCTTCGGGTCTAGGAATCGCATCGTCCCCCGAATGTGGTCCGACACCGCTTCCTTGGAAATCTTCTCGACCGGTACCTTGTGCTCCTTGCCTTTGAAGGGTACCACGTCCGTGGCCCTTCCCGCCACAAGGATGTAGATTGGGTCGATGACTCTGCCACCGCCGAAGACGGCGTTGGATGTGCCACCAACCAGCAACCCCTTGTCGACGTTGTGGTGGAAGATTACGCCGAAGTTCTCGAGGTAGTACCTTGAGAGCGCTATGGAGACCGCTTCACAGGCCCCGTCGATTATGCTGTCCGGGTGGCCGATCCCCTTCCGCTCCACAATCTCCACCTCGAGGTCCGAGACGCAGCCTGGGATGGACTCCACGTGCAGGTTTCTGGGCAAGATACCCTCTCCGTCAGAGTGAGGCTTCGAGCTTGATGTAGAGGACGTTGTTGCCCCTTATCACGACCTTACCGTAGTTCGCCGACAGCTTTCCGTTCTCATATTCTTCGGCATCGGTGAGTATCACGTTCATGTAGGGATCGACGTTGGAGACTTTCCCTCTGTACTCTATCTCGTTCTTCAGGCGGACGGAGGCCGATTTGCTGATCGACTTTTGAAGAACGCTCAACGGTTTCTTGGAAGGCTGAGGTGTTGAGGAGTTCACTTTTTCCAACTCTTTTTCATGCGGCATAAAAATGTATCCTTGCGGATTATGACGGCATGCGGGATGATAGTAGCGCGAGGAATTCTGCCAGCCGCGAATAGAGAACAGGGGACGCCCCCCAACGAAGACTTAATGGAACCTTGCACAGGCCGAGACCGAGCGCGCGGCACATGGGAGAAGATTCTAGAATCCGCCCCCGGACGATGAGCCTCAGGGAGGCGTCCGAGCTGGAGAAGACCCGTCTCAGAATCTCATCCGGAGCCGAGGCGCTCGACAGGATCCTCGGGGCAGGCTTGAGGACGGGGGAGATGGTCGAGGTGTTCGGAGCCAGCGGGACCGGCAAGACCCAGCTGGCCATTCAAACCTCCCTCTCGGCGGCTTCGGCGGGGTTCAGCTGCGCGTATGTCGACGCAGAAGGTCAGTTCAGACCGGAACGGCTCTCCTCGATCTGCGAGAATAGGGGCTATGACCCGGCGAAGATTCTACCCCTGGTGTACTGCGTTCGCGCCGAGAACACTCAACAGCAGCTTGCGTCGATCGCAATGATCAACGAGAACGAGAACCTCAAGGACTGCAGGTTGGTCGTCGTAGACACCGTCACCAAGTGCTTCACCCTCGAGTACGGGGGGAGCAGGATGGTCACGAACAGGCAGATGGCACTCGGTGCCTATCTCAACCGACTGGCGCGGGACGCCTACATTCACGACCGCGCCGTCCTCCTGCTCAACCGCGTCGCCTCCGTGGGCCTCGACGAGGGGGCGAGAGAGGTCGACATCGGCGGCGAGACCCTGAGACACTTCGTCCAGAAGGTCGTCAGGTTGCGGCGCCGCGGCGAGGAAGTCTATGCTTCACTTGCGGACCAGACGAATCAAGAAGAGGTGAGGATGAGGATTACAGACAGAGGCCTCGAGTAGTCTCCAGCTTGACCAGCCGTTTCCTTGACATCTTTCCCTGAAACACAGCCGAAGTGGGACTGGTTCAAATCAGGCGAAGAACGTTGCAAATCGCGCTCCGTCTCGCTGAAACAGGGGCCATCTCGGCCGTTTGTCGCGCAATGGGGGCGATTTCGCCAATTAAGCATTTAAACTTCGATTACGCATCCTAGCGTTGTAATGCTTTCCAGCAGCATGCTGAAGGAGGAGGTGGACGTCATCGTGGACCTCGTGGCCCAGAAGAAGACCGAGGACGCGAAGCAGAGGTTGAACCACCTCGTTCCGGAGGTCTCCTCGGAGTACGGCAGAGGGGCGATACTCGCGCTAAGCGGCATCCTCAACGTCATGGAGAACAAGAACGCCGAGCGGATGTCCGACTACGAGAAGATCCTGCGCGCCGCCGAGCGTGTGCCGAGGCTGCAGACAATCGACGACATGGACAGGGGGTACCTGCAGACCATCTCGAAGTGGGCCAAGAAGAGTCGTATGCCAGCTAAAGATTCAGATAGTGTATCCCGTAAGTAAAGAGGAAGATATACAGGAAGAGGAAGAGAAGGGCAAAGCTCCCGATTCCAGCGGTGTACATCTTCGAGAGCTCGTCAGCCTTGAACTGCGAACCCCAGACCCTCCTCACGAGGTAGTACGACCCGAGATAGATCACTATCGCGAACAGGACAGCGCTCTGCCAATCGGCCCCAAAGAGCAGATCTGAGAGGACGCCAACAGCGGCTCCGAGGCCGGCGCGCAGCCAGAATATCTTGTCCGTCTTGGTGACTGCCATCATCTAACCCACTGTGCGCCCCTGCCGCGTCATCGGGATTGCCACCAACCGTGGTGGGCTACTAAAAGGTTCCACCCCCAAAGCGGATAGGTTATAATTCTCTCAGACTCTGGGCCGCAAAGGAGTGGGTGGGTCGTGGAGAAGGTCCAGAAGAGAGCGTCGCTCTCGGGGCTCGAGTTCAGGGTCCTCGTAAGAGAGCTTGGGAGCCTTAGCGGAGGCTACGTCTCGAACATACATTCGCTGGGGGAGGCTCAGATACTCAGGGTCAAGAAGAGTGGCGGCGAGGACGTCAGCGTCGTCGTCTCGCCGAAGTACGGCGCCTGGATCACCCAGAGACCCGCTCAGACGGTGACCGGCGAGTTCACTACGTCTCTCCGCCAGGAGATCCTGAGACTGAAGCTCGAGGGCGTCTCGCAGTACGACATGGACAGGGTGGTCTTCTTCGACTTCTCAGGGAAGGAAGACCGCCTGCGGCTGGTCCTGGAGCTCATGCCCCCGGGCAACATCATACTCACGGACGCGGTCGGCAGGGTCATCCTCTTGCTCAGGGAATCCAGGGGGCCCCAGAGGACCATACTCAGGGGCAGGATCTATGCGCCCCCGCCTCAGAGCAGGGGCTCGCCGGAGGAGGCCGACGAGGCTTCGCTGGCCGAGTCCTTCTCGAGGGAGAAGACGGTCGGAAGGGCTCTGGGTCGCGGCCTCTCGCTGCCGAGGAAGTACGTGGACGAGGTCCTTGCGAGGGCATCTCTGGCTCAGGACGACCCGACGACCGTTCCGCCCGAAAAGGTCCGGCAAATCCTAGAGATAGTCAAGGACCTGATCGCCAGCACGGAGTCGCCCAGCCCGAGCCTCGTCAGGAACGGCGACGTCGAGGACCTGATGGCCGTCGAGCCCATCACGGGAGAGGTGGTCGAGAGGTTCCCGACGATGAGCCTGCTCGCGGACAAGGTCTTCTCGCCCCTCCTGCTCGAAGAAGAGAGCGAACCGGAGAGGGATGAGAACCAGCACACCAAGGAGATGGAAGTGACGATTCAGAGGCTCGAAAAGAAGGTGGACGACCTTAGGCAGCGGGCAGCTGGCCTGAGGAAGGCGGCCCTCGAGGTCCGCGCCGCGACCTCTCCAGACGAGGCGGCAAGGGCGCTTGCAGACCCTGCAGTGGGCCCGGAGCTGCGAGGCGATGTGCACCCGGACATGTCTACTGCGGCTATTTCATCCATGCTCTTCGACGAAGCAAAGGGCGCGGAGGCCGAGATACGGAAGATCGAGGATGTTGAGCTCGCACTGAGGCCTCGGCTGCGGAGGGCACAGAAACTGACCCCCAAGGCAAAGGTGCAGATAGTCACCCGCGCGAGCAAGGAGTGGTACGAGCGGTTCAGGTGGTTCTTCACCACCGAGGGGAGGCTGGCCGTCGGAGGAAGGGACGCCCAGTCCAACACCATCCTTGTGAAGAAACACCTGGTCGAAGGCGACGTGGCCTACCATGCCGATCTGTTCGGTTCGCCTTTCTTCATCCTGAAGGGAGGCCAGCAGCAGACGGCCGACGAGATCCGTCAGGTTGCCCAGGCGACCGTAGCATTCAGCAGCGCTTGGAAGACGGGCCTAGCGGCGGCGGACGCGTTCTGGGTCACGCCGGACCAGGTCAGCACCACCGCGCCCAGCGGGGAGTTCCTCGCGAGGGGTTCGTTCGCGATACACGGAAAGAAGAACTTCTCGACCAAGAACCCCGTCGAGGTGGCCGTGGGGCTGGACTCGAAAGGCAGGATCATGGCGGGGCCCGAGGAGGCGCTGATCGAGCTCTCCCGCGCCCACGTCACGCTTGTCCCCAGCCGTGAGAAGACCTCGGACACGGCGAAGAAGGTGCTCTTCGAGCTCAGGAGCTGTACGGCGATGAGGTGGCGACGTCGAGTGTTGACGACACGATGAGGGTCCTGCCCACGGGCGGGGGGAAGATAGTGCGAAGGCGCGAGAACCGCAAGCAGCAGGCGCCTGTGGCGAATGAGGACGCCAAGGAACCCTCAGACTAGGCTCCGCGATCTGCCGGAAGAACCTGTTAAAAAGCCCGAACCGTCGCCCACCGAGTCATGGCGAATCCCGCCAGGGCGCTCTACCTCTTCCTTCCCTGGTACGCTCCGGACGTCCTCTACGCGACCTTCTTCATCAGCGGGACGATAATGGTCTATGGCCTCTGGAGACACCTCGGCGAATACGGGCTCGGGCCTAGGGAGTTCCTGACCCTGGTCTCCAAGGACCTGCGCGTGAAGCTAGGGAGGTTTGCCAAGTACGGGCTCGGACAGAGAAAGGTCCTCGCCGGAGGCGAGGGAGGGGTGATGCACGGGGCGGTCTTCTTCGGGTTTCTCATGCTTCTCGCGTACACCGTCTTGATATTCATCCAGTCGGACATACTCCCCCTCTTCACCGGGACGATCTTCCTCTGGGGAGGCTTCTACCTGACGCTGGAGTTCCTCGGCGACACCTTTGGTCTGGCCTTCCTGCTCGGCCTAAGCATCGCCCTGTACCGGAGATTCGTCCAGAAGCCCGAGGAGCTCAACACAGCCTGGGACGACTACGTCGTGCTCGGCGCCCTCGTCTGGATAGGGGCGTCTGGGTTCGTGCTCGAGTCGCTGCGTTTCGCGGCGTTCTCCAGCCAGTTCGCGATCTACTCTCCCGTGGGCGATGCTCTCTCGCTTCTGGTGGGGAGCCTGGTCTCCGGGACCCAGGCGACGATGGTCTACCAGGCCTTCTGGTGGGCGCACATGTTCTCGGTCTTCGGTCTCATTGCCGTCGTCCCGTACACCAAGCTGATCCACGTCTTTACATCAGGTGCCAACGTCGCGGGTCGCGGAAGTGAAGCCCATGGGGCGGCTCACGACGCCGTTCAGTCTGGCCGCTATGCTCGAGTCAGGAAGTGTTGAGGCCCCTCCGAACGTGACTTCGAGCGCGGGCTTCAGGCCCCCGCAGCTGCTGGCGCTGGACGCCTGCACGAACTGCGGTCGATGCCAGGAGGTGTGCCCGGCCTACGCCGCCGGCAGGGACCTCTCGCCCCGGTTGGTCGTCCAAGACCTGGGAGCCGACATGATGAAGGACGCGGGCGACGTCTTCTCGAGTGGCGCCATCAGGGAGCAGGAGCTGCTGGTCGTGCACCACCTGCAACGCGTGCGTGAACGCCTGCCCGGTCTTCATCAACCAGGTGGACTACATCGTGGAATTCAGGCGGACCCTCGTCGCCGAGAACAGGCTCGACCCGATGAAGCGGGCATTCCTCGAGAACATCGCAAGGAGCAACAACCCCTTCGGCCTCCCTCAGAACGAGAGGCAGAGCTGGCTGGCAGAGCTTGGCGTGCCCACGGTGAAGGAGAACCCGGGCGCGGAGTATCTCTACTGGGTGGGGTGCCAGGGGAGCTACGACCCCAGGGCCCGCAAGATCACGACTTCGGTCATCGCCATACTGAGAGCCGCAAAGGTGGACTTTGCGGTGCTTGGTAACGAGGAGGTCTGCACCGGCGAGCCCGTCCGGAGGATGGGCGAGGAGGCGAGGTTCCAGGAGCTCGCTCTCCGGAACATCGAGACGCTGAAGTCCGCCGGGGCCAAGAAGGTCGTCGTCCACTGTGCGCACTGCTTCAACACGTTCCTCAACGAGTATCCCGAATTCGGGGCCGACTTCCAGGTGATCCATCACTCACAGCTGATCTGGGAGCTCACCAAGGCGGGGAAGCTGAAGCCCGCAGGCGCCAGGGGGAAGGTGACCTTCCACGACCCGTGCAATCTCGGAAGAGTCAACGGCGTCTTCGACGAGCCCCGCGAGGTGCTGGGATCGCAAGAGGGGCTCGAGGTCGTCGAGATGAAGCGGAACAGGTCCAACGGCTTCTGCTGCGGCGGAGGCGGTGCGAACGTCTGGTACGAGGTCCCGGAGAAGAAGAAGATAGGTGAGATCAGGCTCGAGGAAGCGATCGAGACGGGAGCGGAGACCGTAGCGGTGGGGTGTCCCTTCTGCGTCACCATGTTCGAGGACGCAGCCAAGAGCATAGGGAACGAGACCGTGTCCATCAAGGACCTGGCCGAGATAGTGGCAGAGTCGCTCCCGAAGAGCTAGGCGCCTAGGGCGCCCAAGAGCGCCGGCACGACCTGGTACAGGTCGCCGACTATCCCGTAGTCAGCCACCTGGAATATGGGGGCCTGCTTGTCCTTGTTTATGGCGACGATGACCTTGGAGTCCTTGATCCCGGCGACGTGCTGCAGCTGACCAGAGATACCAATCGCGAGGTAGAGGTCGGGCCTGACATAGAGCCCCGTCAGCCCCACGTGGCGCTCCTCCCCCACCCACCCGAGGTCGGACGAGAGGGGCCTCGAGGCACCCAGCAGCTCCCCCCAGGGCCTTAGCCAGGTTCTCGGCCAGCGCGAGGTCCTCCTTCTTCTTGAACCCCCTCCCGGCCGCGACGATTGTCTTCGCCGTCCTTAGGTCGACAGACTCCCTCGACTTTGGCCGCACGTCGAGGTGTCTTACCCCAGACGGCGCCACGGTGACCGTCACCTCCTCGGCCGTCGACGGCGCGCCAGTCTCGGCCTGGAAGCAGCCGCGGGGGACGAGCGCGATACAAGGGAGGGTAGACGCCACCCGCGCGTTGAACCTGCCGGCGTAGACCCCTCGCACACCCGACAGCTGGTCGCCGTCCATCTGGAGGTCCCTGACGTCGCCGAGCACGCCCATGCCGGTCATGACAGCCAGCTTTGCCGCGACCTGCCGGCCCATCCTCGTCGCGCCTATCAGGACCACTGCGGAGCCTTTCATCTTCACCGCGGCAGCGAGAGCCTCCGCTGCGAGATTATGGTCTCCTGCGAGTGGAGCACCAGATTTCAACAGGAGGGTGGGTCCCGGAGGAGCGGTTCCCGCGATGGTATCGAGGATGACAGAGGCTGCACTCTTCCCTGCTGAGGTCGCCAGCAGGTCGGCCCCCTTCGAGAGCTCGAGCAGAAGGTCTCTCTCCTCGGAGTAGGCCAGAATGTCGCTCATATCAGGCCCTCCTTCTTCAGCGCGTCCACAAGGCTCTTCGAAGACTCAGCTGGCGTGCCTTCGAACATCACCTTCTTCCTGCTCACCGACTGCACGTGGACGTCGCCCACCGTCACCCCCTTCTGGGGGAGTTCGGCGTCCTTCAGCGAATCGAGCGTGATCTCTTGCATGGGCTTCTTGGAGGCCTGCATTATCTGCAGGAGCGTCGGATATCTCGGCGAGTTGATTTCGCTCACCACCGAGACGACCGCGGGGAGACTCGCCTCCGCCGACTCCTCGGTCTCTTCGAGAGCCAGCTCGCACTTCAGGGAGTCGTCGCCGATATCTAGCTTGCGGACGTAGCCCATGAAGGGAAGCTTGAGCCACTCGGCGGTCATCGGGGCGACGAGACCATGGTAGGTGTCCGAGGAACCTTCAGAGAAGATCACGAGGTCAAACGGTCCGGCGCTCTTGACGGCCCGCGAGAGGTAGTACGAGGTGGCCAGGGCGTCGAGTTGTTGTCCCGAGTTTACTGCGATGGCCTTGTCGCACCCCATGGCCAGTGCCTCCTTGATGCTCTTCTTCCAGTCTCCGGTCCCCAGGCTCACGACGGTCACCGTCCCAGTCTTCGACTCCTTGATCTTCACGGCCTCCTCCACCGCGTTTCGGTCGAAGCTGCTCATCTTGGCCTGGGCTCCCTGAAGCTGAGGCTTCCCTGACGAGTCAGCCCTGAGTTCGGACTCGTCGATGGCGTGCTTCACGCAGACGACGATGTTCATCGCAGTCGGGCCACCTCCTTTCCGGCGATGAGCAACCTGAGTACCTCTGAGGTGCCCTCGCCGATGGTGAGCAGGCGGGCGTCCCTCCAGTGACGGTGGACCTCGCCGTTCGTGTACCCGTAACCCCCGAAGATCTGTATCACCTGGTCGCAGACCCGGGCGGCCATCTCGGAGGAGATCACCTTGGCCTGGGCGGCCTCGGAGGCGTAGTCCAAGTTCAGCTCCTTGAGGCGCGAGGCGTAGAGGCAGAGCAAGCGCCCGGAGGTGATGTCCATCCGCATGTTCGCCACCTTCTCGCGGGTGATCTGCATGTCCGAGAGCCTCTGCTTGAATAGCTCTCGCTGCGCGCCGTAGGCTAGGGCCTTCCCATAGGCAGTGCGGGCTATGCCCACGCAGATCGACCCCATGATTATCCGGCTGCTGTTGAGCATTGTCTTGATGTAGTCAAACCCTTTCCCGTCCTCCCCAACCAGCGACTCCTCTGGGACGGTGAGGTCCTCGAACCTGACCTCGGCGGTCCTGGAGCCCCTCATCCCGAGCTTCGACATGTCCTCCCCGACCGAGAGCCCCGGCGTCGAGCTGTCAACCAAGAACGCCGAGTGCCCCTTCTCGGTCTTTGCGAAGACCAGGTAGACGTCGGCTTCGCCGGCGTTCGTGATGAACGTCTTGGAACCGTTTATCACGTAGCTCGAACCGGTACGCACCGCCCTGGTCGACATGGACCTGGCGTCGGAGCCGGAAGACGGTTCGGTTAGTGAAAAGGCGGCGAGCTTCTTCCCTGAGATCAGGTCGGCAAAGACGGACTCGCTCAGGGACGCGCTGCCAAAGCGACGGACGCCCTCGGCGACCGCGGTATGAATTCCCATGCTCATCGCTGTCGGCGCGTCTGCCGCTGCGACGAGTTCCATGGCGAGGGTGTAGACCCCGAAGGGAAGGGACATGCCGCCGGGTGGTTCGAAGGAGAGTCTGCAGAGCCCCTGGTCGAAGGCTTCTTCCGAACCTCGGCTATACCCCCGCCAACGGTGTCGAAGGAAGGGGATTTGGGGGCGACCTCCACCTCCAGGAAGGCCGAAAGCGACTCGAGGAGGTTTGCGTAGCTGGCGTGGTCCTGCCCGTAGAAGGTCCTCAGAACGTTCTCGTGCTCCGGTTGGAAGAGACCCATCGAGGAACGCCCCGCGCCCAGAGAGCGGCGGATTAAAGGATTGCAGGTGGCCCCAGCGCCGAGTTCGCTGTCCTAGCGTATGGGCAGCAGGACGAAGATGACGATGTCCCAGACGAAGTGACTGGTCATGCTGGAGACTCAGGTCCTTGGAGTAGTAGTACGTGAGACCCCAGACCGAGTCCGCGATGAACGTCGTCACCACCCAGAGCGGGTTCAGTGTGACCACATGCAAGAGGGCATCGAGGGAGGCCACCAGGAAGACGGAGCCGACGCCCGCCCTCGGCTCCAGGCGGGTCTGAAGGACCCCCCTGAAGAACGACTCGTAACCAACGGCGTCGAATGCGAGGACCCCGACCTGCAGGAAGAGAGGGTTCGATGGGGACGCGATCAGCGAGTAGATCGAGCTCTCGCTCGTCGCGCCTATGCCGAAGGGATGGAGCGCCGCCACCCCAAGGTTGCCGCCGTAGAAGACGGCGTAGAGCGCGGCCGCGGTGGCCAGGCCCAGACCGATGGTTGCGACCCTGGGCCTGAAGACCCCATGATAGCCCGTGATGAGAAGCGTGACCACGATCATACAGGCCGTCGCGACGAAGGTCGCGGCGATGAAGTACCCCTGGGGCACCGTGAAGAGCAGGAACATGGAGGCGGCAACGGCCATGAGACCGCTGACGAACCCAGGTCCGCCGAGCTCAGGGGTTTTCTCCATCCACGAATCTCCGCCGATGGCTAGAGGAACAGTCCGACCGCGAAAAGCACCGAGAACAACACAGAGTGGACGAAGATGCGCATGGTCATGTTCGCGTACTCCGGCACGGGCCTCTCCGAGCGCGACGGGAGCCCCCGTAGTAGGAGGATCGGAAGTGCCAGAAGGATGAGCAGGGACTGGATAGGCACCACCTTGGTCGCGATGAGCGCGATGGTGAATGCGTAGGCGGCCAGCGCGGTCCCGAACGTGAAGCGCTCGGTGCGCACCCTCCCGAGCACCACCGCCAGCGAGCGCTTGCCGGCCTGCCTGTAGGAGTCGTAGAAGATCAGGTCATGGGTGAGCACCACGTTCATGGTCAGGATTCCCGACGGGATCGAGACGAGGAGGGGGAGGAGCGCTAGTCCGCCCGTGAGGACGTAGAAGGCACCGAGCGCAGGGATCGGGCCGAAACTCAGGAATATCGCGACCTCGCCGAGGGCCATCCCTCTGTAGTCGAGCTTGAGGGGGGGAGCGGCGTAGAAGTAGCTGAGTAGGATCCCAGGAACCGCGACGGCCAGCGCCACCCAGCCCACGGCCACCGCGAGGTATACCCCGACGGCGAGGCTCAGGAGGTAGAAGGCCATGGAGATCGTGAGCCCTTGGCTAACCGACATCAATCCCCGGGGGATTGGTTTCCACCCTGGAAACTCCTTTGGAAACATCTTCTCGGAGACCTGGTCCACCCCGTTGACGAAGTCGTAGACGTCGTCGATGGAGTTGGATGCGATGAGCAGGGACGCACTCCCCAGAAACAGGAGGCCGATCAGCAGGGGACTAAGCGTGCCTGAGGCGTACCAGGCGGCGGCGGTCCCGACAATCAGCGGCGCTAGGACAAGGGGGAGAAACTGGACCCTCGCAAACCGGATGAATAATCCTAGCCTGTCACCCAGGGACCGACTGGGCATGTTTAGAGTGGCGCGAGAGTTTCCATGGCGTAATTAACGTTTCCAATCGGCATTAGTATAGGAAGGTCGACTCCAACCCGCCGATACTCCTCTATCCTCGCGCGTGCCTCCTCCGGCGTCCCGGCGACGCTCAGCGCGTCTATCGCCCCGTCAGGCACCAGACGCGACGCTCCTGGGTCGCGGCTCCTCCAGGCAGCCCTGAACTTCTCAATCTCATCCAACCCGACCCCGTGGGCCCCCAGAGACTCGGGTCTGATCACCTCCCCGAGCTGATAGAGGAAGAAGTAGAAGCCCCTGATTGCATCCCGGGCCTTCCCACCGTCCTCGTCCACAGAGGTCAGCAGGTAGGACGCCTTGTCCACCGTCCTTCCGGCCCGCTTCTCCCCCGTCCGGACGTGGTCGACCATGGTCCGGGTGGTCTCGGTCGTGGCTATCGAGGGAGAGAGTATCGCCCCGTCCGCTTCCGCGCCTGCGTATCCCTGAACGAGCTCGGAGAGCGAGGCGATGTAGACGGGCACGTTGTAGGCGAGGTTGATGTCGGACTGCATCTTCTCTGCAGTGAAGAATTCGCCCCGAAAGTCAAGCTTCTCGCCGGCCCAGAAGCTCCTCGAGATGGAGACGTACTCCCGTATCCTCTGGAGGGGTCTGGTTTCTGCGACCGGGAAGATCTTGAAGCCTATGTTGGGCACGGTCGGGAAGCTCCCCAGCCCCAGACCCATGATTGCGCGGCCCCCGGAGAGCTCACTGAGGGACGCGAAGGTCGCGGCCGAGGTGAGAGGATGCCTCGTGAACGTGTTGATGGCACCCGTCCCTACCTTGACGCGAGAGGTGCTGAGGAGGACCGAGGAAAGGTACGAGAAGACGTCCCTCTGGTAGAGGCTTTCGTGGAACCATACCGAATCATAGCCAAGCGACTCCGCCTTCTTCCCCAGCAGGACCGCGGCCTTCACAGTGAGGACGGGGTTGAATCCAAGCGCCAGGCGGCTGGTCATCGGGGTCTCATTCCCTCATTGGCATTTAAACCATCGATGGTGGCGTCGGAAGCCTTATTGATTCGATGAAACAAAACGACGTTCCACAGCAATGCCGAATCGTGTCGGTATAGTGGGGGTGGGTTGTGAAGGTTTCAGGCCCGTGGTCTCCGACCTATCCACCAGGGAGATGATGTACGAGGCCGCCGCGAAGGCCTACGCGGACGCCTCCATCGAGCCCAGGAGAGACGTGGGGTCGTTCATCTGTTGCACGGAAGACCTCTGGGAGGGGTGGAGCATCGCTGACGAGATGGTACCGGACCAGATAGGGGGCGCCGGCAGGCCCGTCTGCACCATCGCCGGAGACGCCATAACCGGACTCGGGAATGCGGTGATGCACATCCTGGCAGGAGTGGCCGAGGTGGTGACGCTGGAAGCCCACAGCAAGGCCGCCGACGTCATCGACAAGGAGCTGGTCGAGAGGATGGCGCAGGAGCCGTCCCTGATCCGCCCGATCGGGGCTGGCACGGACTCCCTCGCTGCCCTTGAGATGGACGGTTTCATGAGGAGCGGACGCTACTCCCGGGAGGTGCTGGACGCCCTGCTGGTCAGGGTCAAGGCTCGGGCCATGCGCAACCCGAGGGCGAGCTTCGGCGCGAGACTCAGCAAGACGGACCTGGAGGGTTCCGAGGTCCTCTCTTCACCGCTCAGAAGGATCGACAAGGCTCCATTCGCGGATGCCGGGGTCGTTCTGGTCCTCGCTTCGGAGCGCTGGATACGGAAGAACAATAGGGACGCGGTCTACGTCGATGGAGTGGCTTGGAGCTCGTCGCTACCCTGGTACGACGGAGGGGAGAACTCCAGGGCCGAGTATGCGAGCAACTCCTACGCCAAGGCCCTCTCGCAGGCCGGGCTCAGGAGGGACCTGGGCGCGTTCGACCTGCTCGAGCTCAGATGACGCTTACTCCTACAAACTGCTCCAGCATCTGCACTCGCTCGCGAAGAGCGGCGCCGAGGAGAGGAGGGTGCTCTCCGGAGCCGGGCCCGCCCTGAACCCGAGCGGAGGCGCGCTGGGGGTCGGGAACCTGCTCGAGGCGTCCGCGATGCACCGCCTGCTCGAGTGCGTCCTCCAGCTCCGCGGAGAGGCGGGAGGCACCCAAGTGAGGGGTGCTGAGAGGGCGCTGGTGCAGTCGTGGCGTGGAATCCCGACGGCGACGGGAGGCGTCGCGATACTTTCAAGGTGAGAAGATGATCAAGCGAAGAGTCGCGGTAATCGGGGCGGGCATGACCCTGTTCAGGAGAAGATTGCTCGAGACGGGAAGGGAACTCTCCTACGAGGCATCGAACATGGCGCTCAACTCGGCGGGGATGACCATGAAGGACATCGAGTCAGTGGTCATCGGGAGCGCCCCCGACGCCTTCGACGGCGTTCACATGAAGGGCGAGTACCTGCTGGAAGGGTCTGGCGGGATCGGCAGGCCGAACAGCAGGGTCTACGTAGGAGGAGGCACCGGCGTCTTCACCCCTGTGGGCGCCTGGTGGCACGTGGCCTCGGGCCTCTTCGACACATGCCTTGCGGTCGCGGAGGAGAAGATGTCGCCGCTGCACCCCCACCCCCAGTCAGCCTTCTGGAGCATCTTCGACCACACCACCGAGAGGCCGCTCGGTGTCACGCTCGTGTGGATCTTTGCTTTGGAGATGCGGAGGTACATGCACGTGCACAATGTGAGGGAAGAAGAGATTGCGCTGGTCGCCGTCAAGAACAAGATGAACGCCCTAGACCACCCCTGCGCTCAGCTCGGCGCCAAGATAACAGTCGAGGACGTGATGAACAGCGAGAAGATCGTCTCGCCGGTAAAGAGGTACGACGTCTCGCCACCTTCCGACGGCGCGGCCGCAGTGATTCTCGCCTCCGAGGAGGTGGCAAGGAGGTACACCAAGGACCCTATCTGGATTGACGGGGTCGGCTGGAACGTCGACACGCAGTACTGGACAAACAGAGACCTGTACTACCCGGCGTACGTGGAGAGCGCGGCCAGGATGGCCTACAAGACGGCCAAGATCGAGAACCCGCGGAGGAGCCTCGACTTTGCCGAGGTCTACGACCCGTTCGACTACAAGGAACTCCACCACATGGAAGGGCTGTTGCTCGCCAACAAGGGAGAGGCTCCTAAGCTCACCAGGGAGGGCGTGACGCAGCGGGGCGGAGAATTCCCGATCAACCCCTCCGGAGGTCTGCTGGGCGTCGGCAATCCCATAGCGGCCGCGGGTCTGATGAAGGTGTGTGAGGTATACTGGCAGGCTGAAGGGAGAGGCGGGCAAGAGGCAGATCAAGAACAAGGCCGAGCGCGGGCTCGCCCAGGCCTGGGGTGATCTCCTCCAGGTCGGGACCGTGATGACGATGAAGAGCTGAGGTCGCGAGTTCTTGGCCAAAGTCCTCTGGGAACCGACCGAGGATGTCGTCGACCGGGCGAACATCACCGCATACGCCCGGTGGCTCCAGAAGGAGAAGGGTGTCAGCGCCGAGGACTACCGCGGGCTGTGGGCGTGGTCGGTAGAGGAGCCCGGCAGGTTCTGGGAATCCGTCTGGCAGTTCTTCAAGATAGACTCGAGCGGGTCGTATACCACGACACTGGAGAGCGCGGGCATGCCGGGAGCCAGGTGGTTCCCCGGTTCAAGACTCAACTACGCCGAGCACATCTTCAGGGCTAGGGACCCGGGAAAGACCGCCATCATCTCCAAGACAGAGACCGAGGGGCTCCGTCACACTTCGTGGGCGGAGGCTCGAGCGAAGGACCGCGGCCTTCGCCGAGTCGCTCAGAGCCATGGGCGTCGTAAAGGGCGACAGGGTGGCGGCCTATCTCCCGAACGTCCCGGAGGCGATAGTGGCGCTCCTCGCGTGCTCCAGCATCGGGGCCATCTGGTCGAGCTGCGCTCCCGACTTCGGCATCCAGAGCGCGCTGGACCGCTTCAAGCAGATAGACCCGAAGGTGCTGGTGGCCACCTATGGCTACACCTACAGGGGAAGATGGAACCCGAAGACAGACGTGGTCGAGCACCTGCGCGGCTCGATCCCGAGCATCGAAAGGACCATCATGGTAGGT
Organism: uncultured Nitrososphaerota archaeon; assembly: GCA_963806765.1. Lineage (GTDB taxonomy): Archaea > Thermoproteota > Nitrososphaeria > Nitrososphaerales > Gagatemarchaeaceae > Gagatemarchaeum. Next base: position 238,853 of record CAWDYS010000003.1, on the reverse strand, counting down.
CCTGAGGCGGGCAGAATAGACCGCGTCGAGCACTGGGACGACCTCGTGCGCTCGGACGCCAGACTTGCCTTTGAACAGGTACCGTTCGACCATCCATTCTGGATAGTCTACTCCTCCGGGACGACCGGGTTGCCGAAGCCAATCGTTCACGGCCAGGGAGGGGTCCTGCTGGAACACCTGAAGGTGCTGGCGTTCCACAACGACCTCAAGGCCGACGACAGGATGTTCTGGTACACTTCGACAGGCTGGATGATGTGGAACTATCTGGTGAGTTCGCTGCTCCTCGACTCGACCATAGTACTCTATGAGGGCGATCCGTTCTATCCCGGCGCGGACGCCCTCTGGGACCTCGCCGACGAGACGGGGATGACCTTCCTGGGAGCCAGCGCCGCGTACGTGGGAGCTTCCATGAAGAGCGGGGTCGACCCTAGGTCATCTCACTCACTGAAGGCACTGCGCGGCTTCGGCTCGACGGGCTCAGCGCTGACCACCGACGGGTTCGAGTGGGTGTACTCCCGCGTCAAGGAGACCATCTGGCTGACGTCGATAAGCGGAGGAACGGACCTCGTGACCGCGTTCGTGGGGGGCTGCCCGCTGCTTCCGGTCCGCTCGGGGGAGATACAGTGCAGGAACCTCGGGGCAGACATCGCCGCCTACGACGATCTCGGTCGGCCGGTGGTCGGGGAGATGGGCGAGCTGGTCATCAGGAAGCCCATGCCATCGATGCCTCTGTTTCTCTGGGACGATGCGACGGGAGAGAGATACAGGGAGAGCTGACTTCAGCGTCTTCCCCGGGGTATGGCGGCACGGAGACTGGATCAAGGTCAGCGAGGACGGCAGCTGCGTAATCTACGGGAGGTCGGACGCCACAATCAAGAGGATGGGGGTCAGGCTCGGGACGAGCGAGATCTACCGTGTGGTCGAGTCTCTCCCCAGGGTTGCCGACAGCCTGGTAGTCGACATGGAGTTCCTCGGTGGACGCTCCTACATGCCTCTATTCATTGTGCCGAGGGAAGGCTCGGTGCTCGACGGCTCTCTGAAGGCCGAGATTATTGGGAAGATCAGGAACGAGATATCCCCCAAGATGGTTCCTGATGAGATAGTCGCGGTCTCCGAGATCCCGAGGACCATCAACGGGAAGAAGCTCGGAGGTCCCCGTGAGGAGGATATTCCTTGGCAACGACCCCGCCAAGGTCTACAACCCGGGCTCGCTCAAGAACCCATCCTCGATGGAGTTCTTCCTCGAGTTCGCTCGGAGGTTGAGGGAGTGAAGCGGTTTATATGACCGAGGGAAACAAGAGTGAGACGGCTTGAGCTCGAAGGTCTCTCACTATCCAGGAGTTGAAATAACCCATGACGACCTCAAGAGCCGGAGGTATCTCATCACCAAGTACCAGACCGAGTTAAGGTACGCCTGGACCTCGGGAGTCGCGACCTCGCGTTTCTTGAGAGGGCTCAAGAAGATGGAGATCTGGGGAAGGGAGTGCGACGGATGTTCCAGGATTCTCGTCCCGCCAAGGATGTACTGCGAGAGGTGCTACCGGCCGACCGACCGCTGGGTCAGGCTCAAAGACACGGGGAAGGTCGTGACGTTCTCTATCGCCTACGTGAACTCGGACGCGAGCAGGAGGAGCGACCCGATTCTGGTCGCCGTGATAGAGATCGGGGGAGCGTCCCCGATGATGGGGATGCTGCATCTGCTCGGCGAGGTTAGACCGGACAAGGTCAGGGTGGGTATGCCCGTGGAGGCAGTGTGGCGGCCCGAGGATGAACGGACGGGCGCCATAACCGACATCAGGTACTTCAGGCCGAGGGCAAGGAGCAGGTAGAGGATGTCAATGGAGGAGAGGGTCGAGTCTGTCGCGGACGTAAGGCAGTGGGCGGACATAATCCCGTTCCAGTACGAGTACACGGCTGGTGTCGCCGGCGAGAAGTTCCTGCGCGGGCTGATGGACCGCAAGATACTCGCGGGATACTGCCCGAACTGCAAGGAATCGTCCCTCCCTGCGAGGATGTACTGTGTGAATTGCTATGGCGAGATAACAAAGTTCGTGAAGGTCAGCCCCGTCGGGAAGGTCAGGGCGGTCACTTCGGTGGGCAAACGAAGCACGGGAGGCCAGACCTTCGTCTTCGTAACCTTCGATGGCGTCCGCGGCGGGATTATCCACAAGCTTCTGGGCAAGGCCCGAGTAGGGAGCGAGGTGGTGCCGAGGTTCAGACCGAAGAGCGAGAGGACGGGCTCGATACTCGACATTCAGGGCTTCGAGTCCAGAAGGTGAGGGCGGGGCTGTACGACCCCAACCTGCCTGCGGGCGACCTTGCGGATAGCGGCATACAGCAGCGGAGCCACAGTGGCGAAGAAGACGAAGTCGCTGACCTCGTGCGCGACCATGAACGGGGCTCCAGGAACCAAGAAGAGGAGCGCCGCGCCAAGAGAGCTGCCTGATACGAGAGGCGGCGCGATGTTGGTGATCAGGTCGTAGGCGAACGCGCCTATAAGCCCGAATGAGCCCCAGAGCAGGCTCATCGTGGGTATGCCTATCTCCTCGTAGTTGAACGATCCTCGGACCAAGCATCCGAGCCCAGCGTAGACGGTCTCTGAGCCGATGAGGATTAGCAAGAGCAGCCCGCCGTCCGGCCCCAGCGGATTGACTTCGCCGTAAACAAGCCAGCCTCAGAGCTCCCACAGAGACGCCGACCTCCAGTCCGAATGTCAGCGAAGCCACGAAGACGATGGAGTCCATCAGCTTGACGTTCGCCAGGGGCAGCATTGCATAGTCGGTCACCACGGCGAGCGCCGTGAACATCGAGATGGCGGCCACCTTCCGGCTGCCGGCCACGTGCAGAGCCTGCAATACGTGGATGGCTCATCCAGCCATTCTAATAAACATGAACGACGGGCGTCGAATAAACCCGCGCCGTTATTAGTGGGTCCAAAGCGAGGGTGAATCGGATATCATGATGCAACCGGTAATTCTGTCGGCCTGCCGCACCCCCATCGGCAAGTTCGGAAAGACCCTCGTGCGGGTCCCCGCGACCAGGCTCGGTTCGGTGGTCGTCAAGGAAGCGATCCGGCGTGGAGGTTTGGAGGCCAGCGACATTGAGGAGGTAATCGGAGGCATGGTCCTCTCCGCGGGAGTAGGACAGAACCCGGCGAGGCAGGCCGCAATCTACGCAGGTGTTCCTGTCACCGTCGGGTCGTTCACGGTAAACAAGGTCTGCGGGTCAGGGCTCAAGGCGGTGATGCTGGCCGCCCAGGCCATAAAGGCGGGGGACGCCGAGGTGCTGGTCGCGGCGGGGATGGAGAGCATGAGCAACGCTCCCCATCTCGTGAGGGACATGCGATGGGGGATGAAGTACGGAGACTCGCGACTGACCGACTCGATGATTGGCGACGGGCTCTGGGAGGTGTACAACAACTACCACATGGGCATGACGGGGGAGAGGATAGCTGAGAAGTTTCATGTCTCGAGGGAGGAGGCAGACAAGTTCTCCTACGACAGCCAGATGAAGGCATCTTCCGCTCAGAGAGGCTGGTCGGTTCACAGAGGAAATCGTCAAAGTGGAGGTCCCGGGCGAGTCCGGAGGTGTCGAGCTCTTCGAGCAGGACGAGTGCGTCCGCGCAGACACGACCGTCGAGCGACTCGCCAAGCTCAAGCCGGCCTTCAAGCCCGGAGGGGTCCTCACGGCAGGAAACTCCTCCCAGCTCAGCGACGGGGCGTCGGCCCTCGTCGTCGCTTCGGAAGAGAGGGCGGACAGGATGAAGCTAAGACCGCTCGCCAAGGTGGTGGGTTACCACGCCGGGGGCACGGACCCCGCAGACATCATGGAGGCGCCGATTCCCACCGTGAAGGCGCTCCTGGAGAAGACTGGGCTGACCGTGGAGGAGATAGACCTGTTCGAGCACAACGAAGCCTATTCCACTGCTTCCATAGTGGTGAGGGACCAGCTGGGCATCCCAGAGGAGAAGTTCAACGTCAACGGCGGGGCCGTCGCACTGGGCCATCCCATCGGCGCCAGCGGCGCGAGGGTCCTCACAACGCTAATCTACGAGCTCAAGAGAAGGGGCAAGAAGCGTGGCCTCGCAACCCTCTGCCTGGGCGGAGGCAACGCGGTCGCGATGGTAATCGAGATGGTCTAGCTCTCGCGGAGCTTCCGTCGCAGGACCTTGCCCACGAGCGTCTTCGGGAGGTCTTCGACGAAGATCACGGAGCGCGGTGCCTTGAAGTTAGCGATGTGCTCCCTGCAGAAGTCGATTACGTCCTTCTCGGTGACTTTCCCCTTCCCCTCCGGTGTCAGGACGACGTACGCTCTCACCGATTCTCCCCTGTAATCGTCGGGTATTCCTATCACGGCCGCCTCCTTGACGGCCGGATGAGTGAACAGCACCTCTTCGACCTCGCGAGGCCACACCTTGAACCCCCCGACGTCTATCATGTCCTTCTTCCTGTCCACGATGAAGAAATACCCCTGGTCGTCCATCTTCGCTATGTCCCCGGTGAGGAGCCAGCCGTCCCTCAACACCTGATCGGTCTCGTCCTTCCTGTTCCAGTAGCCGAGCATGACCTGCGGTCCTTTCACCGCGAGCTCGCCGACCTCGTCGACTCCGAGGAACTTCGACGGGTCGTCCATCCCGACTATCGCCGCGTCGGTGTCCGCGACAGGGATGCCAATCGAACCGTCCTTCACGACGGCCCCCTTGCCGATCGGGTTGACGTGGGTGACTGGGCTGGCTTCGGTCAGACCATAGCCCTCCACGAGGGCGCTGTCCGTGAGTTCGATGAAGCGCTTTCTCACGGCGACCGGAAGGGCGGCGCCACCTGAGATGCAGGACCGCACCGAGCGGAGGCTGAACTGCGAGACCTTAGGATGGTTGATGACAGCGATGTACATAGTGGGGACGCCGCAGAAGCTCGTGACCTTCTCCTTCTGGATCGTCTCCATTACGGGTTCGACCTCGAACCTCGGCAGGATCACTAACGAGCAGCCGACGCTGAAGGGAGCATTCATGGCGGTCGTCATTCCGTAGATGTGGAAGAAGGGCAGGGCCCCCAGGGCCACGTCGCTGTGCCTCAGCGGCAGCACCATCGCAGTCTGCAACGCGTTGATGTAGAGGTTCGCATGGGAGAGCATCGCACCCTTCGAGACGCCCGTGGTCCCGCCCGTGTACTGCAGGACGGCGATGTCCCTGACGGGGTCGACCGTGGCGGACTTCTGCAGCGGCTCGCTCCTGCCTACGAGCTCGGTGAAGCGGACGGTGTCGCGCCTCGGGACGTTCTTCACCCCCCTGAGCCCGGCGAAGGGCTTCTTGAACCCAGGGATGTAGTCGGTCACGCTGGCAGCGATAACAGCCTTCAGCTGGAGCCGACCCCTGCACTTCTCGAGGCTGGCGAATAGGTCGTTGCCGTTCACGACGTCGTTGGCTGCGACGACGAACGCCGCGCCCGAGTCACGCAGTTGGTACTCCAGTTCCTTCTCCTTGTAGAGCGGGCTGCAGGGTACCACTATCCCTCCTGCCTTCAGAATCCCGAAGTAGGAAATGACAAACTGGGGCGCATTGGGCATGAATATCGCCACCCGGTCTCCCCTCTGAAACCCCAGTGACATGAGCCCAGACGCAAATCGAGACGCCAGCTCATCGACCTGACGATAGGTCAGAGAGCGTCCCTGGTAGAGCAGGCACCTGTCGTTCGGGTAGCGCGCTGCGGAGTTCTCGAGCAGCTTGCAGAGCGGCTGCGGTTCCTCCCCGACTTCGCGGGGGAGATCCTTTGGCCAGGAGCCAGACCAAGGTCGCGAGGCTTGCATGCGGGACTGGACACACGAATTCGTTCCGCCCTCTTATGTGTATTGCGCAGCGTTCGCACCGTCCTGACTGCGCGAAACGCGGAGTAGCGCTTAAGTACGCAGCCGCGTCAACTGAGAATCAAGATGTCGGCGCAGGGGGACAGGCTGCTCATACTCGCCGTCGACAGGGACGGGGACCTCGAGAGCAAGACGAGAGTCCGGTCTCCTGTATTCGGCAGAGACGCTGTGCTGGGCGCAGCGACGCAGCTAGCGATCTCCGACCCCGAGGAAGCTGACGCTAACTCCTTCTTTGCGGCGATAAGGGAGTATGACAGGCTCCAGTCGAAGAGCGAGGGGTGTGAGGTCGCCCTGGTCTGCGGGGTCGCGGACAGCGGGGTCGACGCGGACAGGAAGATCAGAAGGGAGGTCGAGAACATCCTCAGCAGAGGGCAGTTCTCGGCGATAGTGCTTGTCACGGACGGCGCCGAGGACGAGCAGATACTGCCGATAATCCAGTCGATGAAGCCCGTCGCTTCCGTCGCCAGGATAGCCGTCAAGCACAGCAGGACGGTCGAGGAGACATACATGGTGCTCGGGAGGTACCTTAGGATGCTCATCTTCGACGAGCGCTACTCGAAGTGGGTGATCGGGGTGCCGGGTGTGATATTCCTCTTCGCGGGCGTGCTCGTGCTCTTCGGACGGGCCTACGAGGCCGGCATAGCGATCCTTCTCATCCTGGGTCTGGTGTTCTTCGTCAGGGGTTTCGGAATAGACAGGTCGATTGCAGCCATGCTCAGCCAGCGCCCGTACGGCTACCTCAGGATCTTCTCGGCCGTTGCGAGTTCGCTAATCTTCCTGGTAGGCCTCTCCAGCGGTTACAACAATATGGACCTCAAGGCGCACTCTGACGTGCTGCTGGTCGGAGCCAACCCGGGCCAGTTCCTCATCGTCGGACCGACGCTCGCTGGGTACTATCTTGAAGGCGCCATTCCTCTTATCTGGGCGGCGTATGGCATCTATCTTATCGGCGCGCTTCTGGCGCACCTGGCGAGGGGCAGCAGGAGGGTCTGGAGGGACGCTGTCCTGATAGTGCTGCTTGGTCTGTTGTACCTGCCCGTGGATCAGTTCGCGATAGTGCTGACCGGCGGCGAGAACAGCTCAGTCCTGCTCATCTCCTACGTCCTGGTGGGACTCGCGGTTACGTTCGCCGTGGTGACGGCGCTCTACGGCCGCATTAGGAACAGGAACCCGCTGCTCAAGGAGTGACGCAAGTGCTTGAAGGATTGCTCAGGGCGACCGGAGCGTACAAGTTCTACGAGAACAGGCTGAGCTGGCAGGTCGAGGACGGGCCAATCCCGAGCCATATTGGAATCATCTTAGACGGGAACAGGAGGTGGGCCCAGGACCGAAGGTACTCCGTAGAAGTGGGCCATGCTTATGGTGCTGACGTCGTCGAGAAGCTCCTCGACTGGTGCCATGACCTCGGAATCAAGTCGATAACACTCTATGTGCTCTCCACCGAGAACCTGCAGAGGACGACCGAGGAGGTTCAGGAGCTGTTCAGGCTCATCGAAGAGAGGCTGACCAACCTCCTCAACGACCAGCGAATCTACAAGTACAGAGTCAGGGTGAAGGGAATCGGGAAGTTCGACCTGCTGCCGCAGTCGCTGCTCGGGATACTCCACGAAGTGGAGGAGAAGACGGCGACCTACGATGGCCACTTCCTCAACATCGCGATTGCCTACGGCGGGCGAGCCGAGATCACCGACGTCGTGAAGTCGATTGCGGACGACGTAAAGAATGGGACGCTCTCTCCCGAAACGATAAGCGAGGAGACGATAGCGAGCAGGCTGTACACCGCCCACCTCCCCAACCCCGAGCCCGACCTGATAATCCGCACCTCCGGCGAGGAGAGGATGAGCGGGTTCCTTCTCTGGCAGGGGGCGTACAGCGAACTGATCTTCATGGACGTCTACTGGCCGGCGTTTAGAAAAATTGATTTGTTACGCGCAATACGTACCTACCAAAAGCGGAAACGAAGACTAGGTAGATAATCAACGCCCGAACAATCTAACGTATTCGTCAACTATCTCCCTGCCAACAGGAGAGCCCCTCGAGATGACAGAATCAGACTCGGTGCCTCTTATCCCGGGCATGAATTCTCTCATCAGTCGAAGATAGTAGATGACAGGTTGGCCCTCCCTAACTGAGCCAAGAGCCCCGAGGTGTTCACACTGGTTCTTCCAACAGAATAACCCCCGCCAGTTTGATCATGCCTCCATCATACATTTCTATTCTCAGTCTAGGGTACCAATGATTGCCCGAGCCCAATAGAGGATGCTCGCGGCCACCAGAAAGACAGACTCGCCCCCTGTTGTAACCTATGGTCCCCTCACCAGCGACGAGTGCGCCAATCCAAGCGCGTTCCCATTGAGACGGGTCCTTTGCTCCTCGTTTGGCCAAAGCTTCTATCTCAAGAGAATTCCTTTCAAGTCTTATGAACTCCAATGTTCGTTGGATCTTTACTCGAGCCTGCTTCAGGAAGATCGACCTCCTGAGGGCGATCAGGACCTATCAGAAGCGGAAGCGCAGGATGGACCGCTAGGGCCCATTAGACTAGGTTGACCAAGAATCCGACCAGGAAGCCGAGGAAGATGCCGATGTAGGTCACCCTCTGGGCGGCGTGGTCAGAGTCCATGAACATCGATTTGAACATCGGGAGTATTGCGTAGAGTATGGCCCCGATCGCCAGCCCGTCGAAGAAGACGGTGAAGGCGCTTGAACTGTAGAAGAACCCGACTGCCCCACCGAGGATAGTGGGGACGCCGCCGACGAGGAACAGGGTAGTCAGCTGCCAGGGCTTCCTGTCAGTCCGACCGAGAAATGGCGACGCGATCGGGAACCCCTCCGTGATGTTCTGCATGATGAAACCCACCAGGACCACGAGGGCCGCGCCGGAGAGGCCTAACGTCACCGCGAGGGCGCCGAAGACCAGACCCTCGGTGAGATTCTGGAAGCCTATCCCGAGCGCGATGATCAGGGACGTCTGCGAAGGCCCCAGCGCGGTCTTCCTTCTGTGCTCGCCGTAGTAGAGCCCCAGAAACCCGACCCCGAGCGCCCCGGTGAAGAGGAAGTCGTAGTAGGGGGAAGACCCGTACCCGTAGAGGGAGCCGTTGAACATTATCATGGAGGCGTCGCCCCAGACGTCCCCAATCAGAAAGATGAGTATCCCTATGGCAGCCGCCAAGAGTATCCTGTTCGCCATATTGCTGGCCCGCATGCGAAGGACTATGGGAAGCGAGATGAAGATTGAGAGACCCATGACGGCAGAGAAGAGGAGGGTCTCCGCGAAGCTGACCATGGTTTGACCCCATAACATATGTAATATTTAATGTGAACGGTGTTAACGGATTGGATTAACGGCGTTATTAACGCGCTATGGGGTGACCTCCGCCCCCGACGAGGTGCTCTGGGTGAACGCAGAGTTCAACAGCCATAATAAGAACAACGGCGGCGACTGGACACGTAATGACGCCCCGTTCACCCGCAGTCAGGAGCGAAGAGAGGCTCATCCCGCTGATCAGGGCGGCAATCGCTCAGAAACTCGCAGCCGAAGGCTTTCAGGTGCGGCAGATTGCGGGCGCGCTGAATGTGACGTCTGCTGCGGTGACCCAGTATATCAAGCGCAGGAGAGGCGCGAACCTCCTGGCAGTAGGCAGCATCGACCACCTGATCGACCCCATCTCGGAGAGGGTCGCGGAACGAATCCGCTCAGGTTCGGGAAGCATTGGGACGTTGGAACTTCTGGAGACCGCCCGACAGGTGATGGTCATGAGCACGGGGAGAAGCATCGTCGCCAGGGGGCCCATGGGACTCGAGAAGAACGAGTCTCTAGAGCTGCTCAGGCAGAGGCTCCAGCTCGAGCTGGCAGCGGCCGAGAGCTGACCTCGAGCTCGCGAACAAGACCGGCGATGACCACACAAAGCTCCTGCTTCGGCTGATAGCCTCGGATAGCATAAGGCACGCGGATGTGGTTTCGCAGGTGATCTCCTGGCTCGAGGCGAAGAGCGGGAAGGGCTTCGAGACCCCTGGGGAGGAACTGCTGAGGAGCATGCTCGCGCTTGAGGACTCGGCCAAGGAGGCCAACCTGGTCAAGAGCATTCCCGTCGACCACCCCGTCGCACGTCTACTCTTGGAGTGGATCGACATGGACGAGGCCAAGCACGGCAAGATGGTGACCGGGATGCTCGGGACCAGCAAGAAACTCACCACCGGCACCCGTGCAAAGGGTCGTCGGCCTACAAAGAGTGGCTCGCCGAGATAAAGCCAAACCGTTATAATCTCTCAGCCGAAGAGGTCGCCGAAATGAAGATTATTCTGGGCACCTTCAAGGATGAAGGCGAAGAGCTCGCCGAGTTCCTTGAACCGAGGGTGGGCGCCAAACCGCAGGTGAGCGGCGGAGAACTTACCATGGATGACGATTCGATGAAGAAGTCCGTGAAAGCGCGGCACGTCAAGACCTACGTCAAGAGATTCCTCTGGAAGAAGGGAGAGAGGAAGAACTACCGCGTCCTCGTCGAGGGCAAGGAACTGAGGCTGATAGAGCTCGAACCGTCGGAAGCCGAGGAGGAGGAGAGGAAGAAGGAGGAAGCAAGGAAGGAAGAGCAGGCAGAGAAGAAGGAGGAGCCCAAGGCCGCGGAGGAACCAGAGAAGAAGATCGAGGAACCAGCCGCGGAGGAAGCCAAGGTAGCAGCTCCTGTCGAAGAGGAGAAGAAGCCGGCAGCCCCCAAGGAGCCTAGGAAGAAGACGAAGAAGAGCGCCGAGAAAGCGAAGCCTTCCGCTTCTCCCTCATCCTGATTCGGACCAGCTCCGCAAGGTAGGCTCTCAGGCAGGTTCGGGCGCCACGTAGCGCCTCCAATCCGTCCGCTGAATCGACTGTTTTCATCTTGGCCGCGGCCACATTCAGACCTTCGAGGGCGCGCGCCAGGAACTCGTCCGGGCGCTTGGACTTAGGGAGCTCGGAGAAGACCCCGGGCCGCTCTGTGCCCAAGCGGTACCTCAGTTTGGCCACCGCCCTTTCGCTCCTTGCGTAGACGAGCCACACTTCCTTCTCGGTGGGGGGGTCCGTGTGCGACCGTTCGAGGATCCCGCTGAGCGACTCGGACAGCGCCGCAATCTCGAGCTCTATGTCTCCAATAGGGATATGCGGCGGTGGGTCCATGGGCGAGCGGTCCAAGCCCTCGCTTTTTTGATTTTCCCGTCAGAAGATTATTAAGTCCGAGCATCGACGGCCGACCAAGTTGCCCGCAAGGAAAGAGACTCGCAGGATAATCGGGGGTTGCTTTGTGAAGCTCGGCGGGCTCCTGGAACTCGGGAGGCTGGCCTGCGCCCTCGAGCGTGCCCAGCTGCCGATCTTCATGTCGAAGCACGGCGAGAAGACGAGGCTCTCGGTCCAGAACGACCTCTTCATGGGCGTGCCGATATTCTACTACGTCGAAGCCGACAAGGGTGGCGAGTTCCTCGCCTACAGGAATGCAGGCGAGACAGAGGAGGTGCAGCTTGTGGATTCGGCCTCCACCCCATCCTACATCTATTCGCCCGTAATCCACGTCCTGAAGATGCCCAGCATCCTTGAGCACAAGAGGGAGTTCCATCAGAAGTTCCTTGCCGCCCAGGTCGCTGACCTTGCGTCGCTCGTCAAGCTGGCGACCTACAAGATGCTCTACGAGGAGCCTCCGCTCCCGCTGTACTCGTTCAAGAACGGGACGAGCTGGATAGTAGGTTCGTTCGCCCGGCTGGACGACTATGAGGAGGCGTCGCTCTTCTTCTATACCCGGATGAAGGAGGAACCGTCGACGGGCTTCGTGAAGTACTCGCCTGCGAACATCGCCGACACGGGATTCAGCAAGAGGACGGACGAGCACGGGTTCTACTACGTCAAGGTGATCAAGCTGGCGGAGAAACACCCGCTGGTGGAGTTCTAGTGCGTTTCGGAGAACGGCTCAAAGATTCCTCCAAGAGACACGGAAGCAGAATCGTCCTGGCGCTGGACATCACAGGCCCTCAAGCGAGCAGGGCAGCCAGAGCCGAGGCGCTGCTCAGCGAGCTCGGCGACTCCCTCGCCGGGGTGAAGATCAACTTTCAGCTCCTGCTGCCCCAGGGTCTCCAGGGTCTGACGGCCGTCGCAGATTTCTGCGCGAAGAGCGAGCTGCCCCTGATAGCGGACATAAAGCTCAACGACATCGAGTCCACGAACTTGGAGACTGTCGAGATGCTTTTCGGGGGCGGGTTCGACGCCGTGATAGCCAACCCGTTCACGGGCCACAACGAGGGCCTGTCCAGAGTGATAGCGAGGGCCGGCGCTCTCGGGAAGGGTGTCTTGCTCCTGGTCTACATGAGCCATGCCGGGGCCGAGGAAGGATATGCGCTTAAGGTGGGGGAGGAACCGATGTACATGCGCTTTGCAAAGAAGGTGCGTGAGTGGGGCGCCGACGGCGCCATCGTCTCAGCCAAGTCCGTGGAGATAATAAGGGAGGTAAGGAGAACGCTCGAGCCCTGGCAGGTCATCCTGAGCCCGGGGATTGGTTTTCAGGGTGGCGAAGCGGACAAGGCTGTCAAGGCGGGAACCGACTTTGCCATAGTGGGCCGGTCAATCATCGACGCCAAGTCGCCTCGGTCTATGCTCAGAGAGCTCAACCGCTTGACAACGGAGCCTTGAAGGAATCCTCTGCGGCGCGCAGGAGCATCGTCGAGTTGGAGTAGGTCACCGAGCTTCAGCGCCTCTTCGTAGCTCAGCCATGCGTAGTCTCTGTGCTCGAAGGAGAGGACGACCCTGTCCACCTTCGACTCGGCCAGAAAGAAGGTGACTTGCTTGTGGATCGTCTTTCCTTCCCTCTTGTACTGATAATCGATGACCTTCCTGAAACCCTCCACGGGGACGACGCCCACTAGCCCGGTCTCCTCCCAGACCTCCCGGACCATGGTCTGTTCAGGCAGCTCGCCCTTTTCGATGTTCCCCTTCGGGAAGTCCCAGTGACCAGCGGGATACTTCAGCAACAGGTAGCGCCGTCCGGCAGGTGTCTGGTTGAAGACGAGGGCGCCCGCGGAACGCTCGTCTGGCTGACTCAAGGATGGCGTAACCATCCGGTCCGGTCTGTGCCGGGTTCGGGCGTCAAGCCTCGACGGCAGGGTTAATCCTGCGCCGCATATAGACGATGCCTGCGATTGCGATGAAGACCGCTATGAGTATCGGCAGAGTGTATCTCGTCGTCACGTCTACTGCGACGGTGATGGTCTGCTTCGGAGCCAGCCCGCTCAGGGAGAAGGTCTGGTAGTTGTAGGTGAGGTGTGAGGTCGAAGTGTCAATAGTGAGGCCCGTGGATGCTGAGAGAGTGACGACCTCGGTCTGGTTCGAATCGGGGCCGATGCTAGGCACCGAGACGGTGACCGTGCGCCCGGAGACCTGACCCCCGGAGACCACCTTCAGACCCGAAGGTATCGTGAAAGTATAGGTCGCGGCCGAGACCCCGACGCTGGCGGCGTTGGTGAACGTTATCGAGAGCGTGAAGTCGTGGTTCTCCTCAGGGGTCGAGGGCGTCGTCGACAGGGTCACCGCGACCTGCTTGAAGACCAGTACGTGCGCAAGTGCCGAGGAGAAGCCTGTGGAGAGTCCGCCAATGATCAGGCTGACGGACGCGGGAGAGGACGAGTCGTTCCCTGAGACCCCGCTGACCAGAGTGACGGAGTAGTTGAAACTCTCGCTCTGCTGCGGGACCAGCGTCGCGTAGGTCTTGAACGTGGTCGCCCCGCTGGCCAGAGAGTCGAAGCTTGTCCTCGGACGAGCTCACCGTGGCGTTGGATACCGGGTTCGAGCCGACGTTGGATACCCCGACCGAGACCGATGTCGTCATCCCGGGGAATCCGGCGTTCAGGCTGAACGATTTGGTGAGCACGATGCCGGCAGGGATGACGTAGGCTCCGCCGAAGGTGTGGAGTGTCACACCCTCGTAGGAGGTGGCGATCGTAACCGGCGGGATTATGAAGTTGTTTTGAGTGTAGCTCAGTTCCAGCTCGTTGACCTGAGTGTTTGTCGTCGTGAGCACGGGTACTCCCATTGTGTATGTGCCTGCTGCACACGTGCTGTTCCCGCCCTTGACCACCTTGCACGAAATGCCCGCCGGGAACACCTGTGTGCCGGTCACTGCTCCTGATGTCCCCGTGCCCTTGTTGGCGAACGAGTAGGTCACGTTGAGGACGCGTGACGAGATGGAGCTCGATGTCAGGGTGTCATTGGTCGAGAGCTGGATGAACGGCAGGACCATCTGTGAATGGGACAGGAGGACCGAGACGGAGTTCGATGTGATGTTCTGCGTCTGCTGTGCGGCGTTGGTGAACTGGACCCAGAATGTCTTGGTGAAGTTCCTCTGGAGAAGGTTCGAGAGCGAGACGGGGATGTTCAGTGTCTGAGAGCTCCCCTGTGCAAGGTTGGTTATCGAGCGGCTTCCGACCTTGAGGTTGAGGGCGGGCGAGTTTCCTGCGTTGGTCAGCGTGATTGTGTAGTTCCCAACCGTGCCGAGCGGAGCGCCGGAGGAGATCGTGGATCGCGCGACGATGCTGAGCGCGGGGCCCACGCTGTTGACCTGAAGGACCGCTTGGTTGAGGAAGGCCTCGCTGCTGTAACTCGTCGAAGAGAGCACGTAGGCGAAGCGGACAGTCGCCGATGGGACCGTCACCTGAGTGTCAGAGGATGAGACGACCTTGAGAGCGTAGGAGTAGGTCACGTTCTGTCCCGCTGAGATGATCGGCGCGGTGAAGTTGTAGTTCCCGCTCTCGAACTGGAACACGCTCGGATAGCTCTTCCACCAGTTGTCGTTCACAGTGACATTCTGGATGGAACCACTCTGGGCCGTGTCCTTGAGAACGATCGTCACGGCCAGGGACTGGTTGGTGGTCAGGGTTCCGCGGTCGAACAGACGGTAAGCGATGGCGGTCGGAGACTGGCTCACGATGGTCGCATTGACCTTCACGGCGGCCCCGGCGGCTGGGCTGAGGGTGTATGTGCCGCTCAGGTTCGAGGCGTCGTTGGAGATAGTGGCCTTGTCGCTCGAGAGGATCACCCCGTCGAGGGAGTGGATGATGACCTCGCTCGAAGAGGCGGAGGACGACGCGGCCAGCGCCCCGCTGGCGTTGGAGAGTATCTGGGGGATGCTTATGCCACCACTCGAGCTGGTGATACTCGAGGAGGCCGCGCCGACGGTTATCGAGTGGCTGAAACCTGATCCGTTGTTGACCCCTGTGACAGACTATCGAAGGCATCGCCGACCCGACAAATGATGACTCCGTCACGAAGGAGGCGAACCCCTTCATCGTCGTCGGAACGAGCCTGTAGAGGACGGGCGCGGCCACGCTGGCGAAATTCACAGGCGCGTAGTAGACGTAGGAGCCTGACCCCGATGAGACGAGCGAGAACGTCGTCCCGAATCTTGTCCCGAAGGTCGCGGCAATCGAATCAGCCGCAATGCTGCTAGAGTCGTTAACGGTGAGGAAGAGCCCCTGCGATGGCATCGAAGGGACCTTCAGCACATTGTATCCGTCGACCCCGAATATCTGAAAGTCAGAGACCGCCGACTGGGTGCTGAGAGCCAAGAGACGGTAACCGCTAAGTCCGGAGACAGACTCGATCGAGCTCAGGATGGGGAAGGTCGAGTTCAGTCGGTTCATGGACATCAGCCAGTACGCGTTCGTGCCTGCGACATAGACGTCGAGCCTCTCCGTGTATTGGCCCTGGGCGCGAACTGGTACCGAGGTGAGTATCGGAACTAAGGCAAGAGAGATGACCAGCGCCAGTACAATGATCCCTCTCGCTTTCATGAAGGTTCTCGCCGCCGAAAGCACGATATTAAACCGTTACCCGACCGAGGTTATTTCCTCTTGGAGGTCTCTTCTGACGGGTCGTCGATGCCCCTCTCGTCGAGCATGAAGACCGCGTCCCTCTCCGGGTGGTATGGGCTGTCGATCATCCTGGCTATGCGGTTCTTTCCCGCCTTGCGCAGGTAAATCCTGTAGGTGCTGGTGTGCGCCACGACGTGTCCGCCGGTCGCCCTAGTAGGGTCCCCGAAGAAACTGTCGGGTGCGGACTGCACCTGGTTCGTCATGACCACGGCGATGTTGTAGATCTCGGCGGTCCGAAGGAGGTTGTGCATGAAGCGGTTGAGCCTTTGTTGTCTCTCGGCCAGCGTGGCTCTCCCGAGGAACTCTGCGCGGTAGTGGGCGACGGCGCTGTCGACGATCACGAGCTTGACCTTGTGTTTGTCTATCATCCTGCCGAGGTCCTTCACGATGAGTTCCTGATGGGCGCTGTTGTAGGCCCTGGCGACCATTATCTTGGAGAGGATTTCGTCGGGGTTGAATCCGCGGGACTGAGCAATCTCAATGATCCTCTCCGGCCGGAACGTCCCTTCGGTATCGATGTAGACGACCCCGCCGTCGAGGCCTCCCTCCGCTATCGGCTGTTGCACAGTGCAGCAGAGCGTGTGGCAGATCTGCGTCTTCCCGGCGCCGAACTCCCCGTAGAACTCCGTTATCGCCCAGGTCTCGATACCGCCTCCAAGCAGGTCGTCTATGTTCTTGGAGCCGGTGCTGATGCGCGTGATGTTCCTCCTGCGCGTCAGAAGGTCGGAGGCGCTGACGAAGTCGGGCTCCAGCTTGCCGAGCTCCACCAGCCTCTTCCTTGCCTTGTTGTTTACATCCACTGACTTTGTGATGTCCCAGTCGGTGGCGTCGGCAATCTCCGCTGGACCTGAAGTCGCAAGATCGAGTATGGTGTATATCCCTGCGTCGTTCAGCTTCTGCTTGGTCACGGCCCCGACCCCCGCAATCGTGGTAACGTCTAGTTCTTCGTCAATCTCGTCTTCTGGCTTCTCTTCCTCTACCATTTCGCTTTTTCAGCTCGCGAGAACGTAAATAAGCGTGGCGGTATTGGCAGGCCTAGGGAGAGACCCGGGTGGTCGTCCGGGGGAAGAGGCTTGCTCCCCTTATGTGCTTGAGTCCCGCCAGCCAGCGGGTCACTCTCTCGACGCCCATCCCGAATCCCGCATGGTCGGGCATTCCGTACTTCCTCAGGTCGAGATACCAGCCGAACGCCTCGGTGGGCAGGTCCTGGCTCTTGATCCTCTCCATGAGAACCTCGTAGCTCGCTATCCTCTGACCCCCAGTGGCCAGCTCCCCGAAGCCTTCGGGAGCGATGAGGTCGGCGGATTTGGTCACCTTGGGCCTGTCCTGGTAGGTCATGTGATAGAAGCTTCTGGCTGATAGTGGGTAGTCGGTGATGAAGAACGGGCGCTGCCGTGTAAGCGAGATGAGTCGTTCCACCTCGGTCGGCACGTCCTCGCCCCACTCGAACGGCAGACCCTGCTTGTCGGCGAAGTCCCGGACCTCATCGTAGGAAATCCTCTCGAACGGGAGCGAAAGCTCTGCGATGGTCCGGCCCAGAACCTTCAGCTCGTCCGGACGGTTCTCGGTGACCCTGCGGGTGATGGAGGAGAGGAGACCTTCCTGGAGCGACATGTTGTCCGACTGGTCGGCGAAAGCCTGCTCCGCCTCGATCATCCAGAACTCAGTCAGGTGCTTGGGTGTCCTGGACTTCTCCGCCCTGAAGGCGGGCTGGTAGATCCAGACCTTCTCGAGCGCGGCCAGCGCGGCCTCTTCGTAAAACTGCGCGCTCTGGCTCAGATAGACCTTCTTCCCGAAGTAATCGACCCCGAAGAGCGTCGAGCCTCCTTCCACGGCTGCCTGAACGAAGCTCGGCGCGCTGATGAGCGTGAACCCCTGATCCCTGAAGTAGTCGAAGGTCGCGCCGACCACTTCGTTGCGGATCTTCATCGTGGCGACGACCTTCCTGCTCCTGATGCTGAGGTGCCTGATGTCGTAGAGATAGGACGCGGACTTCACCGCGGTCTTGGTGATCGGCCAGGTCTCCGCTCGCGAAAGGACTCTGAACCCACGGACGGAGATCTCCTTCCCCCTCGGAGCCCTCTTGTCGTCCCTCACCAATCCTGTCACTGACACGGCAGACTCCTTGGTGGCCGACTTGATGGCTTCCATCGAGTCAGGAGGCGCGACCCCGCCCTTGGCCGAGACCTGGATGTACCCCGTGCCGTCCCTGACGACCACGAAGACTAGTCCCCCGATGGCGTTCTTTGTGGCGATCCAGCCCCTGACCTCGACGTTCTCACCGGCGTCGGAGCTGAAGACCTGCTTTATGCGCAGGTGCCTTGCTTGGCTCTCCATCGCCTCTCTCCGGAGGGCGGGCCGGTAATCCGCTTAAAAACGTCTTGAACGCGTCGATGGAGGCTTGAAATCTGCAGCCATAGTCGGCTGGACGGGGAACGGGTCGCTCGACGATCTCGCGAGGACCGCGCTCAGCAAGATTCCGACAAAGGGAGCGGTACTGAGCCGGGGGACCAGGTCCCTCATCGTCAGGGGGGAGGACCCGGTCACAGTGGCGCGGAGGCTGTGCCGTCTTCCTGGTACGGCCTGGATAGCGGCCGGATACGAGTTCGACGGCCTCGGGTCGTGCATGTCGAGACTCTCAACTCTTGCGGGGAGGTACCTCGGAGGCGCCGCGAGTTTCAAGGTCAGCGTGGAGGTTGAGCGGAGCGGGAAGGCGGAGGGGGATGTGCTCATGGAGGCGACATCGACCCTTCTCAAGGCGGCGAAGGGAAGCCGCGTGGACGAGAAGAGCCCCAAGGCTTGGTTCCGTGTGGTCATGGTCAGAGGCCGCGGGGCGTGCGGCGTCCAGCTCAGGGAAGGACCTGGGGGCGTGCCGACTTCGAGGAAGATGGCGGCGTCCTGCCTCGTCTCGGGAGGGTACCACAGTGCCGTAACCGCCTGGATGGCTTCTCTCTCAGGCTTCTCGCTGACTCTGGTCCACGCGCGAAACGACGACGAGTCGCTGAGGCAGGTCGCCCGGCTCTACGCCGAGCTCTCGAAGAGGATGGATGTTTCGTCGCTCCGCCTCGAGGTCCTCGAAGGGAAGGGGCCCGCAGGGAACCGCGTCGCTTCTTGGATGAGGGGCGCCACGGGCGAGGTCTTCACGGGAGTGCACCCCGAGTGCAGGGGCACCGCAGGTATGGAGCAGCTCCCGAAGATATCCGGTCGCACAGTTCCCGCTCCTCTTGCTCCAGGAACGAGAAGTCAGGGCGAGGTTTGACGCACTGGGGTTGAGGACCAAGGAGGCCGACCGCGCTGCGGAGCTCGGGATCTCGAAGAGCGCGGGGAGGTACAAAGTCAAGGAGTTCGGGGGGAAGGAGGCAGACCAGAACGCGGTGCTCGATTCGATCCTAGCCTAGCCGCAGAGGGCTCAGCCGCAGATTGAGATGCGGGTCCGCTTCAAGACGTTCCTTCTAGTCCAGCTCTCGTTTGACTTTTCCCCTGGGGGAGACTTCGGAGAATACCTCGGCCTGGAATCTCTGGACTACCGTCTTGTCCGTGAGCCAGGCGTCTGGGGGGAGGCCGGCCTTCAGGCACGTCTGCGTAAGAAAATCCTCGGGAGACAGCTCTGTACTCGGTTGCCACCTGCGGCAGCAGAAGTCCGCTCCTTCCGGAGAGGGAGACTATGAGTCCGTCCACGCCGATGCGGACGTGCTTCGGCAGCTCCGCAGGGTATGTGCACTCCACCGTCTCGGGCTTCGTCAGCGCACTGACCTCTACGAGAAGCCCGTCGAGCTCTCGGGGTTCCACCTTGGGGAAGCGCGGATCGTAGGCGGCGGCGCTTATCGCGGCCTCTCGGACGGCCTCACCAAGCTGCATGACAGGCTGAGTGAACCCGATGCAGCCCCTCAGCTCGCCGTCCAGGCGCTTGAGAGTCACGAATGTGCCGCGCGCCTCACGGAGGAAGGGTTCGGTCCAGTCGTAGGTGACCGCGATATCCTCGCCTCTCACGAAGGCGTCGACCGTGGTCCTCGCCAGCCGGACCAGTTCCTCGCCCTGCTCCTTCGTAAGAGCCATGGTGCAAGAGGGCCATCTTAGGTTAAATTTCTATCGATGGGCGAGGAGCGTCGACAGTCTCCTCAGCCGGGACCAGTGTCCTCCTCTCCAGTAGAGCTTGTTGCAGCTCTCGCACCTGTAGAATAGACGGTGGCGTCGGGTCACCGATTCTGACAGTAGCCCTGCGGCGATGTCTCTGCCGATTACGGTGAGGCGCGAGTTGCAGATGGCGCATCTCGGTTCTCCGGGGGGGAGAGCCAGCGACGCCGAACGCGCCTGAAGCACCATTGACTCGAGCCTTGCTCGGTCGCTCCTTCCCTCCACGGCGAAGGCGATCAGGCCGTGACGGTTGGAGTGGGCGGCAAGGGCCCTGTCCGACGTGAGAATGATGCGATCCTCGGCGCGCGCGATGCAGCTCCAGCTCCAAGTCCGGTCCCTCTCTGAAGTACAGAGTGTCGAAGCCGAAGATTCTCAGCTTCCTGGCCAGGCTTCCAAGCATCGCATCGGCGACGAATCGTGGACCCGTCGGCATGCGAGAGAGGGAGGCCCAGAGGGCTTTCTGTCTTCCGCTCGGTGCTGGACGCCTGCCATGAACTGAGACCTAATCCCGACGGGACGGACAAATGCGATTAGTAGCTTGGATTCGTCTGGGCTATTTCTGCGGTCTCTCTCGGATGTGCATGTAGGTCCCGGCGATGACCATGATGGCGAAGAGCGCCGTGGCATTCGCGAGATGGACGGCCGTCACCGCTGCGTTGAGGTCCGAGTTGACCACGACGTCCCCCAGACCCACCTGGACGACGAGCATGGCCAGCGCGAGGAGAAGGGCTCTGGCGGGCTCGGTCGGGCGCGGCTTCATCCTCCAGACGACCACGGTAGTGACGACCAGGAAGACGGAGGTGATGACGCTCAGAGTCCGGTGGATGTACTCCACGAGCGCCCCGTAGTTGACGGCGGGGTTCGGGATGGATAGGCTTCCGTTGCAGTAGGGCCAGTCGCTGCTGACGAGAGACCCGCCCGTGGTTGTTCCGCAGTCGCCGCCCCAGTTGCCAGCAGTGAGATAAGCACCCCAGACTATCAGCACGAAGGTCGATACGATCGTCGTGTACACGAGGTACTTACCGAAGCTCATGCTTGTTTCACAGGCGGCCCCTAAGATTAGTTAAGAGTTTCCGGTCAGACCAGTACGGCCACGCAGCCGAGGACGAAGATGACGGCGAGGTAGGGGCTTGAGAACTTGAACGCCAGGAACGCGTTCTCCTTGGTCGGCGCGCGCGAGGAGTTTGATGTTCGTCGCCAGGAGACCCGCGTCGAAGATGGACGCGCCGGCGAGGTAGACCAGCTCTCCGGTGCCTGTCAAGTACTGAAAGAAGAGCAGGCTGATGGGGATGAGCAGGAGCGTGTTGACGACTATGAACTGCGCGGCCCTCTTCTTGCCGACCACGGAGGGGAGCATCGGGATGCCGGCCGCGGAGTAGTCTGACTCGGTTATCACCGCCAAGCTCCAGAAGTGGCTCGGGGTCCACACGAAGACCAGCGCCGCAAGTATCCACGCCGTAAAAGGACCCGAGAGGGTTACGGCGTACCAACCCGCCAGCGCGGCACAACTGCCGGCGAAGCCGCCCAGCACGATGTTCCAGGTCGTGCGCGGCTTCAGCCAGATCGTGTAGATCTCGATGTAGACCAGGGCGCCCAGGGCGATGAAGAAGGTCGCGTAAAGGTTCAGAGTGAGGAGGGCGGCCATCACACCCAGGGCGAGGAGCGCCAGGGCGAGGGCGAGGGCGTGCGATTTGGGTATCTGCTGCGAGGGGAGCGGTCTGCCTTTGGTGCGCTTCATCAGGGAATCGACGCCTATCTCGAGATAACTGTTCGTAGCGAGCGCTCCAGCAGAGGTCAGTGTCCCGCCGACCAGCAACCCTCCGAGCACCCGCGGGGAGGGAATCGATTTGGCCGCTATGATGGCCGTGGCCAGGGCGACCAGCACCAGGAGCGGGATGATTCTCGGCTTGACGAGGCGAACGTAGTCCCTTAGGGTCAATGGCTATCCGCTCCGTTCAGATCGGACGGAGCCCGCGACATGATGATTTAAGCAATTATTCCGCGCGCGCGCATTCCCTGTCCCGACGGCGGCGGGAACCCTGCAGGAGGCCTCGTAGGAGCGCTTCACGCTGAGGGCGGTGAGGAGCGGACCGAGCAAGAGGACCGGGACCGTCACCGCGATGAACAGCAATTGGTAGGGAGCGAGCGCGACGGCGAGGGTCGAGCCGATTCCACCCACCGAGCTAGCCAGGAAGAGCCCGGCGCAGGTGGGACAGGCCGTGAAGAGCCCCACCACAGCCCCCGAACTGACGAGCCAGCGTCCGCTCATCGGAAAAGAGGCCTGCCTGAGGGCGTAGTCAGCTCAGCGTGACGTTGAACCCGACGAGAAGCGGAACCACGAACGCGAAGAGGAGGGTGAGCGGGACCAGGACCATGCCGAGATGGAGCGCGGGCGAGAGGTAGACCACTAGCTTGGGGACAGTGCCGGTGTCGCCGCAGCAGGTGAAGTACAACCAGCCGGGCGAAGAGACCCCGTAGACCTTCGCGAAGTCGACGGTAGGCTGAAATGTGATGAGGCTCGAGAAGACAGCGTACACGAACCCGTAGACGACCGCGATCACGGCCCCTGCTCTGAAGGCGCGGTTCGAGCCCAGCGCTTCGCCCATGACCGACGAGATGGTCGGGCTCTCCCGCCCGCGTCTCGTCAGGAGGACCCTGTACGCCTGGTACAGGCCCAGGACGACGAGCGCCGTGGAAAGACCCTGGGCGAGGTAGAACCCGAGCACCATCGCGCCGGGGTCCTTGACCGTGTAGCCGATCGAGTCCTGGATGGCGGACCACCTGAACATGTTGAAGAAGACGATGCCGCCTCCGATGATCAGCGAGACGAGCCCGATCGAGAGGGCCTTCGATGCCATTGGTGCTACTGAATTGAAGCACCCTGGTTGGGCTTAAATCCGTTCCGAAGCGGCATGCACCGAAGTCAGGGAACGGTTGCTCCGTACACCGGCTCAGGCTGCTTCTTCAGCTTCATCACCGGACCAAAGACGATCCATGCCGCGGCCAAGCCAGCGATGAGTCCTCCGAGATACATCGTGTCTGCGAGGCCGATCGTCCCTCCTAGTATCCCGCCGACAAAGGACCCGACGGGGATGGTCCCCCACACTATGACACGCATGGTCGCGTTCATGCGACCCTGAAGCCGGTCGGGCGTGATGGCCTGCCTGAGGCTGACCTGGCTGATGTTGTAGATCGGCGAACTTGTGCCGATGATGAAGGCCACCATCGCGGGAAGAGCGAAGGGGAGCCCGTAGGCCGCGAGAGGATAGAGAACAGCGAGGCCCCCGATGAGGATGGAGACCGCCAGCCCGGGGCCAAAACCGAGCCTCGTGGTCGCCCTCCTTGCCATCAGCGCACCCACCACGAAGCCTAGCGCACCAATCGTATAGATGAACCCGAGCTCTACGGTCGAAAGATTGAGGTGTTTCAGGGCGAAGATGTTGAAGGCCGAGCCCACCATGTAGGCCCCGAGGTTGGCCGTCGCCGTGCATCCAGCTATCGTCCACAGGAGCGGGTTTCCAAACACGACGCGGATGCCCTCCCTCATCTCGCCAAAGAAATCACCAGGGCCGGACGTCCTCTTCGGCTCGACTTTCCTTATGTCCAGCAGTGCCAGGGATGCGATGAGGTATCCGAAGGCGTCGACGGCGCAGGTGAACGCGCCGCCGATCAGCTGGTACACGAACCCCGCGATGCCGGGTCCAGCGACTGAAGCGCCCGATGCGGTGACCTGCAGCTTCTGGTTTCCCTCGACCAAGTCCCGTCGCTCCACCAAGATTGGAAGGTAGGCCTGGTACGATATGTCGAAGAAGACGGAGAATATCCCATTGGTCAGGTTGACGAGGAAGAGCTGCGGCAGTCCCAGGACACCGAGGGCAGAGGCGACCGGGATCGACGCCAGCGTGGCCAGCCTGCCTAGATTGCAGAGCGTCATTATCCTGCGCTTTCGGAACCTGTCCGCCCAGACTCCGACGAAGAGTCCCAGGATCGGGTAGGGCAGTATCCCGAGAGCGACCAGCGCGCCGTACTCGAACGGAGTGGCGTTGAAGGAGAGAATCGCCAAGACCGGAATCGCAAAGGTGCTGAACTGGCTCCCGAACGAGCTGACCGACTCGGAGAACCACAGGCGGGCGAAGTCCCTGTGGTGCCAGAGGCTTCCGCCCAGGTTGAGCTTCAACGCCGCTCTGCGTGCTCGTGGATTGGGTCTATATTCTTACAAGCCCTCACGAGACCTTCGTTCCGTATCTGGGTGATTTGGAGGGTCGTTCCGCGTTGGGCGATGGACCTACTTCGATTCGATCAGAGCGATGCGCCTGGCGTTAAGCAGGCTGTGCTGACGCTGCAGAAGCACCAAGCGTAGCGATATGACTCAAGAGCATAGTGGCTTATACGGAATATACGTAAAGGAATAAATCCCGCGGGTCGGATTTGAGCCGACGACACTCCGGTTTCTGTGGCCTGAGTAGGCTGATCGGGTCAGCCGATGGCCGACCGCTACAGCCGGAAGCTCTTGGTTCCGCCTTTTTAGGGGATCTACCAGGCTGAGCTACCGCGGGACGTGACCACGCTGAGCGCGCATTTCTTAAGCGTTTCCGGCTGCGAGAGGGCGCTCACTCCTCGCTCCGCAGCCCGAGCGCACCGGCAATCCGCCGGGCCTCGTCGGGGGAGGAGGTGCCCTTTACCAGCATGCCGCCGCCCTTGAAGAGAGAGACCTCGAAGGCTCCCACCCTGGCCATCACTATCGAGTCGCCCATCCTCTTCCCGCGGTCCCCAAGCCGCTCCGCCACGCGTCCGAATTGACGAGAGGGAAACGCGTCCCTAACGTACATCTCCTTGCCCCCGCAGAGCTCGATAACGCTCCTTCCCGCGGCAGTCGGACGGCCCGACCCGCACGTCCTGCAGTTCTTCCTTCTCACGAAGCGGACCGAGTGCGACTCCATCCTCCGTCCGTCGAAGACCAGCAACCTCCCCACAAGACCCGAGTCCATCCCGCAGAGAATCTTCACCGCCTCCAGGGCTCCGACAGAGGCGATGTACGATGTGAGTGCGCCCAGTACCCCGACATCCTCGCAAGTGGGATAGTGTCCGTCCGGCGCGTCGGGGAAGACGCACTCGAAGCACGCAGTCTTGGGAACCCAGAAGACCCCGGCCGAGGCCTCCCAGCCCATCCCGCCCGTGTGGACCAGAGGGATCTTCTGCGACGCGCAGGCGGCGTTAAGGGCGTACCTTCCTCCGAAGTTGTCCATGCAGTCCACGGCGATGTCTGCCCCTCGGATGAGGCGCGTTGCGTTCGCGCGGTCGAGGTTCAAAGCGTCGTATTCGACCTTCAGCCCCGGAACGCGGTCCTCCAGGAACCTGGAGGCGACCTCGGCCTTGGCCATGCCGACGTCCGCTATGGTGTAGGTCGGCTGCCTGTGAAGGTTCTCTGGGGATACGATGTCCCGGTCGACGAGGGTGAGCCGCCCCACGCCCGCCAGTGCGAGGTTGACGGCCATGACGCTCCCGGTGCCTCCGAGTCCGACCACGACGGCGTGCGACTCGGCGAGGCGCTGCTGCCCCTCCCTGCCAAAGCCCTCCAACGCGAGCCTGCCTGGAGAAATAGCGCCGGTCAAAGCTCAATGAGAAAAATCGCGAATGGAACTGCTTTTAAAGTCCGCGGGCTGGGCGTGAGAAGAACATGAGCGAGAAGGCGGCAAAGAAGGCACCTGCCAGGAAGACCAGCGCCAGGAAGGCCGCGGCGAAGAGGACCGCGCCAAAGACCAAGAAGGCGGAAGCGACCGAAGTGGCGGAAGAGAAGACGGCCGAGGTGAGACCTTTGCCAACACCTTTTGTGCTCGCAAGGCACGAGCGCGGCTCGCAGCAGAGAGAAGCGCGTGGCTACTCGCTGGGCGAGCTCGGGTCGGCAGGCATGACGTTCATCGTCGCCAAGAAGGCCCAAGTTCCCGTCGACATCAGGAGAAGGAGCGTGCTCGAGGCGAATGTCGGGAAGCTGAAGGAGTGGTACGTGCCGGAACCGAAGAAGGAGAAGGTCTGGGCGGCTCAGACGCCGGAGAAGTCGGAGAAGACGGCCAGGAAGCCAGAGCAGAAGGCCAAGAAGGCCGCCAAGACCACGAAATAGTAGTTCTCCCGGGTCAGCCCTGCATCCGTTCGTAGTGGAAGAGGTACTGCTGCGCGTAGCCGGCGAACTCCCCAAAGTAGACCCTCGCGCTGGTCGCCAGCCTATCATATGTCGCCTCAGAGATGCCCGTCCTTCCGGAGACCGCCGACGCGAGCTTCTCCTTGAGGTCGTCCGTAAACAGGTGAGGGTAGTAGTTCGCCAGGACCCTGGCGACCCAGACGTCTATGGGGAAGGCCGAGTCTTTCTCGCAGGAGAAGAGGAGGACGCAGTCCGCGACCTTCGGCCCTATGCCCATCAGCGTCTTCCTGCCGAGCAGCACTCTTCCATCAGAAGCTCCCTCGCCTTGGGGTAGTCGTGCAGGCGAAGCTCGTCGAGGTTTCTCCTGCCGCCGTGGACCGCTTCTGCTATGGACTTCACGAACCTCGCGCGGTACCCCAGCCCGCAAGCGCTCAAGTCTGAAAGTTCGGCACCGGCGACGGCCTCTGGGGTGGGGAAGAGCGAGTATCTCTGGCCTTCGAACTCGACCGACTCACCGAGCCGATGGCAGATGTTCTCAATCATCCCCCTGATGCGTGGGATGTTGGAGTTCGTGGCGAGCGCGAACGAAACCAGGCACTCCCAGACGTCCTGCTTCATCAGCCTGAGCCCGTAGAACTTCTGGACCGCCTCGGTTATCTTCTCGTCCTTCATTATCGAGGCGAGAATCCTCTCGAGGTTCGCCTCCAAGCCCAGATAGTTGAAGACTGTGCGGCTGTTGAGGGCGTCGGAGCTCGAGACGCAGACCAGGGAAGCGCCCTCCTGCCTCAACTTGACCGCTCCCGGACCCAGGACCCCGAACCACCACTCCCCCCTCTCCTGCCAGCGGAAGGACTGACCGCTCTCAAGCGTGTAACGTAGGTTGAACGGGACCCCTTCCGTGTTGATGGTGAACTCGCCCATCGGGAGTTGATGAGGCTGGACTCGCTATAAAGAGTCCGACCGGACAGTCGCTGTCGGAGGTTCAGGTCATTGATGGACCTTCGAGAGGCGCCGGTCTACGTCCGACCAGTTGACCACGTTCCACCATGCCTCCACGTACTTCGCCCTGTCGT
This sequence comes from uncultured Nitrososphaerota archaeon, assembly GCA_963806765.1. Classification (GTDB taxonomy): domain Archaea; phylum Thermoproteota; class Nitrososphaeria; order Nitrososphaerales; family Gagatemarchaeaceae; genus Gagatemarchaeum. The sequence continues at coordinate 211,775 of CAWDYS010000003.1, read as the reverse complement.
TCAAGTACTGGAGGTAGTATGCATGTTCCCAAACGTCCAGCCCAAGCAGGATGTGGAGCTCGGGCAGATGCATGAAGTTCTGCTTCTCGACCTGAGTCAGCACAAGTTGGTCCAGCTCCGGAATCGTAGAGAAGCAGAGCCCATCCGGAGCCCTCGACGGCCTTGGCCGCGTCGCTGAACTGGGCCTTGAACTTGTCGAAGCCGCCGAAGTCTTGGATGATCTTGTCGGCGAGCTTCCCGCTAGGGACACCGCCGCCGCCCTTGCCCGCCGCTGCCATGTTGTTCCAGAATATGGAGTGCAGTTTGTGCCCCCCCATGTTGAAGCTCAGGTCCCGGAGGGTCCCCTTGATGTCTATCTGGAGGGTCCCGGCTCGGGCCTTCTCGAGCTTGTCGAGCGCGGCGTTGGCGCCCGTCACGTAGGCGTTGTGGTGCTTGTCGTGATGAAGAGTCATGATCTGCTGTGAGATGTACGGTTCCAGCGCGTCGTATGCGTACGGCAGCGGTGGCAGTGTGTATGTCTTACCCATGAGTTCTCGGGCGGACCGAGTCGTTAAAACCTTTGCTCCGAATTCTCGAGCGACTAGGATCCAGCGGGCTACGACGCCGACGGCCCAGATGGACGGGGACGACTCCTACTTCCTGGCTCTGTTCCAATCTTCGAGGAATTTTTTCAGGCCGGCGTCGGTGAGTGGATGCATCATCATCTTCTCCAGGACATCCGGGGGCATCGTGGCTATCCCCGCGCCCAGTTTGGCCGCCTCGAGGACGTGCTGGGGATGCCGAATGCTCGCCACAAGCACCTCCGCCTTCAGGCTGTACCTCTCCTTGATCAGCACCAGGTCCTCAATTACCGCCATCCCCCGCTGGCCGATGTCGTCAAGCCTGCCGATGAACGGACTGACATAGGAGGCACCCGCCTTGGCGGCCAGGAGGCCCTGGTTGGCCGAGAACACGAGGGTCACGTTCACGGGTATCCCCATGGAGCTCACGGTCCTCGTCGCCCTCAGCCCCTCGGGAATCATCGGTATCTTCACAACGACGTTGGGGGCGAGCTTCGAGAGATGCTTCGCCTCGCTAACCATCTCGTCGTGGTCGGTGCTCACGACCTCTGCACTAACCGGGCCGCTCACCTCCTTGCAGATTGCGGCTATGATCTCCTCGAAGGCCCCAGGTTCTTTGGAGACCAGCGAAGGGTTGGTGGTGACCCCGTCCACAAGCCCCATCTGGTTGTACTTCTTGATGGACGCAAGGTTCGCGGTGTCGAGGAAGAACTTCAACTTCTCCAGGAACCTCCCGATTTTCTATTTAAGTCGTTCCTCGGGAGATTCTACCGACTTCTTTGCGGGGCCAATCCCTCAGGGAAGGAGGCGCCCCACCGACCGCGGGGTCGTCCGCAGCGGCCACTAGTCCTCTTTCACTTGTTCCTCGGACTGTGCTTTCTTGGTCCCGTTGGTGCGGTTCGCTATCTTTGTGGGCCACCAGTTGAACTTCTCTGCCAATCCCATCAGGGCAGGGACGAACAAGAGGAGGACTATGCCCACGTCTACAAGAACGGCTGCCGCAACCACGAAGCCTATCTCGCCCAGCATCGCGATGCCTGGGAGAATCAACGACGTAAACACCGTCGCGAGGACCAGTCCCAGCCCGAAGATCGTGACCCAGACCTTGTTCAGAGCTGTCTTGATTGCCTCCTCGTCGGGGCTTCCCTTGAGGACCTCCTCCCGTATCCTGGTGACGAAGAAGATGTCGTAGTCGATTCCGACGCCCAACATCGTCACGACCACGAAGAGAGGCGCGAAGTCGAGGATTGGAAGGCCCTGGGCGTAATGGTAGACGATGACGAGGAGCGCGCTTGCGAAGCCTATGCTGCAGAGGATTGTGAAGATGAGTCTGATGGGGGTGAAGACCGACCTGAGCTGCAGCAGCAGTATGACGTAGACGGCGACTGCCAAGACCACGATGACCTCAGGCAGGATTCCGTCGAGGAACGACTGGTTGTCATAGGTGGACTGCGTCTCGCCGCCGTAGTACACCGAGATCCCCTTCATCAGCGGTTGGGATGAGACCGTGGACTCGACCTTCAGGAGAGTGTCGATGGCAGCCTGACTCTCGGAGTCCTTGCCGAGCCCCACGACGATCTGGACGGTCTTGTTGTCACTGCCGATGTCGGATAGCATGCCCACCAGATACTGGGACCTTTCGGGTTCGGGGAGTTGAAGGACGCCAGTGTAATTGAAGGTCGAACCGTACGGCCTGGTGGGGCCGCTGACGGTCGATACGCCGGGAACCGAGGAGGCAGCGGAACTGATCGACTCGATCTGCTTCAGCAGGGTCTGGTTGAACTGGTCCTGCCCGTAGATTATCGGGGTGGGCGTGGTCACGACGATTACCGAGGGGGATACCGTAGCGCTGCCCAGCTCATCGGTGATCACGGTCAGCCCGTGGTTGCTCGGGAAGTCCGGGAAGAGCTTGAGAAGGTCCGCCCCCCTCGGCGTGCTCTCTGTGAGATAGAACGCGCCCAGCGCGAGGGCGGAGACGATTAGCACCACTGCGACCTTCCTCCTGAGGGTCTTCTCGCCCAGCCTCGTGAGCCGGGTCACCTTCGACTTCTGGACGGCTTTTCGCCCGTTCAGCCCGGGCCAGAACAGCCTGTCCTTCAGCGTGAGCTCGAGGGCAGGGAGGAGTGTCAGCGCGGCCAGGATTAGGATTGAGATGGCTACCGCAATTGCACTACCCACGTTACTGAAGAGAGGGACGTTGGCCACCGCCATCACGATGTAAGCCACGACCACCGTTATCCCAGCGGTAAGCACCGCCTGTCCCGCCCACTTGACCGAAATCGAGACGCTCTCCTCGGTGGTCCGTCCGTTCTCCCTCTCCTCCTTTGTGCGCCTGAGCTGGAGGACGGAGTAATCGACGGCGAGACCCAGCGTCAGGAGGATCGTGAGAGCGGGGGTGATGAATGTGAGGGTGCCGTGGCCGAGAACGTCGACACCGTAGTATATGCTGGGGAGCGCGATTGCGATGGCAATCCCGCCGACGATTACCGGCACGAGCGCGGCGAGGGGAGCCAGCAAAAGAATCCCGACTATGGCAAGAGAGGCGAGAACCCCGGGGACGACGGTAATCCCGATGACTGGCCCGAACAAAGTGGATAGGTCCTCGACGAGCACGGATGAACCCGTCACGTAGTATTTGCCGAGCGAGGGCACCTTCGAGGCGGCGATGTCGGCCCGAAACGCTGCTATGATCTTCGTGGTAGGCGCGACCGAGAAGTTGTAGACCACGATCATCGTGCTGTTGTCGGGGCTGACGAAGTGCCTCGTCAGCGAGCTCGAGAGTTTGAACGGATAGTCGGAATAGGACTCATTCGAGACGACTCCCATTATCCCGGCGCGTATCTGCGAGGCGCCGGTCCCGCCGCTGAACGAAGAGAGCAGGGAGCCGAGCTGTGTCGCGTTGGCCGTGAAGAGGGGCGAAGTGGAGAAGGACGAGGCGCTCGCGTTGGCGACGATCTGTGACGCAAGATCCCATGACTGTTCCGCTGTTAGTTGGGGGCCGGACGAGTTCATCAGGCCGGCATAGCTCGAATTCAGCTGGGAGACCTGCTGGACAAGTGACGGCACGACTGAGATGAGAAATGAGTACTCGGTCGAGTAGATGCTGCTCATCCCCGTGAAGCTGCTGGTCAGACCGGAGTCCGCCGCGAGCGTCTGGTTCAGTCCGAGGACCGCCGTCTGTACCGGGCGCGAGTACATCTGGCTGTCCTGGATGACCACGATGATTCCGTTCGACCCCGAGTCGTTGGCGGAAGGGAACTGCGCGTTGATGATGTTCTGGGCCACCTGGGACTCGGTGTTTGTAGGCCCCCCGAAACCCGACCCCGCCACGTTGTATGATACCGAGCTGAAGAACGCCGGAATCTGAGTGCCCGCGACGATTACTGCGATGATCCAAGCAACGATAATGAGCTTGCGGCGCTTCCTCAGAAAGGAGTTGAAAGCCTCGAATCCGGAACGCGGCAAGGTTCTCTGGCCGGCCGAAGACCTCATTTAAGTCTTGGTAAGATCCGAGCGGAAACGTCTGCAGGGCTCACGGCGGAGCCGGCTTGCCTCGGACCGCAATCGCCGCTTCCTCTATCCTGCGGGCAGTCAGGCCAAATTTCTCGAAGAGCTCCTGAGCCTCCCCGCTCTCCCCGAACTTGTCCCTGACCCCGACCCTGAAGACCTTGACCGGGTAGTCATCGGTCACTACCTCGCATATAGCCGATCCGAGCCCTCCCTGGACGTTGTGTTCTTCGACGGTCACGATAGAGCCACACTGCCTGGCATACTTCCTGACCAGGTCCTCGTCCATGGGCTTGATGGTGTGCGAGTCTATCACCGAGGCGCTTACTCCCTTTGCCTTGAGCGACTCGGCGGCCCGGAGGGCCTCTGCCACCATCACCCCGCAGGCGAAGATCGCAACGTCGCTCCCGTCTCTCAGCACGTTTGCCTTGCCGAGCTTGTATTCGAAACCGGCTTCGTAGATCACGGGCACGGACGACCCCTTCACCACGCCCCGGGTGAGGCGCACGTAGAACGGGCCGGGGATGTCGGCAATCGCTGTCACTATCCCCTTCACGGAGACCGAGTCCGAGGGAACTATCACCCGCATATTGGGGATGGCACGGACGATCGCGATGTCCTCAAGCCTGCTGATGGGAGGCACCGTCGGGCCCCACAGAGATTCCTCCATGAGAGCAGATCAGCTTCACGTCAAGGTTCGCGTAGGCCACTATGTTCCGTATCTGGTCCACGCACTTGCCGGGGACAAAAATCGCGTAGGTCCCGGCGTAGGCCGTCTTCCCTGCAAGCGCGAGCCCGGCCGCGACCCCGACGAGGTTCTGCTCCGCTATCCCAACGTTGAAGAACCGCTCCGGGAACTTGGCGCCGAACAAGCCAGACTTTATCGACTCGGTGGTGTCCGCGCCGAGGACGACGACGTTCGGATGCGTCTCCCCGAGGCCCACGAGGGCTTCGCCATAGGCTGTCCTCATCGACCCCAGTTTTTCAAGCATCAGCTGCCACCCCTCACAGCCAGAGCCCTAGTCCTGAGCTCTCCGATCGCCTTCACCGGGTCGGGTCTGCCGTAGACCCCGGCTCCGGCGACGAAGACGTTTCCCCCACGCCTCGCAACCTCGCTGACGTTCTGCTCGTCGATGCCCCCGTCCACTTCCACGTCTATCTCAAGGCCCCTATCGGCGACGAGCCTGCTGAGCTTCTCGAGCTTCGGGAGGACGGTCACGTCCATCGCCTGACCGCTGAAACCCGGGTTCACCGTCAACAGGAGCAGCGCGCTCGAGCTTGCCGAGCCTCTCCTCCGCCCACGCCGGAAGCTGCGTCTCGGGCTTCAGGGCGAGCCCCATCTCCTTCCCCTTGGATCGAATCACGGAGTGCAGCACGTCGAACAGAGCGGGGTCGAGCACCTCGGCCTGGAAGGTAAGGAGGTCGGAACCGGCCTCGATGAACCTCTCGACGTACGTTCGAGGCTCTGCGATCATGAGGTGTGTGTCAAACTTCATCTTGGTGCGCGGGCGGAGAGCCTTCACGGTCCCGGGACCGAAGGTGATGTTGGGGGCGAACCGTCCGTCTATGACGTCGAGGTGTATCTGGTCGGCGCCGCCCCTCGAGGCTATGTCCAGCCCCTCCCTCAGGTCGCCCAGGTCGTAGGCGAGGATGGAGGGCGCGATCTTGATGGGTCTCATGCTCATTTCAGCTCGTTGTAGATGTCCGTCATCTTGTCCTTTGAAGGCGGCGTGCCGTGGTAGGTGGGCGACCACTCCATGAACGAGACGCCCTTGCCCTTGACGGTGTGAGCGATGACTATGGTCGGCCTGTGCTTGGTCATCTCCGCGTTGTCGAACGCGTCGATGAGCTGCAGATAGTCATAGCCGTCCACCTCGATGACGTTCCAGTTGAACGCCCGCCATTTCGAAGCAAGAGGCTCCAGCGGCATTATCTGTTCGGTGAGGCCGTCCTGCTGAATCCCGTTCCTGTCGATGATGGCCGTCAGGTTGTCCAGCTTGAACTTCGAGGCGGACATCGCCGCTTCCCAGACCTCACCCTCCTGCTGCTCGCCGTCTCCCATCAAGACGTAGGTGCGGTAGCTCTTCCCGTCGAGCTTTCCTGCCAGTGCCTCGCCTACGCCCACGGAGAGGCCTATCCCCTCCGAGCCCGCGGGCATCTCCACTCCGGGAATCCTGAGGTCCGGGTGTCCCTGGAGCAGGGCTCCGAGCTTGCGGAGGGACTGCAGCTCCACCGCCGGGAAGTACCCCGCCTGCGCCAGGATAGAGTAGAGCAGGGGCGCGGCGTGGCCCTTGCTGAGTATGAAACGATCCCGGTCCGGCCAGTGGGGGTTCTTCGGGTCGTGCTTCATCTTGTAGAAGTAGAGCGTCACGAGGAGTTCGACGGCGGAGAGCGATCCTCCGGGGTGCCCCGACCCCGCCTCGGCGAGCGTCCCGAGGATGAGCTTCCGGGTGTTCCTCGCTATCTCTTGGAGTCTGATTGCCTCTCGGGCGGTCTCCACGTCGCTACCTCCTCACGGGGGCCTGGGATATCCGCTGTAAAAAGTCACCCAGCGCGTCGAATCCCGACTGGAAGTCCGAGACGGTGAGCGAGACGTTGCGGGCCTTGTCGCTCCTCAGCGGCCCTGCGATGTTGCTGAGGCACGCGGCCTCGTCGATGGAGCCGCCCGCGGCGATTCCGAGAGAGAAGACCCCGGTCATGGTATCTCTTACACCGACCTTGCTGAAGAAGTTTCTCCTCCCGTAGATCGGCGGGAAGTTGGTAATCTGTTCCTTCTCGAAGACGGTCATGCCCTGCTCGCCCCTGGTGATGAGCATCCCCTTGCAGTCGAGCCTCTGCATGAGGTTGACCCCCATGTTCCGCAGGCTCGTCTCGTTCACCATGTTCATCCCCGTGGCGTGCGTCGCTTCCTCGAGGTTCGATTTCACGTAGGTCACGCCCGCGAAGTCTAGGTAGTGGCGCATCTTGGGCTGGGCGACGACAATCTTTCTCGTCTCTTTTGCCGCCGAGACGACTCCGTCTATAAGTGGAGGGCTGATGACTCCCCTGTCGTAGTCGGAGAGCACGACCGCGTCCACCTTCGGGATCTCGACCTTCGCAGCTTCGATGAAGGCCCGGGTCGTGACCGGAGGGATGTCCTTCCGCGTCTCCTGGTCAATCCTGAGGTAGTGAAGCCGATTTACCATGATCCATGTCCGCAACGAGCTGGGTCGGTTCTTATCGGCTGCGATCCCGCTCGTGTTTATGCCGTTCCTCGTAAGGTCCTCCCTCAGCCAAGCACCCTGGGCGTCGTCGCCGACCACCCCGAGGACCGTGACGTTGGCGCCGAGCGAAGTCAGCTCTCTTGCAAGGTTGGCGGCGCCGCCCGGGAGCAGTGTCTCGCCGACATAGTCGCCCGCCGGCACCGGAGCCTCGCGCGCGAGTTTCCGAGCTGAGACCTCCACGAACCTGCTGATAATCAGATCACCTATGACGAGCAAGCGTCTCCCCTGGAACTTCGCCACGAGAGAAGAAAGACCTTCGACGGACAGGCTATCCATGCGACCCGCTAACCCTCTTGTTTCTTCCTCCCCGACGGCCTCATTTTAAGAGTTTGGTGAAAGGACGAGCCAGTGTCTGGCCTTTCCCGTGCTGTGTCCCCGCGCTAGCGGTCGCTGGTTGAGCCCAGCTTCCCCTCTTCGTCCCACTTTTCCTCGAGGAGCGCGCCGATGACGACGACGGCCTTGCTGATCTCTCTCTGCATCGCGAGCGGGTCGTAGTTCTTGGGGGTCTTGTACTCAAGGAACCTCGCGCTGGGGTCCAAGTTGAGGAAGCTCTTGCAGGACTCGAATATCGACAGCAGTGTCGGCCCGTCGAGCTTCCTCAGGTCGGACCTCCAGGAGTGGTGGAACCCCTTCTCGCTCACGAATGTTACCTTGACGTTGCCCTCCGCCTCCTCGCGAATGCTCTTCCAAAAGTCCGCCGAGACGGATTCCGCGGCGATCCTCCCGTCCCTCAGGCCCCTCTCGTAACGCTTGGCCCGCCTGTTCACCTCGCTCTCGCTGATCTCGAACCTCGAGGCCACTTCTCGCGGGGTCACACCCAGCCTGGTCAGGTGATAGCAGCCCTCGTCGAGGATGTCCTCTCCTATCGAATCTGATTTGTCCCCCGGAGACTTGCCTTCGACCAATCGTCTCCCGCCTGCCAGTCAGGCAGGGATATACGTTGCCATCGGCGCCGTCGCGACGCCGGCTAGGAGGGAGACGGTTCAGGTCTGCTACTTGATGAACGAGGCAGCGAACGCGTACCTGTTCGCCCTGAGCACGTCCTCCTCGTCCAGTATCCCGTTCCGCAGCAGGAAGTCGAACTCTCCGCGGAGGTTGGTCATCAGCATCTCCGGGCCGTCCGTGTTTATGGTGTACTTGATGTGATGGGACTCGAAGGCCCTGAAGACCTGCTTCATGTGACCAACGCCCTTTATCACCCGGGTGTTGAGGTTGGAGGAAGGGCAGACCTCGAGCGTGATCCCTCTCTCCCTTATCATATCGAGCGTCTTGTCGTTCTCTATGGAGCGGACCCCGTGGCCTATCCGGTCCGGCTCTAGGTGATGAATCGCATCCCGCACCGAGTTGTGCCCCTCGTCCTCGCCGGCGTGGACCGTCAGGCCTAGCCCCTCGCTCCTCGCGCGCCTGAAGAGGTCCTTGCACTCAGAGTAGCGGAACTTCTTGTCGTGGGCACCGGCGATGTCTATCCCGACCACCCCGCGGCTCTGGTAGCGCAGGGCTTTCTCCAAGAGGACTTCGTTCTGCGCGTGACTGAACGTCCTGTCGAGGCAGATTATCAGCCCAGTGCGGACCGGATACTCCAGCGACGATCTGTCGATGCCGCGAATCGCGGCCATCATGATCTGGTCCAGGTCCTGCTCGCCTCCCCTGTTCCTCTTCATGGGATTGAAACGGAGCTCAAGGAGCGTGATGTTGTTCTTCCGGTAGGCCCCGGCGATGGTGTGATAGACCGACTGCTCAATCGCGAGAGGGCTGGATTGGATCAGCTCGGTCCATTTGAACATCTCCAGGTAGTCCTCGAAGGATTTCACCTTGCGGGGATTGACCGTGATCATGTCGACGAAGCGCCAGTAGTCCTTGGTGGGAAGTTTGATCCCCTGCGCGTGGGCGATCTCCCACATTACCGCGGGATCCACCGAGCTGCCCAGATGGGTGTGCAGCTCTGCCAGCTTCGTTTGGGGGCCGAGGAAGTGAGACATTTGAGTCACTGGGGCTCTATCGTCGCCGGGGGTTTGGAGGAGATGGCGTAGACGACGCTTACCACGCCCTCGACCTCGTTCGTGATCCTTGCGGAGACCTGCTCGAGGAGCTGGTGCGGCGCTCTGTACCAGTCGGCCGTCATCGCGTCGATGGACTCGACGATCTTGACGGTGACTTGGTACCCGACCTTCCTCTCGTCTCCCAGGACGCCGGTCACCCTGTCGTCACCGACGTAGGCGAAGCCCTGCCACACCTTGTTGTAGACGCCCTCCTCGACCAGCGCGTCCTCCACGACCTTGTTCGACTCGCGGCAGATCCTCAGTTTCTCGGGCGTGACCTCGCCGATTATCCTCACGGCCAGCCCTGGCCCGGGGAACGGATGCCTCTGCAGGATCTTCGCGGGCAGGCCGAGCAGGGCGCCAAGGGAGCGCACCTCGTCCTTGTACAGGGCACGAAGGGGCTCGACGACCTCCATGGAAATGTCCTTGGGGAGCCCTCCGACGTTGTGGTGGGTCTTTATCACCGAGGCCGGGGCGGACGAGTGGCCGCTCTCAATCACATCTGGGTAGAGAGTGCCCTGGGCCAGATAGCGGAATGGGCCATTCTCCGTGGCATAGGTCTCGAACACCTCGGCGAAGACTCGGCCGATGACCCTGCGCTTCTCCTCCGGGTCGGAAACGCCGCTCAGGGCAGATAGGAAGGCCTGCGAAGAGTCGACGAACTCGATGGGGACGCCAAGGTCCTCCTTGAGGAACTTGGAGACCTCCGCGCCCCTCCCCCTCCCTTAGGAGGCCTGTGTCGATGAACACGCACTGCAGTTTCCCGCTCACGGCCCGGTTCAGAAGCACCGACGCGACCGAGGAGTCGACTCCCCCCGAGACACCGCACAGCACCCTCCCGTCGATTCTTCCGGAGAGTTCTGTGATGGTCTCCTCAAGGAAGTTGCTCATGCTCCAGCTCTTCCTTGCGCCGCAGACGTTGAAGACGAAGTTGGATAGTATTGCGCTGCCCTTTTCGGTGTGGGCGACCTCTGGATGGAACTGGACACCGAACTGCTTGCCGTCTGCGGACTGGACCGCGGCGTAGGGAGAGTTGTCGCTCACACCCAGCACGGACATCCCGTCGGGGAGCCGGGTGGCGGCATCGCTGTGGCTCATCCAGCAGGAAATCTTGTCCTGGGAGAAGCCGCTGAAGAGTCCCGAACGGTCCAGTATTGTGAGGCTCGACTTGCCGTACTCGCGCCTCGTCGCCCTCTCCACTTCTCCTCCGTGCGCCTGGACAATGAGCTGGTACCCGTAGCAGATTCCGAGAATCGGAACCGACCCGTGCAACAGAGCCTCGTCGGGATGGGGCGAGGAAGGCGAGTACACGCTGGCAGGTCCTCCGGACAGGACTACCCCGGCGACCTTCAGCCTCTGGAGTACCTCCACGGGAGTGTCGTGCTTGAGGAGGGCCGCGTAGACGCCGAGCCCCCTGATCCTGCGGCAGATGAGGTGGGAGTACTGGCCGCCGAAGTCTAGAACCGCGATCCCTCCATCCAGGAGCTCTTCGGGCAGCCTAGGTGCCCCCCTTCAGGGTCAAGGAATGGACTCCCAGCTCAGTGTAGCCGACCGCGGAGACCACCCCGAAGGTCGCGACGCCCCAGAGATCCCGGATGCTCTTCGCGCCCGCGTAGCCGAACGATGCCCTGAGGCCGTTCGCAAATCCGCCCAAGACATCCTCGGCGCTGCCTGCGTAGGCCACGTAGGCCTCGACCCCTTCATCGAGTCCCTTCGCCGGGACGGCGTACCGGTCGAGCGCGAATCTCGCCTTGCGGGCGGCCGCGCTTGCCATCCCTCTGTGGACCTTCATCTTCTTGCCGTTCTTGTTGACGATCTTGCTGGGCGACTCGTCGGTTCCGGCCAGCACTGACCCGAGCATCACGCTCGACGCGCCGGCGGCGAAGGCGAGCGACGCGTCGCCGGAGCCTCTTATGCCGCCGTCGGCGATTATTGGGATGTCGAGGTTGAGCTCCCCGCGGCCGTCGCGACCTCGGCCACTGCGAAGAGCGTGGGTGCGCCCACACGGGTCACTTCCGAGGTGATGCAGACCGATCCCGAGCCGATGCCCACCCGGAAACCGTCGACCCTGGGTAGTTCGGCCACGATGTCGTGGACGGCCCTCCTCGTCCCGATGTTGCCCGCTATGAAGTCCTTGCTCAGGTTCGGGATGACCTTGGCGGCGGCCTTCAGGATGTTCGAGTTGTGGAAGTGCGCGACATCGGCGACAAGGAAGTCCGCTACCTTGTCCAGGGCTAGGCAACGCTTCTCGTCCATTGGGGATATCGACGCGCCCACGAGCGGCCGCCCCTGCGGGTCCACGCTCTTGACCTGAGCCTTGGAAGCCTTCACCTTCCTTACCTGCTCGACCTGGTCCTCGATGCTCAGGTTCCTGTGGATCACTCCCGCGCCGCCCAGCCTGGCCATCTCGAGCGCAAGCCGCCATTCAGTGACCGTGTCCATGGGCGACGAGACGAAGGGGAGGTCCAAGGCGATCTTTTTCGTTAGATTCGATGCGAGCAAGATGTCGCGAGGCTCGACCTCGCTCCTGCCGGGGAGCAGGATGAAATCACGAAAGGTAAACACGTTGGATGCATTCTTCAGCTTCGATACAAAACTTAGAGGCAAGGTTTGTTGTCCTTGCCAAAACAAGCACTCCAAGGTGCTATAATAAGGATTATGGCGACTTCTGGCTGGCCGGTCCCATCAGGTTCCCGCCCACGCCGATCACCCAGATCACGGCGGGGTAGGCGACCATCCTCTCCATCCCCCCTGGTCCCAGCCCGAGATACGTCCCGCTGCCGTAGAGGGCGAGTGTCGCGAGCGTCAGGACGCCCAGGACGACGGCAAGCTGGGCCATTGGTGGCCTGACGAGGCGGTACGAGGCGATTGCCGCGAGCCCCGTGAAGAAGAACGCGACGAAGGAGAAGAGGACGTGGAGCCCTCCTGTGGTCTCCGGGAAGACGCCGACGCCCATGGCCCCGAGACCGCCGATCAGAGCTAGGATTCCTGCGACCCTGTGGCGGCTGGCGAAGATCAGGTATCCGGCCACAAACCCCATGAGCCCGAGGATAAGGACACTGGCATCGAATATCTCGGCCGACGGCTGGTTGATCACGCAGACCGAACCGCAGTTTGCCCCAAGGTCGCTGATGTGGTTCCCGGAGACGCTGTAGCCGGGGAAGAGCGCTTCTGAAATTACCATGAACATCAGGAACTGCGCCCCTCCTACGAACAGGAGCGTTCCGGCGGGCTTCAGGAGGTTCCGGACCAGAGTCGAGACCTACCCCTGTTCCTGAGCCTGTTGTGCCTTCATCTCCGACTCGACCTCGTTGAGGTCCTTGATCGAGTCGATGAGGCTCCAGAAACCGTAGTAGGGATAGGAGACTATCTCGGCGTACTGGACCAGCTTCGGGAATGTCTCCCTCTCGATGTCGCCCTCGTTCGGCAGGTGTTTCATGATCTTCTGTGAGTTGATCAGGTAGACGCCCCCGTTGATCCAGACGTCTGGGAACTCGGGCTTCTCCTCGAACTTCCTGACGACCTTGAGCTTGTCGATGTGTACTATACCGAACCGGGACTTGTAGGGCACGAGTGCCATCGTGACCGTTGGCTGCGTCCCCTGGGCCACGTGTGACGCGAGCATGTTCTTGAGAGGGAGCGACGTGATGATATCGCCGTTAATCACGACCACGTTCTCGCCCGGGCTGCCCAGGTTCACGAGGGTGGTCTTGATGGCGCCTCCTGTGCCGAGCGGAGATTCCTCCACGCTGTAGGTAATCGGGATGCCGGCGTAGTTCGATCCAAAGTGCTCCTTGAGCCGCTCCCACTTGTATCCGCAGAGAAAGACCACCTCGTCGAGGGGGACCTCCCTCTTGAGCCAGTCGATCTGCCATTCTGCGATCGGGCGTTCGTTCACGAGGACCAGCGGCTTTGGTTTGTCCTCAGTGAAAGGCCTGAGACGCAGGCCCTGTCCTCCCGCCAGTATGAGGGCTTTCATGGCCAAGTGGCGCTGACTGGGGCTACTTGGTCGAAGGAAAACGAGAGAGGGATTGTGTCGCTCATAGATGCTCTCTTCGTTTTCGCCGGGACGCCGAAGGATATTTAGGCTTTTGGCGCGAGCTCAATCCAGTATGTAACGGGCCAGCTCGGGCTTCCCTCTGGTCGAGACGTAGACGCCGGGCAGCCCGCGCTCCCGGAGAGCGTCGGCGACCGCGCGCGCCTCCTTGAGGAGCCTCCGTTCGCCATCCAGTGCAATCTTGTCCAGCTCCGGTGGCAGGTTCCAGCCGAACCTCTCCCTGCACGCCTCTACGTCCTCCCGGTTCCTGAAAGGGAAGATGTTGTGGAGCACCCTCTTCTCCAGTCCGTTCTTCCTCAGCTCGGCGATGTGCCTGTCGAGTGTGAGAGACAGGTCCGAAGTGGGGGGTTGGGCGAGCAGCACGTCGGCACCTGCCTTCAGGCGGGCCTCGGCTATCTTCAGTCCTCGGGGGCCCCGCAGCGCCGTGATGTCGACGGGGGCGAAGACTGTGGCGTTCACGTCAGCTCTCTCTGCAATGGCCCGCGCCTCGGCTATCGTCTCTGCGAGCGACCTGAAGTCATAGACGTTCTTGGATCCGTCGCCGTCCTTGTACCGGTCTCCCCAGACCAGTGAGATGGACTCGAGGCCGAGTGAGAGGCAAGTGAGGAACATCGTCCGGATCGCCTTGCGGTTCATGTCCCTGGTCGGGATGACTGGAATCACCTCCACGCCGAGCTCCTCCTTCAGGATGGCCGCGGTGTAGATGCTCGCCGAGCTTGGAGCCGACCGGGCTCCTTCATGTCGGCGACGAGAATCGCGTCGGCCAGGTCCCCTATCTTCCTGACCCGCGCGACCATGTCCCGCATCTTCTGTTTGATCCCTAGGAGGGGCTCCTTCGTCGGGTCGGCGCTGAAGTTGGGGGGGAAGACCTCTATGATGGTCGTGAAGATGCCCCGGTTCATCCTCTCGTTTAGCCTCAATCACTCGATCACTTTCTGACGGTAGACCTGGGCGCCGGACTGGAGGGACGCTTCGGCCCTGCCGAGCTCCAGAGTGAGGTACGCGAGGTGCCGCCTGCTTATTCCCAGCATGTCGGCTTCGTCGTTGAGCGACTGGAAGAGCCGCTCCGCCGACCTCGACTTGAAGCGCTTCTTGGGGATGTGTTCGTAGGAGTAGTAGGTGACGAGGATTTCCTTGGTCTCCCGGAGTATGGAGACGAGGAAGTATCCTTGGGGGTCGTACTCCTTCGAGGTGAGCCTGGACGGGACGGCCTCTTCGGGGTGCCCGAAGTAGATGTCGTCCCTTGCGAGAGTGAGCACGACGTTCTTGGCGTAGGCGACCTCACGGTTGAGGTTCCTCTGCCCGCAGTGGGGGTGGACGAACTGGATCCTCTCCTCGCCCAGCCTGGCCCGAGCGAACTCGATCGTCTTCCCGGTCTCCTCTGCGGTCTCCACCCTAAGGCTCTGGCTGTCCGTGCACCCGAGTCCGATGAGCTGGTCGTAGTTCCTTCTGCTGGTCTCGTCGAAGAGGCGCGGATAGTGATAGAAGTCGAGGGAGATGGTGTGCACCTTGGTGCGTGTCAGCGCCGGGAAGACCCTCGACGCGTCGCCGCAGGCGTGGAGCACGACGGGGGGCTTGGCGGCAGAGGCGACCTCCTCGTATAGGCCGACGAAGTAGTCGGGGGTGAACGAGTCGGAGGCGACCGCAGGGGAGTCGAGTTGAATCCAAGAAACGGCTCCTGAGTCCTGCAGCTGTTCTATCTCCGGGATGACTATCTTCCTGTTTATCTCGATGGCGAGTTCCCGCGTGTCCGCATAGGACCCAGTGTTTATCTTGGCGAACCTCGCGAGCGTGTACGCGTCGGTGATCGGCTCCTTGATTTCGTAGTGGGCGGGAAGGACGCTTCGGGCGTGGAGGACGTCGGCCAGCCTGTTCGAGCCGACTCGCGAGATCTTCTCGTCTATAAACGCCTCCGCGCCGTTCCACCTGATCCCCTTCACGAACTTCGGGTCGAGGAAGAGGGAGTACAGGTCTCCCCTTGATTGGCCCGTCGAAGGGACCTCGATGCCGGCGGAGGTGAAGTCCTCAAGTGCCTCGTCGATGGACCAGAGGTAGGGGTCGATCACCTCGTCCCCTAGACCATGGCTGGATATCGTCAGGTAGTACTCGATGTCCTCCGGCTTGGGGAAGGTCGGGTAACTGCCGATGGTCGTCGTCTTCGGGATCAAGGGGAGGAGAGCTCACCCCTAGCCTTCTCCGCCCCTGCGACGACGAGGTCGAGCATGCTCTGGGCTATCTCGGGCCTCCTCGTCCTCAGCCCGCAGTCCGGGTTGATGTAGAGATTCCTTGGGTCAAGGCCGGTGACCTTGGCCGAGTACAGGACCCTGTCCCTTACGACGTCGACGCTGGGGAGCCTGTCCGTATGGATGTGAATCACGCCGACTCCGAGCCCCTTCTTGTAGCCGTACTCCTTGAAGAGCTTGAGGTCGGCGAAGCCCGGTCTGGCATGGTCGGAGACCCCGCGTCCGAATCCGTCTCTGTTGCCGTACTCGAACGAGAACCGTTCGCACTTCTTCATCTCGAGAATGTCCGGGAAGAGGATCCCGTACCCGAAGCTCGGGGGGAAGCAGGTGTGGACGCTGAACGTCGCGCTGAGGCCCTTGGTGGTCTCGTTGAATGCCTCTGTGACGAGCTTGATGTCTTCCCTGGATTGGTACTGTGTGGCCGCAGGGATGTCGATCTGCACCTCCTCCACGCCCTTGGCGATGAGCTCGCGGATGACCCTCCTGATGACTCTGGCGAGGTCGAGGGTGAACTCGCGCCTGGCGTTGAACGACCTCCTGAGGGGCGAGACCTTCTCCTTGGCCCACTTCGAGGTGTAGAAGTGGTTGTCCGACCAGGCCATTATTGTGATCGCGTCTGTCACCGGCACCTTGACCCTGCGCTTTGCGTGCTTCAGGGTGAAGAGCAGCTCGTCGATGTGGTAGTTGTTCTCATATTCGGGACGAGGACCTTATCGACGCCATCCTCCAGTACTTGTTGTCGAAGACTCCTCACCTTCCCGATGAACTCGAATCCCCCTATGTTCGAGACCGGCGTCTCGTACATCTCCGTCCTCGCCTGCTCTCCGGACCAGACCAAGTCGAGTCCCGCCCGCTTGGCAAGTCCCCGCCCGGCCGTCTCCCCCATCCTGATCGCGTAGAGGAGCGAGAAGTCGACGATGGTTAGCTTCTCCGCCTCTGAGAAGTCGGCTCTCTTCGCCAGAACCTTGAGCAATTCGTTGGTCCGCGGCACCTGAAGCTTCTCGCCCCACACTCTTGCCGAGGCGAGGTCTGCATCCTCGAGCTCCATCTGCCTGAACGGCTTGGTCCTCCACGAGAACTTCGGGAGGCTGCCTATCTCCTGCGTCGGGAAGAGCTTGGTCAACCTCATCTGCCTCCGAGCGCCCTCTTGAGCGCACCAAGCTGCCTCAGTTTCTCGTCCGCCGATACGCGGGGGATGTACCGCAGGTCGGACGAGGGTGCAAGGGTTATTGACCTCGAACCGGTCTTGTCGGCGACCCGCTCCACCTTCTCCTTCAGCTCGTCGACGCTCTCGAGGTAGGTGCTGCGCGCGTCCGCAACGCCGGCGATGATTCCTTTCCTTGTCGCGGTGAGGGCTTCTGGGTCCGTCTGGGTCAAATCGAAGCCGACATCGTCCGTTGGTATCGCGTCGAAAATCTCGGGCAGATAGGGCGAAGCATCGCCGAAGAAGGTGTGGAATCCCGTGCGGAGCGAAGTCCCCCTGACGCTGGTTCTTATCGCCTCGCCGACCTGCCTCAAATGGGCGCTGGTCAGAGGCCTGCTTCTGAAGCGGGCGACCAGCGCCGGCGAAGAGAACTGGACGTAGCCGACACCGTTCTTCTCGAGCGTCCTGAGCTCGTCGTTCAGAGCCTCCGCAAACGCGAAGAGCAGCTTCTCCTTGTCATGATAGTGAAGGTCCTCGGCAAGCTCCGCGAAGGTAAGAGGATCGGGCAGCGAGATCCTGAACTTTCCTCCCCGCACGAACCTGCGCTCTATCCTCCTCCAGATGGCCTGCCCGTCGGTGGAGATAGCACCGTTCGCGACAGGAGTCTGGTAGAAGGTGTTGGTGTTGTACCACCTCACCATGGCGCCCTTATTCACGCCCACGAATCCGCTAGTGAACGGCGCCAAGAAGTCCTGCCAGGCGAGGGTCATCTGACCGTCCGAGATGAAATCAGCGCCGAGGTCTTTCTGAAGGCGCACCAGGGACGCCGTGTCGTCCCTGAAGGCTGCGCGGAGTAGCAGGGAGTCGATCCTTCCTCTCTCCCAGTCCTGGGTGGCCTGGATTGTCGATTCGTTCCTGGCGTGAACCCCGGTAAGTGAAGAGCTTGAATTCGGTCATGTAATGAATCCTTGCCTGCTGGCGACGGCGAGTATTCATGCCAATAAAAAGCGTTCTGAAATCAACATTCCTGCCATTCATATCACGGTCGCGTTTAAGTAGAGTATTAGACTCCTCAGACTTCAGGACATGGCTCGTTGCTGCTCACGCCTCTGCTCAGGAACGGGATTCTGTGGACGCAGGGCTTAGCCGAACCTTACCGCAGCCCTGCCAACTGCTCGAAGACTCGTATGAGGGCCTGGGTGCCTTCTTCCGCTCTCCCAGAGGCTTCGAGCGAGTTGTAGAGCTGGTGCGCAGTGCTCGTGTTCGGCAACGCCATCTCCATCTCGTCTCCGCTGCTGAGAACCAGCTTGAGGTCCTTCTGGAGGAGCCTCACCTTGAAGCCCGGAGCGAAGTCCCCGTCTGCGGCCTTGGGGCCTAGGTTAACCAAGCTCCAGGAGGATGCGGCCCCCGCGGACAGGGAGTCGATCACCTTCTTTTGGTCCAGCCCGGCCTTCTTCGCGAAGACAAGACACTCGCAGACGCCCATCATGTTGCCCGCCACGAGGATCTGGTTGGCCAGCTTGGTCAGCTGCCCAGAGCCGGTACCTCCCATCAGCACTATCTTCTTGCCCATCGCCTGGAGGATTGGGAGGCATTCGTTGAACGCGTCCTCCGGCCCACCCACCATGATGGTCAGCGTCCCTTCGCTCGCGCCCTTGTCGCCGCCACTGACCGGCGCGTCGAGCATCCTGGCGCCCGCTTCTGACAGCCTGGCGGCGACCAACCGCGTTACCTTGGGCGAGATGGTGCTCATGTCGATTACCACGAGGCCTGCCCTGGCCGCCTCGATGATGCCGCCGGGGCCCAGCACCACCTGCTCCACGTCGGGCGTATCCGTGACCATCGTTATCACGACGTCCGACTCGGCCGCGACTTCCCTGGGCGAACCCGCCACCCTGGCGCCTGCCGCCGCCAACAACTCGCAGGCTCCCCTGCTCCTGTTGTACACAGTCAGGGGATACCCCGCCTTGAGGAGGTTCTGCGCCATCGGCCGTCCCATGATGCCCAGTCCGATGAAACCGATTCTCTTCATCGCGCGTGACGGTCGCGACAGGCGATTTATCTCTTGGGCCCCGATTGTTGGTCACGCATGGCGACGGCGTAGGGGACGAGCACCGCGAGGAAGGACGCGCCGAGGGTGAGATAGGCGGCGGTCAGCCCGAACTGGACCCAGATGGCGCTCCCGACCAGTGGTCCTACCAGCACCCCCACATCCTCGGCAGCCCCGTAGATCCCCATCGCCCTCCCGGCGTAACGCTTCGGTATGCCGACCATGAGCAGGGAGAGCGAAAGCGGACTGATCGCAGAGAAGCATAAACCCTCGAGCAGACCTGCGGCGGCAATCTCCCAGACGTCGTTGAGCTGGGTCAGCAGGGCGAAGACGCCGAAACTGGATGCCAGCGCGATTGCTATCACCACTCTGGCGCTCGCCCGTCCCACGCGGAGAGCAAGGGCTGGAAGACCGCGTTGGAGACCCAGAAGGAGGAGACGACCACTCCGGCCTGGAGCTCTGTGGCCGAGATGGACGGAGTCTGGGTGACGACGAGCTGCATCATGTTCACGAAGAAAGAGAAACCTATGAACGTGGGGACGGCCACGAGCGAGAGCAGGGGCAGGCCTCGCCAGTCCAGCGGAGGCCTTGGCTCGTTATTCGCCGGACCCGGCGTGACTTCGTCGGCCCCAGGCCCCGCTCCGGGTCGCCCCGAAGAGGAGACGTAGATGAGATAGATGAAGACCGACACTGCAGCCACTGCGTAGAACATGTTCCCGAAGTTGATGACGGGTTCGGTCAGACTCCCGACGAGTGATCCGACGACTTGGGCCAGGGCGTATATCGCGCCCAGCACCCCGAAACCACCGGCCCATCTGCTCGGCTCGTTCTGCCTTATGACGAGCGACCGGCTGACGACCGCCAGGATGGGGCCGGAAGCCCCCAGAAGAAACTCCGCCACGATTGCGCCTTCAACCGTTCTGACAAACGGGATGAACAGGTACGTGGCGGCGGTCATGGCGGTGCTCGCGAGGATGAGACGCCCCGGACCTATCCTGTCGAAGAGGATGCCCCAGAGGATCTCGAAGACAAGAAGACTCGCTCCGAAGAATCCGAGGGAGATGCCGACCTGGAGGTCGGGAATGCCGACGGAGACGAAGTAGAGAGGTAGCAGGAAACCTGCGACCCCCCTCGTTATCGTGGAGATTGAGTACAGCGACATGAACGGGAGCCGACTCCGGCTGCTCAATCGTGAGAGGCGCACAGAGTTTTTCATTTAAGCATTCGGAGAGAACATCCTTTTTATCGGCCCGTCGGACTTGCAGCGGTCCTTGACTGGGAAGGTCTTCATGGGGAGGAGCGCAGTCGCGGCCACTGAGCACCCTCTGGCTTCCATGGCGGCGTGCAGGGCGATGCGGGAAGGGGGGAACGCGTTCGACGGCGCGGCAGCCGCGAGTCTTTGTGCTCGCAGTGACCCAGCCTCACCTCAACGGCCTGGGGGGAGACTTCTTTGGGCTCTTCTATCGGGCGAGCGAGGGCAAGGTGTACTGTCTGAACTCCAGCGGGTGGGCGCCGGCGTCGAGGACGGTCGACTCTCTGAGAGCCTCCGGTCATGAGACCGTTCCCAAGTTCGGCTACGGGAGCGTGGTGGTCCCCGGATACCTCAGTGGTGTCCACGAAATGCAACGGAGGTTCGGGTCACTGGAGTTCTCGAGGTCCCTCGACGAGGCAACGCGCCTCGCGTCGGAGGGCTTCCCGGTCGGAGAGGGGCTGGTCCGGTCACTGACGGCCGCGCTAGGCTCGCTGTCCGAGGGAGCGATGCGGACATTCGGAAGGGACGGGAAGGTCCCACGCGTCGGGAGCATCCTGAAGCAGGAGAGGCTCGCGGAGACACTGCGGGAGATTGCCCGAGACGGACCGGAGGGGTTCTACCGTGGCAGACCTGCGAGGTCCATCCGTGAGGCAATGTCCCGCGCGGGCCAGCCTGTCGACGAGGAGGACCTCGCGTCGTTCATGCCCGAGTGGTGCGATCCGCTGGTGGCGCCTCACAGAGGCTTCGAGGTCTGCGAGGTTCCCCCCAACAGCATGGGTGCCACCACTCTTCTCATCCTGAAACTTCTGGAGGAAGCAGACGTGGGGTCGTTCGGACCCTGCTCCGCCGAGAGGGTCAGCGCGACCGTCGAGGCCGCGAAGACCGCCTACGCCGCCAGAGACAGGGAACTCGGCGACCCGAGGTTCGTCCGCTTCGGCCTCGACGAATTCCTGAAATCGAGATCGGGTGCGGGAACCCAGAGGAGGATAGACGAGGCGGACACGACCTACTTCGCGGTGGCGGACCGAGAGGGGAACTTGCTTTCCTGCATCCAGAGCATTTTCCACCACTTCGGGTCCAGAGTCTTCCTCGAAGACTGCGGGTTCTTCCTCAACAACAGGGGTGCCGCGTTCACGATGGATGGACCGAACAGGGTGGAACCGAGGAAGAGGCCGCTCCACACCCTCTCCTCACTCTTACTGCTCAGGGACGGAAAGCCTGCCTTCGCGACGGGATGCAGCGGCGGAGAGTACAGGCCGCAGCAGCACGCCTTGCTGGTCACGAACCTGGTCGACTACTCGATGAGCCTCGAGCAGGCCGTCGATTTCCCCCGCTTCCTATGGGACGGGCAGGCCGAAGTTAGGATCGAGGAAGGGTACACCGGCCTCGATGGGCTGACCTTGAACCACGAGGTGATCAGACTACCCGGGGAGCACGGGCGTCGCCCAGGGAATCGAATTGATGGACGAATGCGCGAAGGGCGTCTGCGACGTCCGCGGCGAAGGCCTGCCGGCCGGATTCTAAACAACATTTAAGATTCCCGTTCGACAGCGCACCAGCGTGTTCCTCGACAAACTGCAGGACTCACCCTCTCTGGAGATGATCAATCTTGTCTTCGAGATGAAGACCAAGGGAAAGGAAGTGATTTCGCTCGCTCCTGGTGACCCATCGTTCGGTACTCCCACAGAAATCGTGGAGGTCGCGCACAGGAGCATGCTCGAGGGTGGGACGCATTACGTTCATTCCTACGGGACGCTCGACGTGCGGAACGCCATCGTGAAGAAGGTCAGGAGAAAGAACGGGATAGCGGCGGGCCTGGAGAACGCCATCTTCATCACCGCGAAGTTCGCGGTCTTCGCGTCGCTAGCGTCGGTCTCGGGCGGCTCCTATGAGGCCCTGGTCCCAGATCCGGGTTACTTCTACTCCGAACCCGTCATCCTGACCGGCGGCAGGCCGATCCGCTACAAGCTCTCACCCTCGTTCGGCCTCGACCTGGACGAGATCAAGAAGAAGACCGGTCCGAAGACGAGGGCGATAGTCATCAACACCCCGTCCAACCCCACGGGGACGGTGTTCGGAAGGAGCGAACTGCGGGAACTCTACGACTTCTGCTACGACAGGGGGGTCTTCATCCTGAGCGACGAGGCCTACGAGGACCTCGTCTACTCGAAGGAGCACGTCTCCATAGGATCTCTTGAGAAGAGGCCGGAAAGAGTCCTCTCGCTCTATACGCTCTCCAAGAGGCTACTCGATGCCAGGATGGAGAGCGGGCTACGTCGTTGGTCCCGAAGACAGGGTCGCGCTCGTGAACAAGCTGCTGGAGCACACCGTTTCGTGCTTCCCTCCGTTCATAATGCATGCCTCAGCCTACGCGCTCGACAAAGGTGACCGGTTCATCCAGCAGTTCAAGAAGGAGTACGTGAAAAGGAGGAAGCTGCTCCTCGATCGGATGGCGGAGATACCCGCTCTGAAGGCAGGAGAAATAGAAGGTTCCTTCTACGCTTTCCCCCGCTACACCCACGGGCTGAACTCCCGGGATCTCTCACGAAGGCTACTTCAGGAACGGAACGTGGCGGTCCTTCCAGGGACGGCCTTCGGCCCCTCAGGCGAGAAGCACCTGAGGTTGTGCTTCGCGGCGCCCGAGGAGACCATAACGAGTGCGATGGACGGCATCAAGTCGTTCTTCGGCCCCAGCGAATGAAGCTCACCGCGGCAGCATCACACAGAGAACGCTCTGATCGAGCGGGAAGTCACGATCAGGGCGAGGCCCTCCTTCGACCAGGTGATGCACGAAACACCAGACCCGCCTAGGTCGGAGAATCTCGTTACCACCCGTCCGTCGAAGATGTACAGGGCAGCAGCCCCCTCGTCTGCTGTCATCGCGCTGGTGCCGATCAGGGCGTACTCGCCCGACGGGTTCCAGGCGCAGGCGGTGGGGAAGACGTTTTCGTTCCCCCAGGGAATCCCTCTCAGGCTCTCACCATCATAAGAGAGCAGGGCGGGCGTGTGCCAGGTCTGGTCATATCCGGCAAGAAGGCACGATGATCCGTCGGGCTTCCAGGTCGCCGCGACCAGGTCCGCCCTGCTCTCTGCCAAGGTCGACACGACCTCCAGTGACTCCCTGTCGAACCTGAAGAGGTTCGGGGAGGGCGAGAGGCCACCGACCGAGTCCCGGAAGCAGTTCCCGGCGACCAATGCGTAGCCGCCGCGCGGGTGCCAGGCTATCGAGCGGAGGTGCGTGTCTGCCCCGTGGATGGTCTCGAGACCCGAAGCACTGACGGAGTAGGCCGCCCCGTTGTTCCCCACAAAGAGCACCCTCGTCCCCTTGGGATCCCATGCAACCCGCCGAAGGTTTTCCCTCACTTCCTCCTTCACCCGCTCGGAGTTCTCTCCCTTGATCCTCAGAACCAGTCCGTGGTTCCCGCACGTGTAGGCGTAATCCCCCCGGGGTGAGAACTCGGCGCAGCGGAGGTTGCCGGTGGCTCCCGACTCCAGGTTTGCGAAGATGCCGCTGCGATAGGTGAGAAGCGCACCCTTGTCCCCCACGACGAGGGCGGAGGAGTCGATTGGGTTCCAGCAGGCCCAGCGCAAGCGCCCGGGAGCTTCGACTGTCTTGCTGCCGAGCGAACGACCATCGAATGTGAGGAGCTTCTGTTTCATCTTGACTCTCTTGGCCGCGGCGACTGGGGAGAAATCGGGGACACGAACGAGCCGTGGGTCTACATCACTCTGATGTGCGTGGGTTCGACGACCAGTATGATCCTCTTCTGGGCGGCGGTGCGCCCCTGATACTTCTTGTTGCCCGTGTACTTGAAGGACAGGTAGTCGATGTGGTCGTCGGCCCTCTTGCCCGGGATCGTCTCGATGACCCTCCCGTCGAAAGACAGGAACGAGTACGGGTTCGCGGCGTCGGCCACGGCAACGGCTATCCGCGGGTCTCTCGAGACGTTCTTCTCTTTCACTCTCCCTATCGCCGTGTTGATCAGCACCTTCGACCCGTCGGTGTCCGCCCAGACCGGGGTCAGCTGGGGCGACCCGTCGCGGTTAATCGTAGCCACGAACGCGAAGTTCTTTCCCTTTAGTAGGCCTATCGCTTTATTGTTGAGCTTGACCATGTCGGGAGAGTCGGCGGTGTGACTCCATGATTAACCTTTGCACGAGCCATCGTCGCCCCAAGTCGTGTGAGCGGGATGGCGAATCCAACCACCCTTGGCGAAGCCGCGGGCGATAGCACCGGGCGACACGTACGTTGTAATCGAATGGAGCGACGGCCACAGCACGGGCATCTACCCCTAGGGCTGCCTCTTGGAGAGGTGCGAGTGCGACGCCTGCGTCGCGAAGCGGAAGTGAGTGCTTAATAGAACCCTCGGCAAGAAAAGGCGTGTTTGAGCGGTAAAACAGGTTTTGAGTTTCTTGCCGAGCCGGTGAGGGGGATCCTGGACGAGATGGGAATCCTCGGACCCACCCCACCTCAGGCCGAGGCCTCTCCGCTGATAGCGAGGGGAGAGAATGTCCTCGTCATCGCTCCAACGGGCTCAGGGAAGACGGAGGCGGCTATGCTCCCGCTCCTGAGCCGTCTCGTCAAGGAGGGACATGGGGACGGAATCTCGATCATCTACATCACTCCACTGCGGGCCCTCAACAGGGACATGCTGAGGCGCCTAGAGATCTGGTGCACAAGACTCTCGCTCAAGATAGACGTGAGGCACGGCGACACGCCACTCGCGCACCGACAGAAGCAGTCCAGGGACCCACCGGATCTCTTGGTCACGACTCCTGAGACGCTACAGGCGATTCTCCCGGGCTCGAGGATGCGCCGGAATCTCGCGACCGTGAAGGCGGTGGTCGTGGACGAGCTGCACAACCTGGTCGAGAGCAAGAGAGGGGTGCAGTAACCGTCGGACTGGAAAGACTGAGGAAGGTGGCCGGGGACTTCCAGCTCGTCGCTCTCTCGGCGACCGTAGGTAACCCCGAGGAGACCGCCCGCTTCATCTTCGGCAAGGCCGAGTACAGGATAGTCAAGGCGGCGGTACCCAAGGAGTTCAGGTACAGGGTCGAGTACCCGACCCCTGACTCCAACGATAGCGAGATCTCCAGGGAGACGTTCAGCACCATCGACCTCGCTGCGCGGCTGTCGGTCATCAACGAGCAGGTCGAGTCGCACAAGTCGACGCTCATCTTCGTCAACAGTCGGACCCTGGCAGAGATGCTCGGCGAGAAACTCAACAGGCTCAGGGGTGACGTCGGAGTGCACCACGGTTCGCTTCCACGGGAGGAGAGGGAGAGGGTCGAGAACGCCTTCAAGAGGGGCCAGCTCAGGGCGCTGGTCTGCACCTCGACGCTCGAGCTCGGCATTGATATCGGTTCGGTGGACCTCGTGCTGCAGTACATGTCCCCGAGGCAGGTCACCTCACTGATTCAGCGAGTCGGGAGGTCGGGCCACGATCTGCGAAGGACCTCTGAGGGGATATCGATCACGGTCTCGGCGGACGACATACTCGAGTCGGCCGCTTCCATCGAGGAGGCAAAAGAGGGAAGGCTCGAGGAGACCCGCCCCTACGAGAACTCGCTCGACGTCCTCGCCCACCAAGTGGCCGGATATCTCATGGACTACGATTCTATGGAGAGGAAAGCCATCCTGGAGGAGGTCAGGAAGGCCCACCCGTTCAGGAACCTGACGGACGAGAGCTTCCAGCGGGTCATCGACTATCTCGGCCAGCTGCGCAAGCTGAGGTCGGAGGGGACGAAGCTCGTCAGGACGAGGGGGACGCGGGAGTACTACTTCGAGAACCTCTCGACTATCCCCGACGAAACGCGTTATTTTGTGGTCGACGTGGCGGACAACCAGACGGTCGGCATACTGGGGATGGAGTTCGTCCTTCTCCACGCGAAGGTCGGACTCCACTTCATACTCAAGGGCAGGGTATGGCAGATCGAGAAGATCGCCAACGACAGGAAGATCTACGTCACCTCGATAGAGGACCCTCTCGCCGCGGTGCCAGGGTGGGACGGCGAGATGCTGCCCATCCCCTACGCGCTGGCCCAGAGGACCGGTCGGCTGAGAAAGAGGGTCGCGTCCGTGCTCGCCCAGAACACCCCCGAGGTCTCGGCCCGGCTGCTGGCGTCCGAGCTTCCCGTGGCGGTCGAGGGGACCAGGATGGTCGTGGACGAGATCCATGAGCACCTGCGCCTCGGCGTGCCACTTCCCAGCGACGACCTGATCTTGCTGGAGGGGTGGCAGAAGTACCTGATAATCCACTCGTGTTTCGGGGAGAACCTCAACAAGACTCTCGCCTACACTTTCGAGGAGGTGCTGTCCCGAAAGGGCCTGATGCGTCTCTGGTATCTCGACGGCTATCGCATCATGATCGAGCTCAACCGTCGACTCGGCGGAGCTTGACCTCAAGGGCCTGGGGGAACAGCTCTACGGGCTGACGCCCGAGGAGTTCGAGAGGACCTACACCGTCGCCGCCCGGCGGAACTTCCCCTTCCCGGGCCGGGTAAAGGCCATCGCCGAGAGGTTCGGCGCGCTAAGGAGAGGGCAGTTCATCGCGCACCCCAACCTCTGCTCGCTCCCCACCAGGTTCGAGAACACGCCCGTCTTCGAGGAGGCGCTTCAGGAGACGGGGCGGGACCTTCTCGACATGCGAAGAGCCAAGCAACTGCTCGACTCGGTCAGGGCGGGGAAGGTGAAGGTGGAGACGTTCCTCTCCGATGAGAAACCAACGCCCATAGCCTACCACATCCTCTACCGCTACCTCGACGTGCCCGAGCTCGTCGCTCCCGACTCGCTCGCGAGGACAACCATAGAGAAGATGAAGCTCAGCATCTACGGTACCTCAATAGAGCTGGTCTGCATGAAGTGCGGAAGCGCGCAGGGCTTCACCACGATAGGAGAGCTGGCAGACGAACCTCGCTGCAGGGCCTGCGACTCTGGCCTCCTCTCTCCCGCGTTCTGGACCGCAAGCCAGGTGACCAAGCTGATGGGGAGGAAGATCGGCCGCGATGCCCTGAGCGAGGATGAACGGTCTGAACTGGCGAAGGCCAGGCGCGCGGCCGACCTCGTCCTTTCCTACGGTAGGAGGGCGATAGTCGCCCAGGCGGTCTACGGCATCGGACCCCAGACCGCTTCCCGGATCCTTGCGAAGATGGACGACGACGAAGAGAGCTTCTACAGGGAGCTGCTCGAGGCCAAGCTGAAGTTCATAGAGACGAGACCTTTCTGGTGAAATAGTCAGACCACTGCCCGCGAGCCCACAGCCCGGAGGAAGAACTCGGTAATGAAGCGCTTGGACTTGTCGAGGTCCCTCAACTTGGCGAAGTGGAACTGCTGGAAGACCACGTTGTTGAGCATTCCCAGAAGGCAGTCGGCCGCGCTCCGAGGATCGGTCTTCCCGAAGGTCCCGTCGGCGACCCCGCGCCTGACTATCGACTCCGCGATGTCGTGGACCTTGTCGAGCTGCTCGCTGATCCTCGCGGCGGTCAAGCGGTCAAGCTGGGCGGTCTCGACCAGGTAGAGCCCAGGCTCGAAGGCTCCCGTTGGGAACGATGAGAGGTAGAACCCGATGAAAGCCTCTATGCTCTTCGCAGGGTCCTTGCGGTCAGAGCTGGAGCCCAGGCGGGCGATGAACTCGCGCATGCTCACCTTCTGACTGACTGCCGCCTCAAAGAGCTGTTTCTTGTCTTTGAAGTAGTAGTAGATCATCGGGGGCGTCGTCTTCGCCTCCTTGCAGACGTCCCGGATCGAGACATTGGCGTAGCCCTTTTCGGAGAAGAGTTTCGCCGCGGCCTCTAGTATGACTGCCGAGCCCTGGGTCGACTTTGGCAACTCTTTCATCTGCTAGGTGGCAAGACAGAGCGGCTGGATAAATTAGTTTGTGTCTCCGTCTGTTATCTAGCGCTCGTTAAACCTTATCTACCATGAGCGCTCGCCCTTGAACACAAATGGTCTCAAACACCAAGAGAATTGCTCTGGGGAGCCTCTTCGGCGTCTTGATTTTGGTCTTCATAGGATTCGTCCCCGCCCCGAGTGATGACTTCTTGATTGGCATTCAGGCATTCCTCCTCGCCATCAGTTTCTTGGTTGTAGGGAGGGGTGGGGCGACCTACGTTGGCATCGTCAGCGGCATGCTCATCACGCTCGCAAAGCCTCAGTTCTTCCCTCTCGACCTCATCTTTGCGGTCTCCTACGGAGTGATGGTGGACGGACTCTCCCAAGGCTTCCGGGTCAAGGACGGCCCAAGCGCCAGGAAATGGAGGCTCGTTGGGGTCATGACGATAAGCACCGCGGTGGTGGGATTTGTCGCGTACTATGTATCCGCGGTCATGACCAATCTTGTCCCGAACGAGTCTGTTGTTGGATGTCACCGTCCTAGTTTTTGGAGTGGTCAGTGGCGCCATTGGCGGGTATGCGGCTGCCCTGGTCTGGAACAGATATCTCAAGTCCAGAATATAGGAGCGTCGCACTCAATCCGCCCAAGTGCTTAAAGGGTCGACTTCCATCCGGTGAGCAAAGAGATGAGGACTAGGAAGCTCTTCAGAAGGTTCGAGGAATACGGCTGGGAGACACCAAGCTGGGAGATAGCGGCCAGGGTCGGCCTCAGCCCAGAGCAGATCGTGAGACTCGACACGAACACCTCGCCATTTAGGCCTGAGTCCGCGCTCAGGGAGTCTGGGCGCGCCCTCGGCAAGATCGACGTCAACCAGTACCCCGACACATCCTACATCGCGCTCCGGAACGGTCTCTCGAAGTACACGGGCAAGGGGGTGGAGAGGTTCGTCGTCACCAACGGGGCCGACGAGGGGCTCGATATCATAACGAAGGTCTTTCTCGACCCCGGGGACGAGGTCATAGTGCCCGCGCCGACCTACTCCATGTTCAGGATTGCATCCAGCATAATGGGAGCGAAGGTCGTCAGCGTGCCTCGAAGGAGAGACTTCAGCGTTGATGTGGAGAGGACTCTCGCCGCGGTGGGCAAGAAGACCAAAGTGATCTTCCTGTGTAGCCCCAACAACCCCACAGGAGACTGTACTCCAGTGAAGGACGTGGAGAGGCTGGCCAAGGAGTCGGGCGCGGCCATCGTCATTGACGAGGCGTACTTCGAGTTCTGCGGTCTGAGCTCGATGGAGCTCACCGACCGGTTCGACAACGTGATAGTATGCAGGACGTTGTCCAAGGCGTTCTCGATGGCCGGGGTGAGAGTCGGGTACCTCGTGGCGAAGGCCGAGACGGCACACACCCTCAACCTCGTCAGGCCGCCGAACAGTCTTTCGGTGATCTCCCTGTTCCTGGGTCAGGCGGCGCTTGCGCACCAGCCCGAGATGAGGAGGAACGTGAGATCGACCGTGAGAGAACGGGAGAGGCTTCTGAGACGACTGGGGGAGGTCCAGGGAATCGAGCCGTACCCGAGCCAAGCCAACTTTGTGCTCTTCAGGGTCACGAAGAAGGACGCCGACGCCCTGCACGGGAGGCTGATGGCCAGGGGGCTGGTCCTCCGGAACTTCAGCGGGACGAAAGGCGTGGAGCGCTGCCTCAGAACGACGGTCAGCACGCCGGAGATGAACGAGAGACTGGTCGCAGAGCTCGATGATGCACTCACAAAACTGCCGTAGCGCTAAACTTATCAGCACACACCGTCGGTGCGTCAAAGCAGGTTTCAGATTTTGGAGAAGGGAGAGGCAGCTATAGTCGGTGGGCAGTTCCTCGCCCTCGCCGTGTTGGTTCTGTTGCTTGGGAACTATGCTGGCCTCGGAATCGGCATAACTACTCCGCAGACAGGCACGGTCTACTGGGGCGCGCCTTCGGCAGGGGTGACGCTTCAGAAGGGAGCGGTCAACCTCGAGAAGACGAATGCCAGCACCATTTCCCTCTACTACTCGTTGGTGTCTTCCACCACGATCTCGTCCATCACCGCTGGCCGTACCTGCATCGACCCTGCCGCTAACAACACCGGCGAGATCCTCACCTACACCCACATACAGATTAGCTTCGACGGCCAGAGACACCAGAACTTCATCTCGTTCGGGCCGACGGGTCAGCCTGCGGGCATAGGTTGCGACTACAAGGTGACGATCACCGACAGCCTGGACCAGGTAGCAACCTGGACGGGTACGGTCAAGGTCTCAGCGTAGACTCGCCGGGGACCGACCAATCGATTTATACGCGTGGGGCTCGACTTCGGCACATGCAAGAGCCAAGCCTTCAGGACCGATACGCGCCGAACGGCGTTTGCTTCGGCTGCGGTCCGGCAAACGAACTTGGTCTGAGAATCAAGAGTAGGGTCGAGGGGGGCGAGGTCGTCTGCGACTGGAAACCGCAGCCGCACCACCACGCATTCGAGGGAATCCTCAACGGGGGGATAACCGGGGCCCTCC
Organism: uncultured Nitrososphaerota archaeon; assembly: GCA_963806765.1. GTDB lineage: Archaea > Thermoproteota > Nitrososphaeria > Nitrososphaerales > Gagatemarchaeaceae > Gagatemarchaeum. The sequence continues at coordinate 181,286 of CAWDYS010000003.1, read as the reverse complement.
TGGACTGCCACAGCAACTGGGCCGCCGTACACGCGATGATGGTGAGGGACAAGACACAGACTCCTCCGCCGACGGTCACCGCAGAGTTCGCTATCAAGATGCTACGACCTATCCCCATGGGCGGGACTCTTCATCTCAGGGCCAAGGTCGTGGATCTCACGGGCCACACGGCCGTGGTCGAGTCCACCCTAGAGGCCGAAGGGAAGGTGAGAGCCACTTTCAGGGGCACGTTCGTCGCAGTGAAAGAGGGGCACCCGGCCTACTCCAGGTGGCGCTAGGCCTCAACGTTGGGCAAGGCCGGATGGTGGGCGAGCGATCGTCGCGATAAGAGAATCGGTCGAGATTCTCATCACGGCGTTCTGGGCGCCCGAGGCCGTCCAGACAAAGGGAAACCTGGTCAGGGACGTGTCCGGCAGGACAGTGACGTCCGGGTTGTGGGGGAAAGGGGGCACCCCTCCGATTACGTACCCAGTCCTCGCCCTCACGTCGTCGGGCGACGCCATCCTCAGCTCCCTGCCCGTCAGCGCGTTCAGTCTTCCGGGGTCCACCCTCATGTCCCCGAATATCACCAAGACGGCCGTCATCTCACCGCAGAAGATCACCGACTTGGCAATCTCGGCCACCGTGCCTCCGCGCGCCAAAGCCGCAAGCGCCGAGCTCTTCGTGCTCTTGTCGAGTTCCTGAATTCGACAGTCAAGACCCTTCAGAGCGAGGAAACTCTTGACGCGCTCGACCCCGCTCTTCTCCGACATTTCCATGCCTCTGTGCTTGGCGAAATCATAGTCGTTGCAGGGCCGGCGCCGGACCGATCGCCGTCGGATTGTATGGGACTCGGACAGGCTCCCAACCCGCACCTAGCCGTCAGGACGGAAAAGTTTAGAACTCCTTGAAGGTCGATTGAGTTAAGATTGAAAGGAGAGCGGAAACGCCTGGTGAACTCCGCGAGCGTAAGTCCGGACAGGTGCGTCTTCTGCAGGATCGCGAGGGGAGAGCTGCGGTCGCACAAGGTCTATGAGGACGCCCGCTACGTCGCCTTCCTCGACATCAACCCGTTCTCCCGGGGGCACACCCTGGTCTGCCCCAAGGAGCACGGGGAGACCATCTGGGACATGAGAGAGTCTGAGATAGGGGGCCTCTTCCTCGCAGCATCGAAGGTATCGCGAGCCGTCGTAGAGGCAACCGGGGCAGACGGATTCAGGCTCGTCCAAAACAACGGTGAGGCGGCCAACCAGGCCGTGACACACGTGCACGTCCACGTGATACCCGTCATGATGGAACAGAAGGGCAGGCCGATGGACAGGATGAGGCTCGAAGGGGAGGAGATGGAAGCCACGGCTGCTGCCATAAAGCACGCCCTCGAGCGGTAGGCCCGGATCTCCCGCGGGCCGGAGCGCGGGCGCTGTCAGGACCTCGAGGCCTTCTCCTGAGTCCTGTCGATCTGCGCCTGCCTGATTTCGGTGAAGAGGTTGCACCAGTCGCGTCCGGAGACGAGAAGAGAGAACTCCTTCAGATTCGAGTGTACGCACATTCCTCTCTCGAATAGGTCCGCGTTGAGCGGGTCGTTCGGCCTGAACCAGACGCACGCGAGGCAGTTCTCGTACTGCCACGTGATTCGCTTCAGGCTCCGCTGCGGTTCAGGCTCTTGGTTTGAACCCATGCGCTGTGGTGGGAGCCCCTTTTACTTAAGGGCGACTCCTGCATCAGACGTCCTCGATGGCCACTGGTGGGCTAGGCTTCCGCGGCCCCCTCATTATGGATGGCACGATTGCCACTAGGCAGGAAGACCGTGGAGACGAGAAAGACCAGGTGAATCGAACTTATGAAGTGAGCTATCGAGCCCGGGGTGCCAGAGCCGCCGAGGCCGAGGAATATCGAGACCAAGTTCTTGGTTGGCGTGACCGTGGCCATCACCAGAAACGCCACGGCTAAGCTCAGTGTGGACCCGAGGTTGACGAACGTGACGCTGATTCCAGATGCAATCCCCCTGTCCTCGGGCGGCACCGAGTTCATTATCGAGGCCCTGTTCGGCGAGGCGAATAGGCCCATCCCGCTCCCAACGAAGATCAGCGGGATGGCGAGGCCCGGGAATGTTATCTTCGGGCCAATCGTGGTAAGTAACAGGAAGCCCACCGACGAGACCAGCAGCCCGAGCGTCGAGAGGAACCGCGCCCCGTATCTGTCCGAGAGCCAGCCGCTAATCGGGCCGAAGAAGGCGAGCGAAGCCGAGGTGGGGATAAGGAAGACCCCCGCGGTGAAGGCATCGAGCTTCATCGAGGGGCCCTGCAGGTAGAAGACCAGGACCAGGTTGACCGCACCCCTCGCCAGTGCGTTCAGCACGATTGCCAGATTGCCCGCGGCGAACTCCCTGATGCGGAAGAGGGAGAGTGCGAGCATGGGGGTCTCCACCCTGCTCTCTGCCACGAAGAACGCGACCACGAGCACGCATCCCAGAGCAATCAGGGCATAGGTGGTGAGCGCGTCGAGACCTGCGATGATGTACAACGTAATGCCGGCCAGGATCGAAGCGAGTCCGCCTGCGAAGGTGACGTTCCCAATCACGTCGATCTTCTGCCCCTGGGGAGGGTGGCTGATCTCGTGCAGCTTGTAGTGGGACCACGCTGTCGCGAAGACACCTATTGGGATGTTCACCCAGAAGATGGACTGCCAGCCGATCGTCGAGGCGAGGATACCCCCCACGACGAGACCGATCACAGACCCCACCACGATGGAGGTCTGGTTGATCCCGAGAGCCTTGCCTCGCTCGTTCACCGGGAACGCATCAGTGAGAATCGCGGCGCTGTTTGAGAAGAGAAAAGCAGACCCGAGCGCCTGGACCATCCTGAAGAGGACCAGCTCCAGCCCGGACTGCGATAGGCTGCAGAGAGCGGAGCCGACTGTGAACACGGCGAAGCCTATGGTGTAAAGCCGGACCCTCCCGAACATGTCAGATAGCCTGCCGAAGTTCACGAGCACAGACGCCGTGATGAGCTGGTATCCGAGGAGTGTCCACACCAGATCGAAGAGGGTGGTGTTGGGAAGCTCCCTTCCTATCGTCGGGAGAGCTATCAGGACTATGTTAGTGTCGAGGGACGACATCAGAGTGCCGATAGTGGTGTTGGATAGCGCAACCCACTTGTATTGCATCCGAGAGCTCGCCGCAAGTGAGGATTTCTCCCTTTCGCCTGACGCGAGTAAGGGTGCAGGTTTGGACGCGACGCGCGCTCCTACATCGGGGCCGCGGGAGGAGTGTCCTCGAAGGTCTTCTTGGCCCCATCGGATGCCGCCCTGCGGGCGAGAAGCTTGCTGCTTCATCGACCCCTGGAACATGAGGCCCGCCAGGATGGAGATGACGCCGATTATCAATCCTGCGCTGAAGAGCGGGCTGACCGAGCCCACGAAGGCGACCCTGAGGCTGAGGTATGAGAGGCTTGAGCGCCGGGTAACTGGCGAGTAGCTGTTGCAGCGCCTGCGGCGACGAGAGTATCTGGCCTGCCTGGTTCGCGTTGCCCAGGTACTGCTTGGCGAGCTGCTGGTACTGAGGCGGGACCGCGGCGAGAACCCCCGCGACTTTGGAGGCGAAGGTGTTGACCTGGATTGTGCCGAGGATGGCAAGGCCTATCGTCCCGCCGAGGTTCCCCATGAACTGGGGCAGCGAGGAGGCCACCCCTATCTGCTTCCGCGGCGCGGAGTTCTGAATCGCTAGGAAGGTGGCCGAGAAGGTCATCCCTACGCCGAATCCCGTGAGGGCCACGGACTCCATGATCTGGGCAGTCCCCACGCTCGCGTCGAACATGGTGAGCGTGTAGGCCCCGATCGTCGCTAGGACGAGTCCCGCGACGGTCAGCATTCTGTAGCTGAGCCTGGTCACGAGTGTCCCACCGAGGACGCTCCCGACGATCATTGGGAGGAGGAACGCGTCGAGGATCTCACTCGAGGTGTTGATAGAGAGTCCGAGGCCTGCCTGGACGAATAGCGGGATGTAAGAGACGACGGCGAGCAGCATCAGCCCCCTGAGGAAGGAGACACCGGAAGCCGAGGCGATGTTTCTGAACCTGAAGAGACTGAGGGGCAGCACCGGCTCCGAGGTCTTTCTCTCGATCAGAATGAACGCAGCGAAGAGCACCGCCGCGCCGCCGAACAAGACGAACTCCTCCCAAGAGAACCACGGATAGGTCGAGCCGCCGTTGAGGAACCCCACGTCGAGCAGCGCTATCCACCCTGCCAGAGCAGGGATTCCGAACCAGTCCAGCTTGGGCTTGATCTGGCTCTTCGACTCGGTGAGGCCCGCGAAGAGGAGGATTATCGAGGCGACGCCGAGAGGGAGGTTGATGTAGAACACCCATCGCCAGTTGACTATGTCCACGATGTAGGTACCGACCGATGGCCCGAGGACCGAGGCTATGCCGAAGACGCTCGAGAAGATCCCGGTGATCCTGCCCCTCTGCTCCGGCGGGAACGTCACACCGGCGATGCTCAGGGCGATGGGGAAGAACGCTCCGCCACCCAGCCCCTGCACCGCCCTCGAGATGATCAGCTCGTCGATGTTCTGGGCGGCCCCGGAGGCAATCGAACCGGCCATGAATATGACCAACCCGAGGACGAAGAAACGCCTCCTTCCGTAGAGGTCCGAGAGCTTGCCGAAGATGGGCATGGCGACGGTCTGCGTGAGGATGTACGCGCTGAAGACCCACGCGTAGAGGTTGAGTCCTCCGAGGTCGGAGATTATCGTGGGGCCGGCCGTGGCCACGATGGTCTGGTCCATCGCGCCCAGCAGGAGGCCCGTCATGAGCCCGGCGATTATCAGGATGAAGTTCCTTCTCGGGATGGTCTGCGTAGGCGAGAGCGAGGTGCCCGACCCGGCGTGCGCTGGCGCTGCGCCATCGGCGCTAGCCTGGATTCTTGATGATTGAGACTCTGTCACTTACATTACCCAGAAAGTATTGCACGCCCATCAATCCTTAGTTATATAACCATGGTGATAACGGCGGACGACCGCGTGCACCTGCGCCGCTGAAGTTGACTTTCCTTGGGCTAGTGGTCACGCTCAGCTCGAGTTTCACGAACTGCTGTCCCTCGGCTACGGGGGTGACGACGACGGCTGTCCCGAAGGCGATTATCTCATCCATGGTGCTGCCTATCTCGGTCGAGTCGAACATCACGCTTATGACTGCGTTCGCGCCTATTCTGCTCGCCTGATCAGACAACCTGTCGAGTGCCTGCTGCCTCGCCTGGTGCGCCATCTCGGTGTACTCGTTTATCTCGCCCCCCTTGAGGGTCCGCAGTCCGGCCATGATGTTCCCGCCTATCCCCCGCGACCTGACCGTGATTCCATACACCAATCCGAGGACCTTGTCCACTTTGTATCCACTGACATAGTTCGCGGTCAAGAGAATTGGTTTGCTCGACGCTGCCATGAAAAGACGGCGTGTGGCTAAGGGTAGAAAAGCGTTTGGACCGAATTCACAGGAGGTGACCTAGTCATTGAGAAAATAAGAAAACGTAGGGAAGGTGCCTCGTTCAGGCACCTTCATGGGCAGCGCTCAGATGCTGCCGGTAAGGAGTCCGGGGGACTTCAGGTACTTCTGCATGCCCTCGGATGCGATCTGGACCTGGGGACCGGCGATGTGGGTCCCAGATGGGACTGTGTCTCCGGTGGTGTTGTTGACTTCTCCCGCGGCGAAGAGGTTCGGCGCGGCCCATGCCTGCTGCCAACCGTTGAAGGTTGACGTGGCTGCGGCGGAACCTACCCTATTGCCGCCCCTCCAGTGGTGGCCCCACCAGTCGGTGTGGGCCGAGAAGGGCGGGACAACAGTTCCTCCTGTGGAGACTCCGGTGGCCCCCAACTTGTTGAGGATTGCAACTAGCGCATTGTTGACCGGGTTGCCTGCGGTCGCGAAGTAGGAAGCTCCGTTGTAGCCGTTGGGCGTCCAGTCGTGGGTGATCCTCGCGCACGGGTCTCCCCATGCATCGACATAGTGAGGGTCTAGGTCCCAGTAGCTCGTGGTGTTGGGAAGGTCGGGTGCGACTCCCCCGAGACCTGACGCGCGCCCGAGGCTCGGCGCCTGATACTTGTTCTTCTGGGTGAGCTTGTATGCGCTCCCCTGACTGGCCGAGTCTAACACCGCCCGCCTGGGTGAGGTTGCCGGGCCCTCCACCTGAGTAGCCGCCCGCGCTCTGCTGGGCCCCCCCGATGAAGTTCAGCCCGGTGTGGTCGAAGTTGTCGTCCATGAAGTCGTAGATGACCGTGTCTCCTCCCGCGGCGTTGCCCGCCGAGAACGAGTTCAGGCCCATTCCCGGAACGCTTCCGCTCGGGCCGCCCGTCGAGCTATATGTGCCGTAGCCGTAGGTGAGCCCCCTGCCGACCGTTCCCGTCACGTTGGTCGGGTTGTACGGGACGCCCACTCCGGAGATCAGCATCGACCTCGTCTGGTTGTAGCCCCACAGGCCGTTGAAGAAGACGGTTCCGGGCTGGACGTGGATGTTGCCCTGGGAGTCATAGTACCGGATGTCCGCGATGGTGCCGTCGGCCTTGGTGTCCATCCTGAAGATTTCGCTGTTCAGGACCATCTTGAAGTTCCCTGTGTTGATCGCCGCCGGGATGCTCCTGAAGGCTGAGTTGGCCTTGGCTCCAGTCTCGCACGGGTAGTTGCAGCTCGATCCGCACCATCCGTCATAGACGCACTCGTTGACGTGCACGCCGTAGGTGTTCACATAGGGTGCAGAGGCGAGCGAGCTGACGTGCGGGAAGGGGTTGTATCCGAGCGCCTCGGTCGCCGCCTGGAATGCTGAGCCGAGTGGCGTCAGCGGGTGGCCGGGCATCGGGTAGTTCTTGCTCATGGGCATTGGTTTGCCGTTGACGTTGCCATTGCCGTTTCCGGCGATGCCGAACGCCTGTTCCCATGCCACGTAGTAGGGCTCGTACTGGGCGTAGGTGAACGGCCAGTCCTGGGTATCGTCGTTGGGGTTGATGGAAGAAAGGAAGTTTGCCCCGTACCTGCTCGCTGTGGATGAGGCCATCGTGAAGCCCCACGGTCCCGCTCTGCCCATGTTCCCGCCGTAGTGCTGGGCTACGCCGCCGACACCGAACCCGAGCGAGTGATACTGGATTGGGAAGGTTGGCCTTCTTGCAGGGAGTGCGAACTGGTTGACGTTGTTCCTGATCGTCGTGGTCTGGAGCGACGCCGGGAAGTCGAACTTTCTTTCAAATCCGATTCCCCATTCATCGTACTTGTTCGACGCGAAGTCCACTGCATAGTTCCAGTATGGTCCCCTGGTGACTCCCGTCACTTTGTAGCCCGCCAATGAGAGCTCGGCGGCTATGGTGCCGCTCATCACTCCGAGTCCCATCAGGACTACGTCAGCTGGCTGTTCCTGAATTACGGTTGACATCTCCATCAGCTCCTAGGGGGACCCCTTCTGGTACTGTCCCAGGCTCGCGGGCTTCAGGGTGATCGGCGAGGTGTTGACCATTATCTGCTTCGTGGTCATCCCTTCGTTGTAGAAGTTGCCTTGGTTCACGCCGTTGAACCCAGTGTAGGTCCATCCGACCATGCCCCTGTTTCCTCCGTAGACCGGGTCCATCCCGAATCCTGCCCAGGTCAGGAAGAAGAGCTCGTAGGCGAAGTCAGACGGGAGTATCCCGCTGAACTGCGCGGCCGTGGGCTTGTTGTTCCACATGTCGGTCAGCACCGCGGTCTGGTTCGCCGCGGAGAGGGTCTCGAAGTTTCCGCCGTAGGACGCGTTGGCGTACGTCTGGATCCCTGCCAGTGCAAGCCTCCAGAACTCTCTCTTGTTCCAGGGGTACTGATATCTCGTTCCCGCGCCGACACGTACGTTTCCGGTCGGAGGGTACTTCACGGTGTAGGTCGTTCCGGCGACATTGTAAGTGACTGTGGCGCCGTTGTATGTGACCCCGCCGTAAGTTACGGGCGTCTGGGTGTTTGCCTGAATGTATGGGCCGCCGACGTAGCAGTTCCCGTCGTTCCCGTACAAGCCCTTGAGCTGGCGATCGATGAAGTAGGCGCATCCGGCCTCCGTCGCTCCGGGCCCGGTGCTGTCCGTCGGGATGATCGATGAGACTATCGCCTTCAGCTCGGTCTGCTCGTTGGTGTTCAGGACGAGGAAGACGGCGTCAGAGTCGAGGTTGCTCTGCAGGGTGTTCACCTGGCCAGTCAGCGTGCTGACCTGCGAGTTGGCGCTGGTCACGGCCGAGTTAAGGGACGAGACCTGGGAAGTGAGCGAGGTTATCTGTCCGTTGGCACTCGTCAGGGCCTGCTGGGTCGACGAGAGCTGGGTGCTCACTCCACTCAGCTGTGAGTTGGCGCTGTTCAGTGAGTTGGCGCTGTTCACTGTGAGGTGGCGCTGTTCAGCTGTGCCTGAGTCGAGGTCAGCTGGTTGTTCAGCGAGGAGACCTGTCCTTGCAACGAAGAGACGGTCGAGGAGCTGCTGCTGTTGTTTCCACCGATGAGACTGCTGTAGTATGGTACTTCTACAACAGTCGCGATTGCGGCACCAGCTACAACGCCGGCGCCGATCTTAAGGAAGGTCCTGCGGTCGGCCTCCTTGTTTATTGGCTTGGTACTGTCAGCCATCGCCTTAACGTATGTTATAATCTCGTATATAGGTATTTAATATTCCAGTTGCTACTGAACCTCACTAAACAGATATTATCGCGGAAGCCTCAAGACGAGTGTTTCGGTGCCAAATCGCTGCAATTGCAATCAAAACTGCCGCCGCAATTGCAACTGCGATGACTATTCGCGTCGAGGAGGGCGATGGCGAAACTATGATCGCATCGAGAAGAAGCAGCAGCAGTGCGGAGACTGCCATGTTGCGCCTCCAGCCCTTGGGCGGTCTTCGAATCTGAGTATTCGACAAGGCTGCTCTCCCCGACAAAGGCCCTTGTATATCTAACCATTCCTAGCCGAGACATAGAAGCGCCGCTCGCGACGCGCTGGAGATTGTGTCAGTCTCTCGGGAGCTCTGGTCCCTCTGCGCTCCGCCTGGAAGTTGGCTTTCGCCGTTCGACCTTGCGCTGGGAGAACACCCTCTTCGCCCACGTGTTGACTTGGTCGAAGGCATCGGCGACTTCATAGGAGAAGACACTGTAGGAGTATCTCTCCTTCGGCGACAGGATAAGTACGTCGACCTGGCACTTTCTCTTTGAAGACCTAGTCTCTCCCGTCTTGATTATCGCTCTCGCCTCGGATATCTCAGGGAAGCCCTTCCTGAGGAGCTGGATAGACTTCTGTGAACTTCTGTCTCACGGCCGCAGCGCTGAAGGGGTCATCCGGCAGTCCGACAATGTACATGGGGAGCTGGGGGGCGGCGCTCCTCCTCGCCAACACTTTCATGAAATCGCGATACGTCACCATGCCCTGGACTTCGCCCGTGTTCAGCACCACGGAGTAGTTCGAACCTTCTTTGTGCATGTTCAGATAGACGTCAAGCAGGGAGTCGGTGATCTCGTTCGTGACCAGGCTGCCGGTGCCGTATTGACTCAGTGGCTCGTCAAGCCTGCCTTCATGCCGGCTTCCCTTGATGTCATGGTCTGCCCTCGGTGTCAGGTTGAAAACTATGGAATCTGAAGTGATCACACCCTTCAGACGGCCGCGATCTACGATGGGGACCTGGTCGACCTTCTTCCTCCTCATCAGCTCCCTCGCCGAGGCCACGGTCGCGCTCGACTCGATCGTAGGGGGTTCCTTGCCCATTATCGAGGAGAGCTTCACTGGGACATCCGACTCCATCATTCTTCCCACGATTGCTGGCGAGGTGACCTGGCCGACCAGCCTGGTCCCCTGATACACTGGCATCGACCTTGTCCTGTACTCGAACATGAGCGACGCAGCCTCACGGACGGTGTTCTGCAGGCTTAGGCGAGGGACCTGGTGCATCAGCTTGGAGAGGCGGGTATCGAGGTTCGAGAGATCCAGCATGTCGCGAATCGTCACGACCGAAGTGTGGTCGCCGTCCTCGACCACCACTTCATATGATTGATTCTCACGCATGAAACCTATCACCTCTGAAACGCGGTCGGTGGAAGAGAAGGCTCTGACATCCGTAACGAATCCAGATATTGATTGTTCCATGAGCTCTTCGAGTTTCATTATCCTTGCGACCGGGCACCCCCAGCTCAGGCTTATGAATGTGCTAGTGCCAAATTCGGCCGGCTGTCAGATTCTGAAGAAGGGTCCCGGCGAATTGTCATGCGGCTCAGAGACAGAAGAAACACCCAGAGAAGTTACGATTGGCGGGTCACCCGCCACTAAGCATAATAGTGGCGAATTCACCGTGATTCGCAGTAATGCAGAATAAGGTAATGCAAATCGTTCCGGAAGACGTGTCGGCTTTTGCGAAGGAGGTGGACGCGTCGCTGAGTCGTTCGGTGTCCGGAGAGAGCGTCAACCTCGGCCAGTTTGGAGGAGCTGACGGTCGCAGCTGGCCAAGCGATGGCCAAGAAGAGGATGCAGCCGGTCTCGATAGAGTCGTGTGACATAATATACCGGGCAGGCGGAATAGAGTATGATGAGTGGGCGGCCGCGCTCCTCCTCATGGCGCGCAGCGCCGAGTTTCTCAGGCGGAAGGCCCGCGACGGCCAGTGCTACAATCACGATCAACCTTGCCCCACTGCGCGGGAGGAGGAAGTCGTAGTCTACAGGGCCTGCCTAGACTCCTTCCAGACACTCCTGAACGAGCTGAAATCGAAGGAACTAGATGCCCCCGACTAGCGACGCTCAAGACGCGGCCCAGCAGCCCGCGTGGACAGCTCAGACTTACTGCTACATCCATCCTGAACGCAGGTCCGTCGCGGTCTGCGTTGTCTGCAAACGAGGTGTTTGCAGACTCTGTCATCGGAGTTACAAGGGGAGAGACTTCTGCCCGGCAGACGCTGATTTGTTGCAGAAGAAGTATCAGCGCACTGCTAGGATGAATTTCAGGAGAAACGCCATCAACCTCGCCGCGATTCTCGCGTTCCTGAACGGGACGGCGGGGGCAGTCGTAGGGTTCCTCCTAATCATCTTAGGTTTGCTGGGGCCCCAAGCCCAGGGCTCCTACTCTCTGACGCCCGCCCTCCAGCCATTTTTCACCTATTTTGCGAACGTCCTCACTTTTCCCCCTTCACAGGCGTTTGGCGTCGGACTTCTCGCGTTCGTAGTCGGCCTGGTCGACATATTTGCGGGAATCATGCTGCTTCGGCGGTCTCGTATTGCGGGAATCTTAGCGATCGCCACCAGCATCACGGGAGGTTTCGTCGTAGGCAGTTACCTCGTAATCCTGGCCTTGGCAGGCGCATTCGTATACGTTCACATCGTCTTTTCTTTCGTCAAGGTGGTCCTCATTGTTCTCGGGTGGAGACACCTTGACGAGACATAGCCACTCGGTCGGTGTCGAGGACACGAAGGACAATGCCTGTCCGGTCGGCGTCTCGTTCCTTGACGCTTGGTCCGGCTCCGCCCATACTCCTTGGTGAGAGAACGAGATAGGCGTCTCGCCCAAGAGTCATTCCTGCTTGGCAAATCGCTCTCGTGCTTGGCCTAGATGTGGCCTTATTACCAGGTGGACTGAGCTGAGGGCATGAATTGTCCGCGTTGCGGGCAGGAGATTCTGGACCCAGACCCCAGATTCTGCCCGAAGTGTGGTCACGAAATCGGAGAGACTTATCCTGCGCCTCAGCGAGCTCTCGAATCAGGCCAACCCGAGGTCCAAGCCCTTCTACAGACCCAACCCCTTGAACAGACATACGCTAGGGACTTTGCGATAGGAGCGAAGTACTACCTCTTGCCGCTCCTCGCCATCGTGGGCGGGGTCATCGGCTACCGAGCGGTCAAGAAACGTAACCCGCGGGTCGCAGCCACTATCTTCACCATAGGTCTTCTGGTTTCGCTCGTGTACATCGGGACCGGGGTCGAAGTGTACTCACGCGTCACAGCGAACCCCGCCGTCTATGGCATGTCGATAACGAACATCGAGTTTCCCAATTCCACGGGCATTACGGTCACAGTGACCAACCAGGGGACAATCGAGGACGGGCTGGAATCGGTGGCAATCTACAACGGTTCCCTCTGGCTTGTCTATGGCCTGCTCGAGCCGAACGGGTCCCAGGCGTCCAGCGAGATACAGAGCGGCAGCATGACTTTCGGGCTCTACGGCTATATCGTCAACGGAACTACCCTGCCCGCGGGATCGGGCGGATCCGGGACGGTAGGCACCGAGGACTTCCCGCCTTCTCACGTAGCCGAGATCATGATTCCTTTCAGCTGGACACGCGGAACCACTTATCTGGTCGCCATCACCACCTCCAGCCAGCATCCCAACGAGGTAAACATTGTGAGCCCCGCGTAGTTTCCGGATACATGCTACGCGCCTTGCCTCCGCAGCCCCCGGCGTTCAGGGTACAGCAGGCGGCCCCAAGGGACAGGTTTGAGTCCGGTGTGACTAGATCTTCTTCCTAATTCTCTTTGCGTCCTTCTTCAGGTCGCTGCCGCCCTTCTTGAGCTCGTTCTCGACAGCCTTCCCACCCTTGGCGATGTCGTGCCCAAGCTTTGAGAGGTCCACCTCGGTCTTCTTGACTGCCTTTCGTGCTTTGGATTTCGCTGACATTCTATCGCATCAGGATTGCCAGTTCGGCATAGAAAAACTTGGGGTTCCGACCTAGTATAGGTCGAACCCGCGTCCCTCGAGCCTTCCCTTGCAGACGGGGCAACGCGACCCCAGCTGCTTGGCGCACTCGTCGCAGAAATGGAGTCTGCAATTCCTGCAGTGAAGGTTGAGGATTTCCGTCCGGTGACACTCGGCGCAGGTCGAAGGGGCAGCTACGTAGCCCACTGGGGTGTCACCTCAATCGTTTCGTGCGTCATTCCGGCCGGCTTCATCGCCATCGCGGGGCCTTTCCCGTCCCCTGGACTATCAATCTTGCGGATTCGCGAGGAGGCTGCAGCCCGGTGTTTAGCCTCATTGGCCGTGGAATCCCAATCAGCCATGACACTCCCGTGATAGTAGCCTTTGCTAGTGGGTCCAGGAAGACCGGTCGTGTTCGTCGACGGGGCGACCACCATTCTGCCACATGCGGTTGAACTTCTCGGCGACGACTGGGTTCAGCTCGGCGGTTGCGGAGATAACCTCAAGATTCGAGATTATCTCGACGCCCCTGAACGAGCTCCTGTAGACCGCATACCTCTTCCCCTCGCCCGTGACCACTATGCGCTCGACCATGAGGAGTCCTTCGCTTGCCAGCTCGCTTGCCCTCCTGTAACACGTACTCAGGGGGACCGCCTGTTCGAGGCTGATCTCCCTGCACAGTCTTACCGTCGTCAACCGTTGAAGAGACTATCCTTCGGGAGAATTCGTCCGAAAGAGCTTCTACTACACATCGGGCCAGCGCCCCGTTCAAGACTATCATGACCCCCGCCTTGTCGTTTCCCCTCTGTTGGAACCTCGCTGTGGTCGCCATCTTCCGCCGTCACTGGAGAGAAGGGCAAACCTATTTGATAGGGCCGTATTGGCTGCAACGATTTGGTGACATTTGCGGCGAATTGCAATCCACGGCTGCACATCTGGGTACAATCGCGATTTTCAGCGTCCCCGAGCGTGCGTGGCGGTGAAAGGATTATATCGGCACGATTGTCGCCGCTTTTACGAGCGTTTACAGCATGAAGGAGAAGACAGTTACCATCTCTTTCCGGATTAGCGAGAACGCTTTCAAGGCTCTCCAGGAGGACGCAAAGAGGCACAATGTCAGTATTAACACGCTGGCGAACCAGCTGTTTGTGACCTATGCGGAGTACGATAGGTACCTTTCGAAGTTTCACATGATCAAGCTCTCCGCTCCTACGTTCAAGCGGATACTGAACGCCTCGACTGACGATGCGATAGTCGAGGCGGCCAAGGGTGCGGGGTCCAGTGTGCCAGTGAGCTTCATTCTGGCACAGAAAGGGGAGTACACCCTCGGAAATGCGATTGATTACCTAAGAACGATGGGGGCGCACGCGAATCTCTTTGACTTCAGCGAGTCGGTCGGCAGCGGGTCCTCCACCATCACCCTGACGCACGACCTGGGGTCGCACGGCAGTGTCTTCCTCGCGAACTACGTCGAGTCCCTGCTGAAGCCACTGGGAACGGAGTTCAAGGTCCTGAGGTTCCCTGATGCAATAACGATAAGGCTGTAGTCAGCTACTGACCCCCAGAAGTCGGGAGATTCCCTCTCCGCGGAACGCAATCCATCGCAATCGGTACCTATGGAAGATATAGAACCGCCAGGGACAGCTCCAATCGAGGGCGAATGTCAACTGCCTCCGAGGACACGCTCATAGTCACCCTGGGCGGTGCCGAAGACTTCGAGGCAACCAGGAAACGGATACTGAAGGTGAGGGGTGTAAGCAACGCGGAGTTCAACTACTTCTCACACAAGCTGCGGGTACGGTACGATGGAGACTCGAAGAGGAAAGAGGAAATCCGCGCTGAGATCAGGAAGCTTATCGCGCCCTTCGAAAAGTGACAGATCTCGCCCGCGTCCGGAAATGTGTAAGCGCAACGCCCAAGATACGGATGGGACGGGCCCGCTTCATGCAGATCGCGCGGTCTAGGCGGGCGACAGTGTCACTTTGTGTCGGCGGGTTTCTTCCCGGCGCCTCGCTTCATGACCAAGACGAGCAGAATCCCCACCAACACTACGGCTCCTGTTATCCCTATCTCCAGAGGCTGGAATGTGAAGGTCGCCCAGCTGAAGTTGAAGAAGTTGTACAGGGGTTGGAACCCTGACTCTCCGAGGGTAATCTCGGCTCCAATCGAGGCGGTGAATGCTGTGAACATCAGGCCTACGATGGCCGTGAGCACCATCACCAGGTAGAGCCCCTTGCGCTCCCAGACCTTCGGTCCAAACCAGTACCGCATGAAGAAGAACGCTGCCCAGAAGTACAGGGCTGCGAGGGCCATAAGGGACTTGTTCATTAGGTCCGCCTGGGCGGTGATCACAGCGTAGGGCTGGATCAAGTAGCCTGTGGCTCCCGAGAGAATGAGGAAGAACACCGCGGCGAAGGAGCCGTAGAAGGCGATTATATCGGCGGCCTGGTGGATTCCATTGAGATTGGTGTCCACCACCTTGACTCGGGAGTGGAAGATGTCAGCAAGGACCCTTACCACCAGCGCGGCGATGATGAACATTATGATTCCCGTGTGCTCCTCGACGACCAGCGAGTGCCAGATGTTGATGGGAACTCCCATGATGTCCATCAAATCAACTCCTTGGGTACCTCATCATAAGCACCAGAATAAACACTGTGAAGCCCACCACCAACACGGCGAGCTCGACCGAGTAGTCGGTCACGCTCGGGGGGGCCGGTCCTGCAGGCGTAGAGGTGGTCGACGTGGTGTGCGTGGTCGAGGTAGTTGACGTGGTGGTCGACGCGCTGGAGCTGCCCGTGGAACCACTGGAGCTGGTCGTGCTCGACGTCGTGGTGGAGCTTGTGGTTGTGTACAAGCCGGAAGTGTTACCGCTGAATGTCAGAGTGTAAAGCAGCATGGTGGTCGCAAGGTGAAGCCCCGGGGTCGAGAACTCGCCCACCGCAAACCCGATCTCCAGCGAGGATCCGGGTGCCAGACTTGGGAAATCGTAGGGCGAAGCGTTGGTCAACGCGAACGGGCGGTAGCACTCCGCGGTGTACTGGTTGCCGTTCAAGACAAGTGCGCAGGTGGTCTGCGTCTTGTAGTTTAGCGACTCGACCGTCTTCGGTGTGGACAAGCCGACAGAGGCGAACTCGTCCACGTTGTTCTTAAAGCTCTGACTGGCTAGAATCATCAGCGTGGGGGCCGACGCTGCACCCATGGGCTGCGTGTTGCTCGTGGAGGCCGAGCTCGATGCCGCCGAAGCAGGCGGAGTCCTTGCAGTAGGTAGAGGACATGTTCCATTGCATCAGGAACAGCCAACCCGTCCCGTTCTGCTTGGCACCAAAGTCCATCCCCACATTGGCGCTAGGAGTGGAGCTGGAGATCAGAATCATCGGGGTGTCGGCCCACTCGCTGGGGTTGGCGACCCCGTCCAGCTTGACAGGAAGCTGGGACGCATAGGCGGTTATCTGCGTCGGCGCGGCGGCCGCACTGTGCAGAGCACCTCCGAGGAGCAGGACGAGAGCAAGAAGAGCGAAAGCTACGCAGGACCTTGTCACGTGCGTGGTCAACTAGTCTGTCACTCCCAGGCACCTTAGACACCTCTCTTAAATTCTCTGTCTCATTTGTGCGGACATGAGGCCAAGTGACGTGCAGATGGTGCACCAGGGGGCCTGCCGCACGGAACCGCATCGTCAGCCTCGGTTTCACAGGCGGAGCTGTACTCTAATTTGGTGTAGGCTTGGCTTACCAGGCTCCACGCGACCGGGTCTGCCGGCTGCGGTATCAGGTCAAGCGGAGAGCAGTCAGGCGCTGCAGTTTCATGTGTCGAGTCTTGGAGGGCCGGACGTTCTGATTGAACCTGAACATGTTCTCGGGGTCGTACTTGTCCTTCAGCGCAACCAGCCTCCTGAGCTTCTCTTCCCCATAGGCCGCCCTTATGCCCTCGTCGCCCTCTTCTCCCATGAAGTTGACGTAGCGGCCGATGGCAAACTTCCCCAGGCTGTCGAAGGACTTCCTTGCCCAGGCGATGTGCTTCTCGTTCTCCGCCGGGTCCTTCCAAGTCCCCACCAGGTTCACTACGAATGGCGCGTCGCGATGATTGAATGATGTGGAAAGGTCGACTGCCGACGTGATCTTCCCCCAAGCTGATGAATGTGTATCGCAGACATGGGTGATGCCACATTCTCGCCGCATGCAAGGAGCGCCTCGATGGCAGGATCCGAAAGCCCGTCTATGTAGGAGGACTTCCAGTAGTTCATGACCCCGGCGGGGGCGGATGCGTCAAACATCGATTGAAGGGCGAGGTAGGGCATCGGAGCTACCAGGTCAGCAACCGGGTTCCCGAACTTCCTCAGAGGAGCAATGACTCTCTCCCCATCTTCCGTCGCCCCGGCGTAGCAGACCGCTATAGCGACGAGCTTCTTGCCGTGGGCCTCGCTGGGCAGGAATGGAGCCGGGGGTCCCGTGAGAAAGACGATGAGGGTTGTGAGCTCGTCTGGGACCTCTTTGACGAACTCCCTGTGGAATCTCAAGAGCGGTCCTGCATCTTCCGCACGATGGACCAGCATCCCACCGAGCACCGTCGGCCCCACTGGGTGCAGCTGGTACTCGAGCGAGGTGACGACGCCGAAGTTCCCCCCTCCGCCCCGCAGCCCCCAGAAGAGGTCGGGATTCTCGCTGGTGCTCGCCATGACCAAGTCCCCGTCCGCCGTGACGACGTCGGCTGAGATCAGGCTGTCAAGGGCGAGGCCGTGCTTCCGGACTAGCCAGCCAATACCGCCGCCGAGAGTGAAGCCAGCCTATCCCAGTCGTCGAGACAAGCCCCCCCGTGGTCGCGAGGCCGAACGCCTGGGTCTCGTGGTCGAACTCACCCCAAGTTACTCCCGGCTCGGCTCTGATCCTAATCCGCTTGGGGTAGACCCGAACGCTCTTCATCAGGGAGAGGTCCATCATGAGCCCTCCGTCGCAGACGGCGTTCCCGGCCACGTTGTGTCCGCCTCCGCGGACGGACACGGGGAGCCCCTGGCGTTTTGCAAACTTTATCCCGTTAATCACGTCGGTGGCAGACAGAGCCCGGAGGATGGCAGTAGGCCTCCGGTCTATCATGCCGTTCCACACCTTCCTCAGCTGATCGTACTCCCCGTCCCCGGGGAGGACCACCTGGCCCCTCACGTTTTCCTTTAGCCCAAGCATTGCGGGCCAGGCGTCTCTTCGAGGCTACCTAAAAGTCTAGGAGAGGGGATTCTCGTTGGCTGCGTTGGTGCCAGCGATTCGGCCCCCTGCAATGACCTGGGCGTTGTTGGCCCCCAGGGACAGCATGCCGTCGATGGAGCCGTTCTCACCAGCGCTGTACAGCCTCGGAATCGGGTTGTAGTCGTAGTCGCAGACCTGCCACTTCTCGTTGCGGATGGGTCCGCCGAAGGCGCTGGGTCCGCCTGGCCAGAGAGGCATCGCATAGAACGGAGGTGTCTGGATGGGCACCAGCGATGAAGCGGGCCTTCCGAACTGCGAGTCCAGCTTCGCCGCACAGAACGAGTTGTAGTTGTTGACTGTGTTGGTGAGGTTGGTTGGGTCCATGGACACCTTGATGTTGTTGGCCGGGCTGAAGTTGCCGTCGCCGGGCGTGTTGCCGACGTAGGTGGTGCCGTTGACGACCGCAGCCAGTGCCGCGATGGTCGCACCCTGCTGGATCCACCCTCGGGCTATCTCGGCGCTGTTGTCGCTGCTCCACTTCGGCCTGGAGTCTATGTAGGTCGGCAGGCTGCCGTTCGAGCCGCTGGTGATGGCGGCGGCCTTCCTGCAGGTCTCGTCGAAGATGATGAAGTCTCGGGATGCGAGTGTACCCTGGTTCGGTTAGGTCGAAGTCGGAGAGCTTGATCCACCAGTTGTGAGAGTATGTGGAGAGCTGGGTCTCGTCTGCGTAGCGATTTCCGTGCTTGTCGACGTATATCCAACCGTGCTGTGAGGGCGAGGTGGTGCTGAATGCTATTGGATACTGTGGGAACCACGGTACCATGCGCGCGGACATTGCTCCCATGTGCCACATTCCTGCGCCCACCTTTCCGGCCATCCGGACGGAGTCGCCCGTGCAGAAGGGCCAGCCGTAGAAGTGAGCAGGGTAGACGCGGTAGCTGTTGACCTTCAGGTCCTCAGCATACTCGATGCTACCAGTGGTTAGGACTACCGCTCTGTTGGCCTTTATGTTCAGGACCTCGCTGTTGTTCGCAAGTGCCTGCACACCAAGGATCTCCCCGGTCATGGGGTCTTGGATGAGGTCCGTGGCAGTGGTGTAGAATAGGATAGGTATGCCTCTCTTCTGGATGTTCGCGTCAAGTTCCTGGAAGAACGCGGCGCCGCTCTTCACGGACATGCCGCCGAAGCCACCGGACCCGGGCAGAGTGGGGAACTCCCCTGTGGCTGTGCTGAGCGTGTAGGTGACGTTATTGGCAGTGCACCAGGAGGGGTTCTGAGTCTCCATCCAAGCCAGTGCTTCGCAGGTCGCCATCGGGGTCGCGCCCCAGCCCTGCTGATAGATGTAGTTCGCCCCGTTGATCGGGTCCGTCACGTACACGGCGTTTCCTGCGTTCATGCATGTGTTGCCGCCTCCGCCGGAATACAGCGGGTTGGTGACGCCCAGGGTCGCCCAGCTTGGCGTCTTCTCGAGTATCAGCACGTTGGCTCCTGCGTCATAGGCTGTCATCGCGGTCACGGCCCCCGCCCCGCCGTATCCCACAACGACAACGTCCGTCGTCATCGACCAGTTCGTTGGGACAGGGACCGGGGATGCCCGCTTGCCGCCCAAAGCTGACGAAACCTTCTTCTCGGACAGCGCGGCGCGCGCCTCTGTCGCTGCGGCGACCTTTGGCGCAAGGGACGACCCTGCGACGACGGTCCCGCCAACCACTGCCGCGCCAATGGCGGCAGTTCCCAGGAAGCCCCTTCGTGAGAGCTTCAACTTATCGAACTCCTTTGAATCAGTTGACATGGGCGTAATGGCCCCGAGAGCGTTAATAAGCAGACCACACGTTTCTCAATCTTGAGAACGCTGCCGAGGAATGGGGCAGACGCGGATGGCCCCCGAATTTCTGCCGTCCTAGGGGAGCTTCTCTGGCCCGAAGTGGCCCACAATCCCTCTTAGCTGGTCCCTGGTGGCGGCGGGCATCGACTCCGATACCGCCTCTAGCAGGAGGCTCTGCTGGGAAAGGATCAGGCGGAAGACGTCCCTCTCTGTGAGTATTCCAACGAGCTTCCCTTCTTCGACCACGGGCAGCCGCCTGATGCCAAGGCGGCCCATCAGAGATATCGCATCCCAGACGGTGGCGGTGGGCAGGATGATGGTGAGAGGCCGCGCCATGGCCGTCCCCACGGACTGCGCAAGTGAGACCGCCCCGGCGTCCGCAATCCTGCTGATCAGGTCTCGTTCCGTGAACATCCCAACGGGCTTGCCGTCCTCGACCACAACAACGCAACCAATCCTTGCGTCTCTCATCGTCCTGACACACTGGGAGAGCGGCTCGTCGGCCTCCACTGTCCTCACCTGCCTTGTCATGACGCTTCTCACAGGCGTATCGATGAAGGACAACGAATGTCGGAGCTTGTCTGAGACTCTTAAAGCAAGCACACGATTCTCACGTTTGGAAACGGCGGAGAGCCTTGAGTTTCTGCTAGTTGACAGTCAGCGTTTGTAGCCGATTCTCCTGAGGAACTCGCTTCTTTCCAGCTTGTCGGCCTCTGATTCGACCCCTTTCGATGCCACGCCGTCGACCACTCCGAGAATCCCTCTGCCGTCCTCAATCTCTGCCAAGATGACTGTCACCGAGTTGGCGGTCGCACAGTAGACGTTCGCGACCTCTTCCACCGCCTTGACTCTGCTGAGGATGTTGATTGGGTAGGAATCCTTCAGTATCACGACGAATGTGTGGCCAGCGGAGAGCCGAGTTGCGAAATCAATTGCTATCCTCTTCGCGTCCTCATCTGTGCCATCGTACCGAATCAGCGCATTCCCCGATGACTCGCAGAAGCTAACTCCGAACTTGATCCCAGGCATCGAGGACGCAAGAGTTTCGTAGAGGTCCTCGACGGTCTTGATGAAGTGGCTTTGGCCCAAGACCAGCTGATATCCGGGCGGAACACTCAGTTGCACTTGCTTAATCTCCATGGTGTTCGAATGGGAGTGTTTCTGAAGCTCGATTTAAGGCGCTCTCTTCGAAGTCATCGGATCCTGCTGAGTTAATGGGCGGCGCTTCACAAAACCGTACTCTCGGCGGCCTCAACGTTGCGTCTTGACTTGTCCTCCGGCTCGCCCTCAATCGATCTGCAGCGTTTCTAAACGCTGAACCAGCGCCGCTGCTTCTCTCCGCACCCCTTGCCTAGACCTAGTCCGGAGAACACAGCTGACCTATGATTGGAAGGAGTGATATCCGGCACTTTACGGCTCGAAGTCCGGGGGGCTGTATCTTGCCCGGACCATCTCCTTGAGGGATGTCACCAGACTGAAACTCGCACCAACAATGTCGGTCTGAGTGACCATTCCGACAAGCTTTCCAGAGTCCACAACTGGCAGCTTCTTGACCTTCGAATCGGCCATGAGTTTCGCAGCCTCCTCCACGCGCATCTCACGCTTGGCCGTTATCAGAGGCTGGCTCATTATTGACCTCAGTCGGACCTTCTCGACGTCCAATCTCTTCGCGACCGACCTGGAGATGTCGCCCTCTGTGATGATGCCGACCGGGCTCTTGCGACGGGTGACCACAAGACATCCTATCCTTGACGTCTCCATCAGAAGAGCAGCCTCAAGGATGCTCGCCGAACCTTCGATGGTCTTGACTTTTGAGGTCATTATGTCATTTACGAATAGCAGAGAACATCTCACCTCGAATTGTCCATCATATCAACCTCAGCTACCTGAGGAGGACCCTGTGCTTGGAGATCTTCGTCGGGGTCTTCTTGGGAAGCCTCACTTCAAGCACGCCATTATTGAGACTCGCCTCGGCCTTGTCCGCCATGACTTCCTCGGGGAGGGTCACGCTCCTTAATATCCTCGAGCAAGCCGTTTGACTGCGAACTAGTCCATCCTTCCCTTCCATGACCGCACTTGTCTGGCGCTCTATTCTGATGCTGGTGCCGGTCGCGGAGATTTCAAGTTGCTCCCCCGGAATCCCGGGGACCTCAACAAGCACCCGGTATTCTCCTCCAGAATCAAACAAGTCAGCGTAGGACCTCCAAGATTCAGGCTGGTCGCTCGTTTTGCGTCTCGTCGCAAGCCTCGTTCCTTCAGATTGCACCTGCGCGCCCTCCGAACGACCTGTACGGCCCGCGAATCTGCTGGCGGGTTGGCCAACACGGCTCCTTTGAGACCTGGACAGCGCCGCTTTCTCCGGCGCGTTCGACACTTTCACGGGAACTCTTTTGTCGTTCTGTGTCAATTCGGCAAAAGGCAAAAACTCTGACAACCTTTTTAGTCTTAGAGACGATTCTCATCTTTGATAACGCGGCTTCCGGTCGATTCACCGAGGACGCACAGGACGCGATCGGATCCTACCATGCCTTGAAGACAACTATCTGTCAGACGCACTCCAATGGGAGCCCCAAGATGAATCTGACGCGGCACCAGGACCGCGGCACTCCACCAGCACAGGACTGGTGGGCTGGGACCAGAGGATTGACACAGACGAGGTGGTCCAATCTATAGTGAAGTATGAAGATAGCGCAGCATTGGACCATTTGATTCTGTAACAAGAACCAGCGTCGTGGCACAAGAAACAGGAGGACGATTCTCAAAGATGAGAACAACCTATCGCCGCGGTTTTCCTTCCCGCCCAGGGAGGCGAATTAGGTGGCGCAGTCTATTGCGTCGTCGATCGGGATGTTCCCAGCTCATCCATCACGGCATCCACAGCGGCGGGCAGAACCATCGCAACCTCCTCCGACAGGCCCTCGCCCGGGCTGCAATCCTTCGGCTCGATTCCGATTATCGTGAGCGGACATGGCAGCATCCCAGGCTGGTGAGCGACGTCGAATATGTCGAACAACTGGAGCGAGTGCAAGCCCGGTACCTCGACGAGCGGGCCTTCGCGGGGGGAGACCGAGTACCTCGTGATAGTGCCGACCGGCGCCCCATACTTCGTGGCATCGACCAAGACAATCTTGCGGGCGTCCTTGAAGTGCCACAGGAGAGACATATCCATCGCCTGCGCCTCATAGACGAAGAACCTATTCGGGTCAAGGCCTCGGAGTTGCCTCGCGACCTGGATTCCCACGCCGTCGTCCTTCATGTACGGATTGCCTACCCCCACGACGACGCTTCGCCCGGCAAAAGACATCTCCCACAGCTCCAACTCTGGTCCTTCCGACCGAGCACCCTCGCCCTGGACCCCTGACATGGGCAAAGGATTCAGCCGAGCTGATTTGTGTGTTTTGCCCGTTTTCGCCGTTGCGGACGCCAGACAAACGCCCGATTCGACTGCGGGTCCAGAATGCGGTGGCACGAGTGCTACGATTGGTGGAGTCCAGGGGTCGGGGGACCATGCGCTTCAGGCTTGCAGGTTGAGGGTAGGACAGTCCAAAGGGTTCCACGTCCGAAAGAGAGGAGCGCTATCCAACAGTCTGACGTGCCTCGCCGGTCGGAGGGCTACGGCATTCTGAGATAGCGATCGTTTCCCTTGGCGTCGACCATATGGACCGTGCAGGCCAGGCAGAGGTCGAAGGACCGTACCACGTAGGAGACCTGGCGGAAGTCTTCGTTCGTTCCAGCCGAGCCCACGGGCGTTCCAACCAGCGCGTTCTCCATGGGACCGCCTGGTGGGACGTTCCAAGTGGTGGGCGCTATCACCTGGTAGTCGCTGGTCTTCCCCGACGCTATCCGTATCCAGTGGAAGAGTGAGCCTCTCGGAGCCTCCCAGAGGCCTATCCCCTCAGCCGAGCTGGGAGTCTTGTAGGACGGATTGTATGAGGACGCACCGACATCCATTGCGCTGAGCCAGGTCTCCATCAGTCCGGCCTGCGGAAGACCGAGCGCGTTCAGCACGTCCACGAGGGAAAGGTTCAGCGGCAGTCCCAGCACCTGGAGGTTCTTCGTGGTGTTGTTCGAGCCCACCAGAGCTACAGACTCGAGGGCCCTGGCGACCATTCTATCGAAGACCGAGCCCTTCGGATTCAGGGGCAGTCCAGGGACGGCGGGAAGGATTCCGTGAATGGCCTGCCCGAGCTTGGGGTAGATTCCTGAGACCATCTCTCGTGCCAGCGGTCCGGACTCGGCATGCTGGCCGTTGTACAACGGAGACTTGGCCCAGGTGTACGCCGCGGAGTTCGACATGTCTGGGACGGGCGTTACCTCACCGATCACCGGCGAGGGGGAAGACTGGTCATACCAGGACTGCGATGTGTCCTCGGTTATCTGCGTCGGGTCGAACGCAACCGGCGTCGTGCTCGGGTAGAGCACCACCCCCCTCGGAAGGGTCAGGGGCATGGTGGAGGTGCCGCCCGAAGTCGTCGGATCCTGGAAGGCACCCATTGATATGAAGCTCCCGAACCCGCTGCCCAACCCGCTCAGCTGAACAGCGTTGGCTGTGAAGTAGTTCCAAATCACGGGAGCGGCGATGTCGAGGATCGTCCTGAACTCGACGATCCTTGCTCTGGTCTTCTCAATCACATCGGCGGTGGGCCTGACGGGGTTTCCGCCGGGAATTGAGCCTCTCTGGTGGGGGGCTTTCCCTCCCCAGAGAGTGATGATCTGGTGCATGTACGCCTGCGCCGGTATGATGACCACCCGGAGGAGGTCCGCATCAGCTGTTCACGACGAGCGACTGGTTGAGGGCTTGGAGCAGGCCATAGAGTCCATAGTCCGGTCCGGCGAGAACCAGAATATGGGCGGCGTGCGAGTAGATCCAGTCCGCGCCCAGAATGACGTTTCGTGCCAGCACCGCGTTCGCGGGCAGCGTCGTCTGCTCGTTCGCGTAGCTGTTGGTGTACGTGGTCATGCCGGCGGCGTTCTCCACCGCCCTCACCGATGCGATGTGGTGGTCGCTGTGGCACACTCCGCAGATCGCAGATAGAATGGGTGCGGCGTCTCTGGGGTCTCTGTTGAGGACGATGTTCTCGAACCCTCGGTAGAGGTTCGCGACGGCGCGGGCCGTCGCCACTGAACCACCCTCGACGTCCAGCTCCAGCTTCATGTGGCCTTCTATCCTTGTCACGGGATCAAGGACAATCTTGGTCATACCTTCTCTCCCTCCCTCTTTGACATCTCAAGTTCCAGGGGATGCTGGTCACGCATCTCTCCCTCGGTGATTTCGCCGGTCAGAAATACACTATTCATCGGAAAGTCCCGCGGACTCCAGTGTGCTTGATAGAAGTGGAACACGAGGAGAAAGAGCACCGCGAGCAACGCCTCGCCTGTATGGAAGATGAAAGGGAGGCCGCCCAGGAAGGTGTAGCCGTAGGCCCAAAGGAGGACGCCTGGAGTTCCCAGTATCACCATTCCCCAGTAGATGCCCCAGTAGTCGAACTTCTGGGCGTAGTCATACTTGCCATACTTTGGCTCTTGGCCCCTGCCCAGCGCCAAGAACTTCATGTTCTGCATGGCGTCCTTGATGTCCTGCATCCCCATCATTATGGGTAGACGAGGATGCTCCCCTCTGGCCCGCGCCGCCAGGTATCCGAAGGTGTAGAATCCGAAGTGGTATGCTATGAGCACGCCCATGATGAGCGCGGCAAGAAGATGGACGTCCATGCTGATGGCCAGTCCACCCATCGCGTTGATCAGTATCCTGCCCCAGGCCTCATAGTACAGCTGGGCGAAACCGGTGACCGCGAGCGTCGCTGTGACTATGAACAGCAAGACGTGTTGTATCCTCTGGTTCAGCGTGAACCTCTTCACCTTCGGCCCTTCTCGGTGAATCACAATCCCTCTGGACGCCTTGCTGATGATGTCCAGGCCGTTGTGGGTGACTGCGAACAGAATGAGGACTGTTATGAGCAGCTGAAAGAACAGGCTGAAATCCCAAGCTAGACTGCCGAGGTCGAATGGCTTGGAAAGCGTCGACACCATCGGCCCGATGACGTCTAGGAACAGCCATGATAGGGCGATTCCAGAAACGAGAGAGTACACGACGATGCTCCCGACGTTCCTGCGGGAGAATCCTTGGCTCATGTTTCCGACGACCCCCTAGGAGGAGCTGCCTGTCCCGCTCTCTTTAGTCTGAGGCTCGCCACCTGTTTGAGGCGCGACCTCCTTCTTCTCGGGCTTCTCCTCCTTCTTCTCGGGCTTCTCCTCCTTCTTCGACTTGTATTGCAGACCGACGGCGAGACCCGCTCCCACCACCAGCGCGGCTGCACCTGCGACCTCCAGCGTCTCTAGATCGACGCCTGGGAAGTGCGGAACCGCCTCGAAGAAGCCGCTTGTGGGCGCGTCAGGGAAGTTCGGGTGCATACACCCCCAGCACATCGGCCCTCCCTGGGTGCAGAACCCTACCCCACCGTTCCACTTGGTCTCGGCGCAGGCGGACAGAGTTATCGGGCCCTTGCAGCCCAGATCCCACAGACACTCGGGGTCGTCGAAGTTCGTGGCGAAATGGCCGGCGTCGTAGTATCCCCTCCTCGGGCAGCTTTCGTGGATGTAGCGGCTGAAGAAGGCGGAGGGTCTACCCAGGTCGTCCAGTTCAGGGGTGAAGCCCTGGAGGACGGAGGCGAGGGTTATGAGGGTCCAGTCGGGCTGGGCTGGGCAGCCAGGCATGTTGATGACAGGGTTCTTCGTTGTGACGCCCGCCGTCTTCAGTGCCTCCGTGACTGAGACCGCGTCCGTCAGGTTTCCCTTTGCCGCTGGAATTCCGCCGAAGGAGGAGCACTGACCGAGCGCAATGACGTAGGACGCCTTGGCTGCAAGCTTCTGCAGGAGCTCATACCCGTTCACGTCGACCCCGTTGTTCTGCCCTATCATGCAGTAGTCGCCTGGAGAACCACCGAGGGGCGTGCCTATCTGGGGAGAGCCTTCCACGATCAGCACGTCTACCGGAGCGTCTCCAAACGCTGCGTTCATCAGCGGGACCTGCGAGTTGACTTCGCTGGTGTAGCCGGCTGACACCCACCCAAGGTCGTAGTCCGGCGTCATCAACGTCTGCCAGTAGTCCGCCGAAATACCGAGGTCTTGCACCGCGCCGATGAGATCCGGGTTCGATGCCTGAAGCATCGAGACGGTGCATCCAGAATCCCCGGCCAACAGAAGCCAGATGAGGTGGACCTTCCCGCCGTTCTGTTCCGCAGTTTGCGCGAATACGCGCCTGATGTCAGCGGCGTAATAGGTCACGACCGCACCAGCACCCATGAAGGTGCAGAGTTTCAAGAAGTCCCGCCTATTGTACACCGTCTGTAACCCGCCAGCTTGTCGCTGTTTCACGATGGGCTACGCTCTAAGATGACGTGGGGCATAACGTGTGGATATATAGCAAGGGGGCGATTCTCAAGACTGAGAATCACCCCTAGAAACATCTGTCAGGGACTCTTTGGATGAGGATCAGGCTGACCCTTGCGAGATTGGCTCTGCTCTTGACCCTCGATGCGCTCGACAAGCTGTGCGAAGGCGGAAGAAAGTCTGCTTCGCCCGCGGAGAAGACTTCGGAGGCTCTTGGAATTCAATCGGTAGTCGAGTGGAATCTCAGCTAATACCGGTGCTCTGAGAAGACGCGAAACGAGGTCCCTATCCAACCTCCCGAATGGGAAAGATCGCCGGTTGTCACCGCCCTGGTAGGCCATGTTGACGACGATGCCCTCCACCGGGACATTCTCAGAGTCTGCAAGCTGCCTGAGTCGGGAAACGATGCTCAACGACCTCGGCGACGGGGTCGTCACGAGAATCAGGCTCGACTTCACCCCGAAGAGCCGCAGAGCAGAGCGCAGCTCGTCACCTGTGCTGGGGGGAAGGTCCACGACCAGGCAGTCAAGGGGGCCCCAGTTCGTCTGCGCAAAGAGCTCTACTATGACGTCCTGTTTCTGTCTCCCCGACAGCGGGACCGGGTTGTTCCCGGTGAACAGCGCAACTGACATGACCTTCACACCTGCGCTCCTCTTCGGTTCCAGACCGCGCTCCGAACTGTGAACCGGAGGCCGCACTTCGAGATAGTCAGCGACGCTAGCCCCGTGCACGTCGACATCGAGGACCGCCACGCGAACGCCCTTCCGGGCCAGCCCGAGCGCGAGCCCGCATGCGACTAGGCTCTTGCCTACCCCACCTTTGCCGCTCCCTACCAAGACCACCCTGCCTATCTTCGCCAGCCTGTTCTTGGCTTGGAGATCGTAGAATGTGGGAGTCCTGTATCCGCTGTTCACTCAAGCACCACCTTCATGATGCGAATGTCTTCCCCCTGAGTGGCCGAGAAGTCGGTGCTTCCGCAGGATGGACACCTCAAAAAGGCGGTGTAGAGCCCGGGCAGGAAATGCAAGGGAACCTCATTGCTATCAGGCTCGCGGACAAGCAGGGAGTCTGAGACACCGGAGAGCTGCTTCTCTGCGTCCTTCATGTCCCACTTGGAACCGCATTTCTGGCAGGAGAAGTAGGCACGCTCGACACGTACACTAACACGCGTGCCTGCCAGCCGGGGCCCGACCATCAGCGCGCCCAGCGCTTTCTTGAGCACTTCGGCGTCGACCCGCATTACTTCTCCAACCTGGACGTCCACTTCCGACACCTGGTCTGCCTTGTTGTTGTCAGCCTGCTCTACCACGAACTCTACGATGCTCTGCGCGACACTCAGCTCGTGCATCTTCGACCACGAATTGGCAGCCCCTCCGTATTTGAGGCTTTGAATCGCGCTCTAGATGCGGTCACGGAAGAGGCAAAATTCTTCGTGCGGGCTAGGCTGCGAGATGACTGTCAATCCCGTGGAACAGGAACCTGATATTTGGGATTCGTCGTTCGAGGGAAAGCGAGTTGTGATTGGTCTCGGAAATGTATTCATGAAGCACGATGGGGTCGGAATTCAGGTAGCGAAGGAGTGTACGACACAGAGACCACGGAGTAGGAGTCCTTGTCTTCGAGTGCCAGGTGTTGGAGTCTGTCTCTGCTGTGGCAGTTCAGAGGCGCATCGAAGGTGATTGTCGTGGACGCACTAGAATCCGGCGGGTACGCCGGGACGGTTTCTACCTGCACCATGGCCCCGAGGGAAGACTCGTTGTTCGAGCTTCCTAGCCTCCACGCACTTCAATTGCACGATATGTTCGACCTTGCAAGCCAGGCCGCGATGCTCCCCTGTCCAGTGACCATTGTCAGTGTGGAGCCGAAGGACTGTTCTCCGAGGGAGAGTGTGACCTGTGACTTAACCGCGGCCGTGCCAAGGGCGGCAGAAGCAGTAAACGAAGAGCTTCACCATCCCGAGTGGATGGATGAAACGAAGAAAGGCACCTCTAACCCCATCGCCCAGTCGCATCAGAGAAGCTGGCGCCGCCCACGCCGCTAAGGTTTTTGCGCGAAAACCATCAGTGAGGACTGGTCGACCTTCACGTGGACCACGGCTCTGGACGATGGGGGTTGCGTGACCCCCACTGGAACTTCAATGGTGCTCGACCCCACCCTCACCGTGCAGTAGTACTCGTTCCCGTTGTACCCCAATTCCTCCGTCACACCCGTGATAGACCCGCCAGTTGAGTCCGTCACGAGAGTCACATCGTGTGGTCGGAACGCGACAAGAGAACCCTCACTCGCGTTCGGGTCGAAGAGGGTAGCCGGCAGCACGTTCAGTCTCCCAAGTAGTCTGGCAGATTCAATGTTTGTCGGTCTCTTATACACCTCTTCTGATGTCCCGGTCTGCACTATCCTCCCGTGTAGCATCACCGCAAGTCTGTCGGCGACTTCAAGCGCTTCCCCCGGGTCGTGTGTGACCCACACGGTCGTCACACCTAATCTTCTCTGAAGCCGCTTAAGGTCCCGAATGAGCTCGAGGCGAAGTCCCTCGTCAAGGCTGGAGAGGGGTTCGTCGAGTAGCAGTATCTTCGGGTTCAGAACGAGCGCCCTCGCCAGGGCGACCCTTTGGGCCTCTCCTCCCGACAGACTGCGGTGGATGTCTTCTGACGTCCACGGTGAGCGAGACGAACTTTAGCATGTCCTCGACCTTTGTTCGGACAGTTTCCCCGCTCACCCCTCGCACTCGGAGGGGGAACGCGATGTTCTCGAACACGGTCATGTGCGGCCAGAGGGCGTAGTTCTGGAACACGAGTCCCACCCCCCTTTCTCTGGGATTGAGGAGCTGGGTCCTCGATGATGCGACCCTACCATCCATGACGATCTCCCCCTTGTCAGGCGCGATGAGCCCAGCGACCAGGTTGAGCAGAGTTGTCTTGCCAGAGCCTGATGGCCCGAGTAACACCAGAATTTCGCCGTCCCGCGCAGTCAGCGAGAGGTCGTCGATTATGTTCCTACCGCCGAACCCCTTGCTGACGCCCCTGACTTCGAGAAGCATGCTCTACCGCTGGCCCCCGATGAACAGCTCGTCAATCCTCGTTCCAGCCATCCTACTCGCGAGGACGATCACCGCCATGATAATGAGCGTGAATATTGCGAGCATGAAGTTGCCCTGTGCATACAGCGAAGAATCACTCGCATTGAGGTATGAGAAAGCCAAGAACATCAGGGGGGGCGAATGAAGAAATGAGTTCAGTGTGAGCGTCGAGCTCACTGATAGCGGAGGATAAAGGAAGATTATGGTGTCGACCTCCTTCGCAACAAACGCGAAAATCACTATCCAGCCGGCGAGGAGGGAGTCTTCTTGTGAGGGGTAGGACCACCATCCTGAAAGTCCGCCAGACGGAGGCTCCAGACGCGAAGGCGGCTGTTTCCTGCGTCCGGTTCACCTGATTGATAGCGACGGTACCTATCTGGAGCCCGAGCCCGAAGTGGATCACGATGTTCACCAGTATGACGAGGTAGAGAGTGCCATAAAGCCACTGCAGAGCTGCTGTCGACGTGACTATCGTCAGGTAGGCAGTTCCGAGAGCGGCAGCGGGAATCAGGAACGGGACGGTGGCCAATAGATAGAGCGTGAATCCTATCGGTTTTCCCTTCATCCTGATTGAGAGATAGGACATCGCGAAGCTCATCGCAACGCAGGCTATGGACGCGGTAAGCCCCAAGGTGATTGTGCTCAAGACGCTGGCCGCGACGGCGCCACTGGACAGAACCTGTTGCACGGCCGAGAACGAAAGCTGGGAAGGAAGCCCTCCAAGAGGAGGAAAGTTGAACGACTGCAGGAATAGAAAGGCGACGGGGGAAGCCACCGCGAGAACTCCGAAGAGGAGAACCATAACAGATAGTGGCCATGTCGCAGAGCCGAGGGAGAACATCTGGCGCTCCCTGTTCCAGTCGAGTGTTCGCACGCTCCACCTCCTGGTCGAGTTGAGATAAACCAAGAAAGGAATCAGGGCGACGGAAGTCAGGACGATTGCGAGAATCATCATCAGTTGGGTCGAGACCGGAGAGAGTATCGAACCCAGATACACGGAGTATATCTGCATCGAGAGGGTGTAGTACGGGCTACTCCCGGTCCCTAGGATGAAGAGAGGAGTGAAGGCCGAGAGGTTGAAGAAGAGCGAAAGCGCGCCGGATGTCACGATGCCTGGCACCCCAAGCGGCAGGATGATTCTGCGTACCACCTCGGAGTAGCGCGCACCGCTTATCCTCGCCGCGTCCACGACGCCCTGGTCGAGCCTGCGCAAAGAAGCGTTCACTATGAGGAAGACCAGCGATTGAAAGTGAACTCCCAGGACCAAGACCATCGGAACGGGACCGGTAGCAAGGATCTGTGGGAACCGGAAGAGCCCGGAGATGACGATCCAGAACTGGGCGGTCACAAGCGGCGGAATCACAAACTGGAGTACCTGTGAGTAGACGAAAGCCCTCTTGTATCTGATGTTTGAGGTTGCGACAATAACCGCGAAGGCCGTGCCAAGGACAACCGAAAGCAGGGTTGCCCCTAGCCCTACGTAGATCGACCGGGCCAGTGGTAGCCACAGCAGTGTACGCGATAGGCTCACACTCCATCCAGGAAGTGCGGCAGACGAGGAACCCGTGAGCGCGCTCGTCCAGAGTTGAAGACCGCCCACGATGCTCTTTGCAAGGATGTACAGGAGAGGCGCCAGACTTAGCGCAGTCAGGAGCAGAAGGAACGGAATCGAGTAGAGGATTCAGCTGCCTCTCGAGCCTCATCCCTTCAGCGCTCCGAAGAAGCTCAACCGAAGATTTGCTGCCATTGTAGTTTCAGGTCCAGCTCGTTCTGACTCGTCCATGCGGCATCAACGTCTTGGACTGATTCTCTCGAGGGGATGCCGGGGGGGAGGGGGGTGCTGCTGGTGCTGACCGGAAGGTCGTGTTGGGTGACCCACCAATTCAGGAGCTGCTGGTTGAATATGACCTCTTCGATGTACGCCTCCGCAAGTGCCTGCTTCTTGGTTCTCTTCGATACCAGGACGACCTGTGGCGAGCCAAGCACGCCCTCACTCGGAACAACCGGGGTTATCGGCTCTCCAGCGACTTGCATAGGATACGCTCGGCCGAAACCCGCATCCCCGACCGATATCGATGAGCTGCTTGAGACCATGTAGTCCGGCGGCCCGCTGGGCGGCCCCCAAGAAGGCGTTATGTACGCTTGGTTCGCTTTGAGGTCCTGCACGAAGTCCCAGCCGAGGTTGAGAGTGTGAATCCAGTAGGACAAGAGGCTCAACGCTGACTCGTCGACGGTCGGGTCGACCAACGACAGAACCGAGGCGTACGCTGGGTTGCCAAGGTCCTCGAAGGATGTAGGTGCCGGAATGCCTCTCTTAGCCAGCTTCAACGGGTTGTATGCTATCGTCAGCACCCCCCAGTGCTGGATCAGAAGAGGCGACTGGTCTTGGGGGAGAATCTGCGAAGCGAGAGACTCTGGGACCACGTTCACAGCGTAGTCCTGAGTGAGGAGCTGCGATGCGCCTACCGGGTCCCAGACCGTCACGACGTCTGCGGTTGGGAGGTTTGTTTGGGTCTCAGTCACGAACTCCGTGACCAGCTGGTCCGCCGTCCCTGTGGAGATCGCGACCGTCACGTTGTGCTTCGCCTGGAACTGAGCTATCAGCGGGTTCTGGGCCGCGGCCGCAAAGGTCGCCCCTTGATCGTAAACGGTAAGAGTTTCGGGTGTGGAAGGTCCCTTGTTGAAGTAGTCCCAGCCCAGCGCGCCTGCGGCGCCCACGGCAGCAGCGCCCGCTACATAGGCGACGAAGCGTCTCCTGCTAACCTTTCGGTTAACCTTCGGTGGTGCCTTCGCCTCTTCAGAAGATATCGAACTCATCGCTGCAGCCCTCCTTCCTTCCTTTGCAGGTCATTAAGACGATTGATCGCGTCTATGTCCTGATCAGTGTAGAACTTGAGGTTCCTGAGCTGGTAAGGCGTCAGCCTCTCGCTCGCGAAGTTCCAGTGAACGCTCACCCAATCTCCCCTGCGGATGTCCGAGAAGGAGGGAATTCGCGGGTCGTAGTGTACCTCTTCCCTCTGCGGGAGGGTCAGCGAGAGCTGATCCTGGCTCAGGGCAAGCGCGGGTCGTTCGACCGAGAGAGCGACCTTCTTTATGTCCACGACCTCCCCCCACGAGATTCTGCACGAGTCCATCAGCCGGAGCAGCCTGTTCTCGCTACCTGACTTCACCCTCGACCTGGCGTACATTCCAAGCACGTAGAAAGTGTGGTGGGGCCGGGCCATCGGGCCCAGCTCCCTGAAGAGAAATCTGGCATCGTCCCCACCGATTCCGTCCATCCTTGCAACCCTGTTCCTTGAGGGGTTAAGGTTCTGATTCGTGAACTGGTAGAAGTCAGACGGTTCGACCTTGTCCAGGAGATGATTGCCGATCCAGTATGCTTCGGTCACCTCTCGATCGAACGGTTGTCTCCCAGTCGATTTCGCTATCATGCGGACGAAAGGGTAGGCCGACTCAAATCGAGTAAGAATGGATGTAAGCCGCTCGCTTGTCGTCGATTCATAGAGGTGTTCGAGAATTGTCTTGTTCTCATCTGGTCCGCAGTAGCCAAGGCTGTTGGGTTGAAGAGCGTGCTTCGCATGCAGAAGCTCTCCCTCCACTTCACTTCTCTTCGGGTTTCTGTACTCCGATAGCCAAGCGTCCAACTCCAGGAACGGCTCGGCCCGTATAGAGTAGATGCGCTCCTGCGCCTCTCGCCGAACCACGACGAACCCCGCCTCCTGCAGAATGCGCAGATGGCGCGAAACTCCAGACTGACGGATGCCGACGACATTCACGATGTCGTTCACTGAGCATTCGCCGTGTCTGAGCGCTTCAACGATGCGCCGGCGCGTCGGGTCCGCCAAGACCTGGAAGGCGTGGCTCACATCAGTGTATATACATGGATATGTATATAGTGATTGCGCATCAGGTCTCCGTGATTAACCCCCCGGCGTGACGGCACAGACCGTTGAGGATTTGATGCGATGTCATTCTTGCCACCTCTCCTGTGACTGGCCGCCTCTAATTCACCGGATGCCTTCCTTCAGCCGGCCCAGAGGCGTATCGACGCAGGGATAGTAATCCGATTCTTCGTTCCCATTCGATGCCGTCCAATGTGAGTAGCGATTCAGCCGGAATTGAGAGCTGCGACAATCCTATTGGTCGCCTCAATGTCCAGCGCGGTATATGATTTCAGATTCTTGAGCTGGATCAGCGAGAGCTTCTCGCTCGCGAAGTTCCAGTGGAGTGTGACCCAGTCCCCCTTCTTTATCGACGAGAAGGGAGGGATTCCGCTGTCAAAGGCGACCTCCTTCCTGACCGGCCCGGAAAGGCTGAGTTTGTCATCCTGCAGCGCGAGCGGTCTCCTGTTCACTATGAGAGAGTCCCGCTTGACTTCGAGCACCCGTCCCCATGAGACCCTGCAGGAGTCCATCAGATCCAGCAGCTTCCCCTGATTTGCGGTCTTGATATTGGATCGGCTGTACATTCCCAGGACGTAGAACGTATGGTGCGGCTTGGCGAGGTGACCGAGCTCTCGGAAGACAGCCTTTGCCTCGGCTTTCTTCATTCGTCCTCCGAGCCCTTGATGGGCGAACTGGAAGAACTCCGAAGGTTCGACGCGATCGAGGAGAGAGTTCCCAATCCAGTAGGCCTCCGTCACCTCCCTGTCGAAGGGCGTGCGGCCCGTGGATCGCGCTATCATTCGGACGAACGGATAGGCGGCCTCGAACCTCGTGAGCGTCCGCGTCAGGCCTTCGCTCACCGAAGAGGAGTGAAGATGCTCGAGAATTGTCTCGTTCTCATCCGGCCCGCAGTAGCCAAGGCTGTTGGGCTGAAGGGCGTGCTTCGCGTGGAGAAGCTCGCCCTCGAGCTCAGAGGCCTTCCTCATGGTGAGGCAGCCCTGATTCTGTCTAGCTCAATCCGTAGATCCCGCTTGAACTCGGCCTCCTTCTTGGTGACGCGCCCGACGGCATGCTCCGCAAAGACCTCCACGTACGAGTTCTTCCTCGCATCCACCATCGAGATGTCGACATCACCCACTGCGCCTGTGTCCAGGAAGCGGACCTTCGCCCTTGCACCCTCGAGCGTAAGGACCTGACCGACTCTGGTGACGCACATCCGAGCTTCAGGCCTCAACGACATTATTAACCGTTATAGAAGTTCTCTTCTTTGAGAGTCACGTGCACCCCAGGCAGAGGCGGGGGGTCCTTGAGGCTGACCTTGTCCATCAAATCACAATGTCGTGCGGGTTTGACACATTTCAGTGCACATTGCTCAGTTCCTCGAACGCTTCCATCGTCATGGCCTGTAGCGGGATGCGTTCGCCTCTGAACACCGCTGAGTCATAGCTCGCCGAAGAGTCGGTGAAGGCCGTGGTCGGCCTCCGCAGCGAAGCCTCCGACCATGGTCCTCAGGAGAGTCGCGCTGATCCTCAGGCCGCTGTCGGTCTCCCAGTCCAGTTCCTGCTTGGTGAAGAGGGTGTCGGCGTTAGCTTGCCGCACTCTGTCTTGCAGCGCGTTCAGCGCCTCTTCCCTCTTCTCCTCAGGAAGCAAGAGTGCCATGTCGATTCCTTCCATCGCCGTCCTCGCTGCCCCCTGCTGGTCGGTGACCCGGCGATATGTCTCGCCGTCTATCAGCCCATTCTTGAACTTCAGTTCGTTGAGCGCGGAAGCAACGTCATAGCTGGCGGCGATTATCTCATCCCGCGTCATGGCGTCTGTCTCGTATGAGAGAATCGACTTCCATGTGGGGTGCAGCAGTGCCCGCCTGTGGTCCTCTAGGGTGCGGTAGAAGTGCCTGTATCCGAACTTCGGGTCCTCGAACGCGCCACACCCTGGGTCGAGGAAGGGCCCCATGGGCGATATGAAGAACTGGAGCCGGCGGTCAGCGTTGAAGCGCCGTATCAGGCTCTCGCAGTAGGAGACCGTGCCCATCGCGTCCTCGTAGGTCTGATGCGGTATCCCCACCATGAAGAAGAGGTCTAGCTTGGCGCATCCGTGGGAGAGCGCGCTCGAAATCGTCTCCTCGATTCTGGCGTTCGGCACTGGGAACTTGAGACAGTCCAGCTTCCGGAGCCTCTCGTTGGCCGTCTCGATGGTCACCTCGATCGACCACCGCCGGACGCTGTCCTTGATCATCTGAAAGTACTCGTCCCCGGCCGGATAGAACAGCTCAGAGACGAACTCGTTGGGTATGTTCTCCTTCTTCAAGAGGGAGAAGAACTTCTGGGCACGTGCGAGCCCCCCGACCCGTGGGTCGTGGATGAGCATTATCGGGCTCTTGGAGAAGCTGACAATTGACCTGACGTCGGAGACCAGCTTCTCTGGAGACCGGAAGGCCGGCCACGGGCGGTCGCACACCCTTTCGTAGGCAGACCTCGAGCCGCCGCAGGTCGAACAGTCGAGCGTGCATCCCCGGGAGTTGAGCAGCATCGTGGTGGGGTGCTTCAGCCAGCGAAGGTAGGGGGAGATGTCCTCCTTGCTCCTATACTTGAGCATCAGCCTTATCGCGTAGAGATAGTCCGGCACGTCGATGTAGTCGAGGTTGCTCGGGATGAACGTGAGGGGGTTGACGACGACCTCCCCTCCGCTGCGCTTCCACGTGAGGTTCTCGACGGGCTCGAACGCTTCTCCGCGCCGAATCGCTTGGAGCAGCTGACGGCACGGCTCCTCGGTGGAATCACCTCGGAGTACGAAGTCGACGAAGGGGTACTTGATGAGCTCCTCGTGGTAATAGCTCGAGGAGAGACCGCCCATCAGGACGTAGCTCCCAGGGTGGAGCCGTTTTGTGAGCTCCGCGATGGCGAGCGCGCCGTTCGCATGGGGGAGCCAGTGCAGGTCGATCCCGAAGACCGTCGACCGAATCTTACCCAGCCTCGCTTCGACGTCGTAGGAGGGGTCGCGCAGCATCCTGTAGGCCAGGTTGATTATCCGGACGTTGTACTGGTTCTTCCCCAGGTAGGAGGCGATGCTCGTGAGTCCCACCGGGTACATCTCGAACTCGTCCGTCGAAGGTATGGCGTCGGCCACGGGGCCCTGCATGATCGTCTTCTTCCTGAAGTCGTAGACCGAGGGAGCGTGAAGCAGCGTAAGGTCGGTACGAAAAACTTCGCCTATGCCCAAACCCCATTCTCCCCCGGTCCTGAGGATCGCCCTTCTCGGCAGATCATGAGGCCGCACAGCCCTTTGACACCTCCTGCATCCTCGCGTTCGATATGGGTGGTAGAACAGACAACAAAATTGTGGACGTTATCGATGGGCGAAGGTGTAGATATGGAAGGCGAACCTGCGGGAAGACTCGGGCGCTGGAAAACGAGCGGGACCGAGGAAGATGCGGACGGAGCAGTTGGCGAGGGCTTTACCTGGAAGAAAGCAGGCAGCGAAGGCAAGGAGACCGGGAGATGGCTCAGGGACGGGTTGAAGGCAAGCAATTCTCGCTAACTTCACCTGTTCTTGAGAACCCCGTCGGAAAGCGTCAAAGCGTCAGTCCTCGGCAAGCTGAGTCTCACATCTGAGGCTCATGGCACGAGCACCACGGGAACCGTTGAGTTCTCCACCACCCGTCGTGACACGCTGCCCAGCGACCTAATCCGGCCCAGATGGTGAAGCCCGAAGACCCCCACAACAATCAGGCATGCTTTCTTCCGCTTCGCAACATCGATTATGAAGTTGGCAGGGTTGCCCGTGCCAGCGACTGCCTCGTACTTCACTCCTGCCTTCTTCATGCGGGCGCCCATGCTTTCGAGTATGACCTGCGAGACCTGTTCATAGTAGACACCAAGATCCAGCCCTTCCACCTTCGTGTATTCCACATAGCCGCTCGGGACGTGAGGGTCCGGAATGACGTTGACGAGCACTATGCTCGCTTGAATTGACTTTGCGAGCTGCACCGCATAGTCGACCACTTTGGTGGAATGCTGCGAGCCGTCGACGGCTACAACCAACTGGTCCATGTGGGCCGAGCGCAGCTGACCGGCTATTTAATGCGGATGGTCAATTCTCAAGTTTGACAATCCGGTGTCCCTACCTCAGCCTCTCACGGTGAGCCCATCTGGACTCCTGATCCAGAGCCCGACCTCCCGACGGACTACTTCCACTTTGTGAGAATCTCTTCCCGCTGGAACGTGGTCCGGCTCACATAGAAGAGTGCGATGTCCGCAATGAGGAGAATCCCTGAGATGATGAGAAGCCGGTAGGGGTCAATCGCAAAGGTGCCTGTCTCGCCGAGGATGAATATTGCCACAAGAGGAAGGATGATCATGGTCCCCAGTCTGCTGCGCCGCTCGAATGTCGTTCACCCTTGACGAGACTATGATGCTGAACTCGACGCTCATGATACAAGCAAGCGGAGCCGCCAGGACGAGAATCACGGCCGCGCTGGCGTTCGGGAAGAGAAGATGGCCGAGCTGGCCGTAGGTCGAGTCATCGACGATCGACATGAAGAGTGCGGCGCCCACGTAGGTGGCTACGATCGACGGCAGGAAGGCTGCAAGGCTCTTTCCCAGGAGCAACTCGCTGTCGGTTGTGGGGGTCGCAAGGAGTGGCTCAAGGCTCTTCTCGATCTTCTCCCCGATGAAGCTGTACGCCCCTATGACCGACGGAAGGAGTGCTGCGAGCATTATGAATATAGTGAACTCTCCCCCGAACAGTCTCCCGAGGGTCGCCGCTGGAATCTCCCCCGGAGAGGTCGACAGGAGAATGCTTTCGGGCAGCAGAACCGATATGGCGAGAGGGCCCGCGATCAGTGAGTAGAGTATGTACCTCTTCCTTCGGAAGATTTCGAAGTCCTTCATGGTCACCGCCCACGCCTGCGAGAGTCTCATGGCGGTCTGCCTCCGGCCTTCAAGAGGCGCAGGTAGATGTCCTCAAGCGTGGGACGGAGTTCGGTGACGAACCGCACATCCCCTCCCGCCCCGACCACCGCGCGCACGATTGAAGGATTGTCCTTCTCGGGGTCGTTCACGTCCACCAGAATCTTAGTCTCGCCAACGGTCTCGATGTTCCCCACACCCACGTTCCTCACCGCCGAGAGTATCGCATCGCTGACGTTCCTGAGGTGGAGGACCGTCTTCCTTCCCCAGAGCGAGGCCCGCAGCTCCGCTGGGGAGCCGACCGCGATGAGTGAAGTCTTCAGTATGCCGATGCGGTCGCAGACTCTCTGGGCTTCATCCAAGTTGTGCGTGTTGAGGAATATGGTCCGCTTCTCCTTCTTGAGTTCGAATATGAAGTCCCGCACCGTCTTCGCGGACTCGGGATTGAGGTTCGCGGTCGGCTCGTCCAGGAACAACACCGGGGGGTCGTGAATGAGAGAGCGGGCTATGGCCACCTTCTGTTTCATCCCCTTGGAATACGTCCCCACGAGGTCGCCTCTGCGCTCCCACAGTCCCAGCATCTTGAGGAGGCGCTCGGAGCGCTCCCGCACCTGCTGCTTCGTGCACCGGTAGAGTTGGCCGTAGAAGTCGAGGTTCCTGTACGCAGTGAGGTCTTCATAGAGACCCACGTTCTCGGGGAGCACCCCGACCATCTGACGGATTCTCAGCTGGTCCTCCCTCCGGCCGATTCGAAGGCCCCCGATAGTCGCGTCCCCGCTGGTCTTTGATATGAGGCAGCAGAGCATCCTGACGGTGGTCGTCTTGCCGGCGCCATTCGGCCCCAAGAACCCGAAGACCTCGCCCTCCCTGACCTTGAGGGTCAACCCTTGGACGGCGGTTACGCTACCGAACTTCTTGGTAAGGTCCTCCGCCTCTATCATCGCGTCCATTGCCACGCAGAGTCTCTATCCCGGAGGGTCCTGCACGTCCTCGTACTTCGACTCCTCGAGACGCTTCTGCCTGAGCTCCTCCTCGGTCAGGGGGACCTGAGGCACCCCTCCTTCCTTCGCCTCAGGCGGCCACGTTAGGGGGTCGCTTACGAAGTTGTTCATCATGCTGCTCTTCCCGCAGGCCGGACACGCTGTGTACCTCCACGGCCCGAGGTGAATCACGCTGAGGCCAGCTTTGATCTCAAAGACCGCTCCGCACTTGGGGCACTTGCCTCTCATGCTAGACTTTGGTCGTGTCTGTTACTAATCCGTTTCGAACTCGCCCTACCTCCGCGGAGCTGACGCTTCGGGCCTCGAGGAATCGCGCCGTCGAGTGGTCCCATTTCAGCCAACGAGTCAGGTCCAGAACCTTCGCGGCTGTTTTGGTGCGAACTTCCCGTCTTCCATCTCGTCCTCGAAGATCAGTGCCTCGCAAAGATGACACTCATAGGCCCTCCGTCCGGGTGACTTTCCCTCCAATGCTGCCAGCCTGTCTGCCCACGATTGCTCCACCACGGAGACGGGACGATGGCAGAGCTGGCAGAACACTTCCACTGATAATGAAGCGGCCATCTATCTTGTAAGGGTTCCGCAGGGACTTCGAAGCAGACCTCAGGACCCTACTACTTGTCTGACGCCCGTCGCGCCCGCCCGTTCGCGAGGGCTCAGAAGACAACCCCTAGCGGACCGGCGATGGCAACGAGCCCGAAGACCAGTATCATGCACCCCGAGACCCTGTCGAGCCACCGCAACCTGCCCCGGTTGAGCC
Organism: uncultured Nitrososphaerota archaeon; assembly: GCA_963806765.1. Classification (GTDB taxonomy): domain Archaea; phylum Thermoproteota; class Nitrososphaeria; order Nitrososphaerales; family Gagatemarchaeaceae; genus Gagatemarchaeum. The sequence goes on along the minus strand of CAWDYS010000003.1, from coordinate 140,645 downwards.
TCCCCCGGAGCGCATCGACCGCGCTAGTCAGAAATAGCCACCAGAGAGCCGAGCCGCTGAAGACTCCCAGAACGAGCAGCCCCGAGTAAAGGTAGTTTCCACCCGTTCCGGCAATGCCCAGGCCGGCGAAGACCGCTGTGAAGAAGATTATCGTCACTGGATTCGCGAGGGTCAGCAAGAGCGTTGATGTGTAGTACCCTCCGCTCCCTCCTTCCTTTACCGTCGCGGTCCGCTCCTCTGCCTTTGTCAGGAATCCCGTGCGAAGGCCCAGATACAGAAGGACAACGCCTCCCGCGAGCTGAATCGGGTTTTTCTCGCTGATCAACAGCGACGAGACCGCGGTGAGGCCGAACGCGGACACGGCACCGTACATGGCGTCGGCGCTTGCCGCCCCGAGGCCGGAGACCAGACCCGACGTCCGTCCTTTGTTGAGTGTCCTCTGGATGCAAAGGATGCCTATGGGGCCGACGGGAGCTGCGACGGAGAGTCCGATTACGATACCGCCGAGAAGAGCGCTGAGCTCGCTCAATGCCCGCCGCCCCGGAAGCCCATCGCGGCAATCAACGTCTCCCGAGTCTTCATGTTGAGCATCAAACCCGCTCCGAGCACCTTGCCAGGGCGAATGCCATCCGTCGGGCAAATGATTTATGCACATAATATACCCCGGCCTCTTACCCTTTTGCAGGATGTGTTTGCGGACTCGGGAGATGGGAGCGCTCCTGCGGGGGATAGGGTCGAACGGGTAGATTGAAGCTCTCAGAGTCCGTGATGCAGAGGAAGAAGGCAGTCATAATCATCTGGGTCATCGCCTTCCTCGCGCTGACGCCCCTCCTTCTGAACTACGGACAGTACGTCAGTTACTCGGTCAATACAAAATCGCTGTCGAATAGCGAGTCGGCCAGGGCACAACAGGCGCTTGCGGCCGTCTCGCCGCTGAACTCATCCCTGGTGGTCGTAGTGCAACCTAGCAAGGGAGAGACCGTGGGTGAGATAGGAAGTAAGACGATTGCGTTCCAAGAGGCGCTGAACTCGAGCGGCATCCCGTACTACTCGGGAAGCAGCTCTGCCTTCACGAGCTACGAGAAGTTTCTGGCAAAGGTTCTCACGAGCGAAGTGGTCTCGGGGATTCGCTACACCTATTCCAACTTCTCAGCGCTTGCGGTCCAGGTCTACAGGTTTCCCGACGCGTTCCTCGGGAATTGGACCGAGTCCGGCTATTCTCAGAGTTCAATCTCCCAGACTGCCACAAGGGCGTCCTATGACGGCAGCAGCTACGAATCACTATTCTTGAATGACCTCAACCAGACCTTCTCCACCGTTCCTTCTTCTTCCAACCCGATAGAGAGAGTGCAGAACGCAACCCGTTCGGCCGCGCTCGCAGTTCTCTTCGACGCTAACCCATTCCTCATATATCCGGCGGTAGACAGTGCGGGATACAACGTCACGGACTACAGGACGGACATGCTCGCTCCGGTGGCTGCCGTGCTCACCGGCTTCTCGGGGGAACACATCTCGACACAGATAGTGCAATCGGCGCTGACGGCCGGAAACAACGCGAGCGAGTACTACCTCTCCGAGTACAGCCTTCTGGGAGCGCCGCCCTTCGTCACCCAGAACTACGTCAGCCCGGACAACTCAACCTACCTGGTGACCGTGAACTTCAACGTGACAGAGGACTACCGGGGGCCTAACGACCTGTACCCGGCTCAGAGCGCGACGGCCGAGGTCAGGAACCTGTCGCAGCAGTACTTCGGGACCGCCGAGGTGACGGGACAGGGGGCGATCGCAGCGGACACAGCACAGGTCTCGGCGAGCGCCGGCTACGTCTTCGGTCTGATCTTCGTGTTCCTGGCGATAGCGGTAGGCCTCCTCTTTGCGTCGATCCTCCCGCCCGTCTTGGTGCTCATCGTCGTGTCCCTCGCGACGGCCTTGGGGTACGACTCGATAGCTCTGGCGGGGATCGCCTTCGGCCACGTCGACTACGAAGTGACCTACATACTCACCGCGGTGGTCCTCGGGGTCTCAACGGACTACTTCGTCTTCATCGTCTCGAGGTACAGGGAGGAGCTCAGGGCAGGGAAGTCCAACTTTGAGGCCATATCGGTCGCCACGAGAAAGGCGGGGTTCGCCGTCGTCGTCTCCGGGGTGATAGTCGCAATGAGCCTGGGAGCAATCGCACTGGTTGCCGGTCTCGGGACCTGGGGGCCCGTGCTCGCAATCTCGGTCCTAATCACCGTGGCCTTGGAGACGACGCTCGTTCCCGCGATGGTGAGCCTGGTCGGCCCCAAGGTCTTCACCATCGGAAGGGTCAGACTTCGGGGACGGGGAAGGGCGCCTCCCGGTCCAACGGTGACGACGAGACCGCCGCCTTCCATCGAGAAGTCCACATTCTATCGAGCGGTCAAGTTCTCCGAACGGCGCAAGTTCGTCATAGTGGGAGTCATAGTGCTCCTCGCCCTGCCGTCTGTCTACCTTTGGTTCAACCTCCCGACCACCTACAACTTCAACGAAGGTCTGCCACAGGGGGCGACAAGCGTCCAGGCTCTCAACACCGTGGCACAGAAGTTCGGCAGCAACGTCATCTATCCCACGTTCGTCGTCGTGAACTTCACGCAGAACGCCACCGCGAACAGCGGAAGACTGACCACCAACGCGACCGCGGCGCTCGAGGCCGACGCTAAGGTCCTCCTGGGCACGCCGGGGATAAAGCAGGTCGTCGGCCCGACGATAAACGGAACGAATATTCAACCCAGCACCACCGACACAGCCTTCGTATTCAACCATGGGTTGAGCGCATACTTCGTGGTGTTCACGAAGGACGATCCCTACTCGGCCGGTGCGATCTCGCTCGTGAGCCAGCTGAGGCAGGACCCTCAGTTCCTGGTGGGTGGGCTGACCTCAGGCATCATAGACCTGCAGGCGTACTACGGCGCCGCCTTCTCGCAACTGGAGGTGCTGATTCTGTTTGTCATAGCCATCGTGCTTGGGCTTTCGTTCAAGACCGCGAAGTATCCCTTCATCGCGCTCACCGGGGTCTTCATCAGCATCACCTGGACCACCGCGATACTCTACGTGATTGCCAACTACTTGCTCGGAGAGCAGCTGATATTCCTGATACCAATCATACTGTACGTCATACTCATGTCCCTAGGGAACGACTTTGCCGTGTTCATTCTCTCCAGGGTCAGGGAGGAGCAGAGCGCGTTCGGGTATGAGGAGGGGCTGGCCAGGGCGATGGTGGGCTCAGGCGCGGTCGTGACCTCCCTCGGTCTGATACTGGCCGTGTCGCTCGGGAGCCTGGGGCTGGTGCCGTTCGGACTGCTGGAGCAGCTCGGCATCGCGTTCGTGATCTCCCTGATAGTGGATACCTTTGTCATCCGGATATTCTATTTCCCTTCGATGCTGCTCATTCTCAAGGGACGGCGTGGGAGTTCAATCAAGACTGCAAGTGAGTAACCACGCCGCTACCCACGTGAAGGCAGCCTGAAGACTCGAATTGAAGCGAACAGCAGCCAAGAGTAGAACCCGAGAATGAAGGCGCGCTCCCCCAGTCCGCCATAGACGCCCTCGGTGATGGTCGCGTCGGCCACGAAGAACAGAGCCACGACGACAATCGCAAGGGTCAGCGAGAACCTGCTGTAGGAACGCAGATTCTCACTCCTGCCGAAAGCTCGGGAAAGCAAAGGTAGGCTGACGACCATGGCGAGGAACACGACGGCGCTGAGACCTGTGTGGATGTCTCCTGTCGTGGTCGCCGGAGCGCCTTCTAGGTCTGTCGGGAAGAACCCCACGGCGAAGAGGCACGCCCCAGCGAGAGAGAGTAGCGGCACCCCCAGCCTGCTGTGCACGACCGAGGGTGAGCCCGGGCGCGATAGTGCAATGGCCAGGGAGAAGACGCCGATTCCGAACGCGACGAATGCCGAGTCCATCACGGGCCCGTATGTTCCGACCGCGTAGTCGCTGACGGCATGAGTGAGAGGGTCGTATCCGGTGGGCAGGAGATGGAGTGCAAGGACCGCGAGACCGAAGTAGAGGATCCCAGCCAATGCCACGAGGGCGAAGATCCTTGGAGAGACCCCCATGGGCATGACACGAAAAACGTAGCCCAATATACACTAGTCCTTTGCAGATTCGGTCTGAAGAATCGTTGCGCAGACTTTAACAATGTCCCAGCAGCTGGGCGGAACATGCCAGACGTAATCACGGGACTCCAAGCAGTAACGATTCATATTCGCGACATCCAGAGAGCCAGAATATTCTACAGAGACGTTCTGGGTCTCCAGGAGCTCAAGTTCGATGAGAGGGTGGGCCGGGCGGTCTTCGCTCTCCCGGGCACGTCGACGATACTGACGATGCACGTTCAAGCTCCCGGCGAGGGAGGACGGGAGCCAGGAACGGTGACGGGTGTCGTCTTCTCACACCCTGACCCAGCGGCGGCCTGCGGAGAGATCAAGCGCCGCGGCGGGTCGGTGACGATGGAACCAAGACTCATCGAGATGCCGGGCGCGAAGTTTGTGCGAGCGGTGATCGCAGACCCCGACGGAAACGAGTTCCTGATATCGAACCGCACCGACTGAAGATCGCGGGGGCAGTACTCTGACTGCCAGGGATTACCGAATCCCCGGTCGTGGTCGCCTAGCCATCGGCCCAGCATGATTTCTTCGGACGCATCCTGCCAGTTTGCTCGCCGTGAGTGAACCGCTGAGAAGGTGATTGCCGTTCCGGGCTGATTGGCGCTTAAGTATCGCAAGCGGCTATTCTTTCATGAAAGAAAAGCGCAGCAAGGACCGCAAATCCAAGAGCCGGGAGCAAGGAAGGGAAACCCTGCCTGAGGCCAGAGCTCGGGAAGACGAAGCAACCTCGGCCGCGACAGGTGAGGAACAGCCAAGGGATTCCACCTAACAAAGTACATTACCCAGATTAGGCCACAGGCCGGTGGGTTTCGTTTCGGTCCAACCATCTGCCTTGCGGCTCAGAACGACCATTCAATGAAGGTGCCAGCATGTCCTCCAATCGCGAAGTTGAGAACCGTCCCAAAGGCGAAGGGGGTGACCCACAGAACACAGGGAAACGGCATTTTCGGGGTCACTGGAACATGGAGAACACGAAGGTGTGGGTCGAGATGTTCGAGGAGCAGCGCATGTCAGCGGTCGCTATCGGCAAGGCGGTGGGCGCAGACCCGACCACGGTCAGCACGTACCTCCAGAAGCACGGGAAGGAGATACATCAAGGGCTCCATCGCAAAGACCGACAACCACCAAAAATCTCTCCTGAGCTTGCAACGCTGCTCGCCAAAGGCCCCGAAGAAGTGCTGAAGTTCCTAGACGAACGAGTCTGGGGAATCAGCGCATCCGAGGGCGGGCGGGAACGGCTGAAAAAGGTCTGCGACTTCCTCAAGGTCCCGTTGACAGTGGGAAGGGATGAGACGGCCAAGGGGCTGGACATCGATGAGTCCATCGTGAATGCTTGGACCGAAGGGACGAAGCAACCATACCTTGTCAAAGCAGCGAACGTAGCACTTCAGGCAACGCTGACCCCGGGTTGGAAGCTGCTCCCACAGCGCCTTGAGTCAGGCGGAAATGAGCAAGGGTCTTGGATCAAAGTTCCTGTGCCCATACGGACCTACCATGACATCATCCAGCTTCTAAGCCAGACAGGCCCGCTGTCAGGGACTTACGAAAGGGCCACCAGATTCGGCCTATCGAGGGAAGATGTCGTCCGCCTACGTCCGGAGCTGTTCGCGTACACCCTCGGCATGATGGTAGGAGACTCTGGCAAGCTTGGCGGAGTTCAGGAGAGATTCACGTCGGTGAACCTCTCGCTCTTCTTAAGCAAGAAACACCCCGACAACGAAGCGCTGGGCGAGTTCATGTCCATGTGCATCAACACTCTCGGAATCGAGATGAAGCGAATCAAGGACGGCGAACCGTCTGGAGCGACAAAGCTAGCCTCTAGAGCCAACCGGCTCCTTTCGTTGGAACTCAAGCAGATCTCCGCTGCTTGCTTGGGTCTTCTACGAAGGATTCGGCCTGAAGGAGGGGCAGAAGACAAGCTGACGACCCCGTTCACATGGACTGGATTTTCGATACGCCTTTCGAGTTCCGGAAGCGGTTCGTCCAAGGTCTCGCAGATTCAGATGGCACAGTCAGGAACAGCGTAGTGGAGGTCTGCAGTGTCCCCAACGCCCAGTTCACCGCCAAGGTCCTTCAGAGCATCGGAATGGCCAGCGCACATGTCAGGAAGGAGAACAACCAAGAGCTTCGAACAGTCGTCTCAAACGCTGATGCTTCAAGACTGCCAATCTTCAACGAATTCGTCAAGAGCTACCGTTACCAGAAACTAATGGCAAGCATCTGACGAACAAAACCCCCTCCCCTCTTTTCTTGACCAACCCTATCATCAAGACTGAAGAACCGAAGATTGGAGTTGGATCAGTAGCCGATCAGAGATGAACGTATTTCAGCCAAATGACAACAGCTACGAGGAAAGGGAAGTAGGAGATACCAGCAACCAACACTCCTCTTTCAAGGTACTTGGACTTGCGTCTGAACTTCGTCAGACGCCACGACCGCTCCAGCCCCTGTTCCCCGTACCATTTGTCGAGAATCGCCATGGTGTCCTTTCCCTCAAGATTCGGTGGGATCTCTCTCGTAGCTGTTTCCAAGACTTGCCCCCAGAACCACATCACATCTACTACCAATAGGCCAGCCAAGAGCGTGGAAAGCATTGCGGCGTAAATAAGAGGGTCCCAACCTGGTTCCCTGCCAATCGTCTGGAGTTCGGTGAAGAATGCTACGGCTAGAGCGAGTAGGATCCCCGTATTTTGGAGCAGAGTATTGGAATAGAGCTGCACAAGTACTCTGCGGTTCTCCTCCCATGGTTGCCCACCAGCACCGCTCACTCTACGCGACGCCTCCGGAACCTGGCCTCGACGTAGCAGCTCGAATATCTTCTCCCAGTCGATAATCCTGGGTAGAGGAGGCTGACACTTTTCTGAACAATCAAATCCGAGACAGAATTGCTGAATTCCTTATTACTTTACCCCTTATCAAGGATAGAAGTCCGTAAGTTCCGATCCCGAGATGAATGAAGGAAAGAGGGCAGTTACGCCTTTGCGACTGCCTTCTCGACTTGGCCCTTGACGGTGATTTCCCGGACTATGCCGGCTGCCACTGTGCTACCCATGTCCCGGAGCGCAAATCTTCCCAACTCTGGGAACTCCTTGAACGTCTCGAGGACCACCGGGCGCAACGGGGTGATCTTCACGATGGCGGAGTCGCCTGTCTTTATCGTCTTGGGCTTCTCCTCGGTGGGCTGGCCGGTCCTCGGGTCGATCTTGGCGATTATCTCGGTGATGGTCGCCGCGACCTGGGCTGTGTGAGCGTGGAGCACCGGCGTATACCCGGCCGCGATGGCGGTGGGGTGGAAGACAACGATGATCTGGGCGAGGAACTCCTTGGCTATGGTGGGAGGGTTGTTCGGCGTACCGAGGACCGAGCCCCTGTGGAAGTCGGTCTTGGCGACGCCTCTGAGGTTGAACCCGATGTTGTCGCCCGCCATCGCCTCCTGCATGGGGGTGTGGTGGGTCTCGATGCTCTTGACCTCTGCTGGCAGGCCCTCTGGCATGATGACGACAGACTCGCCGACCTTGATCTTTCCTGTCTCGACCCTGCCGACCGGGACCGTGCCCACGCCGGTGATCGTGTAGACGTCCTGAATCGGAAGCCTGAGCGGCTTGTCGATGGGCTTCGGCGGCTCAACGAACTCGTCGAGCGCCTGGAGGAGGGTCACGCCCTTGTACCAGGGCATGTTCGTCGAGGGCTTGATAAGGTTCTCGCCAGTCCAGCCGGAGACCGGGATGAAGCGTATCTTTGCGGTGTTATAGCCCGAGGCCTTCAGGAGGTTCTCGACGTCCATCTTGGCGTCGTTGTACATCTTCTCGCTGTACTTGACCGTCTGGTCGTCCATCTTGTTGATGACTACGACGAGCTGGTTTACCCCGAGGGTCTTCAGGAGGAAGGCGTGCTCCCTCGCCTGGCCGCCCGCGCCCAGGGCGGTGTCCTTCTCCCCTGTCTTGGCGGAGACTACGAGGACCGCCGCGTCGGCCTCGGAGGCGCCTGTGATCATGTTCTTGATGAAGTCGCGGTGCCCGGGCGCGTCGATGAGCGTGTAGAAGTACTTCTGCGTCTCGAACTTCTGGAACGCAAGGTCGATGGTGACTCCCCTCTCCCTCTCGTCCTTCAGCTGGTCGAGGACCCATGCGTACTTGAAACTGTCACCCGCGCCGGTCTTCTCTGACTCGCGTGCGAACTCGTCTATCGTTCTCTGGTCGACCGCCCCGAGGTCGAAGAGGAAGTGCCCCATGCTGGTGGACTTCCCGTGGTCTACGTGACCGGTTACGATGAGGTTCAGGTGAGGTTTGTCTGCCATTGCGAATAACTACCTTTACGTTCGAAACGCTCCCGAGGTCATTATTTAAGGTTTAAGGGCGAATCCGGGGAATCTGATGTCCCCTCGGGGCCGATCTTTCGTTGGTGGGCCGGCGGACCGGGGCTTCAGAGTTGAGGAGCGGCTCGGCTTGAATAGGTAAATCCTACCCTCCGACCTGAGGTGTTCGTAAATCCCCGTTCCTGTGAACCGGGCGAGAAGGTGCGAGTCGGACCAAGACGATTTCTGGACGGCGAGCACACCGTCCGGCTTGAGCACGCGATACGCCTCCGCGAGAACGGAATCCAGGTCCCTCAGAGAGCGGAGCACGCCGAAGAGAAAGGCGACGTCGACGCTCGCGTCTGGCAGACCGGTCTTGGCCGCGTCGGCGCGGAACACGTTGACGTTCCTCAGGCCCCTCTTGAGGACTTCTCTTCTCAAGTGTTCTACGGCAGCCGGATTGATGTCAAGAGAGTAGAGGCGCCCACCTTCTCCCAGAACCTTTGCTGCCGCGAAGGTGAAGAACCCGGGTCCGCACCCGACCTCAAGCGCCGTGAGACCCGGCGCGAGCCCTGCGGACGTCAGGAGGTCGTGTGGGTCGACGAGGAGACGGTAGATGCCGTCGTGCATCAGGGATATCATCCAAAGGTGCGCCCTATCGTAGAGGGTTGGGGCTTCGGGATTCCTTCCGCTTGCGTAGGCTTCTGCATCGATTACCGTTTCTTCTGTGGTCGTCATTTCTGTTCAGGGACACCGGAAAGCGCAGTTTGTCAAGTAGGTTGCTCAGAACCGGAGCTCACTTCTTATGAACGTGGTTGACTAGCCTGAGAGCAGACGCGGAGGCGATTCCAGCGGCGAACGCTTATTATTCGTCGACCCGCCTTCCAGACAAGGCGAAGATCGCGATTGTCTGATGTGGCGGGGCTGCTCTTCGAGCTCGGAAGCGAGGACAGGGTCAGGATACTCGCCGAAATCAACAAGGGACCGATCAAAGCAAGCCAGCTAGCACGGAACCTCTCACAGACCATCCAGGAGACGTCCCGGCAGTGCGGGCGGCTCAAGGAGAAGCAACTCATCTCGAAGGGGTCTGACGGGAGATACGGGCTGACGAACCTAGGAGGGATCGTGTTGCGCCTCTTACCTTCGTTCGTCCTCATTCAGCGCGAGAGGGAGTACTTCAAAGGACACGACACATCGCGGCTCCCCTCAGGGTTCATCGAAAGGATAGGAGAGTGCTGCTGGAGCACGAGCGTCTGGATCACATCGATGCCGCGCTGAACTTCCAAGAGAAGATAGTGAGAGAATCCGAGCGGTTCGTCTGGTTCATGTCGGACCAGCCCGTCGGACATTCGCTTCGTGAGGACCACTCGCACTTCTCGAAGGACATCGTCCTGCGCGTGATACTGCCGAAACAGGTCAACGTCAAGGTGTTCACGAGCGCAAGAGCTTCAATGGGGGCAAGATTCCAGATTGGGCTTGTCGACGAAGTGAGGCTGGTCATCGCGATGAATGAGAGGTCCGCCGGGGTTGGGTTTCCCACTTCTGATGGAAGGATCGATTACGGACGGGGGCTTGCAGGCGAGAACCCCAGGTTCTGGGGATGGTGCCGCGACCTGTTCTCTTACTACTGGGACCAATCCGCCAAGAAGTATCCCGAAGAGTAGGACGGCGCTGGGCGTCCCAATCCGTTGCTGCACCCTCGATCGAAGCTGACTAGTGAACGAAGCAGGCTGTACGGGAAGCTCGAGCTGTCTCTCCGTGCATCGAGGTTGAGCCCTCCCCTGTCTCTGGTGCTGAGACTGGTCAGCCTCACCCATTGCTGCTTGAGGTAGGTAAACACGCTTGGACTTGTTGAGACTGTCAGTTGCTACGCGTTGTCAGTCGAGTTTCGCACGGCCCACAGCCGCTCTGCTATCAAACAGGGGACGAGGGCGTAGGCCGCCCCGGCGATGAGGTCGATGAGATAGTGTTGGCCGAGATAGAGGGTCGAGAAGAGGATGGCCGAGGTTATTGGTATGGCGACGAAGGCGAGTCGGCGGTCGAGCTTGATCATGAAGTACGAGAAGATTATCGCGTAGGCCGCGTGGAGGCTGGGGAATGCGGCGAACTTGTCGGACTCGAAGGACGAGACGAAGTTGAGGAGTCCGCTGGGCAGAGCCGACGAGGTTCCCCCGTAGAAGAGATCGCCCGCCACTCCTTGGTACCATGGGGGCGCCGTGGGAATGATGATGAAGGTTATCAGCGCCGCGTAGGAGGTCAGTACCATCACCGCCACGTACTTTCCGAAGAGCTCTCTCCTGAATCGCCACAGCCCTACGGAAGCGACGACCACGAGCGGGAGGTGCAGCGAGTAGAAGAAGGTCGCGAACAGGGTCATGACAGGGGAATAGAAGGTCGACTGGACCCATCCGGTGACGTTGAACCCCCAGATCATCTTGTCGATTGAATAGACCGAGAACAGCCCCCTCGTGGCCGCGAAGGAACCCACGACCCCCTGGAGAGCCTCGTAGCAGAGCATCGTCGTGACGAAGGGCACCCAGGGCTTCGTCACTTCCCTATAGGAGCCCAGCACCGCAATTAGAGGGACAGCGGCGAGAAGCAATAGGGCGGGAAGAAACTGGATTACACTCCCGAAGAACACGTAGTAGGCGAGCATGCCGACCGAGTATACGACCGCCGGCATGACAAAGAGCGATTCTCTCAGTGTGAGCCTCTCCCACGCTCTGCGCGCCAGCCTCCGGGAAGCCTGGCCCAGGCTCTGGTCGCCTACCTTCACCGCCACCGCCTCCATTCGCGCCTAGGGTCGCCCCTCAATAGAATCGCCGAGAGCAAAAGCGTACGAAGCCCATGCATTTGAGAAGATGGAGATAAGACTTGTGAATCCTCCGTGCACCGCTTGCCCGGTTCACAGGTGTCGGGCACAGCGGATTGTGAACAGAGAGTCTACTGCCGAGTCATGATTAAGAGCCCAGTGCGGCCAGCCGGGGTGTGCTCATCAGCGTGCGCGTGACTCCGAACGCAAGACTGCCGAGTGTAACCGAGGTCGGCGAAGCGAGGTTCGAGGTGAAGGTCGATGCCAAGGCCGAGGGTGGTCGGGCGAACAAGCGGCTGGTGGAGATAATGTCGGAGCATCTCGGCGTTCCGAAGTCGAGGATCGTCATTGTGCGAGGGGCGAGAACGAGGGAGAAGGTGCTTGCGGTGCTTTCCTGATGGTTCGTCCGCTGGCTGAATCCTAGCTGAATTGGCGATCTAATACAGTCTGGCTCGCTTTATGGGGTGCCTCAGTATCGTCCTGAGCTTGGACGGAGCCGCCAGTCTGGCGTCCCCCAGGTAGTCCTCGTGGTGCCTTCCGTTCGACGAGCAGTTGTTCAACTTCATGAATTCCCGGATCTTTTCGATGGTGGCGCTCTCGGTCGAGTAGGGGCCGACGTGCATCATCTGGGCCGAGAGGCCCTCGTGGAGCTCGTCGAGCCGGAACGCGGCCAGCGGTCTTCCCCTCTTCCGAATCTCTTCCACCGCCGTCTTGACCACGTCCCGTGTCACGGTGTCAGGCTGCACTATCATGAGCGTCCACCACCACTTGTCCCTTGTCTGCACGTCAAAGCCAACGGCCGACGCGCCGCTGGACCACGGACCTTCGAGCGTCATTGCGGGGTATTCTATGCCCCTGCTCTTCTTCAGCCCGAACTTGATGGTGTAGGCGAGATTGTATAGGGTTCGTGTCCCGGCCTGAAAGGATTGGGCCTATGGAGGCTCCCTATCCGTCGACCATCAGGAATCTCAGATTTGGCACGTCGACCACGCTGACCTCCTTCGGCGAGGCATCGTAGAGGATCTTGAACGTCTTCTTCAGGTCGATCTTGGTCCGCGCGGCGGGAGCCATCCCATCTAGGCCAAGCCTAGTCCCATTCAATCCCGGGACACGATTCTCATCGGTGGCAACGTGTCTGCAGCTCGAGGAATTCGGGGAAGGTGCATTGCACCAAACGACTCGTGTCGCCCCCAAGTGGCCATCAGTACAGAGGTCAGAGATGGTCTTGCGGTGATTTAGCTGGAGGAAGGCTGGAGGAACTCCTTCTCCTCACACATGTCGAAGGCTGTCGCGGAGGATGAGGCCTGTGTAATGATCGCGACGGCCGTTCCGAAATGCAGGAAGACGATAACGTCGTGGAGAGGCAACGTCATCACAGAACTAGCAGCCAGGTACAGCAGCACACCCAGGGCGCCGTCAAAGACAGCCAGAGCAGCGGTTGTCTTCGTGATCGAGCTTGATTCTGTCTGGACAAGGAGCCTTCCGAACCCGGAGAAACACGTAGAACGCGAGCGCCACCACGAGAACACCAACCACTAAGTGGACGTCTAGGTTGGCGAGGTATGCGAAGGTTGGGAAGTAGACGATCAGGAGATCAAGGAAGACAGCCCAGATTAACAGATACATCAGAGCCCAAGTTTTCATGGGTCTGGGTATCCCCTGTTCGGTTATAACTGGTGATGCGTTTCTCAGGATTGGGAACCGGCGCAGAGACTGGTCTTCATGGTTCCCACTGCAGGGATGCAACCTCGGAAGCGACTCAGTGCGGGCCCGTACCAAGCAAAAGAGCCGGAGGTAGTCCGAGGGATGGAGAATCCACAGTGCGATGAACCGGAAGCCGGGAGGCATGACACCAGCCCCTCGAAAGAAGGTTGAAGGACCTACCGTACTCGGTACGCTTTCCAGACGAACCTGATCGAGATGAGGTAAACGATGGGATAGGTGACTACTGCTCCTATGATCGTTCCAATCAGCGGGGAGATGTCTAGTGTAGCCAACAGCAGAATCTGTACCGCGATAGTGCCAGCGTTTCCCACCCAGCTAACACCCTGGAATTTCGCGAAACGGAGCAGTAGGTTCCCCGCATGGGCTCTCGCTGGGTGCGGCGCGTAGACCGTTATCCGTTCATTGATGAAGAAAGAGGCCGACACCCCGACCACGAACGAAAGAACGTCCAGTCCCAGCAGTTCCGGCGAGGAAAAGGCCGTGTGCGGCACGGACAATCTCCCATAGAAGGCGAGCAAGCCTGCCGTGAGGACGAGTTCCGTGACCACAAAACCGAGCGCGCTTGCGATAGCAAACCTGTAGGTTCTCAGCGCAGCCCTGCCGACGTCTATGGCTGCGGCGTGTGGATGAGTGCTGGGAGCCGACCCCGGGTGCGATTCAGGCGCGCCATCGGAGAGGTTGGAAATGCGGACCGCTGACGCGAGGCCTCTTCCCACAGCCGCCTGCCTGGCAATCGACAGAACCCGCATCGCTGCAAGGCGGAGAGCGAGAGCTGAAACGGGGGACCTGCGACCCAAGCCTTCGGACGAAGATGGTGCCCCGGTTTGATGCCCATCTGACCGCATTCCTTGCCGGTCCACTTTCATCTGAGCTTCCTTACGTTCCTATTCCTGCTCCGGTATACCCGGAAGAGGATGTAAGCCATGCCAACGGCGATAATCGCATAGATGACCAGGATGAAGAGCAGAAACGGGTCGCCCGTGGCCATTTCATCGGGCGGCGTCTGCGAGATTATTTACGGTTTTCCCGGGGCTCGGCGAAACCATCGTCAGGACCCTCACGGATGCGCGGCTCGGCAGGGAATCAGCGACTCGGCGCTGATCCATCCTTTCGTCCGCGGGGTTGTCGTCCTCTGTTTCCAAATGGTGCGATTGAAATGGTCTCTTCCTCGAATAGGAAGAATAGGAACGAGGGGCCCCGGAGTCCCGGCGGGCACGGCGAATTGAGAAGCGGGCCAGGGCTGACGAAGAAACGCTAGACTTGACTTCGTCAATGACATAACTCGATCTTGGGGCGCGACAGCGGCCTTCGGGTTTCATTCACCCAACCAACTGGAGAGGATTCAGACGAACAATGGTCAAAGTACTGGCCAATTTCATGTAAATTCTGCAAGTTTATTTTCCACGGGTTCGACACACGGCCCATGACGCCAGATGACAAAATCAGATACGGAATGATGGCACTTGCTGGAAGCTCTGTCGTGTTGGCGGCACTGGGGGTACACATCAACCCACTCGCCACAGCTGTCCATGGTTTCGGAACTGGGTGAAGACTCGCTTCATCCACGGTCGTTCGAACGACACGCTGCTCGGTAGATTTTAGTCGTCTTACTAGCGCGCTTCATGCCCATGGAATGATCCGGGCACCAATCTACCAGATTTCGCCCACGAAGGTCCTTTATTCTACAGGTTCCGAACCTGCGCTTCGAGGACCTTGAACTTCAAGGAGGTCCTCTCTGTTGAACATCCATTTCCTGGAGCCTTCGTCGTACAGCCTGTATGGAATGGTGAAGGCAGCTGAGTTGCGTTGGTCCATGATTTGGAACGTTGCCTTGTTGTCCACCGCTCCCATGACGTGTTCGAGGAGGAGAAGCGTCTCAATCAGCATCTCGCTAGGGATCGACAGTTCAGCGAAGTAATCGGCACCCGCGGCCTCTGCCCAAAGAATCGGTAGTCTGTCCATGATTTTCAGCGTCCTCAGTTTCTCGTCTGCCGTCGGATTCTTGATGAGAAGATCGGCCCCTACGTAGGTGTGGGACCGGTGCCTTGCCCTGTCGGTGACGGCGTCCCAGCGAGTCCCCATCCAGTTGACCCCGTACCCCTTGAGCAGGCGATTGCCCTCCACATGCTCCTTGAGGTGCCAGCAAAGCGTCTTGTAGTTGATGTCGACGCCATCAGCTTCCTTTATCGCGGCCTGTATCTCCTGCAATTCGCGGGTGGCATCGATCTGCAGTTCCTTCGCCAGCAGGAGGTCTATCTTGTCGAACTTCACCCTGGGAGAGACGGCTGGCTCGGCGTACGGCCTATCCCCCTTCATCAGGGAAGGGACATCGAACTCCCAGTGACCCGTCTCGAAATCGTAGAACTCCCCTTGCATCGGCTTGTTCCGGATCCAGTCGAAGAGGAAGTACTCCAAGTCAGTGAAGATGCCCTGTTCCTTCAGAGCCTCCACGAAGGTGATGTACTCGTCGAGGAGCTCCTCAGGGACGCTGGCGTTGATTATGTAGACGTCGTCTGGCAAGGTCTTGGCGTAGCTCACCACGAAGCAGAGGTCGTTCATGGCGAACATCATCGGCTTGATGTAGTCAGAATAGTCGGCCCCGAACTGCACCTTCAGGATGACCCGTCTAAGACCGAGAGCCTCGTGATTGAGTGACCCCTGGATCGCGAAGTCGTTCTCCTCCAGTTTCTTGTACCAGTAGCGGACGGTCTCCTTGTGTCTCCCGAGGTTTCTTGCCACTTCTGGGACCTTCGGGCCTATTCTCGCGATCTCCCTCACCATCGCGGCGACATCGGCACTGGGCTTGTGGTTCGAGTCTGGGAGCTCGAGCGACTCCATGTTCAAATCCCCCTGGTCGCCCACACTAATACGCATGTCTCAATACGGGCTGAGAACTCTTCGCAAACTAGCATAAGCTGGCCCCACGTGCTCCCCTGTCAGACTTTACATAAATAAGTGGCGGAATTTTCTTCCAAATTGCCGTCAATTTCTTGCATAAAACCTTGATAGCCCCTCTTTCTACGCTTGATGACGATTTCCCAAGGCAACATGAAGCCGAGGAGGACACATATGCGTCGTTCAGCCAGCTTTTCTCTTAGCGGGCGGGGGCCTCTGGACGGAACGAGTTGGATGACGAGTCTGTCCGGAAGGGCCTTTGGGAAGCAGTGACCGAATACGCTTCGCGTGGTCTGCGCCCCTATGCTGTCCTGTTCCTCATCGAAATCGGTCTCTTCTTCGTGGTCGCCACCCTTCCATTCTTCCCCGGCGAGCAGGCCCTCTACACGAGCCAGAGCAACCAGCTCAGCAATGAGTTTCAGGGAGCGAGCCTGTTCACGCAGTTCTCGGGGATATTCGTCAACAACCTCAGGATTGCTCTCTTCGAGATGGTTCCCGGTCTCGGCGCCGCCCTCTTCGCGTTCTCGCTGTACGCCACGGCGAGGATCCTGGAGGTGGTCGCAATCTCTGACAAGGTCTCGCCGTTGCTCGTCGTGTTACTCCTGCTGCTTCTCTTCCCGCATAGCTGGATTGAACTCCCTGCATATGCCGTCGCGACGGGGGAGGGGCTGTTCCTGCTCTACGCGCTGTGGGCCGCCGTGACTGAGGAGCGTTCGTTCAGTCTGAGGATCGAGGGTTGGCAGTTCGCAATCAACCTGGTCATAGTGATTGTGATGCTGCTGGTCGCTGCTCTCTTCGAATCAGCAGAAATCCAGCTCGGTGCGACACTCTTCTGGGTGACTTGGCTACCGTTCGCCGGGCTCATCGCGCTTGCGATAACCCTCAACCGGCGGCTAAACAAAATGAGGAAGGAAAGTCGTGCCGAGCTATCTAACGAGATAAAAAAGGACGATAGCTCGCATCTCTCTGCTTAGGGAGATGGAGTGACGAACTTGAGAGGTCACTCCAGAGTGTGACCCCGACCAGCATCATCACCGACCCCGCAAGCCCGGTGATCAGCGCGCCCGCAACATCTGCGCTCACACCAAGGTGCGCGACCCAGTTGATGACTGGTGCTCTTACGAGCCAGGCAAAGAAGCCTAGGGCATACCCGAGCAACCAGAACCCTGCCATTACTGCTTTTCGACCCATCTTTTGGATTACCGAACCATGATACAGTTCAGAACTCGTAAATGCGACAAGAGTGGAAACTCTTCACACAGAAGTCGAATTTTGTAGACGAAGCCTAGATGAAGGCATGCGCCGCGGTCAGGACGTAGGCAGTCAGCCCGCTCGCGACTATTCCGAGTGCGAATGATATGGCCGTCGCTGTGAGCATGGACTCCTTCGTCCATTCGTCTCTGATGCAGGCGTTCAGCAGCATACCGAAGAACGCCATGGGGTCGTTTTCCATAAGAGGAGCGAGCTCTACGACCCCTAAATAATGGTTGTGAAAACACCGGTTTCGGCCGTTTGCTGACGCCGAAGCAGATAAAACCACCGAGCAAACCCGGAGCAGGGACAACCGATGAAGGCCTCTGCGACAGTGAAGGGCGTCGAGCTTGGCGAATACCGGGTCAACTATGCCAGCGAAGGCAGTGGTCCGACGATGATGATGCTTCATGGATCTGACAAGAGGGAGGACTGGATGGTCTGGGAGCCGCTCCTAGGGTTGTCCCGGGACTACTCGCTGGTGATACCCGACCTCGTCGGGTTCGGCGGGTCGACGATGCCCATCGAAACCCCCGACTACAAGGCTCAGGCGAGGGTGCTGCACGAGATGATGGAGAGGCTGGGAGCCCAGAAGGCAATATTGGTCGGCACGTCGTGGGGAGGCCAGGTCGCCCTGGAGGTGGCCATGAACTGGCCGCAGAGCGTAGAGGACCTCATCCTGATTTCGAGCACATACGACAAGTCACAGTTGCTGAGGCTTGGCGGAATGAAGAGGCCGACGCTGATTATCTGGGCGGAAGACGACCGCGTCGCGCCGCTCAAGGCAGGGTATCTGCTCAGGGACTCGATCGGGACCTCGAGATTGGAGGTGCTTGGCGCAGTAGCCAAGAACCCCCACTACGACTTCACCATAGCTCACAAGCTTCAGAGATACAAGAAGGAGGCGATCCTCTCGCTCATCCGCGACTTCCTCGCTTCGCCATCGCAGAAGATTGCAGAGCCTCCAGCGCTGGAACCAGAGCTCAAGGGGCGGGCGAGGAAGGATGAAAAGGAGGGAGGGAGCCCTAGGCCGGTTACCTAGAAGCCATCGCTATTCTTTCTTGCTCGTTCTTCTTCTTTACCGCATGGCTGTTTGAGTCGCCCGAGGCCGCGAGTATCAGCTCGTCTGCCAGGACCTCTTCCACTGACTTCATGTTCCCGAAAGCAGATTCCCTCACACCCTCCGAGATGAACCTGAGTGCTATGTCCATCCTCCGCGTCGGCGATATGTCGACGGAGATGTGGTAGACGACGCCTCCGTAGCTCATCCTTGTCGTGTCTTCGTTGGGTGCAGACTTCTCGAGCGCCTTGACAAGGACCTGGACAGGGTTCTGGCCGGTCTTAAGGTGGATAATCTCGAATGAAGTCTTCACGATGTTGAGGGCCTTCTGCTTCTTCCCCCCCATCCTTCCAGTGTTCTTGGCGTGCTTCTTGCCAAAGTGCATCATCTGGTTGACGAGGCGCTCTACGACGTTGACCTTGGACTTCGAGAACTTCTGGTGCTCGTGCCTGCCGCCCGAATGCGGGACCATCGTCGGCCTGAGGTCGATGACGCTGGCGAGACCGATGTCTTCGACCTTCACCTGGGTGAAGTCCCACTTGCCCCAGAGCAGCAGGTTGGGGTACTCGAGTTTCTGGCTCGTCTCAGACTACCTCCGCGGCTTCTCCTTCCTGCCGTACACGAGTTCGTTGAGCGACACGCCGTTGACCATGGAGACCTGCCACCGGACCCCGGGGATGTCGCCCATTGCTCTCTTCATCGAGCCGCCGATCCCCTCAAGGAGCACCTCGTCGTGCTCGTCGACGAAGTTGAGAGCACCGTCGCCGGGGAGGAAGGCTGTAACCTGTTTACCGTTCTTGACTATCTGGACCCTAACACACTTTCGGATTGCTGAGTTCGGCTGCTTGGACTCGATCCCGACCTTCTCCAGGACGATCGCACGCGCCTGCGGGGCCCCTTCCAGCGGGTCGGCCTTGACGTCGAGCCGGAGGACCTTGCGCTTGTAGTACTTGTCGCTCCAGCGGAGTCTCTGCCTGTGAAGCTCCATCTGACGGGCCGAGAACTCACCACCGGGCATGTAGGTTCACCCCGTGCTCTCCATTGTCTATAAAAGCGTTGAGAAACAGCTCACTGAGAAGTGATGATCTGAAGGTTCGCGATGTCAAAATACTTCTTCGCGATCAGGCGGGCTTTCTCGGCGTTCCTTCCTCCCCGACCGAGGATCGCGCCCTTCTTCCTGGGGTCGACGACCACGGAGGCTCCCTTGGTGCCGTCGAGCCTGTCCGTAATCCTCACCTCGGAGACGAACCGAGGGTCGAGGGCGTTGCTGATCATCTCTGCCGGGTCATCGGACCACTCCACGACCTCGACGGGCTTCTTCACGACCCGCTCGATGTTCTCGATGGTCGCTCCCTTCTTGCCGATGGCGAGCCCCATCTGGCCCTTGCTGATTACGAAGATCAGCCTTCCGCCCTTGTCGTCGACGATGCAGTCCCTCACCGTCGCGCCGCTCATGTTCTGGAAGATCGAGATGAGGCCGAGCTGGTCTGAAGAGAGTTTGATGTTCGGCAAGTTTCCACCTATGCCTGTAGCTGTCTGAGGTCTGACTCGGTTATCTGGCGGAGCGCTATCGCCGATACTTTGTATGGCCTTCCGAGGAGCTTGCCCAGCTGGGCCGAGTTCTTGTCGAGGACGACCACGGGCACCTTGTTCTTCTCTGCCTCGAGCTTCAGCTTCGCGCCAGACGCTCCAGCGATGGATGATGCCGCTACTACGACCTTGGAGCTCTTGATCTCAGAGATGACCTCCTTCGTGCCAAGGGTGAACTTGCCACCCTTCATGGCTTCCTTGAGAACGCGTCCGAGAATTTGCTGGTCCACCATAGTATCAACCCATGTAGAGGTCTACAATCCCCGTCCCGACGGGTATCGGGAGGCCTACAATAACGTTCTCGGTCACGCCCTTGAGCTCCTCGGACTCGCCCCTGATTGCCGCCTCTGCCAGGGTGGGTACGGTAATCTCGAATGCGGCCCTTGCGAGCACCGAGGTCTTGGTCCCTGCGATCCCGTGCCTGCCTATCTGCTGGAGGTAGCCCTTCGACGTCATCAGGTCTGCCACTACGAAGATGTGTCTCACGTCGACCTCGAGGCCCTGCTCGTCCAGCGTGCCCATGACCTCGCGGATGAGGGTGGCCCTCGCCGCCTCGATTCCGAGCACCTGTGCGACCTCGTGGATGTTGTTGGTGTAGATCCGGCTCGTGTCGACGCCCGGGATCTGGATGACCTTCGCCAGGTTGGAGCCAGCGGTCTGGATGACCCACTCCTCGTTGTCCTGGACGACGGTAACCCTGCTTATGCCAGGGATGCCCTTGAGCTTCATGTTGAGGAGCTTGTTGCGAAGGGTGAAGAGGGTGGACAGGTCTGCGTTCTCGAGGTTGACCCGGATGACCTTGCCGTTCTTGTCGATCTGGACGTTCCTCTTGCCGGTCTCTACCACCTCGGCCACGTCCTCGACCTTGACGTTGCGATCGGCCATCATCTGTTCGCTGACGTGCAGCTTTATGCCTTCGGTGGGGTCGACTTCGCTGTACTCGACGACGCTGCTGACCTTGGTGAAGAGCAGGTCGTTGGCGACCTTCACCGTCTTCTCGCGGGAGTGTCTGTACTCCTCCGTGAGGTAGACATCCATTGACGGCTTCGCAGGGATCTTCCTGGCGTCCACGAGCTCCATGAGCCTCGGAAGGCCCAGCGTGACGTCGCGCTCCTTGACGCCTGCAAAGTGGAAGGTTCTCAGGGTCATCTGCGTGCCCGGTTCCCCTATTGACTGGGCTGCGACGATCCCCGAGGCCTCGCCGGGTTCCACCGTGGCGTAGTCGATGGACTCCATGACCTTGTCAAGGACGTTCTTCGAGCCCTCTTCGGTCAGGTGGCTCTCTGAGAGCCTCTGCTGGAGCTCTTCGAAGAGCCGCTTGTTGAGCTTGTTCTGGTACTTCTTGAGGAGACCTTCCGCCTCCTTCTCCCCGAACTTGCCGCGTGAGGCGTTCATGAGCCCTTCGGCGCTGATGACCCTATCGAGGTTCACCGGGCGGCCGTGGTCGCTCTTGGCTGGGTCTATGCCGTCCTCGCCGTAGAGGAACTGGATGATGTTACCGCCAGGGTCCCTCACCGTGAGGTCGTACTCGACACGGAGGTGCTCCATCGCGTTGACGAGGCGCCTCTGCATGTAGCCGCTCTGTTGGGTCCTGACCGCGGTGTCGACGAGGCCCTCCCTGCCTCCCATGGCGTGGAAGAAGAACTCCGTCGGGGTCAGCCCGTCTCTGTAGTTCCTCTTGACGAATCCCTTGGCCTCCGGCGAGAGGTCGTAGGGCTGGAAGTGGGAGAGCGAGCGTCCGCGCATGCCCTTCTCAATCCTCTTTCCCCTGACCGACTGCTGGCCCAGCGCCGCGGTCATCTGTCCGAGGTTGAGGCTGGAGCCCCTGGCTCCTGTCCTGGCCATGATCACTCCCGAGTTCTCCGTGGAGAACGACTTGTCGGCGATTCTGCCTGCCCTGTCTCTGGACTTTGACAGCTCGTTGACTATGTAGAACTCGAGGGAACCCTCCGGCGAGAGACCCCTGGTAAGAGGGAGGGTGCCGGCCTTGTACTTCTTGATGAGCTCGGTGACGTTGTCGTATGCCTCCTGGAGGGTGTCAGCAATCTTCTGGACCGCTTCGGGAGATAGCCTCAGCTCGTTGAAGCCGTAGGTGAAGCCCCTCCTGGTGATGTAGGTTTTGAGGACCGCGAGTATGGAGTTCAGGAAGCGCCTTGCCTGGTCGTTGCCATAGTCCTTCGCGATTCGGTGGAGGAGGCTGTCCGGTTCCTCTGCCCCTATGGCCGCCTTGTCGATGACTCCGGAGATTCAGCTCGCCGTCCTTGATGACGACGTCGTTGGCCTCTCCCGTCTTCGCCTTGCCCCACTTGGAGGTGAGGACGAAGTTGAGGTCTTTGGGCAGGAACAGCGAAAAGAGCTGCTTTCCCGTGTACATCGGGTTTGCGCCCTTGACCTTCGGCTCGGGCAGGTCGCCCTGGAAATCGCCCGCGAGGGCGAGGTTGGTGAACTGCTCCGGCGAGAGCAGCGTCTCGTCCCTGGTGAGGAGGTAGGCGCCCGTGAGGAAGTCCCTGAGCGCGCCTGATGATCGGCCCACCGTACCTCGGCGAGAGGATCTGGTCCTGGACGCGCATGAGCATCAGCGCCTCGGATCGTGACTCCTCGCTCTGCGGGACGTGCAGGTTCATCTCGTCGCCGTCGAAGTCAGCGTTGTAGGGGGGGCAGACGGCGGGATGGAGCCTGAAAGTCCTGAACGGGAGGACCTTGACGGTGTGCGCCATCACCGACATCCGGTGGAGGGAAGGCTGCCTGTTGAAGAGGACGATGTCCCCGTCCATGAGGTGTCGCTCGACGATGAAGCCGGGGGCGA
Source organism: uncultured Nitrososphaerota archaeon (assembly GCA_963806765.1). Classification (GTDB taxonomy): domain Archaea; phylum Thermoproteota; class Nitrososphaeria; order Nitrososphaerales; family Gagatemarchaeaceae; genus Gagatemarchaeum. The sequence continues at coordinate 118,079 of CAWDYS010000003.1, read as the reverse complement.
TCGAGTCCGCAAGCGCCTTCTTGTCGCTCGCGAAGTCGAGCCTAATCTTGACGCCGTCGGGCCTGATGACGTAGTTCGCACCTGGATGTTCGAACGGGCCCTTGGTGACGAGGGCCTTCAGGGACTCTATGTTCCACTGAGAGACCTTCTCGGGAATCGTGAGCTTCTTCGCGACCTCGAACGGGATTCCGACCTCGCTGATGTCGAGGCTCGGGTCCGGACTTATCACGGTGCGGCTGGAAAAGTCGACCCTCTTTCCTGAGAGAGAGCCCCTGAACCGGCCTTCCTTGCCCTTCAGCCTCTGGCTGAGGGTCTTGAGCGGCCTGCCGGAACGGTGATGGGCTTGTGGGATCCCGGATACCTCGTTGTCGAAGTAGGTGGTGACGTGGTAGTGCAGCAGGTCAACGAGGTCCTGCACGATTAGGTGCGGCGTTCCTGACTCCTTCGCTTCGCGTACCCTCTGGTTGACCCTGAGGATGTCGACTATCTTGTGGGTGAGATCGTCCTCCGACCTGATCCCCGACTCGAGTGTGATTGACGGCCTGACAGTGAGCGGCGGGACCGGGAGGACCTGAAGCACGAACCACTCAGGGCGCGCAACCTTGGGGTTGTATGCTACCAGCTCGAGGTCCTCGTTCGAGATCCTTTCGAGTCTCTCTCGGACGGCGCCCGGGAGGAGCCTAGTGGCGCCCCCTTCCTCGGTGATCTCGTGGAAGATGGTCGGCTTTGTGAGCTCGATCTGGTACTGCTGCTTCCCGCAGTGCGGGCAGAGCTTGACCTTCTTCGCCTTCGTCAGTATCTCCTTGGCGATCTCCTCGACGAGCGTCGGGGTGAACGCGGTCGCGTTCTTGATCCTCTGGCCGTAAGCGTCGAGCTCAGGCGTCGGCAGCAGGAGCCTTCCGCAGGTCCTGCAGGTGGCCTGGATGAGCTTGTTGATGTCGGTGACGAACGCCATGTGCAGCACCGGCTCTGCGAGCTCGATGTGCCCGAAGTGGCCGGGGCAGCGGGAAGCGGTGTTGCCGCAGGTCGCGCACTTCTGGCCTGGTTCGAGAGTCCCCAGACGCCCGTCCATCAGCCCTCCCTGGACAGGCATGCCGTCCTCGTCGTAGGTCTCCGGCTGGGTGATCTCGGCGACCGAGTACTTCCTGATCTCGGTCGGAGATAGCAGTGCGAAGTCTATCTTGCGAATCGTCCTAAGTGCTTCTTCCATTGCCATCTTGTTTCACCACTACACCGCGTCCTTCAGCTTCAGCCTGGGCGCTATGTTCAGGCTCATCATCTCCTGAAGCAGCAGCTTGAAGGCGTAGGCTACGACGACGGTCGAGATCTTGGCCTGGTCCCCGTCTATCTTGCAGGCGTACTTGCGCTGCTTGGCGTCGTAGTATGCGATGAGCCCGCACTTCTCGCAGACGTTGATCTCCGTCTTGTCGGCCTCGTCCAGCAGCCTGTCCTTGAGCACCATGGAGGCGCCGTAGGCGATGAGGCAGTCACGCTCCATCTCTCCGAACCTGAGACCCCCTCCCCGTGCCCTTCCTTCTGTGGGCTGCTTCGTCAGCATCTGGACCTGTCCTCGGGCCCTCGCGTGAATCTTGTCCGCGACCATGTGGTGAAGCTTCTGGTAGTAGACGACGCCGATGAAGACGTCTACCGCGAACTTCTTCCCGGTCTTTCCGTCGTAGAGCACCTCCCTGCCTGTGCGCTCGAAGCCGTGCTCCTCGAGTACCTTCTCGAGCTCCTCGGGCTTCTCACCGGCGAACCCCGTGCCGTCTGCCGGGTATCCTCTGAGGGATGCCGCCTTTCCGGCGATGGACTCGATGAACTGCCCCACCGTCATTCTTGACGGGAAGGCGTGCGGGTTGATGATGACGTCAGGTACGACCCCGTCGGGGGTGTAGGGCATGTCCTCCTGCGGGACGACCAGCCCGATGACTCCCTTCTGTCCGTGCCTAGAGGCGAACTTGTCACCGATTTCGGGGACCCGCATGTCCCTGACTCTGACCTTGAACATCTTGCCGCCTTCGACGTTCTCGGTCATGAAGACGGCGTCTACGACGCCGGTCTCCGTCGGCCTCACCGAGACAGAGGTGTCTCTCCTATAGGGCCCCTTGATCTCGAACTCCTTGTACTCCTCCATGAACCTCGGAGGAGACGTCCTCCCGATGACGACGTCGCCGCCGGTAACCTGGGACTCGTGCATGACCACGCCGTCGCCCTCGAGAAGTCTGTAGAACTTCTCTCCCCTGTAGCCCCGGATGTTCGACTCGGCGGAGGGGACCTCGAACGTGTCGCGCATCCCGCCAAGGTACTGCTTCGACTCGCCCTCGTAGAGCCTGTAGAAGAAGGAACGGGCGAAGCCTCTCTCGATGCTCGACCTGTTCATGATGATGGCGTCCTCGATATTGTAGCCCTCGAACGAGAGCACGGCCACGACGGCGTTGGTGCCGAAAGGCCTCTCCGTTATGTTCAGCAGCTCGGTCGACTTGGTCTTCACCATCGGTGACTGGGGGCTCACGAGCAGGTGCTGCCTGACGAATGTGGAGAGCGGGTATGTGGGCGTGGAGAACCCGAGCGACTGCTTGGCCATGGCCGACTCGTAGGTGTTCCTCGGGGACTGGTTGTGTTCCGGGTAGGGGATGATTGAGGCGGCAATCCCGAACATTGCCCCTGGGTAGAGTTCTAGGTGCGTGTGCCTTGAGGTTATCTCCTCGGGTGACATAGCAAGGAGGCAGTTCTCCTCCTCGTTAGCATCGATTCAGCTCGACGACGCCCCTCTCGACGAGGTCTCTCCAGGTCAGCTCTCCGGCGACGACCTTGGTGAGCATGTCCTGGGTGAGCAGCGGCTTGCCGTTCTCAGCGACTATGAGCGGCCTCATGACCCTGCCGGCACTGAGGCTGACGTAGAGCCTTGCGTACCCCTTCTTGTTCAGAGGTGCGTAGAAGAGGACGCTTGCGCTCGGGTTGATCTGGCCCTCCCTCCTGAGCTTCCGGAATGCCTTGGCCAGTCGTTCTCCGTCGTCGACATAGCCGATGAACCTACCGTCCATGAATATCTTACAACCTTCCAGGGCGAGCTTGTCGGGGATGTCGCGGATTGGCTTTGCGCCGAGCTCCCAGAGTCGCTCCTCGACCTCAGACGGCGGCACGCTCACCGAGATGGTCGCGGAGAGGGCCAGGTTCTTCACCAGGCCGCAGTTCACGCCTTCTGGGGTCTCGGAAGGACAGATCCGACCGAAGTGGGTCGCATGGAGGTCTCTCGCCTCGAAGTTGGGCTGTGACCTGCTAAGCGGCGACTGGACGCGCCTGAGGTGGCTAAGGGTGCTGAGGTAGTTCGTCCTGTCAAGGAGCTGGGTCACGCCGACCTTGCCCCTTCCCCAGTTGCCGGTGGCGATTGCGTTGTTGAGCTTGTCGGTGATGATGCCCGTGCGGATGGCGGCGCCGACGACGTTGCCGCCCCTCTTCTGCCCCGCTCTCTCGAGCTGGTACTTCATGTCCCTGACCAGGTTCCTGAACGACGTTCTGAACAGGTCTGCGAGCATCTGTCCCGCGAACTTGATGACCTTGTTGCCGTAGTGGTCCTTGTCGTCCTGCTCTATCCAGCTGAGCCTGAGCTCCATCAGCTTGCAGACCGCCTCGCCAAGGAACATCGCCTTGTCGTAGCGCTTGTCGTCCGCCTTGCCGAGGTGAGGCAGGAAGCCCCAGTCGAGCATCGACTGCGCCCTCTTGATTCTGAACTCCTCGAGCATCCCGTGGGCGACCCTGTTGCCGATGTAGACGAGCGCGTCCTTGTCCGTGGGCGCCTCGCTTGCCTTGTCAAACGAGACCTCCAGTAGGTCTTGAATCTCCTGCTTGGGTGAGACTGCGTTGGCGATGTCCTTGTCGGACTTGATGCCAAGCGCCCTCATTATTATGACGAAGGGGAGGTCGACGGGGCAGCTCGGAATCTTGACGTTGATGGCGCCGTCCTGCTTCAGCGTGACCTCGAGCTTGGAGCGGTAGCCGACCACCGACGAGTAGACACGGGCCTTGTAGGTGACCACACCGCCTGCCTTCTCGATGTCGACGAGAATCTTGTTTGGCGAAAGGTCTTCCAGACCGACGATGACCCTCTCCGAGCCGTTGATGATGAAGTAGCCTCCTGGGTCGTTCGGGTCCTCGCTCGCGTTAATCAGCTGCTCCTTCGTCATCTTGGAGAGCTGGCAGAGGTCCGACTTGACCATCACCGGAAGGTCGCCGATGTGCTGCCTGGTCGCCTCACGAGACATCCCCTCCTCCTCGATGGTCATGTCCAAGTAGATCGGGGACGCGTAGGAGAGATTCCTGAGCCTGGCCTCCATCGGGAAGACGTTGCTGACCGAACCGTCTATCTCGATGACCCTCGGCCTGCCAAGCTCGACCTTGCCGAACTTGACCTTATAAGGGGTGCTGACAGTCTCTATCTCGACATCTCCGATCTCGTCGATGATCGACTGCAGACCTTTGCTGATGAACTCATTGTAGCTGTTGAGGTGCTGCCTCGCGACGCCCTCCTTTTCGAGGAGGTCCTGCAGGACAATCCACGAATCATACGGCCTGCCCATCTGCTTGCTCATCGTCACGCCTCCACCACGTACCGGTAGTAGACGGTCTCACCGGCCGTCTCGCTCTTCCTCGTTATCTTGATGAAATCCCCAGCCTTCGCCCCGATCGACTTGGCCGCTGCGTCGGTCGACGATATGAACGGAAGTTGGTGTGGGAGAGCGTTGTACTTGCGGAGCACTGCCCTCGCCTCCTCCGGTGTCAGGAGCTCGTGCTTCGGCACGAGGAAGTGGTCGGTAATCTTGAAAGGAAGCTCCTCTTCTGCTTTCTTAGCTTTCGTCCTAGCCATTAGGCTAAGTTACCCCCATCGACAGTACGCCCTAGAAACAGTCTACAATGCACTCTAAGGAACGCCAGGAAAAAGGCCCACGGCAGGGCGTATATAAACTCTTCATCTGGCGGCTTTTAAGCCTTTGCGACCACGGGACTGCGAATTCCTTGGGACGCGGCCAAATGGGACAATCAGGGTCAGGCCGTCTCGGACAGAATCCTGTTGAAGACGAAGGGAAGGACTCCGCCGCTAGAGTAGTAGTTCAGCTCGGCCGGGTTGTCTATCCTCGCCTTGACCCTGAACTTCGTCTCGCCTCTGGAAGAGGTCGCCGTGACATCGAGCACAGCCCCCGTACCGAGGCTAGTCAGCCCCTTGATCGAGAAGACCTCGTCTCCCCTGAGATCGAGCTTCACCCGCCCTTCGCCGGGTGAGAACTCCAGCGGGAGGATACCCATGGCGACAAGGTTGCTCCTGTGAATCCTCTCGAAGCTCTCTGCGATCACGGCCCGGACCCCCAGTAGTCTGGGCGCCTTCGCAGCCCAGTCCCTCGAGCTGCCCGAACCGTATCGCTTTCCCGCGATGATGATCAGGGGGGTAGCTCCTGCGTAGCGCTCGGCCGCGTCAAATATTGGCATGACCTCCCCGGTCGGAAGGAACTTGGTGAGGCCACCCTCCCTGCCGTCTGCGAGAAGATTCCGCAGGCGTGTGTTGGCGAATGCTCCGCGGACCATCACTTCGTGGTTTCCTCTCCTGCTTCCGTAGCTGCTGAAGTGGACCATGTCCACGCCGTGCTCCAGGAGGTACCGTCCCGCCGGGCTGTCGAAGGCGATTGAGCCAGCAGGGGAGATGTGGTCGGTGGTTATCTTGTCCTCGAAGACCGCGAGGACCTTGGCACCCTCGATGTCTTCATGCGAGATCCTCGGACCATCACGGAACCATGGCGGCTCCCGGACGTAGGTGGAGGAGTCATCCCACTTGAAGGTCTCGCCGGAACCACCGGGGAGTGAGTCCCAGGTAGAGTCGCCGGCCAGGGCGTCCGCGTATCTCTCTTTGTACAGATCGCTGTTGAGGGAACTCGCCGCCACGTCCTTGATTTCCTGGAGGGTCGGCCAGAGATCCTTCAAGTACACAGGGTTACCTGCCTGGTCCGAACCCAGAGGGTCGTTGAAGTCAAAGTCGATTCTCCCGGCCAGCGCGTAGGCGACAACCAGCATGGGCGACATAAGGAAAGACCCCCTGGCTAGGGGGTGAATCCTCCCGTCGAAGTTCCTGTTGCCGCTCAGGACGGCGACCGCGTAGAGGTCCCGCTGTTTGATCGCCTTCTCGATCTCAGGGTCCAGAGGGCCGCTGTTCCCGATGCAGCTCGTGCAACCGTAGCCGACGAGGTTGAACCCGAGCCGGTCGAGGTGGGTCAGAAGGCCGGACCCCTCCAGGTAGTCCTTCACCACGGTGGAGCCGGGCGCGAGGCTGCATTTCACGAAGGGCTTGGGGGAGAGACCTCTTAGGACCGCTTTCTTTGCTATCAGACCCGCTCCGATCATCACGGTCGGGTTCGAGGTGTTGGTGCAGCTCGTGATAGCCGCTAGTATCACCGAGCCGTCCTCGAGCCCATGAGGGTCGTGGCCACGCGCCCTCTGCGCTGCTTGGGCCTGGTCGGGAGAAGCGGCGGTCGCTCCAACTGGAGGCGGAGTCACCAAACCCTTCCTCCTCTCTTCGATGAACGCCCTGACGTAGGCGGGCACTGAACGGAGCAACCGCCTCTCCTCCGGGTTCCTAGGCCCCGCGATGCAAGGCTCAATCTTCGAGAGTTCGATGACGATCACCTCAGAGAACATGGGTTCGCGCCCATCAGACTGCGCGAAGAGGCCCTGGTGCCTGCAGTACTCCTCGACGAATCCCACGTATGCTGGGTCCCTGCCGGTGTCCCTCAGATACCGAAGCGTGGTGGAATCGACGGGAGAGAAACCCACCGTGGCGCCGTACTCCGGGGACATGTTCCCGAGCGTGGCCCTGTCAGGAACAGAGAGGTGCTCGTAGCCCTCGCCGAAGTACTCGACGAAGGCGTCCACCAGGTTCTTGCCGCGGAGGAGTTCGGTGACGGTGAGCACGAGGTCAGTGGGGGTCGCTCCCTCAGGGGAGCTGCCCACTGAGCTTCACCCCGACGGCCCGCGGGATGGACATGTGGTAGGGCTCGCCGAGCATGACAGCCTCCGCCTCAATTCCCCCGACGCCCCATCCAAGCACCCCCAGCCCGTTCACCATCGTCGTGTGGGAGTCGGTCCCAACCAAGGTGTCTGGCACGGCCGTGAGTCTGCCTTCGTCCTCCTCTAGCGCCACGACCGTCGCGAGGTATTCCAGATTGACCTGGTGGCAGATCCCTTTCCCGGGGGGGAAGACCCTGAGGTTCTTGAAGGAGCCCTGTGCCCACTTGAGGAGTGAGTATCGTTCGGAGTTCCTGTCGTACTCCCTGCCTATGTTGTAGCTCAGGGCGGCATCGTCGCCCCACCCGTCGACCTGCAAAGAGTGGTCTATGATCAGGTCCATGGGGACGACGGAGTTGACCACGCGGGGGTCCCCGCCCTTCCTCTTCATCGCGTCCCTCATGGCGGCGAGGTCCACGACCAGCGGGACGCCCGTGTAGTCCTGCAGGAGGACGCGATGGGGCATGAACGGGAGTCCTGAGTTGACCGTCTTGGGCCACTCGAGCAACCGGTGGACGGCTTCGTTTGCTCCTTCGACCTTCCCCGAGTGCCGCAGCGCGCTCTCGAGCAGGATCCTGATGGAATAGGGAAGATGCTCGAGATCCTGCCCGCGTGAGCCGAGCTTCCTCAGATCGTATATTTCGGCCCGTCCCTTGGGAGACTCGATCCGGTCCACGACCGAGGCAAAGTCGTTCGGCCCCTGCATGAGCTTCGAAGGTCTCAGGGAGGTATTTATGCCGACTTGCGATGCAAGAGTTCTCGTCTAAGGTTTTTATCCCCTCAGGAATCGTGCCGTTGCATGCCAGGGAACTGGGAGGTTCGGGGGATCTTCGGGAACGAGTACGCACTTGAGTGCGCTATCGACGAGCTCAAGAAGCTGGACAAAGTCCCGGAATACAAGGTGCTCGACAGGAGAAACCTCCAGGTGGTGGTCTCCAAGAGCGACACAGAGACCCGGGATCTGGTCAGGAACGTTATCACCATAGCCCACGGTTATGTCGAGGCTGACGGTCCGCTCGGACGGTACGACGCTGCACGGGCTGAAATCAAGCGGAAGAAGCTCAAGGAATACGAAGAGAAGAGGAAGGCGGCACTGGGTAAGCACTGAGTGTCGCTCTAGACTACTCCGAAGATTCCTCGATTCATCGATCGGCGGACCGCCGGTCCCCTGTGCCCTTTGGGCATCCTTTGCAGGGTTCCCGCCTCTGCCAAGCGTCAGGAAGAAGCTCGAGTCAAGCGCCTGCTTCACATCGTCGACGAGGTCGAGGGGGTCTTCAATTCCTACGGAGAGCCGAATCAAGTCGTCCGTAATCCCCATCAGCTCTCTCTCTTTCTTGGGAAGGGAGGAATGGGTCATCCTGGCTGGATGCTCCGCGAGTGACTCGACGCCGCCGAGGCTCTCCGCGAGAACGAAGATGTGGAGAGATTCAAGGAAGCGGGCGGCAGCCCTGTAGCCCCCCCGTATCCTGAATGAGAGCATCCCGCCACCGAGGGACATCTGCTTCTTCGCCAGCTGATAGTCAGGTGATGACGGCAGGAACGGGTAGTAGACATCCGTAGTCCGCCCACTGTCCTTGAGCATCTCCGCGATCATCTGAGCGTTCTTCGAGTGCTGCTCCATGCGGAGATGGAGCGTCCTCAGTCCCCGCAGCGCCAGATAGCAGTCGAATGGGCTCGGGACCGCCCCCATGGCGTTCTGGAGGAACTTGAGCCTTGAGTAGATGTCTTCGTCGGAGACCGCAAGGGCGCCTCCAATCATGTCGCTGTGCCCTGACATGTACTTGGTCGTGCTGTGGAGCGCGATGGTCGCGCGGAGTTTGAGGGGGTTCTGCAGGTAGGGAGACGCGAAGGTGTTGTCCACAGTCAGAATCAGCCCCCTCTCGCGGGCGAACTCCGCTATTGACCGGATATCCAGCACCACCATGAGTGGGTTGGTGGGCGATTCGAGCCAGATCATCCTGGTGCTGGACCGGACCGCCTTCGCAAGGTTTCCGATGTCGCGGGCGTCGACCCTGGTGAACGTGATGCCATAGTGTGAGAAGACCTTGTCGAAGACCCTAAACGTCCCTCCGTAGACGTCGTTGCAAATCAGAATGTGGTCACCTTTCTTCAGGAGCGAACCGACGGTGGTTATCGCGCCGAGCCCAGATGAGAAGGCCAGCCCGTGCTTTCCGTGCTCGAGTTCGGCCACGGCCCTCTCGAGCCTCTCCCTGGTCGGGTTCCCGCTGCGCGAGTACTCGTAGCCCCTCGGCCTGCCGATGCCGTCCTGGGCAAAGGTCGAGGCGGTGAATATCGGCGGGGCCACGGCTCCCGTCTCCCGGTCCGGCTCGTTGCCTGAATGGACAGCTTTCGTCGCAAAACGCATGCGCGATGCATCTGAAAGGAGGGCTTTAAGCGCGAAGGGCTACCCAAGTCCCTTGGATCTCAGCCAATCCTCGTTGTAGAGCTTGCTGACGTAGCTCCTCCCGGTATCTGGAAGTATCACGACGATGGTGCCGAGGGTGTCGTTCTCCTTTGCGAACTTGAGGGAGCCCGCCATGGCGGCGCCCGAGGATCCTCCGACGAACATGCCTTCCTCCCTCGCGAGCCGTCTGGCCACCCCGAATGTCTCCCTGTCGGAGACTTGGATGATCTGGTCCACGACGCTCCCGTCGTATGTCGCCGGGATGAAGTCCTCCCCGATCCCCTCGACGAGGTAGCTGTGAAGAGGGTAGTCGGTGCCGTACTTCTCATTGTGATAGATGGAGCCCTCCGGCTCGATGCCGACGACCCTGATGTCCTTCTTCATCTCCTTCAGGAATCGGCCCACGCCGGCGATTGTGCCTCCGGTCCCGACGCAACAGACGAGGGCGTCGAGGTCTCCGTTGGTCTGCTCCCATATCTCTGGGCCGGTAGTGCGGTAGTGGGCCTCGGGGTTGCCGGGATTCGCGTACTGGTTCGGCATGTAGGAGCCCTTCAAATCGTGGTTCAGCCGCCGGGCGACGCTGACGTAGTGCTCCGGCGAGTCTGGGGCGACGTCGGTGGGCGCCACCACGATCTCGGCGCCGAAAGCCCTGAGTATGGCCCGCTTCTCCTCGCTGACCTTGTCGGGCATGGTGAAGACGGTCTTGTAGCCCCGCACCGCCGCGAGCATCGCGAGCCCGACCCCCGTGTTCCCAGAAGTCGGCTCGATGATGGTGCCCCCCTCCTTGAGAAGGCCCTTCGCTTCGGCATCCCTGACGAGATACGAGGCTATCCGGTCCTTGATAGAACCGCCCGGGTTCAAGAACTCGAGCTTGCCGTATACAGCGGGCTTCACGTCGCGGCAGATTCGTCCCAGGCGGACGAGGGGAGTATTACCAATCGTCCCAAGGATGTCTTCTGGGAGCCGCGCTCGTTCCATCAGCTCGTCCTTGATGTCACCGTGAGGAGTATTAAGAGTTCGTCGGTCTTGAAACCGGAAGACTCGCCGACAATTTATAAACGGTGGAGAGCGGGCGGACATCGGATTGCCCGCCATAGAGGTCTCTTCCCTGCGCAAGGCCTACGGGAAGCTCCAAGCGGTCGACGGGATATCGTTCAAGGTGAACGATGGGGAGATCTTCTCGTTGCTGGGGCCGAACGGTGCGGGAAAGACCACCACCATCGAGATACTCGAAGGGCTCAGGGAGAGGGACGCGGGAGACGTCTCGGTGCTCGGCGTCGACCCATGGAAGGATGGGTACAGCCTGCACAAGAACATAGGGGTGATCCCTCAGGGATTCATGTTCCTCCCATACATCACTCCCAAGGAGGCAATCGAGTACTATGCAGCCCTGTTCGGGGTCAAGGTAGACGTGAAAGGGATACTCAGGAAGGTGATACTGGAGGACGCCGCGGACAACTACTTCATGAGGCTCTCGGGTGGACAGAAGCAGAAGGTGGGCCTTGCGCTCTCGCTCGTGAACACCCCGAAGCTGGTCTTCCTTGACGAACCGACGACAGGGCTCGACCCACAGGCCAGGCGAGCGGTCTGGGAAGTGATACGCAACCTGAAGAGGGAAGGAATCAGTGTCCTTCTCACCACCCACTACCTCGAGGAGGCGGAGGAACTGGCAGACACAGTAGCCATCATGGACCGGGGGAAGATCATCACGTCAGGGAGCCCTCAAGAGATCATTGCAAAGCACGGGACGGGAGAACGGCTGAAGGTCCGCGCGGATCAGAAGCTGCAGCTGATTACCTAACAGAGAACTCAGTCCTCAAGGTGGACTACCACGAGGGTTTCGTCAGCGTCATGCTCCAGAGAAAGGAGGACGCGATGAAGACGCTGGAACTCATCGAAGGGTCGGGTATGACATGGGATGACCTGAGCATGCAGCACGAAAGCCTCGACGACGTCTTCGTGCGCCTCGTCGGCAGGCCGGTCGAAAGTGAAACGGCCGCGGGGGCGAACTAGTTGGTGAGCCTGACCAGGACATTGGCAGACCTTAAGACGTTCGGGCGAGGGTACGGCAGAAGCAGAGTTGGGCTCTTCTTCTCGCTCGTATTCCCGATAATTCTAATCCTCCTGTTCGGAGCGATCTTCGCAGGGAACGGGAGCAGCGCGGTCCAAGTGTACGCGCAGAATCGGGACAACTCGAGTCCCGCGAGCGTCGCATTCCTCCAAGCGCTGAACTCGACAGGGGCAGTCCAGATAACCTTGGTCGGCAGCAACCAGAACTTCTCCCAGTTCCTGCTGGCGAATTCGGCAACAGAGGGGATAGTGATTCCGGCGGGCTTCCAGGCCGATTACCTCGCCCACACGCCAGTCAACGTCACCGTCTACGACGATCCCGCCTCGTCAACGAGCGGGATAGTACTGGGCGCGACTTCAGGAGTGGTCAATGGGTTCAACCTCGAGGCCGCGCATGGTTCTCCCATCCTGGGGGTCGAGCAGCTCACCGTCAGTTCCCAGTCATACAAGTACATCGACTTCCTGATACCCGGGATGATCGGATTCGCGGTCCTGGTCAGTCCGATGTTCGCCTTGGTGAACGTGAGCTCCCAGTACAAGAGGGACAAGATATTCAAGCAGCTCTCCCTCACGCCCCTCACCAAGACTGAGTGGCTAATCGCAAAGATCCTGTTCTACTTTGCCATCACCATCGCCTCGTTCGTTCTCATGTCAGCGGTCGGAATATTCGCATTCGGCGCTCACATCAGCTTCTCAATCTGGATACTCCCATTCCTCCTCCTCGGGCCATTCCTGTTCGTGTCGCTGGGGATGTTGGTAGGCACCGTCTCGAACAGCCCCGAGTCTGCGGGAGTGGTGGGGAACCTGATCACATTCCCGATGATGTTCCTGTCGGGGACGTTCTTCCCCGTCAGCGCCTTTCCGGGGTATCTGCAGATGGTGGCCCACGTGCTGCCTCTATACTACGTAATCCAAGGCCTCAATAACGTGATGATCTACGGGAACATCGATGGGGCTCTCGTCGACATCGCAGTCCTGATAGCGGCGTCGCTGGTCATCTTCGCTCTCGCCGTCAGATTCTTCAAGTGGCGCGAGGACTGACAACTGCGGCTTCTAGTCGTCGCAGGGAAGGCAAGAAAGCCATTTTAGCGAAGCCGGACTGGTCGAGGCGATAGCGGGGGTCGCCCAGCCTGGCCAACGGCGCGGGGCTTAGGACCCCGTCCCTTAGGGGTTCGTGGGTTCGAATCCCACCCCCCGCACTATCGTACTGGTGAAGAATTGATATGACCGAACCGAGTCTGACAATTACTTCAAGGAAGACCATCGGGAAGCACAGAGGGCTACTCGCGGGTAGACTACTACTAGGGGAGATCGGATGGTGAAGACTTGACGTACCTAGCGCAGATCTTGGATTGCGGAAGTTTGATTGACATCTTCTGCGAAGATTGCAGGCTGAGAAGGTGAAGTAGAGATTCGAGAACCTAACGAATATCATGCCGTGCTGAAGGCGACGGAGAGTCTCTTCTACGCCGTCTCCTCCGTGAAAGAGCAAGTATGACCACGGCCAAAATCAGAATCACTATGAGCCACATTATGCAGAATAATGGCCGCAGGGCATTCAGTAACCCGCCACCTCCAGTGGTTTGCAGATTTGCGGACAGCGATCCGGCTATGGTCATTATTCCGTTTATGGCTCCTCCGATGGCCTGGGTTAGTGCGGACATCAAGGACAATGATTCGGCTAAGGTAATCATCCCGCTCAGGATTCCTCCGATGGCCTGGGTCAGTGCGGACAACAGGGACAGCGACGCGGAGGCGACTATCGAGCCAAGCGCCTGGTTGACGGCGGAGGACAGGCTCACGGCAGCCGATAGCGTGACAAAGAATGCCCCACCAGCCTGCAGAACCGGGGACAGTGCCCCGCCTATGGTTATGATTGCGCCCAGGATCCCTCCGATCGATTGGTTCAGTGCCGACACCAAGAACAGCGCCGCAGAGGAGACTATCGAGCCCAGTGCCTGGTTGACGGCGGAGGACAGGCTCACGGCAGCCGATAGCGTAGCAAAGAAGTCCCCACCAACATGTCCTAGGCCTAGAATTGTAGAAAGCGATTCGGACAGGATTACTATTCCGCTTACGGTTCCTCCGAGTCCTTGGTTTAGGCCAGAGGCCAGCGATACTGATGCGCTCAGCAAGGCTGTAAACCCACTCAAGGTGGCTGAAAGAGCGGGTGGAAGGGCCAAGGTTAGGGACTGGATTACAACTCCCAAGTCTTGGTTTATGGAAGCGGCGAGAGACATGGTGTATGAAACCGAGCTAGACAAGTCTTGATTGAGACTGGATGTGAGGGAAATCACTGCGGTCAAAGGGTTGCCCAGGTCATTGCCTATTGATGCCGCGAGAGAGGCCCTCCAGCTCCCATTCCTCGGTGTAGAGGTAGCTCAGGGAGCCGTCCCTCACGTCAATCCGCGCGAGCCCGGGGAACTCCCTCCCTTGGTCGGTGATGCAGTAGACGTACCGTCCGGAGGCATTGAAGGCGGGGGAAAGGTAGCTCGCATCGCCTTCGTGCGGGGTCAGAAGACGGACGGTGCGATCATTCAGGCTGAGCAGATACAGGTCGTGGTTGAAGGGGCCGTGCATCCGGGAGAACAATATCGAGGAGGAATCGGGAGACCAACCGACGGGATAGTTGTTCCCATCGTGCTGATACACAAGCTCGGGGGCCTGCGCCGTGAGGGACCGAGTGTAGATGTCGAAGAAGGACTGGTCCCTCGCGTTCGAAGAGAAGCAGACCGATTTGTCGTCTGGGGACCAGTCGCCCCAGTTGTGGACTACACCAGCGTCCTTGGTCAGCTTCGTCAGCTTCTCACCTCCATCTTCTAACAGATGAATCTGGAAGCGCTCGTTGCCACCCTCGTCGACGCCGCAGGCGATTACGTCCGTCTTCTTCGCGTAGCTCAGGAATCCGACCCGTTCCTGGCCGAGAGTGAGTCTGCTGTGGCCATGAGTCGTACCCCAGCTGCATCGACCATGCCTGTGGGGTGCCGGTGAGGTCGGAGAGGAATGCAATCTTGCGGTCGTCGGGAGAGAACTGGGCCGAGTGGGAGGATTTGATGGAAAGATACCTCCGCAAGCCGTACCTCAGTTCGTCCAAAGCAGGAGAGACTATTTCCAAGCTGGCGGGGGTGCTGTTGGCCGGCACTTAAGCGAACGGGGCGCGCCATCCAACCGTTCGCGGCCTTCGCCGGTGACCGCACTGCTCGCAGGTGGTGGGGACATGGGTTGGTGGCGTCTTTGCCTCGCCGCAGCGCAGACCAGTGGACACGTTGAAATATCAGTCTGCGCCAAGTCGCCTATCCATAATGGCAGGAGGCATAGCTCTCCCGGAGGAGAATCAGACGGTCCCCGTGGTATTTTGGCGCGACTTGGTGCTCTTCCCGCGCATGGAGGTCACTCTCCCGATCACTGAGAAGAGGAACGCCGATGCGGTACTCCGGGCGCTCAGGGAGCACCATCTGGTTGCTTTCATCCCAGCGGACTTCGAACGCACCAGCGAGGGGATCGGGACGCTTTCGCTGGTTACCGGGAGCGAGCCGTCGCAGGAGGGGGTCCGCGTAGTATTGAGGGGACTGTGGCGCGTCAGGGTCATGAACCCGCGGGGTTTGGACTCAGAGCCGGTGGTGAGAATCGAGAGGGTGGAAGAGAGCGGCGAGGGTGGAGGGGAGAGCCAGAGCATGATGCGACGGGTACAGAATCAGATTGCGGAGATAAGCGAGATCCTTACCGACATACCGCCGGAGATAGTCTCTCTCCTCAAGAACGCGAAGACGCCGTCGGAGCTCTCGGACCTCTGCGCCATGTCCCCGGCGCTGAGCCATGAGGAGAGGGTCATCCTGCTCAGGACCCTAGACCCAGACGAGAGACTGAGGATTGTGAACAGACATCTGGACAGGCAGATTGAGATGCTCAGGTCGATGGCTCAGGGCAAGCCAATCCTGGATTGCGAGACGTGTACGGACCTTGCTGACAGAGCCTTCGACGGGGACCCTGCCATGAGGGGAGAGCTGATAGTGGACTTTCTGAACCACGTGGTCACCAACCACACAGCGGAGCTTCTCGGCGTCCTTGCGGAGAAGTACGGTCCCACGTTCATGAAGAAACGTTCTCTTAGATAGTCGTCAGGACGGACCAATCGACGCGGGGTCTTAGAACGGTTCCGTTTCTTGGTCGAGCGCGGCAAGTTCCTTGCCAAAACCCCACTTGCGCGCGAGTTCGTCCGCCTCGCTCTCTCGCGCACCGGAATCATCGGGAATGAAGTGCTCGTTTAGCCACGCGTGTGCGAGCTCGTGCGCCATGACGCCGATGGATGCGTTCTCGGACAACTGGCTCAGCAGCTCGGTGTAGAAGGTTATCGTCTGCGACCCGGCGAGGCCCGCTCTCCCAGTATTGGCGCCCTTATGATAGGAAAGCTCGCCCCAACTCGTTAGACCAACCAGACCGGGCATCTCCCCGCGCCTTCTCAGGCTCACCCGTCGCAAAGTGCGAAGCGGAAGTGCTTCTGGAGGAATCCTGGCGACTGCGGTCCTGAAGAGACGGAGGAACCTCGGGTCCGAAGCGGAAATCTCGGCCTCTCCTAGATGAGTCATGCGAATGCGCGCCTTCAGACTCCCCCGGTCTCTTGACATCGAACTCGGAGCCTATGAGGTCTTAAACACCGAGATGTCGATAGCGTGATAGCCCGTGGCTCCGTTTGGGAACGGGTCGGACACCACCGCCGTCTGTGTCGCGCCCGTCCCGTCGGTGGCCCGCACCATCAACTTGTAGCTCCCAATGCCGGGAGGGTTCCACTGCGACGACCAGAATACCCAGGTGTACTTCGAGAGAGGATCGGTGAGCGATGCTGCAGTCCATGTGTTCCCACCGTCGGTGCTGACTTCAACCTTTGAGATGCCGCGGTCCCCCGCGAAGGCGATACCAGCGACCGGAACCAAGCCGAGAGCCACGTTGTTCGACCCGTTGATTCCGAATCTCAGGCCGACCTGGGCGTCACCGGGGATGACTATCGCCGATTCGGTGTTGTACTCTGCATCGTTCTCCCAGCCCCTGACCTGCCAGTAGCCCTGGTAGACCCCGCTCACGGCTTCGATGCTTGTGATCCACTTGCAGTTCATCATCCCGTACAGCCCGGGGACTATCGCCCTCAGGGGCGATCCGTGGTCCGTGGGGAGCGGAGAGTCGTTCATCTCAAAGGCGAGGAGTGTCCCGTCCAGCAACGCCCTTTCCATGGGAATCCCCACGTCGTAGCCGTCGACCGCGCGGAAGACGACATAGTCGGCGGAAGCCTGTACCCCGGCCATGCTAAGGAGGTCCTTCAGTTTGACCCCCGTCCACTTGGCCGTACTGATTAGGTCCCCACCGACGGTGTTGCTGACACACTCGAGGGTGTTGTACTGCTCCACGACGGACATCTGCTGCAGCTGGGAGAGGTTGAGGCTGAGGGGCGTGTCGACGAGACCGAAGACCTTGAGGCCCCAGGCTGAGGAGTCGACGGACGGCGGGAAGATGTTCACGTCCACCCGATAGAAGTTGTCGTTCGAAGTCACATTCTGAGGGAGGAGCGAATTGGGGTTGGCCTGAACCGTGGAGGTGTTGGAGGGCCTCAGCAGGAACCCCACACCGTAGACAAGTATCGCCGCTCCGACGGCGGAGGCAACTCCGGCCTTTATGAAGAGCCGCCTTCTCCTGTCGAACTGCTTCCCCTTGGGCGGTTCGACTGCTTGGCAGAGGTCAGTCGACTTGGCGCTTCCCTTGAGCACTGCGAGGGTCGCTCCAAACACGAGTTGGGGAGGAGCCATCGACGCGAGCAGGACTGGAAGAGAGACTGGCGACGACTGGATTGACGTCGTCAGGAGCAGCGCTGTGCCGGCCGCGGCGAGGACCAAATAGGGCAGAAGGGAGAACGAAAGAAACCTCTCGGGTCGGCCTGAATCCTCCGATAGGCTCTTGGACCTGAAGAGCAAGGCACCGAGGATTCCATAGACCAGAAGGTTGACCACAACGGCGCCGGTAAATGCGGAGTACTTGGCGAGACTCTGCAGCGACTCGACGGCCTTGGACTCTATTGCGCCGGGGGTGAGACTGAAGAGGGTCTGCGCAGCGAGCTCTGGGAGGAAGACGCCGCCGGCAAAGACCCTGATTAGGAACGAGAGGGAGAGCGCAAGAACACCGCCGAGCAGACCGACAGCAAATCCCCTCTTGGTATCAGAGTCCATTCAGTAGAACACGCGAATTGAAATCGAAGGTCGCCTCAGCGGATATAATACTTGTTCCAAATCAAGAGGGGGACCACTCCGCAAAGAGCCAGAGCAAGCATGGGAGCGGGACGCGGCGCTGGGTTCAGGCCTTCGTGCTATCCAGCAGGGCGATCCTTGCCGCCGCAAGCCTTGCGACAGGTATTCTGAATGCTGACGCGGACACGTAGTTGAGCCCCGCTCTGTGACACAGGTAGATCGAGCGCGGGTCCCCTCCGTGCTCCCCGCAGATCCCCACCTCGAGGTCGGGCCTCGTCTTCCTTCCGGACTCGACGGCCAAGCGGATGAGCTTCCCGACCCCCTTATCGTCGAGGGTCTCGAACGGGTTGTCCGGGAGAAGCCCCCTCTCAAGGTAGAACGGGAGGAACTTGGCCTCGGCATCCTCCCTGCTGAAGCTGAACGTCGCTTGGCTGAGGTCGTTGGTGCCGAACGAGAAGAACTCGGCATACTTCGCTATCTCGTCCGCGTCAAGGGTCGCCCTGACGGTCTCGATCATCGTCCCGAACTTGATGTCCAGCCTGATGCCCTCTTTGGCCTCGACTTGGGCGCGTATCCTCTCGAACTGCTCCCGGATGAGCTTGACTTCCTGGAAAGCAGCGACCTGCGGGGTCATGATCTTGGGCCTGACGTTGACGCCCTCCTTCACCAGCTCCGCCGTCGCCTCCATCACGGCGGTCATCTGCATCTCGTAGATTTCGGGGTTGGTGAGACCAAGCCTGACACCCCTGTGTCCCAGCATGGGGTTCGCCTCCGAGAGCTGCCTCGCCTTGTCGAGCATCCTCTTGGCTTCCATCAGCTGCTTCTCCTCCCCGTACCTCTCGAGCTTCTTCACCTGCTCGAGCATGTCCTCGAACCGGGGGAGGAACTCGTGCAGCGGCGGATCGAGGAGCCTGATAATCACCGGAAGGTCATGCATCTCCTTCAGGATCCTCTTGAAGTCCTCTTTCTGCAGCGGTCTGAGCCTGTCAAGGTAGGCCCTTCTTTCGTCCTCCGTAGAGGCCATTATCATGGAGACGACCAGCGGGAGCCTCTCCTCGGAGTTGAACATCCTCTCGGTCCTGGCAAGGCCTATCCCCTCCGCTCCCATCTTGCGCGCCTTGGCTGCGGTCTCGGGGGTGTCGGCGTTGGCCCAGACCCCAAGCGTCTTGGTCTCATCTGCCCAGGTCAGCAGCTCGAAGACCTCGTCCTTGAGTTCGGGTTGGAGAAGGGGCACGGCGCCAAGGAAGACCATCCCCGTCGAGCCGTCGACGGTGATCGTGTCGCCCTGCGCAATGGTGGTGACTCCGACCCTGAGGAGACGACTCTGCTGGTAGATGCTGAGAGAGGAGCAACCGACGATGCACGGCTTGCCTATCCCTCTGGCAACCACGGCGGCGTGCGATGTCTTCCCGCCCCTGCTCGTGAGGACCCCCTGGGCGGCGAAGAACCCGTGAACGTCCTCGGGCTTCGTCTCTTCGCGGACCAAGATGACCTTCTCTCCCTTCTTGGTCCACTCGACGGCGGTGTCAGCATCGAACACGACCTTGCCTGACGCGGCACCGGGAGCGGCCGGTACCCCCACTGCCACCGGCGCCGTCCTGTTGCTGGGGTCCACCCGCGGATGCAGGAGCTGCTCCAGTTGTTCTGGGGAGATCCTCAGCAGGGCCTCCTGCTTGGAGATCACGCCTTCGTGGACCATGTCCACCGCAGCCCTGACCGCCCCCATCGGTCCCATCTTGGCGGCCCTCGTCTGGAGGAAGAAGAGCGCCTTTCGCTCTATCGTGAACTCGATGTCCTGCGGTTCTCGGTAGTGGTTCTCGAGCTTCTGAGAGGTCTTCTCCAGGTTGGCATAGACATCGGGCATCTCCTTCTGGAGGTCCGCTATCGGTTTCGGCGTCCTGATCCCGGCGACGACGTCCTCCCCCTGAGCGTTGGTGAGGTAGTCACCGTAGAGCCCGGGGCTGCCTGTCGAAGGGTCCCGGGTGAACAGCACCCCGGTCGCGCTTTCGTTCCCCAGGTTCCCGAAGACCATCGTGACTATCGTGACCGCGGTCCCCCTTGCGAGGTCGGGCGTGATTCGGTACTGCTTCCTGTACTCGATGGCCCTCTTCCCGTTCCAGCTCCTGAAGACCGCTTCTATGGCCAGCTCCAGCTGCTTACCAGGTTCCTGGGGAAGCGGCTTGCCTTCTCGGCGCAGGAGGTCCTTGTAGGCGTCGGCCACCCTCATCACGGAGTCGGCGTCAAGGTCGCTGTCCTGCGACACCCCGCGTCTCTTCTTCTCGCCGTCCAAGAGCTTCGAGAACTCGACCTCATCGACGTCCAGGACGATCTTGCCGAAGAGCTGGATGAATCGCCTGTAGGTGTCGTAGGCGAACCTCCTGTCCCCCGTGAGGGTCGCGAGCCCCTCCACGACTGCGTCATTCAGCCCGAGGTTGAGAATCGTGTCCATCATCCCCGGCATTGACACCGGAGACCCAGAGCGCACGGAGACCAACAGAGGGTCCTTCGCATCTCCAAATCTCTTTCCGGTACGCTCCTGCAGCGAAACCATCGCCTCAAGCACTGAGCCCATCAGTCCGGGGGGAAGCTTCTGTCCGTTCCTGTAGAACTCCTCACAGACGTTGGTGGTGATTACAAAACCTGGCGGAATTGGAAGACCGAGCGAGGTCATTTCACACAGCCCCGCGCCCTTGCCGCCGAGCAACTTCTTATCGGTCACGCCCTCGTCGAAGAAGTACAACCATTTGAGCTGGGAGTTGGCCAACTGCATGAATCGGCCCGGCACACTATTCGTTATAAGTGTAGAGAAACTCCTGATTGCTAAGCATCGACATCAGCTGTGTCCCGCGGCAACAGGGACCAAGCCGAAGACAAGGAGCGCTTCGGTCAGCGCTGGGACCTTCCGATATCGAACTAGGGCGCGAGGAATCACCCATCGATGCTCGGAGTGCTCGGCGACGACCACTCGGTCGGAGCCCGACTTCAGCAGAAACGGGATGGCTATAGAGCGCCCGTATCCGTCAGAGTACTCGATCAGCCTGCCCGACGTGACAAGCTCCACATCGAGGCCGGATTCCTCCTTGGCCTCGCGGACCATGCATGTCTCCGCAGACTCGCCGGATTCGAAGTGTCCTCCAAGGCAGTCCCAGAGACCAGGATACGTGTCATCGTCGGGCTTGCGCTTCAATATGAGGACCTTGCCACTGTGGACGAGCACCCCGGCCGTGAAAACCCTGGTTTTCATCGGCACTGACGCGCTGCTTCCCGCTAATGAGCCTGACACGGCTAGGAGACCAGCAGAGCGGGATGCCTGTGGAACTTCCCATCGTGGTACACTGTGCTGCCCCGAAGGAATACCTGGTCGACGGCGTATTGCATCTCTTCCCCGGCGAACGGCGTGACCCTCGCCTTGGAGACGAACTTCTCCGGGTCTATCTTCCACCGCCTCCGAACCATCACCACGAGGTCGGCGGAGTGACCGGGGGCAATCCTCCCCTTCTTCGCGCCGAGATAGGAAGCGGGCGCTTCGCAATACATCCTGCACGCCAGGGCCAAGTTCCGCGTCTTGGTGAGAAGCAGCGGCAGCGCGAACTCGAGTCCCGGAAAACCAGGCGCTCCTCTGGTCAGCTTCTCCTCGGTGGTGTGGGGGGCGTGGTCGGTCGCGTAGAAGTCGAAGCGGCCGTCTTCGAGAAGCCGCCTCATCGCAATCGAGTTGGCCCGGGATCTGAGTCCGCGGGTTGACCCTCGCAGCGGCCCCCAAGCGAGCCGAGGCCGTGCGCTCGGCCATGAACAGATGGTGGGGGGCGACCTCGATCTCCAACCCCCTGTGCAATCTCTTCGAGGCGAGGACGGCCTGCGCTGCTTCGTAGGTGGAGAGGTGCGCGAACCTCACCCGCGACCGCGGTCCAACCTGGTCGAGGATCTTCATCACGGCGACAGGCTCGGCCCGGTCGAAATCGCCGAGGGCCAGAAGATCATCTTCCTCGGCGTGGACGGCCACCTTCAACCCGGACGCCCCAGCGCTCCGAAGCACCGTCCGAAACCTGTTGAGGTCCGGAGGATACAGCTTCAGTCCAAACGCGCCCGCCTTCTTCATCTTTGGAATCTCCGAGGTCTCGCCTGGCGCCGCCGCATGAATCGCGAAGTCTGAGAAAGACCTGTCGCGAAGAAGGTTCGCCGCGCCTTTCCACCAGTTCCGCTGTGTCGAGCTTCGGCATCGTGTTAGGCATGTCGGCGACCGTGGTCACTCCTCCAGCCACCGCACTCCTGGTACCGGTTTCGATCGTCTCCTTCTCGGACTGTGACCAATCCCTGAGGTGAACATGGAGATCGGTCGCGGCCGGGATAAGGAACTGCTCTCTGCCGAGCTCGAGCGTGGCGACCGACCGCCCGACCGGCTCCGGGGAGACCTTCGCGATTCGCCCGTCCTTGATGAAGACCCACCGCTCCGCGAGCGCGCCGACGTAGGCCTTTCCGTGGATGGCGAGGTCGAACAAAGGAGTCACCCGAGTTCGCCCGTGATCTCCTGTTCGGTCAGGTCCCTGCCGCAGTACTTGCACCTGTAGACCAGCGGGGCCGAGGTGACGAGATAGAATACCGAGGGGACCGAGTCCTTCTCTCGGACCGAGACACAGGTCGTAGCCGTGCACCGAAGGACCCCTGTAATCGACTTCGGAAGCACGGCCTTCTTCTTCTCCGTAACCCGGTAGGACCGGATGATATTCACGCTCGCGAGCGGTGCTATCAGAGAAAGCTTCTGAATCTGCTCGTCGGTCAGTTCCACGCCTTCCACCTTGAGGATGTCCTTCCTGCCCATCTTCGAGCTCCTCGACGTTCATGACCAGCGCCACCGTGACTCCCCTGTCCTGTGGGCTGCCCAGGAGCCTGAGAACGGAGAGGGCCTTGCCTGCAGAGACATGGTCGATGACTGTGCCATCGCTGATCTTCTGGACCAGCATCTTCTCCTTTTCGCTCATCTTTCTCCTCCTCCCATGACAAGATGGAGCAGCGCAATCCTCACGGGAACGCCGAGCCTAGCCTGCTCCATGTACGCTGCGTTCGGAAGTGCGTCGACGTCGTAGGCCAGCTCGTTTATCCTTGGAAGAGGGTGTAGGACGATGGCGTCCTTCGCGTTCGAGAGCAGGCTCTTGGTTATCCTGTAGCTGCCCTTGACCTTCTCGTACTCGTTCGGATCCGAGAATCTCTCCTTCTGGATCCTGTTCATGTAGATCACGTCTACCTTGCCAAGGATAGGCTCGAGGTCGTCGGACTCCTGCGTCCGCAGACCGAGGTTCCTGATTGTGTTCTTCACCTCGTTTCTCAGCCTGAGACCCTCCGGGGAAACAAGGTATACCGAGTCTGGCTTGTACTTCGCGAGCCCATAGAGAAATGAAGCCGCGGCTCTGGCGTAACGGGTGTCACCAACGACTGCGTACCGGAGCCCGTCAATCCTCCCCTTCAGTTTCCTAATCGTGTAGAGGTCGAGCATCGCCTGGGAAGGGTGGTGCTGTGAGCCGTCACCGCCGTTGATTACCGGGACGTCGCTGACCTCGGACGCGAGCAGCGCTGCACCCTCTGAGGGATGACGCATGACGATCAGGTCCGCGTAGGATCCGAGCATCCTGATGGTATCCGAGAGGCTTTCCCCTTTCAGGACCGATGAGATGTCGGGCGAGAGATCGATCACCTTGGCTCCGAGCTTGAGGGCCGCGGTGCTGAAACTCAGTCTCGTCCGCGTGCTCGGTTCGAAGAATGCGGTGGCGACTATCTTGTCCGCGAGAGTCTTCGGCACCGAGCCCGGCCTGCGCACAAATCGGTCCGCCGTCTCGAAGAGCAACTCAAGATCAGCGCGGGAGAAGTCGAGGATGCTGAGAACGTCTTTGCCCGACCAGGCGCCTGTTCCCAACCGATTGACACCCAAGACCTCCTCGAGTCAGCGCATATTAACGATGCGGAGCCCCGCTCGTGTGGAGGTCTCCGCTCGTCGGGTTCAGACTGACCGCAGAATCGCGCCGTCCACTGGGATAGTCGCACCCGAGATGTACGAGGACGCGTCGCTCCCCAAAAAGAGGATTGCCCGCGCCAGCTCCTCGGTCGTGCCGATCCTGCCCATCGGGACTTCGTTCTCGATCTCTCTGACATAGTCCTCTGGCTTGATTCCGCGCCTCCTCGCCTGGTCCTGGGCCAGCTGGTCGATTCTTCCGGTCTTGATGAAACCAGGCATGATCCCGTTGACCCTTATGTTCTTCGGACCGAGCTCCCGTGCGAGAGTTCGGACGAGCGACAGTACCGCCGACCTGCAGACGCTCGAGAGTGCAATCGCCAGGGTCGGTTCCTTGATGACGTACGAGGAGAGGAAGACCATCCTACCCTTGATGTTCTCTCTGATCATGTGGTCGGCGACGAGCTTCGCGAGGTAGGCGGGGCTCACGACGAGAAGGTCGGATGCACTTCTCCAATCCTCGTATGAGAACTCGAGGAACCTGCCCGGCTTGGGCGATCCGGTCACATAGACGAGGGTATCAATCCCCCCAAGCTTCGTCTCCGCGTACTGGACGATCTTCTCCAGGTCTGCCTTGGCCGCGAGGTTCCCCTGTACACCCTGGACGTCCCCCAGCGGCGCGAGATTCGCAAGGGATGCATTCAGCTTGTCCTGGTTGGACGAGTTGATGACGACGCGAGCCCCCTCCCTCAAGAAGGCCTCTGCCGCCCCATAGCCGATTCCGCTGCTTGCAGCCGTGACCAGAACTCGTTGGCCTTTGAGCCCAAAGCTGAGAGGCACGTCCTGCGTTTCTGCTTTTTTACTAATAAGTCGTCCGTTCCCGGTGGACCTCAGCGGTGATCGGCAAAGATGTTCGGCGGGAGGTCCGCTCTGGTGAGGAGGTACTGGAGGCTCCCCGACTTCTCAAGGAGCGCCACGGCGGAGTAGCCCGCGGCAAAGTATGCTTGGAAGACCTCCCTCGTCGCTTCCCTCCACCGGTTCCCCTCCTCCGGATATCTACTCTTCAGGCTGACGACGTCCGATGGGATGTCCACGAGGGCCTTCTCCGCGCTGGTGTCGATCCGCCAGTCATGGCAGAAGGAGTCGGGCCCGCTGCCCCTCCTCTCTATGACGGTGAGCGCCTCGCGCGGAGGATGGCGCCCGTAGGACCTCAGCAACTTCTGCATCCGGGGCTCGATGAACCACTCACACAGAAACCGGTCGGTGGCCCAATCCGCATTTATCGAATCGGTCATCGGACCGTAGTAGTCCACCAGGTAGTTCCGTGCGACCACCCCGAGCTTCCTGAAGTTGAAGTGGGCGTTGCGTGCGATGATCGGGTCGAAGGTCCACGCGATGCTCGAGAATCCGCGCCTGAGGGATATCTCGCGCTGCTTCCGTTTGATTAGGTATCCAATTCCCCTTGACTGATACTCCTTCGTCACACCTGTCATGTGAGAGTACATGTAGGCCCTCCCACCCCTATAGCCGACCAGTGTGAGGGCGAAGCCAACCATCTTCTTGCCCTCGAATGCACCGAGCACCAGGCCGCCGTTGTCGTTGACCGCTATCATGACCTCCTTCGGGGCCGCCCCTCGCGGGCCCATGCCCCATGCAGACATCTGCACCTCTTCGGCGGCCTCGAACTCATCGGGAGACTCCAGCTCCCTTACTACGATTCTCATGGCTTGGGCAACTCCGCTGACCTGCGAGCTGTGTATATCAGCCATCTTGACTCGCGTGGGTCGCGGGGAAGGTTCGCCCTTCTCCACGCTTCAATCTCGTCCCTTACACTCCTCTTGGGTGGCGGCGTCGAGTCCTGGGAAGGACCATCTCCTCCTCCTGCTGTCCGAGAAGACCGAGATTCGCCTCCAATCCTCCCGCGATTCCTGGGAGACCCTGAACTCGAACGGGACCTCTGTCGCCTCGAATCCGAATCTGCCAAGAAGCTCGGCTACGTCCCGCATGTGTCTACCCCGCCGCGCCATCATCGCATCAATTTGCTCGGGACTCACTCCGCGCTTGAGGAGCAGCTCTCGCACCTTGGACCGGAGGGCTTCCCTCGCCTCAACTCTTCCGTCGACCCAGGAGGGCAGGCTGAAAGCGAACACTCCGTTCTCGGTCAGGAGGGCGCGAAGACCAGCCAGAACTCGGTCCGGCTCTGGGAAGTGCCAGAACGCGGAATTGCAGACCGCGAAATCGAACGTCTGCCCGGGGAGAAGCGACGCGATGTCACCAGCGTCTCCGAGGACGAACGTGACGTTGGAGACTCCCGCCTCCCCGGCGTTCTCCCGGGCCACCCCGAGCATGCCTTCCGAGTAGTCCAGGGCGACGACCCTCCCGTTCCGGGCAGCGCCAGCCAGTTTGAGGGTGCAAGCGCCGGTCCCGCAGGCGAGTCTCGAGCACCCTCGAACCCTGCTCAATGTCCAGTCGACCGATCATCGCATCGGCCACGGTGCCATAGAAGTGCCACTTCTTCTCGAATGAGTCGTACTCGCGTGCGCTTTCGCTCCAAGCCTCGAGCCGGTTCCCGGACAAGTCTGCCACGCGTCACAAGGCGACCCTTTTCTCACTTTCGGATGACGCCTATGCTCCCTCTGAAACAATAAAAGAATCCGCGAGAACGCGGCACATGTTGCGCCTCACCGTCAACCTTGTGAGATTGCCCTTCCTCGTCCCCTTCACGACAAGCTTCGGGACGGAGGCAGAGAGGAACGCCCTGTTGCTCCGCCTAGACGCCGACGGGGTGACCGCCTTCGGAGAGTGCGTCACGGACAGGGGACCGTTCTACAGACTACGAGGACAACCAGACCGCCCTCCACGTGATCAGGGACCATCTCGCCAGCATACTGAAGGCGAAGCCCAGCCCGGAGGAGTTCATGGCGAAGGCCGGGCGCATCAGGGGACACAACATGGCGAAGGCCGCGGTGGAGATGCTGCTCTGGGACTACCACTCGAAGCTCGCCGGCCGCCCGATTGTCCGGGCTCTGGGCCGGTCGAAGGGATTCGCGGACGTTGGGATCTCGCTCGGCATCGACAGGAGTGAGGTCACAATCGAACGCGTCGCCCAGGCCGTCGAGCGCGGGTACAAGCGAGTCAGGCTCAAGATAGACAGGGGGAAGGAGTACGATATAGTCAGGTCGGTGAGGGACTCGTTCCCCGAGATTCCGCTGAGCGCGGACGCAAACTCGTGCTACACGCTCAGGGACCTGCCGGCGCTGAAGAGAATCGACCGCTTCGGGCTCGTCTACCTCGAGCAGCCGCTGGACCATGATGACCTCCTCGACCACGCGAGGCTGGCGAAGGAACTGTCCACCCCCATCTGCCTCGACGAGTCGATCTCCTCTGTGGAGAAGGCGAGGCAGGCCCTGGAAATAGGGGCGTGTCAGGTGATCAACATCAAGCCTGGGCGGCTTGGCGGGCTCGGAAGCTCCCTGGAGGTCGCAAAGGTGGCGAGGCGGCACGGAGGGCACGCGTGGGTGGGTGGAATGCTGGAGACCGGCATAGGGAGGTCCTTCAACGTATCCTTCGCCTCACTGAAGATAGTGGATTACCCCGGAGACACGTCCCCGAACGACAAGTACTTCGCCCGAGACCTTGTGAAGAACCCGTTCGTCATGGAGGAAGGAAGGATAAGACCGAACCCGGGACCCGGCATCGGCGTGGACCTCGACGAGTCCTTCTTGACCAAGTCGACCGTCGAGAGCTGGAAGATACTCTAGGGGCAGGAGAACCAAAGCGCTGGGTCGGTCAAACTTATATGCGCCGCGGCTACAAAGCAACCATGAAACCCCTTGGGAGGCTTACGGTCGTCCTTCTATTGGTCATTCTTGTGATGGGAGGTGTAGTCGGTCTGGTCTACTTAGATGAACAGCAGTCTGTTGAGCTCGCAGTCCTCCACCCTTCAGCAGCAGTCCCAGACCATACTGGCACAGTCCTCATCCATTCAGAGTCAATCGTCCGCCCTGTTGAAGGATCAGAAGGCTATTACCGCTCTCGAGGCGAACATCACCGCGACAGAAGCGGCGCTCAGGCAAAGCCAGTCAGAGGTGGCGAACACGAGTACTCTGCAGGCGCAAGTCACCTCCCTGCAGGGACAAATCGCCGTCGACACCGCTCGAATAACGACGCTCGTAGCACAGATTGACACGCTCACCTCAATCACAGCCCTGACCCAGAGCTCGGTAGAGCTCAGCCAGCAGCTGATCCCTGTGCCATCCATCGGCGACCAGGTCGCCGCGACGTTCACCGCCAACTATTCAGGGTACGTGACGGTCAGAATGACTACCATCAGCGACATCAACAACGTCCAGGTCGGCGCAATAATCTTCTTTGCTCCCTCGGTCGAGTCAGGACAGTACACGTCCCAGCCCTTAGGGCCGTTTTCCTACACTGCGGTGCCGGACTCCCTGGTCTTCCCCGTGACGCCTGGATCCATCACGATTTACTTGGCCAATTCGGCGAGCATTCCTGAGAACGCGACCCTCACGGTCACGTACCACTATTGATAGGGGCCTTAGGTAGGATGGGGCTACACAAGGCATAAATAACGTCGGTCATCAAAGAAAAGGCAGAGAGCGTTGATGGAGCAAGTCAGAGGCGGTTCAGTTTATCGTTTACCTTCTTTCGGCTTTAAGTTCTAGATTCGACTCCAGCTCTCCTTGGACATTGGAGGCTCATTCTCAATGACGAGTGCGGAAAACAGGGAAGTCACCATCGTGAAATTCGGGGGGTCGGTGCTGGAGGACGAGCGGTCGATGGACCAGGCGGCTCAGCTTGTGCGCGATACCGTGGATAGGGGCCTCGGCGTAGTCGTCGTGGTATCTGCGATGAAGGGCGTGACGGACCAGCTCATCGCCCTCTCCAAGAAGGTCGATCCGGCGATGGAGGCGTCGCTGATGGACGAGCTTCTCTCATCCGGTGAAAAGACCAGCACACGACTGATGGCCGCGGCGCTGGCGGAACACGGGATTATGTCCGTCGTCGTCGACCCGGACACCCCCTACTGGCCCATCGTGACCGACTCCAGGCACCTCGACGCAAACCCCATAATGGAGCCTGAGCAGGGAGAAGGCTCAGGAAACGCTCGTCCCGCTCCTGCGGGAAGGGAGGGTGCCCGTGGTCTGCGGCTTTCTCGGGAAGACCGTGGATGGGAGGACGACCACGATGGGGAGAGGCGGATCGGACACGACTGCCGTCATACTGGGCAGCTGCCTGGACGCGGTGGAGGTGGTCCTGATCAAGGATGTGGAAGGCGTCTACACCAGTGACCCCGACAAGGTCAGGAACCCGCAGTTCATCAAGTCCCTGAACGGGGAGGAGGCAGAGATGCTCGCCGCCGGAGGCGCGAAGTTCCTGCACGTGAAGGCTCTTCGCTACCAAGCCAGCGGGTTGAGACTGAGGGTCACGAGCCTTGAGAAGCTCAACGAAGGAACCGTAATCAAGGGCGACCTTGCCCCGGTAAGCCTCGAGGTCTTCCCGCAGGGCGTATCGATGATAACCGTGGTGGGTCTGGATGCGAAGAGACTCGAGTCGGTCTCCGAGCTGACCCGCGCGGTCCGGGAGGACGGAGGATCGCTCCTGGCGCTATCCCTCGAGTCGACGTCTGCGATATTCTATGTGGCAGGAGGGAAGAACGTGCTGGATCAGGTCCACCACGTGCTGGTGAGTGAGAACATCGGCAAGGCCGTCTCTTCGTTCGACGGGCTCTCGATGATGACGGTGCGGGGAAGCTCTCTGGAGACGGAAACCGGGATAGTACAGAGAATTACCCAGCCGCTGGCACGGGCGGGCATCAACCTGTACGGGATAGTCACGATACGCTCCTCCATCAGGGTCTTCGTCTCCTCTGACCAAGCTGAGAAGGCCCTGGACTTGATTCGAGAGGCGGTGATGGTGAAGAAACCTTGAAGAAAATCAGAGCAGCGCTCCTTGGCGCTACCGGCGCGGTCGGACAGAGATACATCAACATGCTCGACGGGCACCCTTTCATCACGCTCGACGTCTTGATGGGAGGCGAATCTGCCGGGAAGAAGTACGGCGAAGCCGTCCACTGGCTGTTCCCCGACGCGATACCAGAGCGACTCGCTCAGGCGAAGGTCCTCAGGGCGAGGCCCGAGTCGGCCGAAGGATGCGACGTCATCTTCTCGGCCCTGCCCTCCGAGGTTGCGAGGGAGATCGAGGAGCGTTTCGCAAGGTCTGGGTTCTCGGTGGTCAGCGAGGCGAGCTCCCACAGGATGGACCCCCAGGTCCCGCTCATAATCCCCGAAGTAAACCCAGAACACCTGAAACTTCTCGAGACACAGGGCAGGAAGAAGGGGTGGAAGGGAGCAATTGCCACCACGCCCAACTGCACGGTGACCGGGTTGGCGATCGTCATGAAACCGCTCCTGGAAGACTTCGGGGCGAAGAAGGCCATCGTGACGACGATGCAGGCGCTCTCCGGAGCGGGCTACCCTGGAGTACCTTCGCTCGCGATAGCTGACAACGTGTTGCCTTACATCAAGAATGAGGAGGAGAAGGTCGCCAGAGAGGCCAAGAAGATACTCGGGACTATGAGGGACGGGACGATCCAGCAGAACGAGATACCGATGGCGGTGTCCTGCAACAGGGTCCAGGTCATCGACGGGCACACCGAGACACTCTACGCTGAGTTCGCGAGGAGGGTGGACCCGCAGGAGGTCGCGGCCGCCCTTGCGAAGTTCAGGGGCCGACCTCAGGAGCTCAGGCTCCACACAGCACCAGAATGGCCGATCATCGTCAGGCCGGAGAACGACAGACCCCAACCGAGGCTTGACAGGATGGCAGGCAGTGTTCCGGGGATGAGCGTGTCGGTGGGCAGACTGAGGAACGGGATAGATCAGAAGTCCCTCCAGCTCACTCTGCTCTCGCACAACACAATCAGGGGGGCGGCCGGGACCGCGATACTAACTGCCGAGCTCATGCAGAGGGAAGGATACATCGGGTGATCGAGCTTGGTAACTGGTAAGGACATCCGACTGTCCAGGATAACGCGCAAGGGCAGGATGCTCTGCATCCCCATGGACCACTCACTGACAGTCGGGCCCATAGTCGGACTCGAGAACCCCGAAGAGACGATCGGTCAGATAGCCCGAGGAGGGGCGACTGCGTTCCTCGCCCAGAAGGGCATCATAAAGTCACTCAGAAAGCCGGTCCCCATCGGGATGATCATCCAGCTCTCGGCGAGCACGACGCTCGGGATGGCCCCGAACAGGAAGGTCCTGATCGCGGGCGTACCCCAGAGCGTCAGGCTGGGCGTGGACGCCATCTCGATCCACGTCAACATCGGAGGAAAAGAGGAGCCAGAGATGCTCCAGCAGACTCGGGATGATAGCGGACGAGTGCGACTCGTACTCGGTCCCGTTCATAGCCATGATGTATCCCCGCGGGGAGAACATCAAGGACCCTTCCGACCCGGAGGTGGTCGCCCACGTGGCGCGGATAGGTGCGGAGGCGGGAGCGGACATTGTCAAGACCGTCTACACAGGAAGCCCCGAGACGTTCCGGGAGGTCGTCAGGAAGTGCCCGGTGCCCGTGGTCCTTGCCGGAGGCTCGAAGGCGGAGTCCGACGAGGCGCTGCTGAGGATGACCAAGGACGTGATGGAGGCTGGAGCAATGGGCGTGACATACGGAAGGAATGTGTTCCAGCACAGGAGCCCGCTACTGATTACTAGGGCGCTGAAGAGGATCGTGATAGACAGGGCCAGCGTGGGAGAGGCGATGGAGGTATTCAAGACTGGCCTCACCTGAGAAAGAGATTATCCTCGACGTAACAGGATCCGCGGATACTTACCGTCTACTCAACGATGCGAAGAAGGTCGGAGTCAGGAAGGTCATATCTAGGAATGCATCGGCAGAAGTGCCATCGGTGGAGGGAATCCAGGTCATCAGAGTCACCGAGACCGATGGCGGCGCCGACACCGCTGCCTGGGTGGAGGTCTCTGGCGCCAAGGACATGGAGACAGCCGTCGCGGCTTCGGGCCGGGGCCACGCTTTCGTGGTGGTGCAACCAGAGAACTGGAAGATCATTCCCCTCGAGAACCTCATCGCAGATTTCCACAGGGCGGGAAAGAGAATATTCGCGTACATGAGGACGAAAGCGGAGATGGAGATGGCTTTCTCGATACTGGAGAAAGGTGTCGATGGGATCGTCGTCCCCGCCGAGGCGCTCCGGTCGGCCGCTGAAATCGTCTCAGCCCTCGGGAAAGAAGACCGCTACTCGCTGCCAGTGGCCAAGGTGACCAGGATAGTCGACGTGGGCAGCGGGGAGCGCGCATGCATAGACACGGCGTCCCAGCTGGCTGTGGGCGAGGGCCTTCTCGTGGGGAGCAAGGCGAGCTTCTTCTTCCTGGTCCACAGCGAGACCGTACCATCTGAGTACATCCCTACGAGGGAATTCAGGGTGAACGCCGGCGCAATCCACAGCTATGTCCTGGGCGAGGGAGACAAGACCAGGTACCTCTCTGAGCTCGAGATCGTCCGACAAGGTCAGGACCGTCAGTAGCGACGGAAGGTCGAGACAGGTCGTGGTCGGCAGGGTCAAGATCGAGCGGCGACCGCTGCTGATGATCGAGGCGGTATCGGACGGCGAGCAGGGCACAGTGATGCTGCAGAACGCGGAGACCATCAGGCTCATCCGTCCGGATGGCTCACCCGTCTCGGTGACGGACATCAAGGTCGGCGACGAGGTTATGGTGCACCTCACCCAGAGCCGGGCGAGGCACTTCGGCGGAGAGGTAGACGAGTTCATTCTTGAAAGATAGGAACCCGACCAGGCGGAAGCTCGGCCGGGTCTGCACGACAATCTGCGCCAAGACCACTGGGGAGATGGCCAAGAAGGCGGCTACTGCATTTGCAATGGGGACGGACCTCGTCGAGTTCAGGCTTGACCTTCTACAGGAACCAAGCTTGGACTCAGTCAGGGAGCTCGCGCACCTTGCCTAGGAAGTCGGTCGTCACACTCAGGCCGAAGGATGAGGGCGGCGGATTCAAGGGCAGTGAGCTGGAGAGGCTCGCGCTCATATCGGGGCTCAGCGAACTCCGACCGCTCTACATCGACATCGAGCTGAGGACCGCCGAGGCCAACCCCGGATGGTTCGGAGGGCTCCCAAGGACTTCACGCAAGATCGTCTCGTGGCACGACCTCGCAGGGACTCCCGCCTTCTCGGTCATGAAGCGGGTAAGGGGCAGGGCTGGCTCGCTGGGCGAAATCGCCAAGGTAGTGACGACGGCAAGGACCGGCGAGGACAACCTGAGGGTGCTCCGCCTCTACGATGAGGACCCGCACAAACTGATCGCCTTCTGCATGGGCGGAGCTGGGATATTGTCGCGTCTCGTCAGCCTCCAAATGGGCGCTCCCATAACCTACGCATCGCTTCCAAACGAACCCGTGGCCCCAGGACAGCTCCCCGTGACTGTCGTTACGGGCCTGAAGAAGATGTGGGAGGCTGGACGTTGGTAGACAGATACTGCCTGCTGGGTGAAGACGTCTCGAGCTCGCCCTCGCCGACCATGATGAACGCCGCGTTCGCCGCGGTGGGCATCGACGCCTCGTACGAGGCCATCAGTGTGGCGAGGGAGGAGTTTAGAGGCAGGTTCCTCACGTTGAGGGAGGCGGCGAAAGGGATCAACCTCACCATGCCGTACAAGTCAGAGGTACTACCGCTCCTTGACAGCCTCGACGAGGTCTCCCTCAGGATAGGCGCGGCCAACGTGGTCAAGAGGTCGGGTTCCCGCTACACGGGCTACAACTCGGACGTCAACGGAATCACGGCCGCACTGAGGGAGCACGGCACTGCGCGCATCGACCGTGCGCTGCTTCTGGGTGCGGGAGGCGCGGCGAGGGCCTTCTGCGAGGCGATGGACCAGCTGGGCTGTGTGGAGGTGACGGTCGCGGTCCGCGAGATGGAGAGAGGTGAGAGGTTCGCGGCCGAGATGGCCGGGACCTTCCCCCGAATCGAGTTCGGCACCGTCTCCATCGAGGAGATTGGCGCCGGGGAGGTGGACCTCCTCTTCAACGCCACCCCCCTGGGCTCCACCGGGCATCCGCTTCCCGATCAGCTCAAGCGGGTTATCTATGGGCAAATGACAGTCTTCGACGCCGTGTACAGACCGGTGAAGACAGAACTGCTGAGAGTCGCCGAGGAAGGGGGCTCTCCCACAATCCAGGGGTACGAGATGCTCCTGAACCAGGGGACCCTGGCATTTGAGATATGGACAGGAAGAATGGCTCCGAAGGACGCGATGAGGCGAGCCTCTGCTGGAGTCGCTGGGGGCGAGAAGTTGAAGGGCAGAGGATCGACGTTCGGCGCCATCAGCATAGTCAACGCTATCGCGGGTGGAAAGGGGGTCACCGCGAGCACGAAGCTGGGGACAGAATCAACAGTCGAACTTGAGAACAAACCGGGGACCTGGTCTGTCTTTGTCAACTCCGAACAGGTCGAGTCCAAGCTGGCCAGCGAGACTATCCGACTAGCACTGAAGATGGCGGGAAGAGAGCCGAACGAATACTCCGGGATAGTGCGGACGATATCCGTGCTCCCCATGGGAGTGGGGCTCAAGACCTCGTCGTCCGCCTCATCTGCCATAGCATTAGCGGTCTTCGCGGCGCTCGGACAGAGGGCGTTCGACCCGCAGAAGAATCATGAGCTGCAGTGTTGAGGCGTCCCTCGCGAGCGGGGCTTCCTTCACAGGGGCCATGGACGACTGCGCGTCATGCCTCCTCGGAGGCATCAACATGGCGGACAACCTAGGGAGGAAGATCGAGCGCTCCAAGCTCTTCGACAGGCCGCTGAAGATAATCATCAAGGTTCCGAAGGTCGCCAGCAGGCGGGCGGCCGTGGACGTCGTCCATGTGAGGAAGCTCGGGAAGGTCGCCGAGGTCCTCTACAAGATGAGCGTCGAGGGAGACCCTTGGCGCGCGATGACGCTGAATGGGGTGCTGTACTCCGGAATCTATGGGTACGATCCGAGGGCAGCCCTGCTCGCCGTCGAGCACGGGGCGCTGGGCGCGTCGCTCTCCGGCACCGGACCCGCGACAGCGGCGGTCTTCGACCTCAAGTCGAACCCAGAGGTGAAGCAGCTCGTCGAGGCGTGGTCCTCAGATGGCAGCCAGGTCCTTGAGACCGAGACCAACAACGAGCACGGGAGAATAGAGGCAATTGAGTAGCACGACCGTCACCGCGGAGGGGCGGCTCGCGGGGAGCGTCAGAGTACCGCCGAGCAAGAGCTACACCCACAGGGCCGTCCTCATGGCCAGTCTTGCGGAAGGCGAGTCCACCATCTCCAACGTCCTCTTCTCGCGCGACACGAAGGCGACCATGGCAGCGTGCAGGGCGATGGGGGCGAAATGTGAGCAAGAGCGGTCGACCTTGCGCGTCAGCGGGACGATACCGGCAACACCAGATGATGTGGTGAACGTCGAGAACTCTGGTACCACCCTCAGGTTCATGACGTCCACGTTCGCGGCGGCCCCAGACGGTTACGTCGTCCTCACGGGTGACTCCAGCATCAGGAGGAGGCCGATGCAGCCCCTGCTCGACAGCCTGAAGGAGCTGGGGGTCGAGGCGTGGTCAACCAGGAACAACGGATGCGCGCCCATCGTGGTCAGGGCGGGAGGCATCAAGGGTGGGCGGACCACGATCAGAGGGGACGTCTCCTCTCAGTTCGTCTCTTCCCTTCTAATCGCCACTCCAATGTCTGTGGACGACAGTTCGATAGCAGTGGCTGACGCGGTATCGAGGCCCTACATCGAGGCTACGCTCACGCTCTCCGAGGCGTTCGGAATAAGAATCGAGCGGGAGGGCTATGAGAGGTTCCAGGTGGGGGCTGGGCAGAGGTACAGGCGCATCGACTTCACGGTACCGGCCGACTTCAGTTCGGCGGCCTTCATAGTTGCGGCGGTGGGGCTGGCAGGGGGGCGCGTGGTGCTCGAAGACCTGAATCCGGGGCTGCCTCAGGGCGACTCGGGCATCCTAGGCATCGCGGCATCGATGGGCGTCAAGGTCGACCAGGGCGGCGACTCTGTGACGGTGGAGTCGGACGGAGAGATGTTGAAGGGAGGGACTTTCAACCTTGGCGATACACCGGACCTTCTCCCGGTCGTCGTGGCCCTGGCGCTCAGGAGCGAGACTCCGGTCGAGGTGGTCGGGACAGCCCACGCCAGGTACAAGGAGACAGACAGGATAGCGGTACTCGCGAGGGAGCTGTCGAAGTTGGGTGTCAGGATAGAGGAGAGACAGGACGGCCTGAAGATTTCCCCGGGGGGCGAGATACGGGCGGCAGTCCTCGACGCGCATGACGACCACAGGATGTTCATGGCCTTCTCGCTGGCTTCCATGACAGTCCCGGGAGGGACGCCTGTTGTGGGGGCGGAGAGCCTGGACGTCTCCTATCCCAGCTTCCTCGAAGACATCAAGAACCTCGGAGCGAGGGTGGTCAGCGCATGACTGGGAACATCGTCGGCGAAAGGTTCGTCCTTGTCGAGCTTCGGGGAGAGCCATGGGAAGGTGGTGGGGGCCGTCGTCGACGGCTGTCCGGCTGGCCTTGAACTCTCGGAGGCGGACATCCAGAGGGACCTAGACCTGAGGAAGCCGGGGCAGTCCATCGTCACCACCCAGAGGAAGGAGGGGGACGTGGTCGAGATAATGAGCGGTACGTTCAGGGGGCACACCACTGGTGCCCCGATAATGATGCTGATTCGCAACCAGGACCAGGACTCGCGCGCCTACGAAGCGCTCGTAAACACACCTCGGCCCGGTCACGCCGATGCCACAGCCAGGGCGAAGTACGGCGCGTTCAACGACTACAGAGGTGGAGGAAGGTTCTCCGGAAGGATAACGGCCACGTTCGTGATGGGCGGCGCGATCGCGAAGAAGATCTTGTGGGAGAAGCTCGGAGTGGAGATCATCGCATACACCTCGGAGCTGGGAGGTGTGAAGGCGGATGGATTCACATTGGACGAGGTAAGGAAGAACCGGTACTCCAACGAAGTGAGGTCACCCGACCCGAGAGCGGCCGAGGAGATGAAGAAGAAGGTCATCGAGACGAGGGGGAAGGGGGACAGCCTTGGAGGGGTGGTCGAATGCGTCGCTCTCAACGTCCCCCAGGGACTCGGGGAACCCGTGTTCGGCTCGCTGGACTCGGACCTGGCTAGATTGGCTCTTTCAATCCCAGCGGCCAAGGGCGTGGAGTTCGGCTCGGGCTTCGCCTCCACTAGGATGACCGGGACCCAGAACAACGACGTCTACAGGATGAGCGAGGGCAGGCTCGTCTCGCCCACCAACAACGCAGGCGGGATTCTCGGAGGCATGTCGAGCGGGATGCCCCTGGTCTACAGGATTGCATTCAAGCCGGCGGCGTCGGTCGCTGCGAAGCAGCGGACCTTCGACACCGCGAAGAACGAGGAGGTGGACCTCGTGGTGCCCGGGAGGCACGACCCGACGGTGGTCCCGAGGGCGGTCCCTGTCGTGGAGAGCGTCACGGCACTGGTGCTGGCAGACCACGCGATGAGGGGCGGATTTATCCCGCCGGTCCTTGGTCGGGCGGATTGAGATGAGCTCAGAGAAGGAACTCCACGAGCTGAGGGAGATGGTCGCTGGCAAGACGGTTGAGATCATCGACCTCATCGCCGCGAGGAACGCGCTCGCCAAGAAGATTGCGGAGGTGAAGGTGAGAGAGGCCCTCCCGGCGGAGGACGCGGACGTTGAAGACGCGCTCGTCAGACTCGTGGTGCTCGAATGCCAGGAGAAGGGCGTGGAAGTGCAGGTCGGACTGAAGGTCCTGAACACCCTGCTGGCCGAGTCGAAACGAGTACAGGGACTCCAGAGCAAGCAGCGTCTGATCACGTCCATGATGATGGCCGCCAAGGCCCGAGAGATCGAAGCGACCGGGAAGAGGGTCCTCAGGCTGGACGTCGGGGAGCCAGACTTCCGACCACCGAGGGCCGTGCTAGATGCGACCTCCAAAGCGCTCTAC
This sequence comes from uncultured Nitrososphaerota archaeon, assembly GCA_963806765.1. GTDB lineage: Archaea > Thermoproteota > Nitrososphaeria > Nitrososphaerales > Gagatemarchaeaceae > Gagatemarchaeum. The sequence continues at coordinate 80,353 of CAWDYS010000003.1, read as the reverse complement.
GGATTCAAGACACACTACACCGGGGCCCGGGGCATACCGGAGCTCGTAACCGCGGTCAGGCGCTACCTGGAGAGGAAGCACCACTACACGGCCAGGGACTCCGAGCCTGATGGTCACTCCCGGGGGGAGGTTCGGGGTATACGCGGCGCTTGCCACGACGGTCAGGGAGGGCGAGAGCGCAATAATCGTCGAGCCGAACTGGCCCGCTTACAAGGAGGGTCTCCAGTTCATCGGGGGCAGGGCGATCACTGTCCACACCAGTCTCGAGGAGGGCTGGGAACCGTCGGTGGAGAAGATTCAGGACGCGATTAGGCCCAACACCAGGGCCATCGTCCTGAGCTATCCCGCGAACCCGACCGGGAAGATTATCACTCCTGCCAAGTTCAAGTCCATCGTCGAGGTCGCCAACGATCACAAGCTCACCGTCATAAGCGACGAGATCTACACGGACTACGCCTACAGCGAGTGCCCGAGCATCCTGGGGGCCGGCCCGCAGAGGTTCATCCTGACATCGTCGTTCTCCAAGACGTGGGCGATGACAGGCTTCCGAGTGGGGTACGCGGTCTCCTCCGAGGAGACCGTATCCAAGATGCTGAAGATACAGTCGCTCCTCGTCACCTCGGTCCCAGAGTTCATCCAGTACGGTGCCATAGAGGCCCTCGACAGCGACGCAGAGGTGTCGCAAAACTCCGCGGCAATGAAGGAGAGAATCGAGGTCGCCTGCAGGGAGCTTGACGCAATCGGGTCCCTCCAATATGTCAAGCCCGGCGGCGCCATGTACGTGTTCCCACAGGAGAGGAGGGTGGACTTCGACTCGGCGGCCTTCACGATGAAGCTTCTTGAGGAGAAGGGCGTGACCATAGCACCCGGCACGGGTTTCGGTGACTACCCTCGATGCTTCAGGATTTCTCTCGGCGGATCGAAGGAGACTATCGTTGATGGGATTAGGAGGATAGGGGAACTCCTGGGTTGAAGGTAGCCGTCCTAGGGTCATCGGGAGGGATGGGAGTCCTCTTTGCGAGGTACTTCCTCTCGAAGGGCGCGCTTGTGGTGGGATTCGACACGAGGAAGCGAATGGTCAAGAATCCGCGGTTCAGGTTCGCGAGGTCCAACCCCGAGGCGGCGACTGGGGCCGATGTCATCATCATAGCTACCCCCATAGACAAGACGATCCAGACCGTGGAGGAGATCTCGAAGTCTCTCCTGCCGGGAGCCTGCGTTGTCGAGATGGCTTCGATCAAGGGAAGGATGCTAGGGTCCCTGAAGAAGCAGGTCGCGGCGCGGAGATGCAAGCTTGCTCTCCCTTCATCCGCTGTTCGGACCCTCGCTCAGGGCGAATGGGGAGATGAGACTCTGCGTGGTGGAGACGGACGCAGGAGCGGTCGGGAGAGCCCGGTCGCTGTTCCCTGAGGCAAGGCTGATACCGATTAAGGCCCGCGAGCACGACAGGGTGATGGGAGTAATCCTATCCCTCACGCACCTGCTCAACATGGCATACGCCGGCGCCGTAAGCAGGTACCTCACCCCCGCAGAGTTCAGGAGGGTTCAGACCCCTACGTCTGCTGTGCAGCTGACGCTCGCCGAGGGGGTGCTTTCGCAGAGTCCCTCGCTCTATTCCTACATACAGCTGGAGAACGAGTTCTCCTCCGAGTTCGCAGGGGCCCTGGTGGAGGAGGTCGAGTCGCTGCGACGGCTGGTGGAAGGGAGGGATAGGAAGGCGTTCGAAGAGCGCTTCGAGGAACTCTCGAGACGATACGCGGGCGACTCGAGGACGGCCCTCGACCTCGTCTACCAGGCGTTCGAGAAGTCCTCGCGCTAGAGGACCAGGTCGGGCGAAGCAGACTATCCTGCGGAAGGCTGGCTCAGCTCTGCCTAGAGGATGGACACAGGTGGAAGAATGGATCCACGTGCTGAATGCAGAAATTGCGCATGCAGAGCTGACACATGAATACTTCGGCTCCTGGTCCCTTGAGGGGTCCGCACAGTTCACAGATGACGATGGGTTCCTCTGGTTTGGTCGCTTCCGGAGCGGTGTTCACTTCAGACCCGGGAGCGCCGGCCTCTTCTGGGCCACTCGTGGAGAGTTCTGCGTTGTCCTCGTTGCTTACATCTTCGATTGGAGTCTCGGTCGTCTCTTTGTCGCTCTCCGACATTTGACAAAAGAGGATTGGTGTCCTCTTAAAAAATTTCCGCTGCTCATCAGCTGCCAGTGTGGCGGTGTTCTCGACCGGGGACTCCAGCTAGCGCCCCGGTCGCGCGGGACTCTACTTCTTGAGGTACGAGCGGCCGGTTCTCAGGTACAGATCTCTGCCGGTCAACCAGTCCTGCCGGAGAGGCGAAAAGCAGTCGAAGTCATCCGTGTCTTCCAGAGCGACGGCCTCGTGCACAACGTTCGATGGAATGACCAGGACCTCTCCCGCCCTTACGGTATAGTCCGTGTCATTGATCGTGAACTTCGAGCGCGCCCTTCAGAATGAACGTGATCTGCTCGCTGACGTGCCTGTGTGCGGGGACGACGGCGCCCTTCTTCAGCTGGATGTAGCCCAGCATCTCCCTCTCTCCCACAGCGAGACGCCTGGAGATTTTGGGATTCAGCCACTCCAGCTCCATGTCTGCCCACCGCACGTGTTTCGGTTGTTTGTCGGCCCCCGTTGCTGGTCGCTTCGTCTTTGTTCTGGCAAACCGGGAGTTGGGCAAGTCTGACTGGCTGACCATGAGGCGTCCTCTTCATTTATCCTTTGTCCCGGACAATCGCTCGAAGAGCAAGGCTCGGATAGGCTGATGCTCGCTGCGACCTTAGGGTACCCCTACGTCTTCTATGGTGATCAGACCGTTGTCGCCGACTATGGTCTTGACCTCGGGAAGAATCGTCTCGATCTTCGAAGGTACCTCCACAGTCTCGATCACGAGTGGAAGATTGATGGACAACCCGAGCACATCCGCTCTGGACACGCCATGCACCCCAAAACCCCTGACCCCCTGGAGCACGGTCGCACCAGACAGCCCTCGTTCCTTGTAGAGCGCGAGAAGCAGGTCTGCGATCGGTTTCCCCTCATGCGCGTCCCTTCCCCTAATCCGCACGGTGAGCTTGAGCATCCTTTTGAGTGGACTCGGTTCTGGCGACAATCCATTCTCACCTAGAGGATGCCAGCGAGTGCGAGGATGATGGCCCTTCCGAGGATGATGGAGAACAGGGAGGCACCAACGTTAAGGAAGATGTCAAGACCAGCAATTAATAGCTTTCCCGCGCTGAACAGGTTCACCGTCTCGAAAGCGAAGGTTGACATGGTTGTCAGCGTGCCACAGAACCCGATTCCGACCAGCAGGGTGTACCGTTGGTCGAGCCCGAAACTCGACACGGCGGTTGAACTCACGCCGAGGATGAAACTCCCGATGATGTTGACGATCAGGACTGATATCGGAAGGCTCCCAGCGAAGAGGTTGTCGCCCGTTATCCAGTAGCGTATGGCGACCCCTAACACCGCTCCTACTGCCAGATATGCTATGTCCCACTTCAACTCTCTACCGCTCGCTTTTTTGTATTGCAGAAGCTATTGGCCCACAACTAAGTTGCGAGCGGTTAACGGCGAGCTTCACCGCCAACGTGTTTGTCGCTCTTCAGTTTCTTAAGTCTTTCGAGGCGTCCTCTGTTCTCAGATGGCGGCCAAGGAGACAAGCCGACGAACGAAGGCCCAGAAGTTCTCCCAGGTGGTGGGTTTCCAATTGTCGTTGCCATCAGCCGCCTTGTACCACTCGATGAGAATCTTGTGCTTGCGCAGGCGCGATCCTATGAGCGGTATTCTCTTTGGTGCGTCAACATCGATTTCAAACCAGGTATTGCCAATCTTGCAGGCTGTGCCAGCGGGGAGAGTCGGATTGAAGCGCTTCCGAATCTCCCGCTCGAAGAGTCTCGGTGAGACAGAGTGAACAATCTCCTTGTCGGCGAAGATCGTGAAGGATAGTCTTCCGCCATACTCCTCCTCGGCCGTGTCCTTGCGGCGTCCGCCGCGAGCTCGAACGGGAACACCCGGGGACTTCAAAATGGTGCTATAGGCTTCGGTGATTGCGTTGAACTTCTCTTCCGCCCCCGGGCTCTTGTTCCTGTCTGGATGGAACTCTCGGGCGAGCACTCGGAACGCAGACTTAATCTCAGAGATGTCTGCGTCCTGACGCACGCCTAGGATACGGTAGCACTTCTCAAGTTCCATAGGCGATTTCACACGGATACAAGCGGAGACGTATCAGTCGCAGAAGTAATTTCTTAAGGCTTTCGAGAACGTCCTTTGAAAGGTTATACTCGCGGGGCTCTCCGTGCGTGTGATGCTCGCGACCTGGCAGGTCTTCTTGAGCGGTGCCATCTTGGGCATCTCGATAGCCGCGCCGCCTGGACCGGTGAATGCCGCCGCGGCATATCAGGTGACGAAATCGTGGTTGGCAGGATGGCTTACACTCCTAGGCGCGACGACGGCTGACGTGGTCTTCTTCCTCCTTACGTATTTTGGGTTGACTGCACTGATAGCCTCGGGAGAGGCGCGCGACCTCCTCTTTGTGGTGGGTGGAGGTTTCATGCTCTATCTCGCGTTCTCCACGCTCAGGAGAGCCAAGGAACCCCCAAGGACAGGTCCCGTGGGTGGGGGGAGGTTCCCATACCTCTTGGGTCTGACAATCGGGTTGACGAGTCCCTTCCAGATGGCGTGGTGGATTGCGGTGGGTGTCGGAATGATCTCGAGCTTCGGGTTGAGCATTGTGCTGGGGTTCTTCGCGGGGATCCTCGCCTGGACACTGTCATTCTCGGCGCTTCTGAGGAAGGGTGTCATGAGGTACCGGGCCATCTATCCGGTATTGGTCTACGGCTCGGGATTGATCCTGCTCGTCTTCGGCGCCTGGTTCCTATACACGGCTATCTCTTCCCTAGTCTGACCCACCGCTCGTAATCGCGGACGGCGGACTCCTGCGGCCCCTCGACCGAGCCCGGTCGGATGTCCCTTAGGTGGGCAATCGCCTGGTCCGCGGTCTTTCCGTCATATTCAATCATGTAAGCCGCAATCACGCTGCCGGTCCGGCCGATGCCCGCCAGACAGTGCACGATGACGTTCCTCCCGTCATTCAGCTGGGACGCGATGTACCTTGTCGCCTCCTCGAGACCTTTGTGTGTCGGGGGCTCGTGGTCATACATCTTGACATGCTTTGCCGAGAGCCGAGTCCCGTCTAGCCACTCCTTTGGCAGGGGCGACTCGGTGAGGGTGAGAATTGAGTTCAAGCCATGGTTCTCGAGCCACAAGAGCTGACCCTTCGAGGACGGCAGACCTGAAGCGGCGAGCCGGCCTTCGATGATCCAGCTGAAGAACGTGGGCTTGTCGGTGAATCTGGACCTTACTCTCCTGTAGGCCCTTCCTGTCCTTCCCAAGAACGAATACTCACCTAGGGGAGAACTTTGGCGAAGATACGCCTTTCGGTCCGCATCTGGTCGGGTTACCGCGCGGTTCAGCTTTCGACTATGTCGAGCTTCCCGTATCGGCCTATGTTCAGTCTGTCGCTCGCCCCTGAAGGTGTTGATGTAGCCGTTGGAGACCTTGACCTTCATACCCTTCGTGACAGCGTCGATCTGGGCGTCCCAGAGCGAGAGCTTGATGCTGCCACTCTCGTCTCGGAGCGTGGCGTCGGCGACCCTAGCCTGGCCTCCGGTCCGCAGGCTGACTTCTCGGGGAGACGAAATGTCCACCACCTCTCCTTCTACCTCCACAGTTCGCATTCCGTCGCGTAGATCCTTGATTTCCATCTGTAACTAATCCCATGACACCCATTCCGTGGATATATTTAATCGTTGATAAGGCGGCATACCAGCATCGGGCGAGGCCTGCTGGTGATAGAGAAGTTGGTTCGCGAGAGGATGTGGAGGCGCCGGCTTCGCTAGGGGCTATGGTGGAGATTGGGCATCGGAAGATACGCTCCTGAGCTCTCGGGGTCCGGGCTTGGCCGGGTCGTTGCCGCCTTCGCTTCGCTCGTCGCTCTGAATCTTGTCACACTGGCGCTCGGACCGACAGGCGTCCTTGTGAGGCTGAACACCAACCCTGCGGGGGCCCTCCTGTCACCCTTCGTCTTTGATTCGTGGGGGACCATCGGAGGGCTGGCGGGCGTGGTGCTGCTCTTCGCTCCTCTCCTCTTCGGGACTCCGGTCTCCCAGCGGAGAGCGCTGGCGACGTTCTTCCTGACGGCGAGCATCGTAGTGGGGGTGTCCTCGGCGGTGCTGTGGGACAGGTTCTACGACACCACCGGCCTCTTTGGATCAGGGGCGTCGGCCATCGCAATTACTTCGCAGGGGATCATCTTCGCACTGGCGATCGTCGGACTCCTGAGGCTGGCCAGGCAGGAGACGCGGCGCCTGGGCGCGCTCAGCAGCCACTGGTGGTATTCGTTTGCGATAATCTACTCCACTCTCATTCTGACGTCCCTCTGGTTCATATTCGTCCTCGAGCCGATATTCGTCCCGACCACCCTCTACAACTGGAGGGTCCACGAGTTCGGCTTTGTCTTCGGGGCGGCGGCAACCGTCGGGTTCGCGGGTGCTAGATGGAGGGCCCTCGGTCTCGACGGCGTTGTCCGCATCGACGAGATGGTAATGAACTTCCATTTCGACGACCTGTGCGTGAGGTTTCCGCTGCGGCTTCCGAAGTACCACGTGGTCTTCCGGCCGGGCCCCACCCGCGAGTACGCCGAGCTCCACCCTGAGCGCGAGGAGATCTGGGTCAGCGAAGACTTCAGGGACAGGGAATATCGGGTCGACGGACCCGAGTTCGAAGCAGCCCTCCTTCACGCGATGGTGCACGAGGAGTTGCTCGTCGAAGGGACCGCGTGGGCCCACGGAGAATCCGACGGGAGGGCGCGGTTCGACGAAGCCGCAAAGAAGGTCGGCGCGCCGCTCGAGCCCTGAGGTCCTGCCCTCCACATCCGGCTGTGTCTGGGCTGGCGCAATCCGGGCGACGCTGGTCGAATCTGGAATCTTTAAGTCAAGGAATCCGGCGCCGGCGGGCAGAGTTTGCTCCCATCCGTCGAAGACCTGCTTCTTTTCTCGGTGGCGTTCGTTGTCCCATGCGTGATCATCTTCGCCCTCATGCCGACCTATATCCGCCTCCTGACTTCAAGGGGAAGGCTGGCCACCGACGTCCACAAGAAGGGCGGGGAGAAGGTACCCACCCCAGCCGGTCCGCTGTTGATCCTCGCAATAGTGGTGGGCGAGGCAGCGATATACGCCTTGAACGAGTCTTCAATACCCCTCGCGGCCATCGCCGTGACGTTGGTCGCCGGGGTCGTGGGCCTCTACGACGACTTTCGAGGCCTGGGCGGGGTGGTGAAGCCGCTCCTGCTGATGCTCGCCGCGGTGCCGCTCATCCTTCTGGAGAGGGTTCACGGGAGCCTCTACAACGCCCAGCTTTTCTTCCCCCTGTTCGGAGGGACCGGCACACACTACATCATCTTTGCGATTCTGATCGTCGCCGCAATGCCAGTGGCATCCAACGCCTTCAACATGCTCGACGCCTTCAACGGGGAGCTCTCTGGGTTCACGGCCCTGGCGAGCGTCGCCTTGATTGTCGCGATTCTCTTCAGGGCTTCGGCGTTCTCCTCCTTTGACTTCATCAGGCTTGCCGCGGCGCTTCCGCTGGCGGCGACCGCGTTGTGCTTCTACTTCTACAACAGGTATCCATCCAGGATTTTCGATGGAGACAGCGGAAGTCTCATGTTCGGGGCGCTCTTCGCGACGCTCGCGATAGTAGGGGGAGTGGAAATCGCCGCGCTCGTCGCGGTCATACCCGCGGTCCTCAACTCGTATTACATAATCTACAGCATCAGGGGGTTCGTCGAACACAAGAGGATGGCAGCCAGGCCCACCTTCCTTGGCGAGGACGGCATGCTTCATGCCTCGGAACAGCCCGGGGCACCGACGACGCTCGTGAAGATGATTCTGGCGAAGAGCCCAATGGGAGAGAGGGACCTGGTGAGGAGCATATTGGTGCTGACGGCCTACGCATGCATCCTGTCGGTCCTGACCTCGGCGATGACGTGGTTGGCATGACTACGAGGAGCCTCTTCGGTCTCACTGTCATCGTCACGGTGGCATGGTTGTTGATTCTCGGCGAGAGTTACTTCTTCATAGCAGTCGTCAGACCGCTGGGGCCGCCCCTGCACCTCGCAGACCTGCCTTCATCGATTCTGAAGGTGGCGCTCACGGCAGGACTTGGGTTCCTCTGGGTTGGAGTGATGTTCGTGATGGACTCGCTGTACGGGCGGTTCACGAGGACTCCCACTTCAGCTTCTTAGAGTCATACTCCTTCCTGGTATAGGCGACCCTCGCGGGTATGCCCATCACCACGGTCCCGGGCGGGACGTCCTTTGTGACCACCGCCCCCATTGCCACGACGCTCCTCCTTCCGACCTTGACGCCCGCCTTTATGACGGAGGCCCCGCAGACTACCGCGCCGTCCCCAATCGTCACACCGACCATCTTCTTTCCCATCGGGTAGGGATCGTTGGTAATGACGGCGCCGGGACCGATGAAGACGTTCTTCCCTATCCTTGTGAGAGGGGGGATGTAGACCGACCCCTCGATCCGGGTGTTGTCGCCGATGCGCACGTTGTAGTCTACGTGGGTAAGTGAACCAATCATCACGTTGTCACCTATCACAGTCCGTGATCCCACATATGCGTAGTGCCAGACCTTCACGTTCTTGCCAAGCTTCGCGTCGTCGGCTATGAAGTTGAGAGGCTTCCCTCGGTCTGTCATTGTCTAGAAAAGTTGCGACCCCTGGGTTAGATAAACCATCGTCCTCGGGCCTCCCCGGGGCGTGGGAGGGGAATCTAACGCTCTTGTATCGTCCCGCAGTTTCAGACTACCCTGTCGTCGTGGAAAATGGCGTTTGTCATAATCTTAAATACAAACTCCTTAGGCAATCCATGTTCTAATGGTCAACGAGCCCACCGGAAAGATCGTGGGAACGGCGCTTCCCGAGATGGCTCAACTGGCGACGCTCATCATGAAGATGGGCCCTGACATTGACCGCATTGCGAGGATTTCTGGACAGTACAAGGAGACGATCAGGTACAGGTACAAGGAGAAGATAATCGGAAGGGGCTTCGCGGTACACGCCAGGGTGAATTTCGAGGGCCTCGGTCTGCAGAGGGTGGTCATGAAGGTCACTCTCAATGGGGCGTACTCCACGTACGCGAAGGAGCTGTTCGTTGCCATGAACAAGCTCTGCTACGTGGTCTCCTACAGCCAGCTGCTTCCCGATGGCAACTACATGCTCCAGGCCAGCGTCCCGAAGGAGCACAAGCAGAGCTCCATAGATCTGGTGAAGAAGCTGAAGGAGGCTCGGTATCTTCGAGGCCGTGGAGTTCTACACGTTTGACTGGTTCCGGAACGTCCCCATGAGAGCCGAGTTCTTTGACTTCGACCACGGGCTCTGGGACTTCGACTGGACGAGGACCGTGGAGCCGGGCAAGAACGACAACCCGGGACCGCTTGAGCCGTTCACCTTCGACAAGCTGGACCTACTCATCCTGAAGGAGCTGCAGATAGATGCGACGAGGTCTCTCAGCGAGATAAGGGAATCGATCCAAGCGAACAATGAGATGGAGGTCAACTACAAGACCCTGGCTTGGCACTGGGCCAAGCACGTCCAAGAGAAGCGGATGGTGAACGGCTATGTCCTTCGATGGATGGGCACCACCTACGACTCCGCCACCGAGCGGGCGAAGCACAGACAACACAAGTACATCATGATTCCCGTCTTCGTCCGAGGGGTTTCTGATGCGGAGCGCGTCGCGCTCATGGCCGAGATGAACAAGACTCCGTTCCTGTGGTGCGAGGCAGCGGGACAAGACTATCACGCGCAGTTCGCTTTCCCGGTCGAGATGGTAAACGATGCGTTCTCATTCCTCAAGGATGCGCTCGCGGGGTTTGGGTCAAGGGCGACATACAGCGTTCTGGATCAGACCAACGCGCTCGAGCTTCACGTTCTCCTACGCGCTCTTCGACGAGGAGAGCAGGCAGTGGGCCTTCAACGGACCCGAACTCCTGACCAGGTTCGAGAGCCTGGTCTTGAAGATAAGGGAGGGTTCCGGGCAACCCCGGAAGTAGACTCACTCAGAGAGTGCCTGCGCCCGCGAGGGTTTCAAGCGGACTCAGGTGTAGCCCCAAGGCAGTGAAGACCAGGCTCGCGCCGCCGAGTGCCATCATCCCATATCGGACCTTTTCGTCTAGTGTCATGTCCATCTCAATAACAGAATTCGGATTTAAGCATATGCTTAGGGCTTGGACAGACGGTTTATGCAACTTCTGGACTGATTCGGACCTAGAGCGAGAGTCAAGCTCGTCGTGCACACTTCGGTCGCGCTGATCGAAGCACCACCGAGTTGAAGGGCGGTGCGCAGAGACTGGAGCGGGCCACAGTGGTCGGTGACGGTCGCCCCAGCGGCCGCCGGCATGGTTGCTGCCCTTCTCTGACACCTCGCTGTCGTGTTGCCTTCAACCAAATCAGCATAATAAGAGGTCCGCCGGGCTTCTCGGCTGGCGGAATCCTCGACATGGCCGTAGTTGGACAGCCTCAGGGTGGACAGCACTTCGAATACACCGTTGAGCTGGCTCTGGTGAACAGCTGATGCCTACACTCGAGTACATAGCGGCGGGGTCGCTCCTAGTCTCCGTCTTCATCATAGCCGGCGTCGAGTTCGTGACCTTCATCGTCAAACGAGCGGCGAAGGCGGCAGGCGCCGGCCGGGGAGTTGTCCGCGACTTGGCCGCATTCGCGAGGATCATCGAGGTCATCCTGATCGCTTTCACAATCACGCGGCTTTCGGGGCTGAGCTCGGATTTCACGACGCTGACCTTATCGGGGATTGGTGCCCTTGCCCTCTCGCTCGCCCTGCAGACGACGCTCTCGAACGTAATTTCCGGGATCCTCCTGCTGAGCGACGGAGTTATTCACCTCGGCGACGTAGTCGAGTACAGTGCCGTGAAGGGAAGGGTCGTACGAGTCGCCCTGCGGAACACTTGGATAGAGACAGATAGCGGCAGCATCGCGGTCGTCAGCAACACGTCGCTTTCAAACGGGCCCCTGGTCAACCATACCGCGGTCGAACGGCTCAAGAAGAAATACGCGATCGAGTGACCTTCATCAGGCAATGGCCCCGTCTTGGGCCAGGTCGGAAAATGGGAAGGACTTCGAGGCGACCGACCGCGTGAAGCAACGGCGCAATGGAGATATCGGCGTCCAACCGGGCTCTACTCATGGGACCCGTCGGCGACCTCGTCGTAGTCCTGGCCCTCATCGCGGCCTGGAGCATGGGTCACCACTACTCCGGCGCGGTGGTCGGAACCGCGTTCGGTTCGAAATCCATAACCCTAGGCAGAGGGCTATTCATCTCGGGTCTGCTGGTGATCCTTGGAGCGGCTCTCAGCAGCGTCGTACAGACCTACGCCAGCCTCGCAAAGGTGGGCGGCGATTACAGCGTGGTGGTTCTCATCTCGTTCGTCCTCATGAGCAACGTGACCACCTACCTGAAGATACCCACCTCCACCATTCAGGCTCTACACCTTCGGGATACTTGGAGCCGCGCTCGCTTCGGGGGCGTTCATCAGCTACCCTACCCTGGCGCTCATCGTGGTCTCCTGGGCAGTCGCACCGACCCTCGGCTATGTGCTGGGCCGCGTCGTCTATCGATACATCCCGCATTCCGAGCACCTGAGGTATCTCATCTTGGGGACGATGCTCTACTCGGCCCTGGTTCTGGGCCTCAATGATGTGAGCAACGCGGCCACCAGCCTCGTCCTCTCGGGGGTCGCCCTGCTTCCAGCCAAACTCGCCTGTGGCGTGGCAATGATGGTTGGGATGGTCACTTGGGGGTCGAGGCTCGCAAAGAGAGTCGGCGAAGACCTCGTGGACCTGGACGCGAGGAAGGCGGCGTCGGCCCAGCTGACCAAGTCGATCGTGATTTCGACGCTGAACGTCTTCGGGGTGAACGCCTCCATGAACCAGACCATCGTAGCCGCGCTTGCGTCCATGGGCGCAAGGAAGAAGGTCTTGTTGGGAATACTTGCGGGCTGGGTCTACAGCCCGGTCATCGGGTTTGCCGTCTCGTTCGCGCTCTCGGTCCTGCTGGCGAAGGGCTTCGGCTAGGCGGTCGCAAATGTCGGTCGAATAGCGCGCAGACCTGGGCGATTGGGTCCTTGGCGTATTTCTGGTCCTGCCACCCCCTATCTTGACGAACTTGTCAGGCTCCGCATCCTTCGGGCCGGTGCTCCGAGGGAATCTTATATGGAGACGGGCATCACGTCTCGCACGTGACCGTCGACATCACCTGCTACGGCGGAGTAAACGAGATTGGCGGGAACAAGATACTGGTCGTCGACGGGGACACCAAGGTCCTCCTCGACTTCGGTGCCGGATTCTCTGAAGGCCTCGACTACTTCGGTTCGGGGATCGACCCGAGGCGAGTCAACGGCGCGGGCGACTACTTCGAATTCGGGCTCCTTCCCGAGCTTCCGGGCCTCTACTCCGAAGAAGCGCTCCAGAACACTGAGATGAAGCACACTTCCCCCGAGATAGACGCGATCATTCTCAGCCACTACCACTTCGACCACATGGGTAGGATCTCGTTGCTCGATGGGAGGATTCCGGTGTTCTGCGGCGAAACGACATCGCTCATCCACAGGGCCTCCAGCGAGTCAGGCGGCTCTTCGCTTGACAACAGGGACGTTCGGACGTTTCGGACAGGGGACCGGTTCCAGGTGGGAGGAATCGAGGTCCGACCCATTCACGTGGACCACTCGATCCCAGGGGCGTACGGATTCATCCTGGAGACGTCCGCAGGTCCTGTTGCTTACACGGGAGACTTCAGATTTCACGGGCCGATGGGGTCGATGACCGGCGACTTCATCGCCGAGGCTCAGAGGGCCCGCCCGACCGCCCTGATCACGGAGGGTACCAGGGTCGCGGCCAGCGACCGGAAACAGGAGATGGGTGAGTCGGAGGTTGCGGGAGAGACGACCCGCCTGCTGAAGGCGAACAGGCACCTTGTCTTCTCGTCGTTCAGGGGCAACGACGTCGACCGCGTCCTCTCGTTCTACAGGGCGTGTGAGGCCACGGGCCGCCGGTTGGTCGTGTCGATGAAGGTCGCGGTCCTTCTGGAGGAGCTCAGGAACGACAGAGGCCTCGAGGTGCCTCGAATCGGAAAGGACGTGTCCGTCTACCTCAGGAGAAAGGGCAAGGGAGGCTACGACGACTCCGACTACTACAAGTGGGAAAGGCGGTTCCTCGACAGCTGTCTTACAGCGGAGGATGTCAGAAAGCGCCAGCGCGAGTTGTTGCTCCACCTCGACCAGTGGTACCTTCCCGAACTGATTGACATCAAGCCGGACAGAGGGGGAGCGTACATCCACGCGACCACCGAGGCCTACGACGAGGAAGGGGAGCGCGACGAGCAGGTCATCAGGAACTGGGTCGGCCACTTCGGCTTCGCCTATCACCAGATACACGCTTCGGGGCACGCGCCGATGGCCAGGGTAGGAGAGCCTGGTGAACAGAATCGGCGGAAGGAAGGTGATTCCCATCCACACCGAGAGACCAGACCTTTTCGGCAGACTCACAAAGAAGGGAAAGGTCGTCATGCCCGTCAAGGGGAAAGCCATCACGCTCTGAGCCCGGCTTCTGAAGCATCTGAAGGAGTAGCAGGATCGACGTCGGCTCAGTGGCGGGCCGGCAGGTAGATTGTTGGTAGCCCGGCCAGGATTCGAACCTGGGTCACCGGCTCCAAAGGCCAGTATGCTTGACCGACTACAATCGATAGGGTTTCCCCTTCCACCGGGCTTCCTCCGGGCTACTGTCTGTCGATTGGCGTGCGTTTAAAAAGCTAACCAGTTCTTTTTTGTTCCAATCCTAGAATCTCAGCCTAGGCATGGGTCGAACGACGCCGGACTATCGGAGGACCGTAAGGTAGTTGACTATCCTTTCGACCGGGTCTTCCATCGAATCGAGCTGCTTCCTCGCCTTTCTCTGGCAGTGGTCATGGTACTTCTTGGTCAGCGACTTTCTGACGAGCCGCGTGAGGGTATCTAGATTGTGAGTCTTCAGTAGGAGCCCCATGGAGAGAAGGTACCGCTCCGTGTAGAGGCCCGAGCCCTGATAGGCGGAGATCGTGGGGACACCAATCAGCGCAGCTTCGGTAGTCATCGTGCCGCCCATCCCAATGAAGACGTCTGACTGTCTGATCAGTCCCGCGCCGTCCACTACCTTCTCGGGGATGTGGATCTTGCTCCCGAAGCTCCGTTTGACCAACTCGAGCTGGTCCTGGTACCTGCAGAGGGCGATCAGGTTGCAGTCGTTGAACTCGTCGGAGAGACGTTGGAGCACCTTGGTCGTCCACGACTGGTCTGTCCCAATCATGTAGGGGGCGTAGGACTCCTCCAGTCGCACGAGAATGGTCGGCCTCCCCGACTTCACCTTGACTTCGGGCGGTCTGGGTTTCGCCTCCCTCTTCAGCCATGCTGCAGGATCCAGCGCCCGGTACTTCGTTATCTCGCTCCTCTGCAGCCCGAACCGGTACCACGCGATGTACGGGATGATCCACGGCGTCAGAAGATGATGCGAGAACGGCAGGGAGAGCTTGCCAGCAACGACGGAGTGGGGCGAGTCGCTGACAGCGATGTGCTTTACCCGGATGCCGAATGAAATCCGGGCACAGTCCGCTGACGCCACGGAGACCGACGCGTCGGGCTGGAACCCCGCAACGAGCGGCAGGAGCGAGCTCATCCGCTCCAGGCTCGCCCTGAGCTGGTCGTAGGTCTCCTTCCCCCGCGTGCCCCCACGAACCTGAGACTCTACCCCCAGCAGGGTTGCAAGCTGTTCGACCTCTCGATAGTGTCTCGATGTGGCCAGGACCTGGTGGCCCCTCGCCTTCAGCTCCTCCATCGTCGGGTTGAAGAAGAGAAGCTGTTTTGGCGTCAGGACGTCGAACCAGTATCGCAAGTGAGCATTCTTGCAAACTGTTGGTTAATAATTATTCCTTGACGGTTCCAGCGGTCGTCTATGTGTTTCTAAGCTCGTCTGCCGTGCCCGGTCGGACGGGCCTTGAAAGGCTATATCAGGTTCGGGGCGTGATGGTGGTGCCGAGTTCATCGAGTTGCAGAAGATCAAGGTCGCGGTCTACGGCCTCACCACTGAAGGGTACAACCTCGCATCCCAGATTCTGGAGAGGGCCTCGGTCACCATCGTCGACGATACGCTCCAGATGGCGATGGAACTGGACCCGGCCATGGTGAAGGGCAACCCGACGCTCCAGGAGCTTGTCGGGGGAGAGTCTCTTATGGGGCTGAAGCCGGTCTCACAGGTGCTCACCGAGGCGAGGGTCGTATTCTTCGCGCCGAAGCTCAGGAAGACCGGGGATGAGTCGATAATGGAGGCCAACGCGAAGATGCGCGAGGTCGCCAAGAACGTCACCAAGGGCGTGACCGTCGTGAACGCCCTTCCCGTCGGGGTCGGCGGGAACAACGACAACATCTCCAGCATCGAGAAACAGACGGGGCTGAAGATTGGCGAGAACCTGAACTACGGCTACAGTCCTGTGAGCCCCGGCTCGGGGGCGACGGCCGTGGCATGCGTCGCGAAGATGAAGGAGGCGGGAAGCACCGTCGACCTAGGGTTGCGGACGAGCTACGGAAACATCCTGGCGACGGAGCTCGAGTACGCGTCTGCGGTCCTGAACGACAGCGCCTCCATCGCCACCGAGGTTGAGCTGATGAGGAAGGCGAAGGGTCTCAAGCCCTTCGGAGAGAAGACGGCGGAGAGATACATCGACGATCTGGCGGCCCACGTCTATGACCTGACCGCGATACAGGCCAGCGAGGACGTCGGGGAGCCCCTGGCCTACTTGGCAGGAGCCGCAATCAAGAGCCTAGAGAACCATGTGCGATACATCGTCGATGAGACGAGAGAGCTGCTCAGGGAGCTGCAGACTGAAGGCGAGCAGGACGCGGGTCCTGGTCGCGTGGACCGTCGACAGGTACGAGATGCGCGCGGACAGGATGAAGACTGCGGAGAGCCTCGTGGAGAGGCTCAGGGACTACGTCACAGACGTGAAGCAGGCCCAGATATCCGCGGGCCGCGACGACGTGGTCGACTCGTACAAGCACAACATAGCGATAGTCTGTTCCCGGCGGGACCTCGATTGGATGAAGAGCCTCAAGAGCGGCTCGAGGTCGTCGGAGATATCACTGCTCAGGGCCACACCCGCCCTTCAGAGGGGATAGGATTCGCAAACCGTAAAGAGGGCTCACCGGAGGAGGGGCGCGTAGTTGGTGATGGTCGCTTGACTCGGGTCGCTGTCATCGGAACGGGCGGATGGGGGAAGAATCACGTGAGGGTGCTGAGCGAGCTGGGAGCACTTGCCGCGGTCTGCGACCTCGACAGGTCAAGGGCCATGTCTTATGCTCAGAAGTACGGGGTCAAGGGCTACGGGGACATCGACGAGATGTTGGGGAGCGAGACGCTAGACGGCGTCACCATCGCCACGCCCGCGTCCACGCACTTCTCCGTCGCATCGAAGACCCTCCAGGCGGGGATCAACTCGTTCGTGGAAAAGCCCATGACCAGTTCGGTCAGCGAGGGCGAGGACCTGATTAAGGTGGCCGAGAAGTCCGGGAAGATACTCACCGTGGGCTTCATCGAGAGGTTCAACCCGGCGATCTCGGAGCTGAAGAAGATAACGAAGGAGGGAACCCTGGGGAGACC
This sequence comes from uncultured Nitrososphaerota archaeon, assembly GCA_963806765.1. Lineage (GTDB taxonomy): Archaea > Thermoproteota > Nitrososphaeria > Nitrososphaerales > Gagatemarchaeaceae > Gagatemarchaeum. The sequence continues at coordinate 63,572 of CAWDYS010000003.1, read as the reverse complement.
GATACTATTCGAGTATCACAGAGAGAACCGGAGGGGAGACAACATAACGGACGTCGGGGTCGTGAAGGACGCGTCGGTCCACGACATCGATACGGCTAGGTGGCTCTTCGGCGAGGAGCCGAAGACGGTCTACGCCCGCGTCGGGAGCGTGATGGGAAAGAACGAGGACATCGCAACCATACTCCTGGGGTTCGGCGACGAGAGAACGGCGTTCATCACGACCAACTGGGTTACCCCCATGCGAGTCAGGGAGCTGAACGCGGTCTTCACCAAAGGGGTCGTGACCGTGGACTTCATTTCACAGGAGATGCAGGTGCACGAGGAGGAGGGGACCCGCGTCCCCAAGCACGTCTTCATGGAGCCCCTGGTGCTCGAACTCAGGGAATTCATCTCGGCGATCGAGGAGAAGAGGCAGCCACTTGTGATCGGAAGGGACGGACTGAGCGCCATAAGGATCGCCGAGGCCGTGCTCGCGTCGAGCAAGAGCGGAAGCCCGATCTACCTTCCCCTCTAGGCAACATCCGGTCCGGGATGGATTCAGGCGCCAATCACACGCCCCATTTGTTCATGCCGGGAGGCTGGTTGTACGCTGGAACTTCTGCATCCCTCGGGCCTTAAACGAGGGAGGGCGAAGAAGCTGCTCCAGAAGGGATAAAGGGAAGAAATGACCCTTCACGACCCATGTCGCCAGAGAGATCCAAGCTCACGGTCGCAACCGGGAGAGCGGCGGATCTCTTCGTACCGCTCAGGAGCGGACGTATACAGTGCACGGCCTGCGCCAGGAGATGCCAGATTGGCGAGGGTCAGATCGGGCTGTGCGGTATCAGGGGCGTCGTCGGCGGCAAGCTCTATCTCCTCAACTACGGCAGGATCATCGCAGGCCAGGTCGACCCGATAGAGAAGAAGCCCGTAATCCATTACCGGCCCGGCTCGAAGGTATTCTCGATCGCGACGACAGGGTGCAGCTGGTTGTGCCACCCAGCAGGCACGAAGATACTACTTTCCGACGGGACAGAAAGGAGAGTCGAGGATGTAACACCCGGGACCTCAGTTTGGTCATATGGCATTGAAGATGGCATGCGGATAACACCCAGCGTGGTCACGCATTTAGGAAAACACCAGGGGTTGCTTTGGGAGGTAAGATACGGTAACCACGCTCACGGGAGACTATTTCTTACAGCAGAGCACCCAGTATTCACCAAGGATGGCTGGAAGACGGCTGAAGAACTGCAGAAAGGAGATTTCATTCTCAGGGTTTGGAAGCATGCGACGGAGGCCTGGAATAGGAAACAGGCTGAACGCAGGAGCGCCGGAAGCTACCGATGTGAGAATTGCGGGGAAGTAGTGATTGGATATTCTGACTGGAACAGACATCGCGGCGCTTGTTACACGAGAGGGGTTCCAACTTCACCCGAGGTTATCGAAGAACGAAGTCAAAGGATGAAGTTAAGGAATCCCATGAAAGATCCAGAAGTTGCAAGGCGAGCAATACAAACCAGCAAAGAGCGGTTCTTGACTGATCCGAACCACGGGTGGCATCGGAACGTCATCCGCTTGCAGTCGTGGCTGCACAGACATCCATCAGAATCTCAGCCTGCGCCTCTACCCAATTCTCGATTCCCTCGGCTTTGAATACAAGAAAGAACTCCGGATAAGGGTTGAGAAGCCAACTATCGGCTCGAAGTCATATTACATTGCAGACGCTGCATTCGTCGACGCAAGGTTGGACATCGAGGTCGATGGTTGGTGGCACTATAACAACTCCAAGGTGATGGAGTCTGATCGCGTCCGCGACAGGACCCTAGGTCTGAACGGATGGGACACGCTTCGAATACCCGGCTCAGACCTTTTCAACCATCCGGATGAGTGCAAGACACTCATCCGAGAGCATCTTTCAAGGCCCGTCATGAAAAACATGCGATATTGGGTCGGTGTGAAATCCGTTCGACCCACAGGAAGATATGAGAAAGTGTACAGCCTCGAAACAGTAGTGAATCACAACTACGTTGCTGATGGTGTGTTAGTCCATAATTGCAACTATTGCCAAAATCATGACGTCAGCCAGCGGAGGAAGATCGAGGGGGTCGACGCCACCCCTCTGCGCGTCGTCCAGCTCGCCGAGGAGAACGGTTGCGAGGGCATCGCCTACACCTACAACGAGCCCACCATCTTCATGGAGTACGCGCGTGACGTCGGGAGGATCGCCCGCCAGAGGGGCATCTTCAACATCTTCGTATCTAATGGATACTGCACTCCCGAGTCCGTGGGAGCGATGGGCGAGTTCCTCGACTGTCTCACGGTCGACTTCAAAGGGAGCGGCGAGACCGGGTTCCTCAGGAAGTTTATCGGGGTACCTGACGCCGAACCGATCTTCCAGAGCCTCCTCGAGGTGAAGCAGAGGACGAAGATCCACGTGGAAGTGACAGACCTCGTCGTCCCTAGCGTCGGAGACAATCTGGAGAGCGCCCGCGGGCTCGCAAGGTGGATCTACGAAAACCTCGGGCCTGACACGCCCCTCCATTTCCTGAGGTTCCACCCAGACTACAAGATGATGGACATACCTGCCACTCCGGTCAAGACGCTGGAGAAGCACCACGAAGCAGCCAAGGCAGAGGGACTCAGGTACGTCTACATCGGCAACGTGCCGGGCCACCCGGCGGAGAACACATACTGTCCCGGGTGCAAGGCGCTCCTGATCGAAAGGACGGGCTACAACATCGGGGTGTACGCGCTGGACGAGAAGGGAAGGTGCAGCGCGTGCGGGTTTCAGACGCCAGTCGTAGGGCCGCTCGGCAAGTCGGCGAGAGAGAACAGGTTCATCCCGGTCATCTGGTAGCCGACCGCGACTCCTTCAGGAATCGCTCTGCGTCGAGCGCGGCCTTGCAACCGTCCGCTGCGGCCGTGACGGCCTGCCTGTAGCGGAAGTCGCGGGCATCCCCCGCCACGAAGACGCCTCTGATGCTCGTCTCGGTCTCGTTCTTCGCGATGATGTAACCTTTGGCGTCCATGTCGAGCTGCCCCCGGAAAATCGCCGTGTTCGGGTCGTACCCGATGGCCACGAAGAGGCCGTCGAACTGGAGCCAGTTCTCCGCGCCGGTCTTGAGGTTCTTGACCTTCAGCCCATCGACCTTCTTCTCCCCGGTCACCTCCTCCACTGCAGAGTCCCACATGGAAGCCCGAGCTTCGGGTCGGAGAAGGCCTCCCTCTGCAGCGCGTCGGAGGCGCGGAGCGAGTCTCGCCTGTGGATCACAGTCACGCTGCCCGCCAGCTGGCTGAGGTAGGTGGCCTCCTCGAGGGCCGTGTCACCCCCTCCGACGACGGCCAGCTTCTTCCCCTTGAAGAAGAACCCATCGCAGACCGCACAGTTGGAGACACCCTTGCCCATGAGTCTCATCTCCGACTCGATGTTGAGCCTGCGGGGATTTGCGCCGCTTGCGACTATGACACTCAGAGCCCGCCTCTCCTCGTTCGGTGTCTTGACCACAAACGGGTAGGTCCGCAGATCCACCTCGGTGACGTCGTCCTGAATGAGCATCACCCCGACCCTCTCGGCCTGGGCCTTCATCTGCTCCATGAGGTCCGGGCCCATGACGGGGTCCTTGAACCCAGGATAGTTCTCCACGTCGCTGGTCAGCATCAGCTGGCCGCCGTACTTGGAGCCCATGTAGACGACGGGACTCAGCCCGGCTCTTGCACAGTATATCCCAGCGGTGAGGCCGGCCGGCCCCGAACCAATTATCACTACGTTGCTTGCGCCTTCTTCCACAGAAAACACCCTTGGGCCAAAGGTCGGGGGGCCCTTGATAAACCTATTCGCTTTGAGCGTCCAGAATCGGCTAGGCCTGCTTCCCTTCCCTCTGAGCCATGTTGATGAGGTCGGACAGGTGGTTCGTGGCAGCGTCCCAACGCTTCCTGTAGTTGGACAGCAGCCTCCGGAACGTATCCTCCCTCATCCGCTTGCCGTGATACTGGTCGTAGAGGTTCAGGAGGTCCTTGGCCGATCTGTCTTCTTCCCTCTCTGCATCCTGTATCTGGTTGAGCAGATCGAGGAAGCGCTTTGACCCGGCGGTCTGTCTAATCTCGTTGAGCCTGTTGATTGCCCTCGACTTGAGCGAGTCAATCTCGTTCCTGATCTTGACAAACTCTGCCCTCGTCACGCCGCCCTGCGACTTTCTTGCGATGTCGGTCTGGAACTGGCCGAAGAGCGCTACCTTGTCCTCCAGCCCCTTGATCAGGTCTGGCAGCATGTCGGTGACCGTCTGCTCCTCTTCCTCGTCCTCTTCCTCCTGTTCGCCCTCGGGCCGCCTCAGGGCGAGGACCATGAAAGTGGCCGCGAAGAGAAGCGACGCAGCGGGGACGGCCTGGTCTGCGGCCCAGCCGGTGTTGACGGAGTAACTCACGGTGATTGTGCCCTGGTTGATGGAGGTCGCATTGGTGACCACGGTCTTGCTCGCTCCGACGGAGTGCATCCCGCTGGGGAGCAGGCTGGTGACCGTGTAACTGCCGACCACTGCCTGGATAGGCAGGATGAACGGCACGGAGACGGAGACCGTGCTTCCCGAGGACTTCACCAGCGAGCTCGGCACGCTGTACCGCATTGCGAAGGTGAAGTTGTCTCCCGCCTGGATTGGCGCAGAGAACGGAGCGCTCGAGAGACCCAGAGAGCCGCCGGTAAGCGAAACGACGGTCGGGTCTATCGTGGGAGGTATGCTCGAGGGGACTATGGTCACGGCGGAGATGCTGCCCGACAGAAGCGTGAGCGGCAGGCTGCTTATGGAGTACGATGCGAGGTTCCTCAGCGTGACCGTGTCCTGGACCTGCGGGTAGGCGTTCGTGCCCGGGATTATCGTACGGACCACGCTGGTCACCTGGATGGGCAGGAAATAGGCTTGGTCGGTGTCGGTCAACACCTCCCACGAGGCTGAGATGGTCGGGGTAACATTCGTCTTTGTCACGGAGTAGGTTGGAGGGCTGCTTGTTGGCGAGGAGATGAACCCTGTCGGTAGGGCGGGGGTCAGCGATCCGCCGTTCGGCACCGCCACGATGAGGTTCAGAGTGTTGACCTCGAGGTTGACGGACGGGCTCAGCAGGACCACGGCGCCGAAGGGCGTACTCGAACCAGCGGTTATGTTGAGGATCCTCGTCAGGTACGCCTCAAGCGAAACTGAGCTGGACGCGCCAGCGGCCAGTGAGGAGGAGCTCGGAGTGACCGTGATCGTAGTGAGCGTGCCGTTGTCTGTGCGCGACTCGGTGTATCCAGACTGGGGATTCACCGCGAATGCGACGGCGTGTGACGCGACCTTGTCCGGTATTCCGAGCTGGAAGGACGGAATCTGGGCCGTCGAGGTACCGTTGTTGTGGAAAGTGAAGGTGTCGTTGAGGAACCCAAAGCCGAACTCGGTAATCAGGTACTCATGGGTGAGCGTGATCACAGGAGCCCCGCTCGCCTGGGCGCCGGCCGGGGCTGCCAAAGAGACGAGCAACAGGACTGCAATGCCCCCCAGCAAGAATTTCCGAATCAACGGAGCTCATAGCCCCGGTGAATACGTATTTTAACCATTTTTCTCGGCCCAGAGTGATGACTATGCAGGGGCCGCACCCGTTCCTCCCGAACCTAGACGAAGAAGTGGTCAAGGAAATGCTGAAGCGGGTAGGCGTTTCCTCGGTCGCCGAGCTCTTCTCGGACATCCCGCAGGAGTTCGCGCTCAAGCAGAAGCTGGCGATCCCAGAGGGCCAGCCAGAGGCGACGGTCAGGAGAGAGGTGACGAAGCGACTGTCGCAGAACGTCACGCCCCCGAGTGCACTCTGCTTTCTCGGAGGAGGCGTCTGGCCGCACTACATCCCCGCCGCGGTCGAGTCCATCATCTCGAGGCAAGAGTTCTACACGAGCTACACCCCGTACCAGCCCGAGATAAGCCAGGGAATCCTCCAGGCTCTATTCGAGTACCAGAGCCTGATGTGCGACCTATTGGGCATGCAGGCGTGCAACAGCTCGATGTACGACTGGGCCTCGAGCGCTGCCGAGGCGGTCCGGATGGCGGCCCGGGTGAAGGACAGGGACGTCTTCCTGATCGCGGAGAACATCGGCCCTCAGAGGCGGGAGGTCATCGAGACCTACATCGGACCGACAGGGCTCGCCCTCCGGACGGTCAAGTTCGACCGAAGGACGGGCGGATTGGATCAGAAGTCACTGGATGAGAACCTCGGACGCGAGGTCGCGGGGATCTACTTCGAGAACCCGAACTTCTTCGGCGTCATCGAGGAGGGTGCCGCAGACACGGTCGAGAAGGTGCACCGCGCGGGCGGCCTAGGGGTGGTCGGCGTCGACCCAACGTCTCTGTCCGTGCTTAGGGAGCCCGGAAGCTACGGGGCGGACGTGGCAGTCGGAGAAGGACAGCCTCTGGGCATTCCGATGAACTTCGGGGGGCCCCACCTCGGTATCTTCGCGGTCCGTGAGATGAGCCTAGCCAGGAGCATGCCCGGCAGGATGATCGGGATGACCACGACGAAGGACGGAAGTGAGCGAGCCTACTGCATGGTGCTTCAGACTAGGGAGCAGCACATACGACGGGAGCACGCCTCTTCCAACATCTGCACCAACCAGGCGCTTCTCGCTCTCGCGGCGGCCAGTTATCTTTCGCTCCTCGGGAAGGACGGTTTCGGTCGGCTCGGAGAGGTCATACTGGGCAACTCCCACTACGCCGTCGAGAGGATGGCGGAAGTCGACGGCGTCGAATCCCCCCTATTCGAAGGGCCCTTCTTCAAGGAGTTCGCCGTACGGTACAAGAAATCCAAGGCTGAGGAGGTGCACAGGAGGCTCGCCCAGAAAGGAATCCTGGGCGGATACCCGCTGACCAGGGAGTTCCCAGGAATCGGGGAGGCGGGGGGCTACTGTGTGACAGAGGTGCACTCCTCGGATGACATCTTGCAGCTGGTGGGCACTCTGAGGGAGGTGCTCTGAATGGTCAGGCGATACAGGCAGGCGCGCTGGGACGAGCCGCTCATCTCGGAGCTGAGCAGGAAGGGAAGGACGGGGTTCGTCCCGCCCACGGACGCCAAGATTGAGGCGTGGAAGAAGGGGAGGGAGCTGCTGCCGGCGAGCCTCAGGAGGGGAGACCTCAGGCTTCCCGAGATAGCTGAGCTCCAGGTTCTGAGGCACTTCAACAGGCTGTCCCAGATGAACTTCTCGGTGGAGACGGGGACCTACCCCCTGGGGAGCTGCACGATGAAGTACAACCCTAAGGTGTCAGAGTACATCGCGGGGTCCCCCGGAATGAAGGAGGCACACCCACTCCAGCCGGAGGAGACCATACAGGGGCTCCTGGGGATATTCTACGACCTCGCGCAGATGCTCTCTGAGATAACCGGGATGAAGAGCTTCTCGCTCAGCCCGGCGGCCGGGGCGCAGGGGGAGTTCGCGGGGGCCCTGATGATCAGGAAGTACCTCCGCGACCACGGAGGTCAAGACAGGGACGAAATCCTGGTGCCCGACTCAGCCCACGGGACCAACCCCGCCAGCGCCGCGATGGGCGGGTTCAGGGTCGTCAAGGTGTCTTCGGACGAGAGGGGCCTTGTCAGGGCCAGCGAGGTGGCCAGGCTCGTCTCCGAGAAGACCGCTGGGATGATGCTCACTGTCCCCAACACCCTCGGCCTCTTCGAGAGCGAGGTCAAGGAGGTCTCGCGAGCGGTTCATGACGCCGGAGGTCTGATGTACTACGATGGGGCCAACATGAACGCCCTCCTCGGCAAGGCTCGCCCCGGTGACATGGGGTTCGACGTGGTCCATCTCAACCTACACAAGACATTCGCAACCCCCCACGGCGGCGGAGGGCCCGGCGCGGGCCCTGTGGGGGTATCAGAACGGCTGAGGGACTACCTCCCGGTCCCCGTGGTCACGAAGACGCCAGAGGGCTACCACCTCGACTACGACATCCCGAGGACCATCGGGAGACTGAAGGGGAGCTTCGCCAACTCCGCGATACTCTTGAGGGCGTACTGCTACATCAGGCTGCTCGGTGCCAGCGGGCTTGACAACGTGTCGAGCCTGTCCGTGCTCGCGGCGAACTATCTCCTCTCGAAGCTCGACCCCAACGCCTATCTCCTCCTCCAGGGCAAGGGAGTGAGAAGGAAGCACGAGGCGATAGTGTCGGTGAACGGGACGCTGAGCGGGGGCGCGATGAAGGTGGCGAAGGCCCTGTTGGATTATGGGGTGCACTCTCCGACCGTCTACTTCCCCCTGACCGTCGAAGAGGCCCTCATGATAGAACCCACGGAGAGCGAGACGCTCGAGGCCCTCGACGAGTACGCCGAACTGCTCAACGACCTCTATGGGAAGCTCGAACGAGGAGAGCTCGAACAAGAGCCCAAGAACACGACCGTGGGAAGGATCGACGAGGTGAAGGCGTCCCACCCCCTCTCCCTTAAGGTTAAGTGGTGACAGTGGGGCGATACTGCGCATGGCCGAAGAACTAGCAACCATCGTCAGGGAGGCCATCTACGGACTCGTCGAGGAGGAGACCGGAAGGAAACTCGGCGAGCTGACGATAGTCACCGAGGTGCTCGAGGTCACGCCGGGCGTGATAAAGGTCAGGTTCACGCCGCTCTCGGTCTACAGTCCGACCGCCGTCGACCTGGGCAGGAGAATGAGGGACGCGGCTGGCAAGGTCGAGGGAGTGAAGCAGACGGTCGTGGAGTGCGACGGACACATGCAGGAGGACCTCGTGAACGCTCTCGTTAACGTCGCGCAGGCAACTTAGTGTACATTCCGTAAACCATTGGTGGAAGGTTTTGACCCCGAGGCTGATTAATCCGGAGGCCGTACAGGATACCCTTGCAAGATGTCAATCGCCTCTTCTGGTCAAGTTTTGGCTCTCGGGATAGGAAGCGCCGGAGCAAGAATCGTATCCGCACTGAGCAAGCAGACGACCCTGGTCGACAGGTTCGCTTATCTCTCCTGCGACCAAGCGGACCTTGAATCGGTGGAAGGTGGCCAGAAGGTCCTGATCGACTGCCCAATCGACCAGAAGCTCACGCCGTCGATGGTGCGCGGGCTCTCCATACCCTACCAGGCCGAGATGCGGTCTCTAGTAAGTGGGGCGAAGGTGGTCTTCATCGTCGCAGGTCTCGGGCGGGCGACAGGGAGCGGCCTGGCCCCTGTGGTCGCGGAGCTCGCAAAGGAGAGCGGCGCGGACACCGTCACGATTGCCGTGATGCCGTTCGGGTTCGAGGAGAAGACTGCGTTTCTATGCGGGCCTCGCTCTCAGGCGCCTCAGGTCCGTATCGAGGGGCGTAGTCGTGGTCGACAACGACGCGCTGCTCAAGAGCACATCGGACGCGACCCTGAAGGAGATCTACGAGCTGGCCAACGCCGAGGCGGTGACCGCGCTCGGCTCGTTGCTCTCAAAGCAGTCCGACGACTCGATTCCGGTGGGGCTCAACAAGGTGCTTGGGACGGTCTTTCATGACGGTTACTCGTTCCTCAGACTCGGCTTCCTCCGGTTCGGTGGACAAGACCGAGGAGGCGCTCTCGAGGGCGGTGATAGGGATAAGCAAGAGGGCTGAGACCAAGGAGGCAAACCATGCGGTCGTGGTCCTCACAGGTGACTCGACGCTGAGGGCCGGCGAGACCGCGACGGCCGTAAAGCGCCTCGGCTCGATGTTCGGGAACAGCGCAATAGACGTGGAGTACAGCGTAAGCTACGCCGGCAGACTCGCAGCTTCAGGTGAGCGTGCTCGCGTCGGGGTTCAAGGCGACGATGTACGACGACTACGACCCGCTCTCGTCCCTCAGGACCGTGATCGACGACACGATGGAGTACTCGCTGCCTTCGGGGCTGGAGTCGCTCGGTTCCTGCGAGTGACCGGCTCACTTCTTCTCTTCGACGTACTTCTGCAGCGCCTCGAGGTCCGTCTCCTCCACCCTCTTGAAGAGCGGTTTCGGTTCAGCGACCTTGTGACCCGGCTCTAGGAGCACGCCCTTGGCTTCTTCCCACGCCACCGTCGATAGCGGCCGCGTCAACGAGAGCCTGCGCCCAGAGGTCCTCAGAGGTGAACGGGAGGAACGGGTGCAGCAGGACCGCCAGGGTCGCGGCGCAGTTCGCCGCGTAGTAGATCGCTGTGTCCATGTCGTTTCGCTTCTCCCATGGGGCCTTCGCCTGGAAGTACTGGTTGCAGCTCGTCCCGAAGTCCAGAACCGCCTTCAAGGCCCTGTCGTAGTTCCCGCTCTCGATGAGATGCGAGGTCTCCTCGACCGCCCTCTCCCTCGCGGCCAGCAGGACCTTCTCGGCTTCGCTCGCCTCTCCCGGCTGGGGGACGGTGAACGCGAACTCCCTCTTGACGAAGACCAGCGACCTGTAACAGAAGTTACCCAGGTTGGCAACGAGTTCGTTGTTTATCTTGGCCTTGAACTCCTGGAGGTCGAAGTTTGAATCCGTCTGGGCGTATGGCGTGATGCGCGTGAGGTAGAAGCGCAGGTAGTCTGGGGGCAGGGCGCTGAGGTACTCCCTGATGGTTATCCCCCACTTCCGGCTCTTTGATATCTTCTTGTCCTGAAGCAGGAGGTGCCCCCTCGTCGGGATGAAGTCCGGGTAGCTTGAATGACCCCTCGCCGAGCCTCATGCTGGGCAGGAAGAGGTAGTGATGGTAGACGATATCCTTACCGATGAAATGGTAGATCGTGGCGTCGTTCCAGTAGTCGGCCCCCTCCTTCCCGTACTTGCCGGCGACCTTCATCGCCGTGGATATGTAGCAGAGGTGGTTGTCGAACCAACCGTAGAGCACCTTGCCCTCCGCCTCCTCCAGCGGGATCTTGATGCCCCAGCTTGATGTCGCGGGTGATGTCCCAGTCCTGAAGGCCCTCCTTGATCCAGTTCAGGACATAGTTCCGCGCGTCCTGCTGGAGGTTCCCGTTGGATTCGAGCCACTCCTTGAGCTGCTGGGAGAAGCCAGAGAGCTTGAAGAAGTAGTGCTTGCTCGTCTTCTTGACGGGGGGAGTCCCGCATATCGAGCACTTCGGGCCGATTATCTGACCGGGCTGGAGCGTCCGCCCGCAGTTCTCGCACCCGTCCGAGTACTGGTCCAGGGCGCCGCAATAGGGACAGGCTCCCTTGACGTACCTGTCGGGGAGGAACTTCTTGTCGACCTCGCAGTAGAACTGGTCGATCTGGGAGGGGTAGATGTAACCCTTGTCGTACAGCGTCTTGAAGAAGTACTGCACCAGGACCACGTTCTCGTCTGAGCTGGTCCTGTCGAAGAGGTCGTACTCGATTCCGAGCCCGCTCAGGTCCTGCTGGAAGCGCTCCCTCCAGTAGGCGACGTACTCCTCCGGTCTCTTCCCCGCCTTCTCGGCCGCTATCAGGATGGGCGTTCCGAAGTCGTCGGACGCGCAGACCTGAATCACCTCTGCCTTCCCGTGCTTGAGGTACCTGTACAGGATGTCGGGAGGCAGGTAGGTGCTCGAAATGTGACCCAGATGGAGGTCGTTGTTGGCATAGGGCAACGCCGCCGTGATGATGACTTTCCTCGGGTTGGCTGCATCCTGCACCGGGATCTCACCGTCCAACTCCACTTTACGGCTGCTCTAGATCTTCCAGCTCTCGCCGTACTTCAGCTGAGCCTTCGTCGCCTTGTCTATCGAGATGCCCAGCGACTCGAGCGTAGCCATGGCTACCTCTGCCTCTATCTCCGGCGGGACGTCCAAGACTCTTGTCACGAGATTGGCGTGGTTCTTCAGGACATAGAGAGCAGACATGAACTGGTTGGCGAAGGACATCTGCATCACCTCCGGTGGGTGCCCCTCCGCGGCCACCAGGTTGACGATCCTGCCCTTGGCGAGCAGGTAGACCTTCTTGCCTCCCGGCAGCACCACCTCGTCGACGTTCGGCCTCACGCCCCTGACCGACTTTGCCCTGCGCAGGAGCGTCTTCACGTCTATCTCGACGTCGAAGTGCCCCGCGTTCGAGAGGATCGCACCGTCCCTCATCGACTCGATGGACGAGTAGGGGATTACACCCTTCATCCCGGTGCAGGTGATGAATATCTCCCCGTGGCGGGCGGCCTCCTTGATGGACATCACCTCGAAGCCATCGAGATGTGCTTCGAGGGCCTTTATCGGGTCGATCTCGACCACGGTGACCCTTGCCCCGAGGCCCGCCGCTCTCTTGGCGACCCCCTTCCCGACCCAGCCGTAACCGACGACGACGACCGTCTTCCCTGCTATGAGGAGCGCGGTAGCCCTTAATATCCCGTCAAAGGTGCTCTGCCCCGTCCCGTAGCGGTTGTCGAAGAGATGCTTCGTCTTGGCGTTGTTTATCGCTATTATGGGATAACCCAGCTTGCCCTCCCTCTCCAGCGCCCTGATTCTTACTACGCCGGTCGTCGTCTCCTCGCAGCCCCCGAGGACGCTGTCGAGGCGCGCGTTCATCGCCGCCACATGGAGGTCGGCGCCGTCGTCGATCAGTACTTTGGGCTTCCCGGCGAGCACCTGCCTGATGCACCAGTCGTACTCTTTGGCGGTCTCACCCTTCCAGGCCCATACCTCGGCCTCCTTGGCGAGATAGGCGGCGATGTCGTCCTGGGTCGAAAGCGGGTTCGCGGCCGCAAGCTTGACATCGGCCCCCGCCTTCACCAGCGCATCGACGAGTGCGGACGTCTCCTTGGTGACGTGGAGGCAGACCCCCACGGTAACTCCCTGCAATGGCTTCCCCTTGGCGTACTTCGCGGTCAGCGTGTTGAGGGCGACCATGTGGTTCTTGGCCCAGAGGAAGTTCTTCTCACCTTCTTCGGCTAATCTGGGATCGGCGATCTTGCCCAATTTCGGTTCGGGCATCCGGAGCGCCCTCCATTATTAAATGCGATTAGGACGACCCGACGGCGCGCTCGATCAGCTCCTTGATCCGCGGTGAGACCCTGCCCATCATCGCCTCGACCTCCTCGTGAGAGACCTTCTCCTGAACACCAGCGGCCCAGTTCGTGGCCACCACGATTGAGGCGTACCGCATCCCCAGCTCGTTGGCGAGGATGGCCTCCGGGGCGCCGGTCATCCCCACGACGTCACCCCCGAGGAGGCCGAACATCCTGATCTCGGCGGCGGTCTCGTACCTCGGCCCATCGACCGAGACGTAGACGAGGCCGGCCTTCAGCTTCACCCGGAGTCTGTCTGCGGCATCGAGGATCAGCTTCTGGAGCCCCGGGTCATAGGGGCGGGTCATGTCCACGTGGACGGGTCGCTCGTCGAAGTACGTCACGTGACGCTTCGAGAGGTCGATGAACTGGTCGAGCAACCCCATCTCCCCGACCCGCAGCCTTCTGCTGATTGATCCGACCGCTGAGGCGGCGATCACCCGCCCGACGCCGGCGGTCTTCAGAGCCTGCAGGTTGGCCCTGAAGTTGATACGGTGCGGAGGAATCGAGCGGTCTGTCCCGTGTCTGGGAATGAAGAGGAACTCGTTTCCGCCAGCCGCGCAGCGGTACAAGGTCACGGACCCATACCTCGTCCGGACGCGTGTCTCCCCCTTGGACTGGAAGAGACCCTGCATCCCGCTGCCACCTATGACAGCTATTGGCTGACCACGCGGTTCCCTGCGGCCCTGGGGTCCCTTCAGCGCTCAGTCATCCTCTGAGGCGTACCGGACGAGTGAGATGATGTCGTGGTCGCCGAGCTTCTCCCTCCCGTGCAGGAACGTCAGCTCCACAACGAAGGCCAGACCGACCACCCTACCCCCCAGCTTCTCGACCATCCGGATGACCGCGAGAGCGGTGCCGGCGGTCGCTATGAGATCGTCCACAATCAGGACCTGCTCGCCGGGTCGAACCGCGTCCTTGTGCATCTGGAGTCCGTCCACGCTGTATTCGAGTTTGTACTGCTCGGTGACCGTCTCCGCGGGCAGCTTCCCCATCTTCCGCGCTGGGATGAACCCCACGCCGAACCTCTCCGCCAGTAGGGCGCCGAAGACGAAGCCCCTCGCCTCGATTCCGAGGACCTTGTCTATCTTCCGGCCCTTGAAGTGCTCGTAGAGCGCATCGACCGTCCTCTTCACGAGCACAGGGTCCTGCCAGAGAGTCGTGATGTCAATAAAGACTATCCCCTTCTTCGGGAAGTCCGGGACAGTTCTGATGGAGTTCTTCAGCTCGCGCGCGAGACTCTCGTCCATCAGGCCTTCAGCCTCGCGTGACCAAGCGCAGAACCGCAGGCGCACGACCGCTTCTCCGGAATCTCCCCGACCATCTCCACGATCAGCTTCCTCAGGTTCTCGATGTTCTGGTTGAAGATCTTGATCACCCCTTCGTGGGAGACGGGCTTCACGCTCGGATCCCCTCTAGCCCCGAATCGTAGTCTGTGACCAGCGAGATGTTGACGTAGCACATCTCCAGCTCCCTGGCGAGCACCACCTCCGGATACTGGGTCATGTTGATCACGTCCCAGCCCTGCGCCCTGAAGAACCTGCTCTCAGACTTCGTGGAGAATCGCGGACCCTGGATGACCACGACGGTCCCTCCCGAGTGGAATGGGATGCCTAGCTTCCCGGCGGCCTCGCCCGCTATCTTCCGGAGCTCGGGGCAGTAGGGGTCGGCAGCGCTGATGTGGGTGGACTCCGGACCGTCGAAGTAGGTGTCCCTCCTGCCGGTCGTAAAGTGGACGAACTGGTCGCAGATCACGAACTCTCCGGGCTTCCTCTTCGGGTCGAGGCTGCCCACTGCGCACGGGCCTATGACGCGTTCGACCCCCACCTGCTTGAAGGCCGAGATGTTCGCCCTGTAGGGGACCATGTGAGGGGGGAACTGATGCCTTTCCCCGTGCCTCGGCAGGAACGCGACGTCCCGCGCCCCAATCTTCGAGAGCTTGAGCGGGGCGCTCGGCGGCCCGTAGGGGGTGTCGACAACCAGATTCTCGTACTCCTTCAGGAACTTGTAGAACCCTGACCCTCCGAAGATGCCTATTCTCGCCCTTTTCACATTCAGGCTTGGAGTTTCAGGGCTTAAAATCTTTGAACGTGACCCTGTCTCCCGTCGTCTGGCACAATCTTCCCTGGGATTCTATCGAATGGGCGCCCGGTAGGCTTCATCCCGATCCCCTCCAGCCGACCGCGCCCCGCATGCGGTCTTGAGTCGAGCTCGTGGCCTTGTCCTTGGAGCTGCTGCGAGAAGCCACCCTCGACCCCTGAGAGCCGACATGGCCCGTCCGACCCGAGGTCGAGCCAGAAGGGTTGAAATACTCGTCGGCGAGAAACGGGAAACTCAATGAGCAGACAGTACGACGAGCTCCTTTCCAGGGCGCAGGTGGGATTGCAGAAGATATCCACCAAGTCCTCGCTGAATAGGCTGGAGCTCCCTGAGCCCCAGGTGATCTGGGTGGGCAAGAAGACCATCCTCAGGAACTACTCTGAGTTCCCGAAGCTCTTCAGGAGGGACCCGGACAGGGTTCTGATGTACCTGGCCAAGGAGCTGGCGACCGCCGCGTCCATCGACGGGGAGAGGGCCATCTTCATCGGCAGGAAGGACAAGGCTTCGTTCATGCAGCTCTTCCAGAAATACATGAGCGACAACGTCACATGCCCGGTCTGCGGCAGCCCGGACACCCGCATCGAGACGGTCAGCAGACTCCATTTCAGGGTCTGCGAGGCGTGCGGAGCGCGCTCATCAGCCAAGGTAAACTGAGATGGCGAACGGCGGCCTTTCGGTCAGGAGCATGAGCTGGAAGGACACCACGCTGATCAATATCTGTGACGCCGACCTGATCGGCAAGACCCTCAGCGAGGGGAAGCTCAAGATGCACATATCGCGTGACTACTTCGGGGGCCAAATCGTTGACAGCTCGGACGCGCTTCGGCTGATGAAGGACTCTTCGATAGTCAACCTCGCCGGGAAGACGGCCGTCGACATTGCCCTGACCAACAAGCTGGCTGCGGAGCAGGCGGTGAGGCTGATAGAAGGCGTCCCCTTCCTCATGATCTACAAGTTCTCCTATTAGGGGATAAGCGTCTCAGAAATCGCCTTTCTTGGGATGTGGGGCTTGAAAAAGCCTTTCGGGACCGGAGAAAGCACCCCTCAACCAACAAGAGAGTAAGTTTAGAGGTATGTGACTGATGGTATAACCCAAGGATGTGGCTTGCAACCACGCGTTATCTCAGTGGAGTGAGACTGGCTGTGCAGGTGAGGTGTCAGGCTCCACGACAACAGCGGTCCCGTAGGCGAGAACCTCTGTCATCGATCCACCCATCTCCGATGTGTCAAAGCCGATGGAGACGACCGCGTTCGCTCCAAGGCCCCTTGCATGGTCAGCGAGCCGCTGCAGGGCTTGGTGGCGCACTTGTTCGAGGAGAGTGGTGTACACCTTGATCTCCCCGCCACCCCAGGCCCGGAAGTAAGCAAAGACGTTCTGTCCCAGCCCCCGAGATCTCACGATCAACCCGAACGTCGCGCCAATGACACGGGTCACGTGATACCCTGATACGAAAGGCGTCGTTACCATGAGCAGACCATCCGGGGGCGTGTACTGTTCTGCAACAGTGGAGGGCTCTTCCATTCTCGTTGATTACCTGATTCTTCCGAGGGCTCTGGCTATTTACATCTTCACGACGAAGATTACAGGACTTTCGATGAATCATAACGATGATGACAAGGTCTTTTACTGAAGCTTGCCCTGCTGCAGCACGTCGCGCAGCAGCTCCTTCTGCCTTCCGTTCAGGCTCTTGGGTATGAAGATGTTGGCGACGACGTACTCCTCCCCCGTCCCGCCCCGACCGAGCTTGGGGAGCCCCTTCCCCCTGATCCTGAAGGTCGCGCCTGGCTGGGTACCTGACGGGATCTCGAGCTTGACGTCGCCGTAGAGGGTCGGCACGCGCACCTCGGTCCCAAGCATCGCCTCGACGGCACTGAGCCGCGTCTCGATGTAGACGTCAGCGTCTCTTCTCTTGAAGAGGGGGTGCTCAGGTATGCTGATCATGATGTAGAGGTCGCCCGGCGGTGTCCCCCTCGGACCCGCCTCGCCCTCACCTCTGAGACGGAGAGTGTGGCCGTCGTCCACACCCGCTGGAACCTCGACCTTGAGCTTCCTGGTGCGGTGGACTATCCCACGCCCCCTGCACTCCTTGCACGGAGTGTCGACTATCGACCCCCGTCCACCGCACTTCCCGCAGGTCTCGACCCGTATGAAGCGGGCGAACCCGGCGTTCTGCATCCTCTGGACCTGGCCCTGCCCTCCGCACTGGGAACAGGTACGCGGGGAGGTCCCGGGCGCGGCCCCGCTTCCCGCGCAGACCGGGCACGCCTCGTTCCGAGGAATCTCGACTTCACGGGAGTCTGTCCTTGACCGCGTCCTCCAGCCTCATCTGCACCCGGAGCGAGAGGTCGTTCCCGCGCTGGGGGGCCCGTCTCCCGCCCCCGCCGAAGAGCTGGCTGAATATGTCGTCAAAGCCGCCGAATCCGGTGCCCCTGAACACATCCGAGAAATCGGCACCTCTGAAGATGTCCTCCTCCGACCCGTACTTCTGATATACGCCCTCCCTGCCGGAGACGTCGTACTGCCTGCGCTTGTCATCGTCGGAGAGGACCGCGTAGGCCTCCGAGATCTGCTTGAACCTTTCCTCAGCCCCGGAGTCCTTGTTCCGGTCGGGATGGAACTGGAGGGCAAGCTTCCGGTACGCGGCCTTGATCTCCTCCTTTGAGGAGCTCCTCTTCACTCCTAGGATTTCATAGAAGTCCTGGGAAGAGGAGCTGCTCATCGGGTCCTGCGCCTATTTCTTCTCTTCGTCGACTACCTTGTACTCCGCATCGGTGACATTGCCGTCGCCGGATGGGCTCTTGGCTCCTCCGGGTGGCGCTCCGCCGGCCTGTGGCCCCTGGGAACCCTGGGAAGCCTGCTCGTAGACCGCGCTGCCCACTTCTTGCAGGATCTTCCTGAGCGAGTCCAGCTTGCCCTTTATCTCTGCGAAGTCCTTGGCCTCGATCGCCTTCCTTAGGTCCCTGGATGCCGCGTCGATCTTGCCGACGTCGCCCTCGCTGATCTTCCCGGTGAGGTCGGTCTTGGTCTTCTCGGCCGTGTACAGCATCGAGTCGGCTTCGTTGAGCAGCTGGGCCTCCTCCATCTTCTTCTTGTCCTGGTCCGCATACTGCTCCGCGTCTCTGACCATCTTCTCCTTCGACTCCTTTGAGAGCTTGGTGGAGGCGCTGATGGTTATCTTCGACTCCTTGCCCGTGCCGAGGTCCTTGGCCGAGACGTTCAGGATTCCGCTGGCGTCGATCTCGAAGGTGACCTCGACCTGTGGGACGCCCCTCGGCGCCGGCGGGATCCCGGCCAGGTTGAACATGCCCAGCGAGATGTTGTCGGCCGCCATCGCCCTTTCGCCTTGTAGGACGTGGATGGTCACCGCGGTCTGGAAGTCAGCCGCAGTTGAGAAGACCTGGGTCCGCTTGGTGGGGATGGTGGTGTTCTTCTCGACGACCTTGGTCATTATCCCGCCCAGCGTCTCCACGCCAAGGGAGAGCGGGGTCACGTCGAGCAAGAGTATGTCCTTCACTTCGCCTGCGAGGACCCCTCCCTGGATTGCGGCTCCGATCGCGACCGCCTCCATGGGGTCGACGCCCCTCTCTGCGGACTTGCCCATTACCTCTTCGACGGTCTTCCTGACGAGGGGCATGCGGGTCATCCCTCCGATGAGAATGACCTTCTGGATGTCCTTGACTTCCAGCTTCGCGTCCTGCACCACCCTCACGATGGGTGACTCTATCTTCTCTACGATTGGCCTCGCGAGTTCCTCGAGCCTCGCACGCGTGAGCGTGTAGTGGAGGTTCTTCGCCCCGGTGGAGTCGCTTGCGACGAAGGGGAGATCGATGTCGGTGGTTATCACGTTGGAGAGCTCGATCTTCGCCCTCTCTGCCGCCTCCTTGAGCCGCGCCATGGCTGTCCTGTCGTTGCTCAGGTCGATGCCCATCTTCGCCTTGAAGTCGTCCAGGAGCAGGTTGACTATCGCGTAGTCGATGTCTGCTCCGCCGGTCTGCGTGTCTCCGCTGGTCGCGAGGACCTGGAAGACTCCCCCGCCGAACTCCATTACGGTGACGTCGTGGGTCCCACCTCCGAAACTGAAGACCAGCACCTTCATCTCCTTCTCCGTCTTGTCCAGTCCGAAGGCGAGGCACGCGGCCGTCGGCTCATTGATTATGCGGACAACATCGAGGCCCGCTATCTCTCCCGCGTCCTTGGTCGCCTGCCTCTGGTTGTCGTTGAAGTGTGCGGGGACAGTTATGACCGCCTTCTTGACCGGATACCCGAGGAAGGTCTCGGCGTCCTTCTTGATCTTCTGGAGGATGAACGAGCTGATCTGCTGCGGGGTCAGGACCTTCCCCTGAAGGCGAACGGTGTAGTCTGTGCCCATCTTCCTCTTGATCTCGAAGACCGTGCCCTCGGGATTGGCGACGACCTGCCTCTTCGCAGGTTCCCCGACGAGCAGGGTTCCGTCCGTGGTGAACGCGACCACGGAAGGAAACATCTTCCCGGCGGCAGTCGGACCTTCGGCGCTCGGTATCACTACCGGACGGCCAGCTTCCAAGACCGCGGCGGCCGAGTTGGTCGTGCCGAGGTCTATTCCTATTATCTTCTCTCTGGGTGTGCTCATTCTATTTCACCATCATTCTTCGCAGCCGACTCAATCTTCACCATGCTGGGCCGTAGGACCTTGTTCTTGAAGATGTAGCCTTTTCTTATCTCCCCGACCACCGTGTCCTCCTTCTGCGTCGTCCCGTCTACCCTCTCCACGGCCTCGTGCCGTTCCGGGTCGAACGGCTTTCCTAAGGCATCGATGCTCTCCAGTCCTTCGCTCTGGAGAACCGAGCCGAGGTTCTTGCGCACCATCCCGACGCCCTCGAGGAGACTCTTGGCGTCGGCGTTGGACTCGGCTGAGGCGACAGCGAGGTCTAGGTCGTCGAGTATCGGAAGCAGCTTCTTCATCAACCCGCCCGTGGAAAAGTCCTCCATGTCGCGCATCTCGCGGTCCACCCTCTTCCGATAGTTCTCGAAGTCCGCCTGCAGGTACGTCAGCCGCGCGAGGTAGTCCTCGCTCCTCCGCTTCTCTTCATCCATCAGCTTCTGGACCTTGTCGAGGTCGATCTCCAGGTCGGAGTCCTGAATCCACTTCACGTTCGAGCGCAGATTCCGTAGCTGCTTGTCCTTCTCCTCGAGGTCCTGCTTCAGTTTCTTCACAGTGTCTTCCTCGCGGTCGGGGGCGTTATCGTCTTGCATTCAACTCACCAAGGGTCCTGTTCCGGGAGATGCTAGCAATACACATGGTAATCAATTAGTATACAACGCACAGTTGTATACTAATAAATTTTCTGCTATGGGGCAATCGGCGTCCCCGAATCCACAAGCCTTAACCGCAGACTCCGCCGCCGAGAACCCGTATTGAAAGAGGAACGGCTCAGGGAGAGGCTGCTGAGGTTCGAGCGCGAGAGCAGGCACCTGACGAAGGACTCGGATGAGAGGAAGGTCATCGAAGAGGTATTCGACAGGGCGACCCTCTGGGCGATCAACCGACTGCTCAGCAACGGACAGACTCGAGTACCTTAACGGCGTCGTGAACACCGGCAAGGAGGCGCGCGTCTACTGGGGCGTCGCCCGAGACGGGACCCCGAGGGCCGTGAAGATCTACCTGACCGCTTCGGCCGAGTTCAAGAAGAGGCTGCGGTACATCGCAGGCGACAGGAGGTTCGCGAGAATCCCGAGCTCCACCCGGGACGTGGTCAACCTCTGGGTCCAGAAGGAGTACAAGAACCTCCAGCTTGCTGAGGGCGTGGGAATACGCGTCCCGAAGCCCTACGCCTTCAACGAGAACGTCCTGGTCACGGAGTACGTCGGGACGCCTCCCGGGCACACGCCCATCTTCGCCGAGGTCCAAGTGGACGAGTCCGACTACAGATGGACTATGAAGATGGTGAAGAAGCTCTACACCAAGGCAGGTCTCGTCCACGCCGACCTCTCCGAGTACAACATCTTCAAGCTCAAAGACTACCGGGTCCTGTTCGATATGGGATCGGCGGTCCTTACGACCCACCCAGAATCGAGGGAGCTGCTCCTGAGGGACGTGACCAACCTCGTGAGATTCTTCAGGAGGCGGGGCATTTATGAGAAGGCGCCCGAGGAGATAGTGGAGTCGATCATCAGCTTGAGTTTCGAGCAGGTGGTGAAGGTGCCTCTGGACAGGGTGGCCGCGGTCATCGGGAAGAAGGGTGAGACCAAGAAGCACCTAGAGGAGATGTGCCACGTCTCCCTCGATGTGGACAGCCAGAGCGGCGAGATAGTGGTCAGGAGCATGTCCATCGAGGAAGGCGACCCCTTCAAGGCGATGAACGTGGTGGAGGCCGTCGGTAGGGGGTTCTCCCCGCAGAGGGCGCTGAGGCTCATGGACCCCGAGACCTCGCTTGAGGTCCTCGACCTCAGGGAGTTCGCCGGGAAGAGCGACAACAGCCTGGAGAGGATCAAGGGCAGAATCATCGGGCTCAACGGCAAGTCGAGGAGGGTCATAGAAGAGCCTGACGAAGTGCTACGTCTCCGTCTACGGCCGCACCGTCGCGATAATAGGGGAGGTCACGGAGTCGAAGCTGGCCAAGGAGGCGATAGTGATGCTGGCGTCCGGCAGCCGGCACCGCTCCGTCTACAACATGCTGCAGCGCGCCAGGACGAAGAGGAAGATGGACCGTATCCTCCTGTGGGAGGACCAGTCTCCCGAGGCAGAGCCTCAGTAGCTCTTGAGCAGCTGCAGCTTTTCGGGCAGGTAGGTGTCGACGATGTAGCTGAGTCCGTATCTCGAGAACGCCTCCTGCTCGCTCTTCTTCTTGATCTTGAGGAAGACGTCCAGCTCGTCGTGCCACATCTTGTCCTTGTAGCGGGGGTCGGCCTTCAGCTCGTAGAGCCTCTTGATGTCCACCTCGGTAAGCGGGTCCGAAGGCAGCTTGTACTTCACGATGTCCGAGTTGTGAAGCAAGAGGCCGCCCAGCCCTCCGACGAAGGTGTGAACGCCCTCCACCTCAAGGTCATACACGTGCTGCGACGTCCTGCCGAGGTTGGTGACGCTCTTCACCGGGAGGAGGACGATCTTGTTTTCGACCAACCAAGACAGCGTCTTCAAGCGCTCATCCTCAACCGGCTCCTCGAGCATCTCGAGTCCTTTGGCGAGTCGCTCGTAGCCTATCGAGGTGTTTCCCCGACCGGTGAACAGGAGATGATGGAGCGCTGTCTTCTCTCCCTTGGGAACCTGTTGCCGCATCTCCTTCCTCAGACCATATACAAGGTCTCCAGGCATGCTCTGAATCTTGGATTGCGTAACGACAAGTTTCCTGCAAAGTTCGTTGACTAGGTCCTGGATTCCGGAAGCATCGGCGCACGAGACTACGTAGGCACCCCCGCTGTTCCAGACGTAAGACACGCAGCCCAACTGTCTGAGGAGGACGACTAAGTCACCGGCGAGTCTCCTGGAGACCGTCTTTAGGGACAAGCGTGTGTTGTCGTTGTAGTTTATCATTCGGTCGCCTCTGAAGCAGCCTTTCAGGAACTCCACCTTGACCGGGTCAGGAGTGTTGAAGAACACGAAGGGGACGCGCTTTGTCCGGACCCCGTCGCCCGCCTTCAGCGCTTCGGAGAGGATCCTGACGAGGAGGCTGCTACCGTACCTGATTCTCGTTGCGTTCTTCCGCACTTCAACTCCACCCTGAAGACCCAAGGAAGCGCTTATGCAGTCGAGAGCGTCACTCACATATTCTTCTTCGCTCGAAGCGAAGGTCAGTTCGCAGCACCCTGTCCTGCCGCTTTCCGAAAACCCCCCTTCCGCTGCATGGTAACCCATTAGCCGTCCGAACTTCTCGGTATCTCTAATCATTACGGGAAGCCTTTGGGTCGAGTACCTAAGCCTTAGTTCACCTTCGCTGGGCGTTCGCCCCTCTTTGAGGAAATACGAGAGCTTCACTCCGCCTTTTTTCAGCACTTGGTAGAACTCTTGCCTCAAGATCTTCTTGGAGTACTTGGTCTGGAGTTCTTTCGCGAACTCGTCGGCTTGCTCACCTTCGACGAAGACCTCCTCGGCGAGTTGTGGACATTCGCGAGCGATGGTCCCTGCAAGGTTGATCTCTTTGAGGCTCTCGTTGTTCGGCAGTTTGAAGCATGACGCAACTAAATCGCCTTCGGTCAACTGGCTGACCGGCTTCGTTTGGAAGGAAAAGGACTGCCTGTCGAAGACCTCTATGCTGTGGTTTCCCGTCGTCTTGACGCGGAAACCCCCAGGTGTCGTGATCTCGTATAGATCACCGTTGTATTTGTGCTTGGTGAAGGCAGAGACAGGCATCACACCCAGCCTACCTGAGGATGAACAGCACAGGGCGTTGACCATCGTAGAGGTCGGCGAAAGAGCGCCCGTAGAGTCGCGTACGCCCTTCACCGAATTGTAGAGCTCGCCAATCGCTTCGTTCCTCATCAGGCCATCTTGCTCTACCACAACGGGTTCGTCCCCTGTCACACTCGCCCAGACTCCCAACCAGACGGCGGAGGGGGTGGTCAGGTCACGGAGGTGGGCAGCTGCGGCCGAGCCGCTCTTGATCACCATCGCGATGTGGGCGCCCCACGGGTCCGCGTCGCACAGGATGCCTATCGGGAGCTCGAGCTCCTGGTGCAGCCTTCTGAGGAGGTAGCGCGTGGAGCGTGGAGGCTGCCCGGCGGTGTTGACTAGTATCGCCTTGTACTTCTCGTGGACCTTCTCTTCGATGAACCTCGTGAAGAGGCCGCCCTTCTCTATCGCCAGAACCATCTCGGCGTCGGTGTCCCTGAACTCGGCAGTCGTGAGCGCAGGCCCTATCATCATCCCGTCCGGGTGCGAGGAGAGGTCCAAGCGCTTTCCTTCGTAGCCCCTCACGGTGTACTCCACGGTCAGGTTCCCGAAGATCGCGCTCCGTTCCTCTGGGAAGACGTTGAACTCCTCCCGGGCGGACTCCAGGAGCACCTCGAGGTCCGTGATGAGCTCGTCCGACTCGGCCTGGTCCATGAACTCCACGTTGAACGCCTGGGCGGAGTAGTAGACGTCTCTCAGGGTCGAGGTCCTCTTCTCCGCCACCAGCTTCCGAGAGAAGAACGCGAGCCAGAGCAGCTGCGTGAACGGCCTGATGTGCTTGATGTTCCCAGCCGACCTCCTGACCGAGCTGGAGCCGAGTATGAACTGCTCGAGCTTCTTGTCGTACACGATGTTCCTGACCGACCTGCTCGCGAAGGTGACGCTGGGGAACCTCCCGTTGTCCAGTTCTTGGTAGACGTTCTGGCCGAGGCCCTTCAGGGCCTTCTCGACCTTCTCCTTCCTCGCTTCAGCGGTAGTCTTCGATCGTGGTTTGCTCAATTACCTTCTCACCATTGTTTTCAGCGTCAGGGCTTCCGGACTTCTCGGCCATCTCCTCCTTGATCTCCTCAACTTCGGCCTCCTCCTCCTTCAGCAGCTGATGGTATCTCGGCTCCCTCTTCTGCCCCGCCAGCTCCGTGGAGAACTGCGCGATGAGCGGGAGGTACTTGCTGTAGATGCCCATCTTCCTCTGGACCGCCGCCATCGAGCCCTTCTTTGAGAGGAAGAGGCTCAGCCGCCTCAGAGCCTCCCTGACCGCGTTGCGTATCTCCGATTCAATCTCGGGCCTGTCCGCGATGTACTCCTTGCCGACCGTCTTGTAGGGGATCTTGGTCGAACAGATGTGGGTGAGCACGGCGATTGGGGCGTCCTCGGGGACGTGATAGCGCCTCCAGTCTATCTCCTCGTTGAGCACCTTGAACGACACGTCGTTGCCCTCGTCGTAGAGCAGGGGTATGCGATTGGCGAACCTGAAGAGCTTCCTCCCAGGCTCGAGGAGCTTCCCGCCGTAGACCAGTCCCACCTCTATCAGGAACGGGAAACCGGAGTACGACGATGGAGGCCTCAGGACGACCGTGGAGAACTCGGGCTGAAGCTCCTTCATTATCCCGGTCTGCAGTATCGTCTCGCCCACCGGCGACAGGCACGACGCGTCCGGCGGCAGGAACTCGGGGTACCGCTGGAGGGCGTCCACGACCTTGACGATCTGCTCGTTGGACAGCTTCTCCGGGTCGACCTTGGGGTCGATGCCCGCGAAGTTGAGGAACTTCTTCGCGTTGGTCTCCCCCACGCGGTGGAAGTGCTTGTTGCCCATGAACTTCTCCATGGTCTTCTCCTCGGTGAGCTTGATCATGCGCTTGAGCGCTTCGACGTCGACCCCGTGCGGGTGCGGGAGCGTCTCCTTCGGAGCCTGGGGCATGGACTCGGTGGCCCTCTCGTAGGCCGTGATCCTGCCTATCGGGTCCACGAAGGTGAGGTTGGCGTAGGACCCGACGAGCGCGGTCTGCTTGAAGTACTCGTTGATCTTCTGCGCCGCGCGGGTGAAGTCGCCCTCGAGGACGACGTCGACGCGCGTGCCGGTCTTCCCCGCACCGTCCTCCGTGTCCTTGCGGAGAATTATGGGCTTGTTCTCGGAGATGTCGATGAGCATCTCGAAGATGTGCCTGCTCTTCCCGTCGGTGGACGTCGTGACCTTCACGGGCCTGTTGGTCGTGATCTGGCCGTAGAGGATGGCCATCGTGCCACCCATGCCGAACATCCCCCTGGACTGCCTGAGGACGTACTTGGACCCGTAGAAGACCTTCCCGAAGGCCCTTGGGACGTGGTGGGGGTCGACGCCCGGGCCGTTGTCGGCGACGGTGACCCGGTACGCCTTCGGCTCCTGGTTCGCGTTTTCGGCCGAGGGGTCGTCGGCGACGATGCGCACGTAGACGTCGGGGAGGACGCCAGCGAGCTCGCAGGCATCGAGGGAGTTCTCGACGAGCTCCCTGACGGCCATGTAGAGCGCCCTTGCGGGGTTCGTGAATCCGGCCAGGTCACGATTACGGTAGAAAGAATTCAGACGGACTAATCTCGGAGAAAGTCACCAATCTGATTACTCACCTCCATCAACCCAAACTTCACTGTGGATGCCAAGAACTTCCATTCCACTCGACATCCTCCGGTATGGTCGTAATGGACCGCCTGACCGGCACAATTCTAATCGCGAATGCTCCGAACGCGCTACCAGCTACCTGATCAGCACCTTTCAGCGTCTCGCAGCAGGGGTTGTATTAAAACTAACTTTTGTGTTTCTTCCGAATCGTGGCGTTTAAGTATCATTTTGGCCTAGTGAACGATTGCGAGCATTCAAGGCAATTCGTTTCGAATACTCCGCATCTGAAGAGCTTGTTTCGCTCTTCGAGCAGTTTCGCCTCATGTGCAATGATGCCATCAGAATAGCGGTCGAGAATAAGCCAAAGAACAGGTTCGCGCTAATCAAACTCGCATACGAGCGTCTGAAGGAATATGGCCTCCACACCCATTATCAGTTGTCTGCCTGCGAGGTTGCCTTCTCGACGTATCGAAACAAGAACAGGAAGGCAGACCCATATGTCGAGAGAGCCTTTCTTAAGCTTGACAACCAATCATATCTGCTCTTTCATCAGATTCTGAGGATTCCTTCAAGACCGAGACACTTCATCTACTTGACCCTGAAAGGGTCCAATTACCAGTTCTCGCATGCGGACAACATGGTCCTCAAGAGAGGGTCGATTACCATTACGGGACAATATGTGATTGTTGCGTTCTCCAAAGAGGTTTCGGAGAATGAGAGTTCGGGATATGTCGGAGTCGACGTTAATGAAGGGACTGTTACGACTTCTGATACTTCGTGCAGCACAATCAAGTACGATACAACAGTCATAGCCGAACTCAAGGAACGATATAGAGGGATCAGGGCGAAAATAGGCCAGCGAACTCGACAGGATAGACGTGTCAGCCAATTCCTGTTCGCGAAGTATGGTGGGCGAGAGAAGAATAGGACTAGGCAGACACTTCACCGCATCAGCAAGGAGATTGTTCAGCGTGCCAAGAGTGGCAAGCTCCGCATCGTCATGGAGGATCTGAAGGGGATAAGGAAACTATATCGCAGGGGAAACGGTCAAGGGAAATCTTATCGAGGGAGAATGAACTCGTGGACATTCTACGAGATTCAGAGACAGATCAAATACAAAGCTGAAATGGGAGGGAATTCCAGTGATATACGTCAGCGCGAGAGGTACGTCCTCAAAATGCCCAGATTGTGGCTCCCCACTAACAAGGCTCGAAGGACGAAGATTGTTGTGTCCTTCGTGTAATCAGATAGGGGATAGGGACGAAATCGCCTCGAGGAATATCATGATGGCCGCACCCATGGTTCGTGCGGGTCGGCCACTCAGAGGAAGCGGTGAAGGGGAACCTCGAAAGCAGGAGAATGCGGGCAATCCTCCGAGCAGATGGGTGGAAGCTTAACCTGGCGAAGAGAGCGACAGGCCAGCAGGACTTAAAATTAGATTATGATGAATTCACCCGGAGAAACCATTCCCTTCTTCTCTAGCTACGGGTCATCGACCAATCATCACCGGTTATCGGGAGCTGACTTGATGTTCGCTTTGTCGACTCAGCTTCAGAAGAAAGGGTAAGAGAGGTCCAGACCCATTGAGCCCAGACCTACCCTATCTTGTAGCGCTTCGCGAGCTTGACGATTATGAAGATGACGAAGGCCACGATCAGGAAGGTGATGACCGCGTTCAGGAAGTCCCCTAGGATGAAGGTCTGTCCGCGGAAGACGGCCGTGTAGCCGGTCAGGTTGGCGCCAGGGTACACTAGGCCGATTATGGGCAGGATTAGGTCGCCCACGAGTGCCTTCACTAGAGCACCCAGGTAGACACCGAGGATGAATGCGACAGCGAGCCCGAGAACCTTGTATTCTGAGATGAAGGCCTTGAATTCAGGTCCAATCCCTTTGGGCGCCGGCGGCGGAGGTGGCGGCGTCGCAGGAGTCAGCAGCTCTTTATCTCGCGAAGCTCAGCAAGCATCTCTTCGTCTGTGGCAGGCATGTTTTGCGCGGACCTGAAGACGGAATTTAAGCATTTGGGGTGGGACCGAAACGAGCGCCGACATCGGGTGTCGGAGGGCAGCAAACAACTTATTTACTCGCCGAAGGCGCGTCGAACCAGCGACATGACTCTAGACGTGCCTGGTTCCAGGGTGAGCATGATAATCAGGCTGGTGGGATTGCTCCTGCTCGCGCTGGGGGCGGTCCTGACGTACTTCACCTACAGCGAGGCGACCGCCGCGGACATCGTCCCCCAGATAGTCCCTGTCTTCTACCTGGGCGCAGGGCTGCTGATGCTCGTGGGCATCGTAGCGGTCATAGCGAAGTACAAGTGAGAGCTCGAGCGGCGCCGGTCTGCTCGGCCGGGCTTCTTCTCTCCATCATGAGGGAGATACAACAACCCCTCCGACGACCGCGGACCGATTCACCTATGGTTCGGATCAACTGTGTTTCTTCGTCCGCGTCGTTCTTTTCAAGTGTACTCCTAGGACCTTCTTCAGGCGCTTGCACTCTCTCCGAACCGTGGCCTCCTTCACCCCTGCAGACTCCGCCGCTCTACTCTGGGTCATCCACTGGCCGTCGAGCAGCGACGCCAGATAGAGCGCCGAAGCCGCGAGCCCACTCGGGCACAAACCGGCTGTGATGCCCGCCTTCGTGGCTTTCGAAAGAATCTCGCGGGCGTCCTCCTCCACCTTTCGGCTCGCCTTTGCTCTTGATGCGACCCTCGCCAGGCATTCGGCGGAGTCTGCGACTGGGATACTAAGCTCCAGCTCGTTGACCAGCATCCTGTAACACTTGGCTAGTTCTTTCTTACCCACGCCGCTGGCCGCGACGACGTCGTCGAGGGTCATCGGGACTCCCTGTTCCCTTGAGGCGGCGTAGAGCGACGAAGCCGCGACCAATTCGAGCGGCCTCCTATTGGCGAGACCTCTCTTCAGACTCTGCGTGCATATTCGGGCAGCCTCGTCCTTGGCCTCGTCTGGGAGAGAGAGTCTCTTGGAGAACCTGCTGAGTTCTTCGAGAGCAGGACCTGTCTCAGTCCTGTCTGATCCACGGTCTCTTGACAACGTAACCAATCGCCACCCCAGCCAACAGCAGGACGACCATCACCGCGTACGCCCAATCTGGTATGACGGAAGTCGTCTGCGTCACGGTGCTGGTCGCGGTGTTAGTCACCGTGGACGCCGGTCCTGTGACAGTCTGGGTTGCAGTCTGGGTTGCAGTCTGGGTGTTGGTTATCGTGGAGGTTGGTCCCGTGACGGCTATCGTCGAGGTCTGCGTGTTAGTCACCGTGGACGTCGGTCCTGTGACAGTCTGGGTCGAAGTCACAGTCGTCGAGGGCAGGACGTATGTGACAGTCTGGCTTACAATCGTCGGAGTCGCGGTCGTGACTGTCTGGGTGACTGTCTGAGTGGCGGTCTGGGTGGCGGTCGACGTTGTGGACGTGGCGGTCGTTGTGGTTGTGGCAGATATCTGGTATTCGAACGTCGTCGTTGCCGTCAAGCCGTTGGAGTCAGTGGCCGTTATGAGGTAAGGCCCTGATGTCCACGGATGGGAACCACCCACGCTCGTAGCGTAGGAGAAGTTGCCTGAGGCCGTGACAGACACGGTCGACGAGTCAACTGTCGTCGATGACCCCTTCAACTGCACCGTGATGGAGACACTGTCCGGGAGAGCCGGAGCTGGATCGATCATC
Organism: uncultured Nitrososphaerota archaeon; assembly: GCA_963806765.1. Taxonomy (GTDB): domain Archaea; phylum Thermoproteota; class Nitrososphaeria; order Nitrososphaerales; family Gagatemarchaeaceae; genus Gagatemarchaeum. Next base: position 33,934 of record CAWDYS010000003.1, on the reverse strand, counting down.
CCGGAGATGGTGTAGGCCTTGGTGCCCACGAGCGTCGCTCCGAGGGACGGGCTCATGAAGCTAATCCCTACCTTGGTGGTCGTTGCGGTCGTCGAGGTGGTCGTAGTGGCAGTCCCAGTGGTGGTCGCCGATGTCGTCGACGTGGTTGAGTGCGATGTGGAAGTCGTGGATGTTGTTGGCGAGGAGGATGAAGATGCAGTCGAAGTCGTCGATTGGGTTGCCGATGTCGACGTGGAAGTCGTGGCAGAGGTTGTAGAAGTTGTGGAGTGCGTCGTTGAGGTGGTAGATGTGGTAGAGGTTGTGGAAGTCGTCGTGGTGCTGGTGGACCCGCCCGTCACCTGAATCGCGATTGGCTGCAGGAGAGTGCCTTGCGCGTAGAGAGTGAGCACGTAGTTGCCAGAAGTCGTCGGCGCTGTTATCTTGTAGAGCGCCAGGATGCCCCCCGCCGTCTTGTTCTGGTCAGCGGCGGAGTTGTCAGCGACCTGGGCCGGAGAAATTGTGAACTTGGCATTGTCGGTCTGGTTGGACTCCCATTGCTGGAGCGCTGGCACGACACCCGTGGCGTGCGCGTTGTTGGTGTAGAATAGGAGGTGGAAGCTGCTGCCGGCGGTGAAGGGGCCAAACGAGGTCCCTCCGTTCCCGTCTCCCGTGCCGTTGACCCACACGGCGATGTTGTTGTTGTGGCAGTAGCAGCCCTCGTCGAACTCAGGGTCACCATGCGAGAAGCCTCCTGTCATCCAGACGCCGGACGTGACGGTAGCAATACCGAAGAGCAATATCGCAAGAGTGATGACGTACATGCCTCGTCTGCTTGTTTTAGATTTGACCTTGGATTCGACTGCCAATTCTTTCCACTGGAGATAACACGGGACGGAGGAGCGTACTTAATCTGAAGGAATTATTTGCACGAAGATGCACGCACTCCTGAGCCACAATATCCATTAAGCACGTCGGGTCGAAAGCCGCGAGCCACCTCTGCTTCGTTTCATATCCCCTGTTCCACTCGCCGATCCCACAGTCGAATCGCAATGAGAACCTCCGCTGGCCGTGCTCGATGAGGTATCGCACTTACGAGACGAAGGAACGCGCTAACGGAGATTCCCAGGCGCCCGATCATGAGAATTGGCAGACCCGAGTTCAGCATGAACCAGCATCGGCTTCGACCAAGAAGTGCAGAGATGGTCCTTCCTTGTTCTACGTGATAGAGTCAGGATAAGATAGTCTAGCCGAGGCCGGTGCAGGTCTTGCAGCCGGTGAGTTCAACTCTAAGGTCTTCGTCCTTCGCTATCTCGACGGTACTTCGGTGCATCTTGTGCTTCGTCTTCCAGACGACGAGCTCGTCACTGTCCTTCGGCAGCGCCACCTTCACCATTCCAGATTCGTCTGTATATCCCGAGTGGAGCCCCAACCTGACATAGGCGCCGTCGACGGGCTCCCGTGTGGCTCCTTCGGAAACGCCCACGATGACCGTGCACTCAGGCGGCTTCGTTGTGCTAAGCCCGAAAACCTGGCTCATATCTTTGTGCTGGAAACCGGCGACCGTTGTCTGGGGAAACCCAGCGGTCCATCCATGGTACCCTCCGTCGACCGGTGCCCTGAGTTCCACCTCGGCCCAGTACAGGTCTGGAGTCCCTCCCCAGGGATCAGTGCCGAGAGTTCCTGTCGCCACTCTCTTCCCTGCATCGTCCAGCACTTCGACCGTAGCTCCAGAAAGGACGCAGCCGTCGTCGCACCTGACACCTATCCTGGGGTTGAACCTCGCGCCATACTCGATGGGCGTGGGAACGTTCCAGACCGCCATGCTTGTGCCGTGCTTCTGGGCCACGACAGAGGACGCAGGAGAGCTTTCGCCCACCCGCGCTTCCTCGAGTCCTTCCGCCATTGCCGTGGCGTCTTACCTCCTTCTTCGCGTGCAGATTCGTAGGCTGCTGTCCACTACTGGGACATGAGGCCGACTGCGTTCTGCGCAGCTATCCTCCCCATGGTGTGGCAGGACGAGACGTTCCTGCAGCACTGGTATAGGTAGCTGAACACCTCGCCCATCTCGCCTGCGGAGTACAGCCTTGGGATCGGTTCGCCGTGCAGGTCGATGACCTCTGCCTTGGAGTTGCGCACCGGGCCGCCCTGGGTGTTGTACAGCAGCGGCGAGAGGAGGATTGCGTAGTACGGTGGTGTCGAGATCGCTGTCAGCCCTGTGGTCCTGCCGAACTCCGTGTCCGTGCCAGCCGCGACCATCGTGTTCCAGTTGGTCACTTCAGCGGGCAACACCGTGGAGTCCTTTCCGATGGCCGTCGCGAGCGCGGCGACCGTGGACGCCGAGGTTATCCAGCCGAGGCCGAGCTCGGTCTTGTTGGTGGTGTCTCCCTTGTATCCTTCGACGGCGGAGGCCCAGCCCATTCCCGTTCCGCCTGACCCTGAGAACAGCGCAGAGCCGCTTCCAAAGCTGACCGAGTCGAAGATCACGTGTATTGGTTGTGGGAAGTATCCGCTCCTGTACGCGCCGTTCTGCAGGAACTTGCCGGCGACGAGCGCTACCGTGGTGCCGGGGCTCGGGGCTCCGTTGTAACCAGGGGTCTGGGTCTCGTTGATGTATCTCTTGCTGTCAGCGCCCACGTAGATGTATCCTCCCTTCGAGGGGTTGTTGATGGGGATGTTGGCCTTGTACTGAGGGGTCTTGATTGCCCAGCCGCTGGGCGCTGCTGCGACGTCCATGTGCCACAGGTTCGCGCCGGCCGCTTGTGCCAGCAGTATCCCGTCGCCGGTGTTGTTCGGCGAACCAAAGAAGAGCTGGTTTGGGACTCCTATGTAGTCTCTGACCATCTGGGGGTTGTACTCGTATCCACCGGTGCAGAGGACCACACCCTTGTTCGCCTTGACGTTGATTGTAGCGCCGCCAGCGGGGTTCGCAACGACGCCGAGTACCTCTCTCGTCGTCGGGTCCTGGATCAGGCCCACCGCCGGTGTGCTGTACATGACGTTGATGTTCCGCTTGGCCATCTGCTGCTGAAGGAAGAACCAGTTGCCTCCGTACGGCTGGGTGGTCTTGACGCTCCAGGAGCCGCCGTAGGGCGACGAGACTGCCCAGGCTCCCATGAACTGCGGATAGAACGGCTGGGGGAACATGCCCCACTGCATCGTAGCGCCGAGGCCCTCGAACCAGGTCTTGTTGTCCTTGCTGTTCTGTACCAAGGTCTGGATTAGGGTGGTATCGGTCGGGAATCCCTGGCCGTCAGCCATCTGTGCAAAGTACACCTCCTCGTTGTAGAGCACCGAAGGCGATTGGACGACGTTGCCGTTCTGGTCGGTTCCAGGCACCCATACGCACTGGCCGCACACCCTGCTGTTGCCTCCGGCGTGGCCCGCATCACCCTTCTCGAGCACGAGCACGTTGGCTCCGAGGTCGTTGGCAGTGATTGCTGTTGTCTCGCCGGCGAAACCCATACCCACGACCACCACGTCGGCCGTGTAGTCCCAACTGGACGGCACCACGGTCGTGACAGGGTTGGGTAGCCCCTTCAGCCCGACGGGTGATGCTGACTTGGCTCCACCCGTTGTAGCGAACTCCTTCGCACCTGCGTACAGCGGACTCGCTCCGACGTGCGGAAGGAGCGAGCTCGCGCCTGCCACAGCGCCGATCGCCGCGGCTCCGACGGCCGCGGTTCCCATGAACTGTCTCCTCGACAGTTTCGTATCCTTAATGGATTCTTTGTTCAATTCATTCCACTGGGATTCTAATGACTTGCCAGCACACTTAAACTGCAGGAATTAATTGCACGAAGATGCACTCATGTCTAAATAGGGGTCAATTCTCCTTTGGCTTCATGCAGTTAGCAGAGGAGCCTCCGAAGAAGACGACCTCCGCGACCTTTAGGATTAGAGAAGAGATCTACGAAGCGCTGCAGGAGGAAGCCCGAATGAAGAACACAAGCGTGAACACGCTCATCAATCAGTTGCTGGACTACTGGGCCGACAGCGACAGATTCTTGGAGGAGGTGGGGCTTGTGCGAATCACACGCCCGAACTTCAAGAAGTTCCTTCAGGCCCTGCCCGAAGGCAAGCTCGCCGACATGGGCAAGGTTGCCGGCAAGAACCTCGCGAGGTCGTACATGATGGCAAAGGACGGCAAGATATCCCTTCCAGGGCTTCTGCGCTATCTGAGGGGGTTCGCCCGGTATGGCGGGTATGCGAAGTACAACGAAACTGAGACCAATGGGAAGAGGGTGGTCGTCCTGATGCACGAACTCGGCACGGCAGGTTCAGAGTACATCAGCGGATACGTCCAGTCTCTCTTCGAGTTGGTAGGCAGTCGGCCGGTGATGACGACGACCGAGAACTCCGTCGTTGTCGAGCTGTAGTGCTACCCACGAAGTCGGACAGGCTCTCTGTGTAGTTCATTGCACTTGTGCTAACGACAGATAGCGTTCCTTCCGTACCAGCCATTCATGCCTTTCAGGAGATTCTCCTGTCCTCGTCTGTGACTCGCCTGATGATTGATGACAATCGGAAATGCGCCGAAACATGTTCAGAATGCCAAAACAAGCGCAGATTGGGCTTAAAATAGAAACGGCGCCGGGCCGACTCGAACGGCCGACCAACAGGTTTCGGTGGTTTGCGAACCCTAACAGCCTGCTGCTCTACCATGCTGAGCTACGGCGCCACGTGTGCGGGGTGACCCAGGAAACCCACTTGAAAAGGATTCCCCGAAGGGTTACCGCTACTTCTTCGGCACGCGCTTGCCGGTGACGGTGTAGACGACCGCCTCCCCGATGTCCTCGGCGTGGTCGGCGATTCTCTCAAGATACCTCAGAACCAGCGTCTCAGAGATGAAGCACCTCACGTCACTGCCACTTTCCTCCGTCAGTTTCTTGAGGTAACTCCGATAGATGTCGTCGACCACGTTGTCCATTGCTTTGAGTCGCCCCGCCTGAAGGATGTCACGTTCCGCGAACGACTTTATGCTGAGGCGAATCATCTCCGCCACGTTCTTGCCGGCCAACTCGACTGCGGTCTTGTCGCAGTTCGACAGGTCTTTGACTATCGACAGGATGTCCGTGATGTCATAGGCGTAGCGCCCAAGCCTCGAGTATCCGTAGCCTATCTCCATGGCAGAGGTGATGAAGCGAAGGTCAGCGGCTACAGGCTGGTACCGCGCTATTATCTCCGTCGCCAGGTCGTTGACGTCGTCCTGAAGGAGTTCGAGCTGCTCGGACCTTGCGAACACCTCGTCCCGCACGTTGGTGCCCTTCGAGTAGCCTTCGATTGCCTTGTTGACGGTTACCTCTGAGAGCGTAGCCATTTCGAGGACCAGTTTGGTCAGCTTGTCGAGGCCCATCTCCATGAGACGCATTGCTCAGTTCACCTAACCCATCTTCCCCGTGATGTACGCCTCGGTAAGCTGTTCCCTCGGGTTCTCGAAAATCTGCGACGTTGGGCCGTATTCTATGAGTTCTCCCAGATAGAGGAACGCGGTAAAGTCAGCGACCCTCGCTGCCTGCTGCATGTTGTGCGTCACCACGATCACCGTGTATTTCTCCTGCAGTTGGACCATCAGCTGCTCGATCTTGGCCGTCGCTATAGGGTCCAGGGCAGAGCAGGGCTCATCCATCAAGATCACTTCTGGTTCCATCGCAATCGCTCGAGCAATGCAGAGGCGCTGCTGCTGGCCACCGGATATACTTGTCCCCGGTTTCTTGAGGTCGTCCTTCACTTCGTCCCACAGACTCACCTGGCGGAGGCATCGCTCGACTACCTCGTCCAGATTCCTCCCCTTCTTCATCCCCGTCAACTTCAAGCCCGCCGCCACATTGTCGTAGATGGACATGGTGGGGAAGGGATTTGGCTTCTGGAACACCATGCCGACGCGTCGCCGGATGAGCACGGGATCGACCTTGGGCGCGTACACGTTCTCCTTGTCCAGAAGGACCTCGCCGGTGACCCTTGAATTGGGGGTGAGTTCGTGCATCCTGTTCAGGCAACGGACATAGGTTGACTTGCCGCACCCCGACGGGCCGATAATCGCGGTCACGGTGTTTGAACGGAAGGACGCGGTTACTCCTTTCAGCGCCTGTTTCGTGCCGAACCACGCGTTCAGGCCAATCGTTCTGATCTTGTCTGGGCCGTCGGGAATGCCATCATGGTCACTGCCTTCTCCCTGGATTGACCCGCGCTCTCTTACGGCCTCGATGGATGTGTTCATTATCGATTCACCCTGAATCCGCCCCTTCCGCGGCTTGCGACTCTTACCCCTATGTTTATGCTAAGCACTATTAAAATCAGCACCAAAGCGGCTCCCCATCCCTGCGCTATGAAGGCAGGGTAGGGTTGGAGCGCATCGCGCCAGATGCGGAGCGGGAGCGCGTCGATAGGTTCGCTGAACCCCTGGAAGAAATACGAGTTCCCCAGCACGGTCATGATCAGAGGCGCGGTTTCCCCTGCTATCCTGGCGACCGCGAGCAGCACACCAGTCACAAGACCCGCCTTCGCGGCCGTGAGGACCACGCTCAGCGTCGTCCTCCATCTCCGGACGCCCAATGCGAGCGAGGCTTCCCGGATGAATTGGGCACGAGCTTGAGTGATTCCTCGGTCGTCCTGGAAACGATTGGAATGAGGATGAAGGAGAGCGCGAACGCCCCCGCCAGCGGCGAGAAGTGTCCCACGTATAGGACGAATGCCAGGAATATCGTGACGCCCACCACGATTGAGGGAAACTCGGTGAGCACGTCGCTGAACATCCTCATCAGAGTCGCGTACTTGTTGTTCCCAAACTCAGCAAGGTATATTCCTGAGAATATGCCGATCGGGATTCCGATTGCGCTCGTAAGACCTATCAGGATGAGGCTCCCCTGGATCGCCGGACCTATCCCTCCCGCGCTCTGACCCGGTACTCCCGGGGGTTGAGTCAGGAAGGCAATGCTCAGCTCGGGTGCACCCTTGACGACCACCTCGATGATGATGCTCCCCAGAGGCACGACGGCGATTATCACGCAGATGATACCAAGGAAGAAGAACAGGTTGTTCTTGAACTTCCGCAGTGCGTAGCTGCTCATCTTATTCCACCGCGCCTCCCTTCACCTTGAGGACCCTGGTCACCAACACCGCCGCGAAGATGTTTATGGACAGGGCGAGCAGCAGAAGGACGAGCCCGACCCCGATGTAGGCTGAGATCTCCAGTGTCCCCGGGCTCGCCTCGAGGAACCCATTGGCGATGAGCGAGGCCATGGTCTGGCTTCCCTTGAAGAGAGAGGTCGGCACTGCTGCGGGCCCCACGGTGTTCCCGATGACCATCGTGACCGCCATCGTCTCTCCGACCGCCCTCCCAAGCCCAAGGATGATTGCCCCGAATATGCCGGAACGGCCGTATGCGAGGACCCAATTCCTGATTACCTCCCACTTCGTCGCGCCGATGCTGTAGGCTCCTTCCCGGACCGAGCTTGGAACGGCTGATATCACCTCTCTCGATATCGATGAGACGGTCGGTATGATCATGATGGAGAGGATGAGCCCCGCAGTCAGGACATCAAGCCCGAAAGGCGTTCCGCTGAATACCGGAATCCACCCCAGGTACTGATGGAGCGGGTTCTCAATGTAGTCGACAACCCAGAACCGAAAGACGAAGAGCCCCCAAAGCCCGTAGATGACGCTGGGGACAGCCGCGAGCAGTTCGACCAGGTAGGATATTGGCACCCGTGACGCTTCTGGGGGCCATCTCCACCACGAAGATCGCAATCCCAAGGCTGACCGGAACGCCCACGATCAGGGCGATTGCCGAGGTCACCAGCGTTCCTTCAAGGTAGGGAAGGGCGCCGAAGATGTACCTCCCGGGAACCGGATTCCACTTTGTTCCGGTGAAGAAATACAGCCCGAACTTCTCGATTACGGGCATTGCTCCGTTGAGGAGGGTCGTCCCGGTCAGAAGGAGTATGAACAGCGCCGCTGCCGCGACAACACCTGTGATGACCTTGAAGGCGTTGTCAGCCGTCAGTCTGAAGTTCATATCAGCCTGAGGTCCGACTTAGGACAGTGCATAATATTAAAGGAGGGAGGTGGTGCCGTTTTCAGGGACACCACTACTGGCTTGCTGTGATGGAGATTGCTTGGCCGTTGAAGGTGATGGATTTGATGGTCGCTTCGTCCAATGCTACGACGTTCGCAGGCAGAGGTACGTAGGATAGTCCCGATGCAGTTGCCTGGGCTGTTGCGCCGACTTCCCACCAGAGGAAGTTGACTAGTGCTGTGGCCTTGGCGAGAGTCTCTCCGTTCATTGACGCTCAGGTCTTGGTAGACGATGATGTAGCTGAAGGTGACGATGGGATAGGAGTTTGTGCCCGGTTCGTTGAGGAGGTTGACTGCGGCCCAGTTCCCGTTACCGGCTGGGAGAGCGGAGACGGACGCGGCTGCGGCTGCGGTCGATGCGAGTGTCGGGAGCTTCCATACGGAGGCGGCGTTCTGCACAGAAGCGACGGTCATGGAGTTCTGGAGCGCGTACGCGAGTTCGACGTACCCTATTGTGTACTGAGTGCCCTGTACGACTCCTGCGACTCCTGCGTTGCCGTTCGAGCCCAAGCCGACGGGCCATGCGACGCTCTTAGCCTGTCCCACTGTGGAGTTCCACGAGGGGCTGACTATGCTGAGGTAGCCGGTGAAGGTGAAGGTCGTTCCCGAACTGTCTGACCTGTGCACGACGAGGATGCTCTTCGCTGGCAGGGTTACGTTGGAGTTGAGGTTAGTGATTTCGGGGTCGTTCCACATCGTGACCTTGCCAAGGAAGATGTCGGCAATCACGCTGCCCGAGAGGTGGAGGTTGCTCTTGATGCCGGGAAGGTTGTAGGCGACCGTGACCGCTCCGATTGTCGCCGGGATGGTCAGTGCGTTTGGTGCTTTGGCTATGTCGGCGGCCTGCAGAGGAGCGTCAGAAGCCGCGAAGTCGACTGTCTTGCCCTCGAGCGCTGAGATACCTCCGCCGCTGCCGATGGCCTGGTAGTTGATTTGTACTGTCGGAGTTCCTTGCTGGTATTGTGCGATCATCGCTGTGAGGACTGGATTGATGAACGTGGACCCGGCGCCTGTCAGCACCGAGGTTACCGTTGGCGTTGCAGTCGTTGTGGAGACTGTTGTGGATACCGCTGTGCTTGTGAGTGTCTTGGTGACCGTGCCGTTGATCACCTCAGTCTGAGTGACCGTGTTCGTGACTGGAGGGGATGTGATGGTTGAGAATTGAGTTGTTGTGGAGGCCGAGATACTCGACGACGCTGCGAAGTAACCTGCCAGTGCGGCTACTATTATCAGGACGACGACGACGATACCGACGACCGATCCACCCATTCCGTTTCTTTTGTTTGATCTTTCAGAGAAAGATACCATGTTTTCGTTTCTTTCGAGCCGTTTTCAGCGTATATGTGAAAATCGCAAGGGAAATATAATGATGCGGAGAGCCATATGGGCATCTATTTTTCAAGTGTTTTGAATGTCCACAGAGCATCAAAAAGGCGAAGTCAGAAAGATTCAGTTCTCAGGGAAGTCCTCGTACATGCTCGCGCTGCCCAAGAAGTGGGTGCTGGAGATGGGGCTGGATGCGGGAGACTCCGTCGCGGTAGAGAAGCAGGGCGACTCCTCGCTGCTGGTCACTCCCCGGATTGGGAAGATGACGTCAGGAAAGACCGAAGCCCTGCTGGAAGTCTCCCCGAAGAACAAGAACGACTCGATCGTGCGGCGGCTGATATCCATCTACCTCCTCGGGTACAGCACGATACACGTCAAGGCGAAGGAGGGGCCCCTGACCTCCGCCCAGAGGGACGCGGTCAAGGAGGCCTCGCGCCGCCACCTGATCGGGACCGAGGTGATCGCGGACTCGAGGGAGGGCATAACGCTTCAGGTGCTGCTCAGCTACCCGGAGCTGAGCGTCAAGAACGTCCTGAAGAGGATGTTCCTCATAGCGGAGTCGATGCACCGGGACGCGGTCCGCGCCCTGGTCAGGCTCGACAAGGACGCGGCGGGGTCCGTGACGAAGTCCGACGACGAGGTCGACCGCTTCAGCCTCTACGCCATCCGCCAGCTCAACATGGCGGTGCAGAACGACTTCATACTGCGGGAGATAGAGCTCAAGAACAGGAGGGACTGCCTCGACTACAGGCTGATAGTGAAGAGCGTCGAGCGCGTCGCAGACCACGCCAACAAGATCGCGGAGGGGGCGCTGCACATGGAGGGACAGGTGAGCCAGTCGCTCTTCGACAAGATTCAGAAGATGAGCGAGTACGCCGTGGGGCTCTTCGAGGAGGCCGGGCTATCGCTGTTCAAGGGAGACTACGAGGCTGCCGACGGCGTGGTGGAGCGGGCGAAGGAGGCGGCCGGATTGCAGGAGGACCTGCTGAACCTCATCGAGAAGACGAAGGACACCGAGTCGGACCAGGCGCTCCCCCTTATCGTCGAGGACATCAGGCGGACCGCCGAGTATGCGGCGGACATCGCCGAGATCGTCATCAACATGAACACCGAGGGCTCTGTGGGCGCTCTGGAAGTCGGGGCAGTGCCGAAGGCGGCCTGACGCCCCAGCTGGTAGCTCTTCTACTGACTGCGCTGGGAGAGCCACGGAAGGATCTACGTGGCCGGACTCAAAGTCGCTGTCGACGCACTCCGAAGTACGGACCGCTAGGCCCGCAAGGAAGAAAAAATGCTTCTCCTCGCTCCGGTAGATTATCCTCGGCCTCTCCACGTGGACTATCTCAAGGAACTCCACCCTTCCGAAATCCACGGCGCTCTTGCTTCCGTGGACCCTGCCGACTTCCTCTTCTGTCAGTGCTGATGCCATTGCCATTTTTCTTTTCACTCGTCACCATATGACCTGAGAGGGATTATAAGCGAATCACCATGAAACCATATGGCTAACCATGGAGTTGGGGATTATCTCTCCATGGTCACGCTCAACTACTTCGATGCAACATCCTCTTGATTGCCGCCCGGCGGCTCGGGAGGGAATCGACAACTCTACTGCTATCGGTGGACCAGTTCTCGCCATCAGGCAAGTGATCGTACAGGCACTTCAACACGACTCGACCGACCTGCCCCCAACTCGGACCAACCAAGTCTCTTCTTCGTCGGTGTTCTTCCCCGGCTGCACCTCGACTATCTTCCTGAGGCGCTTGCTCTGCTTCCGGACCGTGGCTTCTCTCACGCCTGCCGCCTCCGCCGCGCCGCTCTGGGTCAGCCAATGGCCGTCGAGCAGAGACGCCAGATAGAGGGCCGAAGCCGCGAGCCCGGTCGGATACAAACCGGCCGTGATTCCCGCCTTCTCGGCTCTCGACAGTATCTCTAGGGCGTCCGCCTCCACCTTTGGGTCTACCTTCGCTCTGGACGCCACCCTCGCCAGGCATTCCGCAGGGTCGCCGACGGGAATCTTCAAATCGAGTGCCATGACAAGCAACCTGTACCACCTGGCTACTGCTTTCCTTCCCACGCCGCTGGCCGCGGCCACGTCATCGAGGGTTGTTGGGATGTCCTCTCCCTGCAGGCGGCGTAAAGCGATGAGGCCGCGATTTGGATGAGCGGCCTCCCGTTCGCCAGACCTGTTTTCAGACTTCTCTTGTATATGCAGATCGCTTCGTCTGTCACGTCGTGGGGGAGGAGAAGCCTCTCGGAGACCTTCTTGAGTTCTTTGCGAGCAACCCCTGCTGCTTCAACCCTGTTCTCTATGACCAAGGCGTTCTCAGCTTTCTGGGCTGATAGTCTCCTGACCATGTAGACTATTCCAACAACGACAATCAGCAGTGCTCCGATGGTCACATAGGCCCATGCAGGAAACGAGGAGGAGCTCTGGGTTGTTGTCGATGTGGTCGAAGTAGTGCTGGAGGTCGTAGGCACTACGGAAGAAGTCGTCGTGGAAGGCGTTGTTGAAGTCGTGCTGGAAGTCGTAGGAGCAGTGGAAGTCGTCGTCGTGGATGAAGTGGTTGAAGTCGTGCTGGAGGTCGTAGGCGATGTGGAGGTGGTCGAAGTCGTGCTGGAGGACGAGGCTGTTGAGCTGTGGTGTGCGTTGCGGAAGTGGTCGCTGTGGATGACGTGGTGGCCGAGGTAGACGTTGTCGAAGTTGAAGTGGTGGTCGTGCTAGTCGAGACGGGGACGGTGTACTGGAAAGTCATTGTCCCTCTCACGTTGTTTGAGTCCAAGGCCGTAATCACGTATGTCCCCGTGACCCACGACGGAGTACTGCCGACAGAAGTCGTGTAGGAGAAGGTGCCAGAAGCCGATACGGCTTGGATCGAGGAGTCAACGACCGTAGAGGAGTTCTGGAGCATCACATCAATGAAGACACCGTCTGGGAGTGGGGGGTCGGACTGATTGTCCCGGAGATTGTATAGCTCTGAGGGCCTGTGAACGACTTGCCCGGGGACGGGCTAGTGAATGTCATTGAGCTTGCGATGGTCGAGTGCGTGGTCGAGGTGGTCGAGGTGGTCGAGGTGGTTGAAGTCGTACTGCTTGTTGTCGAGGTGCTGGATGTGGTTGAAGTCGTACTGCTTGTTGTCGAGGTGCTGGTGGTGTGAGTGGAGGTCGTGCTGGTGGTGGAAGTCGTCGTGGAGCTCGTTGATGAGGTCCCACCTGTGACTTGGACTACGATAGGTTGCAATAAGGTACCCTGCCCGTAAAGCGTTAGTGAATAGACTCCGGTTGTTTGAGGCGCGGTTACCTTGTAGATTACTGTCATCGCCCCGGATGTCTTGTTGATGTTTTGGGGGGAGGTGATTGTAACGGACTGCGGACTGAAGGTGAACTTGGCGTTGTCGGTCTGGTTCGACTCCCACACCTGCAACCCCGGGACGACGACCCCTGACATCAAGTTGGTCGTTGTGGCGATAATGTGGAACGTACTGCCGGCATGGACACTGCCGAGGAAGGCACCGCCTTCGCCGTCGCCTGTGTCGTTGATCCACACTTGGATGTTGTTGTTATGACAATAGCATCCTTGGTCGAAGTCCGGCTCCCCGTGAGAGAAGCTTCCCGTTTGCCAGACGCCGAATGTCACTGTGACGACACCGAGGAGCAACACCGCCAGGACGACGACGTAGATGCTTCGCTTGTTCACTGCCAATCAAATCACTAGATCTTAACGAAAGAGAACAGCGGAACAGCCTCTCTCTTCTCTAGTTTGACAACATCTTCCTCCAATCCAATCGATTGCCCGTGTTGGTATCTTACCAGTACTTGCTCCCTCTTTCGTATGAACCACTGACGATTTCGTGCTTCAATCTATAGTTAAGCAATACGTAACATTTGCAAGCACCTTGACTGCAATTGCACCCATCCTGCTCTTGGCGAACGGGAGGCCGAGTTGATATCGTGTTGAGTGCCTTGTTAGTCCGCGGGAACTTCTTCGATTGTCTTGAACCTGAAGGCGTTCTGGTAACTTATTTCCTCGGCTGAGCTTTGAGTGGACTTGGGCGATTGAAGTGATCTTCTTAGTCATAATTGACTCATCTTCCCCACCTTCTGGTTCCTCGAAGTCTCTGTACACCACGACTTCGAACGAAGGGGGCGAGTCTTTCACAAATGTGATACGGTATCGCACGGAGAGCGCAAGTGAACCCGTTGTTTAATACTCTTCCCCAAACTATCTTCTTCTCCAAACTCCCTACTGCCACTCGCAGACACGACGATTCTACCCGCCTCGAAAGAACGAATTTCCGGTCGAGGTTCGAGAGAAACATTCGGAGAGGGGAAGGATAGCAGACAGACTCGAGCAGGGGCTTGTAATCGTGGATTCGAGCGCCGCGGGTTGAGGGACGCAGCCGTCGACCTCCTCGACGGGAATTACCTTCTGCCTCGTGCCCACTGTTTGACATCACGCCCAATGGCATCTGCTCACAATGCTCTCTGGCTCCTTGTTCGAATGCTCACCCAAATTCGTTCCTATATCCTCATCTGTATGCCATGCGACGTGCTCAGCCCGGGGACGGCAAGTCCAAATTGCACCTCGTGCCTAGATGGTCACTCCTCTAACAGAATCGCAACAAGTATCACGCAGTTGGGCTTTAGGTTCCAAAGCACACTTCTATCTGGACACAATCCCGTCGACTGGTTGCAGTTACGGTAAGGTGTCCTTGAGCTAATCGTGTTCCTCGTTAGTCGGCGAACGAAGAGACTCCGAGAAGACACCAGACGTGTGGGAAGTTGGGTTAGGCCACTGAATGCTTCCACGACGTAGATTTCTCCAGATGGAACAAAAGACGTCTGAGGAGAGAGAAGACCTTCCTGCCTGCTATACCTTAGGAACCGTCCCTTCGCTCAAAGACACACCAAACGAGGCTTTTCGAACGAACCACGCGTCATCTTGCAGGAGTACGCACCCATCGATAGGAATCACATTAGTGCACCTCTGAGTGAGAATAGGAAAGTCGCGATGGCCGAGATCAAACTCAAGATGAGAGGCAAGTCTATGTCTGGGTTGACATTATTGTTGATACAAAGAGGCTCCTTACTGTGTCGTACTCTGCTATCTACCTGGCACCACGCCCTCCCTATCTCACGAATGTGTTGGATAAGTGCACCAACAAGTCTGTGTACTCGTAGACTGGGACCATGGTTCCGATTGCGTCTCAACGGTATGTCACTGGTCGCTTCCCCTAACGTTCGAATACAGGACCGCGATAGAGGCCCTCGGGCACTCTATAAGAGAGGACGCGACGGTTCGAGAATATCATGCCGGATTGACTCGGGGGCGTTATGGTAATTCTATTCCGACTGTTTGGGAAAGAGTATTAAATGACGGGTTCACTTGCGCTCTCCGTGCGATACCGTATCACATTTGTGAAAGACTCGCCCCCTTCGTTCGAAGTCGTGGTGTACAGAGACTTCGAGGAACCAGAAAGTGGGGAGAATCTGCCCTTCATTAAGAGGAAGATCACTTCAATCGCCCAAGTCCACTCAAAGCTAGTAGTGGAAATGAGAGATCAGATTGCTTTCAGACTCAAGACAATTGAAGAGGTTCCCGCGGACTAACCGACCACACAACTCCGAACTCCCCCTCGTGTCGCTCAGGTTGCAGCAGTAATTCACCAGTGGTCGCAGAACAAGATTCGTTCCTTGTCCCTCTCCGTTTCCAACTGCAGACTGTGCGCATCCGAGGGTCAAACAGCCACCAAGGCCGGGAGCGCCGCCTGCGGGACGGAGGCATGAAGCTTACGGACCTGCCCGCCGGACCCCCGTGAGCAGTCCCATGGATTCTGTACTCCTTTTGCACGGCGTCTCCCCCGTTTGCCTCACTCTTCTACGTCAGTTTCTGGCTCTCGACAGTAGATGCTACGTAGAGAGTCGAAGCTGCGAACCCGATTGGATTCTTGCCAGCGACAGTCCCTCTCCCGTCTCCAGAGTATCTCGGGCCATCGCGTGCGCTTCCGCGATTTGCGTTGGCCATAGGCGTCGCTATCGCCATCTACTAACCTAGGTTGGCGAGGTGGATTTTCATGTCTGATCCCCCGACAAGAAGACTTTAGCGCCTAGCCGTTACCCAACTCCTCAGGACGATGACCACCGTCACGTCATCGAGGGCTATAGGAACGTCACTCTATCTGCAGGCCTCACAAAGCGAGGGGGCGGCGAGTCACCAGGCATCTCGCCCAGCAAAATCAAAGCAGAACGAAATGCATGAAAATGAATGGAGAGGGAAGAGAGTCTGTCTCTCTCCCCTGCGTTGCCGTCTTCCTATGACGAGGGATTGAGTGCACGCGAGGGCAGACTGTTGGCGTGCGCTCCCGATATGCGACCCATGTTCATGGCCTCAGGGAAGTTTCCACCGCTGTGGTACAGGAAGCCGAAGATTGAGCCGAGCTCGCCTATGCTGTATAGCCTGGGGATTGGGTTGTTGTACACGTCTATTGTTCGGCCGTACTGGTCGTGCACCGGACCGCCGTTCGTGTTCAGGGAGCCAACGACCAGTTGCATCGCGTAGTACGGTGGGTTGGTGAGGGGCAGCATGCTGGCCGCCGGTCTGCCCCAGACCGTGTCGCCCTTGCCGGCCGCGCAGTCGGTGTTCCACTGGGTTATGGTTGCGGCAAGGCCGCTGCCGTTCATGCCCACCACACGTCCAAAGAAGTCGTAGCAGACGATGCTGTTGCCGAGCGTTGTTGGGTCTTGGCCCGTCAGTATCCATCCCTTTGCCAACTCCACGCTGTTATCGCTGCTCCATATGTATGTCTGAGTTCCAGCCGGATGCAGCAGGCTGACAAGGCCTGGCCACCCTCCGGACGACAGAGCGCCAGCCTTCATCCTCGTGCTGTCGAAGATCATGTAGAACGGGTAGTTGGGGTAGTCAACGTAGTCGGGGCCTACCGATTCTGCGGCCGCACTGGCCGGTAGGGGCACCGCACCGGTAGCGGGCAAGTAGTTGAACCGGGGGTCGTAACTGGTGTAGCCCACGCTCAGGCCGATGTTTTCCACGAGTGTGTCGATCGGGTAGATTTGGGCGGTGTGACCACTTCCCGAGGCGTGTTCGTTCATGAATCTTTGCCCGTATCTGTTCACAACGATGCAGGAGTTGGCAACGCTGACGCCGAACCCATATCCGAACTCTTTGGAGGCGGCCAAGCATCCGTATTCTCCGTTCACCCACTCCTTGTTGTTCATGTGCCAGAGCTTCGCTCCAACGCTCTGAGCCATGACTATCCCATCTCCGGTGTTGTACGGCGTACCCCAGAACGTGACGTCCTGGGCTTGCGAGTGCCCCCATGGGAGGAAGTTGTTGGTCATCTCCGGGTTGTTTTCGTGGCCACCGCAGGCAAGTATCACGCCCTTGTTGGCCTGAACATTTAGCGTTGCACCCTTCCAGTCTACCGCCGTGACGCCCAGTATCTCCTTCGTGTTGGGGTCCTGAATCAGCTTCTGCGCCGGAGTTGCCAGCATCACGGGGATGTTCCTAGCTTCGACACAGTTTCGCAAGAAATACATGGTGTCGACGCCAGTTCCTTTCGCTCCAGTCGTGGAACCCGTTAGAGTGTTGAAGCAGTAACTCTCAAAATTCGCCTTGGACTGGAAACTGGGTTTACGAAGCCCGTGAAGAGAGATCTCGGCACCGAAGAAACGGCTGGGGAGTACATGGTGGTGCCTCCGAGGCTCGCAATCCAGCTGGCCAAGTGGCGACGCCATTGCAGACTGCGGTGATCAAGTCGTCATCGCGGTATCGTGCCCCAGTGAATCATCTTGTGGTAGGTTATGAAGTCCTGTACCGAGCCACCATTCGCTGCGAGCACTGGAGAGAACACCTGGCCGCCACACATACCGCTAATGCCCTGCCGTCCATTATCGGGTCCTTCTCCAGTACGAGTACGCTCGACCCGGCATCGTGCGCCGTTATAGCAGCGGCTGCACCTGCCCCTCCAATCCCACAACCACGACGTCGGCCGTGTAGTCCCAGCTGGAAGGAATGCCTAGGGGTTGCGCTTTGGCTCCCGCTGCGGCGAGCGCTTTTGAGTCCGGTGTCGGCGATGCCATCGCGATTTGTGGTACGAGCGCTTTTCCACCTGCCACAGCGCCGAGCGCTGCAGCTCCTGCGGCGGCAGCGCCTACGAACTGCCGCCTTGAAAGTTTCGAGTCCGAAATTGCTTCTGTCAATCCAAACACCTGACGGACTTTTCAGGTCGACGTCTAGTTAAACGAGATGTAACATGTGCACCCAAGTTGGGTGCAAAACAAACACCTTTACGATCTGTGGTCCTCGTAATACCAATACCTTACATTTGTTTAGGACGGCCCCAGGGTGACCGTCGCCGTCGGCTCTATTGAGACGGTCACCAGGACGGTTCCAATCACAATTATTCGGACCTCGACTGGTACGACCACGCAGACAACGACTCGGAGCTATGGCGCGGCCACGTCATCAAGAGTCATCGGAACCTCCCTTTCCCTGCACGCCGCGTGGATCGACGAGACTGTGATTTGGAGGGTGGCCTCCAGTTTGTCGAGCTCCTTGTTCCCCATCCTCCGACATTGTGGAGCGTTGTCAGCACAACCTCGCCAGTACTCCTCGATCACACCTGTGGGCCAAGCTTGGTTCACGCTGGTATAGCAGATGGACTGTCAATCGCGCTACGCTTACATTTGCTTGCAAATGTTACGTCACGATTAAGTACGGATTAGTCACACTTTCAAATTAGGTTATATGAAGTGACGCAAAATCATTGGAAGGCCACGCGTTTCCTTGTTGTAGTGATTGCAACTCTCTTCTTACTGTCATCTTTCGCGTCAACAATCAGTGCGCAATCAGTGGTGGCCACGGTCAAAGTCGGCAGTGTTCCTCTCGGCGTAGCCTACGACTCGGGCAAGGGCGAGGTATTCGTGGCGAATTCCGGCACGCCGAATCTCCCTGGCAACACAACCTCAGTGATAAGCGACTCCACCAATGCAGTGGTGGCCACGGTCAAAGTCGGTACAATTCCTTGGGGCTTAGCCTACGACCCCGCGAAGGGCGAGGTATTCGTGGCGAATGAAGGCGGCAGCACAGTCTCAGTGATAAGCGACTCCACCAATGCAGTGGTGGCCACGGTCAGCGTCGGTACAATTCCTCGGGGCGTAGCCTACGACCCGGGCAAGGGCGAGGTATTCGTGGCGAATGAAGGCGGCAGCACAGTCTCAGTGATAAGCGACTCCACCAATGCAGTGGTCGCCACGGTCAGCGTCGGTGGCGTTCCTCTCGGCGTAGCCTACGACCCCGCGAAGGGCGAGGTATTCGTGGCGAATGAAGGCGGCAGCACAGTGTCAGTGATAAGCGACTCCACCAATGCAGTGGTCGCCACGGTCAGCGTCGGTGGTGGCCCTCTCGGCCTAGCCTACGACCCGGCCAAGGGCGAGGTATTCGTGGCGAATGAAGGCGGCAACACAATCTCAGTGATAAGCGACTCCACCAATGCAGTGGTGGCCACGGTCAGCGTCGGTGGCGTTCCTCTCGGCGTAGCCTACGACCCCGCGAAGGGCGAGGTATTCGTGGCGAATGAAGGCGGCAGCACAATCTCAGTGATAAGCGACTCCACCAATGCAGTGGTGGCCACGGTCAGCGTCGGTGGTGGCCCAGCTGCCCTAGCCTACGACTCGGGCAATGGCGAGGTATTCGTGGCGAATTCAAATGATGGCACGGTCTCAGTGATAAGCTCATGCTGCAACCACGAGTGTCACTCAGACAGTGACTTCCAGCCAATCCTCAACAGCGACGACCGTGACCAGCACCCTGCCCGGACCCACAACGACTGTGACCAGCACCCTACCCGACCACAACGACCGGGCCAGCGACCCGACCGTGACCAGCACCCTGCCCGGACCCACAACGACTGTGACCAGCACCCAGACAGTGACCGGGCCAGCAACGACCGTGACCAGCACCCCGTGACCAGCACCCTACCCGGACCCACAACAACTGTGACCAGCACCCAGACAGTGACCGGGCCAGCAACGACCGTGACAGCGTCCGCGACCACAGTAACCAGCACAGCCACGACGACGGCGCAACCAGTCACCGTGACGAAGACGGCGACTCAAACCATGACCAGCACTGTGACGCAGGCTAGTTCCGTCATCCCCGACTGGGCATACGGAGCGATGGTGGTCCTACTTCTTGTAGGGCTGGCGATAGGCTATGTGGTCAAGACACAATCAGCAAGACAGAGCTGAATTAGGGATTGCTCTCAACGAACTGAATGCGCTCTCCAGGAAACTCTCGCTCCCTCACCACATGACAGACGAAGCGGCACGCATATGCAAAACGGGTCTGAAAAGGGGCTCGGTCTACAGAAAGCCTCTCGCCAGGATCTCAGCCTCGTCGTTGTACGCCGCGTGCAGGGAGAAGGGGGTCCCGACGACTCTCGACGACGTGGCCGCGGCCAGCGGCGTGAACAAGAAGGAGATAGCGAGCTGCTATCGGTTGCTGGTCAACGAGCTGGACCTCAAGATCCCCGTTGCCGACCCCGCCGAATGCTTGGCGAGGGTCGCATCCAGACTGAAGGTGGAACCGAAGGTGGAGGCGGACGCCCGAGGGATGCTTTCGGAAGCCGAGAGAGCGGGAATCACGGCTGGCTTGTGTCCGACCGGACTAGCGGCTTCGGCCCTCTATCTGGCTTCGTTGCTAGACGGCGAGTGGATGACCCAGAGCAGCGCCGCGGAGGCGGCCGGGGTGAGAGAGGCAACCGTCCGGAAGGAGTCCAAGCGCCTCAGGAAGGTCCTCAAGGAGCCCCTGGGGAGAACGCCGCGGAAGAAGAAATACGGCTTGCATGAGTTTGAGGTAAGTCAGTCGACGGGTGTTGAAGTGTCTGTAGTACATCAGGCATGACAGAGAGGAGTCCAGCCGAGAAGAGCGAGGTTGTCGATTCCTGCCGGGTTTGAATCTGGAGGACGGTCCAAGCGTGAATCTGAACCTACGTATGCAGGTTCAAAAACCCTGAAAAGGCACTTTCTGATATAACTCCTTAATTCTTTTGATGTGGTTCACTTTTCAGTCGTGTATGTATCCCTACTCTTAAAGCTCATCAGGATAGAGGACCTATTCCCAATTAGACTCGGTGGCCGCCAAGAACTGCGCTATCGTCTCTGCCTGTGTCCTCTGCCGTAGTTTATCTATTCCACGGCGCCTCCAGCCGGTCATGAGCGGCTCGGGACTGAGGGAGGCGAAGGAGGAGGTCGCGGAATTCATCCGATCGTTCTTCGAAGTGGGGAAGAGCAAGGAACTCACCTCGCTGATGGACTTCCATTCGCCAGCGAGCCTCTACACGAAATTCGACGAGAACCCTCCCTACACAAGGCAGAACTCGGAGGAGGCGTTCATCTATGAGCAGGCCGCCTTCGCCAACATCTCAGACTACGAGTACCGGATTGAGGACCAGAGGATAGACCTGGTCGGCAACGTCGCCATCGCGACCTTCTATCTCACGTTCACAGGGGTCTTCGTGAATGACTACTCCTTCGAGGGTAAGACCGTCGGCTCAAGAGCGAGGGTGACCATGGTGGTCGCGAAGTTCAATGAGGGTTGGAAGATGGTTCACGCGCACTTCAGTCCCTTCCCGGAAATCCCCAAGGAAAAGAGCCCTCGTCGCTAGACAGAGCCTACCCGAGGCTCCGCCGAAGCTTGGCAGCCTGGTTGAACGCGTCGCGCGCCTCGTCGTCCTCCCCCTCCACATATGAGATGAGGAAGTTGTTGGTGAAGTTCTCGTGCTTCTTGCTCTCGTTGCCCCTCGGGCCCAGCTTCACCGAGAATCGCTCCTCGACAGCGGAGAGGTCAGCCACCAGCTTGCCGAGCGAGTCCCGGAGGCTCTCCCTGCCCATGCCCGCAATCTTCGCGACGTGTGGGTGCAACTCCATCAGCATGTTTATCGTCTGCCATGAGACGAGCGACCCGACGGCCCTCAGGTCCTTCCTCAGGTTCACGTAGGTACTCTCGAGCGCCCTCCATTCGTCCTCGGTAATCTCCCCGAGGGCGCTCGCGCCGATGAACTCCGGAGGAATCCCGATGGAGTAGAACGCGGCGGCGAAGGGTATCGCCCTGGGCATGGCCTTGCCCTTGACGTTCCTGCTGTACCCGAAGAGGCCGATGTGGAGCTTCCTCGCCCGGCGCCTGGGGACGAACTTCGCGATGCTGTTGATGAGGGGAGCCAGATCTTCGATTCTTGACTGGTATGAGGAGATAAGGCGATACATGGCTGTCCGGAGAAGGGCCTCGTCGCTCCCGTCAATCATCATGGGCTGCCGGTCGGGAAGCCTGGAGTTGAGCGAGGAGATGGCGGACCTGACCTTTGCCAGCGGGTAGTCGTACCTGAAAGCGGACTGGACCGTCACGGTGCTCAGTCCCCTGTACTCGTCGAGGAAGCCGTCAACGTTGGTCGGGGAGAGATGCCCTCTGAAGGGCATCGAGCCGACGCCTATCATCGGATGCATCTCCACTCCGGTCGAGACCTCCACGGAGTGCGAGCTTCGACAGCGCTATCTTCGCAAGCAGGACTGCGGGAATGAGTCCGTAGTTGAGGGCGGGGTCCGAACGCGCGATGAAGACTCGCATGTGGTCTGTCTTTACCGACCCTAGGTAGTCCTTCACGAGACCATCGATGAGGAGCAGGTGTTCCATGTCCTCCACAAGGGGAATCACGTTGATCTCCTTGGGCCTGAACTCTCCTATCCAGCCCTTGATTGTCATCGAATCGGAGAGTTTCAAGCTCTGGACGCCCGCGATCGCCTTCCCGTAGTAATCGTGGAGCCACGCGAGTTCCTTTCCGCTCGTGGTGAACGGCAGGATGACCTCGAAGACCGGCACCGCCTCCCTCTTGTGGAAGACAGTCGCGACGTCGGAACTCAGGGGGATTGTGTCAAGGGTGGTCGTGACGATCTTCCGCTCCGCGATTTCAATCTGGGGGTTCGGGATCCTGTAGGTAAGGAAGATGTCCTCGCCGATGACGTTCTTCTGGAAGTACTCGGGGTAGGAGCTGAAGAGCTTCCTGACGACGTTGGTGTCCACGTCCTTTCCTTCCGAGTCCCACATCACCTCGTCGCATCCGAGATCCTTGTATGCGAAGAGTGCCTCTCGCAGTTCAGCCTCGCCCTCTATGACCTCGTTGTCGGCCCACGGCGGGGGAGAGATGTTGTCCGGATGCTGGGTGGACATCGTGCGTGGGATTCTTCGTTCTTTCAAGCTATCCGGCTCTGGGATACCCCTTAGAGCTCGACGCTAGATTAACTAATCGAAAGCAGGGACGGAACAGACCAAGAGATTTGGGGGACGCACGCGAAGCTTGCAATGGCTAGTGCTGGAGAGATGTGGGTCCAAGAGAGCCAACCGATTCTGTTCTCAAGTCCACCGTTCCCGTCTGTGAATTGCGGAGTTGATATCCTCGTATTGCGCGAGGAATTCAAGGAGCAGACTGGTGCCGCGACGCCATGCGCAGGTCTTGGTAACCGTGAGACCGAGAAGAAAGTATTTACACCATTGGAAAGCAGAATGTAACCGATGAAAAAGGCATTCGTCCTGGTCAACACGGACCTGGGCTCGGAGACTGAGGTGATGTCAGAACTTGAGAAGGTCAAAGGCATCGCCAGAGTTTACGAGGTATACGGCGTCTACGACGTGGTGGTCGAGGTCGAAGCCGAGTCTGACCAGGCACTCAAGGAAATCGTATTCTCCAAGGTACGTCCGCTCCAACACGTGAGGTCAACCCTTACCCTCAACACGGTGTCCTGACAGAGGGGAAACAGACCTACACTCCCCGCTCTCGGCCAACTCGTACGCGTTGTTGCGGCCCTCTAGGCACTCTTCAATCACACCTCCGCTTCCGAGGTCCTTGAGCGTGTGACAGATTGCTCCGGGGTCTACCACCGTCGCACTTGTGTCAACCCCGATAACATGACTGAACGTGACTCTCGAGTGGGTTCCTCCCCCAGGCACTCCCGGAGGAGCGACAGTGCAATACTCGTTCGTCTTCAACGTGAGTTCAACCAATCCATTGTTGCCATGCCAGAGCGCCCAGACGACGAGTACTTTCATGGGCCCGGATTTCGAAAGCAGCCTGCACTATCCACTAACAGTCAGCGGAGCCTTAGGGCGGGACGCAATTCTCCTATACCGAGAACGTCCTGTTCTTGCGTGAGCCAGAGATCCCGTAGGCAAATGAGTAGGCCCGGTAGAACCAACAAGTTTAGTGTTCAAATCGACATTCTGACTTCTTCAAATTCGGGCTCGGCAGGAATGGTGTACACCACTGTGTCGGATAGACTTGTTAACTTCATCGTGCAAGAGGCCTTACATGCAGTTCAGCACCAGTCTCGACCGACTTGTCTCCAACTCGGACCGACTGCGTCTCTTCCTCCGAGGTGCCCCTCTCAACCGGATTCCGAGGACCTTTCTGAGACGCTTGGACTCCTTCCGGACGGTTGCCTCTCTCACCCCGGCCGCCTCCGCGGCGCTGCTCTGGGTCATCCACTCGCCGTCTAGCAACGAAGCCAGATAGAGGGCCGAAGCCGCGAGTCCGGTCGCGTACACACCGGCGGTAATCCCCGCCTTCTCTGCCCTCGAAAGTATCTCTCGGGCGTCCGCCTCCACCTTCGGCTCCACCTTCAGTCTGGATGCGACCCTCGCCAGGCATTCGGCGGGGTCGGCGACGGTGACCTTCAGATCGAGTTCCGCGACCACAGCCTATACCACCTAGCTCAGCTTTCCTTCCCACGCCGCTGGCCTGGGCCACGTCGTCGAGGGTAGTCGGGACCTCCTTCTCTCTGCAGGCGGCGTAGAGAGATGAGGCTGCAATCTGGGTGAGTGGCCTCCCCCTCGCAAGACCTTCTTCCACAGCCCTTCTGCATATGTTTGCCGCTTCAGCTGTCACGATGTCGGGGATTGAAAGTTTCTCGGAGAGTGTATTCAGCTCGATGAGTGCCCTGCTCAGGTCTCGGTCTGCCAGTTCGGACGAGAGACCACGTCCGCTGTGTGTCTTCATCTTCCCGACCATTGGTTGCATCATGACGGTCTGGGACTCCTTCCCCGCATGTCAGCCCAGGGGGATTCTCCACGAAACGGGTTGACGGCGATTCCTTTCTCGCTGAGCCAAGAAACGAACGTGGGGGTGCCCGCGCGTCCCCCGAAGAGTCAAGACGAGGGACGCGAGTATGGCACACGCGTAGTCTATGCAGTGCTCAGCACTGAGGGAAGGAGTCTCCGATGAGGAGCTTCCAAAGCACTTGGTCTACTCCCAGGGTGTTTCCATGGCCGCGTTGTTGCCGACGATGCGCCCGTAGGCAACGCTTTCGGTGATGTTGCCACCGCCCTGGTACAGGAACCCCCAAGTCGACCCAAGCTCCCCGGCGCTGTACAGCCTGGGGATTGGATTGTAGTATGGGTCGCACGTCTGGCCCTTCGTGTTATGGATCGGACCGCCGTTCGTGTTGGGCCCAGACGGCCAGAGGGGAATCGTGTAGAATGGTGGTGTACTTAACGGAGCCATGGATGTCGCGAGCCTTCCAAAGACAGTGTCGCCCTTGCCGGCCGCGCAGTCGGCGTTCCACTGGTTCACGGCTGCGGCCAGGTTGGCAGCGCTGAAGTTTGGACAGCTCGTGCCACCGGGCAGGGTTACGTTGTCCATGCTTTCGATGCTGTTCCAGCCGTCTGGGACGGCCATCCCCTGGTTGGAGCCGACGATCGTGGCCTTGGCGATGTTTGCGGCCAGTGTTGGGATGTCTGCGCCCTGGATGATCCATCCCTTGGCGAGCTCGACGCTGTTGTCGTAGCTCCAGTAGGTTCCGATTGCCGAACCAGTGAAGCCTCCTAGTGCCCCCGTGCCTCCAAGCTGAGATGGGAGAACGTTGATGCCAGTGCCATATTCTACGATGGCAGCTGCCGCCTCCTTGGCTGCTGCCTGCTTGGGAAGTTCAGCACTAACGGCTGGGCCGTTGGTGATGCCTGTGCTGTCAATGATTTGGAGTGTCGGAACACAGGAATACTCTCCGTACTGGAAGTTCCACCCGACTACTGCCTGCCATGTGCTATGGCTTGGAATCGATTGTGTAGTTAGGCCTTGGGTCTGGGTCTCATTCACGAACCGGCTGCCGTACCTGTTGGTCCAGAACCACGCACTGTTGTGGTGTTCTTGTGCATAGGCCGTGTTGTGGAGCGGGAACCAGGGTGAGAGGCGTCCTGACGTCGTGTTCATGTGCCACAGACCTGCTCCTACCTGCAGAGCCATGTTGATCCCATCGCCCGTGTTGTACTGCCAGCCGCCGAAGTGGTAGGGAGCGCACTTGAGATAGTTCAGCTTCATTCTGGCGTCGAACTCGAAGCCTCCTGTGGTGAGGATGACGGCCCTCTTGGCCTGGATGTTCACCGTTTCGCTCTGGTTTTGCAGGGCCACGACTCCGAGTATCTCGTTGGTCACGGGATTCTGAATCAGGCTTGTTCCTCTGCAGTTGAACAGGACAGGGATGTTCCTGCTCTGGACCGCATTGTCAAGAGCCTTGAAGAGGGCCATGCCTGAGTCCGCCGTGTTTGTGATTGGACTCACCGCAGCAATGCTGTACGAATTGCCGATTGGGCCAAAAGCTTGGTATTCTCCTGTCAGTGAAGGGGTCGCGCCAACTGAGCATGGGATGTTGTTCGCTTTGTACCATGCCAAATTCTGGGCTATCGCGAATGCCCATGCTTCGCACGTATCCATCGGGGTCGCGCCGAAGCACATGCGGTTCATCCACGCTGTATGCGCTACCGGGTCGGTGATGTACCAAGAGCTTCCGCCGCATATGTGTGAGTTGCCACCGCCGCCCGAGATACTAGTCTCGTCTGTGTTATTGTTGGCGACTCCCAGACTGGCTGAGACTTGGCGTCTTCTCGAGTATCAGCACATTGGCTCCGGCGTCGAAGGCGGTCATGGCGGCAATCGCACCTGCGCTTCCGTAGCCCACGATTACGACGTCGGCGCTCTTGTACCAGTTGGTCGGCACCCTTACTGGCTCTGCCTTGAGCCCACCTGCTGTGTTGAGCCCCTTCAGACCTGCTGCCGACGGCATCGATGCAACGTGCGGCATGAGCGTTGTCGCGCCCGCCACAGCGCCTAGCGCTGCGGCACCTGCGGCCGCAGTTCCCATGAACTGCCGCCTAGACAGTTTCGTGTCCGTCATTGATTCATCTGTCAATTCATATCGTCTATGACTTTACGAATCTATACAGTATATAGGCGACACGTAACATATGCAAACAGTCTGGGTGCACCTACATAAATAGCTGAGGAGCGGCGCGACTTTGTCAAGGTGGAGGAGGCCGAATCAAACCCATTTCGAGTACCCCCGCTAGACATGCTGAAGAGGAAACACCTGTTCGCCTCTGGTAGCCGGGACGGCGCAGATTGAACCCGTCCTTCCTGTTGCGATAGGCTTGGGAGCGAGCGCCTAAACCGAGACTGCTTCACTGCCATCAAGTCAGGACTCCCGACGACTGGTCGCATTCAACGGGCAGCCGTTGACTATCACCCGACCTTCGTTAGGATGCTGACTGCCCACAAATCGCAGAACCATCCGTCCATTCGACGAGGGGACAACCCCCTCGTTTTGGACCGGTCTCACCAGTCGATGTGTACGTACTTCGCGTCGGGACTGCCTAGGGGAACTTGCTTGCCAGGAGCGGCTTCGCAGAAGCTGCGATAGCCTGCCCTGACGCAGGCTTGGTATAGAGCCAACAAGGCGTCGGCGCTTGCAGGGTTCGGCACCAAGTCGAGTGCCCGGCCGAGGGTGTGCTTGTTGTTGGGGTGAACGTCGCCGGTCGCCTTGTTCCTCTGGGAGACCTAAAACCGCTGGCCACGCGGACACTGCCCTTCGAATCTCTCGCGAACTCCAGGGTGACCTTGTCGAGAGCAGCCTGCATCCCGCCGTCGATGGCCACGTTGTAGTTCCCGACGTTGAAGGAGTTGTCAATCGGATGAGCAACGCAGTCACTACGTGATGGGACGACGGCCTCGTTGTGGTCGATGTACTCCTGCCGAAGGAGGTCAGCGTCATCTTGTGTTAGGAGGAAGAACTCCACGCTGCCCTCTGACGTTGCTGAGACGGTGTACTGGATTGGCCGGTTGCGAACTGTCGACCCGCTGGTAGGACGGGTCCCTGGATTGGGCTGGAAACTGAACGCTGCGCTGTGCGGTACCTTATTGGGGACTCCGCTCCCGCTGAACGGGCCCGTTCCCTTCGCCTCCCACGAGATCTGGTTTGCCCACCCTGACTTGGCAACCGTCATACCTGGGATCGCCATGTGAAGAGTGATGGAATCTGTGGAGACGAACGAGTACCGCCCGTCCGCCGCCCGGTCGTCCCGTTCGATGCTGAAGCGTGGGATTAGCGTGAACGTCCAGGTCGTAGTACGGGTTCCCAGGCCCGTCTCGTCCTGGAATGTCTGGGTGACCGTCTGCGGTTTGGGTTCCTTGAGGTCTATCACCAGGCGCTGGAACTCCTTGAGGCCTGTCTGGGGGAGGCTGTTGACCATGTGACTGTCGGCCTGGCGCTCCGCTGGAATAGCTGGCACTGCAGGAGCCTTCATCGCGTCGAGAATTGTGGAGGGATCATCGGGCGGCGGAGTCTGCCGTATCAAGTCGGCTTTGGAAGCCTGCCACCCCCAGTTGAGCGTCATCGATAAGGGAACCGCCACAGGCGCCGTGCCCTGGGCGGCCTCTCCAAGAGCGGTATCGGTTCCCTTGTAATCCGCTCCCGAGCTGCGGATAGCGATGCCGACCGTCTCCGTCGCGGGGTCATGCGTTCCCCCGATGGTCCATTCCGCGGTCCCGCCACCGATCACCTGCCTCATTGGGGTCGAGACCTGAGAGTCGAAGATTCCAGCCACCCTCCCGACGACAGAGCTCGCGGAATGACCGACCCTCGAGGACTCGCGACTTCTGAAAGGAAGTACGGTGAACCATAGACTTCCGTTGACCCTGCAGGAAAGCGTGTTCTGGCCGCGGATGGTACTCGTCGCGGTCATTTTGGCAGTCCATACGCTGGAAGTGTCCAAGACTGATGAATCTCCTTTCGCAAGAACCTGTTCTTGGTTATTTAAAGGCGCACCAAGCCTATAGCCTGGTTCGGTTGTCGCAGCCTAACTCGAACAACCCTTTCGCAGGCTTCTCTGCATGCACGGTCACTGCGTTGAGGAGTGTGCTCGGTCTCAGACGACTCGATTGAGATACGTCGGGCGGATGAGCACGACAAAGCATGGTTGTGCCCTTTTTGTCACCATATCTCGCAAGAGAATACTTAGTTTGGGATTGGTGAGACTTGACCAGTTTCATGTTCAAATCCGCCTTCCGGGGTCACATGATTTCAAGCCCGGTGCGAATCGCCAAGTTTACTCTCTCATTCCGGAATTGAACTGCGAAAGAATCGCCAGGGTTGGGCTCTTTCCGATGATTGGAGCGCATTCTGAGTTGATTGTCAGTGGGCCCGGAGAGATTCGAACTCTCGACCGACCGGTCTCTCCTGCTCAGATTATGAGCCGGTCGCTCTAACCAGACTTCCCGCAAGCGGCACTGAGCTACGGGCCCTAGGCCGCGGAGGGAGGATTCCCGCCGTTTTAAGTCGTTGCGAAGAGTTGGATAGAACCTTAATATTACATGTGAAGAACCCCTAGACAGTAGCAGTGAGTAGCAAAGACCCCGAAGAAGGGTTCGACGATATCCTGGCCGAGCTCGACCGCGAGGAAGCGCGAATCAGGGTGAGGATGGAGATGCGGAGGTTCGGCAAGCCGACCACCGTCATCGAGGGGTTGAAGATGAACGAGAAGGACCTCCAGGAGCTCGGAACGAAGATGAAGAAGATCCTGGCGACGGGGGGGACCGTTAAGGACGGCATCATAATCCTGCAGGGCGACCATCGGGACCGCTCCGTCGAGATCCTGGTGAAGCAGGGCTTCTCCGAGAGCTCCATCGAAGTGATCTAGCCGCCCGGGACGGGAAGAGCCGCGCGCCCCCCGCAGCCAACGTCGAGCCCTGGCAACCCTTAATTTGAGACGTTTGAGTAGGAGCGCGCGTATCCCATGACAGGCATCTTCGAGTACATCATACTGATGTTCCTGGTGTCGGTCGTCGCGGGTCTTGTCGGCTCGCTGGTCGGCATCGGTGGAGGGATACTCGTAGTCCCCGTCCTCACGCTGTTGTTCGGAGTCCCCATCCAGTACGCCATCGGCGCGAGCATCGTCTCCGTAATCGCCACCTCGAGCGGCTCTGCCTCCGCCTACGTGCGCGACCGCATAACCAACCTGCGAATCGGGATGTTCCTCGAGATTGGCTCGACGGTGGGTGCGATAGTCGGCGCGGTCGCAAGCATCGCTCTGGTTAGAAGTGGATACTCCTGGGTTGTCTTTCTCACCTTCGGAGCCATGCTCTTCGTATCCGCCTACAGCACCGCTCTCAGAATCAGGAAGGAGCGGCAGAAGGGCTCGGAGGTAATCAACCTGAAGTCTAACAGGATCTCGGAGAGGCTGCGGCTCGGCGGCGACTACTATGACAGCGCCACGAAGACGAGGGTGGGCTACATCGCGGACAGGGTCTTTCCGGCGTTCGGCGTGATGTTCATCGCAGGCATTCTCTCCGCGCTGCTGGGGGTCGGAGGCGGAGTGCTCAAGGTTGTAGGGATGGACAGTTTCATGAAGCTCCCCTTTAAGGTGTCCACGACGACGAGCAACTTCATGATAGGCGTCACCGCGGCTGCCAGCACGACGATATACTACATCGGCGGCTTCGTGAACCCCATCCTGGCCGCGCCCGTCGCCGTCGGCGTCGTCACGGGGGCCTTCGCCGGGACCAAGGTTCTCGTCCGCACGAAGCCGGGAGCCCTCCGATGGCTCTTCGTGATAGCACTGATCGTCATCGGGATCGAGATGGTCCACGAGGGCTTGCTTTGACCGCTAGCGCAGTCCGTCCGAAGACGGACATGAACGTCATCATAAGCAACCTGCTCAAGTACGGCGTGCTGGTCAGCACGATTCTCGTCGTCATTGGGCTGGTCATGCTCTTCCTCAACACCCCCCAGGCGTTCCCCAGCAGTGTCCAGCAGCTCGTCGCCTCCAATTACGGCAAGCCGACGCTGAATCTCTCCCAACTCTTCGACGGGGTCGCAGCCGCGAACCCGGTCTTCCTGATTCAGCTCGGGCTGATTGTGCTGCTGGCGACCCCGGTCGCAAGGGTGGTGGCATCGGTCATGATGTTCGCAGCCGAGAGGGACATGCTCTATGTGGCCATCACGCTCATCGTCCTTGCCGTCCTCCTGTTCGGGCTCTTCATCATCGGGCCGGTCGAAGCGTCGGTAGGGTAGCTCGAACGTCCTCTCGAGATCAGGACTTCATCTGACGATCAGGACCGAGCAGGGTGCGTGGGAGACGACCCCTGTCGATACGCTTCCAAGAAGTAGCTTCCTGAACCCACCCAGACCCCGCGTCCCCATCACTATGAGGTCCGCTTTCTCCTTCTCAGCGAACTCTACGATTGCGCCGACCGTTGACGAGACGGGTTCGATGACCTCCCCCCTTGCGTCCAGACCGGAGTCCTTTGCAATCTTGACTGCCTTCTCGACCGCTCGACCGGCCTCTGTCGTCCCGAGCTTGTAGTATTCGGTGAGGTCGATGGGAGCACCGGCAGGCCCGCTGAAGGAGAATCCTGGAGCGGCGACGACGCTGAGGACCACAACCTTCGCGTTGTAGCTTCGGGCCAGCTCGAACGCGATCCTTGCGGATTTCTCCGCTGACTCGGAGCCGTCGACCGGCACAAGTATCAGTCTTGCCTGGAGTCCGATGTTCTCGCTACTGGCTTGCATCTCTATCTTCCTAGAAAGCCGTCGGGGCGTTGTATTTAAGCGAAGATTGGAGCCTAGTGAAAGTGGGTCCCCGCGCGAACGGTGATGTTGGCTCGCCGTAGAAGCCCTCCCGGCGAGGGTTGGCTCAAACGTCTGGAGCGGGGTGCGGTCGAGGCAAAAGGTGTCTGCTGAGGTTCATCGACTTCAGCGTGAATATGGCGAAGCCCGCCAGCGTGAGTGACAGGAACCACACTCCGTCCTGAAGGACCTTCACAGCCAGGAGCAGAGCCGCCACCGATAGCACGACCTCTATGATGGAGTTCCTGTCGTTGGTGAGATGGCGGAAGTACGACTTCTTGTGGGCCTCATCGGATCCCCCGTGCGGCGTCCTGTACTCGAAGAACCCGGGCCTGTCGAAGATTCCGTAGAAGAAGGCCACGGACCCAAGGCTCAGCATCGCCCCCGTGGCGTAGCCGAGCATCGGAATCAGCACGACGTTGCGGAGATTCATCAACCCCTGGACCCAGAGGGCCCAGGCCCCCGATGCCATCGAAATCGCGAAGGGAATCGCGATTATCTCTATGTACAGCGGGTTGTTGAATATCGAGTTCGCTGGCTGGACGATTCTCAGCACTACGCAGAACGCGGACAGGAATGTGACCAGAATCCAGCTGAAACCCGAGAACGGTCCCAGAAGCATGAGCAGCAATCCGGCCTTCGTCCGCAGGCTGATGTCGGGGGCCCTGACTATGGGCTTCCAGTACTTGGCTATGCACCTCCACCACCCTTGGGAGGTCCTCGCGACCTGCTTCTTCCAAGACTCCAGAGTCGAGGGATCCTCGCTCATTATCTTGACGCTACTCAGGTATATCCCTCGCTTTCCAGCGAGGTACAGTCTTTATGGAGACGTCGCCGTCGTCGGCTATCCGTTCGTTGGACCACTGCCCCACATCTCTGAGGTCCTTCGACCTTACGAGCGCGAAGCCTCCCTGGAACGAGAACGGCGTGTCGATGGTGTACGCTCCCATCTTCGAGAGCGTGTCGCCGATGTCCTGGTAGAGCGCGAACAGTCGCGTTATCAGGTTGTAGTCCCTGTTGTAGTGGCCATACCGGAAAGAGACGAAAGATGTGCGAGGGTGGCTCTCCATGACCGCGATGCCCTTGTTCAGGACGTCCGGCGGGACTATGGAGTCGGCGTCCAGGAGGAGCACGAGATCTCCATCGACCAGCTTCATCGCCTCGTTGAGGGCGCCGCACTTGAAGTAGTCCCTGGTCGGCCTCCTGGACACGACCGTCCTTACGCCAAGGTCGTTTAGCTCCCTGAACCTTCTCGTCGATGACCCTGACTGTGTCGTCGTTGGAGTCGTCCGCCACCACGACCTGCAGTTTTCCCTTCGGGTAGTCCAGCTTCCCCAAGGCGTCGAGTGACCGACCGATCACATACTTCTCGTTGAAAGAAGCGATGAGAACCGAGACAGTCGGATGATCTGTCAACTTGACATCCTGACTCCCGAGCCCCCTCGGATACCTCGTCGAGGTCCCCAGGAGGACGAGCCAGTAGTACTCCAGTCCCAGCACTGGTACGGTAATGGCTAGGGTGATTATCTCGACGAGAAGCCATACTGGAATTGTCAAGTATCCGATGCTCCGGTAGACTTAACGGCTGGCTTCCGACAAGTTATGTAAGTCTTTGGACGGAGACGGCCTCCTGTGTCAATCGAGTCTGGCCTCGAACGGACCCAACAGAGATATAGCCTCTCGTGATTCGCGCTGACGGAATCAGCAGGACCACGGAACCAGAAGAGAATAGAAATTGGCCTCGCGCAGACTCTACTTTGCTGTCTTCGGCTCGGGTCTCGGTCATGTCAGCCGGATCCTGGAGGTCTCAGAGCTTCTCCGGAGGGAGGGAGATGACTTCCGCTTCTCCTGTTCCGACCAGGCGCTCGACTATCTAAGGATGAACGGGGAGGGTGACAGTGTGCTCAGGAGCCCTTCCCTCGACGTCGAGTGGACAGAGGAAGGCAGCTTCTCGTCGAAGGACTTCATTCCCCGCTTCCCATTCATGTTCAACGCCTTCCTGCGTCAGGTGGCGTTCGAGAGGAAGAACATTGCGAGGTTCGATCCGAAGGTGGTCGTCTCCGACTCGCGGCTCTCCCCGGTGCTGGCCGCTAGGGCGAAGGGCTACCCGGTAGTCACCATGCTCAACCAGTTCAAGGTCAGTTTCCCGCCGAGGTTCAGCGGGAAGGGCGTCGGTCGGGGGTACGAGAGGTTCGCGGGCGATGTTCTCGGTCTACTCTGGTCGCTCAGTGACGAGGTTCTGATGACGGACCTGCCGCCTCCGTACACTATCGGGGAGGCCAACCTTGCGGGGACGGACGTGTCCAATATCGTGCGGTACGTAGGGTTCACCTCGCCCGGGACGCGGCCAAGCGAGGAGAGAGTCCAGAAGGCAAAGAGAGCGCTCGAGCTCGACGACAGGCCCCTGGCGTTCTTCCAGATTAGCGGACCCGACGTCACCAAGAGGATGTTCGTCGACACGGTCCTCCAGTCATCTGAGGAGCTTGCGAGAAGGTACAACATGGTCATCTCGATGGGCTATCCGAGCGGCTCCGGGGAACCAAGGAGGCTCGCAAACGGCGCTTGGATCTACGACTGGTGTCCGGTCAAGGACGAGCTCTTCGCG